>NZ_AP023086.1:3152500-4352500 GCF_021655555.1 Marinagarivorans cellulosilyticus | reverse complement strand
CGACAGAATATTAATTGACGTAGAAAAAAATGTTTACCCACTAGAGTATTTTACTTCTCGGTCTCCAGTTCAGGTGTTTAGGTATGATGCAGGTGAGGTGCGAAACTATGAGAATATTTTTGAATACCTCAAAGGAAAATATGTTGAACGATTGGAAATTCGAGATCCCTACGCGGCTACGCCTAATACTTCCCGATATTTGAAGCCCTTAATTGATTCAATATTGCAGTATGTCGAACACGTTGAAAGCTCCCAGATAGATTGTCGATTGCAAGATAGAAATGATGATTACCGCGTATACGAAAGATCTTTGAACGACATTTTGTCTCGCCAGTGTGGTCTTGCGAAGGTGTATGTAAAAGTATTCGATGTTCGGAAAAAGAAAGATTTCCATGATCGTAAAATCACGTTTACTTTGGTCGATCAACAGACTGGCGCACCTGAGACAGTCGTTTTCGAAATGAGTGGCGGTATTTCCAATTTGATGAATCGTGAGTATGAATCAACGGTAACAATGTATTGCGTCGATAAGTTCGGCGGTTAGTCATGTTGGCAGGTTAAAAGGGGTTGGTCGAAAGCCGATAACTATAATACTCTAATCGTTGGTTATAAGATTTTCCCAGTATTTACATAAGGTAGATGATGAGTGCTCTGGTCTCTCAGGGCGAGTAAAATCAGAAGGCAGGGTAATGAGCATACCAAAATACGACGATTTATTTAATGCGGCTTTAAAGTACCTTGATGTTAATGGTGTAACGCCTTGGCGCTCCATCGAGTTACCGCTGGCTAAAGAGTTTGCTTTGAGCGAGGAGGAGATCGGGCAGGAGTATGCCTCTGGCAATGGCACGGTTTTTTTAGATCGTTTGAGTTGGTGTTTAAGTTATTTGAAAAATACCGGTTTAGTGGATCGCCCCAAGCGCGGGATGTATGAAATTACCACCCTTGGCAGAACTTTTTTAGCTAAGCCAAACGATATTAAAAGCTATGTAAAAGACGCCATTAATCAGCGCGAAAAAGAGAAGCGCCAATTTACTGGATCGCCAATCCAGGCCACAACAGCCATCGGCACTCCCATACAAACCACACCCCATGAACAAATGCTGCAAGCCTTTGAAGAAATTCGTGAAGCCGAGTGCGAGCTAATTTTAGATACCATTTTAAGTAAAAACCCCTACGAGTTCGAAAAGCTGGTGGTAAAACTCCTCGAAAAAATGGGTTATGGCGGAAAAATTAAAGATGCAGGGCAAGTGACCAAAGCATCCGGCGATGGCGGTATAGATGGCGTCATTAAAGAAGACGTTTTAGGCTTAGGCAAAATCCATTTACAAGCCAAACGCTACCGCCGCGACATTACCGTAGGCCGCGAAGAAATCCAACGTTTCGTCGGCGCACTCGCCGTAGCCCAATCCAACAAAGGCGTTTTTATTACCACCTCTTCATTCACAAAACACGCCCTAGAATACAGCACCAGCCTAAACGGCAGCACCACCTTAGTATTAATCGACGGCGAAAAACTCGCAGAATTCATCTACGAATTCGGCCTAGGCATGCAAGCCGAGCAAACCCTAGTCATTAAAAAAATGGATTCCGATTTTTGGGATGATTTGGTTGATGATGTGAAAGTAGGGTGTTAAGAGAGAACCTTTATGTGCAATGAGAATAATGCGAACCAAGATGCGACTCAAACCGATAAAGTCAAGGGCGATGCGTATAGGGAAAGTGTTGTGAAAAGTGAAAAGGGTAGTCCTTCCTCATCAAGGTCATTAATTGGTTGGGTGAAAATATCGTCGATTCTTGCATTTTTGACAACATACTCGCATTTTTTTGGCTTCTCTTATTTGAAAGGGCAGTTAGAGCGAATGGGGTTTTATTCATCAGATGTTAATTTAATGGTGAATGAGTCGTTGCATTTGACTTCTTCTGGTGTTGCAGAAGGCGTTAAATTAATTATTGCCCACGCTTTAAATGACGAGGCACTGCTTAGAAATGGCACTTTAACTGCGGTTGCTTTAGCTCTAGCAGCGGCTTTTCTTTTATACGAGTCTGCAAGTAAAGGAGTCGCGCGGAGGGTTGTTGCAACGGTCCGACCTAATCTTTATTGGTTAAAATGGCTAAGAAGGCTTAAAGCCCCGGCGATTATTTTAATTGCAGGTGCAGCTGGGTTTGCCTTGCAAGTTATAGGTGGTCTTTTGATTGTTTTTATCTTTTCGTTTTTATGGTTTGGCCTTTCGCTGGGTAATCACTTAGGGCGAGCATCAGTTGAATCCTTAATGAACGAGGGCGTATGTAATCATGAGATTACTCTAGAGGCGATAGAGTGGTCTACTGTAAAGGGGGAAATTGTATTGTCTTGCGCCAGCATTACAGATGAGGGTAAAAAAGTGTATGGCCGTATTATTCATCAAGATGCCAAACAAATTTATTTTTTAACAAACGATGCTGCTTATCACCTTGATGCGCAAGGAAAAGTACTGTTTAAAAACCTTTACAAAACTCGTGCAAGAGATTATGAAAAGAACGATACACTAACAAAAACGTAGTGATAGTGTTGTGTGGTCCATGTTGTGCTCTTGGAGCACAGAAAGCTTGGTGGTAGTCATTTGGGCGTAGCATTTCGCACCGTGATTGATCCTAATCAATCGACTCTTTGCAAAGAGGGGTATCACGGCTAGGGGGAGTTACGCACGGTGTGCGTGAGTGTGACTACAAGCCATTTCAGATAATGAAAGCGACAAAACGATATAAGGGATTTACGATATTGAATTCTGGATGCAGAAGGTTTTTATTAAAGTAAATGGGTATATGACCAAAAACGGCTATGCCGAGCAGTGGGATGCTGCAATAAGTGAACGCTAATACCGGCTTTATTTTTCGCTGAATTAGTGGCCCATGATGACACTTGATTTAGGTAATAATGATGAAGTTTAATGAGTTAGATACGCTAAAAGCACAATACGATGCATTGCGTCCGTTACCAGAGCATACCGTTAAAAGCTTACATGAAAAGCTGGTTTTAGACTGGACATATAATTCTAATGCTATTGAAGGAAATACGCTGACGCTCAAAGAAACCAAGGTGGTGCTAGAAGGGATTACGGTGGGCGGCAAGTTAATGCGCGAGCATTTTGAGGCGATAAATCATAAGGAAGCCATCGACTTTGTTGAAGACATCGTGAGCCAAAAAGACCCTTTAAGCGAAAGTTTGATTAAATCCATCCATCATCTTGTGTTGAAGCAAATAGATGACAAAAATGCGGGAGCCTACAGGAAGCAAAATGTCCTAATTTCGGGCGCCGAACACCGCCCTCCCGAGCATTTTAAAGTTCCCGATGAAATTCAGCAACTCGTGGAAAGCTACAACAACAGTAACTTGCACCCTCTAGAGTCTGCTGCCCGCTTGCATGTGGACTTCGTAAAAATTCACCCGTTTATAGATGGAAATGGGCGAACCGCACGACTGCTGATGAATTTTGAATTAATGCGAAACGGCTTGTTACCCGTTGTTATTCAAGTAAAAGATCGATTGGCGTACTACGAGGCATTGGATACTGCCCATACCACAAATGACTACAGTTTGTTTATAGATATGGTTGCAAGCGAAGAGGTCGCCACCTTGAAAATGTGTCTTGAGTTGATAACCGGAGAATAGCAGTTCTGACTGCCGTTTTAGTGAGGGCTGAGCCTTTGATTGGCAATAGACAGACATAACTATACTGTTCAATGAAGGCCCGCTGGCTATTATTCGATAAGATGCGGCGTCAACGGTAGAGAGATGAATAACAAGGGGTAACCATGCCATCGCATATTCAGCTAGACATTGATGTATCCAGTACATTCTCGCTTGCAGCGCAGCAAAATGCTTACCCGTTGCTTAAGACCTTCAAGCTTGAGTATGCAGTGCCTTCCGAAGAAGAGCCCGACGGTGAGAATAGCGCTGAGGGGCAACAGCGCAAGCCGACACTCAAGCCCTTTAACACTTTAAAAGTGGTGCTGGAGGAGATACCGGGTTGGTTGGCCGAGGTGGAATGGATGGTGGATTCACTCGAGCCGCAGCAAATACTCAGCCTGCCAAAAAAGGATTTAAAGCTGCCATTCGACAAGCTATTTGGAATGACTGAGGAGCTAACGCTCGAGCTGAATTTCCAAGTGCTTCGCGATGACGGCACCTTGTTAACCGCAAAAACCGTACCGCTGGCGATTTTACCGGCCAACTATTGGGGTGGTGAAAGCCGCCAGCCAGACTTGCTAGCAGCTTTTGTTAAGCCCAACGGCGTGTATGTTGAGTCATTGCTGCGAGATGCGACTGCGGTGCTGGAGCGCGCTGGACAGGGTCGTTCGATTGATGGTTACCAATCCAATACCCGCGACAAACCCTACATGATGCTGGCGGCGCTGTGGAACGTGATTGTGAACCAGCAGTTGGCGTATGTGTCACCCCCAGTTGGGTTTGCGCGCCAAGGGCAGCGCATTCGCCTAGCGGCGGATATTAGCACCGGTAAAATTGCGGCCTGCTTGGATACCTCCTTACTGTTTGCCAGTTGTATTGAGGCCATGGGTTTGAATGCCGTTGTGGCTTTAACCCAGGGGCATGCCTTTGCAGGCGCGTGGCTTATTGATGAGCGTTTACCGGTATTAACCAACGATGACCCGATGGATATTCGCAAGCGCGTGGATAACCGCGATATGGTGCTGTTTGAGACCACACTGGTGACCAACTCGCCACCAGTAACCTTTGAGCAAGCCAAGGAGCATGCGCGCAGCCTAATTACCGAAGAGAAAGAAAACGAATTTGTGTTTGTGATTGATATTGCGCAGGCGCGAGCACGGCAGATTAAACCGCTTTCTACGGTTGAGCCTAAGCGCGAAGAGATTTTTGCTAAGAGCACAGCGGTATTGCCATTGCCCGTTGTGCCACCGCTACCGCCGGTGCGGGCCGATGAGCGTGTGCAGCAAGACACCCCCGAAACGCGCATTGACACCTGGCAACGTAAGCTGCTGGATCTAACCAAGCGCAATAACTTGCTGAACTTTAAAGATCGTGCGGTAGCCATCAAGCTGTTTTGCCCAGACATCGCTGCGATGGAAGACGAGCTGGCCAACGGCGGTAGTTTCCGGTTTATTTCGGCACAAGAAAGTATTCACGGCAATGGAACGAGCTCGCTTACCCGGAGGCCCTAGGTCTAGCGCGACTCGCAAAAGAGAAAGCCCCGAAAGACCCAATTGATTTTATTTGCGACGAGTTGGGCCTTAAGCGGCGATCCCCCAAAACGCTAGCGGTATTTCAAAGTTGGGTCGGTGCTGTTTGCTAATGCGCGCGTGTAGGCTTCGATCCCTTTCCAGTTTGCAGGGCTACTTTGAATGTTTGGCTTGATAAAAAAAGGGTTGATGAAAGGGGTTAGGCTTGAGTGCGCGAATCGAAAGCAAGTTAAAAATAGGAACGACTTCGCTCTATCGCAGAGCGGTCAAAACTCAATAAAAATAAGTTGCGTAAGGTGCAAAATATATCAAATAATTTTCCATGATATTACCTGAAAAAATATTCCAAAACCTATCGCACTACGCCAAAGCGAAATTTTCCTCGTTCGCAGACCTCCTTTGCGAGCGGTGGCAGCATAAATGGCACATATGCCACCGAGATTGTCACCAGTGCCACTGAGAATGGCACCAGTGACAGTGGAAATGGCAGTGGTTTTTTCTGCGATTTTCTAAAAAAGCAAATCCGGCGATGTTGAGTAGTTACAATAGTTATATAATTTTATAATAGTTATAATTGTTATAATAGTTATAACACGGAATCGCGGATCACTGTTAGTAAAATAAACAACTATCCGACGAAGGGTTTTTGGGGTTTTTCGGAATATGACTGATTTTTCAGACCTAAATGCATGATGGGGAGGTATTTAATCAGCATTTATTTTCGCTATAGGTTAGAGCGAAGCGCTGGAAAACCGCAGACCGGGAGAGCGATTATTTTTCTAAAATAACACCATAAATTCCGTTTTTTAATTTTAATGTTTTTAAAAATCTAGGGGCGTCGATCTAATCGCTATTAATAGTCATCGTCGACGGTATGTGTAGCCTGACCAGCTGCCGCGGCGACAGCTGAAACTGCGGTAAAATAGTTCCTAACTTTTGTCATTGGTGGGGTTACCATTATGGTTGTCGAGACATTATGTCACACAGATGTGAGCATCCCGACACGAGTGCTCGAAAAGATTTGTGCACAGTTTCCTGGCGTTCCGCCAGACGCGGCGATGCGTAAAGTGGCGATGGCGGTCTCGAATCACTTTAGTCCCGAATCCAGTGAATGTCCCGGAGCTGACGATGGTTTAGAACCGGGCCCCGACTGGCCGTATGAGTCCCAAATTGTAAGAATTGTTTTACCTGTGAGTGCTTTAAATAGACTCAAATTGATTACACAGGTCGCAAATCACCAATACGCAATAATAGCTGCCGTTCTCGACTTTCTAGACGACCCAGCGAGGATTGGAAGGCGTGTACGTTAGCTATGGTGTTAGACAAAGACTGCTCAGTCTATTTATAGTAAGAAACGAAAGTGATTTATGAGTGAATTATTATTGGCGCTATCGGTCGCAGCCGCAGCACACAAAGGTCAAATACGCAAAGGCAGCGGAGAGCCCTACATTAATCACCTCATTGAGGTCTCGCATTTGTTGTCGGAGCATGTAGATGCAATTGACGTTGAGGTCCTGCAGGCTGCGGTTTTGCACGATATTCTCGAGGATACGTCGGTTTCGAGAGAAGAGCTTTTACTTCAATTTGGTTCAAAAGTACTCGCGTACGTCGAAGCCCTCACTGATGACAAAACGCTTCCACTTTCGCAAAGGCGTGATCAGCAACTGAGCCATATAACCGGCGAATCAAAGGCTGTTAAATTAATTAAGTTGGCAGACCTTTGCAGTAATGTGTCTAGCATTCCGCCATCGTGGAGCGAGACTAAAACAGCTGATTATTTGGACTGGACGCACCAAGTGGCATCAATGTGTTTCGACGCTAATGAGGATTTAGCGAACAAATTTATGAGCCGCTACGACGCTAGCTTGTTGGCAGCGCAGGCGCGGTTCGGTAATGCGCAAAGCGGTGGCGAGATATAGTATTACGGCTTTTCGTGGTGGTTGTGACCCGACCTAAATTCGTATCCCATTGAGCGCCTTGTTGATATTGTCGCTGAAGCGGGAGATGCCCAGCACGCCCGGGAGAGACAGTAAGGCTTTCACTTCAATGTCAGTGGCTTGATGTGCAATCGCAGATTTTTCAAAGGCTTCGCGGAATATCGCAGCGGCTGCGGGTTTTCTGTAGATGAGTAGCATAGCGGCAAGCGCCGGCTTCCTCTTTGGTTGTGGGTGTTCGTCCTGATGTCGCAATGTCGACTAGGTTGTCGATGAGCTCTCTCTCCGCATCTCTAGAGTCGAAATGATTACTACCATGCATACATATTTAACCAAATTAGGCTCATGTGCGTTTTGAAGAGATTATCATTGTTTGCGTAATACGCGATACCTTCTGAGGGCAGGAATAGCATCTTAACTCTTCGTAGAAAGTAAGCTCAAAGCCATCTCCATTACTGCCGCACTGCCTGAATGAGTCAATTGACTCGAGGCGCACGCGTGACTTTAGTAGGGCGTGCCTTATATCCAATATGACGTGGTATTCGATGATAAATCCCTTGTTTATCCATTTGATGGCTGGTCACCTAACTAAAAGCGATATTTAAAGGGGCGTGATGCTCTACATAGGCGGGTCGATTCAATAGCTCAATTACGTCACGAGAATGCAATACAGTGAATATATTATTCGGTATATCTAGCCATAATTTAGAAAGGCATTTTCGATAGTCTTTAGCGATTTTTTGTTCTCTTGGTCGGTCACAAAGCTTGGGCGGTTCTAGTTGAAAGTTGTAATATCATCTAATAAATGATATTTTTGTGAATTCGTTAACCCTTTTAAACCGGTTAAGGCTTCTGTGGGTTAGTTGTACACTAAAACGGTTATTCTCAATATCGGTAATCTCCGATATTGGATTGCATGAATAGTCAAAGGGAACTTGATATTTTTGTTCGGGGCTAGTTGTCCATTTTTATTATTGCTCCCTTGTTACTCATATCCACCCTTAGATCATGCGGATTTGCTGTTTTCAGCTTCCGTACGTCTTACTGCGTGCGTTCTTTTTTGAATTGCTTAAAAATTGAAATATCAGGTTAATTATGGTTTCGTATTTGGGTTGTATTGCTCGTAAATTTCCCGGGTTAATTCTACTGTTTGTTGTTCTTTTGGCATACTCATATCGTGCTACGGGGTTAACGTATGGTGAGTTAAGTGTGACGGATGTGTCGCCAACGTCATTCACGGTTAACTGGGTAGGTGATGTGAATGCCTCTCCAAATATAGAACTATATTCTGATGTCCAAGGGAATAGGCCGGTTTCTGGAGCTACAATTTATCCTAGTTACAATGCGCAAGGTAGTTTGACATTGAGTGGGTTATCAACAGCTGCGGGTGTTATGCGCGTAAGGGTGGCTGGGCTTCAGTCTAGTACCCCATATTTTTACCGTTTATCAGTCGTTTCAGGCGAAGGGGGCGTTGAATATTTTCCTTCTGGAGGAGCTTTGCCCTCGGTTGTGACTCTCGATCATAGTATTCCTCAAAGTAATGATAGTGTGGCACTTTCTGTTTCTGTGGGTGGAGACGAGCCCGCGGCTGGAAGTCTAGTTTTACTGACTGTCCCTGGCATGAAATATCCAATTTCGTATGTTGTTGGTGATGGCTTTATTGATAGTACAGCGGCTCTAAATCTTACTAATATGTATTCTGCTGCAACTAATTCTCGGCATCACTTCACAGGTGGCGAGTTAGTTGGAGTGCGTGTGCTTGGCGGTTTCAATGGCGAGGCTTATTTTGAGGGGCAAGTGCCGGTTAATGATGGTAAAGGCTTGTTACATATAATAGGGGGATCACCCCTAGAGTTAACTCAGTCAAAAGATAGTGACGGCGATGGTATTGATGATTTACTTGAGGCGAAGCATGGGCTAGATAGTGATGACCCCACGGATGCTGATTTGGATAATGACACGGACGGTATCATCAATGGTGCAGAAATTGATTTAGGGACTGATCCGAACCAGTCAGATTCGGATGGTGATGGCATTGATGATGGCGAAGAAGTACTTCTTGGCCTGTCTCCCCGTAATTCGGATACCGATCGGGACGGCATATCGGATGCTGATGAGTTAAATGGCGATAGACCTACAGACCCATTAAATGCTGATACAGATGGTGATGGCGCTGGTGATTACCGTGAGGTTTTGGCAGGAACAGATCCCCTAGACCCTCAAGACACTCCAATCATTGATGATGATGAGGATGGAGTTGAGGATGAGCAGGATAATTGCAATAAATACAACCCCGACCAAACAGATAACGATCTCGATGGTTTGGGTGATGTTTGTGATTACGATGATGATAATGATGGCGTTGATGACGCGCTGGATAACTCACCTCTAATACCAAACCCCGATCAGGTCGACACTGACGGTGATTCAATTGGCGATGCGTCTGATAATTGCGTTGTAATTGAAAACAGAAATCAAAAAGATACAGACGTTGATGGTGTTGGTGATGTCTGTGATCAGGATGATGATAATGATGGCATTAATGACCATTACCCCGAGCAAACTCCCTCAGATATCCCATTGTTAGTTGATGAAATTGATGCATTTATCGGAAGCTCTATTAGGGTTGTCAATGATGATCGGGCAGCGATAGCCTTTTACAAATTTAACTCCGAAAGCTCTTTTAGTGTCTTGCTTGGTTATTTCAATCTAGCAACTCGGATATATACCTCAAATGAACTTCAAGCCAACGAAAAAGGTTGGCAGGGTCGCTTTGCTGTCGTAATGGATGCGTTTGATTGCGATTGTTTGGCCGGTGCTGTTGTTTCGGATGGCGATAATATTGTTATTCAAACTGATCGGGGCGCTTTGGATATTAAGTTACCAAAAGTTACGGGAGAGGAGTGGGGGGCAGACCCGTTCTATTTCTTGTCAGAAGATCTCTCCTTGTATTTACCGAGATATAGCGATGGTCGTTTAAGTGGCTTGGTGCGCTCTGCTTTAGAGCTTCAGGTCTTGGATAATTGCCAGTTTATATTTAACCCCGATCAGCAAGACCATGACCAAAATGGTATTGGTGATTATTGCGATACATCAGATGATGATTTAGATGGGGATGGCATTTTAAATATTCATGATAACTGCCCTGATCTGCATAGTTATAGTCAATTAGATACCGATGGTGATGGGATTGGTGATGCTTGTGAGAATGATTTCGATAATGATGGCGTCCTAAATAATATTGATAATTGTATTGATACACCAAACCCTGCCCAGGCTGATAGAGATGGAGATTCAATTGGCGATGCATGTGATGCAACGCCAGATGGGGATACCGATAATGATGGAATTGGTGATCCCATAGATAACTGCATTAGTGTTGCGAATCCATCGCAAGATGACCTTGATGGTGATGGCGTGGGTAACGCCTGTGATGATGATTCTGACGGAGATGGCCTGTCTGACTTGCTTGAAAGGAGTTTAATTAGCAATCCATATTCTAAGGATTCTGATGCTGACGGGGTTCATGACGAGCTTGAAGACTATGATTTCGATGGTGCTAGCAATATAGATGAGTTGCAAGCAGGTACTGATCCGCTTAAGCCTACACTAAATTTATTTGCTGGCAAAAATCTTATTCATTACCCTGTATTCGTGGAAGATATGACAGCGTTCAAGTTGTTGGCGCGTCTCGGCGGAGCTAGTAAAGTTCTCAGCATTTCTAGGTATAACCATAGTCTCGAAATTTACGATAAGGCCTATTATTCTGGCGGCGCAGCTAGCGGTATTGATTTTGAAGTAGTAAATAATGAGAGCTACTGGGTAGAGGCGCTCGGCGATTCCGTAGTTGAATTTGAAGGGCCGCTATTTAACAAGGATGGATTTGTATACTTTAACACTGGGCTTAATAACATCGGTGTTTCGTACGCGACTAGTGATATGACGGCGTTCGCCATGCTGGACGCATTGTTGCAGCAGGGAGTGGAGGCCACCATACAGATGTATGATGCTGCTAGTGATAAGTTTCTGGCTGCATCTAGCGTTACCGGAGCGAATACAGGTCTAAATTTTGCGTTAACAAGTGTTCAAGGGCTGCAGCTATTTGTTGCCCAAGGCGGTCGTCCCTTTGGATTTGCCTCGCCGACCATTCTTGAGTATAGCTATCGAACGACAAATCAAGAAAACGACCTGATAACACTTGACGTCACTGGGGGTGCTGGAACGGTCTACGTTAATGGGGTTTTCGCGGAAGATTTGTCGCCGGGTGAGAGTGGTTATCAGATCGCCCTAGATCTGGTTCTTGGTGAAAATGTATTTACCATCGAGCAGCGCGGAGCTGACGGTGGGGTTGAGACCACGCAATTGACTTATCTCCTTACGGGTCCTTTTGGTGTTGGCACAGGGGGGGATGATATTTTAAGTGGTTTGAGACCCAAGGGACGAGGCGGGAACGACACCATTTATGGTACCGCTAGTAAAGATCGCCTAGATGGCGGCGCTGGCGATGATCTGTTAATAGGTGGTGCGGGCGACGATCTTTTGTTTAACGGCGAAAGGTTTAAGTTTGATATTGGGGATGGTTACGATGTGCTCGTGGGTTACGCAGATGAACTTCGATTAATTTTCGGGAAGGGGATTAGTCCAGAAGATGTTTATGTTAAGTATAAGACGCCGTCACTAGTTTTTGATGACGAATTTACGACTAACCCTTATTCGGAAGTCGATGCTAATTTTCATTGGGGTGATATCGACACCAGAGATTGGGCGATCATTCACTATTCGACAGGCGACACTATTCGGATGTTGGATTTGCAGAATGCTACGCCGATACTGGAATTTGAGGAAGGGGTGTTTGAAGGGGCTGCAGCGAGAGAGATTTTGTATAAAGGAAGCCCTGATCGTGATGTCTTCTATTTGACAACCGGGTACGAGAAAGTCTCTGGCGGGGCGGGTAATGATGTGTTCTTCATACGCCCGGGCGATGGCGACTATATCGCCGGCGGTGATGGTGATGATCAGTATTTTTTTGATTATTCGCCTCCGTATCACGACCCGCTGTCTGATAATGGGTGGGATAGCAACCTTTCGAGCGCTTGGGGTTTTCAAAGCTTCTTGACGTCATTTGTCGACGATAATACGCCGTTCTTTCCCAGCCATTTCTATAAACAATGGCTAAAAGATGCGATTGCTGAACAATACGCGTTAATGGACGAGCCGTTTACGATTAATGGGGGTAAAGGCGACGATATTTATGTTCTTCGGAGTGAGTTTTCAGGTGATTTTCAGTTCATTTCGGGCGATGGAGATGATTTGGTTCGTTTGCAAGGGGGAGCGCCTAGGAGTCT
Organism: Marinagarivorans cellulosilyticus; assembly: GCF_021655555.1. Lineage (NCBI taxonomy): Bacteria > Pseudomonadati > Pseudomonadota > Gammaproteobacteria > Cellvibrionales > Cellvibrionaceae > Marinagarivorans > Marinagarivorans cellulosilyticus. Next base: position 4,340,025 of record NZ_AP023086.1, on the reverse strand, counting down.
ACGCGTAGTGCGTGGTGTGGAGCCCTTGGAGGAAGAGGTTCTGCTGAAAATTAATGGCGGAGATAGCTGGTCGTTAGTTTTTAATAAGGCTCCTCCGAACGTGTCTGGGGCGGACAGCCTTACCTTTGAAGACGCTGATCTTAGTTATTTGGCGGCGATATTTAGAGGGCAAGTAGTATTTAATTTACAGCTTGGCTCAAACCAGGTTTCACTGGTGGATTGGGCGACTCAATCTGACCTTCACAATATAATATTCACCCCGCCTAGCCCTGAAGTTTACACGGGCGATGATTCGGCGAACGTCATTATTGCTAATGCGCTTGCTGTCATTACGCCGGGCGGCGGCGATGATATCGTGCATGCTGTCGACACCAGCACCCTTGAGTATAACGCCGGCGACGGTCGTGATCAGGTTTCATTTTCTGGGCAGCTAAGAATTGAGATGGGTGAAGCTATTTTGCCCAAAAGTGTTTCCGTTACTCACCGTTGCGAAAAATCGTCGCTAGACCTTGTTATTAATATTAATAAAGAAGCTGACTCTATTGTTGTAAAAAACTACTGGCAGATAGACGAGTCGCTTGTCGAAACTAGAATCAAGTCCATTGTCGTAAATTTTCAGTCTGATGGAACTGAGTGGGGTGACGAGGAAGTCGTTAATCGGTTGAATATTGGCACTGAAGGAAATGATTACTTTGAACTTTGCCGAGCGGGTGACGAAATCGATGTTGATGTTTCGGATTTAACCCCCGGCCCTGGGGATGATGTGGTTAACGTGGGTAAGGCAACTGAAGTTGTATTTCATTTCGCAATTGGGGATGGCAAAGATACATACCAATTTGATATCAATAGCCAAAGCGCGCATGTTGATCAAACTGATGTTGGGATGGTTTTTGACCTCTCTTCAATAAATTCTTCCGAGTTCACCCCAGCACTTGATAATCAAGACCTGCTTATATCGATTGGGGCTCAAGATGAGATAAGGATTATAGATGTTTTCACATTTATCAATTGGCGCCCGTTCGCCGAAATGCGCTTTTCGGACGCTACTTATTCATTCGAAGATGTGGTCGATCTTATAAATTCTAATGACAACTCAGGGCGATTTATCCGCGTGATTGATGGCGTTTTTTCTGCATCGCCGACTCATTTTGATGATGTGATAGTTATCTCGGGTGATGACAAGATAAGTGTTGATATCTCTGGTGCTGGCTTTGATGAAGTGTATGTGGAAGATACAGGTAATACGTATGAGATCAATTTTTCGGGGAGCGGTATAAAACAAGTGTGGTGCGCTTGCGATACATCACGAAAATTTACAAGGGTCGATGGAGACTTGGGTCGAAAACTTTTTCTAAATTTAAATAACGCGAGCACTAATAATATTCGCGAGTTTCGAAGTCCAACATGGAACAATCCAGATTTAATCGTTCGATTGCATGATGATCTTATATATGGCTCTTCTGGGAATCGTACTTCCCTAAGGTTTAATTCTATTTCAGCTGCGCCGGATACGCCGGTAAAACAAAAGGAAATGTATGCTTCACGATACGGCTTTTCTCTTGAATGGTTGAGTGAAAATTTATATGTAAATGGATTCGAGCGTAGACACCTCGGGCCATTTGATCTGAGTCGAGCTGGGTTCCTCCAAGAGGAGGGAAAAGAATTTAACGCCCTCGATGTTGGAAGTCTGGACTACTTGTTGTCGGCTTATTTGTCGCCAAATTTCTACCTTAATTATTATATAAGTAACAACTATAAAGATAGTAGAACAGGGGTTGATGTGTCAGGTAATTCTTCGAGTTTCTATGGGGCACGTGAAAATTTCAATGGAAATGATATTGTTGAAGTTTATAAGAAGGGAACCTATGAAGATTATATGGAAAATTACGGTTTCCTGGCGCGTCTCGTTTTTTCTTACTATACAGGTATAGGCGAGGAGGTGCTGGAAGGGGGGGCGGGAGATGATATCTTGATTCCATTCTTTAGTGATGCTTTTTATGTTTCTGATATTACTTGGAATCACGAACCTATCACTATGTATGAAGTGTTTCATGGGGCCTTAAGCAGCGATGGAGAAAATTATGGTTCTCGTATAATAGATTTTTCATCCACGTTTTATTTTGCTCCAGGGTTCGGTAATGATGTTGTACCCTTAGAAGTTAGTAATCAAAAGGCGCATATACGCTTCTACTTCGAATCTGATGATATGTGCTTAGATCCTATTCGAGTCGGCAGGGATCTTTTATTTAAATGTGGGGAAGGGGACTCTATACTCGTCACTAATTATTATCATTACGATGACCTCGGTGGCGAGTGGCGAGATTCCTCTGATCGGGTTCGACTTTCGATAACCACTCTCAATCCATTGGGTTACTCTTTCCCTTTAGACCCTCAAGAGAGTCACAAGGCGGGATATCGTGACATTATTATTCCTTTACCGCCTTCAGTTGATGAAAATCAAGGTTCCTTAGTTGCACTTGACGATAGTTTTGATTTGCCGGTTAATGTCCCTAAAATCATTGATCCGGCAGTTATTTTGCAAAACGATGTGATTGTGCCGCTACAAAACATTTACTTGGATGGTGTCTTCGGTGCGGTTGGCGGGCAGGTTATCTACGGTAACCGTAAGGGCGTTATTGTTTTTGTTCCAGATGAGGGCTTTGTCGGACAAGCCTATTTTAGCTATAGGGCGCTAGCGCAAAACGGTTTAATGGCTCGGGGAGTGGTTGAAATAAACTATGTCGATAATTCAGACTCGTTATCGGCTGTGTTGGAAGGGCGAGAACTCGTTGGAGAAAATATTCTAGATAATCATTTAGTTGCGGGGCCATTTGGTGTCATGTCGCTCGGTGATGAAGATGATTACATTGGCCTGGTAGTGGATAGTACAGCTAAAGTTGATTCAGGTCCCGGAAACGACATTTTTTATTTATATGATAATGTCGCGGTGCTTGGCGACCTTGATGGCGGCTCTGGTTTTGATGCGTTATTTGCTGAGGAGCCAAAGGGGCCTACGAATATTAATTCGCTTGAGGTGAATAGTCTCACCAACGTTGAAAGCGTTAGGTTGGGTGCTGGGCTAAATCGAATAGTTGGTAATGATGATGCCAATGTTATTGATTTGGCGGGTGCTAGTGTTCTTAATGTTTTTGAGGTTAAAGGTTTGGGCGGCGATGATGTGATTTATGGTCCGCGAATAAGGTATTTTCAAATTGATGGTGGTGACGGGAGCGATCGCCTTGTCGGAAGTGCGCTTGAGGATTCAATTCTTGGTGGTGAGGGCGATGACTACATTTTTGGTGGGCGCTCTAATGATTTTCTGGATGGCGGTGCAGGGAATGATATTCTTTTCGGGGGCGACGAGGATGATAAGCTTCGTGGTGGCGCAGGAGATGATTTGATTGTTGGTGGAAGTGGCGATAACACTATTGTCTGGCAACCTGGTGATGGTAATGATTATATCTCGGTATTTGATGGCTATTCCGACCCTTACTATCAATTTTTTGGTGGTGTGAGTCTGCCATTAGATAGTTATTTCGCTTACTTTGACATTGATCGTGATCCGGCCTCGCAGGTTCTAAATGATGTGAGGCTCGCGCCTGAGGGAGAGTATACATTTTCAAAATCAACTGACCAAGATCTGTTGATAACGTCAATTCAAACAGGGGAAAATCTTCTTTTTTTCAACTGGTTCAAAAATAGAGCTTATCGAGTCGATTTATTCGATTACCAAAGGTTTAGTGTAAACCATACAATATATAAAGATCGTAGGATTTCGTGGGAACAAATTTTTAGTGAGGTAATAGATGATAGTGCAAGTGAGAATTTAGTTATCCTTGGGGTGGAGGGCCACTCACCCAATCCAGCATTGTTAAACTTGGACGGTCAGGGCATTTACCAAGAGTTGTGTGTTAGTTGCCATGGCGTGGATGCAAAAGGCAATGCTCCGCTTACCGGTAATAGTTTAATTAATCGAGCCGAAGCTGTTTCGTACGTTACACGTAGAATGCCCTTACTTGAAGAATCGCTTTGTGATATTACTTGTGCCGAGAAGGTTGTTGATTATTTGCTGACACTTAATTTACCGGTTGATGAAGATTATGATGGCTTTGCGGATGACGGTGATGATCTTTGTCTGGGAACCGACGAGTACGATAATTTGTCTAGAACGATGGATGGTTGTGGGTGGCAGCAGGATGAGGACCACGATGGAGTCTATGATCCTTATGATTCATGCTCATTGACTTTATACCCAGCGAAAGTTGATAGTGATGGCTGCCCATCAGATACAGACGGGGATTCGATTCTCGACGGTATAGATCAATGCCCCAATAGTCCCTCTGGCTCTTCGGTCACTACGGAGGGTTATGAGCCTTACTTCTCCCGGTGGGGTTCTAGTTGGACTTACTATGTCCCGACCAATCTCGGTTGTGCAGCGTCAGAATACGATTCTGACGAGGATGGCGTCATGGATGACATTGATAGATGCCCGAATACCGATCCCCGTTCTTGGAATACGAACACGCCAGCCAATGAATTTGGTTGTAACCTCGCTCAGCTTGATGGGGATGGTGATTTTGTTTCGGATGAATATGACCTGTGCCCTGACTCAACGATTCTGCCTCATTTGAACGCGGATGCTGATGGTTGCCTTACAGTCGATTCGCCTAATTTACTGAATTCTAATGGTACCTTTAGTCAGGGTCGGCAAAACTGGTCTTTCTTTTCTGCATCGGCCGTGGCTAGCTGGATAAACAGCATTGATATTCAATTTGCCGCCAGCTCCCAGGGTGTCGCTAGTTTATCGCATGACGTTGTGTTGGAGGCTGGTAAGAGCTATTCGTTTTGCGCTGATGTTATTGAGGCTTCGGACCTACCCGATAAATTCCGGTTAGATATGCAAATTGACACCGGGGCTCCTGATTATGAATATATCGGCAGTAGATATTCAATCATCGAGCAGCCAGATGGGGATGACGGGAGGGCGATAGGTATTTTGCGCTATGGCAATAATACCGCTAGGCAAAAGTGGGAAGTTATTGGCGGTGATGAGGATCGCGCTGTGAGGCTCTCGATTAGGGTTTCTAATACTGATGAACTGGCTGAGCTCGGTGGCCGGGTGACACTTGATAATATTGGCCTATATGAAGGCGGTGAGTGTGGCGTGCCGGGTGATGAGGTTGAGTCAGGGATTGGTAATGGTAAGAACGTTATTGCATCCGATGGCTCTTTCTCAAATGGCCAGCATGGTTTCTTTGCTCTCGTAACAGAGGGGGAGAACGTATCTTGGGCTGATGATTTTTCGCTAAATTATGGTTCAATTTCAGAAAACATTTGGGATATTCAGCTAAACCATTCCGTGGATTTAATTCAGGGTGAGTTATATACAGCGTGCTGGAAAGCTCGAGCCGATAGCTCTCGTGAAATGTTTGCAGCTATCAATAGCGGTGCCCCTGACTATTTTGATTTACTAGGCGCTCCTATCTCTTATCAATTATCAACCGAGCACCAAGAGTTTAACTTCTCATTTATCGCTGAAGCTAATTATTTGGATGCGATGCTTACCTTTCACTTAGGGCAAAGTGATATAGCGGTTGATATTGATGATGTAGCGCTCTTTAACGGCGATAGTTGCGGTGATATCAACAATCGTGATGGTTTTAGTGAGGAGGTAGGTTTAAATTTATTAGCCTCGCAGCCTGATCTGTCGCAAGGGCAAGAAGATTTTGGTGCTTACTTTGCCAGTGGCGTTGATGCTGATGTTTCTTGGAATGATGAAATTGATATTTCATTACACTCTGCACAAGAAGAGCGGTATTCCGCCCAAATTTCTCATGAGCTTGCCGTAGAAGAAGGTGAAGCCTATATTGCTTGTTTTGACGCGGTAGCCGACGAGGCGAGAGATATTCAAGTATTAATTGATTCTGGCGCGCCCGATTACCAGTCGCTCACAGGTACTTGGCCGATTTTTCCGATTAGTAATGCCTACAAATCGTTCAGCTTGCCTTTTGTTTCTTTAGCCTCTGACCCAGACGCTCGTTTGATTTTCAGTGTGGGGGGCAGTGATATTAATGTAGCACTGGATAATATCGGTGTTTATGAAGGGACGTCGTGCCCCAAGGTTTCTCTACCTGACGATGATCTAGATGGTGTTGAAAATGTTACCGATCTTTGCCCTGCAACCGAAGCTTTAATATCCGTCAATAGTGATGGGTGTGCTGCGTATCAGCTCGATTCCGATAGTGACGGTATCGCTGATGATGTCGATTTTTGCCCGGGCACCGGCGCTGGCATGGGCACAAATTCTCAGGGGTGTTCGCCGAGTCAGGTAGATACTGACCGTGATGGTGTAGTAGATGAGTTAGATGCTTGCGCTGACACTCTTGCAGTAATGGTTGCGGATGAGTTTGGTTGCCCTATCGATAGCGATGCAGACGGTGTTGTCGATGGTGTCGATCAATGTGTTATGACAATCGCAGGTGCGATTGTTGATGACACTGGCTGTCCTCTAGATGGTGATGGTGATGGCGTGGTGGATGGTGTCGATCAGTGTGAAGCCTCGCTTGAAAATGAACCTGTCGATGTCTTTGGTTGCCCTGTCGATCACGATAATGATGGAGTCATTGATCGTGATGATCGCTGTTTGGATTCGCCTGAAGGTGTGTTAGTTGATCTCTTTGGTTGCGAAGTTGATTCGGACCTTGACGGGGTTGTTGATAGCATTGATCAGTGTCCAAATACCTTTCCTGAAGCGCCAGTTGACGGAGTAGGTTGCTCACCTGATAGTGATGAAGATGGCGTACCAGATTCGCTTGATCTCTGCCCCCAATCACTTTCAAATGCTTCTGTCCAAAACAACGGATGCCCCTTTGACGATGATGGTGATGGGGTGGGGAACGAAGTTGATTTCTGCCCAAATACTCCTATTGGCGCGATTGTGTTAAGTGATGGTTGCTCAAGTGATAGTGATAATGATGGTGTATTTGACGGTGTAGATACATGCCCAAACACAATTGCAGAAGTTAGTGTTGATGCTCTCGGTTGCGCTATAGACATTGATTTCGATGGGGTGCCAGACGATTTTGATCAGTGCTTATCAGAAACGCCAGGCCTTACTGTCGATGAGCAAGGTTGTCCGCTTGATTCTGACAGTGATGGAGTGATTGATGATGCGGATGAGTGTCCAGAGACAGAAGTAGGAGTATTGGTTGATGCTGTAGGTTGTACGCTAGCGCCTGATGAAGATGGTGATGGTGTTGCGGACAGCATTGATCAATGCGCTGGCACAGTAAATGGCGCTACTGTCGATGAGTTAGGTTGCCCTGTAGATACCGACGGGGACGGAGTATTCAACGGCCTTGATCTATGTGAAGACTCTACTGCCGTTATTGTCGATCAGAACGGTTGCCCGCTTGATAGTGACTTAGATGGAGTATTTGACGGTTTAGATCAATGTGCGGGCACTCCTCAAGGGGCGCAAGTTAATAGCTTCGGCTGCCCTTCAGATTCTGACGGTGATGGCTCTTTGGATGGGATTGATGAATGTGATAACACGCCGTCTGGTGCCGTTGTTTCAATCATCGGCTGCCCAATAGATAGTGACGTTGATGGTGTTTACAACGGAATTGATCAGTGCCCGAATACGCTGCCTGGTGCCACAGTGGATGCGGATGGCTGCCCTTCAGATTCCGATAGCGATGGTATTTTCGATGGTCTGGATCAATGCCCAGGTACGCCTTCTGGCGAGCCTGTAAATGCCGTTGGCTGCGCAATGGATGCTGACAATGATGGTGTTACTGATAGCATGGATCAGTGCGCGTCGACCCCGGTAGAGGCGACTGTTGATAATAATGGATGCCCAGTAGACGCAGATGGCGATGGCGTTTTCGATGGCGTAGACCAATGCGCCGACACGCCAGTAGGGGTAAACGTTACGGCGCAAGGTTGCCCGATAGATAGTGATAATGACGGCGTCTTCGATGGTTTGGATCAGTGCGCTAATACGCCTGTGGGTGCCGTCGTGAACGGTAGTGGTTGCCCGACTGATAGTGATACTGATGGCGTTTTTGATGGTATAGATCAATGTGCAAGCACTCCGGTTGGTGCGCTAGTGACAACGCAAGGTTGCCCAATCGATAGTGATGCAGATGGCATTTTCGATGGCTTAGATCAATGTGCTAATACGCCTATTGGCGCCATAGTCAATGACAGTGGTTGTCCTGTTGATAGCGATAGTGACGGGGTCTTTGATGGTATAGATCAATGTGTCGGCACTCCGATTGGTGTGCTAGTGACAACGCAAGGTTGCCCAATAGACAGTGATGCCGATGGCATCTTCGATGGCATAGATCAATGTGCTAACACGCCTGTTGACGCCATAGTCAATGACAGTGGTTGTCCGTTAGACAGTGATAATGACGGTGTTTTCGATGGTGTGGATCAGTGCGTAAGTACTACGGCTGGCCGCACCGTTGATGAAACAGGCTGCGCGGCTGATGCCGACAACGATGGTGTTATTGATGATGACGACCAGTGTTTATCGACGCCTCCTGGTGTGTTGGTAAATGAAGTCGGGTGTTCGGTTGATAGTGATAACGACGGCGTAAATGACGATATTGATCAGTGCTCGAATACTCCAATCGGTACAGCGGTTGATGGCAAAGGCTGTGAATTGATCACGAGTTTGCGTCTAGAAGCCGAAACCTATAATGCTGGATCGGATAGCGATACAGGTAATGCGGGGGCGCCGACACAATGCAGTTACGGCGGCTTTAATGTCGATGTTGAGAACTCCGGCGATGTTGGCGGCGGCTGTAATGTTGGCTGGATCGAGACTGGAGAGTGGCTCGAGTACAGCGTTGATCTGTCGGCAGGAACTTACGAGATTACTTCTCGTGTTGCGTCGGATACTGGCGGCGGCAGCTTCAGTGTCCTCCTTGACGGCGCTCCTTTAGCCACTGATTCAGTTGGTGCTACAGGCGGTTGGCAAGTTTATGAATCACATAATTTGGGCGAGATTAACGTTACGGCCGGTGGGTCACATACGTTGAGAATCTCCGTCACTCAAGGTGGCTTCAATCTGAATTGGCTTCAATTCGACTTCGTTGCGCCACCACCCGATGCGGACGGTGATGGCGTTACTGACGTCGATGATCAATGCCCAAATACCGGGGCCGGCGTAAGTGTGGATAGTCAGGGGTGCCCATTAGATGCTGATGGCGATGGCATTAGTGACTCTATTGATCAGTGTACGAATACTCCAATTGGAGCAACGGTAAATAGCAGCGGTTGCCCAAGCGATAGTGATGCTGATGGCGTATTTGACGGTCTTGATCAGTGTGGTATGACACCAAGTACTGAGCCAGTAGATAGCGCTGGCTGCCCATTGGATAGCGATGCGGATGGCGTTACTGACGGAGCAGATGAATGCCCGCTCACTATTGCTGGGGCGAGTGTTGATGCGCAAGGTTGCCCATTGGATAGTGATGCCGATGGCATTTTTGATGGATTGGATCAGTGTGATTCGACACCGACTGGCGTGGTTGTCGATACAGTTGGTTGCCCGTTGGATAGCGATAGTGACGGCATATTTGATGGCTTAGATCAGTGTGAGGCGACACCGTCAGGCGTATTGGTCGACAGTATTGGCTGCCCTAAGGATAGTGACAGCGATGGTGTTTTTGACGGTTTGGATCAATGTGAAGGTACGCTCGTCGGCGAGCCTGTAAATAGCACCGGCTGCCCAATGGATACCGACAATGACGGTGTTACCGATGGTGCAGATCAATGTCCATCCACCCCCGTAGGGGCTGCCGTCGATACCAATGGCTGCCCGCGTGACAGTGATGGTGATGGCGTATTTGATGGTATTGATCTCTGTGCCATGACGGCTGTAGGAATCACGGTGGATGCTATAGGTTGCCCAATAGACAGTGATGCCGACGGCATCTTCGATGGCTTGGATCAGTGCGCTAATACGCCAGCTGGCGCCATAGTCAATGGCAGTGGTTGTCCGTTAGACAGTGATAATGACGGTGTTTTCGATGGTGTAGATCAGTGCGCAAGTACTACGGCTGGCCGCACCGTTGATGAAACAGGCTGCGCGGCTGATGCCGACAACGATGGTGTTATTGATGATGACGACCAGTGTTTATCGACGCCTCCTGGCGTGTTGGTAAATGAAGTTGGGTGTTCGGTTGATAGTGATAACGACGGCGTAAATGACGATATTGATCAGTGCTCGAATACTCCAATCGGTACAGCGGTTGATGGCACAGGCTGTGAATTGATCACGAGTTTGCGTCTAGAGGCCGAAACCTATAATGCTGGATCGGATAGCGATACAGGTAATTCGGGGGCGCCGACACAATGCAGTTACGGCGGCTTTAATGTCGATGTTGAGAACTCCGGCGATGTTGGCGGCGGCTGTAATGTTGGCTGGATCGAGACTGGAGAGTGGCTCGAGTACAGCGTTGATCTGTCAGAGGGCACTTACGTCGTCACATCTCGCGCTGCTTCGGATACTGGCGGCGGCAGTTTCAGTGTTCTCCTTGACGGGACGCCATTAGCCGCTGATTCAATTGGTGTTACAGGCGGTTGGCAAGTTTATGAAACGCATAATCTGGGCGAGGTTAACGTTACGGCCGGTGGATCACATACGTTGAGAATCTCCGTCACTCAAGGTGGCTTCAACTTGAATTGGCTTCAATTTAATATCGCAAATCCTTCAGGAGATTCAGATGGCGATGGTGTTAGTAATTCTTCTGACCAATGTTCAAATACACCAGCTGGTGTAAGTGTTGATTTAGAAGGATGTAGCGTTGGATCGCTAGTCGTTGAGGCGGAGCAATACGATGTAACTTCACCGGTATCGCCCTTCGAATCACAAAGTGACAGCGGCCGAACAATCATGCTCTGGCCGGGCAGCGGAAGTATTAATTCGGCAGCGAGTGACGGTACCGCGGGCCAGCTATATTACCCTGTTGTGGCGACAGCCTCCAGTTTAACAATTTACACTACAGCTAATTTCGCAAACGCTTCGGACGATAGCTTTCACTACAAATTAGATGGTGAAGGCAGTGGTTGGGCGCTTCAAAATGCGGTTGCTACAAATGGTTATCAAGAATTGCAGGTTGCGAATTGGACGGGGCTGGTCGTAGGTCAAACTTATATGTTTAAGGTTCAACGCCGTGAAGATGGCGCTAAACTTGATTCCTTTAGGGTGCAGGGCGGACTTTTTAGTGTGAGCTCTAATTAAAATTAAGCATGGGTTGTTTGAGGTGATAAATAAAATAAATAGCTAGGAAACTCACCGCTTTGTTTTATTGAATCGTAAATGTTGGTTGTAAGGGCGAGTTCAATAGTAAATAGGCCAAACTGAGAGCATTAACTTTAACAACAGGAAAGTAAATGTTTGTTTCAGTGATTTTTAAATTTTGTGGTTAACCAAATGGCTAAATTATGTTTGGTCTGAATTATGGGATTAGATGATAGTGTGGAATATTAAAGTACTGAAGAGTAGTAAAACGATTGATTGGCTAATGGCTATTTTACTATTGTGTAGTTTTATGCCGCTACAAGGTGTGTGTGCAATCATTAACACTCAGGTCGCGGATGTTACGACTAAATCGTTTTCAGTTGCTTGGCTAGCCGATAGAGCCGCATTAGGCGCGTCGTTGCATGTTTATAGAGATCAATCGGGCGCTATAGAAGAGCTGAATGTTGTTCAGAGGTATGTGGGTAGTTCTGGTGGCGATAGCCTGATAGATGGTATTGCCGCAATTTCTGTTACTGGGCTCGATCCTGACACCACTTATTTTTATAGGCTTGATGTTAATTTTTTAAGTGGACTCGAATCATTCCCTCAGGTCACGCCGTTACCATCGGTTAAAACTCAGGTTGGTAGAGAGTTTTCAGATATGTTTGGTCAGCCAATTGTGAATGACATTCTAATTGGACGGTTTAATTATTCTCCCGAATCTACTCCTGGCGCTGGATCAATTCTTTTAATTGAGATTCCCAGCGTTTCTAACTACCCCTTGTCGGCAATAGCAGTCTATAAGGGAGGGGAGATATCATTAGCTCAGATAAATCTTAATAATCTATTTAATAAGACAGGCGTCAATTCTTTTTTGTATGGAGAGGGGGGGGTCAAAGTACGCGAGTGGCGTGGGTATCAACAATGTGGCGATGGTCAACTGCAGCAGCGGACGTACTATAAAAAATTAAATGACAATAGGCTTCTTGCGAGTCTTCATGAAACTGATGCGTTAACTGGTTGTTCAATGTTAGATCTCGATTGCAGTGGCTTTGTGGATGTGGCTGATGTAAATGTTTTGAACGCGCATGAAGGTGCTGAAGTTGGTGGTTGTGGTTTTTATGCACCGTACGATTTAGTGCCGGATGGTGTAATTGATGCAGCAGATAAGCAGTTGATCCTAAATGCAATCGAATAAAAAAGGGTAAAGAAATGAAACGTTTATTGATGGGGCAACTATTTCTATTTGCCATTTTAAATTCCATTGGTTTCTCATTGGCGTTCGGCGCCTCGGTAGAAACTTTCGAGTTGAAGCAGCTAGCAAATATTGCTGACGATATAAGTGTGGCTCGTTGTGATGAGGTTAGTTCGTACTGGGTTGGCGATAAAATCTATACAGATTACAGCTTTGCTGTTTCTGAAAAAATTAAAGGTGCTTCAGGAGATAAGCTCTTAATTACTTCATTGGGTGGAACCGCTATACATCCTCTGATGAACGTGCCAATAAAAATGGAGGTTCAAGGTGGCGGGAGCTATTCTGTCGGAGAAGAATTTGTGCTTTTTACTAAGTTAAGCCCCAAAGGGCATCGGCAAATCATAGGTTTAAGGCAGGGAGCTTTTGGTATTGATAGTGACGATAAAACTGGAGTTAAAGTCATACCCGTTGGGAAGAAGTACTTAACAACAAGCTCTGGGAGAGAGGAGGTGGACTTGCTGTTCTCACCATTTTCTGGTTTCGAAAGCGAAGAGGTCACTGTTGCAGTGAGGTATATGAAGCTTGAAGAGTTCATCCACAGTATAAAATCTGTATTGAAATGATTCGGTTTTTTTCTTGCTCAATGGGCGATTATTGAAGGTTGATGGTAATGTGCGTTAAAGGTTTTAAGTTTTTCGGAAGAAGCTTGGTTGGCTGTATTGTTTGCGGGTTTTGCTTGGAGGGAGCTCTTATTGCTGATGAGGCGGGGCGCCAAGAAGGTTCCGTTTCTCTTATGGTAGATGACCCAGCCTACCAAAATTTTTTGCTTAAACTAGAACAGGATAAGGCCAATGTTACTGAGCTTAATGACAGTGCGGTAATTGTCGAAGAGGTATTGCCAAACCCTGAAGATACAACCGTTATGAGGTTTTCGACATCGTTAAGCGATAGTGCATCGTTAAATAAATCTGCGGTGTTTATTTTCAGTCAGGCGCAAGAAAAATTAAATTCGGAACCAGCGGGTATTCAAGATCGAATTGATAGCATTGATATTCTTAAAAAAACCATTCAAAAAGGATTGTGATCGTGAAGTTTTTCGGTTTTAGAGGCTTTTGTTTGCTTCATTGTATTATCGGTTTTTTGAGTTTTGATGCTATTGCTGGTGGGAATTTAGGCTCACATACTAATAGGCTGTGGGATGCGAGAATGCTACCCCTAGAATGGTATTTGAGTGATGCTGGATACCCAAGGTCAGGCATTGCCAATGAAATTCTCGTTGAGGAACTTGAAAAAGCTTTCGCTACTTGGGAAGAGGTCGATACAGCCCAAGTAAGCTTTGAGTATAAAGGCGAGATCGATCGAAGGCGGTCAGGTATCGATGGTTATAATATAGTGACGTTTACCGACCCGGATGTTGAATTTTCTCCGGGAGTACTGGCATATTCCTTTAGTTTTTCTTTCCCTCAAGAGATGATGTTTGATGACTCAAATAATGACTTGAATGGAGATGGGGTTGCTGATGTCCCAAACGGAAAGTTTGAGGCCGGTACAATTTTCGACGCGGATATGGTGTTTAATTCCAGCCTACGATATGCGGTTTCAGGTGCTTCGGCTACGTCTGATCTTCAAGCTATTGCGTTACACGAGGCAGGGCACCACCTTGGCCTTACTCATTCGTTAATCGAAACGTCTGTGATGTATCCTTTTCTGAAACATGATATTGATGCAGCCCGTACACTGTCGATTGATGATGTCGCGTACAGCTCTTTCTTCTACCCTGAAGAGCCTCAGTTTTCTTTGGCCTTTGGTTTTGTGAAAGGTATCGTCACCGATGGGCGAGATAATCATCCTATTTTGGGGGCTCATGTTTATGCGGTGAAAACTGAAACAGGCGAGAAAATCATAGGTGCTTATACTGATAGCAAAGGACGTTACCAGCTACCTGTACCACCGGGTACTTATTATGTGGGTATAGAACCGTTGGATGGCGACCCAATTGCAGCGGACCCTGCTAGGATAAATGCGCTAATTGCTAAGACTCCAGATATAAATTTTCCTGAAGAACTGTTTGATGCAAATGAAAGTAACGTGGAGGCTAATGCACAGGCTGCATTGCCTATTAGTGTGGTTGCTGGAAGTGAAGTGGCCAATATTGATTTTATAACAAATGCGTTAAATGTCAGTGGTGTAACTGTTGTTTTGAACCCAGGTAAAAATTATTTTTCTTACCCCGTGAGTGTCCCTGAAGGTTTAACGTCATTTGAGCTTATTACCTTTTTAGGTGATTCGCTTGAGATAAATTCTATTGAACGGCTTAATCCGTTGAGCAATTTGTTTGAGCGCACGAGCTACTATAACGGTGTTCCAAGTGGTGAAGATTTTCCGATTTCTCACGGAGTTGGCTATGTCGTATTTGCTGAGAAGCAAAAGGTCGTCACATTTCTTGGAGTACCTGACTGTAAGAATATTGATTTGAAAAAAGGTTTAAATATTATTGGCGTCTCTTGTCCTTCTTCAAGCTTTAGCGGGTATGAGCTTTTGCACGCGATTGGGGGTGAACGAGATGTTAAGTCAATCCGACGCCATGTACCCGGTTCAAATAATGACTATCAGCTGGTGGAGTATGTTGAGGGAAACCCTTCGGGTGACGATTTTCATATAGTCAATGGCCAAGCTTATTTAGTAGAGATGCTTTCGGATATTAATTCTGTTTCTGTAAATGGAGACAAGACTATATTTCCTCCTTCAATCCAGGCCGTTAGTCCCGGTGTTGTTATTCCTGGGGACCTAATGCTTATCGCTGGTGATGGGTTTGATGAAAATATTCTTAATAATATCGTTGTTGTTAATGGCGCTAATGCTCGAATTGTATTTGTATCCCCTACACAAATGGCTGTTGTGGTGCCGAATGCTGTTGGTGATAGCGAGGTTTACGTGGTAACTAACGGGAAAAGAAGTAATTCTCTGCAAGTGTCGGTGGTTAATCAAGAAATTACAGAGGAAATTGGCAAAAATAATCTTATCGTAAATGGGCAGGAGATTCGGGGTACGCTACAAGATGCTGCGGAGCAAGATCGCTATTCTTTTATAGGAAAGGAAAATGCAATCGTATCTATCAATTCACGTGTTTATGGTGAATCGGCTGATTTACTGGTTGCTATTGAGGGACCGAGTGGTGCAATTCTGCGGTCTAGTTTTAATAATGCTCAAGAAGGTGTCGCAGGAATAAAGAATTTTCGTTTGCCTGAAACGGGTAGGTATTCGATTGTGATAACTAGCACGTCTGGCGGTGCTGATTATGGTGTCGGTGTGGATGTTGGGACAGGGTCTACTGTGCCTACCATTTCGGTTTTGGGTGGGGATGCCCAATCGATACCGGCAGGTACGACGTTGCCCAAGCCTATTGAAATTTATGTGACTGGTTCTTCAGGTCAACCGTTAGCGGGTGTGCCTGTAACCTTTACCGCGCAAAATGCTGAATTGTCAGTATCAAATGGCTTTTCTTTGGCTAATGCTGGTACGGCCGTTGTGGTAACAAACTTATATGGTGTTGCCACTGTTGAAGCGATAGCTCCATCAGCTGAAGGGGTTTATGACATTATTGTAACTGTTCCAGGCATGGCCCCCGTTACAATGATGGCATCGACTATCGATAGGCCGATAGATAACGTTGTGGTCTCTAAACAGTTTGAAGATTGTGGCGGTG
Organism: Marinagarivorans cellulosilyticus; assembly: GCF_021655555.1. Lineage (NCBI taxonomy): Bacteria > Pseudomonadati > Pseudomonadota > Gammaproteobacteria > Cellvibrionales > Cellvibrionaceae > Marinagarivorans > Marinagarivorans cellulosilyticus. The sequence goes on along the minus strand of NZ_AP023086.1, from coordinate 4,323,867 downwards.
AGGGGTGCGTGGTTGGTTCTACATTGCCGCATCCTTATCGCATTGGCTTTTTTGACAGTAATGGACTGCCCATTCCCAATGTTCTTGTGCATTGGAAGGTGGTTTCAGGTGCTGGATTTATTGATAGTGAAAAATCTAATCGTAGTCGGATATCGAAATCAGATGGGTCTGGTGAGGTTGAGGTTATACATTCACTCGGTGAAAAGCTATTTGTTTCAGAATTGTCTGGTTTAACTAATATTGTCATTCCTCAGGTAGTGGCGGCAGCTATCCCTAATACACCTACGCCTCTTTTATTCGGAGTCAAACCTAAAGCTGGTCCTCCTGCAAATATCGAAAGCTTAAAGTCGAATAGTTTGCTTCTGACTATACAGGTTGTGGCCTTGGATGCAGTAAAAATAAAAGTAACGGACGAGTTTGACAACCCCGTAGCGGGTGTTGAAATCGAACCGCAACATCAGTTTTTAAAGATTACTCCAGGGCTTTATAAGGGTAAATTATTTGATGACTATAAAACGAATAGTGAGGGTATTTGGGTAGGCGCTGTTGCGACTACCACTGAAGATGGTAGCAATTTAATCCCCACTATTAATGAGTTTAATTCTAAAGACGGGCCGCATTTAGCAGCTCCTTATACATTCACCTTAAATGCTGGATCTGTTGGGAGTGTTGAATATATAGCGGAGGTCAACATGGGGCCAGTAATGCTAACGCAATCTGGAAACCTTGCCGAAGGTTACATCACTCGAGATTTAGATACTGATGTCTCAATGCGACTAAAGCGATTTCAGCGCCGAGATATTAATGATGGCGAAGATAGCGGTGGTGATTGGTCCGATAACGATTTTACATATCTACGGGTTAAGTCCATGGAGGGGGTTAAAGTAAAGCTTTTCGTTCGGCGTGAAGATGGATTTAATGATGATACGGGGTACTTGACGTCCAAGGTAAATGGTCAGAGTGAGGTTGAACTCGTTACTGACTCTGCTGGCATTGTGTCGGCAGATGTTACGTTGGGGGAAGTCGCAGGGCCGCTGGACGTTGTCGCGCAAATTTTAGATCGAATAGTGGTGCAGCATAAAACGGATGATGGCGAAAACATCGGCGAACCTATTGAGTATCCGACCGAGGATTTCGACTTTTCAACATTGAGCATTACAGCATTGCCCATTGTTATGTCTGTCTCTTTAACGGCTGAGCAAGCCAGCGGTATTGATTGGTCTACGTTTAATATAGTGCTAAACAATAATGTGACTGTTTTTAGTGGCGCCTCGGATGTGTTTCCGCCACTTAATACCTATCCCCATTTCATGAAATTATACCTTGATGGCGTTGAGTTGGCAGAGTGGCCAAGTACGGAAGCTCTGCTGGCTGGAGGTTTTGGTCAGCTGAGCTTAACTTACCAACCTAAAGGGTCAGACTTACATGAAGGGTTGAATACCATTGTTATGACTGCGGACATCGTTAAGTTTGATGGCGAAGTAGAGTCAATATTTAAAGAAGAGCGTTACACCTTTAGTGATAGCCCGGAAACCTCGTTGTGGACTATTGAAGAGTCTGCGGACTCGGAGTGGGTAAGTGATTTTTCCTTGAGTAAAATCGTGTCATTGGCTCAGCCAAAAGGAACCGAAATTAATGGTGGTGGATTAGAATTCAAAACTGTAGGGAGCTTTCACCCTTTTCACATACCTTTACAGGAATCATCTTCACTTTCTGTTGAATTACAAGATCATAATAAGAATACAGTAGCGGTATTGTTTGATGAGTCGAATGTTTTACCGGGCACAAAAACATTTGCATTACTTTATTCAGATGTAGAGAGCCGCATAACCCCTATTGTTGATAAAACTGATATGTACATTGTTGTAAAGTCAGTCGGAATCAATTCTGGAAAAGTATCCACTGTTACCTATCGGGGCGAGCTAACGACAACTATAGCGGGCGAAATGCTAGGGCAAGTCATACAACATGACACTTTAATACATAGCGGTAGCCTAACTCTTAGAAGAGAAGATCTTGCGTTAAAAGGTTCCGGCCCACAACTCGAGTTTATTCGTAGTTACACCAATAATATTCACGTTGAGAATGAAAATAATATCTTAGGGAAAGGCTGGTCTCACAATCACGATGTCTACCTAAAAGTATTGTCTTGGTCAGATGGTTCCCCTTTATACGGCAATAATTTGCCTGGCTGGGTTGGAGCTACTCGTGGCATTGCCGGCCCCAAATTAATGACAACCGATGAATATATGAATATTCAGCCTGGAGGTCTGAGCTTTTCGCCATCGCAGATCGCAATTAGTAATGCCGGGGTGTTTGAAAAGGTGCCAGGCACGAATGTTTGGCAAGGTCAGCGTGGTAATTTTGGTCAGCTTACCGGGAGTGTATCTACAGGGTTTGTTTATACCTCTAAGGATGGGACGCGCTATGAGTTTGAAACTCAACGTAATAGTTCGAATCAATATCCTTTACTGCGAGCTGTAGATCGAAATGGCAACGCACTGAACTATGATTATGACTTTATTGCAGTTACAGAGGTAATTGAGGGCTCAAGTTTTGAGGTTACTAGTTCTCACCATTTGTTAACAAGGGTTACCGACTCTGCGGGACGCTATTTAGATTTCAGTTATCAGAAGGGTGAGAATGGTTTGGTTCGACTGAAGGCGGTTGATGCAAACGTTGGTAGTGTAAGTGCTGAAAATATTCGTTTAAGTTTTGACTATTATTCCAGTAAAACGGCGGAGGATAGCGTAAAAGCAAATGCTTTTGATGTTGTTGGAATGTTGCGTAGTTTTACGCGAGATGATTTTGTTGAAACTTATGAGTACGAAACGAAACTAGGCGATAGTCAGCCTAACTTAGCAGCGACAATTGACGCTAATCAGCATAAAACGGCTTATCAATACCACGATAACCTGCCTGTTTCCGTTTTGTCTTTCGCTCCGGGCGTTGCTATTACCGACTTTGTTAGTAAGGTTTGTTACCCTACCGATACACAGTCTGAGCAGTGTACAAAAAATAGCGCCTCAATCAACTACCCGACAAGTGAAGACGGTGTTCGCGAAGTGGTTGATTTAAATGGTGAAGCTACAATCTATAAATTGAATAATTTTGGTAACCCCATTCGTGTTGAGGAGCCAGAAGGCAAAATTACCGAGTTTGACTGGAGTATTGATTTTGGTGGTGCTGAAAACCACTTAATCGAAAAACGCGACCTTTCTATTGGCAGTGTATGGAATTACGAATATGACGCCAACGGTAATGTCACTAAAGAGACCAGTCCCGTCGGTGAGCTTACACAAGTTTGGCATCCTCAATTTAGCTTACTGACTTACCGGAAGGACCAAAATGGTAATGAGACTGACTATGACATTGATAACGCAAATGGAAACCTATTAAGTCAAACAGTCAAAGCCGCGTTAGTGGAAGGGCAATTTAAAGACGTTGTGGTGAGCCATACCTATGGTGCACAGCATGGTCTTAAAGGCTTGCGGCTTTCCACAACAAAAACAACTGATGGTCGTTCCAATACCACGCGCTTTAATTATGATCAGTATGGAGCGCTCGAAAATATTATTGCGCCAGGTGAAATCACAACATTGTATGAAAATGACGGGCGAGGGCGACGAAAAAGTGAAACCGATGCTGAACAAAATACAACAACCTTTGAATATGATTCGCTCGATCGGTTAACACTGGTTACGGATGCAAAAAATAATACTGAAACCACTAGTTACGATGACAAAGGTAATAAAGACATCGTAACGACTCGGGACACGTTTGATATAAATGGCACAGTGCATGAACGCTACAGCTCATTAGACTACGAGTACGACGCGCGAGATCGTGTAAAGACTATTACCCGCATTGCGAGTTTGGATGGGCAGTACAACCTCGAAGGGGAAAAAACCTTTGAATACGACGGAAATAGCAATATTACCTTTGAGTCTGATTGGAAAGGCGTCAAAAATGCTTCTGCTTTCGTGTACGACGGCTTAAATCGGAGAGTAAAAACCTCTAATCGCGCTGGCTATAGTGCAACTACAAGTTATGAATTTGTCAGCGATCAGGGGGTAGTTAAATCGATTTCAGATTTTGAAGGAAGAACAACGGTTGAGCACTACGATAAAGTTGGGCGTCTTGTTAAAGTCATTCATCCCAGGGTGAATCACAGTGACGGTACGAGCGACACTTACTTTCGAGATATTGAATACGATGGTGTAGGAAATATTAAAAGTATTAAAGATGAAGAAGGCAAGCTCACCACTTTTTCCTACGATGCTCGAAATCTTAAAGTGCTCGATGTTAATGCTCTTTTACAGCAAAAAGTTACTCATTTTGATGAATCCGGTAACGTCACGCTCACAGGTTTAAAAGAGGATGGGAATGCTGCATTGTCGTACATTACGGAGTTTGAATACGACGATCTTGACCGTCTAGTGACGAAAACAGAACCACATAATCATGTCTGGCAGTACCGTTATTTTGATAATGGTAACGTAAAGTCTGAAACCGATCCTTGGAGTTTTAAAACATCGTATACCTATGATTCAGTTAACCAGCTGGCGTCAATCACGGACCCAGACGGTACTACGAATGTTTCCTTTACAAAATATGGTAATAAAGTGTTCAGTCAGGATGCTGAAGGGCGCTTAGAAACCTATTTGTACGGTCCTGAAAGCCGTCTTTTACAAGAGGTTGATGGCGTTGGGCGAACAACACGTTATACCTATGACTTAAATAATAATCTCACTGATATCCGTAAAAGTTGGGCTAGCGCGGCCAGTGGTCCGAGCTTAGTTCATACACACATCGAATACGATGTTATCGATCAAAAGGAGAAAGTTCACGATGCATTTGATACCGCGGACAAAGTGATAGCGGAATACCGATTTGATAAGGTGGGTAATCAAACGCACTATATTTTGCCTGAGGGTCGTGAAACGCAATTTGTCTATGACGAGTTGAATCGTGTTAAGGAACTAATTAGCGCTGAAACACAAGGTTTTGATGGGCAAGTACTGAATACAGTTACACTCAAAAAACATAACGGTGTAGGCAACATCGTTTGGCTCAAAGATAGGAGAGAAAATGTCACCTCTACCCGTTACGATGACTTACATCGAGTTGATCTTGTCACTGATTCCCTGCTGCAAACTACGCGTAATGTTTACGATTTGGCGGGTAACGTTACTTTCCAAACTAATAAGCGCGGCATTACCACAGAGAGTAAGTTTGATGAACTCAGTCGCGTTACGTCACAGTGGGTAGACAATAATCTAGGCGAACGTTTTCGCCTAGTTGCAACGGACTACGATATTGATCTAGAAAGCGGTGTTCGAATTGATCACATCACCGATGCCAATGGAAATGTTGTGGTGTCGCAATCGGACTTCCGTGGCAACGTATTGAGCATTACTTTGCCGGCGGATAATACAGCCGAATTTACTCAGGGAACTGTGCATAACCTGTATGACCGGTCTGGTTTGTTAAAGCAAACAACTGACGCTGCCGACAAGGTCGTTAGTCATACTTATCATGGCGATGGCACCCGCGCTAGCAGCACAGTAAATGGCAGTGAAACAACGTTTTTTGATTACGATGTATTTGGTAATGTTGCGGTTACTACTCAGCCAAAAAGAAATATTCGCACCCATAGCTACAATGCACGCAATTTGTTAGTTAAAAGCATGGACGATAGTGGAAATGTGACCCGTTTTGAATACGATACAAGCGGTAACCTTACTCATCAATTTACGCCAGCAGCCAACGACGAAGGTACCGAAGGTCATGTTGAATATGTTTATGATGCTTTAAATCGTAAACGCCAACATATTCAACATAAAGCTGCCAACGACGCTGTTAACCCCGGTGCCACTGGTAATTTGGTTAGCTTGTTTGGTTACGATGCCGAAGGCAACCTTACGCATACCACCGATGCCAAGGGGCAATTGTTTGTAACGAGTTTTGATGTTTTAGGTCGGCCAGAGTTGCAGAGCTTCCCAGCGGAAAGCGACATAACAACTATTGCTAGCACTTTCGATGCTAATAACAACCTAGATATCGTCACAGAAACAAAAGCTGGCGGCCAAATCGAAGTAACCGACCACGATTACGACCTACTTGATCGCTTAGAGCAGCGTAGTCAGCGAGGCCATATCGTAAGCTATGGTTACGATAATAATGGCAACCGCACTAGCGTTAGCGCGCCGGGCGGCAGTACCGTTTATACGTTCGATAGCCGCAACCGATTGCATACTACGGTTGCGAATGACTTAACCAGTACCTACCATTATCTACAAAATGGCTGGTTAGATCGGGTAGAGCAGGGTAATGGTACCCAGGCGACCTACGATTACGACGATGCTGGCCGCACCTTGCAAATCGTAAACTTGACGGCTGATAGCACTCCAGCAGTGCTCTCGCAGTTTGATTATACCTTCGATGCTAACGGTAACCGCGAAACCGAAACAGTCGTTCAAAATGGCTTTGCAGGTAATAGCACGCGAACTACTACCTATAGCTACGATAACCTGGATCGCTTAACTGGATACGTTCATAATCAAGGTGCCAATACCGAAAGCCATAGCTTTACCCATTACCCGAGTTACGACCGCAAAACAGAAACCGTGGTGGTTGATGGCGATACGCAAAAGGACCGCGCCTTTACTTATGATGAAACCCATTGGCTTACCAGCATTACCGATACTGCGCCGGCCAATAGTGGTGTCATCAACTATCAGTACGACAACAACGGGAATACACTGCGCAAAACCGATGGCACGGGGCAGGGGCCTGCCAGCACCGTTATGGCTTATAACAACCGTAACCAATTGCTAAGTGTAGCCGCAGGTGCAGAGGGTAGTGAGCAGACTAAAGGTAATTATGATTACAACTACGCAGGCATGCGTATTCGCCATATCGGCAGCGACCGTGGCGATATCGAATATATCTACGATGATAAAGCGATTATTGACGAAGTCGTCAATAACACCAGCACCTCGGTGGCTCATTACCGCTATGGCGACCGTTTACTCAGCCTGCAATCAGGCGAGGGCGAGCAGTTCTATCATTACAGTAATTTGGGTACTACAGCCAACTTAAGTGATGCCGCCGGCAGCAACCAAGTAGCTTACGAGGTGGACCCCTTTGGAGCGATTACGCGCCAAGAGGGCGAGTCGGTTAACCGGCAGGTGTTTACCGGGCATGAGCACGATGAAGAGACTGGCCTGATTTATATGAAGGCGCGGTTTTACGACCCCGATGTGGGCCGGTTCTTGAGTCAGGATACGTATCTTGGGGAAGGGACCGAGGCGCCTAGTTTGCATCGGTATTTGTATGCCTATGGGAATCCGAATCTGTACTGGGACCCTGATGGTTATTCATCAGTAATGATTGATCATCAGGCAGACTTCAGAGCAATGCGCCCAGACTGGGCAAATCAGCCAAAACATCAGGCTATCGAGGCCGCTGGCGATAAAGGCTACATAATAGGCGCTATGCTATTGCTCTCAGGCGGCATGATTGGTGTAGAGGGAGCAGTGATTGTTGGGGCAGTTAGGTCTTATGGTCTTGGATCCTTGATGCATGCTGGGGCTAATACGGCTGCCCTTAACTTGACGGCAGAGGCGGGGCTTCTTGCTTCGGGTGCTGCGTCTGGACGAATTGATCTAACTCCTTCAATTCCTAAGCCAAAAACGGAAGCTCCACACATAACGGTTGAGCAGCCAAATATTACGAGTGGTGCGCCGGGCGTTCCCCACAATAGTGCTGATGACTCGGTAGTCAAAAATGCACAAGGGTATGTTATCCCTGATAGCGTGGTCAGAAGAGATAACAATTTTCATGACAAAACATTTACCGATGAAAAAGGTCGAATTCGCTCTAAAGCCTATATCGATGAAGCTAATGATTTGAGAGCGGTAGATAAAGATGGGAATATAACTGCCCAGGAACATGTGGCAGGTCGAATACCAGATAAAGATAGAAGCCAGTTTATATCCACAACGGATGAAAGAGCTATTGATAGTGCCGTAGTGTTTGGCGGGGAAACCATGAGGATTGATACTAAACGATTGCAGCAGGATATAAATGCAGGAAAAATTGATGCTCAGATAAAACCTCTCCAGCAGATACACGATGAAATTAATGGCAATATACGTCAGCTAGAGCAGCGGATGGAGTCAGAGATAGATCCTATGGTACTGATGGGCTTAAGCGATGAGCTCTACTATTCTCGCAAAAACTTGTCAGACAGCGCTAAAAACACTGAGTGTTTAATATCGCCATGTATTCCTAGTCAATATTATGAAATGGTGAAGTAAATGAATGATATAAAGGGCGTTATGGGGGAGGATTTATACCAACTGGTTTTTGTTTACAAGGATCCTAATGGTGATGAGTTGAATGTATTTCATCGTTCCCAATGCGTAAGTCCAGATCCTCAAGAAAGAATCAGTTTACTTGAACCCTATTTGGAAGAAAAAAGCAGTAATAAAAATGATGTGTTGAAAGTTTTTTTTGTGGCAGAAGCGTTAACTGTATTGGGTTGCAGGGGGGCATTAGCAAAATTATTGGAGCTTGTTAAAAGCAGGTTCCATCATAAAACAGGGGTTGTATCTCCACATAGAATAGATGGGCGAGAGCAGGTTTATGATGAGCTTTTACAAAGCCTAGTGATTTTTTCTGGTAAATTAAATTCGGAAGATGCTGCGCATGAAGAGCTCATATCAATAATTTCTATTATTCTGGACATTACGATGGAGGAAGAGTTGGAATTCGATTACGAATTATTTGTCCCTGTAACCTTTAATTCTGGTTTTACTCTACCGTCTAGATTGTTGTTTGAGCGATATAAATCGGCTCTTGAAGAACATGCTAATCAATTGAGGCGCCGCAGTGATCAGGTATCAAAAGAAAAGCTTGAGCAGTGCACTGCTATATTTCATCATTATCAAGGGGGTCATGAAGTTCCCCGCTAGGAGGATTTACCAATATGGCTGCTAATTATTGCCACCAATGTGGAGGAGGTTTGCATCTTGGCAAGGTTGCAGGAGATGGCATTCTGAGGTTAAGTTGTGAGCGCTGTGATTTTATTTTGTATGAAAATCCAAAAAATATTTGCTGCGGGCTAGTTGTGGATGGCGAAAAGCTAATGTTGTGTAAGCGGGCAATCGAGCCTAGAATTGGCCGATGGACTTTGCCTGGAGGCTATATGGAGTGCGGAGAAACATCAAAACAGGCTGTCGCAAGAGAAGTTAAGGAGGAGACTGGCGCGGATGTTTCGGTGAGAAAGTTAGTTTCTATAGTTAACGCCAGCTCTCATAATCAGGTATTTTTTTATTATTCTTGTGAATTGCAATCGGATTTTTTAGATTCAACTCCAGAGTGTTTGGAGGTGCGGCTCTTTAATCGTGATGAGTTGGAAGGGCTAGATTATGCCTTTAGCCCGATTAAGAAGGTGGTTCATTACTTCCTTAGTCAACAAGATAGCTCGAATTTCGATATATTTGAATTGGATGTGTAAATAATGATCGCTGGGGCGGCTAAAGTGGCACACTGAATCTGGCCACCAAATTAAAGGTGTTAAACTCACCTCATCAGCAATATAGATGAATCATGAGTAAACCCGGTTAGTAGGGGCAGTCACTCTAAGCTCGTTTGATTTCTTGCCCTCCCGCCAGCGCCCCGCTCAAACCGGCACCGGGTTGGCGATGGATTTTACCAAGTTCCCGAAGGGACTTCATTCACTACCTATGCACGCCCAGGCTCTACTATTCAAATGAATATCGGAAATAAAGTTGATTCTGGGAAAAAATTATCAAAATACGAGATATACAAACGAACTTACCTCCCCGGCGACGTAGTTCCGAACTATGCTCTCCACCCTGCACCAGAATTAAACATTAACGGCGGGGCGAATGTTAGGACAGTAAATCAAGCAACACATATCAATGAAATGCTAATGCCAAATCAGGGCGCGGCACATTGGTCGGCTTGTTGTTCGATACTCAGAACTGACTGGGAATATAATAAGAAATATCCATCTCTAGCATTAGGTCCAGAACCGACAAAGCCTTCATGGGGAGGGAAGTCGCTTAGTTTGTATAATCAAACACGGCCTAAGAAACCTAATCAGCTATATCGTTGGCTAACGAAGGATAACGAATAATGTATTTTCAGGATAATAGTCGATATCAGTATGATGAGCTATTTGATGCCGCAGCACTTGAGATCAAAAATGTAGGATGGCTGGATTCCAAATTTGAATATAGTCAGGGGAGTGTCTCACAGGCGAATATTGATAGGATCTTTGATCTTTGTCGTTCGCCTGTGAATTTAACAAAAGGGTCACACAACACCTACAGGGACAGTCACTCTAAAAACCACTGTTTTTGGCCCTGAAACCAGCGCCATGTCCCACTCAAACCGGCACAGGGTGGCACTAACCTCCGGCACGGTGGGGCATCGGGGCCAGTCCCTACATTATGATCGAAAAATATTGTCGCGACTGCAGAGCCTAAAGTCTAATGTAGCTCGAGATGTGTGTGGTAACCCCCAATTAGCGATGATTATTAGTTGTTCAATAGATTTGTTGGCAAGCGCACTAATTAGAGGAATACTTAAAGCAACACTGTAGACAGTTTTATGAGGCAATAAGCCCGTAATCACTCAGCTCATCGTACACATTACAGACTTTAATCGATTTCAGGTTTACACCTAACCTCTCAAAAACTCTTGAGAGCAGATGCTGGTTGGACTTTCGTCGCTTCCAGCTCGCTATCGATATGACCGTTTTCTCAGCCGTTTGTTTTTTATCTCTATCCTCAAATTTTAATAGATTGAGAGCCGTTAATGATGCATTGACCTGATTATTGATGGCCTCCGAACGGCGTGATTGGCAATGTGTCAAGCCGGTGTATTGTTTAGCATCCCTGAATAAAAATTCGATTTGAAATCGAGCCCTGTAATAAGATATTAATGTCAGTGCGTCTAAATTTTTATCTGTCGAGAAAAATATCGCTCTTGTCGATACGGCTGAGTCCGACGATCGAAGAAGTACTACGTGTACCTCACGCTTCAATGAAACGCTATACGCGATGGCGCTGTATATTTCAGTGTCATTTTCATAGGATCCAATGTACTGAAAGCGCGATAGATCATTTTCAAAATTGATTTTCCCGTCGTATTGCTTGGGCCTCCCGCAGCCCGAGTATTCTCCCCCATAAAGCCATTTTAAGTTAGCATCGACTCGTAGCTTGCCGATCATGTGCAGCCCTGTATTCACAACCCTGTTCACAAATTTATACTTGCTATAAAATGAATCAGCGGCTAGATACTGAATCTCTAAACGCTTCAATTCATCCGCCATGTCGGCAACATGGTCAGCATAAAGGTCGGCGCGTGTTTTACCTTCTACATCGATGGTTTGCCGCGCATCAATCGAGTAAGCCGTATGGCTTTTAATATTCACTGCGCTAATGAGTGACGTTTCTAGTCCTCGTTCACTAGCCCCTTGGGCACCGTTATAAAACCAGCCTAGCCCCTCTGTCTTTTTACCTGACTTTTTCATAAAGCTCGCGTCAATGGCTGCAATATTTTCCTGCGACCGTCCCAGTGAATGCAAGAGAAGCTCTGTGTTGAATTGCGCAAATGGAAAATCACGTCGATACCAACGCGCGAATCGCTTCTCACTCATATCGCTATAGCGACTCATATTTCTGAATGTCGCTCGACCGTGAAATACAACCAATGTGGCAATCAGGCCAGCCATAAATACACGTTGAGGCTTATTGATACTAGGCATTAAACTGAAAATAGTGTTTACTAGTTCTGTCATGGGTAAATCTTGTGGGTTGTTTGATTTCAGAAACCAAATTATCTCAAAATTTATCCATGACACCTAATAACATAGCAAAATTCTATACCCTTCCTGCCGACCCTACATGACTACTTTGGGCCTATTTGGGTGCTTAAAACTGTCCGAAGTGTTGTTAAAGAACAGTTTAAAAAAAGAGATTTTTATTATTTGGTGTCAAGATACGTTCGCAGGAATCAATCTGCTCTGGCGAGCACATTGGGGTCGTAGATCTGTGCTTGAGTTTTGGAACTTCGCCGAGTCTATATACTCAGAATGTTTAAGTAATGTTTTTTTGTTAACAATAATATGCGTCTAGACATTTTTTTTTAACGTTAGTTTCAGTTTTTATTTTGGTTATAACTAAAGAGTATAGTTGGGTGATTATTTTGTGCTTTTAATGGGGCTGCGGAATAAATAAGTTAGTCTAGGTTTTCTTAAAAATTTAAAGTATTAAATATATTTCGGTAATATGTGATTGCTATTTTAAGGGTGGCTCCACAACTCCATTCTTAGTGTCACGCTAACATCAGCGTTGCGTAAGGTTTTCACCTACACATTCAGTCAGTGGAATTCTCGCTCGTGCGCTCTAAGTCGTCAACCGCTTTATCGCGCTGTTCTTTTACGTCGATGGCCATTGCCTGTAACGCTCTTCAGTTTCGACATCAAAGCTTGTTCGGCGACAATTATGATGACCGGTTGGTTGTAACACTAGGCCTTTGTTTTCCATAGCGGAGTTCAAAGGGGGGCTGGTTTACATATCACCAACCGACAAGAGGAACTGTGTATGCAGCATCGACAATAAGGTGGCAGCCAAGAAACAGCTGCGGCTAAAGCTGGTATCTACGTTCGTTCTGGGCGGCAAATCGTAGCATCGGATTCATTACACCATGAGCGCGATAGGGATTGGCGCACACGAGAAGATCCGCTTGAGACCGTATGGCATAGCGAGCTCGTTCCGATACTTGAGCGTGAAGCCTTATTGACCGGCACCACCTTGCTGGACTATTTGGAGGAGCATTACCCCGAACTCTATGATCAGCGCAGCGCGCCTTGCGGCGTCGCGTCAAGCATTGGAAAGCCTTACATGGCCCAGGCAAAGACGTTATTTTTCGTCAGCAGGCCGTGATAGCACAACAGGGGCTTTCCAAGTGATAGGCTATCACGAGTAAAGGTGAGCCCTTCTAGAGCCTGCTTTATCAATTTAGACTAGCCTACAGCGGATGGTGCTCGGTGACCGTTGTGCAAGGTGGAGAAAGCTATGCGGCACTCATCTGTGGCTTGCAGCGCGCACTTACAAACTGGCGTCGCACTGATAGTATAAGTGCGGCACGCAATACTCGAGAAAACGTATGGGTAGAGGCCTACTGAGCGCTGTGCGCACACTACCGGACCTAACCCACCCGCAATAACCTGAAGTAGTCTCATGAGAACTGCTGATTCGGACTGAATGGTTGTGCGGACCTGTTCTATATTCACTGCTGTTTAGTGTGGTGTTGAAGTTTCTTAATGCGTGTTTTGTTATCCTAAATTTAGTCATTTCTAAACTGAACACCTTGTTAATCCCTTAGGAGGATGGCGTTTATCGAGTATTTAGACTCTGATGTTGATGTGATAGAGCGTGTGGTTATCGTTGAGTGCTTAACCTAAACTATGCTCAATGTTGGCTTGATGCGATTGTTTTATTGTGTCTCCCTTACATGGTAGTTGTTATTTACGAAGTTGAAGATGCAGCTCATATCGAGGTAGAAAGGCGTCGACGATGCGGTTTGAAGTTTTGAGTATATTGGCCTTATTTGGTGATATTTCAGGTTAATTTCAAAGTCCAATAAAAGATATATAAAACAATGAGTTATGTTTTTCTTCTCACCACACTGGGGGTGTGGGGGTCGTAGGTTCAAATCCTGCTGTCCCGACCATATTATCCGTTGATTATCAACGACTTAGAAGCCTGCTTTTATAGCGGGCTTTTTTGTGTCTGATTTTTGTTGCCCTAGAGTGTGTTTCTCCCCTAATCGGCGGCGCTGCCAGTCGTTATTTGGCTGATCAGCCGCTTATTCCTCTCAACTTTCCTCACGCCGCTAGGCTTAACTTAGCTTGGGTATATGGCTTGTTGTTCTAGGAATGCATTTTGATAGCCTGCGGTCATAAGGCAGCGAGCTACAGCTTTATTTGAAAAATATTGCTGACTCTGAAACAGGGGGGCGGATAGTTTTGATTTTTTTAGAGTGAGTGTCCCTTTTCGTTATTCCGGTTTTGCTATACCTAAAAGAGAGCTGTTTGTTGGAGTGTGTTATGACTAAGTCCAGAAAGTTAATAGTTTCGCTGGATCAAACGTCTTGGTTCCAGCCGCTCGCCTCTCGAATCCAGTTTCCCGAATCCCGCTTCGTATTTTCTGCCCCCGCTTCAAATTTCTTCCGCCTCTAGCGCCACCACCTGCCGCTGCGCCTTACTAAATTCCACCCCAATGCCATAAATAGTCCAGCCTTCTTTTACATATTTCTGCGCATAATTATTGGCTTTAATTTGCGCTAGCGCATTACCCAGGGGCTTATCTTCCACCACTTTAAATTCAAAGATAAACGTCGTGCTATTAAATTGAATAGTCATATCCACTTTGCCATTCACACTAGAATCTTCCACCGCCACCTGCAAACCTAAAGCCGCAAAGTGGCTGTAAAAAATGCTCGCGTAGTGGCCTTCGTAGTTATTAATGGGATTGTTGCGGTACCAATCGTGGGGGATGCTGGCGTATAAAGCTTTTAGGTGTTGCTTTAGTAATTCGAAATTGCGGGTTTTTAGAGCTTTTAATATTCCCATGCTGCTGAGTAATGCGGTTTCGGCATCTACGCCTAGGGCGGGCAATAGCGCCTCATTTAAACTGCACTGCACTTCTTGGTTGGGGTAACTTAGCTCGTAAACCCATTTTCCGTGGGTAAATTCTTCGCGGTTCTTAATAGTCAAGTAGCCCGTTTGAAAAAGTAGTGCTTCTGTACCTATATTTTCTACATCAAAGCGTGAAATTAGCGCCTCACTGGTTTGTAAGAAGTTAAGCTTAGGGGTAAAAAAGCAGCGCTCTTTGAGCATCTTTATCAAAAAAGTAGGTGTCGCGCTTTCAAACCAATAGGGTTTAAATTCGCGTTTTTCTAATAGTAAAAGCACATCAAATGGGTTGTACACAGAGGCGCCAAGCCAATTATAACCCTTATACCACTCACGAATTTTGTCGCGGTCTAGGCCTGCGAGTTCAAACTCAAATATCTCATCAATATCAGTATCGGTATAACCACAAATGGCAGAATATTTGGCATCTAAGGTAATATCGTTTAAATTATTTAAACCACTAAACAAACTCACCTTGCTAAATTTGCTCACACCCGTTAGCAGCACAAATTTTAAAAACGGGTCGGCGTCTTTTATTACGCTATACAGGTTTTTTAAGCCCTCACGGTTTTGGGTGGCTATTTCGGTGTTTTCGATGTTATCGAGAATGGGCTTGTCGTATTCGTCGATGAGCAATACAACGCCTTGGCCGTATTTTTTGTGGGCGCCTATTAGAAGCGTGCGAAATTGCCCGAGAATATCATCAGTGGGGTGTATTTTTACACCCAAACGCTCAGCATTACTGCGTAGCTGGTAGCCAATGCGCTCATCGAGTGCAGTACGCCCTTGTGCAACGCCATCACCGAAGCTAAAGCGCACCACAGGGTTTGTTATTTCCCAGTCCCATTTGTCTTCAATAAAAAGGCCGTTAAATAACTCACGCCGCCCTTCAAATAATTGTTGTAGGGTGTCTAAAAATAAACTCTTACCAAAACGGCGTGGGCGGGAGAGGAAATAGAATTTACCTTGCTCTATCAAGGCGTGGGCGTAGGGGGTTTTATCAACATAGTAATAACCGCCGTTAATAATTTCGCTTAACGATTGAATGCCAATAGGGAGTTTGCGTTTGCTTGCCATGTGTTGTGCCTAGCCCGTGATTACGCACCCAGTATAACAGTTTGAAAAGCTGTCGCCGAAGACTCAGGTGTAAGCTTTTTTGCAGGCGGCGGTTTGGGGCTGGCGAGAAGCCTTGGCGTTACTGATGCTAATGGCCTTGCCTCCGCCGTTATTGTCGTCAGTTGTTACATTGGCGCCGCTAGCATTCAAGTGCGTTCTGGCGATGCAAGCCTCGACGCGAAGTGGCGCACCTCCTTAGTCTTTAGAGTGTAGGGTTGAAAAGGTGTCATTGTTGGCGGTGCTGTTGGTGTCGACGGGGGCGTTGTTTGCACTGCCTAAGTTGCCCGATGGCCTTTTGGTAACACATAGCATTACTATTGTTACCTACGCTATTGCAGTTGCCGGTGTTATTGGTATTGTTGTGTTTGTTGCCAGCTAGTTGCCACTGATGGTAGTGCGCAAGTTGTCGCCGCGAGAGGCTATTGGCTTTCAAAGGTGACGTCGGAATAGGTGGCTGGCGAGTAAACATTATTACTTTGTACCTTACCCGCGTAGTGGGTAGTTTTGAGTCGAGAGAAAAGCAGTGTCTACGACAAGTCGTCAAGTCTTTGGTCTTACGGTGTTAAATAATAATCACCGTGATATTCGAGCGCTAAGGCGCGAGCATGGCCAACCTAGCCATCATGGCAATAAGCTGTGGCGCTCGAGTTTGCTTCTGATGGATTACCTACAGGAATTCCCTATTGAGCAAGGCGCTCGCGTTTTAGAGGTGGGTTGTGGCTGGGGGTTGACCGGCATTTATTGCGCTAAACAGTTTGATGCGCAAGTTACCTGTTTGGATGTGGATGCTAGCGTTATTCCGTTTGTGGAACATCATGCCGCGTTAAATGGCGTATCGGTCACGCCTTGGGTTAAAGGGTATCAGGCGGTGACGGCTGCACAATTAGCGCAATTCGATGTCATTGTTGGTGGCGACATTTGTTTTTGGGACAACCTAGCACCTTTGCTATTTAACTTATTGCGGCGCGCGCAAAAACAAGGTGTGCGCTCAATTATTACCGACCCTGGTCGGCAACCATTTACCGATATGGCTACGCGCGCTTGTGAAAAGCTCGATGCCCTTTGCGACGCTTGGTTTGTTCCACATCCTTATAATGCTCGCGGTTATGTGTTGGATGTTCCTGTGGCATAGTGTGTCCATTAAAGCCCATTGTCGATGGATCAAAAAACTGTATGAAAACCGTCTTAGCTTGTGTAAGTGGCATTTTTTTTAGTGTGGCGAGTGTGCTTGCCTGTGCCGGCGGGCAAACAGCTAGTGCGGATTATGCTGTTGTGCTGCCAGAGCAAAAAGGTGCGATAGCCACTGTGCAGCCTTTGGCAACGCAGGCGGCTGTTGATGCTTTTAATCGAGGTGGCAATGCCATTGATGCGGCATTAGCGGCGGCATTCACGCTAGGTGTGGTCGATAGCCATAATTCGGGTATTGGTGGCGGTTGTTTTATTTTGGCGCGCTTAGCTAACGGTGAAATTATTGCAATAGATGGCCGCGAAATGGCGCCAGCCAAAGCGCACCGTGCACTTTATTTAAAACCGCAAAGCGCAGCCGAACTGGCGCAAGGCGTTACGCCTGAGGTTAATCGTGGCCTTAGTAAAACGGGGGCTTTGGCGGTGGGGGTGCCAGGTTCGGTACAAGCGCTATACGATTTACAACAAATGGGCGGTAAGCTCAATTTTGCCGATGTTTTATCGCCGGCAGCCGAACTTGCGGAATTGGGTTTCCCTATCGATAACACCTTGGCTAAGCGGCTATCGGCCAAAGCGGGTGATATTGCTAAATTCCCCGCAACAGCAAAAGTATTTCTAACTCCGCAAGGCAAACCTTTAGCCGCGGGCGCTGTACTAAAGCAGGCTGATCTGGCGGCAACGTACCGTTTGTTAGCAAAGCATGGGCCGCAATGGTTTTACCGCGGCGCTTTTGCAGCTAAAACAGCGCAATGGATGCAAGCCAACGGGGGCATGGTGACGGCAGAGGATTTTGCCGCTTATAAAACAGTGCACCGCAAGCCGGTACATAGCCAGTTTATGGGTTACGACATTTACGGTTTTGGGCCGCCTAGTTCTGGTGGCGCACATATTGCGCAAATGCTTAATATTTTGGCGGCAGAGCCTTTGGCCAAAATGCCCGAGGCCGAACGCTACCATGTTATTGCCGAAGCAATGAAGCTGGCTTTTGCCGACCGCGCCTATTGGTTAGGGGATGCCGATTTCAGCCCTGTGCCGCGCGGCTTAATCTCGCCAGAATACGGCGCCAGCTTGCGCAAGCAAATAGATTTATCTAAAGCGGCTGATGTGAAAGGGCATAGCCTTCCTCCTGGTGCCAGTAAAGACTTCTTTTATCAGCAACTTAATAAGCACACCACGCACCTAACGACGGCCGATGCCAAGGGCAATTGGGTCGCGATTACGACAACATTAAATACCAGTTTCGGTAGTAAGGTGATTGTGCCGGGAACCGGCGTATTGCTGAACAACCAAATGGATGATTTTTCGGCGTTGCCTGGGGTGCCCAATGCATTTGGTTTGGTTGGTGCTGAGGCCAACAGTATTGCGCCAGGCAAACGGCCGCTTTCCAGTATGAGCCCCACATTAGTTCTTAAAAACGGTGCGCCGGTACTTACTCTGGGGGCAGCCGGTGGTCCCACAATTATTTCCCAGGTTCTACAGGCGCTAGTCAATACGCTGGCTTTAGATAAACCTTTACTTAGCGCTATAGATACACCGCGTGTGCACCATCAGTGGCGGCCCAATTGGTTGTTTACCGAGTTGCCGCTTGATGGCGAGGTGGCAAAAGCACTTAAGGCCAAAGGACACCCTTTACGCGCGGCTGGTGATTTTGGTGGCACGCAAGCGATATCGTTTAAAGATGGCAAATTTACGGCTGTAACCGAGCCCAGAGTTATAAGGCGCAACCAGAGGGCTGTCCCCTAGGTTATGTGGTTTAAAAACCTGTTTGATAACGGTGGTAAGCGTTTTCGAGCTCTTGTGCCGTGCGCATTCTTTTTATCGCTTCAAAAAAAGGTTTTGCTTCGGGGTAGTTGAGTTGTAAATACATTAGCCACTGTTTAAGCCGGTTGCCTGCGTACTTGGGGTCGTAGCTTTCTAGCGTAGAAAGGTGGTATTGCCATACTTTGGGCAAAATGTGCTGCCAAGGCATAAAGCAGTATGCTTGGTTGTTGTGCAACGCTTTTACCGCAAGTGCTAAGTCTGGCGTGGCTAATAAACCGCGCCCCAGCATAACGTCGGTACAGCCAGATTCGTCAAGGCATTGTTTTACATCGTTAGGTGTCCACATTTCACCGTTGGCGATAACGGGAATATTCAAGGCGCTTTGTATTTCGCCTATGGCATGCCAGTAGGCCGGTGGTTTATAGCCATCCACTTTGGAGCGGCCGTGGACGAATAGCTCTGCAATACCGCCGCTGGCCAGTGCTTGAGCATTTTCGATGTAGCCTTCTCTGGCGTTAAAGCCCAAGCGCATTTTGGCGGTTACGGGTATGTGTTGCGGCACTGCGGTGCGCACTGCACTTGCAATGTCGTGCAGTAAGTTGGGTTCTTGCAATAGGCAGGCGCCGCCTCGGCTTTTGTTAACGGTTTTTGCGGGGCAGCCAAAGTTTAGGTCGATACCAATTGCGCCCAAGTCGGCAAGGCGCTTGGCGTGCTCTGCTAAATTGGCGGGGTCGCTGCCTAATAGTTGCACGCGCACAGGGATTTTAATAGGTTGGGTTAGCTCTGGGCACAGGCGGTAAAAGACATGGTCGGGCAGGCGGCTTTGCGATACCCGGATAAATTCGGTTACGGCATAATCCACACCGCCAATCGCGCAGTAAAGTTTGCGAAGGTTGTGGTCGACTACCCCCTCCATGGGGGCAAGAAATATACGCATGAGAGGCCGCGCGCTGGTTAAAAAACGGGCGCGGATTGTATCATGGTCATGAAATGTGTCATCCTGCGCGGCCTTTTAGGTGGGGCTGGGCTTAGGTGCTGCTGCAGTAAAGCGCTGGCTTTTGGCGCCTAAAACCTTGTTTTTATTAAGGCCTTCGCTGCCATTGTGGTGGGCGAAAGCCTAGCGTTTTGACTGTTTTCAAGCTCAAAATCGCAATAATTCTAGGATAAGGTGGTCGCGTTTTTTTGTGTTTGAGGTAGAATGTGCCCGCTTTTTGCAGGGGTGCCGACGGTGCACTCAAGTGTTAACAGGGCGTTTAACGCCAAATTGGCTGCGGAGTTAGAACATGCAACAAACAATAATGGAACAAGGTTTTGACCTGATGATCTTTGGGATGGGCGCGGTATTCGTCTTCCTAACGTTGCTCGTCTTTTTAACGCGTACGATGTCTTGGTTTGTGAATCGTTATATTCCCGAGCCGGAACAGCCCATCCCCGTCGAACCTGTTAAACCTGCTGCATCAACAGCACCTGTTGATCCTAAAGTCCTAACCGTTATTCAGGAAGCTATTCATCAGCATCGCGCTAAGCAGGCCCGCTAATTATTTGAGCCAGTACAAAAGCGCTTCAACACTTGTGTTGCAACCCGAATTGTAGAGAAGAAATTATGACTAAAGTTCAAAAGCCATTAGGTATTACCGATGTTGTCCTGCGTGATGCGCATCAATCATTGTTTGCTACGCGCATGCGCATTGACGACATGCTGCCAATCGCAGAAAAACTCGATAAAGTGGGCTTTTGGTCTTTGGAATCTTGGGGTGGGGCGACCTTTGATAGCTGCATTCGCTACTTAGGGGAAGACCCTTGGGACCGTATTCGCGAACTTAAAAAAGCCATGCCCAATACGCCGCAACAAATGCTGTTCCGCGGGCAAAATATTTTAGGTTACCGCCATTATGCGGATGACGTGGTCTTCAAATTTGTAGAGCGCGCAGCCCATAATGGTGTTGATGTCTTCCGCGTATTTGATGCCATGAACGATATGCGCAATATCGAAACCGCATTAAAAGCAGTAAAAGAAACTGGTAAGCATGCGCAAGGTACTATCTCTTATACGCTAAGTCCTGTGCACACTATGGACTTATGGGTAGAGCAGGGCAAAAAAATCGAGGACATGGGCGCCGACTCTATCGCCATTAAAGATATGGCCGGTCTGTTAAAACCCTATGAAGGTTACGAGTTGGTTAAACGCCTTAAAGAATCCTGCGATATTCCTATTCATATGCAGTGCCACGCGACGACGGGCTTGGCCCATGCCACCATTCTTAAGTGCGTGGAAGCGGGTATTGATAATGTCGATACCGCCATTTCTTCAATGTCGATGACTTATGGCCACAGCCCCACCGAAACCCTCGTGGCTACACTTGAGGGCACCGAGCGCGAAACGGGGTTAGATCTCGCCTTGCTGCAAGATATCGCGCTTTACTTCCGCGATGTACGCAAAAAATACGCTAAGTTTGAAGGCGCGCTTAAAGGTGTGGATGTACGCATTCTTACTGCACAAGTGCCAGGCGGCATGCTGACCAATATGGAAGGGCAACTTAAGGAGCAAGGCGCTGCCGATCGTTTGGACGAGGTGCTTGAAGAAATCCCGCGCGTACGTGAAGACCTTGGCTTTTTGCCTTTAGTAACGCCAACTTCACAAATTGTTGGTACACAGGCGGTTATTAATGTTTTAAGTGGCAAGCGCTACGCCACTATTTCGAAAGAAACCCAAGGTGTTTTACGCGGCGAATATGGCGCGACGCCAGCCCCTGTTAATGCCGAGCTACAAGCCCAAGTACTAGAGGGCAAAGAACCCATTACTTGTCGCCCAGCCGATTTGATTGAGCCAGAACTAGACAAGCTTGCGAAGGCGCTAAAAGACGAGGCGCAAAAGCGCAATATTTCGCTAGCCGCTGGCGATAATGAAATCGACGATGTACTGACCTATGCGCTGTTTAATCAGGTAGGTTTGAAATTCCTAGAAAACCGCAACAACCCAAGCGCATTCGAACCTGTGCCCACCGGTAGCGAAAGTGCTGTAGTTACCACCGATGGCGGTGAAGAGATTTACACCGTTAATGTGGAGGGTACAAGTTATACCGTAACGGTTAATAATGGTGGCGATGTAACAGGTGTTGTGCCTGTAGCTGGTGGCGCAGTACCTGCAGCGCCAGCCGCTGCTGGTGGTGGAGCCGGTGCACCAGTTAAAGCACCGTTGGCGGGTAATATTGTTCGCGTGCTGGTTACGCCAGGCCAGCAAGTACAAGAGGGGCAGCCTGTTGTGATACTTGAAGCGATGAAGATGGAGACGGAAGTCAGTGCTCCGGCGGCAGGTGTCGTAGGTGAAGTTAGCGTGCGCGAGGGTAACGTTGTTACCGTTGGCGACACTTTAATCACCATCGCTTGAGGTTGATACGATGGAGAATTTATTAGGTTTATGGTTCGAGTCCGGCATCTACCAAATGACTTACGGTCAGGCGGGGATGATGCTTATTTGTTCTGGTTTGTTGTTCTTGGCTATCAGAAAAGGGTTTGAACCTTTGCTGTTGGTGCCAATTGGCTTTGGCGGCCTAATGGCTAATATTCCAGGCGCGGGCTTAGCTTTTAGTGCGGCAGAAAATGCCATATTAGCGGGCGATCCTGGCTTTTTGTTAGATGTTTCGCGCTTACTTGGTGCAGAAATAGGTGCGAGTGCACATGAGCTTGTGAAGCTTTATGGTGCGTCTAATTACGAAACTCATCATGCGATAACCGAGCTGGCTAGCGCGGCCGATTACCACGATGGCATGTTATATAGCTTCTATAAAGTGGCTATTGCCAGCGGTGTTGCCCCCTTGTTAATTTTTATGGGTGTTGGTGCAATGACCGATTTCGGCCCTTTGTTGGCTAACCCTAAAACACTATTTTTAGGTGCTGCGGCGCAGTTCGGTATTTTTGCTACGGTAATTGGTGCGGTATCACTTAGCGCTTTTGGCCTGATGGACTTTAGCATTGCAGATGCCGCGGCCATTGGCATCATCGGTGGCGCCGACGGTCCAACGGCCATTTATGTGGCCAGTAAATTAGCGCCCGACCTACTCGGTGCGATTGCGGTAGCGGCTTATTCTTATATGGCGCTAGTGCCATTAATTCAGCCGCCCATTATGAAATTACTTACTACCAAAGAAGAGCGCAAAATTGTGATGACGCAATTGCGACCAGTGTCTAAGCGCGAAAAGATCTTCTTCCCGATGGTGCTGTTGGTTCTGGTGGCATTAATATTGCCTTCTGCTGCTCCGTTATTAGGTATGTTCTGCTTGGGTAACTTAATGCGCGAGTGTGGTGTTGTCGATCGTCTAAGCGATACTGCTCAAAACGCATTAATTAATATTGTTACCATTTTCTTGGGCTTATCTGTTGGCTCGAAGTTAGAAGCGGATAAATTCTTAGACCCTAAAACGCTGGGTATTTTATTGCTCGGTATAGTGGCCTTTGGTATTGGTACCGGCTGCGGTGTTTTGATGGCTAAGTTGATGAATAAGGTCAGCAAGCAAAAAATTAACCCGCTTATTGGTTCTGCGGGCGTTTCTGCTGTGCCGATGGCTGCGCGGGTTTCTAATAAGGTCGGCCTAGAAGCCAACGGGCAGAACTTCCTGTTAATGCACGCAATGGGCCCCAATGTGGCCGGTGTGATCGGCTCGGCGGTTGCTGCTGGTGTCATGATCTCGATTGTAAGTGGAATGACTGGCGTTTAAAGCGCCAAAAATTTTGAGTAAAACCTTGCTAGAAGGCAGGTTTTTTATAATTTAGGCGCGCAAAGTGATAAACTGCGCGCCGTTTAGACAAGCCCAACTATTTCGGAGCCCAACCTATGTTAAGACGTACCAAAATTGTCAGCACCCTTGGACCTGCCACCGATGAACCCGGTGTATTAGAAAAGCTGATATTGGCCGGAGTGAATGTTGTACGCCTTAACTTCTCCCACGGTAGCCCTGAAGACCACAAAAAACGTTGCGACATGACCCGCGAATACGCGGCTAAGCACGGTCGTCACGTGGCGGTATTGGGTGACTTACAAGGTCCTAAAATTCGTATTGCTCGCTTTGCCGATGGCCCTATTGAATTAAAACTTGGCGATAAGTTTGTATTGGATGCCGATTTAGAGCGCGATGCTGGCAACCAAAACCAAGTGGGCATTGACTACAAAGAACTGCCCAATGATGTTAACCCAGACGACTTATTGTTGTTGGACGATGGCCGCGTTGTTTTACGCGTGGACTCAGTAGAAGGTAACAAGGTTTTTTGTACTACCACTGTTGCTGGTAAGTTATCTAATAACAAAGGTATTAACCGCCAAGGTGGTGGCCTAACGGCGCCAGCGCTAACAGAAAAAGACCGCGCAGACATTAAAACCGCTGTGGCTATCGATGTTGATTACCTGGCTGTATCTTTCCCGCGCAGTGCAGAAGATATGCACCTAACACGCTCGTTGGTTCGTGAAGCCGGCGGCGATATCGCTTTGGTTTCAAAAGTTGAGCGCGCTGAAGCGGTTGAAGACGATGCTGTATTAGACGGCATTATTTTAGCGTCTGATGCGGTTATGGTTGCCCGTGGCGACTTGGGTGTTGAAATCGGTGATGCTGCACTAATTGGTGTACAAAAGCACATTATCGCTCGTTCACGCGCTTTGAATCGTGCGGTAATTTCTGCCACACAAATGATGGAATCAATGATCAGCAGTTCGTTGCCAACTCGCGCAGAAGTTTTTGACGTAGCCAACGCGGTACTCGATGGTACTGATGCTGTGATGTTGTCAGCTGAAACAGCGGCGGGTCAATTCCCAGTAGAAACCGTTGAAGCGATGGTTCGCGTTATTCTTGGTGCAGAAGGCCATCCACATGCAACTCAAGATGCTGCACGCGATATGCCAGAAACCATGGCAATTGACCAAGCTATTGCGCAGGCCGCTATGTTTACTGCAAACCATATGCCTGGTGTTGCTGCCATTATCAGCATGACCGAGTCGGGTTCTACCCCTTTCTTGATGAGCCGCTTTGGTGCTCGCTTGCCAATTTTTGCATTATCAACGCATGCAAAAACTTTGCAAAAAACCGCTTTGTATCGTGGTGTTTATCCTGTGCCATTCCCGCTACACGATATTCCTTTTAGCGAAGCCAACGACCGCGCCGTTAACGAACTGCGCACTCGTGGTGTGGTAAAAGATGGCGATTTAGTGATCATCTCCCAAGGCGATACTCGTCAAAATGTGGGCGGCACTAACGCTATGAAAATTGTTGAAGTTGGCAAAGCCGCCATCTAAAGCGAATTGAAAAAGGCGCGCTAAGGCGCGCTTTTTTTTGCCTTAAATTTTATCCAACGACTCACTTAACAGCGGTTTTCTTCATGTATAAATATATTCGCCCATTACTGTTTAAGCTTGATCCAGAGGTCAGCCACGAATTGTCGCTGGATTGGATGGGTGCATTGGAGCGGCTAAAATTGCTATCGCTGTTCTCTTCAGAGCGAGTGCACGACCCTGTTGAAGTGTTGGGTTTGAAGTTTCCTAATGCGGTTGGGTTGGCTGCGGGCCTCGATAAAAACGGCGATTACTTTAACGCCCTAGGCGCCTTAGGTTTTGGTTTCGTCGAAATTGGTACCGTTACGCCCAAGGCGCAAGGCGGTAACCCAAAGCCCCGTTTATTTAGGCTAGAAGAAGAGCAGGGCGTTATTAACCGTATGGGGTTTAATAACAAAGGTGTAGAGCATTTAGTTAACCAAGTTAAGCAAACGCGCCGCTTTAATGGTGTGCTGGGTATTAATATTGGTAAAAACAAAACTACACCAGAAGAAAACGCATTAGATGATTATTTGATTTGTTTGGATGCCGTTTACCCGCATGCAGACTACGTTACGGTGAACATATCGTCCCCAAATACACCGGGTTTGCGCAATTTGCAGTTTGGTGAAACGCTTAATCAATTATTGGCGGGCATAAAAAAACGGCAAAAATTATTGGCTGCAGAATACGATAAGTATGTGCCGATTCTAGTGAAAATTGCCCCCGATATGACCGACGATGAATTAAAGGCAACCGCCGAAAGCTTTTTGGCGCAAGGTATTGATGGCGTTATTGCCACCAATACAACAATTGGCCGCGAAGGTGTTGAGCTTTCGCCTCACGCTGAAGAGGCTGGCGGTTTAAGTGGCCTGCCCGTTAAAGATAAATCGACGCATGCCATTAAAGTATTAGCGCAGGCGCTAGATAATAAAATCCCGATTATTGGTGTGGGTGGTATTTTGTCTGGCGATGATGCAGCAGAAAAGCTAGCGGCTGGTGCCAGCTTGGTGCAGTTGTACAGCGGCTTTATTTATCGTGGTCCAGAGCTAGTCGGCGAGGCTGCCAGTGCATGCGCAAAACATCGCCGTACACCTTCCTAATAGTAAAAGCGGGAGCATACCCTTTGTGGTTTCAGGGGGTGTTTTGCCGTCTATTAGCCGCTAAAGCGAAAAAAGGTCACAATTCGTCAGGCTGTTGTCGCTTATATCAACATATGTTCGGTTGAGGTATTCATCTTGATGTACAGTCAGTAAAGAGCGGCTGTTCAGAGGTGGAGATGCGACTATTTTCGAGCTATACATTACTATTACTTTGCATTGCTGTTGTTGGTTGTGCGCAAAATCGACCGGTTGCGAGTGTGCAGCCGGTGATAAAGCCCAGTATAGATTTTTCTGCCCCGCAATATTTTGGCGCAGCATTAACGATCGAAAGTGAAGATGAACTATTCACTTTAAGTGACGAGCAACGCCGCGATTTCTTAGAGTTTTATAATCACTTCTTACGTCAGAACTCGCCGGGCTATGAGCGCGTTTTTGATTATTTAGAGCGCGAAACGCGCAACTTTAACTACGAATCTAAAACCTATACCGCGGCTCAAACGTTGGCCAGCTTAAAGGGTAATTGTATGAGCTTGGCGGTGTTAACCACCGCGCTGGCTAATGTGGTGAAGGATGTCGAAATTCGCTACCAGCTGGTGGATTCTTCGCCGGTATTCTACAAAGAAAGCGATGTGGTGGTTAAAGGCGTGCATGTTCGTTCTAAATTGTACGAACGGTTGTTGGCAAATAATAATGTTTACCTTACCCGTTCGAGCTTAGTGGTCGATTATTTACCCGATGACAAAACGCGTTTTATTGGCAATATCACCCGCGATAAATTCTTAGCGCTTTATTACGGTAATCGCGCTGTTGAATTTATGGCGCAAGAACAGCTTGCAGAAGCTTATTGGTATACCCGTAAGGCACTAGAGTACCAGCCTGAAGATGCCGCCAATATTAATACCATGGCAGTGATTTTTCGCCGCGTAGGTGACGAGGCTAAAGCCGAGGACATCTATGTTTACGGTTTAGCCGTAGCAGACAATAAATTGACCTTGCTTAAAAATTATCGTTTGTTATTGCAGGCCCAAGGCCGTGAAATCGATGCCCAGCGTATTGCTCGTGAAATGGCCGATTACGATGATCCAAGCCCTTTTGGTTGGCTAGATGCTGCCAATGTTGCTTACAATAATGGCGATTATCGCGAAGCCGAAATGTTTTACCAAAAATCCATCGATGCGGCGCCATACCTCGATTACGGCTACTTTGGTTTGGCTAAGGTGAAATACCACCAAGGGGAGTTAATTGGCGCTAAACGCATGTTAATTAAGGCGATGGAAAACACCTTCAAAGAAGAAGGCCGAGAGCTGTACCAAGCTAAGCTCTCGCGTTTAGAAAAAGAAATTTAGCGGCTTGTTAGCTGGGCTGCGCTTGGAATTGCGCGCCACTAACGCCAAGGCTGGCGGGGCCCAATAAATACAAGTAGCGGTTGGCGTGCGCACTGGGGGCTGTAACCTCCGATGGGTTCTCGGCGGGATAGGCTTTAGCGCGCATTTGGGTGCGGGTGGCGCCAGGGTTAATTGAGTTAAAGCGTAAGTGGGGGTGCTCGCTGTATTCGTCGGCAAGTGTTTGCATTATGTTTTCTACTGCTGCTTTGCTAGCGGCGTAAGCACCCCAGTAAGCCCGCCCGCGATAACCTACAGTAGAACCGGTAAAAACCACGCTCGCATCGGTCGATTTTTTCAGTAATGGCAGCAAGCTTTGTGTCAACATAAAGGGCGCCGTCGCGTTAACTTGCATCAGTACTTCCCACTCGCTAGCGCTGTATTGCTCTGCCGGCGCATTCGTGCCCAGCGCGCCAGCGTTATGCAGCAAGCCATCAATCAAGCCAAATTCTTCGTTTAGGGCATCTTTGAGCTGTTGGTAATCTTGTTTGGTGGCGCTTTCGAAATTGATGGGGAAAATAGCGGGCTGTGGGCCACCCAGCTGCTCAATGGCATCGTATACAGCTTCGAGTTTTTGCATGGTTCGCCCTAGCAAGACGACAGTGGCGCCGGCTGTAGCGCACGCGATAGCAATGGCTTTGCCAATCCCGTCGCCAGCGCCTGTAATTACAATAATACGGCCTTTTAATATATCTTTGCTGGGGGGCGTGTAAGCAAGAAAGTCGGTTTGATGAGTCATAAAAGAAATCACTTCTGTTAGTGCTGCTACATAAGCGCTGTTGTGCTGAGTTAGCAGGTTAACCTTTTGGCTTGTGCAGTTGTTGAATAATGGGCCAAATTTCAGTGGCGCAGTCCACAGTATAATCGGCCTGCCACTGATGGTGGCAGTTTTGTGTGCTGGTAAAGCCATAACCTACGGCAATAGTTTTCATACCTGCGTTTTTCCCGGCCTGAATATCACGTAAATGGTCGCCCACATAGACGCAGTGCGCCGGTGCACAATTGGCTTGTTGGCATGCGAGCAATAGGCCTTCTGGGTCTGGCTTGGCGGCTTTTAGCGCATCGGGGCTCACCGTGGCCGCAGGAGCAGTGGCGAATTGAAATTGAGCCATCAACGCATTGGTGTATAGCGCGGGCTTATTTGTTACAACCCCCCAGTGAATCCGTTCGTCGCTAAGCATCTGTATAAGCGGTTCAATGCCCTTAAAGGTAAAAGTGTACTCGGCAATATTGGCTAAATAATAATCGAGCAATGCTTGACGGTAAAATTGATGCTGGTCGGCCGTTAAACCCTCTCCAAAGCCAAGCTTAATCAATGCATTGGCACCATTAGAAACCTCTGCGCGGGTTATGTGGTCTGGCAGGGGAGGCAAACCTTCTGCTTGCCGTACGGCGTTTAGTGCTGCACCAAGGTCTTTGCTGGTGTCCATTAAGGTGCCATCTAGGTCAAAAAATACCGCTTCAATCATTGCGCTTTAGGCTCTTTTAAGTAAGGGCGACATTTAAGCTCGAATGCGCCAGCGATACAAGTTGCGCATGCGTACGGGACAATCATTTAACTTTAGAGGCGTAACCGCTAGACTAGCGCCTAGGAGGGCTTGTGCCGATGAGATTTCAGTTTTTACTGCAAGTGGTGAGTGTATTTTGGGTGGCGTCGCAGGCAAATGCGGCGACCTTCGAGGGGGCGTGGGTACAAGGCGCGCTTATTATTGGGCAGGCGAAGGCCGGCGAGCAGGTCTTTTATCAAGGCCGCGAACTTAAGCAAAGTGCTCAAGGCCGGTTTGCTTTGGGGTTGGGGCGTGATGCACCTAGCCGCGTTTCCGTATTGGTTAAAAAAGGCGAGCAGCAAGAAACACTAAGTTTCGACGTGCGTCAGCGTGAATACAACATTCAGCGCATAGAAGGCGTAAAACAAAAGCACGTAACGCCACCGGCAGAGCTAACGCAGCGTATACAGCAAGAATCTGCGGCGGTAAAAGCCGCGCGTAAACGCAACGACAATCGCACAGATTTTTTATCCCATTTTATTTGGCCGGCAAAAGGCCCAATAACAGGTGTTTATGGCAGCCAGCGCTTTTACAATGGTACACCCAAAAGCCCGCATTACGGTGTTGATATTGCCGGTCCAACAGGTGCAAAAGTAATTGCGCCAGCAGCCGGTGTTGTAACATTTGCTAATGACGACTTGTATTATTCTGGCGGCACCTTAATTGTGGATCACGGGCATGGCGTTTCGTCGACATTTATACATTTGAGTAAATTAGAGGTAGCCGTAGGCGATACGGTAAAACAAGGCGACCTAATTGCCCGTATTGGCGCTAGCGGCCGTGCGACAGGACCACACCTTGATTGGCGCATGAACTGGTTTAATGAGCGTTTAGACCCGCAGCTACTATTCCCCGAAAATTCAAAACCCGAACTTCCTTAATAGCCAAACGATGATTAGAGAAAAAACATGCTAGATAAAAAATTGCTAAGTATTCTTGTATGCCCTGTAACCAAAGGGCCATTAATTTGGGATGCCCCCAACAACGAATTGGTGAGCCTATCGGCCGGCTTAGCCTACCCAGTGCGAGACGATATTCCCGTAATGTTAGAGGGCGAGGCCCGAGAAATTACTCTAGCTGAAAAAGAAGCTTGGCAAAATAAATAAAGGAATTGTTATGAGCGATACAATTTTTAGTAAGATTATTGCAGGCGAAATTCCTGCGCCGCGCGTATACGAAGACGAGCATTGCATTTGCATTAATGATATATCCCCGCAAGCGCCAACCCATGTTTTAATTATCCCTAAAAAACCAATTGCCAAATTGGCGGATGCTCAAGACGAACATCAAGCGCTACTGGGCCATTTAATGCTGGCAGCTGGTAAAATCGCACGCCAGTTGGGTGTTGATGATGCTTTTCGTTTAATTGTGAATAACGGCGAAGGTGCAGGGCAAACGGTATTTCATTTACATTTACATTTGTTGGCCGGTAAAGCTTTCGCCGAAGGTTCGCTGGCTTAGTTGAGCGTACTGATACTGTCGGCATACGATGCCCAAAGTCATCGCCGGTGGCATAAAGGTCTAGTTAAACACCTTGCATTTTCCTTTACTATTATGGCGCTGCCTGCGCGCTTTTTTAGTTGGCGAATACGCGGTAATGCGATGACTTGGGCATTTGCTAATAGGGCGGCGCTATTGGCAAAGCCTTGGGATGTCATTGTAGCGACCTCCATGGTGGATTTGGCAACCCTCAAAGGTTTGGTGCCAGAATTGGCCCATGTGCCAACGCTGCTTTATTTTCACGAAAATCAATTTTCTTACCCCGCTAATACAGCGGCTGGCCAGACTGTGCATAGCATAGAGCCACAAATGGTGACTTTGTACGGCGCACTTGCGGCTAACCAGGTAGTATTTAATAGTGCGCATAACCAAAAATCCTTTTTGTTGGGGGTTTCGGCTTTACTCAAAAAACTGCCGGATCACGTGCCGGGGGATATTATTGAGCAACTAGAGGAAAAGTCACAAGTTATTCCCGTACCGCTTGAGCCGTCGTGTTTTGAATTGGCCAAACTGCGGGCAGCGTTAAATAAAAACCAATCGTCATCAGCGCAAGAACTCACAATTTTGTGGAATCACCGCTGGGAGTACGACAAAGGCCCTGAGCGCCTATTGGCTATTGTTACAGCGCTGGCACAACAAACCCCTAGTATGCACATGCGCTTCCATATTGTGGGCCAACAATTTCGGCAGGTGCCTGCAGCTTTTTCACAATTAAAAGCAGTATTAACAGAGCAAGGCTGGTTAGGGGAGTGGGGTTTTTTGCCGTTACAGCGCTATCACTCAGTATTGGCAAGTAGCGATATTGTTTTATCAACCGCGTTGCATGATTTCCAAGGTCTAGCCGTTTTAGACGCCGTGGCTGCCGGCTGTACGCCGCTGCTACCCAAACGCGTGGCTTACCCCGACTTTTTCAGCGCGGAATATTTATACTTGAGTGAAGAGGGCGCAACCTACAGCAACGAAACATCAAGTGCAGTAAAAGCCCTTGTGGCGTATGGCAGTGGTGTAACCGCCTTAAATGCACCAGATATTACGCAATATAGCTGGCGGGCATTAACGCAGCAGTACCAAAATGCAATACATCAACTTGCAAGCCAATAACTTGCGAATATAACAACAACGAATTCTTAAAGAGCATTTATGGCCCTTAAATCCAAAGTGTACAAAACCAGTTTGATAGTGAGTAATACGGACAGTCATCATTACAATACTTATGATTTTAAAGTTGCTTGTCACCCGTCAGAAACTGAAGGCCGCATGTGTTTGCGCTTAGCGGCTTTTGCACTATTTGCGCACGAAAATCTTAGTTTTACCCGCGGCCTTTGCGCCACCGACGAGCCGGATATTTGGCAAAAAGATGATACCGGTTTAATCGAGCGCTGGATTGATTTGGGATGGCCAGACGAAAAACGAATAGCGAAAGCCTGCGGCCAAGCGAGCGAGGTTATTGTTATTGCCTATGGCCGCAATACGGCACCTTGGTGGCAAGGCTTGGCGGATAAAACACCGCGCTTTAAACGTTTAACAGTAATTGATGCGGGCGAAAGCATTATCGAGGATTTAGCGCCCCTGGTGGCATCCAGTATGGCGCTAACAGCAACCATTAGCGATGGTATTTTATGGTTAAGTAATGGCGTAGATACTGTAGAGATGCCGCTCATTTACTTAAAAGGCGCTTAATTAAAATGGTTTTAGGTTTAACCAAGCCGCGCCACGTACACCGCTAGAGTCGCCATGCTTAGATTGTACAACTTGGGTGTCGCACTCTTTACCAAATACCATTTTTGGTAGCATTTTGTTTATAGCAGGGTATAGCTTTGGCCAATTAGAAACCCCGCCACCGAGTACAATAATATCTGGGTCTAGCAGGTTGACTACCATTGCTAGTGCCGCAACAACCTGTTGTTGGTATTGCGCTAAAATGGCGAGAGCATTTTTTTCACCGTCTTCGGCCCGATGAATTATTTTCTGAACATTAATGGTCTCGCCGGTTTTTAGCGTGTAGCTGGTTTGTAAGCCGGTGCCGCTAATAAATGTTTCTATGCAGCCAGCTTTGCCGCAGTAGCAAGGCCTTGCGTTGCGTTCGGCGTCGCTAGCGGTCGGGTGGTTAATATGCCCCCATTCACCTGCTAGGCCGTTGGGGCCGATTAATGCTTGCTGTGCGATACTAATACCTGCGCCGCAACCCGTGCCTAAAATCGCAGCAAACACTGTTGCGTGCCCGCTGCCAGCACCGTCGACAGCTTCGGATACCGCTAGGCAGTTTGCGTCGTTCATAATTTTAATGGGGCGTTTTAATAACAGCTCCATATCGGCGGTCATGGCTTGGCCATTTAGCCATGTGGAATTGGCATTTTTAACGCAGCCTGTTTTACGGCTAATCGTCCCTGGAATGCCAATGCCGACAGGAAGGCTGTCTAGCTTTAAGTGTGCTTGGGCCTCTAAAACCAAAGTTGTAATGTTGTTAAGTGTGGCGGGGTAATCGTGTTGTGGCGTTGGGGTTCTTTTTCGATAGTGTTCTTGGCTATTTTCGTCGAGCACAATAACTTCTGTTTTTGTGCCACCAAGGTCAATGCCTGCATAATATTGCATGGTTGTCCTCATCTTATAGACTTTAGAGGTTAGTTTGGTATTGGCTCGAAAGACCACGCCAGAATGCGCGTTATCTTTTGGCCTTGTTTCATTTCTATTTCTTTAATGTTTGCGGCGTGTAGTTTTTGTAATAGCTTTTTGGCGGGCTTAAGGTTATCGCTTTTAGAAACTAGTGTTGTAAACCAGCGGCATTGCTTTGAATAAATATGGCTTTCTTTAATCATTGTGCGCAAAAATTTATGCTCGCCGCCTTTGCACCATAGTTCTGCATTCTGGCCGCCAAAATTTAGTGCCGGTAATGTGGCTAACGAGGCACTTTGAGGGGAGGCGCTTAAGCGTTTAGCTTCTAAGTTGTGCCGCTTTTTTCGGTTACCTTTTAGCGCTTCATCAAGCGAGGCGTGAAAGGGCGGGTTGCACACGCTCACGTCAAAGTACTCATTATCGTGAATAATGCCGGTAAAAATATGCGATTTATCACTTTGTAAGCGTAAGGTTAAATTGCCTTTTATCGATTTATTTTTTTCGACTATGGTTTCCACATTGTTTAAGGCGGTTGGGTTGATATCGCTTGCGGTGCAATGCCAGCCGTAAGCTTTGCAGGCAAGCAACGCATAAATGCCATTGGCGCCAGTGCCAATATCCAATAGCTTAATTTTTGCGGCTGCTGCGTTTGTATCGCCCACCTTGAGTAAGTCGGCTATGTAATGCAGGTAATCGACGCGCCCTGGTACCGGTGGGCATAAAAAACCGTCTGGAATATCCCAAGCATCTATGTTGTAGTCTTTTTTTAGTAGAGCCTTATTCAGGTTTTTTACCGCCGCAGGGTCGGCAAAATTAATAGCGCTATTGCCGTATATGTTTTGCACAATATACGGCTTAAGATCGGGGCAAGCGATGGCAAGTTGCTCAAAGTTATAGCCGTCGCGGTGAATGTTGCGTGGGTGTAAGCCTTTGCTACCGCTATGTGCTTTTTTGCGTGATGTTTTTGGTGGTGTAGTCACAGTGGGTGGCGCGCTTCTGATAAAAGGTCAGTATAGTGGGCGAGTATACCTGTTGTCCCAAGTCGCGGCCATCTCCCCTAGCTTGGGGTAATCTATAACCATTAGGAGCGTACCATGCACCACTTTCGAGTGACTATTGCCTACAAAGGTACGCGTTATTTCGGCTGGCAAGCGCAAAGCGCCACTACTCGCAATGAAGTAAAGCCCACCATTGAGGGCACCTTGCGCAACGCATTAAGTGATATAACCCATCACCAATCGTGTACCGTATCGTGCGCTAGCCGAACCGATGGCGGGGTTCATGCGCAAGGTCAAGTTGCCAAAATCACTCTGCCCATTGCGATTAGTGCCCAGCATTTATTGCAGGGTTTAAATTCACTACTACCTACCGATATCCGTATTCTTAATTGCGAAGAGTCAACGCAGGCGTATCAGCCTAATCGCCATAACTCGGGTAAAGAGTACCATTATTATTTTTCGGTTTCTGCAATTGATAATACGGCCGTATCCGAAATTGCTTTTCATTACTTGAATGTAAATCCCACCTTCGATCCAGCGCTTATGCGCGAAGCATGTAAGCTTTTTGTTGGCTCGCACGATTTTAGATGTTTTAGCAGTCACGATAAAAAGCGGCTATCAACAGTAAGGGATATTTTTTACTGCGATATTTTGCCGGCAAATTTCGCCCCCTTGGCAACAAATGTTTATTACCTCAAAATAGTGGGTGATGGTTTTTTAAAGCATATGGTGCGCTATGTGATGGGAGCCTTATTGGCATTGGATAAGAAGCGTATATCGCTATCTGACTTATCGTTAGCTTTAGAAGGAGAAGGGACGCTTAAGCTGAGTGCTAAAGCGAAGGCTAAAGGGCTTCATTTGATGGGGGTGTTGGATTGAGTTTTTCGATTCAGACGAGCGATTGCGTAAAATTGACGCTAAATATACTTTGGTTAGCCTGAAAGGACTCATTGGCTGGGAGGTGTTTAGGCCAACATTAAGCTTGGTTTGCCAAAAAGAACGTAAAAGTTCTGCAGACTGCAAAATTCGCGGTGTCGTCCTGATGTTAAAAGTGCTGATGCTTCCACTTTTGTATGACGTTTCAGATGATCAAGCCGAGTGCTAAATTTGATGTATGTTGTCTTTTATGCGTTATTAAAGTTAATAAGCGTGTTGTTTTGTAACCACGTCTTGTGTTTTTATTATCCTTCGAAAATACGTATTTAGATATGCCCTTTAATAAAGCATTCAGCTAGCTCTCGATACTATATTGTTAGGATCGTTAGACAATCGCGCATTGTATAGGTTTTTATGTTTTTTTGGGGCGCCCTGTATTATTAAATAAATTAGTTTTGATTTTTTGTGATTATGTCGAATAAAGAATTAACAGTATTGCTCATTGAAGATAACCTCATTATTGCTCGTCAGTTGTGTGATTTTTTGATGGGGGTGGGGTGGCTCGTGGAGCATTGTGTGAAGGGTGTACAAGGTGTCGAATTAGCGTTGGAGCAGGTATACGACGTGATTATTTTAGATTTAAACCTCCCCGACATGGATGGCTTACAAGTCTGTGAGCGCATAAAACAGCAGTCTCTTACACATATCCCTATGCTTATGCTTACTGCACGCGATGCGTTTGAGGATAAAGCCGAAGGTTTTGGCTTAGGGGCAGACGATTATGTAACGAAACCTTTTGAGCTGCGCGAGCTAGTATTGCGTTGTTCGGCGCTAGCGCGACGAAACTTACTACACCAAAATAAAAGCATAAAAATAGGGGAGTTAGAGGTTGATAGGGTGCAGCGCATTGCCAAGCGTAGCGGCCAAGCACTCAAACTTACAAAGGTCAGTTTTGATGTTCTTGCGGTATTAGCGCAAGCTTATCCGCAGCCGGTTACGCGTTCGCGCTTAATTCATGAAGTGTGGGGTGATAATCCCCCAGATAGTGATGCTTTGCGCACCCATATATTTAGCTTGCGCAGTGTGCTCGATAAACCTTTTGCTTCGCCAATGCTAACAACGCTTATTAATGTGGGCTATAAATTAGAGTCTCCCAGTGAAGTTTAAACAGGGTATTCAGCAGCGTATATCGTGGTTTTTTGGTGGCTTTGTCTTGGTGCTTGCCCTTAGTTACTCGGCCGCAAGCATTGTTGTCGCCTATATTATTGAGGATGAAGTACTGAATAGGCTTGTTAGTTTAGAAATAGAGCGAATGCAACGTCATTACCAAAAAACGGGCAGCATAGCGCCCCCAAGTGCCGCGTATTTTACCGTTTATGATTCGATTAACTCGGCACCTAGTGAAATTGCTCGTGTGGCAAAGGCCAATGCGGCAGGTGAAGTTTTTAGTGCATCGGGTAGGCATTACCATATTCGCAATTTACGTATCGGGCCTAGCTTACCAAGTTATGCCAATGCTATTTTGGTGGCTGATGTTACTGAATTACTTGCCGTAAGAAATTTACCCATAAATATTGTTGTTTTCCTTGCTGGCTTGATTGTATTGGCAATAACGATTGCGCTAGTAGGCGCTTTGGTTATTGCACAGCGTATATCAAGCCCAATAGTGGCGCTGGCTGAAAAAGTAGATGGTTATGAATATACCGGCTTGCTCAAAAATGGAAAATCGACAGGGGCGAAAGCAAAAGAGGACTTGGTTGTGCCGTTGGATAATGAGGTAGATTATTTAACGTTAACAATCGAAAGCACGTTTAAGAAATTGCAGGCTGTTATCGAAAGGGAAAGCCAGTTTAACCGCGATGTGAGTCACGAATTACGCACGCCCTTAACCGAAATTATCAATACGTTAGCGCTTACAGAGCAGCAAAGGTTAAATGCCAAAGCGGTGAGCCAGCTTGCATGTTCTGCCTATAAAATGAAAAATATTGTTGATGTTTTGTTGGCGTTAGCAAGAGCTGAAAGCACTAAAACGGACACTTTTCCTTTACTGCCGCTGATTGAAGAATGTGTGTTAAACCAATATGCCAAGATTAAAGAGAACAATTTTAAAATAGAGTGTGATCTTTCAGCTTTAACCGTTGTAGGTAATTAATCATTAGGTAAACCCCCAGCTCTGCTGGGGTGACTCCCATAGGTTCTACCTATACCGCGGTACAGGTAGTCTCTGATCTCGACCAAAAGATAAGAGATAAACCTATGCGAGATCCGAAGAGTTTGGCCCATACGAGATGGGATTGTAAGTACCATGTGGTGTTTATTCCGAAGAAGAGACGCAAGCTGTTATTTGGATCGTTACGACACCACTTGGGAGATATTTTTCATGAATTGGCGCGCCAGAAGGGTGTGGTTATCGAGGAGGGTCATGTGATGCCTGACCGTGTCCACACGTGCTTGAGTATTCCGCCGAAAATGTCAGTATCAAGTGCCGTTGGTTTTATAAAAGGAAAAAGCGCAATTTCAATAGCGAGGCGCTTTAAGGGTAAGCAGCGTAACTTTAATGGAGAGGCATTTTGGGCTAGAGGCTATTATGTGTCGACGGTAGGTCTTGATGAAATGATGGTGCGGGAATACATAAGAAACCAAGAGAAAAATGATATCCATCGGGATCAGTTGAATCTCGAGGTATAGCGCCTTGGGCGCTTAATTTGAGCCCTTCGAGGGCGTCATCCAATAAGCCTCCGGCTTTGCCGGAGGTCAGTTAACTATCAGTTGGTTCTTCTGGTTATCAGTAATTTAATCGATAATGCTATCAACCATAGCGGTAAACCTGCGTTAAAAATTTCGGTGAGTGAACAAACACTGCATTTTGAAAATACTGTTTTAGAACTTCCTTCAACCGATTTAACCGCCCCTAATAGCCGCCACCCAGAAAGTGACGGTCTAGGGCAAGGGCTATACCTTGTAATACGCGTATTAGAGGCTCTAGATTGGCAGTATTGCATTAGTACCTGTGCGGCTACTTATCGTTTTTCTATATTGCCAAAACTCGCGCGCCATCATTTAACGCGGATTTAACACGCCCTCGATTATGCTGGGGTTTTCGATTCAGGAGAGCCTTATGTTTAAAAAAGTAGCCGTATGGTTTGGCGTGTTTATAGTGTGTTGTGTGGTGGCAGTTATCAGCACAGCTACATGGCTAAGCACTTTAATGATGGGTGATGCCTTGCGCGAATCTATCCGTAACACACAAGCGTCAGACTTGGCTTATGTCAATAATGAGGTTAAAGGGGCGCGCGGGCGCATTCTTGCGGTGCTCACCAGTACGGGTTCTTCTGCGATACCTGGCAAAAACTTAGGTTACGAGTTAACCGAACTGTCGCGGGCCTATTATGTGTTTCAAACCAATGGTTTTGAGGTGGACGTCGCTAGCACGCTCGGTGGAGAGCCTGAAGTTGTTATCGACGGAGATGATATTGGCGTATACGATTATGCCTTCCTTAATGATGCAGCTGCGCAAGCAAAAGTTGCAAATACAACCCCTATCGCGAATGTTAATGCAGAGGATTATGCTGCAATTTACTTTGTGGGCGGTAAAGGGGCATTATTTGATTTTCCCGATAATAAAACGATTCAATCGGTTGTGCGTCATATGTTTCAGAAAGGCAAAGTGGTGGGTGCTATTTGTCACGGCCCTGCGGCCCTGCTTAATGTGGAGCTCAGTAATGGGGATTTTTTATTAGCCGGTAAGCAAGTTACAGGATTTACCAATGCGGAAGAGCTCTTTCTAATGCCGTCTGCAAAAGAAGTATTCCCTTTTTTACTCGAGAGCGAATTAAAGCGTCGCAATGCTCGCTTTTTTGCAGGCCCACTATACTTAGATAACATAGTTACCGACGGTAAACTGATAACCGGTCAAAACCCTTGGTCGGTGTGGCGCACGGCAGATGCTATGATTAGCGCGCTGGGGTATACGCCAGTGTCTAGGGCAATAACATCACAAGAGCGTGCCATAAATGTCCTTATGGCCTATCAAGACGGTGGCAATCCGGTTGCACAGCAGGTGATAGATGTTAGCTCCAAAAGCTGCGTAAATTGCCTAGATGGAAATCTAATTGTCATGCACGCACTGGTGGCTGCGTTACAGGGAAAAATAGGTAAAACGATAGATTTAATCGCCTTAGCCCGCAGAGCAAAAAAGCATGCACAAGGCTGACCGGGTAAGCAAGGTGGCCTGTAAAATCCCGTTAAAAATTATATTTTACGTTATTGCAATTGCGTCAGGAACCTAACTCGTGTTTTGCAAACACCGCCGGGCCGACCAGTAATAGTTGACCAATATGTCTAAGGTTTCCTCGTTTTTATAACCCTTAGCAAGACTTGAGCGACTTTAGATCAGAGCACCATTCACATGATAAGCGCTTGATCTAATCGATATTAACGGTGCCGTTGTTACAACGGATGCAATGGGGTGCCAAGTCAAAGTAGTCGATAAAGTCCGCTGTAAGGGAGGCGATTGTGCTCCAACTAAAAGACAACCAAAACGCGTTACGTACTGAAATAGAAGCGTATTACCACAAATTAAGACGCGAAGACTTTGCCAATATACCCCATGACACCGATGAATAAGTTGATAAAGGTCATGGTCGAATTGAGCAAAGAAAAACGCATCATGTAGAAAGTAGCGACTGGGTTAATTCAGCGAGAAAATGGTGCGATGCTAATTCACTGATTCGTGTCGAACACCAAAACAATAAAAGGCGAAAAAAGTCCTCAGAAGTTTCTTGGTATTTAAGCTCTTTGACAGTTGACGCGAAACGCGGGGTCTTTGCAGTTCGAAGCCACTGGCAACTCGATGTTACCTTTAAAGAGGATGAATGTAGGCTCGCATCTGGAGCGGCTGCAATGGCTGTTATAAAAAGGTTTTGGATGAATCTGCTAAAGGTTAACGATAGGAGTAAGCGCAGATTAAAACACCGAGTCATGGCCTCCGCTATTGATGATGACTATAGAGCAAAAATTCTACTGACTGTCTAATTATTACTAGGCGGCCCTGAGCTGACGGCGGCTTGGAGCTAGTCAGTAGCCTTGACGCTACCGATGCGAAAAGTGGGGCAACTAATGCGCATTATGGTAGAGCGGGATCTGCGGCCATAATAAAACCAACTGCCGCGTCGAATAGGTTTACATCGTTGATACGAAAGTGTCCTAAGCTACTGTTTATTATGGTTTTATTTTTCTGGCTTAGGCTCTTCTCCGCTTTAGTGAGGTGATCTAGTGGCTTCCATAGAACATGGATTGCTCGTCAGGCATCGATGATTGCCTTATTTTTAGCTTGAAGTACTCGGTATCCTTGATGCCTCTTGCTCGCTTGCGAATCATGCCAATGCTGACATTGCCGGCTTCAATTCTGGCGCTAGTCAGCCCGTGTTTTCCGTAGTTACAAATGCCTACGCTATGCTTCCTTAGTGACTTTGCAAATTTCTTGAGATAGAGCATATTCGTCTGTTCCGCGATGTCGCACCACTGCTCCAATGCATTCATCATGGCGTCATAATTCCCTGCATTCCACAAAGCTTGGAGCTGCTCTTTGAGTATATAAAGTGTATTGATATTGGAATTATTTTCGAGCAATGTCTGGAGTTTATTGGCTTGTTTATCATTTAACTTGTCGGCATTTTTTAACAACAGGTAGTGGGTACCTTTAAGCTGCTCTTTGCCTGCGCGATCCGCCTTTCTGAACTCGATCCTACGCTGATTGCTCATGGCTTTACTGTAGTTTTGCATCACATGAAACCGATCGAAAACAATGTCAGCATTAGGCAAGCATTCGCGTACCGATTTTTGATAGGCTGGCCCCATATCCATGGCTACCGCCTCTATGTTTTCAGCGGTTTGTGCTGGTAAGCGCTTTAGAAACGCTGTCAACACCTCGGCTTTACGGCCTGTCTCAACGCCAATTAAATGACCGGATTCCATGTCATAAATCACCGTCATATAATCATGGCCTTTGGCTCTAGCGACTTCATCGACCCCAAGATATTTTAAGTCAATTAATTTTTCAGGATTAAGTGCAGGCAACGTTTTCTCTAGGTGAAATTTATCCATATTTTTCACCGTTTCCCATCGTAGCTTTAGGTGCCGACTGACCGTGCTGATACTCATATGGCGACACAATCCGCTCACCAACTGGCAAAATCTTTGAGTATAGCGATTGCCTGTATCGACAAATTCGCAAGCCTCCATTAGACGCCTACCGCAAGTCGTCACAACTTGAGCGAGCTCAACTTCCAAATAGCACTCGAAGCCACACAAAGGGACATCACGGATCGTTCTGCGCAAGTATCGGTTGATGTTGGCCGCCTCATTACTTGACGGGTCAATCGCTCTATAACGACGGTCTCGCTTGCAGTGTATAGTCAATCTTTGCAGGGCCAAGTCATGCTGAACTTGTTTGACACGCTGACCAGGAAGGCTCAAAATTTTGCTGGAGATGTTAAGGCTCATATATTCGTTTAAGTGTAGTGGCGTGAGAACCTTACATTTCAACGGATATGGCGGGTCTTAGCATCTCTTTTTACCTCACTAAAGCGGAGAAGACCCCTGGCTTATTACTTGCTTTATCGAGCCGCTGAATGTGAACAATTAATAAGGTTAAACATGTCTAAATTTGCTTTACTTACGAAAATCAAATTCGCCACGCTAGGCGCTGCAGCTAGCATGCTAATGTCCACTCAAGCGTTCGCAGTTGACTGTGATGCCAGCGACTTCCAGGTCCTAGCGCCACTATCCGCCGACTACCTCAGTGCTAACGATTGCCAATCCGGCAGTAACAAGAAAAAAGATATAGACGCTGCCGTGACAAACTGGCTGTTCAATGACTGGTCACTTGCCGGTACTTTTGAATACGACACTGGCACCGAAACTGGAAGCCTTTCCGCCACCACGGGCACCAGCGGCAACTACTTTTGGGAGTTTGATAGTGCTGCGTTGAGCAACTTTGAAGATGCGATGTTTGTCGTAAAACAAGGTAGCGACAAACAGAGCGAAAACTGGTCAGCGTACTACTTTGCTGGCCTCGGCAACAATAGCGGCCGTTTCCAGCCAGACGAAGACTTCGTTGGCGACGAGTATTCATACGTTCGCATGTATACCCGCGGCGAAGCTCACTCGGTACCCGAAATCGATGCTGCCTCTGGCGGTATCGCTATGGCGCTCCTTATTGGCTTGCTTACGGTTGTGAGAGAGCGTAAGCGTTCACGCTCACTAACCTAAGCTATTCATCTTGTCGCCTTGTGTCGCCTTGACTGACCAAGGTCACAGGCGACGCCTTGTAGCTTAAGCCCCCTAAGCGCTGATATCTTCAGCGCTTTTTTGGTTCGTTATCAACATCCTCTTTTTGCTTGTATTTTTAGGAATAGTTAAGCCAGTAGCCCCGGCACTGGTCCGCGTACTAAGCTGGCTTTTCCAAAGCTGGTTACGTCCGAAAGACCGACCCCTTGTGCCAAGGATACATACACATCATTGTGTGCCAGTGAATTACCGGAGAAATCCAAAAACTGGCCAGTGTTAAATGCCCCCCCGAGCCCGCCCGCCAAGAAAAATGGAATGTTAGTTCGCCCGTGCTGTTGGGCACCGTTGTGCTCCGATGTCCATAAAATGACGGTATTGTCGAGTACGCTACCGCTACCCTCCGGAATCGACTTGAGTTTTTCGATAAAGTATTTGAAGCGCTCGGCATACCAACCAGCAATTTGTGCGCGTTTACCCGCGTTGGGGCCGAAATTATCGTGTGTGAGATCATGGTGGCCTTCATCGATGCCTAGCGAGCTAAAACGAATACCCGAGGCACCGTTCGCCCACTGCAAGGTGGCAACACGGGTTTGATCACAGGCGAAGGCATTGGCGATGATGTCCATCATGTTCGTGCCTTTAAGTCGATGTTGATCGTCTTGTGATCCGGGTGTGCCACGTAGGTTGGGCACCTCGCAGGCTGCCCCCGCCGAAGATTGCTGATCAAAATCGAGGCGCTGTTCGATTTCGCGAATAGCATTGATATGGGATTCAATTTTCTGTTTATCGGCGCTACCGACTCGCGACAAAACAGCATTCAGCTCATCCTGCACAGAATCGACAACACTTTTACGCCGGGCCAGTTCGGCGATCAACGCAGGGTCTGGTTGGCCGCCGCCCGGGGTGACGCCCTCGAATATACGCGCGTGCAAATTACCGGCGTTATTTTCTGGGAATATGGGCTCTTGCGGTTGGCGATAAACTTGCTGCCAAGCAAATGCGCCGCAATCGGCACCCGCGACAATCGATCGAAAACGCGTCTGCGTGGCGGGGTTAGCCATTAGCCGATCCGCTAAGAATTGGTCGATGGATTGACCGCTTGCTAGCCAAGTACCCGAAACAGCTGGGTTGCTGCCGTCCATAGGGTCAATCGAATCCGATGCGGTTAACAGCTGATGGATGACCGGCGGGTGGTCGTTGGGGATTCGGTTGGTGGTGTAGGTTTTTAAATCAATGCCGCGCAGATAGGTGATATCCGAGCGGACATCATTCAGGGTGCTTGCGGCCGAACCAAATTGCCAATTGGTTTGGC
Source organism: Marinagarivorans cellulosilyticus (assembly GCF_021655555.1). Taxonomy (NCBI): domain Bacteria; kingdom Pseudomonadati; phylum Pseudomonadota; class Gammaproteobacteria; order Cellvibrionales; family Cellvibrionaceae; genus Marinagarivorans; species Marinagarivorans cellulosilyticus. The sequence goes on along the minus strand of NZ_AP023086.1, from coordinate 4,280,149 downwards.
TGCCTACAGGCTCCACTTCGGGGGCGATGCCGTTCGGCGTGGTCATAATAATTACGCGTTTGGGTGCCGAATCCTGTGCATCTGCTTCTAGCACGGGCAGCAGTGCCGATGCCGCCCCAACGCCCATGCCACGAATTAAAGCTCGGCGAGTCCATTTATTTTTATCCGTTTTGATCAGAATACTCATAACAATGCTCCGATGACTCTGTGGCTTATTGCGCGGGTTCAGCGCGGCGAAAGCGGAATGCGTCCGATTGAGTGATGGCAATCATCACCTCGCGGATGTTGTAGTTTTCGTTGCTGGCTATTTGATTGATCTCGGCCAGCGCACAGCTGTCTTTTAGGCCTGGCTGACGACCAATCGCAAACCTAAACCATTGCACGGCATAGCAGGCCTGGGTGTCTACACTGGTGGATAAGATTTGCTGCAGCTCGACATGGCCATCGAATAAGCCATCGATATCGGTAGTTTCAACGATCTCGCCGGTGGCATCGACTGGCCAAGTGCCCACCATCGAGCGCCACTGACCGTGGTCGTCATAATGGTCAAAGCCAAAGCCAAGAGGGTCCATCAGTCGGTGGCAGCCGCCGCAAGCGGGGTTGGTCACATGCTCGGCCCAGCGTTCGCGCGGTGGACTATTGGGGTCGCCCTCTGGTGCCTCCGGAATAAAATCTGCCGGCGGCAGCGGAATGACGCCACACAATAGTTGCTCACGAACGAATTTGCCGCGACCAGACGGTGGGGTGTTAAAGCTCAAGAAGCCGGCACGGCTTAAAATGCCGCCGCGCTGGATGGGGGCAAGCGCGTATTTATCGAACCCGTTCGAGCCGAGCGCGGTGGCAGAACCTGTCACGCTGTACAGGTCTTTAGTGACATCGTTCAAGAAACCATAAGACACGGAAAACAAGTCTTTAAAGTCGCCGTTGTCGGCGTAAGTTAGCTCAGTCACGGTGCGTACGGTATCTTCGATGGCTGCGATTGCTTCGGCCTCGTTGGCGGCACCGGCCTCGGGGTAGGCGAGTTTAAGCCACTCTAGGTGGAAGCGCCCAACAGCGACCTTTGCGCGCGGGTCTTGCAGCATGCGCCGTGCTTGGCTTTCGATTTGCGCGGGCGTTTGCAGCTGGTTGGCTTGTGCTGCCGATAGCAGCGCTGCATCTGGCGCACTGCGCCACAAGAAGAACGATAGCCGAGCCGCTATCTCGTGTGACGATAAAGGCACTACGCCCGACGGTAGGTGTTGGTCTGTACCAAATTCCAAGTGATATAGGAAATAGGGCGAGGACAATACCGCTTGCAGCATAGTAGCCAACGCGGTTTCAAAGCCACCAGCGGAGTCTTGGAAGATCGCCAGCAAGCGTGCTCTGTCGTCGGAGGTTAACGGGCGGCGGTAGGCGCGGCTGACGACATTATCGATAATGTCGTTAACGCAATTAACGTCTTCAGAGGTGCACGGTGCCCAACGGTTTAGATTGGCCGCCGCAGATTGCGCTACAGTGGCGCCAACTTCCATATACTGGTCGGTTTGTAAGCCAGAGATAGGCACTTCAACATTGATATTGAAGTTGCCCAGCTTGCCGTCTTTGCCGAAGTTGCCGGTATAGTCGTTGGTGTCGTTGAACAGCTGTGAAACTAAGTTTTGATACTCAACACGCGTCAAGCGACGTAGGCCGCCAAAGGCTGCATCTTCGCCTTGCTCGCAAGCGGCAATATCGCCCGCAAGCGGGACTTGTTCAACGGGAGCCTCTTCGGGAATCCCGTTAAAGCCCGCGAAGTTATCGAGGATGTAATTAGCGACATCGATGCTGCACTGACCTTTACACCAAGACGCCTTGGTAGCCGGCATGGCGATATCGATAAAGCTTGCTAAATTGTCGAGTGAAGAGCAAGCGCGGCATTCAGATGCGGTAAGCGCGCCGCCGGTGATAGCAGCCTCGCCTTTTTCATTGCCGTGACAGCCAAGGCATTGCTGACGATAAATATCGCCACCATTGGGTTCACGATAGACGACAATAGCGGAAATTTTGGGGTTGTCGAGGGTTCCTGTCAGCTCGATTGTTAATGTACCATCGCTGACCTCAACACCATGGTATTGGATGTCATGTGCGGCTAAAGGGCCGACTTGGGCTACCAGATCTAAGCCCGTAGTTACGGCTGTGCCCTCAAGTGCGATGTCAAAAGCACGAGCGCCGGCGGTATCGTGGAAGACTTCCGCAAATTTAAGCGTGATATCGTAGATGCCATTGGCCATGGGAATTTCGTAAAGTAAATTGCCCGCGTTCCATCGCTCCGATTGATAAAGCGCATCATTGTCTGTGAGATCAATTGCGCCTTCCGTTGAATAGGTATTGCCTTCACTGAAATAGGCATCGGCCGCGTAGCGAATGCCATCTGTGCCGGTGATTTCCTCGCCGCCGGCATTAATCGCCAGCGCGACGACGGGGTCGAATTCGAATTCTTGGGGCTGCTCTACAACCGATTGAGAACTCGCAGTGCTTGAAGATTGGAGGCTGGAAGTAGAGCTGATGGGGTTCGAGTTGCTGGAGCTCGTTATTTCATCCTTGTTTGAATCCGCTCCGCCGCATGCAGCAAGAACAGACGCAAAGACCACCGTTAGTGACAGTTTTTGGAAACGAAACATAGGTTAGCCTATTGTTTGATCAGTGAATTATTGTTATTGAGTATTACTCGTGTGGTTAAAGTGCTTGCTAGTGCGTTAAGAGGCCCTTGCTTGCACTGAACGCTTTTCACCGCGCCGAAATCGAATGCCTTTCAATTAACCGTCTGAATCCGAGTTCGTGAATCATGGTAGAGCAGATACTGCTTGGTATTTATGATGGTATTCACGGTTTTACCCGGATTATTATTTTTTTTTATCTTTACTGCCTATATTTTTCTTTTTTTGGCCAAAATTTGTGTTTTTAGAGGCTTTTTATTGGGTTCTAATTATTGGGGGTATAGGACCTGTTGAACCGACGTATTCCTGAAAGCGGGATAAAAAATGATTCGTCACTAAATAAGGCGATTACACATTTTTATTACGCGCTATGCACACCAAGGCAATCCGGATCTTGTTGACTCCCATCCGCTTGACTCTCAATTGCGCTTTCTAGGATTAAGGCGACTTTTCATTTAGGAACACATCTTGCGATAGCCTGAACATTACGTATTTTTCGTCAAAGTTTGGGCGGTTTTTGATGTCGATTTCTCTGTTTCAACACCTGCGGCAAGTGCCGCAGACGATGACGCGCGATAAGGCAATGCGCGGTGCTAGGGCTATGTGGCACGGCAATTTGTCTGTGCCTATCCTGCTGCTCATGCTGCTTGGCATGATGACAATGCCGTTGCCGCCTTTTTTATTGGATGCATTTTTCTCGTTCAATATTGCGCTTTCTATCGTGGTGTTGCTGGTGAGCGTGTATACACTAAAACCTACCGATTTCGCCATTTTCCCGACGATTCTGCTAGTAGCGACTTTATTACGGTTGGCGTTGAATGTGGCCTCTACGCGCGTGGTTTTGTTGGAAGGGCATCAAGGTGGCGCAGCCGCCGGTAAAGTGATTCAAGCCTTTGGCGAGGTGGTTATTGGCGGTAACTTTGCCGTTGGTTTGGTGGTGTTTATTATCCTTGTGATTATCAACTTTGTGGTTGTTACCAAAGGTGCAGGGCGTATTTCTGAAGTAAGCGCGCGCTTTACCTTGGATGCCATGCCGGGTAAACAAATGGCGATTGATGCCGATTTGAATGCCGGGTTAATCGACCAAGACGAAGCCCGAATTCGCCGGGCCGAGGTTTCGCAAGAGGCCGACTTTTATGGCTCTATGGATGGTGCCAGTAAGTTTGTACGCGGCGATTCCGTAGCCGGTATTTTGATTCTTATTATCAACATTATTGGTGGTTTAATTGTAGGGATGGCGCAGCATTCGCTGGAGTTTTCGGATGCGCTAGAAAAATATGTATTGTTAACCATTGGTGATGGTTTGGTGGCGCAAGTGCCGTCTTTGCTGTTATCGACCGCCGCGGCAATTATGGTCACCCGTGTGAATAGCTCTGAGGATATGGGCAACCAGGTGACCGGGCAGATGTTTGCCTCGCCTAAAGCGTTGGGTATAGCGGCGTTTATTTTGGCCATTATGGGGTCCATCCCGGGCATGCCGCATGTGGCGTTTTTAGGTTTAGCGGCTATTTGTGGCTCGTTAGCGTATTACATTCACTTTAAGCGTGATGTGGCCGAGCTAGTGGACGAAACCGACGATCGAGGAATGGGCGCTAGAACCATTAATGGCGAACCAGCACCATTAATGCCTAGTGGCGGTGGTGGCAGTGCGCCGGCCTTAGAGCATCAGCAAGCCACCGACGAGCCGGTAGAAGTCAGTTGGGACGATGTAACACCGGTTGATATTTTAGGCTTGGAAGTGGGCTATCGCTTAATCCCATTGGTGGACAAAAACCAGCGCGGTGAATTATTGGGCCGTATTAAAGGCGTACGCAAAAAGCTCTCGCAAGACGTAGGCTTTTTGATTCCACCGGTGCATATTCGCGACAACTTAGACTTACTGCCTAATGCTTACCGCATTACCTTAATGGGGGTAGAGGTAGGGGCCGGCGAAGTGTTTGCCGACAAGTTTATGGCGATTAACCCCGGTGAAGTATTTGGCCCGGTGAATGGCACGCCAGCAAAAGACCCTGCCTTTGGTTTAGATGCCATATGGATTGACGATAGCCAAAAAGACCAAGCGCAAACCCTCGGTTATACGGTAGTTGATACAGCCACCGTTGTGGCAACGCATTTAAACCAGCTAGTGCAAAAGCATACCCACGAGCTAATGGGCCATGAAGATGTGCAGAAGTGGCTCGATTTATTAGCCGAGCAATCGCCAAAATTAGTAGAAGAGTTAGTCCCTAACACGCTTACCGTTAACCAGTTACTTAAGGTGCTGCAAAATTTATTGCGCGAGCAAGTGAGCATTCGCGATAAGCGCTCCATCGTAGAAGCGCTAGCCGCACACGGCGATAAAAACGCCGATATTGCGGCATTAACGGGCCATGCGCGCGTTGCACTTTCGCGGCAAATTGTGCAAAACATTATCGGTAACGAGCCCACATTAAATGTTATTACCCTAGATGCCTCGCTGGAACACTTGTTGCTACAGTCACTGCAACAAGCACAAAAAGTTGGCGCGGACCCTTCAAACTTTATCGAACCGCAATTAGCCGAAAGGCTTAATCAGTCGTTAATTGAAGCGTCCAATAAGTTAGAAGCTGCCGGTGTAGCGCAAATATTATTAGTAGCTGCACCTATTCGCTCGATGCTGGTGAAATTTACCCGCTTCAGCCTGCCAGAGCTTCATGTGCTGGGGTACAACGAAATACCCGATAACAAAGAGATTTCGATTCAAGCCAGTGTGGGCGGCGAACTGCAAAATGGGTAAAGCCCAAGGATAAGCACCCGCACAATAGGATTACAGCTTTAAGCCGAGTAGGTGGAGGTAGGTTATGACAACAAAGCGATTTATGGCGAGTGATATGAGCCGCGCATTAAAAAAAGTGCGCGAAGAGCTTGGCCCAGATGCCATTATATTGTCGAGCAAGCGCGCTGAAAAAGGCGTAGAAATTATTGCTACCTTGGACGATACACCACCATCACCGGCTAAAGCGGCCAAAAAGCGTTTTGCCGCATCGTTTGATGATGAGCTGGATCAACCGCTCGCCAGCGATACCGAGTGGGAAGAGCACCACAATGCACAGCGTGTGGCCTCGAATACTCGCGTTGCGGCGCTGGCTAGCGAGGCGCCAGCGGAACCTAATTACAATGCCGAGCCCAGCCCGCAAAAAGCGCGTTTTAGCGAATCGACATCGGCCAATGCCGAGCGCTTAGCCAGCGAAATACAAGCTGCGCACGAACGCATGCTAGCGGCAAAAGGGCAGGCTGCATCGGCTATTTCTATTACCGATGACGAATACGACGTACCGCTTAAGGCCAAAGCGCCAGCGCAAAAACATACCGAGCCGGCGCCAGAAATGTCACAAAACCGACAAGTAGCCAGCTTTGCTCAGCAGGTGAAAGCACGTGGCCTTGACGACGAACATAGTGCCGAACAAAACAAACAATTACACAGCTTGTACGACGAAATTGCAGAAATGCGCATGTTGTTGGAAGAGCAAATATGGCAAAAACAATACGCTCCGCGTGCAGAACCCAGCCCTTTAACGGGCCGCGCACGTCAGTTGGCAACGCAGTTAGAGCAACTGGGTTTATCGCAAGGTTTAATTAAAGATTTATTAGTTTGCGCCAATGATGAGGAGCGCTTGCCAAATTGCTGGCGCAAGGCGTTGGCGATGCTGGCGCGCAAGCTACCGGTCGACCCGCACGACCCTATAGAGCAAGGCGGCACGTTTGCTTTTGTTGGCCCAACCGGCGTGGGGAAAACAACAACAGTGGCCAAATTAGCCGCGCGTTATGTGTTAAATCACGGTCGCGGCAAAGTTGCCATAGTCACAACCGATACCTACCGAGTGGGCGCACACGATCAGCTCAAAGCCTTAGGGCGCATTTTACAAGTGCCTGTTCGTTCTATTGAGGGCGAGCATCAGTTGAACGCGGTGTTATCGAGCCTTAAGCAATACGAACTTGTGTTGGTCGATACCGCAGGCTTTCGCCAAGGCGACCCAAAACAAATTGAGCAAGAATCGTTACTAGATGTCTGCCCCGGCGTGCAGCGGGTATTGGTATTGGCTGCCAATAGCCAGCAGCAAATATTAAAAGCCTCTTTACATGCTTACGGCAATAGCCCTTTGCGCGGCTGTATTTTTACCAAATTAGATGAATGCGCCAGCTTGGGCGAAGCCTTTGGCGCCGTCTGTAGCCATGAAGTGCCAATGCTATATACCGCAGCAGGGCAAGAAATCCCCGATGATATTCACGTGGTTTCATCCAGCGATTTAGTCGCGCAAGCGGTTAAGCTAGCGCGCCAATACGAAAACAGCGCACAGGCGTTGTCGGCCACCTGATGTACGGCGATGCAAGTCTTTAAGCAGCCTCTATACTTGATGAGGCACGTTGTTTTTTTGTTAAGTCGGCCAGTCAAAAACATGGCCGTAATTGTTCTTAAACCAAGTCCCGCAAGGGCTGGCAAAGATATAAACATAGAAGGATGTCGAGTTCATGAGTAATCATCCCGTAAAAGTGATCGCCGTAACTGGTGGCAAAGGTGGCGTAGGTAAAACCAATTTATCGGTGAACTTAGGCGTCGCTTTAGCCGAAATGCGCAGGCGAGTGGTTCTCATGGATGCTGACTTGGGCTTGGCCAACGTCGATTTATTATTAGGTTTAAATGCGCAATTTAATTTGTCTGATGTGCTCAGTGGTAAGCGCAGCTTACAGCAGGTTATGTTGCACGGGCCAAGCGGCTTGAAGGTAATTCCCGCGTCGTCCGGTGTGCAGCAAATGGCATCGTTATCGCCTGCTGAACACGCGGGTATTATTCATGCCTTTAGTGAAATCGCCGATCAAATGGATGTGTTAATTGTCGATACCGCTGCGGGTATTTCCGATACTGTTATTAGCTTTGTACGCGCCGCGCAAGAAGTTGTGGTTGTTGTTTGCGACGAGCCCTCGTCCATTACCGATGCCTACGCCCTAATGAAGGTTTTAAATAAAGATCACGGCGTGACGCGTTTCAGAGTCATTGCCAATATGTGCCGCACAGTAGCAGAAGGGCAGCGCTTATTTGGCAAACTTAACGGTGTGTGCGAACGCTTTCTTGATGCCTCGATTCAATATATTGGCGCCATTCCATTTGATGAGAATTTACGCAAGGCGGTGCAGGCACGTAAACCTGTTTTAGAATTTGCACCGCGCACAAAAGCATCGCAAGCGATACGCGTTGTTGCGCAAAAGTTGGACCAGCTGCCGGTGCAACGCAATGCCAAAGGGCATTTAGAATTCTTCTTCGAGCGCTTGCTGTCGGTGAGCGGCCAGAATTGATGGTTGGCCAGTGAATTCAGGGGCCGCTATGTATTCGCCTGCGCAAGTTAAGCGCGATATAAATGTAGAAGACTACGCCTATCTTGTGAAGCGTATCGCTTACCACATGGTGGCGCGTATGCCGGCATCCGTACAAGTGGATGATTTAATTCAAGCGGGCATGGTTGGCTTGCTGGAAGCGGCGCAAAAATTCCAAGATGATAAAGGCGCAGGCTTTGAAACCTACGCGGGTATTCGTATTCGCGGAGCCATTGTTGACGAAATGCGACGTGGTGATTGGGCGCCGCGCTCGGTACATCGCAATTCCCGGCGCATTAACGAAGCCATTGCTAAAATAGAGGCCCAAACCGGTTCCGATGCTACGGATATACAAGTGGCGGATGAACTCGAAGTGACCCTCGATGAATATCACAGCATGGCGCAAGATTGCGCCAGCACTAAGCTCTTTAGTTACGAAGACACCTTTGACGAAGAAGGCGACGAATTACTCACCTCAGAAGATTCTAGACAACACCAAAACCCCGCCGATACAGCTCAAAAGCAAGCCATGAAGGTAGCGCTAACCCAAGTAATATCGGGTTTAAAAGAGCGTGAGCAAATGGTGCTTAGCCTGTATTACGAACAAGAGCTAAACCTAAAAGAAATTGGCGAAGTGCTGGGTGTTAGCGAATCGCGCGTTAGCCAAATATTAAGCCAAACGGCTATGCGCATTCGTTCGCGCATGACTGGCTGGCAGCGTTAGCCCTTCTTTTTAGCAGGTCAATATCGCTGTTTTCTCGCGCTTCTAGTGCTTTATTCGCGCTACCTTTGCGGCCCGCCAGACGGCATTCACAGGGGTGTTTTGTACGACTTTTATTTCCCCTCGACTAAATTACAACGAAAACTGGCTAGCTGCAGTTGACGAGCTAGACTTATGGTTACTTAACACGGATTTCTCGCTTTTAGTTATTGTTAACTGGATGTTTGTGGTGGCAATAGTTAGAAGCTCCAACCGTTAATTCAAACTCAGGGTATTCCGTTTGCGGAGGTTGCATTGGACAAGAATATGAAAATCCTAATCGTTGATGATTTTTCAACAATGCGTAGGATTATTAAAAATCTTCTTAGGGACTTAGGCTTCACCAATACGCAGGAAGCGGACGATGGAGCAACGGCGTTGCCAATGCTAAAAAGTGGCGATTTTGATTTTCTCGTCACGGATTGGAATATGCCGGGCATGACGGGTATCGAGCTGCTAAAGCAGGTGCGCGCCGACGAGCGGTTGGTGACCTTACCGGTATTAATGGTAACGGCCGAAGCTAAACGCGATCAAATTATTGAAGCTGCACAAGCTGGCGTAAATGGCTATGTCGTTAAGCCGTTTACCGCGCAAGTGCTCAAAGAAAAAATCGATAAAATCTTTGAACGCGTGGGCTAATCCGCAGGGTTAGCATCTATTGCTTGTAAGGCGTAAATTATGGACCCAACAGATAACTGGCATCACAACGAACGCTTTCTCGGTGAATTAAAAGACCGGTCTGCGATGCTTGTTGAGCAGCTACAAAAAAATGATTACGAAGAAGCCTCTGCGGTTATTCGTTCCATTATGGATTCCCGGGATGAACATTTGTTTAACTCGGTTGGCCAGTTAACACGTGCATTGCACAGCGCGATTGTTAATTTTAATGTCGACTCCGAAACAAATGGCGCAGCTACTAATGCTGAAGTGGCAGATAGTGAAATCCGCGATGCTTCAGACCGCTTGCATTACGTTATAAATATGACGCAGGACGCTGCCGAAAAAACCATGGACCGGGTAGAAACAGCGGCACCCATCGCTCTTAATTTAGGCCGAGAAGCCAAAACCCTAAAAGACGAATGGGATAAGTTGCGACGTAGAGAAGTTAGCAAAGAAGAGTTTGCCGAACTTTATTCGCGCATCGATGGCTTTTTATTGCAAATGACATTGGGCGCAGACGAGCTTAATGAAAACTTACAAGCCATTATATTGGAGCAAGGTTTTCAAGATCTAACCGGTCAAGTTTTGAAAAAAGTTATTGGCCTTGTTACTGATGTTGAAAATGAATTGGTTAACCTAATGCGCATAGCCGGTAAGGTTGAGGCCGTAACGGGCATATCTCGAGATACAGACCCAGTGGCTGCCAAAAAAGCCAATCTCCCGTGTGAAGCAGAAGGGCCGCAAATCCACGCCGATACGCGTGACGATGTGGTTAATGGTCAGGATGATGTTGATGACCTGCTATCGAGTTTAGGATTTTAAGGAGCATTTATGTCATTTGGTGAAGATGAAGAGATACTCCAGGACTTTCTTGTCGAGGCGGGTGAAATTCTTGATCAATTATCGGAGCAACTCGTCGAGTTAGAACAGCGCCCTGATGATAAAGATCTGCTCAATGCTATTTTCCGAGGTTTTCATACCGTTAAAGGCGGAGCTGGCTTTTTACAGTTAAATAACATGGTGACATGCTGCCATGTAACCGAAAACCTGTTTGATATTTTGCGCAACGGCAAGCGTCCTGTAACGTCTGAATTAATGGATGTCGTTCTACAGGCGCTTGATACCGTCAATTCGCAGTTTGATGATGTTCAGCACCGCAGGCCACCACAAGACCCTTCACCGGAATTAGTCAGTCATTTAGAGCGCCTTGTTTCGTGTGAAGATTTAAATGCGCCAGCAGCACAAGAAAGCGCCGCGCCACCAGCAGAGCCAGAGCCTGCCGCCGCAGCACCTAGTGAAGAAGGCTTGAATTTATCGGACGATGAATATCAAGAATACATAGATGCCATTGCCGATGGGCCTGCAGAAAAACCATCTAGCGATAATACTCAACCACCAGAGGCGGCACCTACAAGTGCGCCAGCGAGTGCCAGTAGTGACGAAATATCTGAAGATGAATTTGAAAATCTATTAGATCAATTACATGGTAAGGGCGGTGGCCCAGGCGCTGCACCTAAAGCTCCAGCCAGTGAGGCTCCTGCGCCAACCCCAGCTGCAACAACCAGTGAACCTGCTGCAGCTAGCAATGCGGACGAAATATCTGAGCACGAATTTGAAGCGCTATTGGATCAGTTGCACGGTTCGGGTAAGGGGCCTTCGGTAGCACCGGCTGCCCCAGCCGCTAAAGCGCCAGCGGCGCCTGCAGCAAGCGCAAGCGAAGGTAACGGCGATTTAATTACCGACAGTGAATTTGAAGACTTGCTGGATCAATTACACGGTTCTGGCAAAGGCCCTACTGTAAACGGGGCAAAAACGACGAAAGCTGAAGCGTCTGAAAAACCCGCAGAACCAGCAGCACCTGCCGCTAGCACGCCGCCGGCTCCTGCGCCAACACCAGCGCCTGCATCAACACCTGCACCGGCAGCGCCCGCCAATGTTACGGCGATTGCTGCTGCTAAGCCAAGCACTCCTGCACCTGCACCTAAACCCCGAGAGGCTGCTGTTGCCGCCGCTGCCGGCGGGGGTGGTGGCGGAGGAGCGCCCGCGCCAGCAGCCGAGGCAACGGTGCGCGTTGATACACAACGCCTTGACGACATTATGAATATGGTTGGCGAGCTAGTGTTAGTGCGCAACCGCTTAGTACGTTTAGGGTTAGATGCCAATGATGAATCCTTATCAAAGGCTGTTAGCAATCTTGATGTAGTGACTGCCGATTTGCAAACCGCAGTCATGAAAACGCGGATGCAGCCGATTAAAAAAGTATTTGGCCGCTTCCCGCGCGTTGTACGGGACCTTGCGCGTAACCTGAAAAAAGAAATTACCCTAGAGCTTGTCGGGGAAGAAACCGACTTAGACAAAAACCTTGTTGAAGCGCTCGCGGACCCATTGGTTCACTTGGTGCGCAATAGCGTAGATCACGGTATTGAACTGCCTTCTGTACGTGAAGAAAACGGCAAATCGCGCGTAGGGAAAGTGATACTCGCGGCTGAGCAAGAAGGTGACCATATCCTTCTGTCGATTACTGACGATGGCGGCGGCATGGACCCGAATAAATTGCGGGAAAAAGCTGTCGAAAAAGGCGTAATGGACCAAGATGCCGCTGGGCGTTTATCGGATGTTGAAGCATTTAATTTAATTTTTGCCCCTGGTTTTTCGACTAAAAACGAAATATCCGATGTGTCTGGTCGCGGTGTGGGCATGGATGTGGTGAAAACCAAAATCACTCAGCTTAATGGCTCTATAGATATTGAATCTAAGTTGGGCGAGGGCACGCGCATAGCCATTAAAGTGCCGTTAACACTCGCCATTATGCCAACGCTAATGATTATGCTGGGTAAGCAAACATTTGCCTTGCCTTTAGTGAGTGTTAACGAAATTTTTCATATGGATTTGCGTAAAACCAATGTGGTAGACGGGCAAGAATGCGTGACTATTCGCGAAAAAGCGATTCCCATTTTTCACCTGAAGCGCTGGCTGGTAAAAGGCCCTGTTTCCATTGATAACCCCGAAGAAGGGCACGTGGTTATTGTCAATGTCGGTACCAGGCGGGTGGGCTTTATTGTGGACCAATTAATTGGCCAAGAAGAAGTGGTCATTAAGCCTTTGGGCAAAATGTTGCAAGGTACGCCAGGCATGGCAGGGGCAACAATAACCGGTGATGGCACCATCGCTTTAATTTTAGATGTGCCCAGTATGTTAAACCGCTATGTTGGGGCGATGTAGCTTTAGCTTAATGCATTGCAATGCTGCTTTTTCTGGACAGGTATTGCTGGTTTTAATTAGGCGCGTTTGTACTTGTTTGAACTGTTATCTGTATTGGTTTGAATAATTGCTTTTAAATATTTTTTAATGCCGCTGTATATTCAAGTGGACTTTATGCATAACGATTTTAATTGCCATAAAGTGCCTTAATAAAGCGGGTTGCCGCAATGAATAATTGTAGGGTTGCATGTGATTTATACGGTTTTGGTTGTGGATGATTCTAATTTCTTTCAGCATCGTCTGAAAGAAATTATTAATGAGCACCCAGAACTCAAGGTTATCGGCATTGCAACAAATGGCCAAGAAGCCATAGAGATGGCCGATGAATTGCGGCCCGATGTAATATCGATGGATTACGAAATGCCGATGCTTGATGGTGTGTCGGCAGTTAAAGCAATATTGGCCAACCAAAAAGTGCCAATTGTTATGTTTTCGTCGTTAACCTACGAAGGCGCGCGCATTACATTGGATGCGCTTGAAGCCGGTGCCGTCGATTTTATATCAAAAAACTTTTCTGAAATTTCACAAAACTCATCGCGATTAAAGCGTCACTTGCATGAAACCCTTTTAACCTTTGCGAAACAGTTTAAACAGCAGTCGGCACCGGCAAGCCCAAAAGTGCCCGAGGCCAACGCGCCAAGCGCTTCAGTTTCCAGCGGTTTAACGCAAAATGGTGCAGCTCAAAGCGCGGCAGCGGCGCAACCAGCCGAGCCGGCTAAGCCTACAAGCTCGGCACGGGCATCACAGGCTAGGGCGCAGGGGCGCGGCGCTATTGTATCGGCTCCGCCATCGGCTAAAGGGGCGGTTTGCCGCCCCAATGCAGCAAAATTATTAATTATTGGTGCCTCTACGGGTGGGCCTGTTGCGGTTCATCAAGTATTAGATGCATTACCGGTGAACTTTCCGTTGCCCATTATTGTGGTGCAGCATATGCCGCCCAATTTTACCCGCGCATTAGCGGAGCGGTTAAATCGCGTGTGTGCGCTTTCGGTGAGCGAAGCTGTATCGGGTGACAGGCTAAAGCCTGGCCATGTGTTAGTGGCACCCGGTGGTAAACAGTTAATTATCGACCCGAAAGAAAAAGGTTGTGTCAAATTGATGGATGGCGATGATCGCATGAGCTACAAGCCCTCTGTTGATATTGCTTTTGTTTCGGCAGCGAATGTTTTTGAACGGCAGCTACACGGTATCGTACTTACCGGCATGGGAGCTGATGGCTGTGAAGGCGCCAAAATATTAAAACAAAAAGGCGGCACATTATGGAGTCAAGACCAAGCCAGTTGTGTGGTTTATGGTATGCCTAAAGCGGTGGTAGACGCGGGTTTAAGCGATCATGTTATGCCACCAAGCGATATGGGGGCGGCACTTATTCGGGGGAGTTAACATGGATGGCTTGACCATACTTGGGGTTATTATTGCGTTTGCAGCGTTAATTGGTGGCAATTATTTAGAAGGCGGTGCATGGCACCTTTTAATTAATTACCCCGCTGCACTGATTGTTTTTGGCGGTACCATTGGGGCCGCTGTTATTCAAACACCCAAAAATATCTTATTGCGTGCGATTCACATTTTTAAGTGGGTATTGTCGCCGCCAAAATTCCAACAAAAAAAAACCATTAAGCAGATTGTAGGATGGTCCAATATTGCGCGCAAACGCGGTTTGTTAGGGCTTGACAACCTTATCGGTTCGGAAAAAGACCCATTTATTAAAAAGGGTCTTCAAATGTTGGTCGATGGTGTTCCGCCAGAAAAAATCAGAGGTATTCTGGAGCAGGATATCGAGCTTTTACGCCAGCACGATACAAGCGCCGCGGGCTTTTTTGAATCCATGGGCGGTTACGCGCCTACGGTAGGTATTATTGGTGCTGTTATTGGTTTGATTCATGTAATGGGCCATATAGGCAACCCAGAGGAGCTTGGCCCAGCATTGGCGATTGCTTTTGTGGCCACCCTTTATGGTGTGGCGCTGGCGAATTTGTTTTGTTTGCCTATTGCCAATAAATTGCGTGCGCATGTCGATCGCATAGCCGTGTGGCAAAAGTTACTTGTTGACGGCATGATTGCTATCGCCGATGGCGAAAACCCTAAAAACATAGAAGCCAAATTAAGTGGCTATTTGTTATGAGTTCCCGCCAGCAACAATTAACAGGCCCAGATCGCTGGCAAATAAGTTATGCCGATTTACTGACATTATTGTTGGGTTTTTTTATTGTTATGTACGCTGTTGCCTCGATGGAGGCCGATAAAAAAGCCGAAGTTATCACAGCCTTACAAGAAAAGTTTTCCAGCACTAAAGCACCTGAATCTAATGGCCCAGTAACGCCTGCGTTAACCTCGGGTGATATACCATTATTAATCGATACCGAATTTGAAGTGGAGGCACAAGGGGAGTGGTTGTACTTAGAGGTCGCGAGTGAAACCGTATTTGCCAGTGGCAGCGCCGATTTAAAAACGTCGGCCAAACAACAACTCGATGCCTTAGCCGATTGGCTAGCAACAACCGAGGGCGTAGTAGAAATAGAAGGTCACACCGATAACCAACCGATTAATACTGCGCAATATGCCAATAATTGGGCTTTATCAAGCGCTAGAGCCGTAGCTATTGTAAATTATTTAACGCTTAATCACGCTATACAAGGGACGCGCTTTCGAGCCGTAGGTTTTGGTGAATACTCACCGGTAGCCGATAACTCGACCGTTGCGGGCAGGCAAAAAAATCGTCGTGTTGTTATTAAAGTAGAAAATAAACCTTTGTATATCGCGCCGGTTAATGCCGGTAACTCAGCGCCTAAAGCCCCTGCGTCACAAACCGCAGCGCCACAAGCTGCAACGGCGTCTATTGCGCTAAGCAAAAATCTAGAAGCAACAACACAAAAAATAAATACATTAGCCGAACGTTTAAAAACAAAAGGCATAGACCCCGCGCGCAAGGCCAATGGCGGCCTCAAATTTACTGGCGGCGAAGAATAAACTCTTCTAATTCTTATTACCCTCATAGCTTTTTTTGTATTGGCATTAAACTTGTTTGGGCTTTATGAATAAGTCTGAATAATGGCGTGAAATGGGTAGGGCGCAGATGGAAATCTGGACGGTAGCAAATCAAAAAGGAGGTGTAGGTAAAACCTCGACCACCGTTGCACTAGCGGGCATTGCGGCCAGTGAGGGCAAGCGAGTACTGATGGTGGACCTCGATCCGCATGGTTCGTTAAGTATGTATTTTCGGCAAGAACCGGACTATACCCACAAAAGCAGCTATACCTTGTTCGAAAAAAAAGACCAGCTCAATAGCGAATTAGTGCATGGGCTGGTGCGCGTTACACCCTTAAAAACCCTGCAATTATTGCCGGCGGCAACCGCTTTAGCCACCCTAGAGCGGCAAATGCATGCCTGTGAAGGCTTAGGCATGGTGATATCAAAAGCGATGGCGCAGGTAAAAGAAGACTACGACTTAGTCGTACTCGATTGCCCGCCAGTATTAGGGGTTTTAATGATTAATGCTTTGGCTGCCTGCCATCAGCTGATTATTCCTGTGCAAACAGAGCACCTAGCCATTAAAGGCCTAGAGCGCATGCTGCACACGCTAAAAATGCTGGCCCGCTCGCGCCCTAAACCGTTGCCTTACGTTATTGTGCCCACGATGTTTGATCGCCGTACGCAAGCTGGCGTACAAAGTTTGCGGGTGTTGCGTAACGAATATGGTGATCAGGTATGGCAGGGTAAGGTCGTTATCGATACGCGGGTGCGCGATGCCAGCAAAGCCGGCGTGCCGCCTCATTTATTTGCGCCTTCAAGTGCTGCAGTGGCATGTTACCAACAGCTTTATCGGCAGTTGATTGACCATCGAGTGCTTACCGGCGGCGAATCGCAAAAAACAGCAAATTAGCGACGACTGCCCGCTTACTTGGGCCAGTGCCAACTATACTGCTAGCAATGCTGCGACCGATCGCTTCATTTCATCATAATGCGAGATGTATAAGCTTATGCCCATACCGCCGCCAGAAAACGATAACAATCTAGCTGCCGCCCCCTTGGGGGACGATGCGCTGCAGGATTATATGTCGAGCCTGTTTTTAGGCACGGATACTTTAGAGGAGGGCGACAATAACGCTGACGAAGATCAAAGCGCAGCAGCTCAAAACAGCCAGCCGGCGGCTGTAGTAGCCATCGAGCCAAAAGCAGTAGAAGCAAAACCAGAACAGCCAAAACAGGTACAAGCATCGCCACAAACATCTACACCAGAACAAGCAGCACCTACACCAGCACCGGCAACAACCCAGCCCGTACCTGCACAGCCTTCTTTTGAAGAATGGGAAAATCGCAGCCCTGCTAATAACCCTGTAAGCCCACCTAAGCCTTTAGCTGCGCCGCAACAAGCCCATGCCGAACCAATTGTACGCATAACGGCAGAGCAAATACCAAGCGATGTGCCCTTAAGTGACGAGCAAAAAAAAGGGCTGCAAAAACTGCTCGACCAAAAGCTGCTTATCGCGCCAGAGCCACTCGGCGAAAGTGTGCCCAATGTTGAACCGGCGCCTGATAGGGCACTGGCACCCAGCATTGAGCTAGCTCCCAACATTGAACTTGCGCCCAAAACTGTACCGATTGAGCCAGAAGCGCCTGCAGTAATTGCTGCCCCAGTAATACCGCCGGCAGTGCCACGCGAAGAGGTGGCGGCAATAGTTGATAATAAGCTGCCTGAAGAGCTACCCGATAAGGCTGTTGCGCCACTCAATACCACGCATCAAGTACCGCAAGCCAGCGAGCCCAAAGATTCAGCATTAACAGCACCTGCAGTGCCTAATTATCGCGAGCACTGGATACAACAATTGCCCGATTGGGGTCAATCGCGGTTTGATGTTTTATTGTTTAGTGCGCGTGGGGTTACCTTGGCGATCCCTCTTATCGCTTTGGGGCATATTTATTTGCAAAACGCGCCACTAAACCAAGTGCCGGGTTTGCCGCCTTGGGTCATTGGCGTTAAACCTTTGACGCAAGGTCAATTAAAAGTCATTGATGCGGGGGCTTTTTTTACGCCCGATAGACCCAACCGCTTGAATACCGACGAAGATATACACCTTTTATCAATAGCCGATAGCCAGTGGGCGTTTGCAGTCGATAGCGTGGCTAACCCCGTAACCATTGGCACTACCGATGTGCAGTGGCGCCCGCTCAGTGCCGCAAGCCCGTGGTTGGCCGGCGCTATTAAGCAGCATATGTGTGTATTGGTTGATACCCCCGCTTTGTTAAAGCTCCTTTCGCGCTAATTTCCTGCCGCAAAAACAATGCTCAAGTTGTGTTATGGCGACTGGCACAGATGCTGCTGTCGTCTATAGTTGAAGGAGTAACGATTTAATATTGACAGCTTCTTTGCTCGAGGATGTGGTACATGGCGACGCAACTAACAAATTCAAAAATCAGTGAAGATCCCGTATTGCAGTGGGTGACTTTTCACCTAGCCGGGGAAACCTACGGCGTCAATGTAATGCAGGTTCAAGAAGTATTGCGTTATACCGAGATCGCGCCAGTGCCAGGGGCGCCGCATTATGTTATTGGCATTATTAATTTACGCGGCAATGTGGTTACCGTTATTGATACGCGCAATCGCTTTGGTTTAACGCCTGGCGAGCTAACAGATAATACTCGCATCGTTATTATTGAAGCCGAAAAAAACGTAGTGGGCATATTGGTCGATAGTGTGGCCGAAGTTGTGTATTTACGGCAGTCCGAAATAGAAACTGCGCCTAATGTCGGCAACGAAGAAAGCGCGAAATTTATTCAGGGTGTTTGCCATAAAAACAACGAGTTACTCATACTCATCGAATTGGATAAACTAATTACGGACGAAGAGTGGGCTGCAATAGGCGGCTTTTAACGTCCTTGGAGTACTAACGTGAACGCAGTGCAAAGTCTAATTATTATTGCCGTTGCCATTATTGGCTTTAGCGGTATTTGGCTTTGGCTGCGCCGCCGCTTAAAAACAATCGCGCAAGATTGCGCACAGCTGCGCGAAGAGCTGGCAGTGTTAAAAAAAGATCAACACCTTGCGTTGCAAGGTAGCTATGGCATGGGGCAGCGCATGTTACGGCTAGAGCGCCGGTTCAAATCTTTAATCGAAGCTCCTCAGCCAGAGCCCGTCGTCGAGCAACCCTTTTCGTACACGCAAGCCACGCAAATGGTGGAAGAGGGCGCCGATGAAGAAGCCATTGCCGCCACTTGTGGAATTTCGCGCTCAGAAGCCCATTTAATGCGTAAGCTGTGTGCCCAAGGCTTTGCCGAAAACCCCGCAGAAGCGTAGGCTTAACCCTTATTGCGTTTTAACTGTGCCAGCAGCAAATGCTGCAATTAATACAAAGCCACTTGAAACCCACAGGCAAGCCTCTAGCCCCCACCATTGAAATACCGCCCCCGATAAAACCGTACCTAGCAAGCGGCCAGCGGCATTGGCCATATAATAAAAACCCACATCTAACGAGGTGCCGTCGTGGGTCGCTAAGCGCACGATTAAATACGAATGCATGGACGAGTTAACCGCAAAGACAGCACCAAAAACAAATAACCCCAAAATAAACACTACGCTAAAAAGCGCATCATTGGCACTGGCTTGGCTAATGAGTAGCGTAAGGGCTGCCGGTATTACCGCTAAGGCAAAAGCCCATTGGGCGCTAAGTTTGCCATCGGGTAGGCGTTTGCGAATTATTGTGGGCGTTAGTGTTTGTATAAAGCCATAGGCAATAACCCAAGCGGCAAAAAAGCCACCTACCATGGCTGGGCTCCAGGACCAGTAGTGGCTTAAAAATACAGGTAGGGCAACGACAAACCAAACGTCCCGCGAGGCAAATAAAAATAACCGCGAAAGCGATAAAGCATTAATTGCCGGTGATTTAGACAACAGTTGCGTAAACTTCGCTTTTTGTTGGCTTTGGCCAAGGTTTTTATTCAGCAATAGCAAGCTGCTAAACAATGTGCCGGCTAATAAAATAATCATGGCTACAATAGCGCCACTAAAGCCCCAAAGGCTTAGCAACAATGCACCAATAAAAAAGCCTAGCCCTTTTAATGCATTTTTTGATCCCGTAAGAATGGCCACCCACTTAAATAATTTGCCTTGTGCTTTGTGGGGCACCAGTTGTTTGATGGCACTTTTGGCGCTCATTTTATTTAGATCTTTGGCAATGCCCGACAACGCCTGAGCGGCCATCACCCACGGAATGTTAAGCCAATGCGTGGGTGCTAATAGCATGGTTAATGCTATTAGCTGCAATGCGATGCCGATATTCATGGTGTTATTTAGGCCAATACGCGCCCCTAACCAGCCGCCCACTAAATTGGTAACAACGCCAAAAAACTCGTAAAACAAAAATAACAGGGCAATATCCAGCGCGCCATAACCTAGCTGGTGGAAGTACAGCACCACCAGCATGCGCAAAGCACCATCGGTTAAGGTAAAGCTCCAATAGTTGGCGGTAATTACGCCATATTGTTGTAACGCCGATAGCTTAAGGGAAGGAATTATCGACATTTTATTGGTCGTGCAGGCCAACAAAGCGCGCTAATTCGGCTGTGCGGTTGGCATAGCCCCATTCGTTGTCGTACCACAAGTACAGTTTTAATTGGGTGTCGTTAATGACCATTGTCGATAACGCATCAACAATCACCGAACGCGGGTCGGTGCGGTAATCAATGCTGACTAATGGTTTTTCTTCGTAACCTAAAATGTCTTTTAATTCGCCTTGGGCGGCCTCGGCAAAAAGTGCATTGACGGTTTCTACGGTGGTGGCTTTGGCAAGCTCGAAAACGCAATCGGTCAGCGAGGCGTTAGCCAGCGGTACGCGCACGGCGTGGCCATTTAACCGGCCTTTAAGCTCTGGGAAAATTTCGGTAATGGCTGTGGCCGAACCCGTAGTTGTAGGAATTAAGCTCATGCCGCACGCGCGAGCGCGGCGCAGATCTTTATGAGGGGCATCAATAATTGTTTGGGTATTGGTGAGGTCGTGAATGGTAGTCATGGAGCCATGCACAATACCAAGCTTTTCGTGAATCACTTTAACCACAGGGGCCAAACAGTTTGTAGTACAAGAGGCCGCCGTTACAATGGCGTGCTCTGCAGGGTTAAATAATGTGTGGTTTACGCCCATTACCGCGTTCAAAATGCCTTCTTCTTTAACCGGGGCGGTAACAACAACGCGCTTAACGCCTTGTTTGGTATAGGCTTCTAGTAGGCTTTTTTGTCGCATTACGCCGCTGGCTTCAATCACTAAATCGCAATCTGACCAATCGGTATCGTTGATGGCGGCATTTTGAGAGCAGCGAATGCGGTGCTGGCCTACCGTTATCTCGCCGTCGGTGGCATTGGCTTCGTGCTGCCATTTGCCGTGAACAGAGTCGTAATTGAGCAAGTGGGCCAGTGTTGCTGCGCTGCCTGCTACATCGTTAATGCGTACAAAGCTCACTTCGGGCCAGTCGAAAGCGGCGCGCAATACTAAGCGCCCAATGCGGCCAAAGCCGTTAATACCTATTTTAATCGTCATAAATCAGTTCTTTTGGTCGAATGTTCAAGTCTTTGTGTTGGCTAGTGTGAATGTCTGTTATGACATTTTGGTGGCTATTTACAGCTATCGCTAAAAGCTAAAACATTATGGCTGGCAAACGTGTATGTGCCTTGCTGGGGGCCAATTTTAAACCTTAAGCGTTCATAATGCTCGGCCAGTTCGCCGCCAGTTGTAATTAATTGCAGCGGTGTGTTTACGCTTGAAAGCGGCGCGGCTTTAGCGCCTTCGCACAGTTGCATAACCCGGCGTGCTATAGCCTCACCTGAATCTACCCATTGAATGGGGTAGGGCGCGGCAGCGGTAAGTTCTTCGCGAAGTAACGGGAAGTGGGTGCAAGCTAGTACAACGGTGTCGAGGGTTTGGGTGGCATCCAGTGCCAATAAAGCATGCAGGGCACGGGTTATTGTGTGTTGGTCTACGGCGTTGCCCAACAGTTTGTTTTCGGCCTGAGCCACCAAGGCTGCGGCGCCGTATAAGTGAACACTTGTGTCTTGCGCATAATTCGCGATCAGTTGTGCGGTATAATCGCGCGCCACGGTTGCGGGTGTTGCCAGAATGCCAACGACATGGCTTTGCGATTGCTGCGCCGCGGGTTTTATAGCGGGTACAACGCCAACAAATGGAATGGCAAAGTGCTCGCGCAGCGGGCCCAGTGCCAGGGTGCTGGCGGTATTGCAGGCCACCACAACCAAATCGGGCTTTATGGCATTTATGCTGGCAGCTATAACCTGCACAATACGATCACTCAACCAAGCATCGTCTTTATCGCCATAGGGGAACTGGGCAGTATCGGCAATGTAGCTGCATTGCGTAACCCCAAGCCCTTGCGCTTGGGGGTGTTCGAACAGCTCTCGTACAATGCTCAAGCCGCCAAGGCCTGAGTCAAAAAAGGCAATGTGCATAGTGCGGTTGGGGTATCCAAAGTAGGTAGCCGGCAAATGTAACAATTTTAATGCTGTTTTGCAGGTAAAAGTGGCGCGCCGCTTAGCTAACTAAAATTATTTGTTGTTTTAAGGTGTTTGAAAAACATGTTTGAAAGTACATTACAGTCCGTTTTATTTATTGTTGGCGTAGTTATTATTTTGGCTTTGGTCGCCGTGGCGGGCTTTTTACATTGGCAACTGCATTTGCGCAAAAAGCGCGATGCTTTGTTATTGGCCGAGCAAGAAGCCAAAATCAGCAAAAATCGTGAAGACGCTATCAATAGCCTTCGTATTATTGGCAAAAGTTACATGGCCGAGCAGGTAGAGTTAGGCGAAGCCAGTATTCGCGTTAGCAACCTTATGGATTACCTTTCCCTAACGGAATCTCAACGCGCGCCATACCGCGTGTTTGACGAGGTAAACGCCAAAATTAAACACATCCCCATTTTACAAGCTTGGAAGGATTTGCCGGCTAAGGAAAAACGCGCACATTTAAAAGCCATCTACCGCGCCGAAAATGAATACAAAGACTTTGCCCGCGATGCCGCTAAAAGCTTGGCGAGCTTCGAAATCGTAGAGGCCACTTTTTATTCGGCTTAGTGTTTGGGGGGGAGCTATAACAGGAGCATACTGTTTTAAATTCTGGGCACAAAACGAGTACCCAGAAACACTATAAGAAAGATCGAAAAAGTCGAGCGCGTGCATTGTGCTTGGTCGGCAGGTACTACCGTGTAATGCAGAATGCAAAAGGTTGCGGAACCATTTTCTGACTACGCTCTTTTGTCATTGGCCCGCAATTAGCTTGCTCGTAAGTGGCGCTGGCCATAAACGATTGTATTTCCCCCATTGCGTTTTCTAATGTAACTTCAACCATTACCGTTGCAGCTGTTGGATAAATATAGCTATAGGTTACGCTGTTTTCCCAAATGCTTTCAGCGTTGCCAAAATCAACTCGTCGGGCCTGTTGAATATTCGATAGGAGATTTTTTTCGTAATTAATAGACTGTCGGTAAAAGGGCTTCTCATCGTGGGAGTCAAAATATAAAACCTGACTAACTTTGCCATTATCGTAGTGCCGCTGTGTTGTGGGTAACATAGCGGAAAAGTTGGGGAAGTCACTGTCACTATCGACCGTATCAAAGTCAGATGGCTCTGGGAAATTGGGGTCTAACTGTTCGTTCACACCACCCCAATCACCGAGTGTTAATCTGCTCAAACTCGAAGTGTCGCCCCAAGATTGAAATGTGTACAGTGTCATAAATCGCGATTCACTGTCTGGTTGTGTTTCCTGCGTGGCTTGCACTAGCGTGTGCTCAACAATATCCCAGTTGGAACTACTGGTATTAAAAAAACGGTAGCTATTAAACGACAATAAATTCTCTTCAGACGTTTCTGTAGGCGCGGCGCTATTGTCGATGGTGGGTTCGAGGTTAATTGAAGATATGTGCGAAATCTCATCGCTTTCATCATATTCAAACAAAGTAGTTCTATATTTTGTACTAATTTGCATACCATAAGGGCCACGCAACAGCCACCAATCGGCTGCAACTAGCCGCCAGCTTTGTTGAGGTGTCTCTGAGGGTGGTTGCGCCTCGTCCGAGCTGCATGCGCTTAGTCTGGCGCTGACCAGTAGCGTTGCTCCAATTTTATGCATTACTGTATTCCCTTAAAGAAAAAATGTTATTTTGAAGTATTACATTTTTCCGCTAACACCTGTAGCCGCTTACTCATTTTGTTTGCACAGCACTAGCCCTCTGCGCGTTAATTTTGCGCAAGCATGAGGGCTTGCTCTTCCTTATGCGTATGAAGATGGTAAAGTTCGCAACTCACAATTATTAGCGGGCAGCAGCATGTCGAAAACGTTTGAAATTCAAGGGCTCATTCACTCCATTGGGGAAACCACCGAGTACGGTAATAACGGTTTTACCAAAAGAGAGTTTGTTATTAAGCTTACAGGCGATGATGAGAACAGCGCGTACCCCAACCACATTGCCTTGGAATTAATCAAAGACAAATGCGCCCTTATCGACGGCTACAAAGAGGGGGATGAGCTTAAGGTGTCGTTCAGCCTTTCGGGTCGTTTGTGGTCCGGTGGTGGTAAGCCAGAGAAGTGCTTTACCAGTTTGCAGGCCTGGAGAATCGAGGCCGTAGGGGCTTCGCCTGCAGTTGCGCAGCCGGCGGCAGAGGAGGCTTTTGCTCCTGCGCCTACTACTAGCGCTTTTAACAGCACGGCGTTTGATGATGATATTCCTTTCTAACGATTACCATTAGTTAAAATGTAAGGTTTTGACTTGAAAGCCCCTACGCTAGGGGCTTTCAAGTTTTACAAGCGACAAATGACAAACAACAAATTAAAAGTGCAGCCCCTTGAGCATGTAGCCATTTGAACAGGGGCAGTGTCTACCCTCTAGTTTTTTTATCTTACCGTATTGCATACCCAACCCTCGCACAGATATAACCTGGCACTATGCCAAGCACCCCAAACATCGCGCCGCCTGCGATAACAGTAAGCAGATCTGTTATAAGCCGAGTATTGAGTATGAGGGCTGTGGCAGAGTTGATTTCTGCAAGTGTGCTCAGCCCTGAAACCAAGATAAATAATGCAGCAGTTGTGATGAAGCCCAGCATGGCCGAGAACCGTTGTAGTACTTTCCCTTGTCGCGCTCCGCGTTGGGTGTGTACAACGATAAAAGTGGTTACCGCTGGGATGATACCCACAATGGGGGAGAAGACTATAAATAGCATGCCCATGCTGGCGGCAGCTTTGGCTCCGCCCTCTAGCGCGATAAATGGAAAGGTGAGCAGTGCGAGGGTGCCACCGCCAGCTAGTGGCCCAAGTAGGGCGAAGGTGAAAAAAGCTTTCATGGTGTCTCCTTATTATTTATTGGGTGATAGATGGTTACCGCTAAGTTTGAGGTTTTTTGGCGCTAACGCAGTAATAGCCAAAACGCATACGGTTGCATGCAAGGGCAAGCCCCCACGCAGGCGCTAATAAGTGATGCCAGTGCTCTGGGTTGCGGTCGGCTTGCAGCAATAGTTGAGTGCCGTAGCGCAATACCATCCACGGGATGTAGAGTGCGGAGGGCAGCACTCGCCAGCTGAGGTCTTGAACGTGAATTTCCTCAAAGCCTGAGCTTTCCATTGCCTTGATAGTGGCTGTAAGCTCGGGGAAGTTGCCTAGCGCCCAGTGTTTACAGGTCTGCCGGTAGCATAGGTGTGTAATGGCATTCATTGGTGCAGTGGTTTTAATAAACCCATCGCATAGGGCTAATGTGCTGCCTGGTTTGAGCAGGCGATAGGCTTCGTTAATTAAGCTTTCTTTGTTGCTTTCGCTGCTGTGGCAGGCGCTTTCTATGGCATAAGCGCCATCGAAGCTCTCGTGGGGTAGGCCTGTTTGATGGTAGTTGGCAAGCACATAATGTAACTTGTGGTGTTGAGGTTGTTTAGCGCTGATCACTTGCGCCTCTTTAACTTGGTTGGCAGCAATGGTTACGCCGGTAATGTGCTTAATGGCCGGCAATTGAGCGGCAAAACGCATAGTGCCGCCAAGGCCGCAGCCCATGTCCAGTAGGCGATTACGCGACCCTTTAAGTTGCAAACTATTAATGACTTTGCGGTTGGTGTTTTCCAGCATGCTTTCTAAATTGAAGGGGTTGATACCCCATTCGTAAGTGCCGAAGTGCATATTGAGTTTTTGGCTCCAATCCCGGTAGCCGTCACTGGTTTGTGCATAGTAACTAGAGATGCGCTGAGCGTTTTGCTGTGCTGTGTTGGTGTCTGCTTGTTGCTTATTGCGGGTTTCTTTTGGCTGGCGCCAAGCTTGTTCGCTGGGGTTATTAACGCGCAAAAATTTAGGTAGATGTAAGTGAGTCATGTTGGCCTCCAATGCAAGATTTGAAGCCAGTGTAAGCGCAGCCAGTGGCAAAACCTTCCGAGTTGATCATTGACGAGCCAAAAACCGTTAAAAAAATAAAAAGCTATATATTACAGTGGGTTATATTTTTTCTGGATGATAATCTGGGAGTGTTTGAATGTAAAAAAGCGTTAGCTATGTTGTTTTCGGTATTGGCTTGGGGTTTGGTGGGTGGTTGTTTTGAAGGCCGCATAAAAGGTCGATTGGGAGTTAAACCCCACACTTAAACCGACCGATAACACGGAGGCGTTAGGTTCTGCGAGCAGCATTTTTTTGGCGGCATTTAGGCGGTGCAAACTAATGTAGCGCGATACGCTCATACCGAATTGGGTGTTCACTAATTCTGATGTTTGATGGTTGCTTAGCGATAATGCCTGGGCAAGCCTGCTAAGGTTAAGCGTGTCATCTTTGTAGAGCGCTTGCTCAATCATTAGGGCTTCAATTTTTTGGCCGAGATGCTCGCAATTCTCATTTTGCAGTGTGGATTTGGCATAGCTTTGGGCTACTAACTCCACGGCTTTTTGCAGTAAGTCGGGGTAGCGCATTAACATCCAAAGCAGCGATGCAAAGACGCAGGCACTGATGGCGGCATAAGTCATCACGTAGATCTGCTCGCCCCACCAAGAGGCAACAACCGCAGCCATAAAAATAATTAATGCCGCGATTGTAATGCCCGCAAGTGCCAGCTGTTCTACCTCAAGATTTTGCCGCTGCCCTTTATGCGGGCGCAGGCGCACAATCAACCACAGTGCGGCCGCTCCTCCCAGAAAAAATGCCAGCGGTATAGCAATAGGGCTAGGCAACACAGCACCAAGAAGCGGAAGCGCGGCTAATGCTATGTACTTTTTACCGAGCTTGGCATCCGGTGTGATTAACGTAGAGTAAAAAGCAAAGAAGGTGATTGTGGAGCAGTAAAGCACGACTGAGTAAGCGCGCGACTCAAAAAGGCTGTTCCCCGTTGCGAGCGCCCAGCCATGCCAGGCTTGTAGTACAGCAATACTGCCCAGCATAGCGCTACAAGCCAACCGCGAGAGCGCGCTCTTTTCAAAGGCCTCGCAAACCCATTGGTATGTACACCAAAGCAGTAGGCAGGTGATGATATTGAAGCCGATAGACCATTGGCTAAGGAGTGAGAGCATGGGGGGAATCCATTTAGGGCTGTTGGGCGACAAGGGTGAAACACGCAATACGGGCATACAAAACGAGGGCGCGTGCCTTCCTTACTATTTCAAAATGATACCAAACCACAAGGTATTAGCCATGCAAGAATTAAGTGAAGTATTCGTAGTTCAAGGTGTGTCATGCGTATAGCCTAGGTGAGAAAAGTGCAAATTCTACTGGGTGCAGCATTGTATTCTCACTGTATTCTTGAAGCCTTTCACTGCACCGATCTTGTTTTCTTTTCCCTCATAACGTCATTTCTTCGCCTTCAATCATCGCTGTAATCGGCTTTGCTTTATTGCTTTATTGGTGGTTGAAGTGATGTTTTTTCGGCTTGCCCGTTTTTTTAAGCTAGGCTGAATTAAATAATGCCTAAAAAGTTGTGGGTTACGGGCATTTTTTTATTCTAAGCCTTAAAAAACTGTGGCTTAAGTTTGTGTAGGGAGGGGGATTAGTGGTTGATATTGAAGTGGCTGCAGCGTTAGGTGCAAGGCTTGAGCAGTTGCGGTTGCAAGCGAATATTCCGCAGCAGGTGTTGGCGCAAGAGCTGGGGATTTCTGAAGGGACTTACCGCAGTGCCATCAAGGGCAAGGTTAAGTTGGAGGTGTTTGTGGGGTTGCTTAGGTTGCTCGGTGCAAGCGACGGGCTAGATAATCTTTTACCACAACAGCCCTTTAGCCCTATGGCGCTGTTAAACAATGCCGGCAAGCAGCGCCGGCGTGCGCATGGCACATTGGCGCAAGGGTTATATTTTGCGGACGGTAATGCCGAAGGCTTTGCGCGATGATCCCTGCCGCAGAGCCGCCAGCTTTGAGTGATGCTGCATTAGCAGTTGCAGCCCCAAAGGTATGGAAGGTGAATTTCGGCAAGCGCACGGTTGGCGCATTGTCCTTTGAAGCGGCCAGCCAGTGCTGGGCGTTTGAGTATGCCCCGCGCTGGATTAAAACAGGGTTTTCGTTGGCGCCAGTGCAGCTGCCGTTGGCGTCGCGTGTTTATTCGTGTGCATCGCATGAGCAAGCTTTAAATGCCGCAAGGGCGCAGCCTATTGTGTATGCCGCATTGCGCGATATTTTTGATTTGCCGGCGCTGTTGCCCACAGGGCATTCGTCGGCGGCATGGCCTAATGCTATAGGCCTTGAATGCATTGAGCCGGCCGCTAAAAAGGTAGCTGCTGAAGCTTTTGATCCGGTGCTATCGCAGGCGCAAGCGCTGATGTTTGCAGCCTCAAAAGCGCAAGGTGGCGCAGCGCAAATTTCCGTTTGGGTCGATGAGCAAAGCAATTTTAGTTTTTCGGCTTTATGCCCAGGGGCAGGCTTTACGCCTTGGTGTTTAAGCGTTTCGGGTGATGCGCAGGGCGGCATTGATGGTTGTCGGACAAAATATTGTTATTACCTGATGGCACAGGCGGCAGGTTTGACCTGCGTGCCTACTCGGCTATTAGAATCATCAGGCCTACCTAGTAGCGCATTGCTTGTGGCTAGGCACGATTTTACTCAGCAGGCGTTTCAGTATTTTATGCCGTTTAAATATTTGCTGGGGCCAACTATTGAGCAGGCTCGTCAAAAGTCTGTAATCACCGAATACCGCCACGTGCTGACTATTGCAGCGCAGTGGCATTGCTCTAGGCAGCAGTTGTTGCTGTTATTTCGCCGCATGGTCTTTGCTGCGCTTACCCGTAATGGTGGTAGCCCGCTAGAGAATTTAGGCTTTTTAGTGAACGAGGCCGGCAAGGTAACTTTGGCGCCGGCGTTTGGGTTTACACCCAAGCGGCCACCGCCAGCAAAAGCCGATGTTTTGGAATGTAAGGATTTGCTTAAGGTGGCGGCAGGCTTTAAGTGCCTGCAAAAACAGGCGAGCCAAGTTATTGATGAGGTGGTGGCAGTCGTTGAGCAATGGCCCACGTTTGCCAAAACTGGCGGCCTGCCGCACGAGAGCATGCAGCGTTTACAGCGCGCACACCGCCTGTTTTAGTGCTGCGCTATGGTTTATGCGCATGCACAATATAGTTAATGGCGACATGCTTTGATTCGTTAAAGCGTTGGGTGATGGGGTTGTAGCCTAAGCCTGTAATTTGCTTAACCTGCAAACCCGCCCGCCGGCATGCGCCGGATAGCTCTGCTGGGGTAATAAACTTTTTATAATCGTGTGTGCCGCGCGGCAAAATGTTCGCCACATATTCGGCGCCGAATACGGCAATTAGATAGGCGAGGGGGGTGCGGTTGAGTGTTGAGAAAAAGACATCGCCGCCGGGCTTTGTGAGTGTGGCGCAGGCGTTAATAACGCTTTCTGGGTCGGGCACGTGCTCTAGCATTTCTAGGCTGCAGACAATATCAAAGGTGCCGGCATTATCAGCGGCGTGTTGTTCTGCGGTGGTTTGTTGGTAATTAATGCTTAAACCGCTTTGGCCTGCGTGCAGGCGCGCAACGTCTAGCGGGGCTTCGCCCATATCTATGCCGGTTACTTGGGCGCCGCGCTGGGCCATGGCTTCACTTAATAAGCCGCCACCGCAGCCTACATCTAATAGCTGTTTACCGGCGACTTTGGCGCAGCGATCAATAAAATTCGCGCGCACAGGGTTCATTTGGTGCAGCGGTTTAAATTCCCCTTCGGCATCCCACCAGCGATTTGCCGCGCGCTCAAATTTTGCGATTTCAGCATTGTCGACATTGGCGTTGTGTTCGGTGTGTTGTGCCGTTGCTGCGGTCATTTGGCTATCCTTCTAAAATTAGTTTTTGGGCTTGGCCATTTTTTGTTGCCAAGCCAATGTATTGCGCTTGATGTCGGTTTCGTTAAGCGTTGTAAGCAGTTTATTGCGTAACAGGCGCTTGCCGTCCACCCATACGTCGGTGACGTTGCGGCTTTGGTTGGTATAAACCAGTAGTGATGCCAAGTTGAAGGTTGGCAAGCTGGTGATCTCATCGAGTGATATGGCAATAACATCGGCCATTTTGCCAGCTTCTAGGCTGCCTGTTAGGTGATCGATGCCCAGTGCTTTGGCGCCATTTAGTGTGGCCATTGTGAGTGCATCATAGGCCGAAATAGCTTCGGCATTGTTGGCAGTAATTTTGCCAGTTAGCGCTGCGGTTTGCATTTCGCCGAACATGTCTAAATCGTTATTGCTGGCGGCGCCATCGGTGCCTAACGCCACGGTAATGCCGGCATCAAGCAGCGCCTGCGTAGGGCATAGGCCGCTGGCTAATTTTAGGTTGGATTCGGGGCAGTGAATAACGCTGGCGCCATTTAAGGCGGTGATATTAATATCGCTGTCGTTGAGTGCTGTCATGTGCACGCACTGTGTGCGCGGTGTCAGTATGCCGAGCTGTTGCATGCGGTCTATGGGGCGCTCGCCATGTGAGGCTATGGCATCGTCTACTTCGCCTTGGGTTTCGTGTAGGTGTAGCTGAATAGGGGCTTGCAGCTCGGCGCTTAGCACGGCAATGCGTTCGAAAACTTCATTGCAAACGGTGTAGGGCGCATGGGGGCCAAAACCAATGGTTATGCGCTCGATGGCGCGGTAACTATCGTGCAGGGCAATGCCTTTGGTAATGGCTTCGTCTGGGCCTTGTGCCCAGGGTGTTGGGAAGTCTAAAACGGGGAAGGTAATTTGTGCGCGAATACCACTTGTGCGTGCCACTTCGGCAGCGGCTTCTGGGTAAAAGTACATATCGCTAAAGCAGGTGGTGCCGCCTTTTAGCATTTCGGCCACCGCAAGCTCGGTACCATCGATAACAAATTGCTCGTCAACCCATTGGGCTTCGGCGGGCCAAATATGGTCTTCTAGCCAGCGCATTAGCGGAAGGTCGTCGGCATAGCCGCGCAACAGGGTCATTGCGGCGTGGCCGTGGGCGTTGATTAAGCCAGGCATAATCACGTGCTCGCCAAGCTCTACATGTTCTGCGGCGGTGTACTTCGCTTTTGCTTGAGCGCTAGGCTCGATAGCGAGGATTTTACCTTGGTCGATAATCAGGCTGCAGTTTTGCAACGCGGCAGTGCGTGGGTCGCCTGTCATGGGCAGTATCCACTGGGCGCTAATGATTAGCTCGACGTTATTATCGGTAGTTGCTGGCATACAAAGCTCTTGTGTTAAATGGGTGTACTCAGCTTATGGGCTTAGTGCAGTTGGTCGTTGCTGGCAAAAATGCGATCTAGATCTTCGCCGCCAAGCTGGTAGTTTTGGCCGCAAAACTGGCAATCAATCGCGATGGTTGCTTGTTCTTTGAGTAGCGCGTAAGCATCAAGCTTGCCGATGGCGGCTATGGCATTTTCGCTGCGCTCTTGCGAGCAGCTACAGGCAAACTGTGCCGGTACATTGCTTGCGGTGCGTAAGGTAAATTCATGAAATAAGCGCGTAAGTTGCGTTTCGTGCGATAGGTTTAAGCTTTCTTCGGTCGTTAGTGTGTTGACTAGGGTGACGAGTGTTTGCCAGTCGTTTGCGGCTCGCTCGGCAGGCTCAATGCCCGAATTATCACGGTATTCGGCTTGTCGGCTTACGGCAGGCAAGCTTTGCAAAAATAAGCCGCCGGCGCTGTTCTCGTCACTAAATAACCACAGTTTGGTGGGAAGTTGCTCGGATTGAGTAAAGTAATGGCTTAGGCAATCGGCAATGGTATCGCCTTCTAGCGGCACAATCCCTTGGTAGCGTTGCCCTTTAATCGGGTCGATGGTAAGGGTGAGCACACCGTTGCCAACCAACTCGCGCAGCGGTTTACCTTCTATATCGGCGTTTGTCACTATGGCGCCATCGTTATGTTCTTGTTGGGCGAGCTTTACGATGCCGCGCAAGCTTCGCTCGTGGGTGGCTTCGGCCATAATCATGGGTACTAAACCATCACCGCGAATTTGCAATGTTAGCAAGCCTTCAAATTTTAATATGCCCGCTAGCAAAGCGGCGCCGCTTAAAAATTCGGCCAGCAATGCTTGTGCGTTAGCGGGTAAATGTTGGTGCTCGGTAGCCGCTTGAACACTCTTTTTCAGTGTCACCATCTCGCCACGCATATCGCAATCGTCAAAATAAAAGCGGGTGATGGAATCGTCTGAAGTGTTTTGCGTGCTTGCGGCACAAGCGGTTAGATCGGCGTCGGGCTTTTGTGTGGTCATATTGGGTCAGTTGTTTCCAGCGGGTATTAGCTTGCTTAAACGTCGAATTTTATAGACGTATTCAGTTTTGTGCGCAAAATGCGTAATGGCCGAATTTTATCATGCGTGGCTGCGCTAGGTGGTGAGTTTTAGCCACGCTTTAATGGGTGATAAAGCGGTGGCTTGTGTTTTTCGTTTTTATTCGTCTTGCACGCTATTCACATTGATAAACCGGTGAATTTGCCGGCGCTGCTTTTTATTGGGTTTGGTATCGTGGTGGCTTATGCCTAAACCTGCGGCTTTGCGTTCTAAGGCGAGTTGTTCGCGCTTGGCTTGGCTTTCTTCGGTTTCGGTGTATAGCAGCGCGGCTTCTGGTGCGCCGCGGCGCTGTTCGGATAGCCCCGTGACTAAAACCGTTTTTTGTACATGGCCTTGCGTAATGGTTAGCCGCATATCTAATTGGAGGTCTTTGCTGGGTTTTACGCGAGCACCGTCCACATGGACTTTTCCACCGTCGATGGCCTGCTTGGCTAAGCTGCGGGTTTTATAAAAGCGGGCCGCCCATAGCCATTTATCAATGCGTACGCGGGTCAGTTCGGTTGTTGTCATAGTTTGCAGTGTTGTGGTTTATGTGGCTGTGGTTGGAATTATTTTGTCAAAGTCTTCGATGTACACAAAGTCTTGGTCGCACGCTGGGCGGGGTTCTTGTTGGGAATCTGGATGGGTGATACACACTAAGTGGGCAATGCCAAATTCTCGTGCCTTTGCGACAATGCGTGGCGTGTCGTCAACAAAAAGTGTGCGGGCTGGGTTAAAGCGCTCGCTGGCGTGCAACTGCAGCCAAAACTCTGGCGCTTCTTTGGGTATTTGATAATCGTGAGATGACACCACAACATCTAAGTGTTGATCGATTTTGGTCACTTCCAGCTTAATTTCCAAACCGCTGCGGTGAGCATTGGTCACCAAAATGACCTTTTTCTTTTGCGCTTTTAAAAAGCTTAAAAAGTGCTCGGTGTGCGGCCGTACTTTTATTTTTTGTTTTATTTCCCGCTTAAGTGAGGGGATATCCATTTGAACCAGCTCAGACCAGTGATCCAAACAATACCACTGCAGCGTGCCTTCGTAGGCTTTAATTTGCGTGTGCAGTTTTTCTCGAGCTTGGCTGTAATCAAGTTTATGATGCTCTGCGTATCTTTTGGGTAAGTGTTCAAGCCAAAAGTAATTGTCGAAGTGCAAATCCAGCAAAGTGCCGTCCATATCCAGTAGCACAGTATCAATAGCGCTCCAGTCCAGTGGACAATGGGCGTCGGGCGATTCTGGCACTGGTGTTGTAATGGGTAAATCAGTCATAGGGCTTTAGCAAACCATTAATCAGTCGGAGTTAGTATGCCTACCCCCCCAGAAATATTAAAGCGTGAAACGGCGTGCCAAAGCCGTTTGTTTAAAGCCGAAGCCTTGCAGCTAAGGTTTAGTAACGGTGAGGTTCGTGATTACGAGCGCTTAATGGGAAGCCATGCCGCGGTGTTAATTGTGCCCGTTTTGCCTGATAACCGCGTTGTGATGGTGCGTGAATATGGCGCTGGTGTAGAGCGTTACGAGCTAACCTTGCCTAAGGGCAAAGTGGATGCCGGTGAAACCTTCGAGGAGGCCGCTAATCGCGAATTACAAGAAGAGGCGGGTTATGCCGCCACGCGCTTAACAAAGCTTAAGTTGATGTCGCAGTCGCCAAGCTATATGCAGCACACCACGCAAATTGTATTGGCGCAGGGCTTAACGCCTAGCCGGCTCGCCGGCGACGAGCCCGAGCCATTAGAGGTCGAGATACATTCGCTGGATAGCCTTGCAGAGCTTATTGCGCGCGCTGATGTTACCGAAGCCAGAACAATCGCTGCACTTTATATGGTGCGTGAGCTACTGCGAAGCGTTTGAACGCTTGCGCTCAGTATTTATTATGATGTTTGATGTGGCTATAAAAAATACAGGGTGTATTAATATTGAGCAGGCAAACCGTTGTTTGAAAAAGCTGGCGCCTAAGTCGTTGCATGCCACATAAAAATCTCATGCTTTAGTATGTTTTTAGCTATGATGGTTTAACTTAATTGTGAGGGTGACTACGAGGTTGCCCCAGTAAAGCTGGCGTACCTTGATTAGGGTATGCATAAAACAAAAAATAAGCGCAAATATGGGGTCGTCAAGCATTACAGTTATGTAACTGTGGCGACCATACGCGGTAATAAATAGAGGCTTTAATGCGTTACTTATCAGCAAGTGCAGTGCAGAATTCGTCGTCGATGGCGGCTTTAGGGGCAAACTTGAACGATTCTCGATTGCTTAAACAGCAATTGGCACGTGAAATTACCTCGCTTGAAGGGCAGTTATTTCGTCTGCGGACCCGCAACGACATGATCGATTACAATACGCTGCAAACCTATGAAGACATGATATTGAGCCGTAAGCGTATGCTCGATGGCTTGCTCTGGGATGAGGACTAGCGGATCTAGCCCTCTTGTAATACGGTATTTTCGGTATGTTTTAAGCGCAAAACCCCCTTATTTAATAACAAAAGCGTTCCATTCTTTCGTCAAGTAGCGTTAATGAATGGAACGCTTTTGTGTTTTTGGCCTCTGCTTTTTTGCTTCGACCTCAATATTCACGCTATCATCGCCGCCGTTCTGGCGAGTTTCGCCTTTCCGTGTTTTTAGATGTCGCAGCGTGATGTGGCATACGCTACCAACATTAAAGCAACCAAGTGATGAATTAGGTTATGTACCACAGTTATTTTGGTATCGAAGAACAAGCGTTTTCTATTGCGGTTAATCCCCGTTATATGTACATGAGTGCTCAGCACCGCGAAGCTTTGGCGCACCTGCTTTATGGTGTTAATAGTGGCGGCTTTGTGATGTTAACCGGGGAGGTGGGCACGGGCAAAACCACCACCATACGCTGCTTATTAGAGCAATTACCGGCTAATGCCGATGTGGCAATGGTGATGAATCCCGCCGCGAGTGCTCGCGATTTAATGTGCAGCATTTGTGATGAGTTTGGGGTTAGCTACGATGTTGATGAAACGAGCATCAAGATTTTAACCGACAAACTCTACGACTTTTTATTGCGCAACCACAGCAATGGCCGCAATAGCATTGTATTAATTGATGAGGCGCAGCTATTGCGCATCTCAACACTTGAGCAAATACGCTTGCTGACCAATCTCGAAAGCAATACTCAAAAAATGCTACAAATTATTTTGGTCGGTCAGCCAGAATTAAACGAGCTGCTGGCTAAGCCTGCCTTGCGGCAGTTATCGCAGCGTATTACGGCGCGTTACCACCTGCGCCCACTTACAGTTGAAGAGACGGGCGCTTATATTCGGCACCGGTTGAGTGTGGCCGGTATGCCGCCAGGGCGGGATCCATTCCCTGCGAATGTGGTAAAAAAAGTACATGCCATTAGTGGCGGTATTCCGCGTTTAATCAATATATTGTGCGATCGCATGCTGCTGGGTGCTTTTACTCAAGAGTCTACCGAAGTTGATAAAACCATATGCCAGCAAGCCACTGAAGAAGTGCTGGGCGACCCTAGAGAGCGTGCATTCAAACGAACCCCAGCGTTGTCACACCCTCTTATTTATGGCGGTTCGGCGGTGTTGGTTTCTTTGGTGGTATCCACGTTGATTTGGTTGTTAGTTACCCACGACGACAAACCCGTTGAACCCGTGGTAGAGCCTGTCGTGGCCACTGTGGCTATTGCTCCAGAGCCGGAAAAGCCTGCGTCTGCTCGCGCATGGGTGCGCAACCAAGATCAAGCCTTAGGGCAATTGCTAGATTACTTGGGTGAGTCCGAGGGGTCTTCTGTTTACCCTTGTTGGTTGGCCAGCAAAAAAGGTTTGCATTGTGAAACGCTAGAAGCCAGAACATGGAATGACTTCCTAGAGACAAACCGGCCGGCTGTGCTGTCGTTGAATACGCCATCTCGGCATGCGGCTTTTGTGACTGTGATTGCCATTAACGACAATACCGCAACGACGCTAATTGATGGCGAACAGGTAGAAGCAAGCCTTGATGAGCTGGGCGCCTTATGGACCGGCGAATATGTGATTATGTGGCAGCGGCCAGAAAACTTCGAAAAAGCGATTGGCCTGGGTTCGTCTGGTCCGCTTGTAGACTGGTTAGCCGGGGAGTTTGCCAAGCTTGATGAGCAGCGCACGCCCTTAGCTAAAAGTAGCTTCAATAAAATGCTTGAACGCCGCGTTAAGCTTTTTCAACGCAGTTATCGCCTTGAGGATGACGGCTTAGCTGGGCTGCAAACATTGTTACGCCTTGGTGAAGCCCTTGGGCGCGAAGTGCCGCTGCGCGCGATGACGCCCGTGAATGAGCCCTTATCGGCAATGGAACACTAAGTATGTCGTTAATATTGGATGCTTTAAATAAAGCAGATCGTCAGCGAGACGATCAAGAGCCTGTGCCTAATTTAACGACCTATCATGTTGCCCCAAGCAAGCCTAAACCCGTTGCCGGCATTGCCAGCTGGATGCTTTATAGTATTTTGGCTTTATTGGTGTTGGTGGTTATCGGTTTGGCGTTACTGTTGCTGCAAGGGCGCGGTGAGCGAGGCCCTGCCAGCGTTGTAAGTGCCAGCACAGCCACTACCGAAGTTGCCGATAAACCAAAGCCCGAGCCCATAGCCGTTGTGGAGGCTGTTGCGCCACCGGCAGTAGCAACTGGGCTAAATGCGCGTATTAAAGGCCTGCGCACAGAGGATAATAGCCCGCGAGGAGGAAACGCACCTAGCGATCGTCGCGAGCCGGCTATTTCCGCGGAAGTGGCTGCTATTTATGGGCAGGTGGGCGATACAGGGGTAACGGCGCCAAAGCGTGACGTTGTGGATGGTTTATATCAAAGCGAAAAAGCTAGCGCCCCGCGTAAAACGGCGCAAGCTAGCCCGAAAAAACCGGTGAATCCATTGGTTGATGATCAAGAGCTGCAAGCATTGTGGGAACAATCACAAGCGGAAGGGGCTGCCCTTACACCACCGGCAATAGATCCTTATGCCAAGCTGCCGTATTTGCACCAATTACCTGAAAGTTTTCAAAACCGTATTCCTACGTTGATGTATCACAACCATATATTTTCTGCCAAGGCGAGCGCGGTGATTTTGAATGGTAAAACGTATCGTAAAGGTGAGGAGATTGCTACAAGCTTGGTCGTAGAGGCCATTACAGAAGAAGACTTGATACTCAGCTATCTGAACAAACCCTTTCGTTTAGCGGCGCTCAGTAGCTGGGTGAAAATGGACTAAATCTTTGCTTGGGCTTACAGAAAAACGTAAGCCGACAAGCCGATAAGCAGTGCAATCATAAGTGCGCTAAAAGCGTATATCAGCACTGGAGGTTTACGTGTTTCTTCTTCCATTTCGCTGCGGTTGCCAGGCGATGTTGGCCGGGTAACCCACTGCTTTGGGATAACGGTAGGTTCATCATCCCGTGGGGTGGGTGCTGAGACGGCGGGTTTAGCCGTAGCTGAGCGCGGTAAATCAATGCCGGGGCCAAAAACTCGAAAGCTGTATACATCCAGCCTAACTTTATCGCCTGCGCGCAAGACCGCTTCTTCTACGCGTTCGTCGTTTACAAAAATACCGTTGTCGGTATCTAGGTCAACAACATGTAACCCTTCGGGGCTAATGGTAAAGCGTGCGTGCTCTTTCGAAAGGTGTGTTCCAGGGAAGGCGATATCGCAACGCTTGCCGCGGCCGATAACTACCGAGCCCGATTCGCCCATGCGCAAAGGAAATTCTTGGCCAGATAAAAAGCGTGAGTTAGCAATGAGAGACCACTCATAATCTTGGGCTTCACTGGCTGGGTCAACAATGGTGATTTCAACATCGCCAAATTTTAAAACGTCGTGGCAGGCTACAGCGTGTTGGTTAATAGCACTACCATTAACGGAAGTGCCTTCGGCGCTTCCGAGATCTTTTAAGACAAATGTTTGCCGCGCACCGGTTAGCTTCGCATGCTGCGGACTTACGGATGCATCATTAATGACAAGACTATTGTCGTCGGCACTGCCGATAGTAAAGTTTTTCTCTACTACCCACACTGGGTCTTGTCGGTTGTCGTTGAATCGTAACTTGAGCATTCTCACCCCTATTTAAGCGGCCAAAGTATACAGCTTCATTGAGGCAAATATAAAGAGCCTATGCAGTGTGAAATTAATGGCTGTCTGTGGAAGTTGAGTTTTCTGCAGTTCTTGTGCAAGGCACTGAGCTTGACTGATGAATTGTACGGGAGTTGCGTGAATAATGAATTTCCTGCAGCTCCTTTGCATCTTTGGCGGTAGAATACATACCCTGTATTTTTGTTGTACCCAACAAAGGCGAACTAAAGGCGTATTGACGAGTCTTTGGGCAGCTATTTATTCGCCCCTCATTGCTATTTTTAAGGACCATTATGATCGACCGCATGGCCTCGGGCTGGTTGAATTTTGTTGTTAACCACCCGCGCTGGGTGTTGGCTTGTGTTGTGTTAGTTTTAATGGCTGCAGTTGCAGGCCTGCCGAAACTGCGCTTGGACGCATCATCCGACTCTTTAACACTAGAGCGCGACACCGACTTAGATTATTTCCGAGAAGTTAGCCAACTGTATGATAGCGGTGACTTTTTGGTGGTGACTTACGCGCCCAATACTCCGTTGTTTGAAGATGCAGCATTGCAGCAGTTGCAAGGTTTGCATGCTGAGCTTGCGGCCATCGAGGGGGTGGCTTCTGTCAACAGTATATTGAATGTCCCTTTACTTTATAGCCCCAAACGAAGCTTGCGCGAAATGGCAAAGGCACCGCGCAATTTGCTCGACGCCGATGTGGATAGAGCTTTAGCGAAAGCCGAGTTTTTGCAAAGCCCTATTTACCGCAAAATGATTTTAAGCCCCGATGGTGAAACGACGGCTTTACAATTGAATTTGGCGGTTGACCATCAATTTATTGCGTTGGTAACCGAGCGCGATAATCTCCGCCTTAAAAAACGCACACAAAACCTAACCGCAGAAGAAGATATGCGCTTGCAGGCTGTATCGGCCGAATTTTTGGCGCACCGCCTTGCCGCCGAGAAGGCCTCGCATGCGCGGGTGCAATCTGTGCGCGATGTGGTGGCGCAATATCGCGGCGATGCACAAATTTTTGTCGGCGGCATCACCATGATTACGGCCGATATGATTAGTTTTATTCGGCAAGATTTAATTGTATTTGGCGGTGCTGCGCTGTTGTTTATGGTGATTGTATTGGGGGTGATTTTTCGCTCTGTGAAATTTGTATTGTTGCCGATGATAACCTGTGTAAGCGCAGTAACCATGACGCTGGGTATTGTGTGTTGGGCCGGTTGGCATTTAACGGTGATATCGTCGAACTTTGTCGCGTTACTACTGATTATCGCGCTGGCGATTATTATTCACCTTGTGGTGCGTTATCGTGAGTACGAAAGCGAACAGCCACAATGGACGCAAAAACAGCTTGTGCTAGCGGCCTGCGGTTACATGGTTAAACCTTGCTTGTATACCGCATTAACCACCATTGTGGCTTTTGTATCGCTGGTAATCAGTGATATTCGTCCGGTGATGGATTTTGGCTGGATGATGACAATAGGCCTTGTGCTAGCGACGATTCTTGCTTTTGTACTCTTCCCCGCTGTATTGGTTTTATTGCCGCGCGAAGCGGCTAACAAAGTACAGCAGGGCAGCCAGAGCAAGCCGTTTACCGCCTATTGCGCGGCCGCTGTAGAGCGCTTAGGGCACGGTGTATTGCTAATAGCGTGCGGCATTTTGCTGCTGAGTGTATGGGGTATATCGCGCTTACAAGTTGAAAACCGCTTTGTTGATTACTTTCATGAAGAAACCGAAATTCACCAAGGCCTTTCCCTGATAGATCAAAAACTTGGTGGTACCACGTCGCTCGATATTATCTTGCAGCCAGAGGCCGCTACCGCGCTGTTAACGCCAGAATCTGTACCGGTAGAGTTTACCGACGAAGACGACCCTTTTGCCGAGGCCGATGCGTTTGACGAGCAAGACCCCTTTGAAGCGCCAACCTCTGAAACCGAAGACGACCCCTTCGCCGAGGCGGACCCTTTTAGCGAACAAGGCGAGCAAAAGAAAAACAGTGTGTGGATGACTGTTGCGGGCTTGCAGCTGGTCGATCGCATAACGCAGTATTTAGACTCGCTGCCCGAAGTGGGTAAGGTGCAGTCGTTGGCGACGCTTTACGAGGTGGGCAAAGATATTAATGGCTCGCTCAATAATTTTGAATTAGCGGTTATGGCGCAATCCTTAACGCCAGAGATCGACCAAGTATTAGTGCAGCCGTACTTGGATCGAGATACCGATCAAGCGCGCATCACTATGCGTATTATCGATACTTACCCAGGCTTGCAGCGTGCCGAACTGGTTGAACGTATTCATGCCCATTTGGCTGAAATGGACGGGGTCGATATTGAGCATGTACGCTTTAGTGGGCTGCTTATTTTGTATAACAACATGCTGCAAAGCTTATTTAGCTCGCAAATTGTCACTTTAGGGGCGGTGTTTTTAGGCATTGGCTTGATGTTTGTTTTGCTGTTTCGCAGCGTGTTAGTGGCAATAGTGGCGCTGTTACCGAATATGCTGGCTGCCAGTGCCATTCTAGGCGGGATGGGTTTGGCTGGTATTCCGCTAGATATGATGACGATCACCATTGCGGCCATCACGGTCGGTATTGGGGTGGATGATACTATTCACTATATTCACCGTTTTAAAACCGAGCTGGCAGTCGATGGTGACTACATGAAAGCAATGCACCGCGCCCACAGGTCCATTGGGCGGGCAATGTATTACACCTCGGTAATCATTATTTTTGGTTTTTCAATCATGGTTTTATCTCAATTCATCCCAACTATTTACTTTGGTTTGTTAACGGGCTTGGCAATGCTGGCGGCTTTATCTGGCGCACTATTCGTTTTGCCTCAGTTGATTATGCTGACACGTCCTTTTAAAACGAATTCGCGTTAACTGGCTATTGGCGGCTAAACTTAGGGAAAACAAGAGGATTGACTATGAAGAAAATAACAACCCGCATCACTCCAGATGGCACCCTAGACGTACTATCGCAGTGGGAGGTGGCTAGGTTGGCCAAAACCTCCAGCACGCAGATGTACGATACTTTTAGGCGCTGTGCCCTAGCTGTGCTGAATACTGGCAGCGAAATGGATAATACCCAAGAGGTGTTAGATGCCCACAAAGATTTTGCCGTATCGCTAATACAGCAGGAGCGCGGCATTAAGCTTGAAATTACCAATGCGCCGGCAAATGCTTTTGTTGATGGCAAAATGGTTGCTGGTATCAAAGAGCATGTGTTTGCAGCCCTGCGCGACTTGGTTTACATCAATAATGAGCTAATGGCCAATTGTGCGTTAGACATGGAAAGCCAAGAAGATATCACCAACGCGGTTTTCCATATTTTGCGCAATGCTGGTGCTTTTAAAGGCAATGAACGCGGTAATTTAGTGGTGTGTTGGGGGGGGCATTCTATTGGCGAAACAGAATACCAATACACTAAAAAAGTGGGTTATGAAATGGGCCTGCGCGGCCTAGATATTTGTACTGGCTGTGGGCCAGGGGCCATGAAAGGGCCAATGAAGGGTGCTGCCATTGCGCACGCTAAACAGCGGCAAGCTGGGCGTTATATTGGTATTACGGAGCCCGGCATTATTGCCGCCGAGTCGCCCAACCCTATTGTTAACAGCTTGATTATTATGCCTGATATTGAAAAACGCTTAGAAGCGTTTGTACGAACAGGGCATGGTATTGTGGTATTTCCTGGCGGTGCTGGCACCGCTGAGGAAATTCTTTATATTTTGGGTATTTTACTGAACCCCAAAAACCAGCATATTCCATTCCCGCTTGTTTTTACCGGCCCTAAAGAGGCGGCAGGGTATTTCGAGCAAATAGATGACTTTGTCGCAAAAACGCTGGGCAAAGAGGCGCAAGCTTTATATCAAATTATTATCGACGATCCCAAAGCGGTCGCCCGAGCGCAGCGCGATGCGGTGGAAGCGGTGCAAACTTATCGGCGTGATAATCAAGATGCCTATTACTTTAATTGGTTGCTAACGATAGACGAAGATTTTCAGCGACCGTTTAAACCCACCCATGATTCTATGGCTGCTTTAAATCTAAGCAAAAATCAGCCGGTTCATAAACTGGCAGCTAATTTGCGCAAAGCATTTTCCGGCATTGTTGACGGCAATGTAAAAGCCGATGGTATTAAGGCTGTTGCCGAATTGGGGCCGTACCATATTAGCGGTGAAACCGACATCATCGAGCCTTTAGATGCTTTACTAAAAGCTTTTGTCGCGCAAAAACGCATGAAAATACCTACCCAAGAATATGTACCCTGTTACAAAATTGTGCGTTAGTTTGTGGGCGGCGTTTAATGCCGCCCCCTTTAGTTTTTAAATTTGGTTTTAAGCGTTGTTTGATATTGTGGTGAGGATGTATGAGCGATAACTCATTTTTAGATTTGTTAGGTGATGATGTTACGCCAATAAAAGCTGAACCTCGCGTTACGCTACAAAAAACAACGGTTGATGCGACAACCCTCAAAGAACGGCGGCAAACAGCTCAACTGGAAGCTGCCGCACCGGAAGACCCATTATCTGGCGAACCGATTGAAATGGTCGAACCTTTGTCCCTTATTAGCTTTATGCGGCCAGGTGTTCAGCACGGAGTTTATCGCAATGTGCGCATGGGGAAATACAAAATCGATGCCCGTTTGGATCTGCATAAATTAACGATGGATAGGGCACGCAAGCTGGTGTACCAGTTTGTTAAAGATTGCGTAGGTAATGATGTTCGTATGGCATTAATTACGCACGGCAAAGGTGAGGGGCGCGAGCAACCCGCGCTGCTTAAAAGTTGTGTGGCCTATTGGTTACCGCAAATGGAAGAGGTTTTGGCTTTTCATAGCGCGCAGAAGCAGCATGGTAGCTATGGCGCAACCTACGTATTGCTTAGAAAAAGCGATGCCAAAAAACTGAGTAACCGTGAACAACATCAAAAGCGCTAGTGACGCGTCCTTCGAACAGCCGGCATTAAATATTCTATACGAGGACGATGCGCTGGTTGCGGTGTGTAAACCGGAAGGTTTGCTGGTACATAAAAGCAATATCGATAAACACGAAACGGTCTTTTTACTGCAGCAGCTGCGCGATCAAATCGGTTGTTACATATACCCGATTCACCGCCTAGATAAACCCACCTCTGGCGTTATTGTTTTTGCGAAAACCCCCGAGGTTGCAGCGGCCATTAAATTGCAAATGGAAAGCAATCGTGCGACAAAAGAGTATTTATTGTTATGCCGTGGATACTGCCCAGAAAGCGGCCGAATTGATCACCCCTTAAAGCCTATTGTTGATTTCAAAAATAAGCGTGGTAAACCGCAGGCGCAAAAACCAGCGCAAGAGGCTGTGACCGACTTCGAGCGCTTAGCGACCATTGAAATTTCCGCTGCAATCGATAAATACCCCACTAGCCGTTTTTCTTTAGTAAAAGCACGTTTGCAAACGGGGCGAAAGCACCAAATTCGCCGGCATTTTAAGCATTTATCACACCCGATTATTGGCTGCCCTAAATACGGAAAGTCGAAATATAACCATTACTTTGCTCAGCACTTTGGTGCAGGGCGGTTGCTATTGCATGCACACCAGTTGGTGCTTGAACACCCAGTGTCGGGTGAAGAATTAGTTTTTTGCGCTAATTTAGAGGGCGCATTTTTGAGTGTGATAGAGCGGTTTGGTTGGTTGGATTTAGTAACCGCAAACGATGCGCTAGAAGGATGTTTTTAATAACTTGTTTTCAAGCCTAGCATAGGCCTGAAA
Source organism: Marinagarivorans cellulosilyticus (assembly GCF_021655555.1). Lineage (NCBI taxonomy): Bacteria > Pseudomonadati > Pseudomonadota > Gammaproteobacteria > Cellvibrionales > Cellvibrionaceae > Marinagarivorans > Marinagarivorans cellulosilyticus. The sequence goes on along the minus strand of NZ_AP023086.1, from coordinate 4,235,951 downwards.
ACAAGTACGTTTTAAGCGGGTTAGCTATTTTTTACCATGGCAGGTATGTCGCGGCGGCCATCGAAGTCGATATTCATTGCGTGACAAACTGCGCTGTATACATCGCCTTCGTCCATGTGTTGGTTGGGCGTGGCTTCCCCAGTGATTCTATCAAAGCCGTAGGTGTGGGCTGTATCTGTGTTTATACCTCCGTACACACGGTTGCCTTTAATGAATGGGCTTAGCAGTACGTTGCCGTTATTAAGGTCGTGACCCGAGCCGCCCTCACTGACTTTCTCTCGACCAAAATCCGTAGCAATATAAATAAAGCTTCTATCCCATAACGATTGTCCTGCGCCAAATTCAGTAGTTTTGAGCAAGCTAATTAATTTATCGGTCATGTTCATAACGCGCCCCCACATTGCATTTTGAGCACCTCGATGATCAATGTGGGACCAATCAAAGGCCAGTGGCGAGGTTACAGCGCCAATGGCGGGGTTGATATACGGCGTATCTGAAGGTTCGATTGTTGCAGTACAGGATATGCCCGACTTAATTAACAAATAGGCTAGGGCCGTTTGTGCTTCAAAGGGGTCGTTTTGTAAATTGGGGAAATACGAAAAAAGCGTTTCAGCTTCTTGTGATTGTTCTAATGCGTAATCACTTAGGGGCTGTCCATTGGGCGATTGCTTGAGCAGTAATAATTTATTGATTAATTCGGCGCTTTCTAATTGCGGCATTAAAGTGTCGCGGTTATGAAGGTAGTTGGCGACTTTAGGGCGGGCATTAAAGGCTTTTCGGTGCTCGCTGGTTTGATCAAGTTGTTGGCGCAGTTGTCTGGCGCGTGCTATTAGTGCCGCGTTAGGGGCATTGTTAATGCCTTTGTGCCCGTGGGTTGCAAAAGCCATAAAGCGTGGGTCTGCAATAATTTCGGGGCGCGCTTTGGCGGCAAGGGTTTTGTCGTTACCTTCACCGCCATAGTCGGTGCTGGCCATATTGGCGTTTGGTAATAATAAGTCCATACCGTATTGCATGGCGACGGCCTCTTGCAGGGTGCGGCCGGCATTAATATCGTTACCTGTTACTGAACGGCGCGAGGCAATTTGGTGATTAACGCTACTGCATTGCTGCGTCATTACTGCCATATCTTGGCTGTGCTTTGATAAAAAATTACTCATATCGTAGCCATCGCCTAGCGGGATGGCATCTTGTATGAGGTTGTTCATTGGTTTAGGGCAACGAAAGTTGGAACTGTTAATTTGCTGAATTTGGCTGGCAGTAAATGTGTTAATACCGGTCGATGACTCAGTGTCTAAAATGGGTAAAAAACTGTCGACAATGCTCGCGCCGCCGTTGGCACCAATAACAAATAAAAAGCGACGCTCACTTGGCGCAGAAATATTTTCAGCTGACCAACCCTTGGTGCTTGCCATTGTTGCAGAACAGGCTGCCATGGTTTTTATAAATCGGCGGCGGCTAGCAGTATTTGTAATAGATTTCATAATGTGATCCCCTCGATTTATAAAAAGATAAATTCGCTGCTGGTGGCGATGGTAAAGCAACTCAGTTTTGCTACGTCGGCATTGCTAATGGCATTGCCTTGGGTATCTTGAGTTAATTCTTGTAGTAGCGTTAACTCTTCTTGCGTGGGGTCGCGTGCTAGCAGGCGCTGATAGAGTAGAGTGTTTTGTAGATCAAGCGCAGCAAGGTAGTCGTTGTTGCGCGGTTCTGCCATTGCTGATAAATCGTACTGGGTGAAGACAGTGGCAGTACTTTGTTGATCAATATCGACTTTATTGCTACAGGCTGCTAGAACAACCCGTTCGGTAACCACTGCACTGATCGCCGATGGTGATTCTATTGGTTCATATTGTGTCAAGACAAAAGGCTCGTTGCCGCCAAGTGCGCTTAAATGCACCTGATCAAAACATGATAAAGAACCCAGTTCGTGGCATAGCTCGTCTTCATTTAGGTCCAGTGCGTAGGCTAAATCATGTTTAATCGCTTTTACGCGTTTCCAGTGCGCCTTTTCGCTAGGAGGCGTTTCAGTTATTGGCGGGTAGGATGATGCGCTGCTGTTATTCGCACTGCTAATTGCCGCGGCCTCGCTGCTAATGCTTGATGCTGCTGTTTGGTTATTTTTATTGCCACCGCAACTAGCGGTAATTGCTGTTAGGCCAAATACGACCAACAGATAAAGTGTATTGTTTAAAAAGCGTTTTTTTTGACGGCAAAGAAAGCGCATTATTTACCTCCAAAAGCGAGAGTGTCGATTAAGCGATGAATCAGTTTATTTGCTGAGTAATTGTCGGCATCGATGGATTGCCATAAGGCCTCGAATTCTTCTTGGTTGGCGGGGCTAGGTTTTTGCCCTGTCGCGTAAGTGAAGAATATCTTTGCTAAATTCTGTTTAAATGCGTCCGAGTTTGCCGCTTGTTGGGCCCAGTCTTTTAAATCGACAACAGGCTGGCCAAATAGATAGCTGTCGCTTTCCCATTGGGTGCCCTCAGGGTAATAGCTGCCGTAGGGGTTGCCGCCAAATAACGGGTTCGATGCGTAGTCTTCGATACCGGCATAAGCTGAAAAGGCATAGGCTAGTGGGTCGAGTGTGCTATGGCAGGCGGCGCACTGGGGAGCATCAACGCCTTTGTTGTCAACATCCCTTGGTTCTCCTTCGACAGGCATTAAGCCTTCGCTTTTGGCGATATCTAAGCCCAAATATGCGCGGTAAGCCTGTGAGGCCGTGTTGCGCGGTAGCTCGGCAAACATCGTGAAATAAGCGAGAAACCATTGTGTCGAAATCATGCCTACGCGCTTTTCTGTAATAAGTGGCTGGCCTGATCCTAAATTAAGTACGCCAGTCTCGGGGTCGACTACAGGTCGTTCGCGAGGAATAACTGCAGTAATTAGGTTGCCATCGGTATCGACATGATAGTTGGCCAGCAGTAAATCACGGGCATCGTTGTCGTTAGTGAGTGCGTGGCTAAATAGCCTGTAATCCCATTGGTAATCTGCTATGCCTAGCACCCCGTCGAGCCCTAGTTCGTACAGCGGTCTTATGCGTTTGTCGGCAAGCCGGTGTAAGGCTTCATGTTTCCAGTAGTCGCTATTTAGGCATTGTCTGAGCTGGGCGTGAACAGCTTCCGCTTTATTGTTCGCGGCTAAAAAGTTTCTTTTTTGTTCATAGCGTGCTGAATGCCCGCAAAATAACAGCATGACTTTGTTAAGTGCGTAGCTAGGATCCCATTGCAGGTTGTTATTTATCGGTTGGCTATTGCTATCGGCATCGGCGGGGTGAGTCCCTTGGGATATTTCTGTGTTATTCAGCTCACCATCGCCATCGCTATCCAAGGTATTTGCGGTAGTAAGAGCCTCGGGTAGAAGGTTTGTGAATGTACTGGGGCTATAGTCGGGGTTTGCATGCAAAATACTTTTTATCGATTCGCCGTAAACATTCAATATAGGTGGCTCGGAATGACACTGAGTGCAAGTGATCAGCGTGTTACAGGTTGCCGCGTCTTTGAAAACATCACAAAAAATGGATGGTGCTTCAGGTCTTGCATGGCTTTGCATAGCTAAGCCTAGTGCGCCAACTGGAATGGCGAGTTTAAGATAGTCAATCAGTGTCATTTGCTGTCTATATCCTTTAGGTTAAGGGAAGGGCGCTAATCTTCGAACAATGTCGGCAGCACCGGCTAGGTGTTGTTTATGTTAACGTGACTAATCAGCCATCTACGGCTTTGTGCTCCTCGACTTTGCACGCGCGCTCAGCGCGTGAATGCCTAAAAACAATCAATCAGGCCCGCTCCGAGTGAGCAATAATTTTTTATGGCTGAATAGTTACATGTTAATAATGTGGAGCGCTTTTGTTGGCCGTTTTTTTGGGGATTGGTTCCGTGGTGTGCGAAAACTGATGATATTTATTGTGATATTGCTAGCGCCACTGCGAAGTTTTAAGGCTTCGCTTTTCGACGGGGGATGTGTGGGGTTGGTATGGAGGGACGCATCACACTGGTGTGATGCGCTTTAGGCTTTAAGCCGCTTGTATTTGGCTAGTCGTGGTCTGGGCGCTGTGGTTGCTGGGTAATTCAACTTGTGCCCAAAGGGTGTCAGCTAATATTTGGGTGTCTTTTTTATTTGAATATTGAAGCCAGTCTACAATAGCTTTGGCTACATCGGGGTACACAACGCGCTTGCCTTTAAAGCCCGTTAGCCATTGTCTTACGGCTTTGGTGTCTAACGAATCCATTGTCATTGCTAATTGCAGCTCTTCAAGTGCGCGCGCGTTCGAGAGTTGCTCCATTTGCCCATGCAGTGGTTTGACCAGTAATTTTTTGCCCAGCTGAATGGCTTCGCTGGCTAATTCAAAGCCTGCATTGCAGATAACGCCACTGGCGGTAGATAAATCAACTTGAAAGCCTTCACGTGAAAGCGGCTTAAGCTGGATGTGGCCATGGCTTTGGTAGCGTGCATAAGGCCCGTAGATAACAAATAAGTGATCTTTGAATGGTTCTAATAATTGGATGACATCCTCGTGTGATTCAAACCCTAAATACACAACGATTTTTTTAGCATCAACGGGCAGGTGCGTTTCGTGTATTTCAGCAATGGGCGGTAAAATGGCGTGCCCGAAGTGGTGCCAGTGTAGGCCAAGGTGAATATCTGCTGGGGCAAAATGCTTCATTATTGCGCGTGAAACTAAATTGTCGCCGCGGCGAGGCACATCGTTAAAAAAAGCATATTGATGCCCTACACCAATGCAGGTTTTTTTCTGTTTGCGTGCCGCCCAAGCTGTGATGGGTTCAAAGTCTGTGAGTACAAAATCATATTCAGACAAATCAAGGTTTTTGATGTCGGCAAATAATGTTTTTAAGCTGTTACTGTGAATGGTTTTGGTGATATTAAGCTTGCCTGATTCATGAATAAAGGTGAGGCCTTTATAGCATTGCCAGTTGCCAAATATGTCCATGTCAAAAAAGTTTTCGCGCGGGCGGCCGGAAAACAAATAGTCGACTTCAATGCCGGCCTGATTAAATCGTTCAGCTAAGGCACGGGCGCGGGTGATATGGCCATTACCTGTTGCCTGCACGCCATAAAGAATTTTCATAAGTTATACCAAGCCGCTAATGAGTAAAAGGCACAAAGAACTGCCAAGTGTTGCGCCTGCTAGTGTGTCGGTTGGAAAGTGAACGCCAAGCATAACGCGCGCTACGCCCACCAATACAGCCCAAGGAAATAAAACCCAAGCCATTACAGGAAATGCCGAGCTAACCGCTACGGCCACCAAAAAAGCGGCTGATGTGTGACCCGAAGGAAAGCTAAATTTGTCGGACGGTTTAATTACGCTTTTATAGCCTGGTATGGCTTCTGGTGGCCGGTTGCGTTTAAATAAATTTTTAAAAATAAAGTACAAGGTGCGCTCTAATACAAAGCCCAGGGCCAGCAGTTTTACTAGCTCCCAGTGTTCGGCAAGCATAAAGCTTAGCCCAGCAAGTACGTAAAAAGGCCCGTTTGCGGTATAAGAAATGCCACGGCTTAGCCATACTGCAAATTGATGGTGTTTGCGGCGCAGGCACCAGCTAAATGTTTGTACATCGAGGTTGTGTATGTTTTGAAGTAAGCGCATAACGGAACCCTCTTTGTGGTATTTGCCCTTCATCTAACTCAGATTATGTGAGAATTGTTGCAAGGCTATGCACTTTTTGTGGCGATTTTGTGACAGTTAAATAGGAAATGCTGAAAGCTTGGGTTTACACGCCAAGATGATTATTTGGCTACGGGATTTTTTTGAATTACGCGAATAGCAGGCATAAAAAAGCCTGCTTAACATCGCGCTAAGCAGGCTTTTTATTAATCTTCCCTTCCTGTTGGGATTGCTGTCCATTTCGGCTTCCGGCCGGTCTCCGTGTCTATCGTCCGTGTAACTTCTAATCCTGCCAATACTTGGCATCAACTCATTATTGCGAGCATCTTGCTCGGCATCCGTTATTCCTATCCCTCCTGTGATGCTACATCCTATAGCTAATCCAAATTTCCTGCCGCTCCAGTGCGGTTGCTCTACCTGAGCGATTCCCTGAGTTGTTATCCAATTCCTGTGGCTTCATGCCGTTGCGTCCTTGTGGGGGCATTATGTCGAAAAGGTCGCTGCGCTTAAAGTCGTGTTAACCACTAGGTGTTGTAGGATATATCGCACAAATGTGTGTGGGGTGTAGCGGGGGGGGAGCAAAAGCGCGCAGCTAAGCCTGCGCGCTTAACTTTAGAGGGTGGTGTTAATGGGGGTGTTGTCGAGCAGTGCGGCATTGCCTTGCAGTGTTAATCGTCCTTCGCAAAACCAGCCGGCGGCTTGTGGGTAGATACGGTGCTCCTGCTCTAAAACCCGAGCGGCTAGCGTGTCTTCTGTGTCGCTCTCTAAAATAGGGACGCGAGCTTGCAGCACAGCGGGGCCGCCGTCGAGTTCGGCGGTCACGAAGTGTACGGTAACGCCATGTTCACTATCACCGGCTTCCAATGCGCGCTTATGGGTATGAAGGCCTGGGTACTTAGGCAGTAAAGATGGGTGAATGTTGAGCATGCGCCCTAAGTAGCGGCCGGTAAACGTGGGCGTGAGTATGCGCATAAAACCCGCGAGGATGACCAGTTCTGGCTCAAAGTTATCAATGTGCTGCGCTAGCGCAGCGTCAAAGGTTTCTCGGCTATCGAAATTTCGGTGATCTAGCGTGATTGCTTCTATACCGTGATTGCGTGCGCGCTCTAAGCCTTTAACATCTGGGCGATTGCTGATGACCGCCACAACGCTGCCGTTGATGCGGCCGTCGTTACAGCCATCAATAATCGCTTGCAGATTGCTTCCGCTACCGGAAATTAATACAACAATGCGCATGTTTTAGCCTTGCACGTTCTGCATTTCAACATGCGGCGTTTCTTGCGCGCTAGTTTCTATGCTACCGATAACAAAGGCTGTTTCACCGTCGCTGGCGAGTTGCGCTAGGGTAGCTTGCGCAGCATCGCTAGGTACCGCGACAACCATGCCGATGCCACAGTTAAAGGTGCGATACATTTCTAGGCTGGCGACATTGCCGTTTTGTTGGAGCCACTGGAATACTTCTGGCAGCTGCCAGCTATTGGCGTCGATAACCGCTTTAGTATTATTTGGTAGTACGCGCGGAATATTTTCTAATAAACCGCCACCGGTGATATGGGCTAGGGCGCTAACAGGTTGTTGCTTTAACAAGTTGAGTAATGGTTTTACGTAGATGCGTGTGGGGGCCATTAACGCATCGCCCAAAGTGCTATCGCCCAATTGCTGTGATAAATCCGCATTGGCCACTTCTAAAATTTTGCGAATTAACGAGTAACCGTTTGAATGTGGCCCGCTAGCGGCAATACCTATGAGGGTATCGCCGGCTTGTACTTTACTACCATCTAGTATTTCTGACTTCTCGACAATGCCAACGCAAAAGCCTGCAAGGTCGTAATCATCACCTTCGTACATGCCCGGCATTTCGGCGGTTTCGCCGCCAGTTAAGGCGCAGCCTGCTAGTTCGCAGCCGGTTCCAATGCCGCTTACAACGCTAGCTGCCATATCGACATTCAACTTACCAGTAGCGTAGTAGTCGAGGAAGAATAAAGGCTCTGCGCCACCCACGATTAAATCGTTAACGCACATGGCCACTAGATCGATACCGATGGTGTCGTGTTTGTTGAGTTGCATGGCTAAGCGCAGTTTGGTGCCTACGCCGTCGGTGCCAGAGACGAGTACGGGTTCTTTGTAGCCGGTGGGAAGTTCGAAAAGGGCGCCAAAGCCGCCGAGCCCTGCAAGGACTTCGGGGCGTCGAGTACGCTTAGCGACTGACTTAATGCGCTCTACCAGGGCTTCTCCAGCGTCGATATCGACACCAGCATCTTTGTAACTCAGTTGTGTTTTGTCTTGGCTCATGTTGTCCGGTTCTATACTGCGAATGAGGCCCAGCGGGCAAAGCGCGACATTCTACCAGCAATGGCGCAGCGCCCGCACGCCTTACCGGCCTAAAAACTGTTTTCTGCAAATTTATGCTTAGCCTAGTTATAAGGTTGGCGCATTAGCTGTGCACTGCTGCTATATGCCTTAGCGTAGGTTTGCTACAATCGCCGCCCCTTTCTATACATACGGAGTGCGACCGAGTGCGGCTACTAATCTTGGGTGTGCTAATGCTTGCCCTAACTGCGCCAACATGGGCTGGCTCAGAGTATTTTTCTGCGCAGGTTCCCGTTGCGAGCCAAAGCACAGCAGACCGAAAAACCGCATTAGTGCAGGCGATGGCCAATGTGTTGATTAAAGTCTCGGGTAGCCTTGATGCACCAGCAACAGAGCTAGGCATGAAGGCGCAGGCTAATGCGGGGAGTTATGTGCAGCAATTTCGTTATATTCAGCCCACGCAAACTATGCGAGAGCAAGGCATTGCACTGCTGCTAAAAGCAGATTTTGACCCAGGCAAAGTGCGGCAATTATTAAAAGAAAGCGGCCAAGGCGTTTGGCCGATGAACCGTCCACAAGCGCTGATTTGGGCAATAGAAGATACACCTGAGCGTGGCCGCCAAATTATTACTGACCCAGAGCATCCTTTGGTTAAATCGTTAGTGGCTCGCGCAAACGAGCGAGGTCTGCCGGTACTTTTGCCGTTGTGGGATTTAGACGATCAAATTTTATTATCGGAAGAACATTTATGGGCGCAAGATGAAGAGGCGATATTGGCAGCCTCCACCCGATACGATGTGAATACAGTGTTAAGCGCGCGCTATAGCCAGACAAGCGCGCAGCAATGGTATGCAACATGGCAGTTTCATCACGCCGGCGAGCGCAGAAGTTATGACTACAACACTTTTGATGCAAGCGAGCTCGGAGCGGTTGGGGTAGATCCGCTCGTTGCGTTTTTAGCGGAGCGTTACGCTGTGCAAAGCGCAAGCGATGAAAACGAGCACCTGCAAGTGATGACATTAAATGGTGTAAGCGATTATAAAGATTATGACAGTGCGCTAGATTACCTTGCCAAGCAGCCATTAATTCAGCAGGTGGCATTGGTGGCAGTGCGCGATAACCAGTTGGTGCTGCATATTTTGTTGTCGGCCTCTTGGGCGCAGCTAAGTGATGCTTTGGCGCTTGATCGCAAAATACGTTTATTGAATCCGCCCGAAGATTTACAAGCTGAAGCTATGCTTGGGGCGCCAGGTAGGCCAGCGCAATTCCAGTGGCTGGGGCGTTAGTTTAATGGCTGCTCTTTTGTTTGTTGCTTTTGAGGTATAGCGCTGTGCGCCCTAAAGGTAATAAGCCTCAGCCCCCCCAGCAGCTTAGTTTGGGCATTCAGTTGCAAGACGATGCCACCTTTGCAAATTACTGGGTGTCGCCAGAGAATCACCTTGTCAACCAAGTGTTGCAGCAATTTTGCATTGGGCAAGGGGATCTAAGCCTTGTTATTTGGGGGCGAAGCGGTTGTGGTTTAACACACTTAGTGCAAGCTTGTTCGCACCATAGTCAGCTGCCAATTGCCTACTTGCCGCTGCGCGATGCGCTCGATTTAAAGCCGGCAGATGTATGCGCTAATTTAGAGTCTTCGCCTTTGGTTTGTGTCGACGACATCGAATTAATAGCTGGTAATGCACAGTGGGAGTTGGCGTTCTTTCACCTCTATAACCGCTTGCGCGACAACGGTCACCGGTTATTGATGGCTTCTCATGCCAACCCCGCAACGATCGGCTTTGACTTGCCAGACCTTGCGTCTCGGGTATTGGGTAGTGTGATTTATCGCGTAGCGGGCCTTAGCGATGAAGAAAAAGCCAAAGCCTTGCAAATGCGAGCGAAAGCGCGTGGTATGCAAATGAATAAAGATGTGGCCAATTATATTCTTAAGCGTGCGCCACGCAGAATGAAAGATCTATTTGGTATTCTCGATCAATTAGATTCAGCCAGTTTGCAAATGCAAAAAAAATTAAGTATTCGATTTGTTAAAGATGTATTAGAGCGGTAGGGCTGGCAATCTGCGAGATTAGCCCCGCGTTGTCACTTCCAAAATTCGAATAGTCTCCATCGCTTCCTCCCTTGAAGTACCACAAATATCTGGCTCAGCTTTAAAGCCCTGGCACACGGCTGGGTAATCGGTTGTTTGCCAAATTTTGCATTGGTAATGTTCTAAATCAAGGTGAGTACAGATTTCTCCAGCCCGCTTGCCATTAGGCATGCCAAAATAAGGGCGCTGTATTGATGGTTCAATACAGCAGGCGCCACAGTGCGCTCTACATTCCATGGTGATTCTCGACTGAAAATAATTGGGGGTATTGTATGTTAAAAGTACTGGTTCCGATTGCCGATGGCAGCGAAGAAATGGAAGCGGTGATTATTATCGATGTCTTGCGGCGTGCAGGCATTGAGGTTTGCGTTGCTTCAGTAATGGCCGACAGAAAAGTCACAGCATCGCGCGGCGTAGAGCTTGTGGCTGATTGCCACATTGAATACTGTCAAAACAAACCTTGGGATATGGTTGTTATTCCTGGGGGAATGCCTGGGGCCGAATATATGGCCAAGTCGCAAGCTTTGCTGGATATTATTTCAGATCAAATATCCGCTCAGCGATGGCTAGCGGCGATTTGTGCGGCACCGGCAGTTGTTTTGGCGGCCAATGGTTTTATCACTGGAGCCTCGGCGACGTGTTACCCAGCATTTAGGCACATACTCGAGCAGCATAACGTCCATGCGATGATAGAGTCGGTATCTATCCATAACAAATTAATCACAAGTCAGGGGCCTGGTGCAGCGATGCAGTTTGCCTTAACGTTGGTTTCTTTGTTAGTAGGTGAAGTACAGGCCGATAAAATCGCACATGAAATGTGTTTTCAGCGAGAATAAAGCTTGCCAGTCGGCAGTTTGTTTGTTTAATGTTCAGATTGTTTGCTTGTTGAACGTGGCATGTTCCTCGCATTAGGTTTATTGACGAAACAAAAACGGCAATTTTTTGCCACCGTTGATAAAAACACATCAGGAGATGTTTTATGGCTGTCGCACAAACCAAGGCTGCTTTAGTAATGCAAGAACAAGCGGAACAACTGACGTCACATCAAGTAATTTCGCTACTTATGGATGGCGCAATCGAGCGCGCCAGTGGTTTAATTATGGCGATTCATGCCGGCAACGATGAAAATCGCGATATTTTAAATGCCAAGCTAAAAGCCATTATCAATGGTTTGCGTCAAAGTTTAGACTTTGAGCTCGGCGGCGCAGTTGCTCAGAACTTAGCGTCTTTGTATGAATATATGATTGAGCGGTTGACAGTCACTGAAGCCGACCAAGAGCAACTGCTAGAGGCGGTTACTGAGTCGCGACGCTTGATATCTGAAGTGAAGAGCGGTTGGGATAATATGGATTTGCGTGTGCCTGATTTAGCCCAAGGTGCCTAGTGTTAATTGCTCACTAAGCAAGGCGCTTTATTGTCGGCGCCTTGCTTAGCGATATTAGGCAATAAATAGGAAGTTTTTAATTAGCTCTTTCCCGCCTTCGGTTGCAAAGGATTCTGGGTGGTACTGAATGCCGTAAATGGGATAAGTGTCGTGCTGAATCGCCATAACTTCGACTTCCGAGTTGGATGCATCTGTAAGGCAATTGTTTAAGTAGTCTACTGGGTGTTTCCCCACTACCGCGGTAACCTTTAAGCAGGCCGGTAAAGTATCCGGTTTTGCCATTAGTGAGTGATAGCGCATTATTTCAATATAATTGGGTGTATTTAAAAATACTCCTGCACCTGAGTGCGTAATAGCGCTGGTTTTGCCGTGCATCGGTAGGGGCGCTTTTACGATATCGCCGCCGAAAACATGCGCAATACCTTGCATGCCTAAACATACGCCCAGTAATGGCGTTGTTTTACCTAGCGATTTTATAACCTCTGCGCAAACGCCAAAATATTCGGGGTCGTCGGGTGATCCAGGGCCAGGTGAGATAATAATGCGGTCGGGCGCTAGAGCTTTAATCTGATCAATGGTTAGCTCGTTGTTGCGTTTCACCATTATCGAAAATTGGCTGATCGTTTTTTTGTGCTGCTCTTCGCTGAGTATTTCGCCAATATATTGGTAGAGGTTGTAAGTGAACGAATCGAAGTTATCAATAATTAAAACTTTCATTATTTTTCTCCGCTCGCCGAGATAAACATTTTTAAAACGTTGTTGGTGCCGGCGAACTTTCGCTGTATTTCTTGGTATTCATCGGCGGCATTTGAATCGTATACGTTTCCGCCACACGTTTGAACATAGGCGTTTTCGCCTTTACTAAATACCGTGCGAATAGGAATGGCAAAAGTGCAATCGCCATTAAAACCAAAGTGCCCAACGGCGCCACCGTAAGGGCCGCGCCCCTCGCTTTCTATTGTATTAATGATTTTCATGGCTTCAATTTTGGGTGCGCCCGTTAGTGTGCCTGCAGGGAAGTTGCTGGCAAGGGCCGAAAACATATCGTGTTCTTCGGCCATAATGCCGACAATTTCACTGGAAATATGCTGTACATGGCTAAAGCGTTTTATGTCCATTAAACTGCGCACTTTTACTGTGCCAAATTTCGCTACGCGACCAATATCATTACGGTGTAAATCCACCAGCATGTTGTGTTCGGCAATTTCTTTGGGGTCGTTTAATAGTGTTTTGGCTAGCTCGCGGTCTTCGTTGGCGTTGGCGCCGCGCTTAGTTGTCCCTGCTAGTGGGTAAGTTTCCATTTCCCCTTGGCGCAAACGAAAGAGCAATTCTGGGCTGGCGCCAATGACTTTTTGATCGTCAAATTTCAAATAATACATTTGCGGCGAAGGGTTAGATTCGCGCAGCGCTTGGTAAATGTTGATGGTGTCGCCTTCGATATTAAAGCGCGTTTTAAAACCAACTTCACACTGAAAAATTTTACCATCGACGATATCTTGTTTTACTTTAGCAACGGCATTGGCGTGGTCCTCGCGCGTCATGGTGTCGCCAAGGGGAGTGATTTTTAGGGCTTTATCGCCGCCGTATTCACTGTTAATAAGTTGCTGTATTTCATCGATGCGATTGTCGGAATAGTAGAAGTAAGACACTTCGCCCGTCATTTTATCCAGGGTTAGGCCATCTTCGTACAGGCCAAATTTAAAGGCTTCAAACAGCTCGCTCGATTGAATGCTCAAGGAAGGCTCAAAATAATTCATTGCGTCGTAACCGATGTAGCCTGTTAATCCGCCGGAGTATTTGCGCGCTAAGATATTTTGTGGAATTAATTGGCGCAGCAAATAATAGGGGTTGTCGCTGTCGTGCTGTTCTTGAGAGCCGTCACTATTTTTTATCGTGAGAGTCTTGCCTTGCGCCCAAATCAGTTTTTTGGGCGCAAAGCCAATTACAGAGTAGCGAGATATGTGGCTATCTTCGCCAAGGGACTCGAGGAAAAAACATGTGGAGTAATGTTTTTCTATCTTTTTGAACAACGTAAAGAAATCATCAACGCCGTCAACGCTAATGTAGTGGGGTTTACGTGGAATAGCATGGGCTTTAATCATGGTTAAACCTTAAATTTTCCGGCTTTTAGCTCGCGCGATCCGCGAGTCACCGTGGCAATACCAACGCCTAGCTGCTTTGCTATGTCGCGTTGTGTCATGCCGGACTTTAATAGATGTGCGATTTCCAAGCGCGTTGCAATGTTTTGCAGCTCCCCTGGTGTTAGAAGGGCCTCGAGCATATCCGACATATGCGCGCTTGAGGTGGCGGACATAAGATGCTTGATTAGCTTTGCTTGTAATCGCTGATGGGCTTTTTCTGTACTCATGTGCTAGTACGTTATTGCAGGCGGCGGGTTATGTCAAGCGCTGAAATTCAGGCCAGCGCTTTAATCGCGGTGGCGAGTTTGTCTTGGCTGCTTAGGCTAGAAACGTGATCAGCGCCGCTTTCTAAGTGTTGTTTTACTTGCTCTGGGGTGTCGCAAGCCAAGATGTAAATATTTGAGTATGTTTCTCGCAGCTTATTATAGTCGCCGTTATCACGATGTTCTGAGCCGATAAAAATAACGTGCTTAAGGGTATTTTTATCGGTTGTACTAAGCAAATTTTTCACCGATGTAAACGTTTGGCAGGGTAGGCCGTCTTCGGTGAGGCTTTCTTGCAGAGTGCTGGCGTCTTCGGTTGAAACAATCGCAGTCATTTCTTGTTCTTGTGAAGTACGTTGCTCGTCTTGATTGTAAAGCTGCCAGAAGCAGAGTTTAAAATCATCGATAACTGCCGGTTTGTTTATCCAGTAAACATAAGGGTTGGCAATAATTTCGCTAAATTCGTCGAGTTGGCGAGCGCTTTCGGAGCCCATAATAATTTGGGGAATTAGTTTGCAGTCGTTTTCGGCGAGCAGTGTCCGGCTGAAATCTGCCGTTGCTTTTGGATCTGCGTGGCTGTGGAATACAACCGCTGAAAAAGGCGCGTTGTTATCAATAGCTGAGCGTAAGGTGCTTAGGCCCCGCTTAAAAAGGGTCTCTGTTGAAACGGTAAGTCCAAGCCTACTGAGCTCTTGTCGTTTGGAGTCTAAAACCCTAGGATTTTCGTGTACCAATAGAATGCGTTTGCCTTTAAGTGCTGGAATTAAGCTGGTTGCAATATTGCCTTCGGTTTTATCGGCGAAAGTCGCGCGGTAACGCAGTTGCGTACCTTGATTGTTTGAGGTGATGTCAAGGCTGCCTTCTTGCGCCTCGGCTAAACCTATCGCTAATGCGAGCTCTAAATTAAGTTGAATGCCGGTGGCTTGTTGCGCATTGAAAAGCGTGCGCTGGCCTGTGGGTTGGTGATTTGCCGCAATGCTTAGGTCTCCGGCTTTGCCCCTTTCTTGGATATACTCAACATCAATAAACAAAGCGCCTTCGTCGAGCTGACTAATAATCGCATTCATCATGCTTTGCACAATTTGAGTGAGGCGCTGGGTATCGCCAACGACTAAGTGCGGTAGGTTTGGCGAAAAAACGAGCTCAATATCAATATTCTTTTGGCTGGTCTCGTTGCTGTATTGGGTGATGATGTATTGCAATAAAGCCTTAGGGTTAAATGTTGAATCGCTAAAGTCGATGTCTTTGGTAAGGATTTGATAAAAATCACTCACATTGGCGTGCAGCTGTTGTAGGCGTGGACGCTTAGCCGGTGATGCGGGTTGCTGTTTTTGTTTTTCTGAATCGCTTTTGCCTATGTTTGCTGTGTCGCTGGCGCGTGGCGAGCGCTTGGTGTTGAGGAGTTCTTCGAGTTCTTTTTTTAGCAATAGCATGTAGTCTCTATGCAATTGCGCAGTGGCGCGGGTATCGCGCTTTTCTTCTTCGAGCGATTCTGTTTTGCGGGCGAGCGAGGCGCCGGACTCTAAACGCTCCCAGTAATTGTCGGCAATCTGTTCGCATTGATGGTGTAGTAGCCAAATAAAGAAGAATACAACTACGGCATAAATAACGCCGGTCATTTCGCCAGTAAATAATAAGCACAGTGCGCCGGGCGCTAAGCCGAGCAATTGGTATACGGTTAAAAATTGTTTATAGGGGGCGAAGGCATTGGCCGTCATAGAGAAAAATACGATGGTGTATAACCAAAGCAGTGGGCCTTCGTGATCGATGCCCACAATGAGTGTCTCTATCGCAACGATCAGCCCCCACCATGCCGCGCCTAATAATGTGGCGTAAAAATATCGCGTACGCCACAGTGCAGGTGCTCGTGGGTAGAGCGCTTCGAAGCGAAAAAGTAAATAGCCGCGCAGTAGGGTTGTGATAAGCAGGCCAATTGACAGCGCTATAGCTAGGCCTGGTTGCATGTCGACAAATGTTCCCACCGCCATGCACAATAAAAAGATAATAAAGTTGCTCATCAGGCCGCGCCGGCTGTACTTTGCCATGCGCTCATCGGTTTCTCGTAGAACCTGACGGTTTTTTTGAATTTTGAGTTGCGGGGTAAAAAAGCTAAGCATAATCACGCGCTGGCCGAGTGAGGAAAGGCGATTCTACCCTAAAATAGCGCCAGACCAAGTGTTGGTTGGCGCTAGGCAAGGGTATTTCGCTGAATGATCAGCCGAGTTTTGTTGTGAGCTCGGGCACAACATCAAATAGGTCGGCAACTAAGCCATAGTCGGCCACTTGAAATATGGGCGCGTCCTCGTCTTTATTAATGGCGACAATGATTTTTGATTCCTTCATGCCGGCCAGGTGTTGAATGGCGCCCGAAATGCCCACGGCGATGTACAGATCTGGCGCAACAATTTTGCCTGTTTGGCCCACTTGCATATCGTTGGGCACAAAGCCTGCGTCCACTGCGGCGCGCGATGCACCAACTGCGCCATTTAGCTTGTCGGCAAGGGCGTATAGCAGTTCAAAGTTCTCGCCATTGGCTAATCCGCGGCCACCAGAAACAACCACATTGGCAGCGGTTAGCTCTGGTCTGTCGGATTGTGCTAATGCCTCTTTAACAAAGCTTGAAAGCCCGCTTGCCGGCTGAGCTGTTAGTGTTTCTATCGTTGCGGAGCCGCCTTCAGTAGCAACTGGATCGAAGGCTGTTGCGCGCACAGTAAGTACTTTAACGGCGTCTGCGCTTTGTACTGTTGCTATTACGTTGCCTGCATAAATGGGGCGCTCGAATGTGTCTGGGCTAATCACCGCTTGAATATCTGAAATAGCTTGAACATCTAATAGCGCAGCAACGCGCGGCATAAGGTTTTTGCCGCCGGTGGTAGCTGGCGCTAATATGTGACTGTAATCGCTTTTGTTGGCTACGATTAATGGTGCGAGATCTTCGGGTAGTTGATGCTGGTAATGTTCGCTATCAGCAACAAGTACTCGCGCAATGCCCGCGACGCTTGTCAGCTGTGCGCTAACGCTTTCGCACAGGTGGCCTGCGACTAATACATTTATTGGGTTGCCGATGGCGGCTGCGGCTGCAATGGTGCTGAGCGTGGCGGCTTTGCAGTTTTTGTTGTCGTGTTCTGCAATGATGAGTGTTTTCATGAAATCACCTTCGCTTGATTTTTGAGTTTATCGAGGAGCTCGTCGACGCTGGCGACTTTTATGCCAGCTTGGCGCTGTGCTGGTGCGGCAGTTTTAAGAGTGGTTACGCGCTGAGCAGCATCAACACCGAGATCGTCTAACGTGATTGTTTCGAGCGGTTTTTTCTTGGCTTTCATGATGTCGGGCAATTTGGCGTAGCGAGGCTCGTTTAAGCGTAGGTCGGTGGTTACTACAGCGGGTAATGAAAGCTTGACCGTTTGCAGCCCGCCGTCAATCTCGCGGGTGACCAATGCGCTAGACTCTTCGATTTTAACCTCAGAGGCAAAAGTGCCTTGCCCTACGCCCCAAAGTGCAGCGAGCATTTGCCCTGTTTGATTATTGTCGCCATCAATAGATTGCTTGCCGAGTATCACAAGCTGCGGCGCTTCGCGGTCTATAACACCTTTTAGCGCCTTAGCGACTGCGAGAGGCTCTAATGCAGTGGGGGCATCAATATGGATGGCTTTATCCGCACCTAATGCCATTGCGGCACGTAGTTGCTCGTGGCATTTTGCATCGCCGGCCGAGACTACAATCACTTCGCTAGCAACGCCTTGTTCTTTTAGCCGTACAGCCTCTTCGACGGCAATTTCACAAAAGGGGTTGATGGACATTTTGGCGTTTGCGATATCTACGCCAGTGCCGTCGGCTGTGGGGCGCACTTTTACGTTGTAATCAACAACGCGCTTAATGGGCACAAGTATTTTCATGTTCAATACACTCCTACTGTTTTATAGGCATTTCTATTGTTGGGCTATACCCGTGGTAATGCGGTAACGCTTTGTTGCCAGCTTAACGGGTTAATGGTCAATTTGTACATCTCGTATTTATGGCCGTGGTTATACTGAAAAGTTCGCGTGTTATCACTGGAGTATAGCTTGGCCACAGAATAACTGAATGGCAAATACAGGCGGGCAGGGTGTTTAAGTTTGCTGGCAAGGTGAGGTGAAGCTGGTATGAGGGCTTAGTGGCTCTTATACTCGTATTACAAGCTGTGCTTTTTAGGTTTTGTTTATTCGCTATTTAGCGGCGATGTAATCTGGAATTGAAGGGGAACATGATGAGTGAAGAGCAACAAGTAGAGCGTGATTCTATGCCCTATGATGTGGTGGTGGTTGGTGCCGGCCCTGCGGGTTTAAGTGCTGCTTGTCGGCTTAAGCAGCTGAACCCGGATGCTTCAGTTTGTGTATTGGAAAAAGGCTCGGAAGTCGGTGCTCATATCATGTCCGGTGCCGTGCTTGAGCCGAAGGCTCTGGCTGAGTTATTCCCCGATTGGAAAGCGATGGATGCACCAGTCAAAACGCGGGTTATTGAGGATGAAATATTATTGCTCAATGGCGCAGGCAGTAAAAAAATCCCCCATTTGTTTGCTCCTAAAACCATGCGAAATGAAGGCAATTATATTGTTAGCTTGGCTAATGTTTGCCGCTTTTTGGCCGAGCAGGCCGAGGCGTTAGGGGTAGAGATATTTCCAGGTTTCGCTGCCAGTGAAATTTTGTATCGCGAAAATGGCAGTGTTTATGGCGTAGCGACCGGCGATATGGGTATTGGGAAAAGCGGAAAGGCCAAACCGAGCTTTGCTCCTGGCATGGAGCTGCATGCAAAATATACGATTTTTGCGGAAGGTTGTAGAGGCCATCTAGGTAAGCAGCTTATCGCGCGTTTTAATCTAGATGCCGGTAAAGAGCCTCAGCATTATGGGTTAGGTATTAAGGAATTGTGGCAGGTCAGCAAAGAAAAATCGCGCCCTGGTTTGGTAGTGCATACCGCGGGTTGGCCGCTGAATGAATCTGGCACTCACGGCGGTGGCTTTTTATACCATCTAGAGGACAACCAAGTTGTTGTGGGTTTGGTGACCGACTTATCTTATAGCAATCCCCATGTTAGCCCGTTTGATGAGTTTCAACGTTATAAGCACCATCCAAGTATTGCTGCTCATCTTGAAGGTGGTGAGCGGGTTGCATATGGTGCGCGCGCCATCACCAAGGGCGGGCTTCAGTCGCAGCCTAAAATGCATTTTGCTGGTGGTTTATTAATTGGTGACGATGCTGGGACGTTAAACTTTGCGAAAATCAAAGGCTCGCATACTGCTATGAAATCTGGCTTGCTGGCTGCCGAGATCATTAATGAGGCTTTGGCGGCGGGACATGAAAATACCGACCTCGTTGGTTTTGATGCTGCTTATAAGGCGTCTTGGGCTTATGAAGAGTTGTATGTGCAGCGCAATTTTGGCCCCGCGCAGCACCGCTGGGGTAATGTGCTTGGTAGCGCTTATGCCTTTATCGATATTAATCTCTTTAATGGCCGCTTGCCTTGGACGTTATCTGATTCAACCCCCGATTACGCAACATTAAAGCGGGCTTCACAGTGTTCTGCAATTGCATACCCTAAGCCGGATGGCAAATTAAGTTTTGACAAATTATCGTCAGTGTTTTTGTCGAATACAAATCATGAAGAGGATCAGCCCAGTCACTTAAAGCTTGCGGACGAAACTGTTCCGTTGGCGAATAATTTACCTGAGTTTAACGAGCCGGCGCAGCGCTATTGCCCGGCCGGAGTTTACGAGATCGTTGATGGCGAGCAAGGTCAGGCGTTCCAGATTAATGCGCAAAATTGTGTGCACTGTAAAACGTGTGATATTAAAGATCCTGCGCAGAATATAACGTGGGTGGTGCCAGAAGGGGGCGGCGGCCCTAACTATCCGAATATGTAAGGTAAGACATTAAAAAAGGCGCTATGCGCCTTTTTTAATGTCTTAAAACTGAAATAAGGCTCACACAAGTCTGAGCTTTATAAATGAGGAAGCTTAAAATCCTCAAGAATGCCTACCAACGCGGCAGCTGCATTGCGGCGATGTGCTTCGTGAGTTTGAGTGGCTGTAGCCCAATCACCACTAATAATGGCTTCGAGCACGCTGCGGTGATCTTTGGTTGATTGTGTCGATTTCTCGCGTAGCTTAAGTGTGACTAAGCGTGCGCGATGTGCTTGGTCGCGCAAGGTAGCGGCCATTAAAGCAAGGCGATTGTTGCCGCAGTTTTCGACTAGCAAACGGTGAAAGCGATCGTCGGCGTTGGCCCAAGCTTCGCGGTTGTCTTTGCTAAGACTTGTTTCCATATCGTCGATGGCTTGTTCTAGTTCTGCTAGCTCTGCGCGGGCAGGGCGCTTGCGTGCGAGAATTTCGACGGCGGTAACTTCTAGGCTGGTGAGAAGTTGGTAAATTTCCCACATGTCTTCGGGCACTAGCGGAATAACGCGCATGCCTCGGCGTGGTATTAGCTCGATTAACCTTTCATTTTCAAGCCTAATGAGCGCTTCGCGCACAGGCGTACGACTAACGCCGAGATTTTTAGCAAGCTCAGGTTCTAGTGCTTGGTAGCCCGGGTAAAACTCGTTGGTGAGTATGGACTGCTTAAGGGTTCTATAAACCCACTCAACCCGTGAAATGCCTTCTTTTTCGATGGCATCATCGCTGTACTGTTCAGCTAAATTATTCATAGTTAGTGTGTCCCGATGGTACGACTTGTTGCCCTTGGTGGCTTGGTTCAGCCGAGCAGTTTTTTTATTGTGTTAAATGCGTGCTGCCAAATTGCAGTTGGCGGCATTCATCAAATACTTCTGTGCTTTCCCTGTCTGTGTTTATATCAAATGGAATTTTCCGCAGCAATAGTGTGGCGGAGTTCTAGTATTACGCTATCCATTTGTTGTGACCCAGCCCGCGAAAAACACCTTTATATCTTATTTTTGGTGCTTTTTTGCCTAGATATTGAGCTTTAGCGCTGGGTCTTCTTAATGTCGACGTTATTGGCCGCAATTGGGCTAAACCATTACGTTTTGTTTTTATGCGCGTTAAAAATGGCAAAACGTGACAATTTTCGACGCCAAAAAGTGCTTGGGTTACGTAAGTGTCACTCTTTGCTGATCGGTGACAAACTACTAGCAGAAGTGGTGCCACCTTCGTCGTTGTGGAGCATATTTGATGCCTTTATAACACCGGGATGCGGTTGCGTATCTTATTAATGCAAAGGTTTAAGCTGCGCTGTAAAAAGCTAAATACGCTTTAAAACTTGCTGATTAACGCTAGGTTAAGCACTATAGCGGCAGCTGCCGTCTGGCTGTTTTTTGGTTGGGTGTCAGAAAGTTTTTGGCTTGCGCTCTAAAGGTGGTGCGCGTTGGGATTATTTGGCGATAATGAGTGCGTTGTTAGCTTTTTCGACAGCGCAATGAGAGCGTGGCTGCTTGTGTTGGGCTTGGAGTAATTGCGCAGATTGTTGGTCAACAATTTTTTAGGGGGATGTATGAAGGCTATAAAAATTACATTAGTGATTGTTTTGCTTGTGGTGATGCTTGTTGTTGGAGCTGTATTTGCGGTTTTGATGAATTTAGAGGGCATTGTAGAGGATGCGGTAGAGACCAAGGGGCCAGAGGTTACTTTGACGCCGGTTAATTTGGGTGGAGTGAATATTAAGCTATTACAAGGCTTGGCAGAGCTGAATAACTTCGAAGTGGCTAACCCTGAGGGCTTTACGTCTGCTCACGCTTTTAAGGCAGACGTACTGCGAGTAAAGCTAGACCCTAGCGCTTTAAAGTCTGGCATTATTGTATTGGACGATATTACCGTAGAGGGCGTTAGCTTGGTTGCCGAGCAAAAAGGGTTAACGACGAACGTTCAGGAATTGCACAATGCTATAAAGCAATTTACGGGGCGCAAGGCTTCTGGCGCTAAAAATGAAGAAGCGGAGGCTTCTGGTAATGCGCCTGAGCCGCGCTTTATATTGAAGCATTTGTCTTTTAAGAATAATAGTATGAGCTTACTCACCGAGAATTACGGCAGTTATACCTTAGATATTCCAGCATTAGAGCGCAATAATTTGGGTGGCGATAAAGGCCTAACCGCCAGTGAGCTGGCCGTAGCAATCCTAGAGCCTATTTTAGACAGTGCAGAAAAAGCAGCTAAAACAAAACTAAAAAAAGTCGCAAAGTCAGAGGTCGAAGATAAGGTAAAGGCCAAATTAGAGGACGAGTTAGATGAAGATACAAAGGCCACTGTTGATAAACTAAAAGGAATGTTTGGGCGTTAAGCCTGCGTATATCTGTATGAAAAAAATACTTTCAATACTGTTGTTTTTAATTTTTCCGTTACTGGTTGCTGTGCCTGGGTATATGGGTTGGCAAACACAGCGTTATATGGAAAGTATGGCAACCTATATTGATCAGCTACCGGAGTACGCTGCAAGCTGGAGCGAGTACAAGCGCGGTTGGTTTAAAAGTGATGGCGTATTGCATGTGGTGCTTAAAGGGGCAAACCCTCTTTCTGAGTCACTTGATGTTGCCTTGCCTTTTAATGTAGAACTTTCGCATGGACCGGTTTTGTTGGGAAATAAAATACAATTGGGTTGGTTCCACTTGCAGGTGAGTTTGCAAGATAAAGATGAGGAGTATTTGCAGCGGGTCCTTAGTGTAAAAGAGGGTGGGCCGATATATCAGCTCGATGCGCGAATGGGTTTACATGGTCATACCAAGATAGAAGACCGTTGGTTACCGTTCGAATATAAAGAGGGCGATGTACAGCTGGTGGTACAAGCTTACCGAGGTGTTGGTAGTGTAGGGATCGATCGGGTGCTAAGTTATGCCTTTGAGGTGCCTAGTGTTGAGTTTATTAGTGAGCCTGCTAGTGATGCGATTGTTTTGGAGGCTGTAGGTGGTGATGTATCTGTTAACCTAGCGAAATTGCAGCGCGCAAATGTGGCGCCGGGGGCATTTAAGTTATCCATAGGTAAGGCCTCTTCGAAAAACGCTGACGATGCGTCGATGG
Source organism: Marinagarivorans cellulosilyticus (assembly GCF_021655555.1). Taxonomy (NCBI): domain Bacteria; kingdom Pseudomonadati; phylum Pseudomonadota; class Gammaproteobacteria; order Cellvibrionales; family Cellvibrionaceae; genus Marinagarivorans; species Marinagarivorans cellulosilyticus. The sequence continues at coordinate 4,213,146 of NZ_AP023086.1, read as the reverse complement.
GTTTTGTCGCTGAGGAATTTTTAATTACAGGAAATACGTGGTTGGATGACGCAGAAACATTATTTGGTACCCGTTCGTCCTTTTCTTTAAATACGTTTGTTATCCCCAGTGCCGAAGTTGATATTAAAAACATGGTGTTAGATGTCGCTTACGAAAATATTAGTTTGGTGTTTATCGAGCAATATCAAAACATTATTGCAAGTGCACCTGATGCTGCAGGGCCAAGTTATTGGCAGGAACATGTCGGGGCTTTAGTATTGTCGCAGCTATTGCCTTACTCGCCAGAAATATCATTAGAGGCCTTAGAATTTGATTCCCCTGAAGGGCATTTTTCTGCTGAGGCAAATTTATCGGTAGAGGGTTCTGCTATAGCAGCTGCTAATTTAACGCCCCAAAATCCTATGGCTGTGTTGCCTTATCTTATTTTCGCTTTAGAGGCTGTGGCTGATGAGAAGGTTGTTTCTCAGCTGGCGCGCCGTTATATGGCCGAACAAATGAATCAGCAGGATGGTATTCAAGATCTTACTGAGGCAGAACGTTCGGTATTACTGGATGAGCAAGTCGAGCAACTGTTAGGGCTGATAGTCGCGCAACAATTTACTGTCTTGCAAAACCAGCGTTATAGTGTGGAGCTCGATTATAAAAAAGGGCAGGCGCTATTAAATGGGCAGCCAATGCCGTTGCCGTTTTAAATTTTAATTCGTATGTTTATCTCTCCCATATTGGAAGCTGTTGTCCCTAGTCAACCGCGTTATAAACACGTGGCTTTTTTGTTTTTTTGCGTGGTTTTACTGGTGCTGGGGGCTCTTCCCGAGGTTGTGATTGAAGCTTTAGAGTTGCACCCGCTGCATGCTGCCTCCTATCGTTGGTTTACTGCTCATTATGTTCACCTTGGGCCTATACATGCATTGATGAATGTGGCGGGTTGCGTGGTGCTTTGGTTGTTGGTGGTGGCTTTTTTGCCCGGGCGCATTTTAATCGTGCTACTTTTGGTGTTGCCGATCGTGGTTAGTGCTGCCTTGGTATTTACCGCCAGCGATGCAATGAGCTACCGTGGGTTTTCGGGGGCTTTGTATGGTTTTTATGCGGCAGGGGTAATTTGGTATTGGTGGGAAAACCGTTTATTTGCAGCGCTGTTGGGCGCTTTTTTAATGGGCAAAATTGTTCTTGAGCAAATGCCGCATTTTGACAACACCTATCTGCTTGACTCTATAGGAGGTTTGGTCGCTGTTGATGCGCATTTGTGGGGAGCCATCGGCGGCATAGTTGTCGTTGTATTATTTTTATTCGGTGCAAAATTTAATATTTCTGGGTTTCTAAGCCCTTGGATTGTTGATCAATAAAAAATGAGGCGTTAATTTGCAATACTGTAGTCAGCGTTTTTTTCAAATAGTCGTGCTTGCATTGCTGTTTGTGACAGGGGGCGCTAGGGCGTCGGATGATGCTGTTGGCGTTTATGCCGCGTTTCAAGAGTCTGTGTTTCAAGTGCGCATTATTGAATTGGCTTCTGGCAGTCAAGCCTCGTTAGGTTCGGGTTTTATTATTGCTGATGGCACCTTGCTGGCTACCAATTATCATGTTGTTTCTTCAAAAATATTTGAGCCTGAAAAATACCGTATTGAAATAGAAAAGGACGATACTTCCTGGGTGCTTGATGTTGTGGCTGTTGATGCTGTTCACGACTTAGCGTTACTCGCGATTGCGGAAGATCCTGATGCTGACGAAACTGAATCTATAGACTCAGTAGAACCGGCGGGTTTAGTTGGGCGGCCTTTTATTTTGGATTCAGGTCTGCCCGAAAAAGGCGAGACACTCTATTCGTTAGGGAACCCGCACGATATCGGTATGACGGTTGTTGAGGGCAACTTCAATGGCTTGGTTGAGCACCGTTTTGTCGAACAAATACATTTTAGTGGGGCGATTAATCCAGGGATGAGTGGCGGGCCTGTTGTGAATAAAAACTCACAGGTTGTTGGGGTAAATGTTGCTACTTCGGGTAACCAAATTGGTTTTTTGGTGCCAGGTAGTGCATTAAGTGCATTGCTGGTAAACCATCAGGAAGCGCCAAGCGCCGAGCCGTTACTGCAAAGCATTGCAGATCAAATTGCCTCGCATACATCGTCGATGGTTGCTGCCGCGCTGGATACCGAATGGGAGCGGGCACAGCTTGGTGGAGTGATGATTTCCAGCTCGCCGCTGCCTTGGTTAGAGTGTTGGGGTAATAGCGATAAAGACAAGAAAGCGCAGACTTTTACCGTAAGTCGAGGTTGTCATAGCGGTCAGGCACTGTATTTATCACACGGTTTTAGCTCGGGCTATTTTGAGTACGAGTATATGTTCTTCGAAGCCAAGAGCTGGCCGTCTTTTAGTGTGTACCAATATTTGGCACAAGAAACGGGTCACGCGGTACCCGGTAATCGAGGGCCAACAGAGCAGTTGGCATCATACCGGTGCTTAGATCGTGAAGTAGAGAATGCGCAAGGGCTGCGAGCCCGAGTGAGTTATTGTGTTCGCCCCTATAAAAAGCTGAAAGGCTTGAACGATGTTTTTTATATGGCTGTTTCTGTCGATCGTGATCACGAGTCAGTCATGGCGCATTACACGCTATCGGGTGTTACGCAGGCGTCTGCGCAACAACTCTTGGCGCATTTTTCGGAGGTGCTAGCATGGCCCTCATTGTAGAGCGTATTAATCGGTCGAATCATGTACTAACGCTAAATCGCTTTTGCGAGCCAGTTGTTAGTGTTGGTCGAGGGTTTGATCAGGCGTTAATTGTGGATGATCTTTTCGTCGATGCGCAGCATGTGCAGTTAAGTGTTGATGAGTTAACGCACGCAATACAGTGCGTGGACTTAGGTTCTAAAAACGGTGTGTGGGTTGAGCCTGTTGTCGGTAAAAAGTATCGGCTTCACGGCAAGGCGCAATTAACCAGTGGCGACATTATTGTTATTGGTCGGACTCGCTTAAGGCTTTGCCACAGCGCGCACCACGTGCCCGAGGCGCAAGCGCTTACGCTGCGGCATAGGTTTATACATGCGGTTAGCATTTGGCCTGTGGTTGTTGTTATGGCGGTTATCGTTGCTATTGTGAGTATTGTTGAATCTTATTTGGCGCTGCCAGTGGCTACGGCATTAAAGCGTTACAGTCTTGAATCGTTGTATGTGGTTGCGGCGGTATTTGCTTACGGTGTTGCTTGGGCATCAGTTGGGCGAGCTTTGCGCGGTGATGGCCGCTTTGTAACGCAAGCGCTGGTTGCTGGGGCGGGGGTTGTCGTGTTGTCGGCGCTGAGTTTTACCGTGCCTTGGTTTGCTTACCATTTGCCTTCAGAAGCCGTTTGGGGCGTTGTTAACACAATGCTGACCGCGAGCGTATTTTTTATTGCAGTATTGGCCAGTGTCGCTATGGCAACTCGCCTGATGTGGCTAGGCCGGGTGGCTGCGGCTCTGTTAGTGCCTAGTGCGATGGTCTTGAACCTTGTAATTACTTACATCGATCGTCCAGAATCTGTCGCTAGAGTGCCTTACCAGAGGGTTTTAGTGGCGCCTGCCAGCAATTATCGCTCCGCCATTGGTTCCAGTGCTTTTGTGCTTGAGGCGCAAGCCCTTTATGGTCTCAGTGATGGCCCGGCGTCAAAAGAGTAAATCGTTTGAATTCACCTAATATAAAAAGAGAACCCCTTATGAAACTGAAATCTGTTGTTGCTCGTGCGGTAGTGTTAACGGTGGCGGCTACGGCCTCGGGTTGTAGCTGGGTAAGCCCTAGTGTTGATTCGCAATACGTTGCACTGGTTAAGGCGCAGGCTGTCGGTGGCTGCGGTAAAATTGGTGAAACGACCTCGAAAACATTATCTAAAATCGTTGTTGTCGGGCGCTCAGAAGATAAGCAAGCCAACGAGTTGATTACATTGGCAAAGAATCAAGCTGCCGTGATGGGCGGTGATACCATTGTTGCCAAAGGCCAGCTGACCGATGGCGAGCAGCAATTCCATGTTTACGATTGTCATTAATCAAATGGCAGCCCTTGAAATTAAGAAAGGCTAACCCCATCTTGGCAGGCACTTACCATTCTCATGCATAACAAAACACTGCAAATGATAGGAGCCTGATAATGACAGTCGAAGCAGCTGCTGAAACACGAGGTTTTGAAACCGAAGCCAAACAACTACTCCATTTGATGATTCACTCGCTTTATTCCAATAAGGAAATTTTCCTGCGTGAGTTGATTTCAAATGCCTCTGATGCTGCCGATAAACTCCGTTTCGAAGCTTTGGCTAACGGTGATTTGTACGAAAGCGATCCAGAGCTGGCTATCCGTATTACCTTTGACAAAGAAGCTAATACCCTCACCATTAGCGATAACGGCATAGGTATGAATCGTGACGAGGTTGTCGCGCACTTAGGGACCATTGCCAAGTCAGGTACTGCGCAATTTTTACAGAATTTGTCAGGTGACCAGAAAAAAGATTCACAACTGATTGGCCAATTCGGTGTTGGTTTTTATTCAGCGTTTATTGTTGCTGATAAAGTCGAAGTGTTTACGCGCCGCGCCGGTGATAAGGCTGAAAATGGCGTACATTGGGCAAGCCAAGGCGAGGCTGAATATACTGTTGCTACAGTAGATAAAGAAAAGCGCGGCACTGAAATTGTTTTGCACCTTAAAAAAGGTGAAGAAGACTTTGCCGATGGCTGGCGTTTGCGTTCAATTATTAAAAAGTATTCAGATCATATCTCTTTGCCGATTATTATGGAAAAGCAGGTTGAGGCTGAAGAAGGCGAAGAAAAAGCGCCTGAAGATGAAACCATCAACCGTGCAACGGCGCTGTGGACGCGCTCGCGCAGTGACGTAAAAGACGAAGAATATCAAGAATTTTATAAGCACATTAGCCACGATTACCAAGATGCATTAACGTGGAGCCATAACCGCGTTGAAGGTAAGTTGGATTACACCAGTTTGCTTTATGTACCTTCTAAGGCGGGGATGGATATTCAATATCGCGATGCGGCGCGCGGTTTAAAATTGTATGTGCAGCGCACGTTTATTATGGATGAGGCCGAACAATTTCTTCCGTTGTACTTGCGCTTTATTAAAGGTGTAGTCGACTCTAATGATTTGTCGCTGAATGTTTCGCGAGAAATTCTTCAAAAAGACCCTAATATTGATAGCATGAAATCTGCGCTAACTAAGCGTGTGCTTGATATGCTGGAAAAAATGGCCAAAAAAGATGCGGAAAAATACGCTGGCTTTTGGTCTGAATTTGGCGAGGTCATGAAAGAAGGCCCAGCCGAAGATTTTGCTAATCGCGAAAAAATTGCCAAGTTATTGCGCTTTACTTCAACCGTGAGCGAGTCTGGCAAGCAGGATCAATCGTTAGATCAATACATCGAGCGCATGGCTGAAGGCCAAGATAAAATTTATTATGTTGTGGCCGACAACTATAACACAGCAAAAAATAGCCCTCATTTAGAAGTATTTAAGAAAAAAGGCATTGAGGTGCTGCTGTTAACTGATCGTGTAGATGATTGGTTAATGGGACACCTAAACGAATACGATGGCAAGTCTTTCCAAGATGTTGGCAAGGGCGAGTTGGACTTAGGTGCTGTTGAAACCGAAGAGGATAAAAAGGCGCAAGAGGAAGCCGAAAAGCAACTTGAAGGTTTAACCGAGCGCATGACTAAAGTCTTGGCCGATGATGTGACCGCTGTTCGCATTACCCATCGCTTAACGGATTCGCCAGCGTGTTTGGTTGTAGCTAATGACGAAATGGGTGCGCAAATGCGCCGTTTGTTGGAATCTGCAGGCCAAGCCGTACCAGAAAGCAAGCCAACGATAGAATTAAACCCTGAGCACCCGCTGGTGAATAAACTGGATCAAGAGCCTGATGAAGACCGCTTCGCTGATTTGGCGAAAGTGTTGTTTGATCAAGCAAGTTTAGCCGAAGGTGGCAGTTTGAATGATCCAGCCGCGTACGTACAACGCCTGAATAAATTATTGCTTGAATTGAGCAATTAATTTTTTAGAATGGCTGTAACAAAACCCCGATAGCATCAGCTTTCGGGGTTTTTTATTGTATTGGGTGGATACGAATAATCGAGAGGATGAATTGTGGCTCTTAGTTCTGAAAGTGTAAGGCGTGTTGCCGTATTGGGTGGTGGTAGCTTTGGTACGGCAATAGCCAATATTATCGCGACAAATGGCCATCGGGCGCGCCTGTGGATACGCGATGAAGCAAGAGCGCAAGAGTGTCGTGAAACGCGCTGTAATCGGCAATATTTACCGAATTACCAATTGCACTCAGATTTAGCATTTTGCAGCGATTTAGCGCAATGTGTTGAAGGTTGTGATTTAGTGGTCATTGCTATTCCGAGTAAATCTTTTCGTGAAGTTGCTGAGCAAGTTTCTGGTTTATTAAAGCCTGGCACCATAGTTGTTAGTACGACTAAAGGTATAGAGATTGGCAGTTTTACCTTGATGAGCCAAATACTCGAACAAGAGCTGCAGGATGTCAAAATAGGTGTTTTAAGTGGCCCTAACTTCGCGGCTGAAATTGTGAATAATCAATACACTGCAAGTGTTGTAGCCAGCGAGCATCAAGAGGTGCTGGAGTTAATACCTGGTGTGTTTTCGTCGGGGACTTTTCGCGTTTATTCCAACCCAGACCGTTACGGTGTCGAACTGGCTGGCGCTTTAAAAAATATTTACGCAATCATTACTGGCATGGCTGCGGCATTAGGTTGTGGTCAAAATACTTTAGCGATGATCTTAACGCGAAGCCTGGCGGAAATGAGCCGTTTTGCCAATTGTTTAGGTGCCGATACCATGACGTTTTTAGGCTTAGCTGGCGTTGGTGATTTAATTTTAACCTGTACTTCTGATATGAGCCGTAATTACCGGGCAGGTTATGCGGTAGGTAAGGGGCAATCCTTAGATCAAGCCGTTAGCGATATTGGCCAAGCTGTGGAGGGTGTGAATACCTTGAAAACAGTTAAGCACAAAGCGGATGAGCTCGGTGTTTATATGCCTTTAGTGCAAGCGTTATATGCTGTTTTGTTTATGCAACAAAATATAGAAAGTATTATTCAGCAGCTAATGACAGGCGAGGCAAATACCGACGTAGAATACGACCGCTAACCTTGGTTTGTATTACAGGCTTTTTAAATATTCGATTAGCGCCCACTTTTCTACAGCGGTTAATGTGGTGCCAAAATTGTGCCCAGCATTGCTGTTGCCGTACAGTGAGGTATCAAATAGCGTTGTCGCGGCAGGTAGCGGTGCGCCCTCTGTAATTGTTGATTGGTAGCCCACCTTTCGGGTATCCAGTTGACGGCTTCCAGTATAAAAAAGTGTTGGCCGTTGCTCTTCTGGGGTAAGTAGATCCCACAAGCTAGGTACCGACCCGTTGTGTAAGTATGGCGCGCTCGTCCAAATACCGTTTAGCTGCCGCGCCTTATAGACTTTTTTATTTTCTAACGTTGGTCTAGGTAGGTTGAATTGAAATTCGGCGGCCAGTGCGCTCAGCGTATTAAATGGTTTCTTTAACATAACGCCTGCCGCGGCATTAATCACAAGGTCAATGGGCGCTACTTCGTCAGCGAGCTTCCCGCCACCGATAATGGCTAAGTTTTTGCCGGCTAAAAAGCCGCTACTAACCCTGCGGTCGACAAAGTTATTGGCCATTACCGGGTCAGTACCAATGCTCTCGATTGGGATTAGTGTTGCGGTGTACTGGCGCTTGTCATCTATATTATTTGCAACGATATGACATTGTTGGCAGTGCGCCTGATACAGTTTTTCCCCTTGTTGCATTTGCTCTTGGTTGAGCTCTCCGAGTAAGTCTTGAGGCCAAGAAGGGGCGGTAAGCTTGTAATAACGGCTTTGCATGTAGCCAAGGTTTTTGACTCTCACAGAGCTGGAGTAGCCGCCAAAAGAGTTAGCTTCCATTACGATGTTGCCGTAGACCGCCAGAGCGGTAGGCACGTTTTGTCCTAACGGTCCGGGCTCTTTGTTGGGGGCAGAGCCGTTCCACTGAACAACATCAAGGTGTGATGCGTCCCATAGTACGGGAATACTAACCGGAGCGTCTGGTGCGCGAACGTTGGTCGCAACGCCCAAAGCATCTACCGCGACGGTATTGAATATGATTCCAAATGCATCTAGTCGGCCATAGCCATATGGCGTTTGTGTTTTGTTGATGGCCAAGCGCTTGGCGGTTTTATTGTGCCATTGCGAAAGCGCTTGTTTGAGTTTTGTTGTGGGGATGTTAGGTATGGCTTTGGCGAAGCGTTCAAATCGTTCTGAGTCGCGCAATGTAAGCCCTACCGCCTGAAGAAGCGTTTGCTCGAATTGGACAAAATCCAATTGCCCCGCGCCGCCGTCAATGAGTATTTTGTGGGCGCCAAACTCTACTATGGCTGTATGGCAGGCGGCGCAAGTAAGGCCAGCCCAATCCTCACTTTCTTTGGCGTCAATACTAAAGCCTAAGGGGAGGCCGTAGGTGTTGTTTGTGGCATGTTGTTGCGGGATAAAACCAAGGGCTTCCATATTCTTGGCATCTATAAGCATGCTTGGCTTGTAAGGATGTTCTAGATTTAATAGCCAGCTTAATGGGAGAATTTGTGAGCCGAAGCTTGTGTGGCTCATCTGCTGGCGAATGTCTGCGGTCCAGTTTTGTTGGAGTGTGCGTATCTCCTCAGGCAAACTGTAATGCTTAAATTTGTGCTGCTGGGGTTTGTTGATTGTCAGCGCCCAAGCAATAATGATGACTATGACGATAAGTAGTGCTGTAAATCCTTTAAGCAAAGTGCGTATCATGTCAGTGTCTTTTGGGAGTTAGTTGTCAGAATGGTTGATCTGTGAATTTAGTGTATAACCTCGTCAAGCGAGCGCAAGCCTATGTGCATTTGGTGTATGGTTTTGCGCGGCAATACACGGTAAGTAGCCTTTTATTGTTACTTTTGGTGCCAGTGGCGCCCATATGTGCACAGCCTTTACTTGTTGATAAATTTTCGGCTAAAGACGACTGCCTGTCTTTTAATGTATCGAGGAGTGAATATCAGCAGCATTTATTATCAAATCGCCATTCAGATAATCGGTTTTCTGATTATCAGCAAATGGTCATTGAAACCATTGCGTTTGATCGGGTTGATGTTTTTGATGTTGCAAACCCTGATGAAAACAACCCGCTTTATCGCTTTGTTAATTCACTCAATATGCGTACGCGTGAGTCAACATTGCGCCCGCAATTGCAATTTGCAGAGGGCGATGCTCTCGATCCTGCAACGGTAACTGAAGCCGAGCGAAATTTACGTGCGCAATCGTATTTGTCGGATGCTTTTATCATGCCCGTTGCAACTTGCAATAACAGGGTTCACTTATTAGTTGTAACCAAAGATGCTTGGACTACTCAGCCCATTGTTAGCGCTAGCCGCGAGGGCGGACAAAGCAAATCGAGAGTGGGGCTTGTAGAGGGTAACTTTTTAGGCTCGGGTAGCGAAATTTCAGTGGTGTTAACAAAGGACGACCAGCGCAGTTCTGTCGCTTACCGTTTTGAAAAAGATTATATCTTGGGTAAGCCGTTATCTTTAGGGTTTGGCTTTAGTGACAACTCCGATGGTTATGCGCGGTCTTTTCGTTTTGCCAAACCCTTTTATACCGACGCGACGGTGTCATCTTTTGAATTCAGTGTTGACCAAAATCGTGCCCGTGTCACTACAGAGCAAAACGGCAAAGAGGTTGCGGCATATGATATTGATAGCGATGAAAAAACGGTATTTGCAGCTTTTCAGCAGCGTTTTAATGCCGGTAGTGTTAGCCGCATTTATGCCGGTATTACGCAGCGACAAGAATTATATGCAGGCTTTACTGGTGAGGATGCTTTGCAACCTCAAAAGCTCGATGATTTAAGTTTTCCGTGGCTGGCCTTGGAGCATCAATCGACTGATTATGTCGTAATGAAAAACATCAACTATATCGAGTCGGTTGAAGATTTACGCGTAGGCGCCTATTGGCAAGCTTCTATGGGTTATAGCCCAGAAAATAAGAATCAGCGCGCAGCCGTTGTTGGTAGTGGTACTTACAAACAGTTATTTACTTTACCGAAAGCCGTGTTTTCTATTGTATCTTCGCTGGATGTTATTCATTACAAAGACAACGGCTCGGTTAACGAGCAAAGCGATACTTACTATTCTGCTTTGTTGTCCGCAGATTATCGTTGGTTGCTCGATGAGCGTCAGCGTTTAGTGGCTATAGGTAAGTACCAGCAAAGCCAAGTAGCAGGTATTCACGATGCATTGAGTTTGGGGGGGGCAGCCTTGGTGCGTGGTTATCCTGCAGATTATGTTTTGGGTAATAAGGTTTATGGCGGCTCTTTTGAATACCGTTATCACACCGATTGGCATTTGCTAAATATTATTCGTATCGGTTGGGTGGGCTACGTTGATGTTGCGACGCTACGGAATGACCATTTTGCCATTGATAACGGCGGTTACGATGGTGAGCTGCTCAGTAATGTCGGTGTGGGCTTGCGCATAATGTCTAGCAAAACCCACGTCAGTAATATTGTGCATATTGATTTAGCTGCGCCTACAGGCTACAAAAAAGAAGCTGGTAATTATCAGCTGCTGTTGCGCGCGGAGCAGCGATTTTAGCTGCCCAAGCGGCGGCAGATTTGGATCTGCCACAGGCGGCTTATGCTGGCTCTAACTCTTTGCAGCAATCCTGATATTGCTGGTAGTAATCTTTTAGGTACTGATCAAAAGGCTTTTGCGAGCCAGCTTCTTCGGTATATTGCAGTTGCAATGATTCCTCGCTCATATCGCTATAGCGTTTATAAAGTGCATTGTCGAGTGGCTTGCGGTTGAATGCGGCTTTGTGGGATTCGGCCTGTGCTAGGCCAAATTCTATGTGTGATGCACCGTTGCCTATTGCTTCCATCACTTGTCCAGAGGGTGTCTTTTCTGGGTGTCGAAGCTTATTTTTAGCTGTCTCAATGGCCGCGGTGTGTGCATTACCATCGCTGGAAGCGGCATTTAGCATGTCGGCGATAGGTTGCATACCCTCTAAGATCGCTACCCCCCAATCGCTCAGTTTAATGGCTTGCTTGTCGGTATTGATTAGCTCTATGTTGGGCTTGCGGCCTTGTGTGACCACGGTGCTTTGGTTGGTCGCTGTGTTTTCGAATTCTTTGGCATCGCATTTTGGACTGGGAAGCAAAAGGCAATAAACCAAGAATGTATCTAAAAAGCGTATTGATGAGTCGGCAATGCCTACACTGCTGAACGGGTCTAGATCTAAGCAGCGAACTTCCAAATATTCCACACCTCGTTTGCATAGGGCTGTGAGCGCGGTTTCACCGGCGTGTGCTGTGCGCTTGGGGCGAATAGGGCTGTAAAATTCATTTTCAATTTGCAGGAGGCTTTGGTTTAGCTGCCGTTTGCCGTTGCTCTCTATGTTTGCGTAGTTTTGATAGGGGGTGTGAATGGCTGAGCTTAGCGTGCTGGTATAGGACGCTAGTGTGTTGTAGCAAACAAAAAGAGATGATTGAGCCGAGCTTTGGTAGCCTAGGTCACCCATCCTTAAGGAGGTGGCATAAGGTAAACCAAGTGTGTTTTTACCCATATTTTGCAGGTTGTGGTTGCGCCCAGCAACAAAGCTTGCGTCTACCGTGGGAGATGCACCAAATAGGTAGATAAGCAGCCAGTAATAACGCCGAAAGTTGCGAATCAAGTGAAAGTATTTTTCGGTAATGTAGGTGTCTAGGCTTTGCGTGCTTTGCTCTTCTTTGTGCAGATGGGCCCAGAATGCGCGCGGCAGCGAAAAATTGTAATGCAGGCCGGCAACCGTTTGCATGGTACGGCCATAGCGTAAACCTAAGCCTTCCCTATATATGGTTTTCATGGTGGCTCGGTTGCTGCTGCCGTATTGCGCTACAGGAATGTCATCATCGCTTGGTAGTGCGCAAGGCATACTCAAAGGCCATATCAGTTCGTCATCGATATTGTCGTAGCTATAGTTGTGCAAATTGCACAACTCTTCCAGTGTGTGCTGGCTGATATGTGTGGGGGGGGTAATAAACTCAAGTAAGGCTTCACTAAAGTCAGTTGTGATATGCGGGTGCGTAAGTGCCGAACCCAAGCGCTTAGGGTGGGCCGCTTGGCTAAGCTTACCGGCATTGGTGACCCTAAGGCCTTCTTTTTCAACCCCCCGCAATAAGCCGCAAATTAAAGGGTGGTTGGGCTTTTCTGCTAGAGTATTAAGTGTGTGTTTTGCCAAGGGGCCGAGCGTTAGAGTACTCATTGCTGCACTGGATTCTCTGTGGGTTCTGGTGCTGTTGGCAGGCAGGGGGTGCCTTTGTCGTTGGTTGCGCATAGTAGTGTCTTGATGCGCAGTTGTGGATTTTTAACGGTTAGCTCTACCTTGGTGTTGATAGCGTCGTCTTTGAAGGTGGTTTTGTAAAGGCCGCTTGCGTCGCTGCCATCAACCCACTCTTGGTGTTTATTTAAAAATAAACCGTCATTATTTTGTAAAAGATAAACTTCTGTCATGGTTGACTGTCAATTAAGCTATTGGAAGATAAGGGTGAAAAATCAATATGTATGGCAGCATAGCGGCCTCGTATATTGAGAACAAGCAGCAGAAAAAGTTCTCGACGATTGAGTTTGTGCTTTGTTGCCCAAAAGTTGGTTTTAACAAGCTATATTTAATATTAACTATTTGCATGTAAACAACATATGCGCGATATTGTGCGGCTTGCAGCGATGCCAAGCCCGATGTTTTGCTGCCATATGTGCATTTTGTTTAAGGGTTAAACACTTGGCTGAACTAGTAATCAATAATAATGGAGAAAGCCGGTGACTGCCGAATCGCTAAAAGCAGCGCCAATTGTGCAAGCCGCAGCAGCTTACTCAGCTAAATTCGGCGAGGCCATTCGTAAGGTGCCTGTTGGCCTTTGGCGCCAGCTTGTAATGGTGCTGGTTGCACTTTGGATATGCCACACGCTTGCACGACTATTTTGGGTCGTTGTACCCGTACCTGCTCAGCCTGTTGCTGATGTTGTTCCTAAATCTGCGGTGACTCAAGCGGAAGTTGCGGGTGCCGTGGTGGACTTAGCGGCCATTAACAATTTATTTGGCGAATACGACCCCACTGCCGAGCGAGATAGGCTAGCACAGCTCGAAAAAGAGCGCCTTGAGCAAGAGGCTAATCAGCCTGTCAAAGAAACTACTCTGAATTTAAAGTTGCAAGGCGTGGTAGCCAGTAACGATCCTGCAAAGTCGTGGGCCATTATCGGCGAGGCGAGTTCGCAAGCGCTTTATAAAATAGGTGATGCGGTGCCAGGTGTTAGGGGTGTTACCGTTAAAAATATTGCCGACCTCTGGATTATCTTAGACAACAACGGTAAAGCCGAGAAGCTGTGGCTGTACGGCGAGAACGATAAAAAAATCAAGGCTAGGCCATCTCGGGTTGCTCAGCCGGCAGTTAGGCCGGACGAAAATGTTATTAAAGCTGAAGTCGACGAAAGCGCTGTTAAAGACATTAAGTCGATAGGTGATGTCGTACGCTTTATGGTGGCGACAGAAAATGGCCAAATGATTGGTTATAAGGTGCGCCCTGGTCGAAAGCGTGAACTATTTGATCAGGTTGGCCTCAAGAACAACGACATTGTTGTGTCAGTAAATGGAATTGAGGTGAACGAGCCTCAAAAAGTTCGGGAAGTCTACCAAGCATTAAAAACGGCCACAGAGGCTAACCTTGAGGTGATGCGTGACGGTAGTACGCAATTTATCCAAATCCGCATGAGTTCTGGTTAGGAGACGAGTGGGTGCTTAAACGTATAATAAAAGCTGGATCGGTGTTTTCATTACTTGCTGCAATTAGCGTTGCTAGCTGGGCTGAGCAAACATGGACAGTGAATTTTAAAGATTCTGATATCGAAGAAGTGATCAAGTTTGTTGCAGATGTAACAGGCAAAACGACGGTTATTGATCAGCGGGTAAAAGGTCGTGTCAAGGTTATTTCTTCTAACCCTCTCAACGAAGAAGAGCTGCTGCACCTTTTTCGTACAGTACTAGAGATTCATGACTTCACGCTGGTAGAAGTTGATGATGTTATTCGGGTAGTACCATTAAAAGATGCGCGCTCTTCCCCTGTACCAGTGACGGATCAGGCAACCAAAGAGCAGGGGTTTGTTACTCAGGTTATTCAGCTGCAAAATATTGCTGCAGCCAAGGTGTTGCCGGTTATTCGCCCGTTGGTGCCACAGCACTCACATTTAGCGGCTTACGACCCTTCTAACTCTATTGTTATTTCGGACTCAATCGATAATATCGCGCGAATTCGCTCGTTAATTGAGCGCATTGATAAGTCAGCCACACCGGTTACCGATGTTGTTGAATTGCGTTATGCCAGTGCCGACGAAATGGTCACAACGCTTACTAAAATCGATAAAGACGAAAAAGCGCGTAGCGGCTCGCAGAATACTGTGACGCTAATTGCCGATAAGCGCAACAACGCCGTTTTGGTGACAGGTGAAGAGCTACAGCGTCAACGCATTAAAATCTTATTGCGTAAACTGGATAAGCCCAAACCGCAAACAGGCAATGTTCGTGTTATTTATTTGGATTACGCAAAGGCTAAACCAACAGCAGAAGTGCTGACTAAAATTGTTTCTAATTTATCCAAGCTTGGCCCTGGTGGCGGTAAAGGCGATACCGCGAATGCAAGTGCAACAGTGGAGGCCGATGAGGACACGAACGCGCTTTTGATTACTGCCGAAGGCGACACTTTAAATTCGTTGTTGGAAGTGGTTGATCGGTTGGATATTCGACGCGCGCAAGTGCTTGTAGAGGCAATTATTGTTGAGACGCTAGATGGTGCCCAGTTGGATTTAGGGGTTTCGTGGATGTTCCGCAATACCGAAAATGGCACCTACGGCGCCTCAGATGGCGGCGGCGGGCCGCTAGCAGCGGCTGCATTTGGCGGCGCGGTTGAGAATGGCGCCGATGATATCAGCGCGTTAACAGATTTAGCGACAGCACTTGCGGGTACAACAGGCCAAGTGTTGGGTATTGTTGGTACGAATAAAAACGTAGATTTCAATGCTGTCATTGATGCAATGGAAGGTGATACCAAAACAAATATCTTATCAACACCAACATTATTAACACTGGATAACAGTGAAGCTTCGTTTACCGTTGGTCAGAATGTTCCTTTTGTAACAGGAAGCTTTTCTAATTCGGGTACCGGTGTGAATAGCCCTTTCCAGACAATTCAGCGTGAAGATGTTGGTATTACCCTAAAAGTAACACCTCAAATTAACGAAGGCGATAAGGTCGTACTGGATATATCGCAAGAAATATCGAGCATTTCTGAAAGCGCCGATGGCGCTGCCGACATCATTACCAATCAGCGTAAAATAGAAACTAAAGTGCTCACGGCTGATGGCGAAGTTGTGGTTATGGGCGGCTTTATTCAAGAGCGAGCTGTGAATAGTGAGCGCAGGGTCCCTGTACTTGGCAGCATCCCTTTGGTTGGGCGCTTATTTCGATCCGACTCGGATAAAAATGATAAAACGAATCTGATGATTTTTATTCGCGCTACCGTAATTCGTGACGATTCTGCATTAACGGGCGCAACCGCTGAAAAGTATAAATATATACGAGACCAGCAATTGAATATGCGAGACCGCGGCTTTATGCGAGTCAAAGAAAACAGCATGCCTTTGTTGCCGGATATGTCGGAATACGATTTATCTCCTGTTGTTGCTCCTGTGACTACTGAAGAGTAGGGGCGCATAAATGAGCGATTTAGAGCAAACATTAGCCGAGGAGTTTGAAGATTCTGGCTACTCGGAGCTTCAAGATGAGGAAGAGATCAAGCTGGGTCGCCTGCCATTTGGTTTTGCCTCTGAAAACTCGGTATTAATTGAAGATGGCACGGTGTTTTATACCGGCACGCCTTCGCTCAAAACTCTTGTGGAACTTCGCCGCTATACTGGTGATACACTGCGCCTTGAAGCACTTGAAACAGAGGTGTTTCAAAAAAGGCTAACCCACCACTATCAAAGCGGTGACAACGAAGCGCAGCAAGCTGCAGACGACATGGGCGCCGAATTTGATTTGTCGGCGCTAGCAGAAGATATTCCAGATGATGGTGAGCTGCTTAGCGGTGAAGGTGATGCGCCAGTTATTCGTCTTATTAATGCAATTCTCTCGCAGGCTGTGCAAGAGCGCGCTTCCGATATTCACGTAGAGCCTTTCGAGCATCGCGTATCTGTACGATTCCGTATTGACGGCGTTATGAAAGAGGTGCTTTCCCCAAAAGCTCAGCTTGGCCCAGTTTTAACGTCTCGTTTAAAGGTTATGGCGCGCTTGGATATTGCTGAGAAGCGGATTCCACAAGATGGTCGTATTACTGTAAAGCTAGCTGGGCACGCTGTTGATATTCGGGTTTCGACATTGCCAAGTGCCCACGGCGAGCGGACTGTAATGCGGATTCTCGACTCATCTGCCGGTGCGCTAAAATTAGAGCAGCTTAATATGCCGGCCCAGGTGCTAGAGCATTTTCAAGCAGCGCTAGCCAAGCCGCACGGTATTATTTTGGTTACAGGGCCGACCGGCTCGGGTAAAACAACATCGCTATATTCTGGCTTAAGTTATCTTAATAGCCCCAATCGCAACATATTAACGGTGGAGGATCCCATTGAATACTTGCTGCCTGGCGTAGGTCAGACGCAAGTAAATAACAAAGTGGATATGACCTTTGTGCGTGGCCTGCGCGCTATTTTGCGACAAGATCCAGATGTCGTAATGATTGGTGAGATTCGTGACCAAGAAACAGCTGCAATTGCAGTACAGGCGAGTTTGACGGGACACTTGTTGTTGTCCACGTTACACACCAATACCGCAATTGGTGCAATTACCCGATTGGGTGACCTTGGTATTGAGCCCTTCTTATTGTCTTCAAGCTTAGAGGCGTTGATTGCTCAGCGCTTGGTGCGCGTATTGTGTTCAAGTTGTAAAGAGCCGCATGATGCCAGTGCATCTGAGTGCGAGCGCATTAAGATTCCAAAAAACAGTAAAATTTTTAGGGCGGTTGGTTGCGAGAAGTGTAATTACGGTGGCTATCGTGGCCGTACGGGTATTTACGAGCTTATCCCTGTTGATGACGGCCTGCGACAATTGATTCATGAAGGGGTGGGTGAGCAACAAATGCTAGCTCATGCCCGTCAGTATTGTGAGCCGATAGAAGCTGATGGTCGCGCAAAAGTGCTTGCCGGGATCACAACTGTTGAAGAGCTTCTTCGTGTCACCTCCTCACATTAATGGTTTTTTATGGCAGCGTTTAGTTATCAAGCCCTGGATGCGAAAGGGAAAACGGTTAAAGGTGTTATCGAGGGCGATAACGAGCGTCAGGTACGCACGCAGTTGCGCCAGCGAGGCTTGCGCCCGCTAGAGGTTAAAAGCTCGGTAAAAAGAGCCACTCCTAGCAAAACGAAAGGGAGCCAAAGCACTGGCGGCTTGGCTGGTTTACTGAGCGGCTTTGGGCAGTCCAACGGCATAAAGCTGAGCGTAAAAGATACCTCGCTTGTAACTCGTCAACTTGCGTCGCTAGTGCAATCGGGCTTGCCGCTCGATGAGGTTTTACAGGCCTGTGCAAATCAAAGTCGCAAACCTCAAATAAAGGCCATGATTTTGCAGGTGCGCTCTCGGGTGCTAGAAGGGTTGTCGTTAACACAAGCGATGGCAGAGCACCCTCGGACCTTTAACGATCTTTATCGTGCCATGGTTAAGGCTGGTGAAAGCGCTGGCTTTTTGGGGCCGGTGTTAGAGCAGCTTGCCGAATATACCGAAAGCAGCCAAGAGACCAGTCAAAAAGTGAAAGGGGCTATGACATACCCGCTCATCCTTTTTGTGGTGAGTATTGGTGTGGTTACTGCGCTGATGGCATTTGTGGTGCCAAAGCTTGTTGGTCTGTTTGAAAATCAAAAAGCGGAATTGCCGTTTTCCACCAAGATGTTGATTTTCATGAGTGATTTTATTCTTAATTATGGCCTGATCACTATCGGCGTGATTGCGGCTATTGTTGTTGGTGTTCAGCAATACCTTAAAAACCCCAAAAATCAGCTTAAATGGCACAAAATGCTGCTCAATATCCCGTTGTTTGGTGAGCTTAATCGAACGGCTGAAGCAGCTCGTTACTCCAGCACTTTAGGTTTACTGGTGAAAAGTGGCGTACCCGTGTTGGAGGCCCTGCGCATTGCCGCACAGGTTTTGACTAATCGGCATATCCAAGCCGCCGGCAAAGAAGTTGCCATATCAGTTAAGGAGGGCATGGGGGTGGCTAAAGCGATGGATCAAGTCGATGAATTCCCACCCTTGTTGGTACAAATGGTGGCTAGCGGCGAAACAAATGGCCAGCTTTCGGAACAATTGCTTTATGCCGCGTCTAATCAACAAAGGGAGCTGCAGTTTACGCTAGCTACCATGATGAGCTTACTAGAGCCCATGACTATTTTGTTTATGGCGGGGATGGTCGGCTTTATTGTGATGGCCATTCTTAAGCCCATGTTTCAACTCAATCAAATGGTTTAATAAGCCATTATTTTTAATACTTATTAGGAGATTTTATGACTCGTGCAAAGCAGGGCGGTTTCAGCCTGATCGAGATCATGGTAGTTATCGTGATCATTGGTTTGATGGTCGGCGTTGTGGGTCCGGCATTGTTTGGCAACATTGCAGAGGCTCAGCGAGAGCGAGTTACCAATGATTTTGCCTCTATCAAAACCGCACTACAAACGTACAAATTAGATAATTATATCTATCCTACTAGCGAGCAAGGTTTAGATGCATTGGTTAATAAGCCTGACGGTGAGCCGGTGCCGCGTAAGTGGCGCGATGGTGGGTACCTAGAAAAAATGCCTAAAGACCCTTGGGAGCGTGAGTACATTTACTTGAGCCCTTCGGATAACGGCAAAGGCTTTGACATTATTAGCTATGGCGCTGATGGTCTGCAAGGCGGCGAAGGTGACGCCGCTGATATTAGCTTTTGGGATGAGAAAGAAGGCTAGTTAATGCGCCCATTAAAGAGCAAGGCAGGCTTTACCTTATTGGAAGTATTGGCAGTTATTGCTGTCTTAGGTATTGCGCTTGCCTCTGTTACTTTAACAATTGGGCGCGGAGGACCAGAAAGCGCGGTCACCGAAAAAATAGAGCAGTTTATGGCGGTAAGTCGTTTTGCGGCTGACCGTGCTGTGCTTTCTGGTGACCCTATGGGACTGCTGTTGGAGCCCCCACAATGGCAGTCAGACTCAGAGCCTGAGTGGGAAAATATTGGCTGGCGCTATCGTTGGCAAGCGGGGAATTATCAGGGGTGGAGTGATGTCCCAGAGCTAGAGGCGATCTCTTTCGACCCGGAAACGAAACTTCATGTATTAATTGATGATTTAGATTGGCGATGGGAGGAGCTATTAGACCGCTCCCTTCCCGTGACGGCCTATTATCCTACCGGTGATTTATCGTCTATAGAGATCCAAATCACTGATGAGCGGCTTCCAGATTATTTGCAAACTATTCATATTAACGAATACGGGCAGCTCGAATGGAAAGAGCTCGCTGAGGAGTTGCAGGCCCGTGAAGACCGCTAATAACTACCGCATTGTTTCAGCAGGTTTTACGCTGATTGAGGTGATGGTTGCCTTAATGATTATCGGCTTGGCATTACCTGCACTCATGGCTCGTATGAGCACAATGGCAAATACCGTTGGCTACAGCCGCGATTTAACCATCGCGCACTGGGTGGCGGAAAACAAAGTACAAGAAATGTATTTGGCGGAAACCCTGCAAAATGTTGTACCGACGGGGCGACAAGCCGGTGATATTGAGATGGCAGGTATCATTTGGGACTGGAAAATAGAGGCCGAAGAGCAAAAAGGCATGTACGCCGGTACCTTAAGAGTCTGGGTGAGAGTTGGCCCTCAGGGGCAAGATCCCATTGTTGAAATCTCTTCAATTATGGTTCAGCCTTAATGATGTTTGGGCACCAAATTAAAAAGCTGCGTCAAAGCGGTTTCACTTTGATTGAGGTGATGATCGCGATTGTGATTATGGCGATGATCGCGGTGATGACTAGCCAGTCATTTACTGCCGCTATTGCAAGCTCCGAGGCTACACAGGAAGCTATTGATCGCATCGCTGCAGTGGACAGAATATGGGTGCTGCTTGAGACCGATATGCGCAATGTGATTCCGGCAATGCCCAAGGTGTCTCGTGATAAGCCAATTCCTCCCGTTTTTATTGATCCGAGCGAAGAATACCGCTTAACCTTGCTGCGTGCAGGCTACGCCAACCCCTTGCGCTTACCTCGAACCGAGGTGGTTCGTGTCGGTTATCGCTTTGAGGATAACGCTGTTTGGCGTGATACCTGGTTTAATATTTCTGAAAGTGATGAGCGCGAAGCGCGCCCGCAAATTATATTAGAGGGCGTAGAAGACCTTTTTATTAAGGCGCTGCCGTCGCGCAATAACGCCAGTGTATCGGGTGGTCCTTGGCAGGATCGGTGGCCAGCCAGCGGTCAAAAGCCCCAAACGCTGCCAGCAGCGATTGAAATCACGCTAGTCACCGAAGATTTTGGTGAAGTTAAGCGAATCTATTCAATATTGCCTGGCATCGATAATAGCCTTGTGAACGAGGTGCAGCAATGACGCGCGTGATGCCGAGTAGCTCGCCTCACCGCCAAGCCGGTATTGTGTTGATTCTGGCTATGTTGATTGTGGTATTAGTTACTTCTTTGGTGGTTGCCACTAGCTGGCGTTTCGAGCTGGGTATGTCGCGAAACGAAAATCGCTGGCATGGCTTGCAGGGGCGTATGGTACTTGAGGGTGGTGAGCGCCTAGTAGGAAAGCTGCTGCTCGTGGAAGATATCAACGACCCAACGGATGATGGCAAAGCCGATCACCTCAACGAAATGTGGAACGCCCCGCAAACGGTACCTATAGATGGTGGGGCAATTACAGTAGAACTTGAGGATGCACAAAGCCGCTTCAATATTAACTTGCTGGCCTTGCCAAAGCCTGTCATTGGCAATGGAAGCGGCACCGGTAACGAGAATAGGGGTGGTGCTAATCAACCAGAGGGTGGTAGCCCGCAAGAGGTCTTGCGTTGTAAAAATGACCCAGAGCTTTTCGATTGTAAGTTCACTGTGGCGCAGCGTAGGTTTATTCGATTTTTACAAACGTTGCCGCTGAACGAGCAAGATTTAATGCCAGAAGAGGCTATTGCCCTTACGCAAGCCATTATTGATTGGGTTGATGACGATAATAACGTTTCAGGCTTTGGCGGTGCAGAGCAGAGTTACTACAGCGGCAGCGAAGTGCCTATTGTTGTAAGCAACGCCCCAATGACCACGATCAGCGAGTTAAGCTTGATCAAGGGTATAACGCCAGAGCTTTACGATAAACTTTTGCCCTATGTTATTGCGCTGCCTGCCAACGGGGATAAAGCGGCGTTTTTAAATATTAATACCATTCCCGACGTGATGTTCCGCATGTTTAACGCTAAAGATATTCAGGAGCCTTTAGATCCTGATATGGGCAGCCAACTTGCTCGGGCACGTAATGAAAAGTCTGACCCTAACTTTGCACCGGGTCAGGGCTATCAAGAGGTTAATGAATTTGTGAATGATGCAGTGGTTGCTGATTTGCAAATTGTGACTGATGCGAATAACTTTGATAGTGCACAATTAGTTATAAGTACCAATTATTTTATATACTCAGCCGATGTGATGATCGGTGATAAAACGCGGCATGGCAAAAGCTTGTTGCGCCGAGATAATACCAATGTCACAACGCTTTGGCGCACAGATGCTAACTTTTAAGGTAGAGCTTGCCTAACTGAATGCTCGATGTCATGGTCAGGTTTAACGTCGCAACCGCGGGTTGCGCTCAATAATAAAGAATAGGTGATGCAGTGGCAGAGCGAATTCTGGTACGCAAAATTGCAGTAGGGCTTTGGCAGTGGAGACACGTCTCGCCCCAAAATCAATGGCAGGGTGACTCCTTCTACAC
The DNA here is from genome assembly GCF_021655555.1 of Marinagarivorans cellulosilyticus. NCBI lineage: Bacteria > Pseudomonadati > Pseudomonadota > Gammaproteobacteria > Cellvibrionales > Cellvibrionaceae > Marinagarivorans > Marinagarivorans cellulosilyticus. The sequence goes on along the minus strand of NZ_AP023086.1, from coordinate 4,191,089 downwards.
TGGTGATATTAACTTGCTTGCCGAATCTGTTGCGGGTAAAACGTGCTGGTTGGTGCTCGATGGTCGCGAAGTGGTTACTCAGCGCGTTGACGTTGGGGTAAAAGATCGGAAGGTTTTGTCAAAGCTGGTGCCGTTTCAGGTTGAAGAAACTGTTGTTACACCGGTTGATGAGCTTGTTTTTGCATACGGCCCCTTAATCGATGGCGATGTTGATGCGTCATATGCTCGTGAAGACGAAGTGGCAGAGCTAATTGCAGAGCTTGAAGATATTGGCGCAGAGGTGCCATCGGTAATTTGCGATTACATGGAGTTGGATCAGGGCGAAGGCTGGGTTCTCCTGCTTGATGACAATAGTCTTTACGTAAAATACGGTGCTTGCTCTGGGTTTAGTTGTGACGCCGTTAATGCTGAGCTATTTATTTTGGCGCTTTGCGAGTCCGTCAAAGATGATGCCGAAAATTTACCGGCAGCTATACAATTAGTTGCTGAAACCGAAGATGCGATTGCGCAATTACGAACATGCCTGCCTGATTATATTGAAAACGCCGAAAACATTAATATCTACGAGCAGGAGGGTGGCTATTGGGATGTCGTTAAGCTTCAGGCTAACCCAGTGTTGGAGTATCGTTCTGGTAATTTGGCTCGCAAATTACCGTTTGCTCAATGGTGGAACGATTGGAAGGTTCCTGCAATTGCAGCGTCTGTAGCGTTTGTATTAGCCGTGGGTACAACATGGGGCGAACTGCACCAAGCTAAAAAAGCGTCTCAACAACTATTTGCCGAGAGGGATGCCATTTTTAGGCAGGTTGTTTCATCTGGCTCGATTAGCGATCCTGTCCGCCAACTTAAAGCTAAGCTAGGCAAACAGGAGGCAACAGATCCATCCAATGTTGTTTATTTGGTGTCTAAGGTTGCTCCGCAAATACGCGGCAATGCCGACTTGAACGTCACGAGTTTCCGTTACACGCAAAACACTTCTTCTTTGCAGTTTAATGTTGAAGCTAAAGATTTTGCCATGCTCGAAGCGCTACGCGGCAAAATTGCCGAAAGCGGCTTGGTCGCCGAAATCAAAAGCTCACGAGTATCAGGGGATATCCATCAAGCGCAAATTCGAGTGACGGATAGCTAATTATGAATGATTTTAAAAACTGGTTTTTACAAAACTCTCCCAGAGAACAGCTGCTGTTGGCTGTTGGCGCCATAGCTGTTGCGTTAACACTGCTTTATTTGGTTTTGCTTGCGCCAATGACAAAAGACCGCGATAAACAAATTACCAATAACAATGCAGTCTTATTGCAGCAGGCCGAAGTCCGTCGTTTGGCTTCAATTGTATTAGGTCAGCAGCAAGGCGGTGGTGATCAGCCAAGAAACTTAGCCCAAGTGACTAACCAAAGCCTTCGTAATCATGGTTTGCGCATGGAAGATTTTCAACCCACTGGCGATAGCGATGTGCGCGTCCGATTAGCCAGTGTTGAATTTAATAAGGTTATGGCTTGGCTCGACGAGCTGGAAAACAAAGAAGGCGTTCAAGTGAAAGAGGTGTCAGTGACTGCTGGCGATGTGAAAGGCATGCTCAATAATGTCACTGTTAAGTTACACAGGAACTAACATGTCTAAATTATTAAAGTTGGTTTTGGGTCTTGTACTTGTTGGTTATTTTTGTGTGCTCGTTGTCAAGCGTACTCCAGCAACGCTGGTAACGGCCAACCTCGTAAAAGTGCTGCCTCATGTGCAGTTAGCTGCGATTACCGGGACTGCATGGAAGGGGCGAGCAGGGGCCGCGCATTTGAACATTGAAGGCCAGGTTATCGACTTAGGTTCGATTTCTTGGAAGTTTAGGCCCCTGTCTTTGTTGGCTTTAAAAGCGTGCGTTGATGTTGAAAGTGATGTGCTCAATGGTAATGTTTGCCGCACCGTTGGCGGCGTTAATCAACTTAAGAACTTACAAGTCGAACTACCAGCAAGCTTAGCCAATAGATCTTTACGCGACGCGAAAATCGCCGGTGTTGGCAGCCTTATTATTGCCGAAGGCGCTTTTAACGATGCCGGTGAGGTATCGAGTTTACAAGGTAATTTTACGTGGAAGGGCGCGCGGTTAAATTTCCAAGGAATGTGGTTTACGTTGGGTGATTTCGCCGCTGATCTTTCGGCTGCAGGTAATGGCGCTGTACAGGCTAATGTTTTTGACTTGGCTGGCCCCTACGGAGTTAAGTTGAATGGTGAGTTTGGTATTGCCACTGCGCCGAAAGTAAAGGGAGAGGTGCTCCCTAGGGAAGATGCTTCCGATGATATTCGCGATGCACTCGGCTTGTTTGCTGTGCCTCAAGATAGTGGTGCTTTTGCTGTGTCATATCCGATTGGCAGTTAGCCACTTTCTTTCTATACGCCTTTAGAATTTGGAGTTGTACGTGTCGGTAAGGCTTGCTTGTAGTCTATTGTTGATATTGCTAAGCCTGCCTCTGAATGCTTGGGCGCAGTGGTTTGAGGGTTCTGAAAACATTATGGGTACGCAAGTTGTTGTGAGCCTGTGGTCGCCCTCTGATGCGAAAGGATCGGCTGCTGTTGCTGGTGTAATGGATATTATGCGCGGCGTTGATAACCGGTTATCGCCTTACAAAGAATCCTCTGAGCTAGCGCAACTCAATGCAAGAGCATTTAAAGCTCCTGTTGTATTATCGACCGAAATGGCGTTTTTGTACGAGCAGTCACAGGCCATGTACGCATTGACAGATGGCGCTTTCGATATAGCTTACGCCTCGGTCGGTAAGCTATATAATTATCGCGAAAAAAAGGCGCCGTCTAAAGCGGACATCGAGCGTTTGCTGCCGGCGTTGAATACCGCTCACCTTTCATTCGATAACAGTGCTAAGACGTTACAGTTTTTAAATGCCGATGTTGCGATTGATTTAGGAGGTATCGCTAAGGGTTACGCCGTTGATCTAGCGATAACCTATTTGCGCGAACAGGGTATTCAAAATGCCTACGTCAGTGCTGGTGGTGACAGTCGGGTGCTTGGGGACCGTGGCGGGCGGCCATGGCTCATAGGCATTAAAAATCCACGTATGCAAAAAGATGACGATAAAGAAACGGTAATTACCTTGCCGCTCGAAGATGTAGCCGTTAGCACATCGGGTGATTACGAGCGCTTTTTCATCGACAGCGTTAGTGGTCAACGCATCCATCATATTATTAACCCAAAAACAGGCCGAAGCGCATCAGAGGTCATGAGTGTAACGATTATAGGTGGGGAAGGGGTCCGCACAGATCCGCTTTCTACGGCTGTTTTTGTACTAGGTGTACAAAAAGGCATCAACTTAGTGAATAAGTTGCAAAACTATGACGCCATCATTATTGATAGAGCTGGCCAAGTGCACTATAGCAATGGTTTAATGCCGCCTGCTTCCTAGCGGTATTAATTTGAAAGTGAGTCATGGAATGCTACCCTTGCGTCAAGCAATGGAGAATATGGCATATGAGGAACTTGGCAAAGCCACTTTGCCGCGCTTGTATAAAGGAAGTTCTGTGGGACCATCCCCAGAAACAATACAATAGAGGCGCTTTGTATGCCTACCCACGTGGTACTGCCTCATTCGTCTGATATCGGGTCGTTGTAGAACGGGAGACGCACTTGTTAAATACAGTTACAAACCCTCGCGCATTGGTGTTGTTGGCTTTACTTGCTAGCTCATGTTTACCGCTTAATGCACAAGAAGGCATTGATGCTGCTAGCATCAATGAAAGCAACACGGAAGTCACAGCTGTTGAAGCAAGCAAAGCTTCAGATAAAAGTGACCAGCAGGCAGTGCGCGAAGAAAAACAGCAAAACTTCGTTGAGCGCAAAGAAAATGCTACCCCTTTAAGTGAGCGAGTCGAAGATCTAAAGAAAGCCGCGCTGGAGCTGAATCGCGACTTGTTAATCTTGGAAGAAGACTTGCTTTTTCCTGCGAATACCCAAGTTGCTATTTATGTATCCGTTGATATTGGCAAATTTTTCTCACTTGATGCTATCCGCTTAATGATCGACGGTGAAATGGTCGCCAGCCATCTATATACTGAAAAGCAAAATAGTGCTTTGGTGCGCGGTGGTGTTCAGCGTCTTTACTTGGGTAACCTAAAAACCGGACAACACCAAATCACAGCGTTTTTTCATGGCTATGGACCAGAAGGCCGTGAATATAAGCGCGGTGCGAGCTTTACATTGAATAAGGACCAATCTCCAACGATGTTAGAGATTAGAATTCAGGATTGGATTACACGGATGCAACCGACATTCAAATTTAAAGAGTGGCATCTATGAGTGCACGCCTCTGGTGGGCGTTGATGTTATGCACTATTTGTTCAACTGCCACAGCTAAAGAAGAACCCTTGAGCTCCGTCGCTGACCTGCGTTACGGGGTTGCTTTGTATCACTACTATCAGGATCAGCACTTCTTAGCCTTAAGCGACCTATTGGTTGCCGAGGAGCAAGGAGGTATTAAAGGCCACGGCGATAACCCCGAAATTATGATGGGGGGGTTCTATATGGCCTATGGTCTTGAGCGTACTGCTAGTGATATTTTTGAGCGCCTACTCGACTCCAATCGGCCACAAAAAACACGCGATGCCGCGTGGTTGTACTTGGCGAAAATGCGTTATCTTCGCGGTGATCTGGCGGCGACTCACGAAGCGCTAGAGCATATTAGTGAAACCCCAGTAGGCGCTGCCGTCGAAGAGCTCGAGTCGTTAAAGGTTAATTTGTTTATCAAAGAAAACCGCCTAGAAGAGGCCCGAGCAATTGTTGAAAAGGTTAGCCTCCGTGAAGATCGGGCACCTTATTTATATTTTAATATGGCCGGTGCCTATGCTCGCAATCAAAACTACGAGCAAGCCGTTGCGTTTTATAACCGTATTACGCAAATGCGTCAGCGTTCTGAGGCTCATTTAAGTTTGTACGATAAAGCGATGACTGCAGCCGGCTTTGCACACTTATATAACCAGCAAAATGATTTAGCCGTACAGCAGTTTAAGCAAGTGCGCCTTGATGGTCCGTATTCTAATCGGGCACTTTTAGGTTTTGGTTGGGCACAAGTGGAAGGTGAGAACTACCAAGCGGCACTGACGCCTTGGCAGGCGCTATCAAAGCGAACGCTCATTGATGAAAATACGCAAGAAGCGATGGTTGCCATTCCTTATGCTTACGAACAAATGGATTTAAAACCTGCGGCCTTACAAAAATACCGTGAGGCTGAAGCAAGTTTCGAATCCGAAATAGCAACCCTTGATATTTATATGCAAGAGCTGCGCGGCGATGCCATGCTTGAAGCCCTAAATATCGACCCGTCAGAAGATATCAATTGGCTGGATTATGCGCAAAGCAGCAATTTAGCGCCACAGCTTACCTATTTAACCGAGCTTTTCTCTCGCAATACCTTTCGTGGCTTGATTCAAGAACTGCGCGACTTGTTAGATTTAAAGCGCCGCTTAGTCGAGTGGCAGGGGCGTATGAATTTTTATAACGATATGCTCGTTGAGCGCGAAGCAAACCGTTTAGCAGAAATGGATTTTATGGCACAACAGGAAGCCTATTCTCGGCTAATTGCGCTAAATGCTGAGCGCGCAGATATTTTTAGTTACCTTGCGGCTGTTGAACAAAGCAATGATTTTACTGCGTTACTGCAGGGCGATGAGTTATCTCGTTTGGAGCGCATAGAGCGAGCAGAGCGTAACATTTCTTTGCTAGAGGCCGCCGGAGAAGATGTTACAGAAGCGAAAGAAAAAGTGCGTCGTCACCGTGGGCTATTGGAGTGGCAGTCGGGCCAGTTTTTTGCTGAGCGGCTGTGGCGTGGCAGAAAAACGCTGGCCGAGCTAGATCAAAATATTCAAAGCGCGAGTAAAGCGCAAGATCGTATTCAAAGCCAAGTGGCTAACGGCAACGACTTAGCGCCTTACCGTGCTCGGATCGATGATTCACGCGCGCGCATTGATGTGCAGTTAGAGCAAGTTCACAGTGAAATACAAAACGCCCAAGAGGTACTGCGCGGTGAGGTGGCTAATGCGCTTGACGATCAGCGTACCCGGCTGCGTTATTACTTGGCGCAAAGTCGTTTAGCGATAGCGCGCTTACTGGATGAAGCTGACGGGGAGGATTATTAATGAATATTGCCTCTTCGCGAATGGGGTTGCCGTTGTTTCGCAGCTCTTTAATAGCTTTGGCAGTGTGTATTGCTGGTGCCGGTTGTAGCTCTTTTAAGCATCAAATTACCGATTTAGGGCCGACCCTGGCCGATTTGCCCGAAGCCGAAATTCCTGTAGTGCTTGAGCCTGTAGCTGTTGTGTCGCGAGAAGAAATTGAAGCGATGTACCGCTCGGCATTAAGCGTGGCAGAAGACGCCGAACTACGTCACCAAATACAAATACGATTGGCTGATATTGCTATGGCGCGCAACGAAGACGCGCAAATCACCAGTGAAACAGGTGGGGTTTTCTTTAGCGATACCATCGATATGTACGATCAGCTGATTCAATTGCAAGCGGCGCAAGCCGGTGTTGCTGACGAGCGTTTGCTGTACCGAGTGTCTAAAGCTTATGCGCTTGATGCTCGCATGGGGGAATCAGATGCGCGCTTGGCGGCGTTGGTGGCTGCTAACCCGGATTCTCCCTTTGCGGCGGAGGCACAATTTCGTCGCGCAGAGCTAGCTTTTGGCCAGCAGGAGTATCGCCAAGCGTACGACTTGTATTCAGCGGTGGTTGAGTTTGGTGAGGAGACGCCATTTTTCCTTAACGCGGTCTATATGCAAGGTTGGTCGCTATTTAAGCAGGATAGGTATCATCAATCGCTGGTGCCGTTTGGTACGGTGATGGATAAACTGTTGCCGCCAGGTATTGCGACAGGGGACTTGAGTGATTCGCAAAAGAGCTTACTGGCCGATACGCTTAAAGTCATGGGCTTCTCTTTTTCTTATTTAGATGGCCCTGACACCATTGCAGAATTTGCCGACACCCATGGCGAGCGTGAATATCAGCACTTAATTTATCGCCAGCTGGGTGATTTATACTTAGATAAAAAGCGCTATCGCGATGCGGCGAATACTTATTCAGCTTTTGTTAGCCGCTACCCAGAAAGCCAATTTAGCCCTGAACTAACCGTTAAAACCATCGATGTTTACCTTAAAGGCAACTTCCCTAAAGATGTTTTGCCGGCCAAGGAAGCTTATGTTCAACGCTTTGGCTTAACGTCAGCATACTGGCAAAATCGAACGCCGGAACAGCGCGCTACTTATTCAGCTACTTTAGAAACTTATTTAGACGAAGTGTCTAGTTATTATCACGCTGAAGCGCAAGCCTTAGTTGCTGCCAATAAAAAGTATCGTGCAGGGGCATTAAAAAAAGCGCCAGATGCAGCAGAGCCTTACTTTCTTAAAGCGGCAGGGTTTTATGGCGAAATCTTAAAGACCTTCCCAGAAAATACTCGCAAGGCTGAGCTGACTTTCTTAATGGCCGAAGCACTGCATGATGCGGGTAACTTAAACGATGCCGTTACCGCCTACGAGCAAGTCGCTTATGAATTCCTTGATGAGCAGCGAGGCGCTACGGCCGGTTATGCTGCCATATTGACTTTGGATCGTATGCTTAAAGAATACGAGGGTACGGCACAACAAACTGACGAAGCATTGTTGGCGCTGCAAACCCATCGCATTAACAGTGCAATTAGCTTTGCCGATTATTATCCTGCAGACGAGCGTGCGGTTGCTGTATTAACCAACGCGGCAGAGCGCTTGTATCGCGAGGGCGACAAAGAGCAAGCTATTGTAGTGGCTACGCGACTAACTAAATGGCAGCCAACGCAATCATTAGCGCTGCAAAAAACGGCGTGGCTAGTACTGGCGCACAGTCAATTTGAGCTAGAAGCCTATGAGCCAGCTGAAGCGGCTTACAGACACCTGTTAACTATTGTTACTGAAACCGACAAAGATCGCGGCCAGGTTTTGGATAGAATTGCAGCCAGTATGTATAAGCGTGCAGAGAAGGAAATTGCCGTAGGGGCCAAATCTCAAGGGGTTAACCGCTTGTTGAGTATTGCACTCATCGCACCGCAAACTGAGCTGGCTGTGAACGGCCAATATGATGCGGCGAATTACTTAATTGAGATGAAAGACTGGACGCGTGCCGAGCGTGTGTTAATCGATTTTCAGCAGCGTTTTCCTAGCAATAAGCTCGCTAAAACAATTCCGCCTAAGCTGGCTGTCATCTATCAAGAGACTCAGCAGTGGGATAAGGCCGCCGAGCAGCTCGTGATTATGTCGAGTAGCGACGCCGACCCCGAAACCCGAAGAAGTGCGCTATACCTTTCGGCAGAGCTTTATCATAAGTCCGGTAACGGGCCGTTAGCTGAGAAAACCTACGAAGATTACATTAAGCGTTATCCAGTGCCTTTTGATTTAGCATTGGAAGCGCGCGTGCAATTAATGGCTATGGCTGAAAAACGTGGCTCAATTCGCACCCAGGAACGCTGGATGAACGAGTTAATTAAGGTGGATGCTAAAGCGGGCGCTAATCGTAATGCTCGCTCAACTTACCTAGCGGCGCAATCGGCCAGTTATTTTGCGGGTAAAGATTTGAAAGCTTTTGAATCGATAAAGCTGCGAGCCCCGATTAAAAAAACACTTAAAGCGAAGCGCAAGGCAATGGATCGCACGCTAAAGAGCTACAAAACAGTGATTGACTACGGCGTTGCAGAATTTGCTACCGAGGCTAATCACCGTATCGGTGAAGTGTACGCTAACCTTTACCAAGAGCTGCTCGACTCTGAGCGCCCTAAAGGGTTGGATGAATTAACCATGGAGCAATATGAAATCATGCTTGAAGAACAAGCTTACCCCTTTAAAGGTAAGGCTGTTGATATGCTCGTAATTAACGCTGAGCGCTCATGGGGTGGTTTTTATGATAAATGGGTTAAGCAAAGCTTTGACGCATTGGAAGAGCTACTGCCGGCACGTTATGGCAAAAAAGAAAGTATTGTTGAGGTTAGTAAAGGTGTGCACTAAGACGGTTAAAAGCATACTGCCTCAATGTGGTTGCAAGGTATTCCTCTGGGCTTGTGTCGCAGCGCTTATTCTTGTTAACGCTGGCTGCGCTACCAATAATGGCGGTTCTGGAGCAGAGCCCGAGGCTCAAATCGTCTACCAGCCTGGTGATGAGCCACCGCTTGTTTTACTGCCTAATCCTTACGACCAGCAAAAGGTAAAAGTTTCTGCCGATGTTAAGGCGGCTTTTGCTAAAGGCGTGGCGTTAATGGAATCACAAAATTGGCCACAAGCCGAGCTGCACTTTGATGCCATAGCGCAAGCCAACCCGAGCTTATCTGGGCCTTGGGTTAATTTGGGTATTTCCTTGTGGCGCCAGCAGCAATACGAAGCGGCTGCGCAGGCATTTGATCAAGCAATTAATGTTAATGCTTTAAATGTTGAAGCCTATAATGCTTATGGTGTTATGGAGCGTGAGCAGGGGCATTTCGCTGAAGCTGAAACACTCTACAAGCGCGCAATTGCGGTTTGGCCCCACAGTGCGATAGTGCATCGAAATTTAGGTGTACTTTACGATATGTATATGGGGCGCTTCGATGATGCGCTTGCGCATTTTGAAATGAGTGCGCGAATTATGGGTGAACCGGACAAACAATTGAAAGGCTGGATTGTTGATATCAAAAGACGCCAAGCAAAAATGGCGCGTGAGCAGGCCAAAAAAGCGCCCAGCAATACGCCTTCAGAGGTATCGCAATGAAAATTTATTTAACTTTAAGCTTGGTTTTAATCTTGTTTAGTTTTCGCGCTGCTGCCGAAGATGTTGTAAGCATCAGTACAACGGTCAAAGGCAATCAAGAGCATCCAAGTGTGACTTATATTATTCCTTGGCGGCAAGCTTCTGATGAAAGCGCATTGACGATGCCGTTTGAGACGCGCACGCGTTTGGGTGATGTGTTTGAGCATGTTGAGCGCGCTGAGCATGAACGCGAGGTGAGCTACCTTGTGCAAATGAAATCTGCGCCGCAAGCCTACGACATTGACAGCGGCGTTACCGAATAAAACCCCTTTTTCAATTTTTTCATTAATTACTTCTTATATAGAACAACGCATGGCGGAGAGAATAAAATGTTAGATACTGCGATTGGCTTTTTTCAAAATGGTGGGCCTTTTATGTACCCCATTGGCCTGGTGTTAGTAGTGGGTTTGGCAGTTGCTTTAGAGCGCTGGATATTCTTAACAGTAGCCAAGGGCTCAAATCGCCGTGCATTCGATCGAATATTGCCTTTGCTACGCAAAAAAGACTATAACGGCGTTGTTGAAATTGCCCGTAGTTCGCAAGCGCCTGTAGGTCGTATTATCGCTTCAGGGTTGGCGCGTATGCAGCAAACGCCACGCCGTGAAGAAATCGAATACGCTATGGAAGAAGGGGTGATGGAGGCGGTTCCTCGTTTAGAAAAACGCACAGCCTACATAGCAACCTTAGCAAATATTGCTACTTTGCTAGGTCTTTTGGGGACGATTATGGGTTTGATTGCGGCGTTTACAGCTGTAGCGGAAGCTGACCCATCGGAAAAAGCGACTTTATTATCACAAAGTATTTCTGTCGCGATGAATACAACAGCATTTGGTTTGATGGCTGCAATTCCTCTTTTGCTTCTTCACACTTCTATTCAAAACAAAACAAACGAAATTATTGATAGCTTGGAAATGGCGGGCGTTAAGTGTTTAAACATCTTATCGGCTAGCGCGCTTTCTGGTGCAGCAAAACCTCAATCGGCCGCCGCTCCTGCTGGCGCTCCTAAAAGCCCTGCTCGATAATTAGGCTGCAATAAAATATGAGAATCAGACGTAGAGCAAAAGAGGATGCCGATCTCGACATTACCTCTTTTATGAATCTGATGATTATTCTCGTGCCCGTTTTGTTGATGAGTATGGTGTTTTCACACATTACTGTACTGGATTTAAAACTGCCGGATCTAGCGCCCAATAGCGCGAATGATGATCCGCAGCAAAATGAGGCGTTAGAGGTGGTCATTCACCCAGACAAACTGGTTGTTAATTACCCTGCGGGAGCACCGTTAAAAACGGTTCTTCAAAAAGACGGTGAGCATGACTTTAAAATGCTATCTACCGTGCTGCAGGAAATTAAGCGCCAGTTAGCCGAAAAGGGTAAAGAAAAGCGCGACATTTTCATCCTGTCACAAAAAGATACGGATTACCAAACGATTGTCAGTACTATGGATACCGTTCGTTCTTATGAGGCAGTTGTTGTTGCTTCTGTGGTTGATGCTGAACTGTTTCCTGAAATATCGTTGGGCGATGCACCTATTGTAACGCCCGTTGAAGAGCGTCCGTACGATGCCATGCCAGATGCGGAGGTGATGCAATGAAGCAGTCCCTACGCGCACGAAGAATGGCACGCTTGCATCGCCGCCACAAAGGGCAGCCAAAGTTAAACCTAGTATCGTTAATGGATATCTTTACGATTCTGGTTTTTTTCTTGTTGGTTAACTCCTCTGATGTAGAAGTTTTACAAAACAATAAAGCAATTAAATTGCCAGACTCAGTCGCCGAGAAAAAACCAGACAACACGTTAGTTGTGATGGTAAGCCCTGACGATATTGTGATTTCTGGTCGCTCAATTGTTGATGTGAAATCTGTTTTGGCAGATGACGGCGAAGAAATTAAAGCGCTAAAAAAAGAGTTGGAGTACTTAGCTTCACGCAAACCGTACGCTAACGATAGCGAAGCGAAAAAGGGCCGCGATGTTACGATTATGGGGGACAACACCATCCCTTATACTTTGTTAAAACGCATTATGACCACTTGTGCGCAAACGGATTATCGCAATATTTCGCTTGCGGTAAGTAAAATTGCAAACTCTGCTGAAGCACCGGAGGCGCCATGAGTAATGCCAAACTCATACTAGCGCCAAATTTGGCTTTGCCTTGGTCTAGTGAGCTTGAAGATAATAAGCGCTACTGGAAGATCTTTTTAGGTCTGTTTATTCCGTTTATTGTGCTGGGTTATATCATTGCTCAAGTCGATTTGCCGGAAAAAACTCGCGAAGAACGCGCTAAATTACCGCCTCAATTGGCACGGGTTGTATTGGAAAAAAAGGAGCTGCCTAAGCCTCCTCCGCCAAAGCCTAAGCCAAAACCTGAGCCGAAAAAAGAAGAGCCCAAAAAGGAAGAACCTAAACCTAAGAAAGAAGAGCCTAAGCCAAAGCCTAAAAAGGAAGAGCCCAAGCCTAAAAAAGCGCCAGACCCTGTAAAACTGAAAAAGGCACAGGAAACGGCGAAAAAGAGTGGGGTACTTGCCTTTGCAGACGACTTGAGCGCTATGCGCGATACGCTTGATGTGAGTGATGTTAAAACGCAACAGGTGACCCGGGCGCAAGGAAAGGCTGCAGCGGTTAATCGAAACTTGATTAACAGCGGTGCCCAAACAATGAGTGGTGGGGTTAATACCGCTGCGCTAAGCACTGATACTGGCGGCGCGGCGCTTTCTGGCCGTGAGACAACAGCGGTTGATAGTAAGTTAACTGAAGTGAGTGCCGCTGCTGCTGAAGAGCGAGCCAGTGACGCTGAGGCGGTTAAAGGTACGCGCAGTAAAGTTGCCATGGCGCAAACAATCGATGCCAATAAGGCCAGTATTTTTGGTTTATACCAGCGTGCGTTGGATGAAGATCCCACCCTTGAGGGGAAAGTGGTCTTTGAGTTAGTGATTGAGCCGGCGGGTAATGTCTCTAGTGTTAAAATTATATCCAGTGATTTGGGTGATAAAAAGCTCGAGCGTAAGTTAAGTGCTAGGTTGCGCGGCATTAATTTTGGTGCCGATGATGTGCTTAAGACAACACTAAGGCATACGTTTAACTTCTTGCCCTATTAGGATCGTAAGTATAAAAGCCCGCCGGAGCAATCCGTGCGGGCTTTTTTGTGGCCGTACAATGGTGCGCCTTGTGATGAATATGAATAAACCCGACGTTAAAATAATCGATGTCTGTGATGCGCCTAAGCTTATTCCTATAGTGGCGCATTGGCACCATGCCGAGTGGGCGCACTTGAACCCAGGGCAAGCCTTGCCTGCTCGTATTAAGAAAATGTCGGCTTACCTTAAGGTTTCCACCAATGCACAGGGGACTGATTCTTTTACCCCCAAGCTATTTGTTGCGCTAAATGGCGAAGCTTTACCGGTGGGTACTGCCGCGCTAGATTTGCACGATATGGACAATCAACCGATGCTGTCGCCTTGGCTTGCAAGCGTATTTGTCTTGCCGGAATACCGTCAGCAAGGTATTGCGACGGCGCTGGTTAAATACGCGGTTAAGGTTGCCGTTGATGAAATGGGAATTAAGCGAATGCATTTGTTTACGCCGAATCATAGGCCGTTTTATGAACGCTTGGGGTGGGTCCATTCCCAGCGATTATCGTATTATGGCGAGCCTGTTGATTTGATGTATTACCAGTAGCGAAAACGTCAATGTGCGGTGTTTTTTTCTTGCCCGCAACGGCTACAGCGATATAGCGTTACAAGTTTTCCTTGTTTAACATCAAATTTCTTTTCTGTGACTACTTTCCATTTATGAAACCCATTTTTGCACAGAGTTTTGCCCTTGTGTTTATCGCTGGGTTTTGGCCGCTTAAACTCTAAAATATTACTCATGCGAGCTGAATAATTCGTCTGTTTTAGCCGCTAAAATAGCGTCAGTCAGATGGACGTTGTTAATTTTATGCGTCCACCACTGCACTGTGAGTTTACCCCATTCAATCATTATGCGCGGATGGTGGTTGTGCTTATCTGCAAGGGTGCCGATTGTATTGGCAAAGCGTAGCGCAGCAGTAAAGTCTTTAAACGCATAGTGGCGCACAAGCATAGGCTGGGGGTTGGATTTTTGGGGGTTGGATTGTAGTTCCCAGTCGGGCAGCTCTTGCAATGCTTGTGTTAATTCTGCGCCGGCTAAAGGTGTAGCACCTACTTGGCAGGCCTGACACTCTTGTTTTGCAAGGTTGCTCATATATACCTCTAAGTGCTGGCTTCGGCTTTAACTTGTGGGCGTTAAGCTCAAGTAAAGCCGTCTTGCCTGCTGGCTATATTATTTGATGGTGAGGGTTTGCTCGGCAATTTTAGCTTGCCAGATTTTGGGCCCCGTTTTATGTGCCGAATCGCCTGTGCTATCAACGGCAACGGTTACTGGCATATCTTTTACTTCAAACTCGTAAATAGCCTCCATGCCTAAATCATCAAAACCGACAACTTTAGCGTGGGTAATCGCCTTAGAGACCAAGTACGCTGCGCCGCCAACGGCCATTAAGTAAACCGCTTTGTTATCTTTGATGGCCTCAATGGCTGCATCACCGCGCTCGGCTTTGCCGACCATGCCCAGTAAGCCTGTTTTTTCGATTACGGTGCGGGTGAATTTGTCCATGCGAGTTGCGGTTGTGGGGCCTGCGGGGCCAACTACTTCTTCACGCACGGGGTCCACAGGACCTACGTAATAAATAAAGCGGCCCTTTAAATCTACCGGTAGCTCTTCGCCCTTGCTGATCATGTCGACCATGCGCTTATGGGCGGCATCACGGCCTGTTAGCAGTTTACCGTTAAGTAATACGGTTTCTCCGCTTTTCCATGTTTGCACATCGGCGGGTGTTACCGCGTCTAAATTAACGCGGCGCACAGTGTCGCCAACTTCCCAACTTATTTCGGGCCAATCTTCTAATGCTGGTGGGGTTTGGCTGGCAGGGCCGCTGCCATTCAAAACAAAATGGGTGTGCCGAGTTGCTGCGCAGTTAGGGATTAAAGCAATCGCTTTGTTGGCTGCGTGAGTGGGGTAGTCTTTAACCTTGATGTCTAGCACGGTGGTAAGGCCGCCTAAACCCTGAGCGCCAATACCGAGTTGATTAATCTTGTCGTATAGCTCAATACGCAATTCTTCAGAGCGAGTTTCGGCGCCTTTATCAATAAGCTCTTGAATGTTGATGGGCTCCAGGAGGGACTCTTTTGCGAGCAGCATGGCTTTTTCGGCGGTACCGCCAATACCTATGCCAAGCATGCCCGGTGGGCACCAGCCCGCGCCCATTTGCGGTACGGTTTTTAATACCCAGTCAACAATGGAATCCGAGGGGTTAAGCATGGCAAATTTAGACTTTGCCTCAGAGCCACCACCTTTAGCGGCCACGTGAATGTCTATAGTGTCCCCTGGGACTATTTTGTAATGAATAATGGCAGGGGTATTGTCGCCGGTGTTTTTTCTGGCGCCATCAGGGTCGGCAAGAATACTTGCACGCAACACATTGTCTGGGTGTTGGTAAGCCTCGCTCACGCCTTGGTTTAGCATGTCTTCGAGCGCCATATCGCCCTCTATCGTCACATTCATGCCAACTTCTACGAAGATGGTCACAATGCCTGTATCTTGGCAAATGGGGCGGTGCCCCTGCGCGCACATGCGGGAGTTAATTAAAATTTGGGCGATGGCGTCTTTGGCGGCTTGGCTTTGCTCTTTTTGGTAGGCCGCGTGCATGGCATCGATAAAGTCTTTGGGGTGGTAATAAGAGATATATTGCAATGCATCGGCTACGCTGGCGATGATGTCTTCTTGCTTAATCACTGTACGCATGTGTTGTCTCGTGTCGGCAGAATTGGGCGTGTAACGCGTAATTCTACACACTCAACGTTCGCGACTAAAGGCAGTTAAGGCAAAAGCGGGTTAAGTTATTGGCAGTTGCTAATATTTATAGGCGGTATTCAGGTAAAAGCTTTTAACGCATTGCCTTGACCTGCGACCTTAGAGTTGGCAAAGTGCGGCTTTACTGTAATTACATACAGGTTTTTAATGGCGCTTATTTTAGGAATTGACCCAGGCTCGCGTAAAACGGGTTACGGTATTATTGATTACCTTAATGGTAAACCTTGCTATGTCACCAGTGGGGTCATTCGCATTCAAGCAGAGCTTGCCTTACCTGAACGCCTTAAGGTGATTTTCGATAGTGTTGTTGAAATTATCGAGCACTATCAGCCGCAGGAGTTCGCAATCGAGCAAGTTTTTATGGCCTCCAACGCCAGTTCAGCATTAAAGCTCGGGCAGGCTCGTGGCGCGGCTATAGTAGCCGCTTGTTTTCATGATTTGCCGGTATCAGAGTACGAGGCGCGCAAGGTCAAACAGGCGGTTGTTGGCACTGGCGCGGCCGATAAAACTCAGGTGCAGCATATGATTAAGTCGCTCCTGAAACTGGAGGGAACGCCGCAAGAAGATGCCGCCGATGCATTAGCTGTAGCGTTGTGCCATGCAAATACACAGCATTATTTAGTGCGTACCGCCGGTGCGCGTCAATTTCGAAGGGGGCGATTAGTATGATTGGGCGTTTAAAAGGGGAAGTGCTCGAAAAGCAGCCACCAATGATATTGTTGGATGTTATGGGGGTTGGCTACGAAGTACTTGCGCCGATGAGTACATTTTATAACCTGCCTGAAACGGGTGTGGCAGTTTTGCATACACATTTGTCTATTAGCGAAAATGCCCATCAGCTGTTTGGCTTTTCTAGCCAGCAAGAGCGCAGTTTATTTCGCCAGCTGATCAAAGTAAGCGGGGTTGGGCCTAAAATGGGCTTGGCAGTTTTATCGAGCATGGAGCCCAACGAAGTCGTTGCTGCAATCCTTAACGATAACGTCACGGCACTCACAAAAATTCCCGGTGTAGGCAAAAAAACTGCAGAGCGCTTGGTGATTGAAATGCGAGACCGCGTCAAAGATTGGCAGTTGCCCGCAGGCGCTGCTGGAGACAATAACGAGGCTGTAGCCGCGAATGGCGATATACTGGCTGAGGCAGAAAGCGCAATGATTGCGCTGGGCTATAAACCGGCAGAAGCCACTAAAGCCATTGCCCGCGTACTTAAAACTAACGAGGTTACACGCAGTGAAGAATTGATTCGCTTAGCGTTGCGCAGTATGTTGCCTGGGGCTTAGCCCGCCTTGCGATGTCATTTGGTTTGCTGCATGGCTTAGGTCTAGCGGCGCCTTTTATTAATTAAGAAGTAAAACTTGCATGATAGAACCCGACAACCTGAAACCGGTAGCGCAAGAGCGTATTATCCAGCCGGCCGCGCAGGGCAAAGAAGAGCAGGTTGATCGCGCTATTCGCCCTAAAATGCTGGCTGATTATATTGGTCAGCCGCATGTGCGCGAGCAAATGGAAATATTTATTGGTGCGGCTAAGGCACGGGCCGAGGCGTTGGATCACTGTTTGATTTTTGGTCCGCCAGGTTTAGGTAAAACTACATTGGCTAATATTATTGCCAATGAAATGGGCGTTTCCCTCAAAAGCACCTCTGGCCCCGTGCTGGAAAAAGCCGGTGATTTAGCTGCGATAATGACCAACCTCGATGCGGGCGATGTACTGTTTATTGATGAAATTCATCGTCTTAGCCCTATGATTGAGGAGGTGCTTTACCCCGCAATGGAAGATTACCAGTTGGACATTATGATTGGTGAAGGCCCTGCAGCGCGCTCGATTAAATTAGATTTGCCGCCATTTACACTCATTGGTGCAACGACGCGCGCGGGCTTGCTAACCTCGCCGCTGCGCGATCGCTTTGGGATTGTCCAGCGCTTAGAATTTTACAGCTTGGCCGATCTTACTCATATTGTGACTCGCTCAGCCAGTTTGATGGGCGTTGGCATTGAAGCGCTAGGGGCGGAGGAGGTTGCCCGTCGTGCTCGAGGGACCCCGCGAATAGCCAATCGCCTGTTACGCCGCGTGCGTGATTATGCGGAGGTTAAAGCCGATGGTGTTGTGACGGCCGATGTTGCTGATAAGGCACTTAATATGCTGAATGTCGATGCGCTGGGTTTCGACCATATGGATCGCCGCTTGTTAATGGCACTGGTTGATAAGTTTGGCGGTGGTCCCGTTGGAGTGGATAGCCTTGCAGCCGCAATCAGTGAAGAGCGAGACACCATTGAGGATGTTCTAGAGCCTTATTTGATTCAGCAAGGCTACCTAATGCGTACGCCGCGTGGTCGAGTGGCCACGCAAAAAGTATACGATCATTTCGGATTGACGGCTCCGGCCAGCATGAAGCAAGATGCTTTGCCTGGCTTAGAGGGCTAAATAAGTTTTGTGGAATTTTTAATGGCTCTTGCGTTCAGAGTGGGACAATCTATAGTGCTCACATTGTTTGCCAATACTCTATCATCTTGCTAACTACTGGGTTTACGAAACATTTTATGACTCCAAGCGAATCTCTTTCTATTTTTGACCTGGTGGCCGATGCTGGCCCTGTGGTTATGTTGGTTATGTTTGTACTTTTTGCCGCCTCAGTTGTTTCGTGGGTAATGATTGTTCAGCGCTTTGTTTACCACTCGCGTGCTAGTGCCAGTTTTTCTCGTTTTGAAAAAAGCTTTTGGTCGGGAGGCGACTTAGCTCAGCTTTATCGTCAGGGCAATAGTCAAAACGCTCAAGGTATAGAGGCGATTTTTCGCGCGGGCTTTAAAGAGTTTTCTAGGCTTAGTCAGCAGAAAAATACCGCTGCAGTGATGGAAGGTACACAGCGTGCTATGCGAGTTGCCTTAATGCGGGAGCAAGAAAAGCTCGAATTGCATTTACCTTTTTTAGCCAGCGTAGCTTCGGTTAGTCCTTATATCGGCCTGTTTGGTACGGTGTGGGGTATTTTGAATTCATTTCGTGGCTTGGCAAACCAGCATCAAGCGACTTTAGCAACGGTTGCGCCAGGTATTTCCGAAGCGTTAGTAGCTACTGCAATGGGATTGTTTGCGGCTATCCCTGCGGTTTTGGCCTATAACCGTTTTGTAGCACGGGCCGAAAGTTTGGGTGCCAACTATCATACCTTTACAGAAGAGTTCTCCTCTATTTTGCATCGCCAAGTCCACGCTGAATAAACCACAGTGAATACTATGTTGCCTGCTAAAAAGCGAAAACCACTGGCTGAAATTAACGTGGTGCCTTATATCGATGTCATGCTTGTCTTGTTGGTGATCTTTATGGTTACTGCACCGTTATTGATGCAGGGTGTTCAAGTTGAGTTGCCACAGGCGCCTTCAAGCCCGCTAGATAATAAAGACGAAGAGCCACTAATCGTATCGATTAAAACTGATGGCTCTTATTACATCAATTTGGGCGAGAAGGGTGATCAGCAAAAGCCTTTAGCGGATATTATTGATCAAGTTGCCAAAATTCTCCGGCAAAAGCCGCAAACACCCGTACTGGTGTGGGGCGATAAAAAAATTGAATACGGTCTGGTTGTTAACCTTATGAGCGAATTGCAAGGTGCTGGCGCGCCGAGCGTGGGCTTGGTGACGGAGCCTGGTTCAAATAAAAAATGATTCGATTGCTTCGGGAATACACCGTACCTCTTTTTGCTAGTGCCTGTTTGCATGGTATTTTGGTGTGGGCTGTTATTCACGTTTGGCAGCCGCAAAAAGAGGAGCCCAACTTTAAGCGTCCTGAATTTGTTAAGGCTACGCTTGTTGAGCTTAAAACTAAGGCGCCTGAAAAAAAGATCGCTGGAAGTAAAGTGAATAAAGTGGACTTAACCGCGGACAAAAAAAAGAATGCCAGCGCCGAGAAAAAACGTAAGCAACAAGAGGCCGCAGCCAAAAAAGCTAAAGCTTTGAAAGAAAAAAAGGCGGCAGATGCAAAAGCTAAAGCCGCTAAGGAGCGGGCAGCATTAAAGGAAAAAGAAAAACGCGAAAAAGCAGCGGCAAAAAAACGCGCCAAAGAAGAAGCGCGTAAACGTCAGCAAGAAGCCATCGATAAAGCATTGCGTGAAGAAGAAATGATGTTAGCTGAGCAGGCCGAGGCCCAAACAGTAAACTCGTTTAAAGCCATTATTATGGAGCGCATTGCGCAAAAGTGGAGCCGGCCTCCATCGGCAAGAAAGGGTATGCGTTGCGAACTGGTGATTCAATTAGTGCCGACCGGTAAAATTATTACTGTCAATATTGTTAAAGGCAGCGGTAATGACGCCTTTGATCGCTCGGCTGAGCAAGCAGTGCGTGCCGTTGACCAAATCCCTGAATTGCAAAAAATGGATATTGCCGTTTTTGAGCGCAATTTTAGAACCATTAATCTTTTATTTAATCCTGAGGATCGTCGCCTGTGATTTGTCGCATTGTACTAGCGCTGTTGTTTGTTATTACGACAATGAACGTCCACGCTAGTTTATTTATTGAAATTAACCGCGGGAATGATAATCCTGCCCCAATTGCTGTTGTGCCTTTTGGTCAAACACGGGGCTTGCCCGAAAATATTCAGGCTATAGTTGCGGCAGATTTAGAGCGCAGCGGCTTTTTTAAGCCAATTCCAATAACGGATATGTTGGCAATGCCCACATCGCGCAGCGAGGTCGTGTTTAGAGACTGGCGTATGCTGGGCGCTAATTTTTTGGTGATCGGTAAATTAGTTACCGAAGGCGAAGGCTACGCACTGCGTTATGAACTATACGACGTGTTGGCGCAAAAAAATATTCATACGGCTACGGTTAAGGCTGGAGTCAACGGCTTGCGCGATATCGCTCACGCAATAAGCGATGCCGTGTACGAGAAGGTTACAGGCATCCGCGGTATTTTTTCGACCAAAATGCTCTACGTGCAAGATTTGCGCAAACCCAGTGCTAGCCGTTATCGCTTAGTTTATGCCGATGTCGATGGCGCAAGGGCGCGGACCTTACAGGCCAGCTCAGAGCCTATTTTGTCGCCAACATGGTCGCCCGACGGTAAGCGCATTGCTTATGTGTCATTCGAAACCTCTAGGCCAGCCATCTATATTATGGAGTTGGCAACGGGGCGCAAAACTCAGATGACGAGCTTTCGCGGGCTAAACGGCGCTCCTGCGTTTTCGCCAGATGGTACGCAATTAGCCATGGTGCTGTCTAAAGATGGTACGCCTGATATTTATGTGATGAATATTGCTAATAAGCGTTTGCAACGAATTACAAACGACCACTATATCGACACAGAACCGAATTGGTCTGTGGACGGTTCTGGTGTAATCTTCACATCTAATCGCGGCGGCAGCCCACAAATTTACCAAGTGAACTTGAAAAGTGGCCGTCCAGAGCGCTTAACCTTCGAAGGCGACTACAATGCGCGCCCGCGTGTTAGCCCCGATGGTAAAAGCCTTGTCATGGTTCATCGTCAAAATGGTGTGTTCCATATTGCATCACAAGATATTGCATCGGGTAATATGCGCATTTTGACCGAAACTTGGCTCGATGAATCGCCAAGTATTGCACCCAACGGCGCAATGTTGTTGTATGCTACGCAACACAACAAAAAGGGCGTACTTGGCGCGGTCTCTATGGATGCTGGCGTTAAATTCCGCTTACCGTCTAGTAAGGGGGATGTGAGAGAACCGGCTTGGGCACCGTATTTTTAAGTTGCTGTTTGTTTTTTGAACATTTTAAGTTTTATAAATACCATTTGGGAGTAAATCCATGAAAAAAATGTATTCCGCTATCGCATTTGCTGCTGCATTCGGTTTAATGACAGGTTGTTCGTCAAATAAGCCTACTGAAACTGTTGCTCCAGAAGTGGTAGAGCCAGTAGAAACTGAAACCGTAGAGCAAGTGATTGAAGAGCCAGTAGTTATCGACACTACTTTCTACTTCGAATTTGATTCTTCTGATTTAACCACTGCCGCACGTGCTGCATTAATGCTTCACGCAGAACAGTTGTCTGCTAGCCCACGTTCAGTGCGATTGGAAGGTCATGCTGACGAGCGCGGCAGCCGTGAGTACAACATGGCTTTGGGTGAGCGTCGTGCCAATGCCGTTCGTGATTACCTAGTTCTTCAAGGTGTAGATGCTGCTTCTATCGAAACAGTAAGCTACGGTGAAGAAAGCCCTGCTGAAATGGGTTCTGGCGAAATGTCATGGTCTAAAAACCGTCGCGTTGAACTTAAATAAGTTTTAACTTATGCATAAGTTTAATGCTGTAACTGCCGCCTTTATGGCGGCAGTTTCATTTTCAGTTATCCCTCCTGCAAACGCTCAGGTCGAAGTGGTTGATCTTGATGTACCGTCAACGCGGTTTCCGTCAGATCAAAACGCCAACGGTGTTAATGCCAGCGACGGAGGTTATTCTCCTCGTGGGGCTAAACCTTCACCGGCGAGCATGACGGAATTTTATTTTCAATTGCAAACACTGCAGCAAGAAGTGCAAACACTGCGCGGCCTTGTGGAAGAGCAAAGTTACCAATTGAAAAAGCTCAAACAGCAACGCCTTGACGATTATTTGGATTTGGATCGTCGCGTTAGTGGCCTAAGTCAGGCTACCAGTGGTAGTTTTGCTAAGCCTGTAGCCAGTGGTACTAGCAACACCGGTGCAGCTAATACTGCTTCGCAACCGAGCAGTTTATCGCAAACTCAAGGTTCCGGCGGTAATGCTGAAGACGAGCTAGCCTTGTACCGTGCAGGTATTGATGCCGTTTTAAAACAGCGTGATTACGATAAAGGCATAGAGTCCTTTGATGCGTACTTGCGGGATTACCCCAGCGGTGTGTATGCCGCAAATGCCAAATATTGGTTGGGCCAGGTGTATTTGCAGCGCGAAGATTTAGATAGCGCAGAGCAGTGGTTTAACACTTTGGTGCAAGAGCATCCCAATCATCAAAAAACGCCCGAGGCTAAATTTAAGTTAGCGAAAGTGCTATTTTTACAAGGCGATTTAGATGAGGCGCAAGCACAACTGCAAGCGGTTGTCTCTTCTGGTTCTTCGGCAGCAAAATTGGCGCAAGACTTTCTCGATAAAAATTACTAACTGTTATTGTATAAGTATCAATCTTTCGAATATGAATGCTATCAGCAGGAGAATTTTATGGACCCACAGCTAAAGAAGAATCTATCGAGCGCGGAATACTGGTTTCGCGCACTCTATGTTGTCTTTTTTTTGGTCTGTGCAGAAATTGCAGGCACCCTAATTTTATTGATTGCTTTGGCGCAAATTATATTCACGCTAATTACGGGCCACGCTAACGCTCGTTTAGTGCGTTTTGGTGCTAGCCTAGCGAAGTATTTATTTGCCATATTTAATTTTGCTACCTGTAAATCGGAAGTTAAGCCTTTCCCTTTTAGCGATTGGCCAGAGGTTGATGCTGAAACACCTGTTGAGCAGGCTGTCGTAGAAGATGTGGAAGAAGATGTTGTAGAAGACAAGCCTACCGCAGTTGTGGTCGAACCTGAGGCACCAGCTGCTGAAGCTGATGTGCAACCTGAGACTAAAGCAACTGCATCGCAAGAGCCTGATGTGAAAGATGGTAAAGCCACACAGGACGCGTAATGGAGTTGTTTCTTTTACGGCATGGCCATGCCAATGCTTATGCGCAAAGCGATGCACAGCGTGAATTGTCTGATCGCGGTCGCGAAGAAGTTCGAAGTACTATAATTGCTGCCCAAGCTGCGCTGGCATCGCTAGATGCCGTTTGGGTGAGCCCTTATCTGCGCGCGCAGCAAACTTGGCATGAGGCCAGTGCGCTATTGCAAGATGGCAACCCCGTTGTTACCACAGATCCGACAATTGCGCCTGACGGGCAAGTCGCTAGCGTTATTACTCAGTTGGAACGCAGCGGTGCTTCGCGTTTGCTTTTAGTGACTCATCAGCCATTTGTGGGCGATTTATTAGAAACATTATGCGGCTGCGAATCGGGTCGTTACTTTATGGGCACCGCTAATTTAGCCTGTATTTCTTTACCCTTGGTAGCTAGCGGGTTAGGTGAGCTCCAGTGGCTTAAGCAACCCAACCTGTAAGGCATGAATTCAAATAGCCCGTCACTGAATCAAACTCCTACCGAGTGCTCTTACGATGTTGCAGGTCTAGTGCTAAAAGCGCGCCTGTGGTCTTCTTCGCGAGGTGAGTCAATATCACATCGAACCCCGCGCAGGAGAATTATTGCGTTGCATGGCTGGTTAGATAATTGTGCTAGCTTCGACGGTATAGCTGCGAATGTCGATGCCGATATATTATGCTTGGATCTTGCAGGTCACGGTTTATCTGGCGGTCGCCAACATTTGGGGGCGTACAACGTTTGGTTGGATTTACCGGAAATATTAGCCATAGCTGACCAATTGGGCTGGCAAACATTTGAGCTTCTTGGGCATTCGCGCGGTGCTGCCATTGCGTTTTTATTGGCGGCGACGTTTCCAAAGCGGGTTGAGCGGCTTGTTTGCTTAGATGGTATTTTCCCGCTAATGGGAACCGCAGAAAAAGCCCCCGAGCAATTATTTCACTCGATTAATACCGTGAGGAAGCAGCGCCTACGACCGGTACATTATTACCCTACATTTGAAGCTGCAGTCGCCGCTAGGCAAAAGGGAATGTTTCCTTTATCGCCTGACGATGCCATCGCTTTTGCAAACCGCGCCGTATCAAAAAGTGCGAACGGTTATGCTTGGCAATACGACCCTAAAGTAAGTGCGCCCTCAGAGCTGCGTTTAACTATGGCGCAACTTAGCGCGTTTGCGGATGCCATAGTGTGCCCACTTACGTTGTTTATAGCGGATAAAGGCATTCTTAGTGGTGATGAGCAATTATTAACTTTTTTAAATAAATACCCTGCATGGGAAAAACGATATTTGGTGGGTGACCACCATTGTCATATGAGTGCGCAAGCTAATGCTATTGCGCAGTGGCTGAATGATATCGACGGGATAGAAATATAATGATTTTACGATTGATCGCGATTGTGGCGGCACTTACGGTTGTTAACGCACCAACTACGGCTGATGAAGCACAAGGGGCAATTAAATCAATTATTCCAGCTAAACACCGCTTGGTGTTTAATCAGCACAAAGCGGATGCCCAAATGCAGTGGGTGCTTTCCTCTATAAAAAAAATAAATGGCCGTTGGCGTTATGAAGAAAGTGGAAAAACCACCGGGGTACTACTAACGCAAACTTATGAGTTCGATCAGCTAGACCGCCAAGAATTAACCGAAAAAATGGAAGCGCTAGCAGTGCAAAAGCAGTGGAAGGCAGTGTTCGATTGTGAGGGCATGGCTTGCGGTAGAAGCTATGGCTGGAGCGAAATTTTTAACAATAAAGCTTTGCACGGTATTGATAGTAGCCAACGATACTGGGTGTGGAAAACGCCAGGTGCTTGGTATAGCGCGTTTATTGTGGAGCGAGGAAATCGCAGGGTTTACTTGCAGTGGCTGGAGCTGGCTTTAACCGAAAATACCTCTTTGGGTGTGGTGGCCAAAAATAGTTTAATTGCTTGGAATAACCAAGGCTTTGCCGTTTTACCAACGCAGCCGTCAACCGTCGGCTCCAACAGCTTGCCGCTTGAAATTACGCCTAGCGATATATTGTTAGTTAAAAGTTGGTTGGCAGCACAGCCCCACCGCAACTATGCCGTAGTAGGGCACAATCAGCAGTTGCCACATATTATTTCCCAGCAAGAGTCTCAATCGTTAAGCGGTGCACAAGCTTTAACTATTGAGTTAAGAAAAACCTTAAAAGATTACTCCTTTAAGGTTTACGGTCTTGGACCTATCGCTCCTAGAGACGATAGGTCAGCCAGGGTAGAAATTGTTCCTTTATATTCAGAGTAATTAACTTTTTATGAAATGGGCACTGTGTTGCGGCCTAATGCTGTAGGTAGGCCCATTTCTTGTCGTAGAGTGTCGATCAGGTCACCATGATTTCTGCCATTAAAGCGGTGATAGCGGCCATGTTTCCAATTGCCGAAATGCCCACCGACCATCAGTGCAATATCGGTTTGTTTATGGTTGTCTCCGTTGCCAACGCCTGAGCCAAATAGCACCGCAGTGCCGTCTAGTAAGGTGCCAGCGCCGTGCGAAATATCTTTCATTTCTCGCATAAAGTTTGCACATAGCTCGGCGTGGAAGGTATCAATCTTTGCCCAATCGTTATAGCGCCCAGCGCGGTTGTGGCTAATAGAATTATGGAAATGAGTGCCTATGCCTATATCTCTGTATTCACAACCCGCAGCTTCGCCGCCGGCGCAATAGGTAATGGCATGCGTTAGCCCGCATTCAAAAGCTTGCGCAGTAATTTTGGCTGCAATGCGCGCATGGTCGCCAATTGAAACGTTCAAGCTGCCGTTGTTAGGGTTAGGGATGCTGGCGATATTTGGTTTGGGGCACGCTTGCGGGTTGTCGCTGTTGTTTTCTAAGGCGATTAAACTTTGCTCTAAATTATTTAATCGGTCGAAATAATCTTCGAGGCGAGCGCGGTCGTCTGCACCGAGCTGGTTGGCAAGGCGCGCACGGTCTTCTTTTATATCATCCAAAATACTTAATTTCATTTGGCTGCGGCGGTCAAGGCCTGTGCCTGGCGCGGCATCGGCGCCAGCATAAAGCTTGTCGAATTCGTCTTTTAATGCTGAGCGCAGTGGCAATAAACGATTATTGGCGCCCCAGTTAAGGGCGTTTTTTAGTGGGTTGTAATAGCGGTTGTTGTTGGGTTTATCGAGCTGTGAATTACCCGCGAGTTGTAAAGAGTGCACTTTGCTTCGGGCGATAGCGTTATGTGCTTGGGCAACCTCTTGATCTAACGATGGCCGGTGGGTTTGGCTTTCGTCACTTTTAATACCCACCCCGGTTAACCAGCTGGAAATAGCAATCATATGGGTGTTGCCATTGCTACCTTCTTTATCGCAAGCGTTGTCCATACCTCGGTAAAGGCTAATATCATTTTTTAGCCCAAGGCGGTCAAACTCGCGTAGCGAGCAATTACTTAAATCAAAATTGGTTTTTGTACCGTCTTCGGGGTACCACTTTTCTTCGATAATGCCGTTAGGGACGTACATAGCAAAAAAGCGTGGGAATGCGCCGGGTGCATCGGCAAAAGCACTTTGGGAATTAAACATGCCTTCGAGTAGAGGTAAGCCTACAGCAGTGCTAATGCCTGTAGTCGTGCTGCGTAAAAAGGTACGGCGGTTTAATATAAATTTCATTATTTGGCTCCAGTATCGACAGATATTGTTATTGGATTGTTCCGGTGTAGGTGCTTGTCTTGCTTGTGAGTATTGCTTTAAGCAAATCTTTGGCGCCTACCGATCCATCGTTAGTGGCTTTTTCTACTGCTGTTTCTATTGCGCATTGGTCTTCGGTACTGCGCGTTGGTTGTACTTTGCGGCCAATGGTGTGAATTAAAAATTTGGTTGCAAAGCAAGGAGCGAAATGTGCTTTTGCTGCCATTACGTTAATCATGCCGGCGGCGTTGCTAAAGTCTTGGCCGTAAAGTTCGCCGTGGACGTTGAGTGGGTCTCCGTCAGGGTCGAAGCTAACGCTTTGTCCGGCTAAACCAAACTCGGTAAAGGCCCAGCCAATGGGGTCGATTTCTGCATGGCAGGTTTTGCAGGCGTCTCGGCTGGCGCGGTCTAGAATTTTTTCTTTTTCTGTTAAGTTGGAGTTGGCTTGTTCGTTAACGGCATTTTCTACAGCGGGGTTATTTAAGGGTGGCTCTGGTGCTGTACAGGTAAATGCTTCTAAGGGAAGTACGCCGCGCACTACAACAGAGGTTTTACTACCGTCGAAGGCTTTTGCTAATACCGAGGCGTGTGTCATTAAACCGCGGCGGCTGCTATTAGCGGGGAAGTGAGTTTTAACAAAAAGGGTATTGTTGGTTGTTTCAGTTAAGCCGTAATGCTTTTGTAAACGCGCATTAAGGAAAGAGTAATCAGCCGTGTAAATTTCGTTAATGGGTAAATTGTTTTGAATAATATGGGTGATAAATAAGCGTGTTTCTGTTTGCATGTCGGCGAGTAATTGCTGCCAAGCTTGGTCGCTAATATCAAGGTCCGAGCCTTCTTGTTTTTAGCCGCCAAAACCAATCCAAGCATCGACAAAAACCTGCGAAAAACGGTCGAACTTAGCATCCTTCATCATGCGGTTAATCTGTTGGTCCAGTTGTTCGCCCTCTAGGTCATTATTATTTGCAGCGGCTAATAATGTGGCATCGGGAATAGAGCCCCATAATGCCATGGCGAGGCGGTCAGCCAATTCGGCAGGGGTTAAATTGCGAGCTTGGGTTTTATCGTCTGCGGCTAGAGCGAACATAAAGCGAGGCGAGCTAATCATAGAAGCTACAACGGCTTTATAGCCGTCGGCATCGTTACCGGTTTTGTTACTGACTTCGCGGCGCAAGTTGTCAAAGCGCATAAATTCAGCATTGTTTAACTGTCGGCGGAACATTAGCTGCGCAATTGATTGGGTCGAAGTTTCAAAACATTGGTTTGGTGTGGGGGCGCTATTGCCGCACAATTCTGTGCCGCAATAGCAAACGCCGCCTGCGGCATTGTTGCAATCGGTGGCATTGGCGTAGAGTGTTCGGCACTGGCCGGTGGTTGTGCATTCTCCTAGTGTGGGTTGTGGTTCTACTAGGGCAATCGCGTCGCCACAGGTGGGAAACTTGCCGGCATTAACTATGGCATCGGCGGCATTTAACGCGCCTTCAAGTAATGCCTGGGTCCAGTCTTCTGAGGTGCTTAGTGCACTGCCTACGGTTGCAAAGCCGCCAATCACTTCAGTTTCGTCGGGTAGCGTGGCTGCGAGTTCCGCTGCGCCGGCACCAAAAACATCATGGACCGCGTTGGCAATTTCTACTTTATTTAAGCGGCGCATGGGCGTGGCTTTTTGGATAGGGTCGTTGCAGTTGGCCGCTTGGTAGCCGTCGTTAAAGGTTTCCATAATATAGGCCGCAATATCTTCTGCGCATTGGCCTTGGCATAAGTGGGCTCCGCCGTTAGGCATTTTAGTGTCGATATATTGTGTTAAGCCACCGATAGAGCCACAACTATCGCACGATTCAAAAGCATCACCGTCACGCGCCACTAATGCACCGCCTTTATTGGCAATGCCTTCACCGTCGTTGCCGTGGCACGAAGCGCAAGAGCCAGCTGCGGTATCGCGGAAATACAAGGTAGCGCCTCGCTCTATGATGGTTCCCATTACAGGCGCATCACTCGATGAGCTTTGATTGTTTTGACTACTAGAGCTTTGGCTACTGACCGGCCGATTAAATAAGGTGTTTTTGATGTAGTCGGTAACGGCTTCGGCGCACAGTTGGCCGCAGGCTAGGGCATTGCCGTCTGGCATGTCGTCGCGAATAACGGCGATCATGTCTGCGCTACTGAGTAGGTCATTATTGAGTGGAAATAAACTACCTACCCCCTCTAGTGAGTGGCAAACGCCCGCGCAGGTTGTTTCATAAAGGCTTTTTCCATCTAACTTCGGCGTTGCAGTATTTGATGATGCGCTACTGGATGCCGGTGTGTCACTCATCGATGATTCGATGCTGGAGGAGCTAACTTCTGGTTCGGCAACGCAGGCGGCAAGCAGTAAAATGCAGCAGCCGGCAAGCATGGATTTAAGCTTCATGATCAACCCTTTTCGGTAAACGGACCGGTGTTGTTTGATTGTTATTTAATAATGTATTTTTGTATTTGGTGTAAAAAACAACATATACAACAAATATGATATTGCTTGTCTTGCCTGTCAACAAAGGGGCCGGTTAAATATGCAATATGGAAGCTGGTTCACATTGAAAGCGGTGTCAATGTAAGCGCTAGGGGCCGAGGTGCCTGATTGAGAGGAGCTATTTAATGCGAGGTGGCTAGAAGGACCTGAATTCTTACGGTCGAGTGAGTCAAGAAAAGCGCTTGATGGATATACGAAAAATGAGATGATTTGCTCTCATTTTCTACAGCGCGTTAACGCCTAGTTATTTCGATATGACAATTGAACTTGAAAAGTACAACTCTCAATGGCCTAAACTCTTTGAGCAGGAAAGGGCTAGATTATTTCAGGTGGCTGGTGAATGGTTATGTGGAGCAATAGAGCATGTGGGCAGCACCTCCGTCCCGGATCTTACCGCTAAACCAGTGATTGATATTATGTTTGGCGTTAAAAGCCTAGAGGTATCTCGCCCAGCCATAGATGCGCTATCAAAAATCGATTATTGCTACTACCCATATAAAACTGATGTCATGCATTGGTTTTGCAAGCCTAAGCCTGAATACCGGACGCATCACCTCCATCTAATACCCTATCAAAGCGAACTTTGGTGTGAACGGTTACGGTTCCGCGATATTTTACGTAGCAATAAGAAAATAGCCCAAAAATACACTGATCTAAAGGTCAATCTTGCCAAAGATAATTCTCTTGATCGCGAAGCATATACTCAGAAAAAGTGGCCATTCATTCAGGCAGTACTTAATGGGAGTGTTAACTGCTAAGTCAGGAGAGGAAGGGTGATGCTCTCTGTTTTGATTTTAATGTGTTATTGGTCAGCTGAGGTTTTTCTTTAATCTGCTTATGTATAAAAGTGCGCGCAGCATGTTTGTGGCGTGAGGTGCAGGGCGGTTGTCTAGCATTAAAGTCATTTTTTAGGCGGCATTTTTTGTGTTTACTTGATGTGCGCTCTTTAAATTTGAAAGCAATTAGTTTTGAATAGCTACTCACTTGGCAAAGTGTGCCTAACAGCTTTCGGCTGTGCCCCGCATTAAGCCAAAATTCATGCCGCGAAAGAGTGATAAGGAAAAGCACATGTCATATGTCGATTGTTTTGTTGCTGCAGTACCCTCTGAAAATAAAGCTAAGTATATCGAACACGCTAAAATTGCTGCCGAGTTATTTAAAGAAAGTGGAGCGCTAGAGGTCGTTGAAAACTGGGGGGATGACGTGCCTGCAGGTGAGGTGACTTCTTTACCTATGGCCGTTAAAGCTGAAGAGCACGAAACGGTAGTTTTTTCGTGGGTTGTTTGGCCTTCAAAAGAGGTGCGCGATTCTGGTTGGGGGGCGATGATGGAAGACCCAAGAATGTCTGCGGAAAATAACCCAATGCCCTTTGACGGTAAGCGGCTTATTTACGGTGGTTTTAAAACGCTTCTAAAAAGTTAATCGCCAGTGAGTGCTCAGGTTTTAGGGTACGATCACGGCAATAACTTCTTGTACGCGCCTAGGGGCGCTCCATTCAATGTTGCTGATCGCTAACTTGGCCCGTTAGGCTTGAATTAAAACCTGTAGCCTCCATCATGTTTGCAACTAGCTAGCGTAAATAAGCATAAACAAGAGCCGCCTTTGAATCGCTTTCGCCCAATTTCATCGTTGTCGAAGCTAAGCCTTAGTCTAGGTTTTGTGCTTGCGCTCGCATGTATTTTGGGCTCGCAGGCCTCCAGTCGATTGGGTCAGCAACCGCTGAGTGTAGCTGGCCAGCTTTGGTATTCGGTAGCAGCGAATAACTCACATTTTAGTAAGCGTTTAAAAAATGTGGGTGACTACACTCGCGATAGCCTATTTGATGGCATGCAGGATGTTTGCAGTGATGCAGCTACTTGGCCTGTGCATTCGCCATTGGTTGCTAATAGTCTTTATCGCACTTCTTTTAATGTTTCGCTTTATCCGCGGAGCAATCAACAGCCGCAATCGCGCGCGCCACCTTTCGTGTAACTCTTTTATTGTTTCGAGCATTGCTTGGTGAATTGCTTTTTCACTAGGTTTTGCTGTTTTTAATAAAAATTACGTAACTATTCAGCCAGCTGTGAAATTGAGTGCTAATCGATCATTTTCTAGGCCGTTCAAGCCATCCATGGGCACTATGCACCTGCTCTGGAAAGCGTGCTCCTGCGCTTTCTCTCCTTACAATCCCTGTAAGGCCCTGCGCGTGAATGCCTAGAAAATAATCAATCAGCCCTCTGAGTGAGTAATATTTTTTACGGGTGAATAGTTACAAAATTACAACACGAGTTATCACATGAAATCACTGCGTTTGCGGGCCATTGCATATGGCCTAATCACGGCGGCCGTACTGCTGTGCGCGTTGCCGAATTTACTACCGTCGGGGGCAGTCAAATGGTTGCCTGCGGCTTATCTTAATAACACCGTATCACTTGGGCTTGATTTACAAGGCGGTTCGCATTTGTTGCTGGCAGCCAATTTTCAGGAATTAGTAAAAGCTGAGCACGAAAAAATCGCTCAATCCTTAACAGGCCAGCTTCGCGACGCTCGCATTGGTCATCAGCTGATAAAAGCCGATAGCGACGCGATTATTTTAAGTTTTAATAATGCGCCAGGCGTTGACGTAGGACGGGGGCAGGCTAAAGCGATGCAATCTGCCGATGGCTTTGCTTTGGTGGCTACCAGAGTGCAAGACACCCAGCTTTCTGTGAGCCTTACTGATGCGGCGCGTGAGCATTTTCAAAAGGATGCCATCGAGCGAAGTCTAGAAGTTTTACGTCGCCGCCTTGATGAAAGTGGCTTGGTCGAACCCAGTATCACGCGGCAAGGTTCAGAGTATATTTTGGTTCAAATGCCGGGTGTCGAAGATCCATCTGAAATACGTGCTTTACTGGGCACAACGGCCAAAATGACTTTTCATTGGGCCGCTAACACGCAGCATTCAGCTACAAACATTACCTTGCCGGATGCCAATAGCGACAGGCTTTATGTTTTGGAGTCTCATGTAGCGCTTGAAGGGCAGCACGTAAGTGATGCCCAGTTTGCGTTTAATCAAGACAACCAACAACCGGTGGTTAATTTTAAGCTCGATAATGAGGGCGCGCGAAAATTTGGCGACATGACACGCAAAAATATTGGCCGTGTTTTGGCGATTGTGCTCGATGATAAAGTGTTAACGGCGCCGGTTATTCGCGGTGTTATCGCCGGTGGTAGCGGGGAAATTAGCGGTGAATTTGATGCCCGCCAAGCAAGCGAGTTGGCATTGCTGCTACGTGCTGGTGCTTTACCCATTCCGTTAGATGTTGTGGAAGAGCGTACCGTTGGCCCAGATTTAGGTAGCGATGCAATCGCGATGGGGTTGACTACCGGGTTGGCAGGCGCAGCTGTTGTGTTGTTATTTATGCTGACCATTTATGGGCGTTGGGGGGCTATTGCGTGTGTGAGTTTGGCGGTTAACTTTGCATTGGTTATGGGTATTTTAAGCCTGCTAGGTGCAACGTTAACGCTGCCGGGAATTGCGGGTATTATTCTCACTATTGGTATGGCCGTTGATGCCAACATTCTTATTAACGAGCGCATTCGCGAAGAAACGCGGCGTGGGTTGCCGGCGTGGCAGGCTTTGCAGGTTGGTTTTGGTCGTGCTTACGGCACTATTATCGATTCCAGCGCAACAACATTAATTGCCGTGAGTTTGTTATTTATGGTTGGCAGCGGCCCTGTACGCGGTTTTGCCGTAACCATTGGTATTGGCCTACTTACTTCATTGTTTACCGCGATGGGAGTCACGCGTTTGTTGATGATGCGCACTATCAAAGGGCGCGAACAACAACCGCTGGCTTTATCGGGAATTAAAGTATTAGATAAGCTTGGCCATGTACCATTTAATTTTTTAAAAGGTCGCGTTGTGGGTTTGGCGCTATCGGCCATTTTATCCATTGCGGCCATCGCCTTGTATGCTAAACCTGGGCTTGAATATGGGGTCGACTTTACCGGCGGAACAGTTGTTGAGGTTGTTGCGAACAACACGGAAAGTGCGGATTTGCGCGCGCAGTTTGCTGCATATTCGTTAGGGGAAGCGGCAATTCAAGAATTTGAACAGCCCGGCCGGTATTTGGTGCGCTTGCCTGCCGATGCGGCCAACGCTGCAGCGGCCGATCAAGTGAGTGCGGTAAAAAGTGCTGTCACTCAACTACAGGCCGAGGCTAGTTTTCCTCGCGTTGATATGGTTGGCCCTAAAGTGAGTGGCGGTTTTGCCGATGCTACTGTATTGGCTATTTTGTTAGCTGGCGTAGGTATGCTGTTGTATTTATGGTTTCGGTTTGAATCGCATTTTGCGTTGGCGGCGACAATAACGATTGCGTTGGATTTAGCGAAAACTATTGGTTTTTTTGCATTAACCGGCGTCGAATTTAATTTAACCGCCGTCGCGGCATTACTTGCGCTGATTGGTTACTCTGTAAACGATAAGGTTGTTGTGTTTGACCGCATACGTGAAACCCTAAGAGCAGAGCCCGACAAGCCCATGTTATCGGCATTAAATGAGAGTATATCGTCAACCCTTACGCGTACGGTTTATACTTCCGTAACAACATTTATTGCCTTATTACCGATGGGTCTATTTGGCGGTGCCGCCGTGGCTAGTTTTGCCTTGCCGATGTTGTTTGGCATTGTTATTGGTACCAGCTCGTCAATATTTATTGCTTCGCCAATACTGTTTTATTTAAGCCGGCGCAGGCAAAACAAAGGCCTGCTACAATTGCGCCAAACTCGTGAAGAAATGCAGGCGCAGTTAGATCTCATTCCTTAAAAACGCTGGGCAGCTTTGCCTGCCCGGCTTATATCTGGTGCATTATGAGTATTGATTTAACGTACCAATTTATTTTCGGCGCGGCTTTATTGTCGTTGTTGTGTGTATTGGCGAGTGCTTTTACTCGCCGTATAGGTGCGCCGGTGCTGCTGATTTTTTTAATATTGGGCATGCTTGCCGGCGAGGATGGGCCTGGGGGCATTAACTTTAATGACTTCGAGTTAGCTTTTTTATTTGGCAATATTGCGCTGGCGTTGATTATTTTTGATGGCGGGCTAGGTACCCGCAAAGACACATTTCGCATTAGTTTAAAACCGGCATTGTCGTTGGCAACACTGGGCGTTATTTTGACGGCCGGTACTACCGGCGCTGCAGTGCATTTTATTCTTAACTTGCCGTGGTTAGAAAGCTTATTAATTGGCGCTATTGTTGGCTCTACCGATGCTGCTGCAGTATTTGGACTTTTGCGCAATGCCGGTTTCGACTTAAAAGAGCGGACCGGGGCAACCCTTGAAATCGAATCTGGTTCTAATGACCCAATGGCCATCTTTTTAACCATTACATTGGTTGAGGTGATGCAGCTAGCTGGCTCAGAAAACCAAGTTTGGGCCATTGCTGGCGAGTTTGTAAAACAGATGGGCTTAGGCTTGGCCCTTGGTTATTGCGGTGGTGTTGTGTTGTCATATTTACTTCAACGCTTGCCGTTAATCACATCTTTGTACCCGTTATTAGCGCTCGCTGGGGGCATGAGCATTTTTGGTTTAACGGCACTGTGCGGCGGCAGTGGTTTTCTCGCTATTTTTATTGCTGGCGCAATGCTTGGTAATCAATCGTTACCGCACAGTAGCGATATTCACCGTTTTCACGATGGTATAGCATGGCTAAGCCAAATTGGTATGTTTTTGATGCTGGGTTTGCTGATTACGCCAAGTGATTTGCCTCCTATTATCATTCCAGCATTATTTGTAGCACTTATTTTAATATTTGTCGCGCGGCCGGTTGCGGTGTTGTTAGCGCTGCTGCCGTTTCGTTACCCGTGGCGAGAACAGTTGTTTATTAGTTGGTGTGGACTGCGCGGGGCTGTGCCTATCATACTGGCGTTGTTTCCATCGCTAGCAGGAGTAGAGCAAACAAAAACCGTTTTTGAGTTGGTTTTTTTCGTTGTATTGATTTCTTTAATTCTGCAAGGCTGGACTATCGCACGCGTAGCTGGCTGGCTACAAGTTGCATTGCCGCCTAGCGCTAAAGAGCCGGAATATTTACAGCTAAAAATTCAGCAAGAACAAGATACAGAAATTTTTGTTTACCGAGTGTTCGCCGGCAGTAGTGCGCAAGGGTGTAAGCTCCATCAATTGCCAGCTATTGAGGGAAGCCAAGTCGTCGGTATTATTCGCCGTGGTGTATTGGTTGATGAGCACGCAGGAAAAACGTTGCAAAGTGATGATCAGGTAATGATACTTGCGGCCAGCCCCCATGCTGATTATTCGCGGTTATTTGTGCCGGCCTCTAATCATAAAAATAATTTCTTTGGTGAGTTTGTCCTTAACCCAGAGACAAAACTTGCTGAAATTGGACATGCTTACGGTTTCGATGTCTCCGAGTTAGATGCAGATTGCAGTGTTAGCCAGTACTTGGTGAAGCGTTTTCATGGGAAGCCGGTGGTGGGGGATGCTCTAAAAATAGGGGGTGTTAAACTGGTGGTTATTGAGGTTGATGGTGGTCAAGTCGTTTCTGTAGGGCTGAAGTTGCGGGCAAAGTAGCTGTCTATTGGGTAGTGGAGGTACAAAAAGAAGTTCGTAAAAAACGCGTTGAAAAGAGAAATACAGAAAAAGACCCAGCTGTATATGCCTTTCAAGTGACGGATATGATGTTTAACGTTATGGCGCCAAGGTTTGAAGTCCCTAATGAAGAAGAGTTAAATTTTGGCTGCACGCTTCAAAGTTAATTGACTAGCCTTGGGGTTATTTTGGCAGCGGCTTAAAATAACCCCGCATAAGTTTAATCGCTTTAAGGTCTTTGCTCGGTTATTTGGCTACCAGCCTTCAACACCAGACATGTCAGGTAATTCGTGGGCGATACCTTTGTGGCAGTCGATACAAGTTTTTTCTCCGCTGGCTAAAGCAGTGCTGTGTTGGGTGGCTGCGCGTTGGCTTTGTCTGGTGAAGTCCATATATTCAAAGTCATGGCAATTGCGGCACTCTAAAGAATCGTTTGCTTTAAGGCGCGCCCATTCATGTTGGGCAAGTTCTAATCGTTTATCTAAGAACTTTTCTCGGGTATCAATGGTACCAAACACTTTGCCCCAAACTTCTTTGGATGCTTGCATTTTGCGAGCAATTTTATCGCTCCATTCGTGTGGAACGTGGCAGTCTGGGCAGGTTGCTCGCACGCCAGAGCCATTGTTGAAATGGATCGTGGTTTGCAGTTCTTCATACACATTGTTGCGCATTTCGTGGCAGCCAATGCAAAAGGCCTCGGTGTTTGTAACTTCTAAGGCGGTGTTAAAACCACCCCAAAAAATAATGCCAGCCAAAAAACCACCGAGCGTTAAAAACCCTAAACCAAAATGAACCGAAGGCCGGCTGAAAATATGCCAGTATTTTTTAAGCAGGTTTTTCATGTTGTTGGTTTCCCACTTTTAGTTGGTTTTGTTTTTGTTGGCGGGTAGGTGATGCATATCGCGAAATGTGTTTTCAATAAGCGGTTTATTGCTTACCTGTGTAACATGGCACTGTGTGCAAAAATATCGCCTAGGTGAAACATCCGCTAAAAAATTGCCATCGCGGTCCATGTAGTGGGTCACACTAATCATGGGCGCCTGGCTGTCTTCAACTCGCAAACGTGCGTGGCATGTCATACATTGGTTAGCGTTGGTATCAATTTGGTAGGCTTCGATTTTGTGTGGAATGGTTGGCGGTTGCATCGGGTATGCCCGTGTTTTGCGCTTATCCTCATTAGATGCATTATTTAATAATGCTGGTGTTGTATTGGTGCTTTCAAGTGGAGTGCCTTGGCGCAGCGTTGCTATCTCGCTTGCCAGTAAGGTGCTACTGGCCATTACAATGCAAGCGCTCAAGAGTAATTTGGCTAATGTGAAAACACTTTGTGGGGTTGATGTTTTCATACGACTTTACTCACTTTTACGGCGCATTTTTTAAAATCTGTTTGCTTTGATATAGGATCGATGGCATCCAGTGTAACTTTGTTAATTAGCTGCCTAGAGTCAAACCAAGGTACAAAAATTAGCCCTTGGGGCGGCTTATTTCTGCCGCGCGTTTCTATTCTGGAAATAATATGCCCTCTGCGCGATTCGATGCGTACTTTATCTCCGCGCCTTAAACCCGCTGCTTTGGCATCGCTAGGATGTATAAAACAAACGGCATCTGGGAATGCACGGTAAAGCTCTGGTACGCGCTGGGTCATCGAACCGGAATGCCAGTGTTCTAATACGCGTCCAGTGCACAGCCATAAAGGGAAGTCTTTATCGGGTGACTCTGGTGGTTTTTCGTAGGGCAGTGCAAAGATAATGGCGCGGCCATCGGGCTTGCCATAAAAATCAAAGCCTTTGCCTTTCTTAACGTAAGGGTCGCTGCCTTCTTTGTAGCGCCATAGGGTTTCTTTACCATCGACAACCGGCCAGCGTAAGCCCCGCTCTTGGTGGTAGCGATCAAAGCTGGCTAGGTCGTGGCCGTGGCCTCGGCCAAAGGTGGCATATTCTTCAAATAAGCCTTTTTGCACATAAAAGCCAAAATCTTTGGCTTCTTGGTTGTTGTAATCGGGAGAGGTTTGCTCTAAACCAAATTTATCGACATTGCCATTTTTAAACAATACATCGAATAGCGTTTTGCCTTTATAGTTTTTATTGTTTGCCAGTAATTCTTTTGGCCAGACATCGTTGGTTGTAAAGTGCTTAGAAAACTCCATGAGTTGCCAAAGGTCCGATTTGGCTTCGCCGGGCGCATCAACTAACTGATGCCAAAACTGTGTGCGTCGCTCGGCATTGCCGTAAGCCCCTTCTTTTTCGACCCACATTGCGGTGGGTAATATTAAATCACCTGCTTGGGCCGTAACGGTAGGGTAGGCATCGCTAACGACAATAAAATTTTCGGGGTTGCGGTAGCCGGGTAAGCCTTCTTCAAGCATATTGGCTGCCGCTTGCATATTGTTGTTACACATTACCCAGTAAGCATTAATTTTGCCGTCTTTTAAGTGCCTGTTATGCAAAACCGCGTGGGCTCCCACCTTCGGGTTAATGGTGCCCGCTGGAATATTCCAAATTTTTTCTGCGGTAGTTCTGTGTTCTTCTTTGGCAACTAGTAGGTCGGCTGGCAGACGGTGTGCAAAGGTGCCTACTTCGCGCGCGGTACCGCAAGCGGAAGGTTGCCCTGTTAAGCTAAAGGGGCTATTGCCCGGGGTTGCTATTTTGCCTGTTAATAAATGCAGGTTATAAATTAAATTGTTCATCCATGCGCCGCGAGTATGCTGGTTAACGCCCATAGTCCATAAAGACATGACTTTTATATTGGGGTCGGCATACAGTTTTGCCATTTTAAGTAATGCAGCTTGGCTTACTCCGCTTATTTCGCTGGCCTTTTCGACGGTATAGTCGGCTACAAATTTAGCGTACTCCTCAAAATTAATCGCTTCAGAATCGCCTGCATTGCTGGCATTTTTAGCGCTTTGTTCGCGTTCGTCTTCTGGGCGCAGGCCATAGCCTATGTCAGTTACGCCTTTGCGGAAGTTGGTGTGTTTATTAACAAAATCCCAATTCACTTTTTTATTTTTAATAATGTAGTTTGCAATAAAGTTTGCAATAGCAAGGTCGGTATTGGGGTTGAAAATAACGGGGATGTCGGCCAGATCAAAACTTCTGTGTTCATAGGTAGACATCACGCAAACTTGAGTGCCGGGTGTACTCAAGCGGCGGTCGGCAATGCGTGTCCATAAAATTGGGTGCATTTCTGCCATGTTAGAGCCCCATAGTACAAAGGCATCGGCATGCTCGAAATCGTCATAACACCCCATCGGTTCATCAATGCCAAAGGTGCGCATAAACCCAGCCACTGCACTAGCCATGCAGTGGCGTGCGTTGGGCTCGATATTGTTCGAGCGAAAGCCCGCCTTCATCAGTTTTACGCCGGCGTAACCTTCCCATACGGTCCATTGGCCGGACCCGAACATGCCAACCCCGTCCGGGCCTTTTTTATTGAGTGCGTGCTTAAATTTTTCGGCCATTACGCTAAAGGCTGTGCCCCAGCTGACTTCGGTGAAGTCGCCGTTTTTATCGTATTTACCATCGCGCATGCGCAACAAAGGGGTTGTGAGCCTGTCTTTGCCGTACATTACTTTTGACAGGAAATAACCTTTCACACAATTTAAACCACGATTTACTGGCGATTTAATATCGCCATGGGTCGCTACGACTTGCCCAGCCTTAGTGGCCACATTAACGCTACAGCCTGTGCCGCAAAAACGGCAGGGCGCTTTGGACCATGTCAAGCGTGTGTCGTCCAGTGCGGTAATCATGTTGCTGGCATCGGACGGTAAAATAACACCCGCTGCCGCGCAGGCGGTTGCAGTGGCTTGCTGTCGGACAAATTCTCGGCGGGATATGCTCATGATGCGTGCTCGTAAAGGGGTTGATTAAGTTCAGAGGCCGGTTCGCTGTGGTGATAAACCATGGTGGCAGAAACAACGCCTTTAATAGCTTTTAAAGCATCAATCATATTTTGCGTGTCGTGCAATGATGGGGCCTCTAAAACAACAATCATTTTCCCTTGCCCTTCGTCGCTTGCACTAATTGAGGCGTGTTCTTGCTTTTCAATACTGTCGTAAACGGAGGACCATGCGAGGCTGTTAACCTGAACAATAATGCTGCTGATGTGTAATATCATGCCAGGCTCCTTAGTGACCAAAAAATATCTGAGATAACCAAATGGCCAAGCCATAGGCGCCAACAATGGTGGTAGCCAGTAGAGGAAATAAGAAAACACAAATAAAGACGATCATTTTGAGTTCGTCTTTTTTACTTGTCGTATTGTTGGGCATTGCCTACCTCTCTTAAAAGTCTGGACAGTCGCGTGTGTTTCGCGATGAAGGGCGGTGCTAAAACACCGATGCAAGGATAAATAACGTGATAGCCAACTATCATAGATCATCGCTAGCCTGCGCTTACGATAGAAACTTGATGCAGATCAATAGCGGTGTGGTTATATCGGAAGGTGCGAAAAAATGATGGGGGAGGGGGTAGCAATATACGGGAAGTATTTTGCTGTTTAATAGGCGGTGATGCTTTCTTTACGCGTTGTTAAATGTGGTTAAGTTTTGGTAGCGAGCAGTAACCTCTTGGGGCGCCTTTAAAAATGCACTTTTTCCGCGATGGCGGCTACAGGTTTTTGCCTCGATAACTGCTCCTTCGTTATTCTAATCAGCCAGTTCGCGCGGCGGTGCAATGTCTAATAATGCGCTTCGTGCACTGGTGCGTCGCTCTACGTTCTGAGTCCATTCAGTCGCCTAGGTGGTGCTTGACTTCCACGAACGGCAATGTCACTAACTTAGCGGCGACCGACAATTTTTCTGGACTCGCTCAAGCCGTCTACGACTTCGTGCTCCAGCAATTTGATCACCTTGTCATCCCTGCAAGAGCCGGCGCGTGAGGGTCCTGAGAAATCACCGCCTACCGCTTAACTTGCCTTAAGTTAATGGCATTGCCACGAACGGAGAAAATGCAGAAAGTAGCTAGGAACAACTGTCCCAGCTCTCACACAAAAAATACTATTTTTTAGATGCCTATTGATTGTTATTCTGTCACAACGATTGGTGAGTCTTGCCGGTGCCTTTTTGTTTTATAGCAATTCGTTTAAGGCGCCGGTTCCGGTTTCCGGTTCGCCAAAGCTATCGATATCTAGGCCCATGGCGTGTGCTAAAGATACCAATAGATGCCCGTGTGGCTTAGATTCAAAATCAATATAACGGCCAGTATTAAAGTGCCACTTGCCTCCAGCAAGCATTAAAGGTAAATCTATTTTTCGGTGCGCGTTGCCGTCGCTCAGTGGGTTGGCAAAGAAAATTACCGTATTGTCGAAAAGCGTGCCGCCGCCGGGTTCTGGAACAGATTTTAATTTATCGATAAGCACTTTATGTTGTTCGCTATACCACGTGTTTATTTGAATTAAGGCTTCAATTTGGTTGGGGTCGTGGGATAAAACGTGATGATTGTTGCCAAAATCGCCTAACCAAGGGAAGGGCTGGGTACTGGTTGGGCCAGACCATATTAGCGTGCCAACGCGGGTTGCATCGCAGGCAAATGCGCTGACCATCATATCCATCTGCAATTGGGCCATCTCGCGGTAATTGGCGACGCTGCGAAAATCGAGCGGCTCACCTAAATTGGGCCCATCGCAAATAGAAACCGACTGCCTAAAGCGGTTTTCAAGTTGCACGATAGATTCTTCGTGGCGTTGCATCAGTGCACGATCTTCCATGCCTAATTTACTTTGCAGGCGGTTTAGGTCGTTCTTAACGCCGTCGAGTATCCTTTGGCGCAGGGCCAAGCGTTTATCAATGCCATCGCTATTGCCTGCGCCGCCTTGGGTTCCGAATACGCGGTCGAATGCGGCGTAAGGGCTGGGCTCCCAAGGGACTGGATCATAGGGGCCGCGAAACAAAATTTCACGGGTATAAAAATCGTCGCCGCCAAATGGCACAATGCCTAGCTCTAAGGTGCTAAAGCGGGTGTTGTCTTGGCGCTGCTGGGCAATGTATTGGTCGAGTGTAATGCTGGGGCATAGGCGGAAGCGGTCCATATCGGCTGGCACATTGGAAAAGAGCTGCGGATGGCCAGAGTGTGGTTTTGCGGGCTCCGGTTCTAGGTCTAAACCAGAAAGCACCAGTAAGTCTTTTTTGTGGTTTTCTAGTGGGGCCAAAATGCGATTAAATTCAAAGTCGGCGCCGATGCCGCTGGGTTTCCATTCTTGGTGCACGGTGCCGTTGGCTTGGTAGCAAAATAGTATGCGTTTTGGCGGTGCACCGTCTTGGGCGCGGCTTTCTAATACCGGCAGGAACGGCGCCAAAGCTGCGCACGCACCGCTTTGCAGTAGCGCCCGGCGACCAATTTTAGGGGCTCCAATTCGGCATTGATGGCGTACCGGTGCTTTTTGTTTGGTCTGATTAATCATTGCGATTCTCCGGTGCTTTTGTAGCGAAAGGCATCGCTTTGCACGACTGCGAAAATGAGGTCTTGGATATTTCCGTTTTTGGCCAGTGCGCGCTTGGCTTGTTGCAGGCTACAGGCATCGGCTGAGGTTTCGTGTTCGCGAATGGCATAGCGCAGCCACTGGGTTGCCATGCAGTCGCGCGCCTGTACCGAATGGGCAAATATTTGATTGAGTTCGTGGGCGCCATCAAAGGGGCCGTCCATATCGACGGTGCCGACAATTTCGCCCGATGCATCGACGGGAAGCGGGCCTTCCATTGTGCGGTAACGGCCCATGGCGTCGAAGTGCTCAAAGGCAAAGCCTAGCGGGTCGATAATGTTATGGCAGCCTGCACAGGCGGGGTTGTCGCGGTGTTGGCTAAAGCGCTCGCGCGTCGTTGCACTAGGGTCTACTGCTGGAGGGTTAGTATTCACATTGGCGGGTGCCTCGGGAAGTGGCGCGCAAATTAAGCGGTCGCGAACAAAAACACCGCGTTTAACGGGCGAGGTTTGGTCGCCGTGGGCATGTACGGCCAAAAAACTGGGGTGTGTTAATACGCCGCTTCGCACGCTGGCATCAATAGCTTCGAACGCGCTGGAGGCGTCAATACCGTAGAGTGAGGCTAGTGGTTCTTTGGCTAATGCAAGGTTTGATGTAAACAGTGTGCTCAGTAATCCGTCGCCATGGCGCACAACATAATCGACAAAGGTTGTGGTTTCCTCCCACATGGCGGTACGCAGCGCAGGGGTAAATTCGGGGAATAGTGTAGGGTCTTTTTCTAGCGTGCCGAGTTTTTCGATATCCAGCCACTGGTTAAAAAATTCGATTACCCCGTCACGGCCTTTATCGTGCGCCAGCATGCGCTTTGTTTGCGCGACAATACCTTCTGGGGTATCTAGCTCACCATTTTCGGCGGCTTGGAGTAATTGGGCGTCGGGAATGCTTTGCCACAGCATGGCGGCTAAGCGGCTAGCAATACTTAGCCCTGTAAGTTTTGCTGTGCTTTGTACGGTATGGGTTAGCTCTAATTGATAGAGGAAATTGGGCGATTGCAAAATGTATTCAATCGCTGCGCGGATGCCATACTCGAGATCTTCTTGTGCTGCTGCCCAGTCAAATAATGTGCCTAGCTCATCGGCTTCTTGGCTTGTGAGTGTGCGGCGAAAGGCTTGCCTGCCCAAGTTGTTTATAAACTGAAGCGCGCAGGATTTATTCCTGTTGGTTGGCGTACAAGGCAGTAATGCATCGAGTTGCTGCATGGCGTTGTCGGCGTGTTGCTCTGCGGCTAATAGCAGTTTTTCTGCGCCTAGTTCGGCCAGTGGGTCGCCTCGGTTACTCGCAAAGCCTGCAGCGGGTATATCGCTAGGGAAATCGTCAGCTAGCTTGATAGGGGTGTCGAGTAAATCGCGCACGGCGTTATCATATTCGCGGTGGGTTAAACGGCGCAGGCGTGTGGGTGTAACGGCAATGGCGTTAGAGCATTCACCATCGCGAGTCAGCGGGTCGGGCAATTCATTTTGAGGAGGTAAAGTTTCGCCGCCGCAAGCTGTGATGAGCAAGCCCGCTAAAATGATCAAGGCGCAGTTATTTTTCATATTTACCGGTTGGCTTTAAGTGAGGGTATGTATTCGTGCAACAAAAGTGAAGCCCGTTGAGCACGTATTTGTAGCCTTGCTTACGGCTGTATTTTTGACT
The DNA here is from genome assembly GCF_021655555.1 of Marinagarivorans cellulosilyticus. NCBI lineage: Bacteria > Pseudomonadati > Pseudomonadota > Gammaproteobacteria > Cellvibrionales > Cellvibrionaceae > Marinagarivorans > Marinagarivorans cellulosilyticus. The sequence continues at coordinate 4,146,959 of NZ_AP023086.1, read as the reverse complement.
GTCGCGATAGTTTGTTAAATAAATATCTAGTGGGAGATTACTGCCAGCCGCCTTATAGGCCAACAATAAAGTCACTAAACCGTGGATCCAGTCATAATAAAATATTTGATTTCGATCGAGGTGGATTTTTTTGGAGGCTATAATTTTTTATAGTGCCCGAATGGTAATTTGATTTATTTATTATTCGGGTTGTTTGGTTGATTTTTTAATGAGGGCTGCTAATAAAGTCTTCGTACATTCTGTTTATCTGCGCAGCGCTTATTTCGTTGCCATCGCTAATAATTAATTGGTGCTTAAAGGTCTGTGATGTGTTTTTGTGCAGTACGTAATTAAGTGCTTTATCGCCAAAAGCAGCACTGCCAAGGTTGTCGACAGCAAATAGGCCGTAATCTCTGGCCATCCAATGGGCTGGATAATTAATGTTAGAAGGCGAGTCAAACATTAAAAGTGAAACCGGTGTATTTTGAATATTGCCTTTCAGTTGCATCCAGCTTGCGCGTTTGCCCCAAACATCCGGGTAGCCTTCAATGCCTTCGCTATTGCGGTAAGTCGCTTGGTTATCTCGTATTTCTAATTCCGCTGCAACGCGAATGGCAAATAAAGCCTCTTTGGAATCGTTAAAGTGAACATCCTCGTCTAGCGCTGTTAAAGTGGTGGTGTGGGTGATAATGCGAGCATCGGTATTACCACTAAAGTGATAAAGAGTTTGTTCTTGAAGTAATATTTTGCCGGTATCGTCTAGCCAATTTTTGGCCACACGAATTTGACCGGCATCACCAGAATGCATTTCTAAAATGGCCTCGTGTTCGATGCGGCCGTAGCGCACGTCAGGCTTTGGTGGCGTGCGGCCAGCGTTCCAAAAATCTATGCCGTTAACATCGCCATGATTAAACCAAACCCCGTGTTGATGTGTGTGATCAGTGCTTTCACCCTCGCGAGTATCCAGCGGGTAGCCGCGGGTAACGGTAATGCCACTAGCGCTAATGACCGGAAATAATACGGCTTTATTTAGCAGCGGGTGATCGTATAAATACGAGCTGAAATATTGCCCGCCCATATAAATATCGATTTTTCCTTCATCGGGGGTGTGGGTAATATCAACGAAGGGCGGTTCTGATTGTTCACTATTCGAAGGGTCATTATTATTTGGGTTGTCTGTGGCTGCGCAGCCAATTATTAAGCTGTATAGTAATATTATGGCAGGGCAAAGCAAATTTTTATAACACAAAAACATACGTTTCTCGTTAGTTGAATGCCCGCGGGCTTTGGGTAGGTACTCGACAATTATTGCCCGCATCATACACGCTGCGCTGCAGCAGAACTGGGTAGTTGGTCTTGTCTTGAATATTTGATTTGGACTTTTGGGGGGGGGGTATTTGAGAATGCGGCTTGGGATTTTAGTCCTTTGGTGTTGGCTTTATGATGCTGCGCAGCCAATGGGCAGTGGAATTGTCTAGCGTGAAATAGGCATCAATTTCACTTTGTTGTTGCCAGTACTGATCACCGTCCTTAAATAAGAACGCGCGAGTCAGCATGCGGCGCCTAGGGTTAAGTTGTTTGACAATTTTAGCCGGGTTGCCAGCGGCAACACAGTTGGCGGGAATATCTTTGGTGACCACGGCGCCCGCGCCAATTACACTGTTCTCGCCAATGCTAACGCCTTTGGTAATAATGGCGCGGGTGCCTACCCATACGTTATTGCTGAGTGTTACATCGGCTGTGCAACGAAAAGGACGCAAGCGGTTGTACAAGCCGTGCCAGTCTGAATCGTGAATTAAAACATCGGCCGCAAGCATGCAGTTATCGCCAATTGTAATGCGGCTCATTGCGGTTACTTCAACACCTGGGGCAATTAAGCAATAGTCGCCAATAGTAATATTGCCTTGATGGTTTTTGTCGCCCCAAGTGGTGAGTTTTACGGGTTTGTTGTTATTGCTAATTAAATGCAAAAAATGCCCAGCGTGAATATGTGGGCCGTTAACTTGGAGTGACCGAGGTGCCAAAAAACGTGCGCCTTGGCCGATAGTGTCAAATTGCGGGTGAACGTAGTACTTGCTATACCATTGATTTAATCGCATGAGTACGCGCTTGAACCAATATGGGCGATGGTCTCTACGCATGGGCGGCATTCCTATTTTTAATGAAATTAGCTTGCATGTGGTAGCCAAACCAAATTAGGAAATGTTATTAATAATGCGAGAACCGCCAACTGAATCATAACGAAAGGCCATACTGACCGATAAATTGTTCCTAGTGAAATAGACTCGGGCGCAACACTTTTTAAATAAAAGGCCGCCGGCCCAAAGGGCGGGGTGAGGTAAGACATTTGCATATTGACCGCAAATAAAACACCAAACCACACAGGGTTAAAGCCTAAGGTGACAATAATAGGTACAAAAATTGGCATGCACAGTAAAGCAATGCCTATCCAGTCCATAAATAGCCCGAGTATTAATAGCACGGCCATCATGGTGATAATAATAACGACTGGCGGCGCATCGATAGCTAAAATTAACGTTTGAATAAGTAAGCTTCCACCGATTAAGTTGTAAATACCAACCAGCAAGCTAGCCCCTATGCCTACCCAAATAATCATGCCGCAAGCTTCTAGCGATTGTTTTAAAGCGGCTTGAATATCACCCCAACGTAAACGTTGGCGCATTGCGGCCACCAACATAACGGCGGCTACACCCAAGCAGGCAGCTTCGGTAATAGAGGCAATGCCGCGATAAATGCTCCCTAGCACCAATGTCATTACAAATAGTGGGCCGACAAAGCCTTTAATTTTATCTTGCGCGGACATGGTGAATGTCTCGCCATGGGGTGTTGTTGGCCGGTGCTTAGGGTTAAAGCGGCACTGGCAATAAATATAAATAAGGTAGGCGCCGGCCAAAATAACACCGGGAATAATAGCGGCAATAAATAAATCGCTAATGGGCACATGACTGGTAAGGCCATATACGATTAAAACAATGCTTGGCGGGATCATTGTGCCTAAGGAGCCTCCTGCGCAAACTGTGCCTATTGCAATACTTTGGCTATAGCCCAAACGCAACATTTGCGGTAATGCAATTAACCCAAGCAGTACAATTTCGCCGCCAATAATGCCCGACACCGCCGCTAAACAAAGGCCGGCTAAAAGCGTTTGCAAAGCAAGGCCGCCGGACAGTTTTGGTGTGCTTGCGCGCATGGCGTTATAGAGCTCGGCTGCTAGGCCTGTGCGGTCTAATAACGATGCCATAAATACAAACATAGGCACCGCGACTAATACATATTCATTAATAAAGCTAAATACGCGGCTGGTTAGTAGTGGCGCGGCATGCCAATCGTACCAACCTAGTGTTACCAGTAGCGCGGTGGCACCGGTGGCAAACGCTAAAGGAACACCGCAAAGTGCCAAAAGCATAATCATGCACACCAATAATAATGAGCCATACCCTAAGCCTAAGTCGGCGCCCCAGAAAAATAATGTGCCGGCCGCTACAAGTGTTAAAGCTATTAATAGCGCTGGAAATACCGCTTCTGGTTGCTGCGTGCGAGTGGCCATATAGTTGCGCCAGCGCCCCCAACATTGCCGTAAAGCAATAATAAAAAGTGCAACAAAGGTAAGGCAAAGTAAGGTTTTGATAATGGCGGGTGTGGCTGGATTCCAAGCGCTGCCGGTACCCTCTATTCGCCAAAAGCCACTCGGCGTTACCCAGCTATTAATGGCGCTGGGCAAGCTGGCGATAACCATAGCCGCTAAAAATAGCGCGGTTACTAAGCTAGCGAATAATTGCAACTTGGCCAACGCTTTTGGCTCTTGGGTAATTGGCAGCTGAATGGATATGTGCTTGTGGCGAATAAATACTTGAATGCCTCCGAGCAAATACCCTGCAGCAACTAGCGCAATAACGGTTTCGTGTACCCATAAGGTTGGCGCAGAAAAAATATGGCGGCAAATAATTTCCCAAACGCTGGCGGCAAAGGCGAGTAAAAATAAGCCACCGCTAAACTGGGTAAAATAATGTAAGGCCCGTTGGGTTAATGGTGTCTGTTTCATTGCGTGGCCTGGCTGGTAAGTAGGTTGCGAGAGCGCAAGTAATCCGTCACGGTGGTGAATACTTGTTGCGCCATTGGGCTGCGTTTTGCCCAGTTTTCCCACTGTGATTGCGCAATGGTGCGAAACGCTTTGCGCTCTTGCGGTGACCAGTTAATAACTTGGATATTGGCATCTTGTTGTGCTTGGGCCACGGCCTCGCGGTCTTTGTTTTCCAGTTCGTTTACCATATTGGTGGCTAACGATTTAACCGATTGAGACAATAAGCTTTGGTGCTCTAGCGAAAGTGAGTGCCACAGTTTTTTGTTAATTGAAACCTCTACCATGGGCATGGAGTGAAACCCTGGGTAAATGGGGTAGCGTGCAAAGCGGTGCATGCCCTGGCTATGATTGCTGGCAAACACGGTGTAATCGGCGGCATCAATTACGCCTTTTTCTAAAGCGGTATACACTTCTGAACCTGGCAGGTTTACCGGGCTTGCCCCTGCTGCGGCAAATACTTCTTGCACCATGCCCTCGGGTGCGCGCAGTTTTAAGCCTTTTAAATCGGCCACGCCGTTTAATGGTTTATTGCTTAAAAATGATTCTAGCCCGGTGGCGGATGCGCCTATAAATTGAAGCCCGTAAGGGTTAATTAGTGCGTTGTATAATTCGTAGCCGCCGCCGTTTTCGATAAAATCCAACATTTGAGACGGCGCGCTCCAGGCGCCGACTAAATTGCCTAGCATGGCAAAGGCAGGGTCTTTACCTGAAAAGTATGATGGGTCACCGATATGGCCATCGAGAATTCCGGCCCCCACAGCATCGAGGGTTTCGTTGTACTGCACCACTGCGCCTGCGGGTAGCAAATGGATGATAATGTCACCGTTGGAACGCTGGTGAACATCGTTGGCCCATTGTTGTTCAATGGCAAAAAAATCATCACCTGCGGCTGCCGATGTCTGAAAGGTCCATTCAAGTTGCGTCTGGGTGGCCGGCGGTGGTTTTAATAGCGCCATGGCAGCCACGGCTGTTATGGCTGTTAAAATAATGAAATTTGCAATGTGCTTTTTGAGCATACGAGTACTTAATCAAGTGAGGGGAGGCTGGGTCGTGATGAAACGCGTGGGGCCGGCCAAAGTGAAAGTTTCGCATATCACTCCAAAGTGATCGAGGGTTATCTTTCTTGGTTAAGTGATTACTGTGTAGGTTTATTGTGGGGTTGTTATGAAAAAGGTTGATGTCTTTTTATTTGATTTGGGTAGGGTGCTTGTAGAGCTGGATGGCCCGCCAATTAAAAGCGAGTGGTTAGCATCCCCGATTAGCGATGCTGAGAGTTGGCGCCGTTGGGCCGTCTCGCCCTATGTCAAAGCTTTTGAGAGTGGCGAAATATCAGCCGATGCGTTTACAGCCGGTATTCACCAAGAGCAGCGGCTGATCATATCGCCAGCAGCGTTTAAAGAGGCTTTCATCGCTTGGCCAAAAGGCTTGTATGAGGGTGTTGAGGCCTTGTTGGCGTCGCTTAAGGCGCACTATACATTGGCGTTTTATTCGAATACCAGTGAGCTGCATGTGCCGCGCCTAGTTGGGGAGATGGGGTTAGGGAGATACTTTGATTACACATTTGCATCGTGTGAAATCGGGCATTTTAAGCCTGCATTGGAGGGGTATCGTTTTATAGTTGAGTCGTTAAATGTGCCTGCTCAACGGATAGTCTTTATTGATGATAACAAACATAACGTTGAGGCCGCCCGTAGCGTGGGTATGCATGCCGAGCAAGCCGAAGGTTTTTTGGCTGTTGCAGCAGCTGTGGAGCGCTGGCGAGCAGAGCGTTAATGGTGTTATAAGAACGCGTTAACTACTGTGGCTTTTTAAAAGTACCTTGTTTGATTTGTATAACCTTTGCCCATTTTGCTTGGATTCACTGTTTTTGGTGAGGGTAATGTCGTTATTGCTGCTGTTATTAAGCCACGTGTGGTTATGAGTGAGTTCGCAGTTTCTCGCCACCTTAAATGCTAGTATCGCTGCGCTTTTAAACGGTAAATACCTGTGAGCACTCTGGCCTTGGCCGAGTTGTGAGGCTGGAACGTAGTGTTTAAAAGACGGCGCATCGATCTACTTGATGCCTATAAAACAATGAAAAGGTCTATTAAAGGTCATAGGTTAAAACATGAAGATCAAACAAGTGTTTACTCTAACAACGGCTGCGGTGTGTATTGTTTCAAACGCGGCTTGGGCTGTTGATGATGGCAGTCAAATGAATGATAAGTTTCGGATTAATTACGCAGGCTATCTGCCCCAAGCTAAAAAAATTGCATTGTATTTGAGCGATAATACCGGTCCTGTTAGCTGGTCTTTGTCTGGCGCTAATTGCAGTGGCACTGAAGATACTTTTGTAGCCAATGATAAAAGCTCGGGGGATAGCTTTTATCGCATCGATTTTTCCCAGTGTACTATGCCTGGAAATGCTTTACGTTTGGTTGTTAATGGGGAACAGTCAGCGGCATTTGATATATCCGCAGATCCCTACGGCAATATAAAGTACGAGTTCTTTGACTATTTTAAAGATCATGAAGCAACGGCTACCTTCAGTAATGCAAAAAATAATTGGCAAGATGGCCTGTCTTTAACATTTTCCTATGTGAAAGATGCTGGTGATAATGGTGCCTACCCAACCAATACCGCAGAAGCTTCCTGGGCTTTAATTAATATGCTAGAGACGTATCCGGCGATTAATACTTATTACCGCGACAATATGACTGGGGCCAAAACAGTTTATGAACAGCTATTGGTGTTAACCGACCAATTTCGCTATGTGCTTAATCATAATGGCCATTTAGCGATTCCTAAATTTCATACCAATGTTAATGCGACATGGGCCGCTTGTGCGCCACATACCACTGGCACTTGCATTGCCGAGCCAGAAACTAAGGCAACTTACGCTACCGCGCGTACGCTTGCAGCCATGGCTAGGCTGCATGTGGCCTATGGTTCGGCTCAAGATGCAAATACCGCTTACCAGCAGGCAGTAACAGCATTAAATAATGCGATGAATAACCCTGTGGTGTGTAATCAAGCGGATTCATTTGGTGGCGAAGGCGGTTTTTACCCTGACAACGATAATACCAGCTTGATCCGAGACCCTAAAACTAACAACGATAACTGTGTGGCGCACGAAGACAATACCGAAGACGATCAATTTACCGCTTTAGTTGAAGTGTTTTTGGCAGCAAAAAAACTGAATAAGTCGGCTGATATTCCTGTTTATAAAGCGCAGGTGGTAAATCATCGGCGTTTTAACGAGGCCTCGTCCTATTGGTGGGGTGCGGTTGTTATGGAAGGTGGGCTTTCGTTATTGAGTAATGAAACGTCGCACAGTATTAATCTAGATGTCTTTAAAAATAACCTACTACAAAAGGCGAATTCGATTATAAGTTTTCAGTCGTTAGGTTACCCAGGCGTTACTTGGGACCCGCACTCCACACGGTGGAACACCGGTGATCAAGATAATGTTGATAATAACGTGCGTTGGGGTTCTCATCGGATGGCGTTAAACGATGCAAGAATACTGATGGCTGCAGCCGAGCTAAAATCTTCTGTGGGTGATGCCGATACTGCGGCCTTGTATGCTCGTGCTGCTGTCAATGTGCTTGATCATATGGCGGGGCTTAATGCGATTAACTTGGCTATGTTTACTACGGAGGGTTATCCACAATTTGAACATTCCGTAACGCGAACACATGATGGCGCAAACCCCAGCGATAGTTGGCCTGGTAAACTCGTATTAGGACCTAATAATTGGACCAATGCCGGTGATAGTGCAATGCCTGAGTTTGGTTCACAGCCGGGCTTAAAAATGTTTGCCCTAATGGGTACTGGTTGGTCGTCGCGTGAAATATCAATTGATGCCAATGCTTCCTTAGTGCCCGTGGCTTACTTTACAACAGAGGTTGCCCCCGCTTTATTTGCGGCTTCCCCTATTGGTGATATGACTCCTGTTATGGTGGGTGTGCCGTTGGCACCGGCGAATGTTGGCGCAACCGTTATTGATGATTCCTCTATTTCATTGGCATGGTCAGATGGCGGTGATGCGAGTAATGCCGCAACTCGCTTTAATATTTATTACAGTGTTAATTCGCTAAGGCCGAGTAATCCGGCCATAACTTTAAGCGCTGCAAATAGTGAGTGGATAGCAAATGGTTTAATGGCTGATACGCAATACAGTTTTTGGATTGAGGCCGTAAACGACGCCGGAAATGCGCATAGCTCCCGCATTCAAGCGACAACACAGGCCAAGTCTTCGTCTTCTGGGCCCGCACGTATTGGCTTTTTCTCTTTGGGCTATTGCTGGTTGCTATTGGGGATGTTTGGGCTGAGTACTTACAGAGCTAAAAAATTGCTTTGATTAAACCCGTATTTCTATAGGTTTTGCGGGGCAGTTTTTATGGCGCCCCGTTTTTTTTCTCTCGGTTTTTTTTGTTGTATTTTTTTCAAATTTCTTGCGTATGCTACAAGGCGTTGTTGGCTAAATGGTAAGCAGCACCTTTTTTAAGCGTTTCCTTGTGCATTAAATCGATTCAATGTTTTTGTTTTGGCTGTTTTTTATTCGTGTTGTGCGTATCTCGATCTTAAATTCCCCCAAGAAATTAATTTCCAATTTTATTGTTGTTCTGGCATTTGCCTTGCTCTACTTATTGTGAATGGCACGTCACCTGTTGCTCAATGCCTAGAGCATTTTGGTGTGATGCATCAAAAGAAATAAAAGTTTGGAGATTAATAAAATGACTAAATCAAATGCAAAAAAATTACCTTTACAGGCTGCAATTGCAGCTTTGTTGATTCCTGCTGCGTCATTTGCGCATGAAGATTTAAGCTACAGTTATGTGCAGGGTGGTTATTTGGTTCAGGATGTTGATATCTACCAAGATAGCGACAATCTCAGTGAGTTTATCGAAGAGGTTGATGATGGAGGCGGTTATAAGCTTGAGGCTTCGATTGCTTTTACCGACAGTATGTTTGGTTTCACAAGTTATTCAGATACAGAAGCTGATTTTGCGTTTGTTGATAATAATGGGTCGGTAAGGCCCTCGCAAACAAACGTTAAAACATTGAAGCTTGGTGTGGGCTTTCATGCACCGTTAACACAGCGCATGGACTTTGTTGGTTCTGCTGCTTATGTTGATATGGATTTAGATGAATTCAGTTTTGGCCAAAACGATAATGACGTTATTGGTGGCGATGATAGCATTGGGGATGCTTACGACGATTTAAATGAGGACTCAAGTGATGGTTATGCCATTGATGCCGGCGTTCGAGCGCAGGTGGCTACTTGGCTGGAATTAGGCGGTGGTTTGCGTTATACCGATGTTGATGCCGGTGATGATGTATCGGCTTTTGGTAATGCCTTATTTGAAATAGACCCGAATATGGGGATTAATTTAGCGGCTACAGCGGGCGATAATTTATCAACCTATGAGCTGGGTTTTCGCTACTCGTTTTAAGGGTTAAATACTCGAAGAAAAAAGCCCTTAGCGCATTCGCTAAGGGCTTTTTTTAGGGCTTATAGTAGCTCAAGATGGACGTTGTGAAGTGTAATGGATATGCCATTGGGCTGGCTGTTGCGAAGCTTAATTTGGAACATGCGCGCGACATTATCAAGCTTTAACCCTCTAGAAACCATTTCCTTGACCGGTATTCTAAATTCTGAGGTGGCGCCTTCTTCTGTGCGCGGTAATGCAATTGTGGGGAATAAATTACAGCTCGGCCCGCAATAAGCATCAACAATAAATTCGCCTTCGGTATCGAAGCCCCATGAATTAACCGTGTAATTGATGACCAGATCGGCATGGAAATAATCGCTTAAGTCTCGGTATTGCAGATAAAAATTATCGGAGAAGTCGTCTTTTTCAATAAACTCGGAATACAACCATGAGTAACCGCCATTGGCATCGTAGTCGGCTTGAAGATCTCCTACTGGTTCTGATAATGCGATCCCCATGCCTGTTCCAACTTTGAGGTTATCACCCTGTGCTAAAAGGTCAATTGTGGGGGCTGATGCTGGGCGTGTGGGTTCTTCAATAATGGGGCGCGTGTAAGATTTGCTGAGTCGAATATTGTCAATTTGGTAGGTGTGAGCGTTTTGGTTCCACCATGGTTCGCGGAACATAAAGGCAACATCGAGCTGGGCAAGGTCTACGCCGCTTTCTACAAAATCAGCTAATGCAATTGTTACAGTTTGCCACTCAAAGGTGGTGGTAATCAGTTTGTGCTCGCTAGTGCATGGCCAGCCACACTCAAGCCCTAAACCGATAATGCCGCCTTCACCATCCATTTGGCGAACATCAAAACTAATAGAGCCATCTTTATAGGCTGACAAATCCGTACGTATTGATGATGGCGGCCCTAAGTCGTCTGGCGAGCCTATGCCAAACCAGCCATTAGTGTTTATTTCGTTTAATGGGTCGTTGGCGCCGTAATAGATTTGAATAACGGTGTTGTGCTCTGGCTCGCCAGTATCGACCATTTCCCAGTTGATATGGCGATCACCAAAACCGTTGAAATAAACGCCGTCAACAACGCCGTCGGGGTTGTCGCTTTCGGCCTCGTAGCTTCGTAAGGCGCCAAAGTTAGGGGCTACGCAATCTATAAACATGTCGTCTGGGCCTGCATCACAAGCATTGACGATTATGTCAATTGCGCCAGTGGTGATGGTGCCTGCGTTTTCATGTTCTACCTGAAAGGTTAGCTTTTCACCGTTTACAACATCCGAGGGGGTTAGTAAGTGAAGTGAAGCGCTATTCTCACCACCAATAATGGTGGCTGCTTGACCTGCAGTTTGTCGCCATTGAAAGCTGCCAACATCCACATTCAAAATATTTATTTCAACGTACTGGCTGTTAAGTACAGTAACGTCTGCTGCGTAATAGTCCACGCCGTTATTGGCTTGACTACTTGTCGTGTTAGTGTCGCTCGTTGTTCTATCGCCATTGCCGCCGCAGGCCAGTATCGCAGTTGCCGTTAATGTGCAAAGGATGGTTGTTGGTAGCGTGTCGGTGATCCATTTTTTATTTATCATAAAAACTGTACTCGTTTGTATCTTTTAAAAAAGCAGCTTTGTTACAGGCTGATGGTTATTGTTTGCAAGTCAATAACACCTAAGTAGGCGACCCCCTCCATATTTATTGTTCAATGAATAAATTTTTGGTGGGTACGAAGTTGAATGCGGGGGGTATTCTAAAACAGGAGGAGGGCGGTTTTGTGTGGCTGAATAAATAAGCCGACAAACGGCAGGTTTTGGTTAGAAAATAGTCGCTTGCTTTGGGGATTCTATATTAGCGTATGCGCTAAAAACTGAATTGAGAGGTTTGGCTACTGTGCGGCAGTGCTTTTTGTTGGCTGGCCCCGAAGTAGCCTGCGGGGCGTAACCAATGGAGTGCTTTAAGGTGTGGGTATTAACGCTTGTTTTCAGGCAATGCTTTTACTTTTTCAACTTTATAACCTTGCGCAATTAACAGGCTTTGTACGCTATCGGGTCCGGCTAGGTGTGCAGCGCCTACTAAAATAAATTCTTTTTCTGGTGTTCGGATGAGCTTGTCGATAGATTTAATCCAGTTGAAATTACGCTTTACCAATAAGTTGTTATACATTTGTGGGAAGCGGTCTTTCATCATAGTGGTCATTTTTTCATCGATAGTGGCCACGTCGCCGGCCTTCCATGCATTGATGAGGATTTGAAACTCAGCACTAAGGTTTTCGAAATCATCTAGCGAGCCGTTCACAAACTCATCCTCGTAGCCGTCGCCCATAGTCGCCAGTATGGCGATTTGCTCATCGAGGGTTTCTAAGCTTGCTATTGTTTTACTGTGTTTGGTTGCCAGCTTTGAAAAGTGGCTTTCTAGGCCGCTATTGGCGGTTATGTCGAGTTTTTGTAGCTCCAGCTGGGTGAGCGTAAGAATGACCATGGCAGGCTTGAACGACTGCATCATTTCGAGGGGTAGCCCGCATTGGGCAGAAAAGTCACTTAAGCGCTTATAGGTTTTTGGTTGCAGGATATCGGCGAGGGTTTTGCCCGGCGGCAAGCTCATTTGCATCATCATCTTTTGCTGAAAACCAAGATCGCTGGCGCCATTTACATCGGTTTCAAATACCACGGTGTCGCTATCGCCAAAGGCAATGTCATATTCCTGCTTTAGGGGGTAGTCGGATTCACGCAGCATGTGAATGGTGCCGCCTAAGTAAACTTCGCCGTGCTCGTTGCTGACCTTCCAAACCATGGCGTCGGCATTAGCAGAAGGGCTTAGAGGAATAAGGCTGCCGAGCAATGTGCCGGTGGCCAAGAATGACAGTGCGCGCTTAAGCATGCTGTTGCTCCATTAATAAGTTTGGTCTTCTGATGTGCATGTATAGACGCGGTTCAGACCGCTGGGCAAGCACGGGGTTCGAAAAACAGGTAAAATCGCGTTCCTTTTACAGTTTAGTGTGTTGTGGTTTGCATGTCTGACGCAAGTTTGCGTATTACCGAGATCTTTTACTCATTACAAGGCGAAGCCCGAACGATTGGCCTGCCAACCGTTTTTGTTCGCCTGACGGGTTGCCCACTGCGTTGCGGTTACTGCGATTCGGAGTATGCCTTTTACGGCGGCGAGCGCATGCTGTTAACAGATATCTTGGCGGCAGTGGCAAATTTCAACCCTCGTTATATTTGTGTTACAGGCGGTGAACCCTTGGCGCAACCCAATTGCCTGCCATTGCTGAGTGCTTTGTGTGATGCCGGTTATAGCGTTTCACTGGAAACCAGTGGCGCCATGGATATTGCTGGCGTGGATGCGCGGGTGAGCACGGTGATGGATTTAAAGTCGCCTAGTTCTGGCGAGGTAAGTAAAAACCGTTACGAAAACATCCCGCTTTTGGCGAAAAAAGATCAGTTGAAGTTTGTTTTAGGAAGTCGCGAAGACTACGACTGGGCCAAGTTTAAGTTGGATGAATTCGGTTTGGCGCAGCAAGTTGGTGATGTTTTATTTTCGCCAGTGCATGGCGAGCTTGCCGAGCGAGACCTTGCCGATTGGATTGTAGAAGATAACTTGCCGGTGCGTTTTCAAATGCAATTACACAAATTGCTGTGGGGCGATAAGCCTGGCGTTTAGCCGCTAAGGCATTAGCTGTGCGCTTGGGTGTACAAAAATACGTTGTAGGTAGGGGAGTGGTATGAATAAAAAAGCGGTTGTTTTGGTGTCGGGTGGTTTGGACTCCACGACTGTTTTGGCGATGGCGCAAGCGCAAGGTTATAGCTGTTATACAATTAGCTTTGATTATGGTCAGCGTCACCGTGCGGAGCTGGTCGCCGCTGAAAGCACGGCAAAAGCGCTTGGTGTTGTGGAGCACAAGGTGGTTACCTTGGATTTGCGCTCTATTGGTGGCTCGGCATTAACAGATGATGCCATTGATGTGCCCGAAGATGACCCAGGTGGCATTCCTGTCACCTATGTGCCTGCGCGCAATACGGTGTTTTTATCAATAGCGTTAGGTTGGGCTGAAGTGCTCGGTGCAGAGGCAATATGGATTGGGGTGAATGCGGTTGATTATTCGGGCTACCCCGATTGTCGTGCAGAGTATATCCAAGCGTTTCAGGCGATGGCTAACTTGGCCACCAAAGCGGGTGTAGAAGGGCGATCGTTAGAAATCAAAACGCCTTTATTGCACTTAAGTAAGGCCAATATTATCCGTGAGGGCATGGCGTTAGGGGTCGATTACGGCTTAACTGTTTCGTGTTATCAGGCTAATAGTAATGGTGAAGCATGCGGCCTGTGCGATTCTTGCCGGCTGCGAAAGGCAGGCTTTGACGAGGCTGGCGTGCCAGACCCTACTCAGTATGCGGCTAAACCTGTTGCGTAGCAGGTAATAGCGGGTCTTTTAAGTGCTTGTATTGCGGTTTGAGTGCTTTGCGGTAGAATACCCGAGTAATTTACTAAGGTATGTTTTAGGGCTAAGGCGGCTTGCTTGCCTTGCCCCACAGAGAATTTTCATGTCACAAGATCAGTCTACAGATACAGTTAACGATGATGCTACAGCAACGGTTGATACGCCAGTAACAGCGGGTGCTGCCGGCTTGCCTAACGTCAATATTACCGAGTCGGCGCAGGAGTACTTGGCGGGCTTGCTGGAAAAGCAAAATTGCGAGGGTATCGCGATTCGTATGTTTGTGTCTTCGCCAGGCACCCCGCAAGCCGAAACTTGCATAGCTTATAGTCGCCCAGGTGAAGAAAAAGACGGCGATGTCAAAATGCAGTTAAACGGTTTTGATGCATGGTTCGAGGGCCGTAGTGTTCCGTACTTGGATGATGCTAAGGTTGATTATTCGCCGGATCGCATGGGTGGGCAATTGACGATACGTGCGCCTAACTCAAAAATGCCAAAGATTAACGATGATAGCCCCATCGAAGATATTATTAATTATGTCTTGGTGAACGAGGTAAATCCTGGTTTGGCATCGCATGGTGGCAATGTAAGTTTGGTCGAGGTGACCAGTGATAACTTTGCAGTGTTAAAATTTGGCGGCGGCTGCCAAGGTTGTAGCGCTGTTGATATGACACTTAAAGGCGGCGTAGAAAAAACGCTAATGGAAAAAGTGCCGGGCCTTCAAGGTGTGAAAGATATTACTGATCATACCGATAGCTCGCAGGCGTACTACTCTTAATTATTTCGTTTTTTAGCGTACCCTTTTAAGCCTAGACGTTAGCCGTCTGGGCTTTTTTGTAGCCGTAAATTTGGTTGCGTTATGTTTAATTCTCTTTAGGTGGCGTAGGTTATGTTAAGCCCTGTCTCCGTGCGTCGGTATTGGCCGCTTTTGCTGGCTAGCTGTTTGCTGCTGTTGGCTGTGCTTGTGCTACTGGCGTTAGCTATTGGTGCGGTACCCATTGCGCCCTACAAATTATTGTTGTGGCTGCAAGGCGAGGCCGACCTGCAAACAAAACTCATTGTTGAATCGTTGCGATTACCGCGTGCTTTATTGGCTATTTGCCTTGGTGCTTTGTTGGCGGTGTGCGGCGCTGCGGCGCAAGGTTTATTTCGAAACCCACTGGCAGACCCTTCTTTAATCGGTGTTAGCGGCGGCGCCTCTGCCGGTGCCAGCATTGTTATTGTACTGCTTAATTTTTCGCAGTGGGGTTGGCTGGGGTTGTCGCTAGTTTCGCTTGGTGCTTTTACCGGTGCGGTGCTGGTTGTTTTGTGTGTGTACCGTTTAGCCACAAATGCTATGGGGACGTCGGTGGCTACAATGCTGTTAGCTGGGGTGGCTTTTTCTTACCTTGCTGGCGGGCTTGCTAACGGCTTGGAATTTGTTGCGGATAACCACAAGCTTCGCCAAATTAGTTTATGGCAAATGGGTGGCTTAGAAAGCGCTGATGCAATCCAGGTTGTTTTGGCCTTCAGTGTTTTTTGTGTTGTTTTTTATATTTTGTACCGATTGCGCAGCGCATTAAATGCATTGTTGCTGGGTGAGTCGGAAGCGCGCCACTTGGGTGTAGATGTGGCACGGGTTAAGCGCCGAGTTATTGTATGCATCGCTGCGGGTGTTGGTGTTTCGGTAGCGCTTGCGGGTGTTATTTCTTTTATTGGCTTAATCGTGCCGCACATTGTACGAATGGTATTAGGGCCGAATCATCGCTATTTATTACCCGTGAGCGCTTGCGTGGGAGCGATGTTGTTGGTTGTGGCTGATTTGTGCGCTCGTACGTTTATTGCGCCTACCGAATTGCCGATTGGGTTATTAACGACGGCTTTGGGGGCTCCCGTTTTTATTATGTTGCTTCGCAGCCGCTTTCGTTATGGGGAGGCGGTGTAATGCTTAAGGTCAATAATGTAGCCTTTAACCATAAAGGGGCGTCAATATTAGACGGCATTACGTTTGCCTTAAGCGCTGGCGAAATATTAGCGGTTGTAGGCCCTAATGGTGCAGGTAAAACCAGTGTTGTCAAAGCGTTGCTTGGCGATATTCCGGTTAGTGGTGATATTGTTTTTGATGGCGTGAAATTAAGGCAGCTGTCTCAGGGGCAGCAGGCGAAACATATTGCGGTGCTGCCGCAGCAAAGCCTTTTGAATTTCCCGTATACCGTGGACGAAGTGGTTATGTTGGGCCGAACACCGCATAGCTCTGGTTTAAAAGTTGACGCCAGCATTGTGCGTGAAGCTATGGCGGCAATGGATATTGGTTATTTAGCCGGGCGCGTTTATACAGAGTTATCCGGTGGTGAAAAGCAAAGGACTCAGCTAGCGCGAGTTATGGCGCAAATATGGCGCACTGAAGATGCTAGCCCGCGCCTGTTAATTCTAGACGAGCCTACCAGCTCTTTGGATTTAGGTCATAAGCAACAGTTAATGGCGCAGGTTAAAGCCTTTGCAAGCCAAGGTGTTGCAGTGTTGCTGGTGGAGCACGATTTAAATGTTGTCGCTAATTATGCCGATGCCATATTGGCGCTGCAGTGTGGTCGTATTAAATGTTATGGGGCGATTGCTGAGTGTTTAAATGAACGCTTGGTGAGCCAGCTATTTGATGCCGATGTTTCTGTGGTGAATCAAGGCGGCTGTATTACGGTATTGAATCGGCCTGTTTCGGGCCATGCCTAAAAGTGTGCTTTTCGGCGATAGAAAAAATATCGTTTTAATTATTAATAAGAGTCGTTGTAACACATGAAATCACTTGTGCTTGGTGGTGCGCGAAGCGGGAAAAGTCGTTTAGCTGAACAGCGTGTATTAGCTTATGAAGGGGAGCGGCCTATTTATATTGCTACTGCGTGGGGCGGAAATGGCATGGATGGCGATGCAGAAATGCAACAGCGCATAAAAAAACACCAGCAAGAGCGCTCTTCGCGTTTTAGTGTGGTGGAAGAGCAACTGCATTTGGCCGAAACCTTGACGAAGTACGATGGTATTGGCGTGGTGTTTTTAGTTGATTGTTTAACTTTATGGTTGAATAACTGCTTGCATCACAAAGTGTGGCAGCAAGAAAAAAGCGCATTATTAGAATTGCTGCCGCAATTAAAGGGGCACATCGTTTTTGTGAGTAACGAAGTGGGCTCTGGTATTGTTCCGATGGGGGAGCTAAACCGGCAATTTGCGGATGAGGCAGGCTGGTTAAATCAGGCCTTGGCAAAACTGTGTGATCAGGTGGATTTGGTTGTCGCCGGTTGTGTATTGAACTTAAAAAAAGGTGTTTTGTAATGTTGTTGGCGATACCAAAAATAACGCGGCTGCGAACAATGGTGCGCGTGTTTTTTGTACTGTGTGCACTGTTTGTTGGCGACTCTATGGCCGATGAAAAACTTCCGGTGCAAGCCTTTAGTGGTGTGAGCGGCGGGGTGTCCGTTAACGATTATCGTGGCCGAGAGGTTCGTTTGGCTGCGCCAGCGCAGCGTGTTGTGGCTTTGGCGCCACATATTGTGGAAAATATTTTTTCCGCTGGCGGCGGTGAAGCTTTGGTGGGGGTGGTGGATTATTGTGATTTTCCTGCGGCCGCAAAAGACATTAAAAATGTTGGCAGAATAAGCTCTGCTAGTTTAGAGGCAATAGCGGCGGTTAACCCTGATTTAGTCGTCGTGTGGGAGTCGGCAGGAGCAGCAAAAATACTGAGTAAGTTGGAATCTCTTGGTTTGCCTGTTTATGTTAGCGACCCCAAAAACCTAGAGGATGTGGCGCGCTCTATTCGTGATTTTGGCGTTTTATTGGGTAGCTCTGGGGTCGCGGAAAAAGCGGCTATCGCTCACGAGGTTGCGTTGCAGCAGCTGCGCAAACAATACTCACAGCGCAAAGCTGTAAGCGTGTTGTACCAAGTGTGGTACGAGCCGCTACAGACATTAAACGATGAGCACATTATTAGCGATGTTATTCGCTTGTGCGGCGGGAATAACGCGTTTGGAGATGCGGTTACCCTAGCGCCCAAAATCAGCTTAGAGGCTGTTTTATCTCGGGACCCTGATGTAATTATTGCTAGCGGGATGGGGGAGGCTAGGCCCGACTGGCTAGACAACTGGAGCGCATGGCCTAGTTTGTCTGCGGTCAAAAGTGGCAATTTATTTTTTATACCGCCGGATATTATCCAGCGCCATACTCGCCGGATTTTAGATGGAGCTGCCATGATGTGCGAACAGTTGGAACTGGCCCGGCAAAAAGCCGAACCCTAGTCTATTTATCTAACGCTTATTTAGTGTTCAAGCTGTGTTACAAGCGCGGAACTGTACTGGAACATAGACTCGATGAATTCATGGTATTTCGAATTTTGGGGAATGCTTTCTAGGTGGCTATGGCTAATGCCGCCGGCGCTCCATTCAACAATAGTCTTTCCGTATTGCCAGTCTTCGTTGGGTTTGTCGCTGCGGCAAATCAGTTGTAGCCGGCTAGGTTCAATATCAAAGGCGCCGCTAAGCTCTGTTACAAAGCGCGCGATGGTGTAGTTGCCGCCAAATGCTTGGTAAACGAAGTTGGGGATAAAAACATAATCGGTGCCAGACATTGGCGTTATGCGTATCTCCTGCCAAAAGCTGAGGGGGTTTTTTAGCTCATCATGGAGTTCGGCCATGGCTTGATGAGAGTGGCCCGCAGAGGAGTGTGCGCTGGATGAGTGAGAGTATGCAGAAGTATCTGTGGAGTGATGTGACGTCATTGCATGAACCTCTTTGTTATTGTGATGGCGTATCGCCGTCGTCCGCTTTGTTATTTTTTAATATCTTAAGACGACAACTTAAGTGTACACCCCTACAAAATTTGATCTAGGTGACTTTATAAGCCCTTGTGAGAAAGAGTACGCAAAAATAGCGTTTTTTAAACTGTTGGTGTGATGCGCGATAGCAGCAAGCGATAAGTGGTAATAGTGGGCGAGCTGTTTATTGTTAAAAGAGATAAGAGACTCAGGTGTTTACTCGAGAGGGTATAAGCGAACAACTTACGCTTATAAAAAAGGCGGCCGTGTGGCCGCCTTGTAGGAATGCACTAGGGGGTTAGCCGCGCTTAGCGAGCGCGTCTTTGAGTTGATTGTGCATGGACAAAAGCACATCTTCAGTGGTTTCCCAGTCGATACAGGCATCAGTAATGGATACGCCGTACTCTAGCTCTTCTAAATTAGCTGGGATTTTCTGGTTGCCAGCGTTAATGTGGCTTTCAACCATAATGCCCATGATCGACGTGTTTCCTTCGAGTATCTGATGGGTCACATTTTCCATAACGAGAGTTTGCAGCTCGTGATTCTTATTTGAATTCGCGTGGCTGCAGTCCACCATAATGTTGGTGGGTACTTTCGCTTCTGCCAGTGCTTTTTCGCACAAAGCAACACTCACTGAGTCGTAGTTGGGTTTGCCATTGCCGCCGCGAAGTACAACATGCCCGTAAGGGTTGCCGCGAGTGTGAATGATAGAGACTTGGCCGTTGCCATTAATGCCCAAAAACCTATGGGGGCTGCTAACAGACTGAAGCGCATTGATGGCCACCGTCAGGCCGCCATCGGTACCGTTTTTGAAGCCAACCGGTGAAGATAGCCCGCTTGCCATTTCACGGTGAGTTTGCGACTCGGTCGTTCGAGCACCAATAGCAGACCAAGAAATTAAATCTTGAAGGTATTGGGGGGATATCGGGTCTAGGGCTTCAGTCGCGGTAGGCAGGCCTAGCTCGGCAATATCGAGGAGTAGTTTACGGCCGACATGAAGACCTTCCTCGATTTTGAATGAATCGTTGATGTATGGGTCGTTGATAAGACCTTTCCAGCCGGTTGTAGTGCGAGGCTTTTCGAAATACACGCGCATAATGATGAAAAGCGTATCAGAAACCTTATCGGCTAAGACTTTTAGGCGGTGTGCATAATCCATGGCCGCTTTAGTGTCGTGAATAGAGCAGGGGCCAACAACGACCATGAGGCGATTATCTTGGCGGTCAAGGATATTGCGTACAGTAGCGCGCCCCTTGGTGACAACGCTTTCTGCGCTTTCTGATAGGGGAAGTTCTGCTTTTAGTTCATCAGGCGATATTAATATCTCCTGAGAAACCAAGTTAAGGTCATCAATATTTGAGTTCGTCATATCTCGTTATGCGCTTGGAAATGAAAATAGTGTGCCATTGTACTGAGGTAATACGCGTAAAGTCTATGTCTGATAGTAGAATTGACGGCACCTGTTGTTGTGTTGTAGCGGGTTAATAAAGCAAGGTGGGAGCTGAATTTGCGCTTTTAGTAGTACAAAATTAGTGCTACAAAAAGAGAATGCACGCGGCAATCAATAGGTTGTAGTTAATTGCTTGGTGTCATTCGGGCTTTTTGATCGCAGTGATTAACAAAAGTAATGCTGACTTGGGTTTGTGTTTCTCATAAATGCGAGCCATTGGGCGCCGCTTATAAGTGCTGATAAGGTAAGCGCTGATAAGGCTAGTCTGTATGTCTTTCTGAGTACGTTAACCTAGCGTGCATGCTTAATCATTGTTGTCATTGTTTTGAGTCGTCATTGCTTTATGCGACCTTATCAGCATCTATTTCACACAGTTGGTTGGCAAGGGTAACTTTTAATTTAAATGCGGCAAAGTCGTCGGTTGATAGTGCGCTTTCGTCAAGTATGATTTCGATATCACAGCCTGCGTTTTGCAGGTACGTTTTTACCGCGTCCATGCCCACTCCGCGACCAGATATCGCAGTGACCTGCTCGGCAGTTGATACGCCAGACATAAATAAACAATCGGCAATTGAGGAGGCAGATCTGATAGCGTCTGGGTTTAGGTGCCCAGCCTTGATGGCTTTCTCTTTTAGTCGTTTTAAATTAAGGCCTCGGCCATCATCCCATAGTAATAATGTATTGCTGTGTGCTTGTACATCTGCGTGCAAATGAATAGTGCCGGCAGCTGGTTTTTGTTGCGCGAGGCGTTCTTCGGCCGATTCTATGCCGTGATCTATGGCATTGCGCAGCAGGTGGGTAAACACATTATTTATTAATTCGTTGTAGCCTTTATGTAGCAACAGGCCGCGCAATTGCAAGTCAAGTTTGGGGGCGGGTTTGTCTAGTTGTGCAGCCACCGAAGGCAAAGAACCTAGTAAATCTCCGAGTGCTTCTTGCAGGGTTAGGGTATCTAGCCGTCGCAGTAGTCGGGTGACGGCAGACACATCATTGTTGCCGGATTGCTTGAGTAGTGTTTGGTAATCTTGTTGGCTAAGTATTACGCTGTCTTCGGGTATTTCATTGGCATTACTGGCGGCTAGTTTTTCGCTGCGCACGCGATCATAAAGCTCGATAGCTTGACGTACGGTTTCTAGCTCTTCTAATAGACGTTTTGGGTCCCATGCTTGAGCGGGGTCTTTTCGCAATTGATCGTATGTGGTTTCGGCCTCGTGTACGACATCGGTAATAGCGCTAAATTGGTAGGTTCGGGCATTGCCTTTGATTGTATGCATGTTGACAAATAAGTTGGCAATAACGCCGGCATTTTTTTCGTTGGTGGCAGCAATAATGCTTTTGTTTTTGTCGAGTAGGGATCGGGCGTTACTGATAAAACCCGTAAATTTCGCCGGTACAAGGCGGATTATTTGGCCGACAATTTCCAGCTCTTTTTTCTGCTCTTCGGCTTCGGCCTGCATGGCTCTTAGTTCAGTAACATCGCGTACGGTAACCATAATTTTACTGATATAGCCGTCGGTAATAATTGGATCCCAATCGAGTTCAATAATTTGTGCAGGTGCATCCTCTTTTTTAATAACATACTCATTGATCAGTAAGTGCTGATTGAATGCAAACATCATCTCGTCGGCGCCTAGCAAGCTAGATACGGCTGTTTTTATTTGATCCATTTGATCACTACCAATATTGGCTTTGCTAAACAGCAGTGTGCTGTAGGGCTGATCCGCGACTTCGGTAGTGGAGAATATTTGTTCGATATAACTGGAGTATTCTTTGTGAATGGTTTCGTGTTCGGTAATGGTAAATAAGCCTTGGTGCATGTTGTGCATCATGCTCATTAAATCGTTGGTGCGCTCGCGCAATTTATCCATTAACTCGTTAAAGCTTTGGGTAAGCCTGCCAATTTCATCGCGTGAGGTGACTGGGATGTTTTGTGCAATATCGCCACTTTGGGCAATGTGGTGTAACGATTTAGAAACGCTGACAATACTGCCTAGAATGAGACGTGCGATAGTGTAAACCGTAAGTGTAAGCACCAAGATACTGGATACCCAAATGACAAAGCCCGAGGTGAGCATCAGCTCTGAGTTGTGGTTGGCATTATCAATGTTGCCCGAAAAGTTGCTGTGAGAGTATGCTCGAAAAGTTTCTAGCTGGGTTACTAGCAACTCTAGGTAGGCTTCTTTGTTTTTAACACGGGCCCCGATGGTGCTAAAGTCGGCTTCGCCCGTTGCCATTTCTTCGGCAATTGCTTTTGCTGCATTAAAGTAGTTTTCGAAATTTTCTTGGATGTCGGTGATGCTTTTTTTCTTGGTGGGCTCTAATGCCAGTATTGTTTCGAAGTCTTCGCGCATGGTGTCGGCTGTGGCTTCGGCTGATTTTAAATACTCCAGCTCGCCGGTGAGCACAGCGGTATTAAATAGCTCGGACATTCGCTCTAAGCGAACCCCGTTAGAGGTGGATTTTTCTAGAATAGGGAAGTAGGTATCCCTAACGCTGGTCAGTAAAGCGGTGTTTTGAGTATTGATCCAAACATTAAATGCCAAGTAACCACCAAAGCCAATAATGCTGACAATGGCAATAAAATAAATCTTCCACCTAACCGAGATGCCGCTAAATATCTTCACGCATAGACTCCAAGAAAATCCCTTTAAGGAGTATAGCCAAGGCTTATGACTACGCTAGCGGAGCGCTATTGGGCCACCATTTATCCGATAATTGGTTAATTTATTCATCGAACTTGTTATATCGTTGGTGAACAACGCAACAAAAAATAATAAAAAAGCAGGTAAGAGCCATTGGCCATGATTGCCAAACCATAAATGGGGTGGTGCCTTTCATGCGTTGCACTTCGCCGACAATGGCCTCGCGGGTAAATCGCCCACCGTGCTTGATGACATCGCCTTTGGGTGAAATAAAGCCGCTTACCCCATTATTGGTTGCCCGAATAACATAGCGTCCGGTTTCAATCGCGCGCATACGGGCCATTTCAAAGTGCTGTAAAGGGCCGTTGGAATAGCCAAACCATGCGTCGTTACTAATAGTAAGGATGACATCCTTATCGCGAGAGATTTCGGCAATTAAGTCGGGGTAAACAATTTCGTAACATATTGCTGCAGCTATAAGTACACCATTGGCATTCAAGCCGGCTTTATTGAAAGGGCCAATATGAATAATCGAAGTAGGGAGGTTAAAAAACGCAATAATGCCCCTGAGTTGCTCTTCAAAAGGTACATATTCGCCAAAGGGGACTAACCGTTGTTTGAAATACTCACCACTACCTGCGCCGCGGGCAATAATGGCGTTGTAGTATTTGTAGGCCTCGTAGTCGTCATAAATGATGCCCGTAATAAATACGGTACCTAGCGTTTTACTGTATTGATCGATTTGATCGAGCAGGGGGGCGGCTTGATGGTAAGGGTATGGGATAGCCGCTTCAGGCCAGATAACCCAGTCTAGTTCCCACAATGGCTCGCTGAGTTCACTAAAGGTATCGAGCGTTTGGCTGTAATAGCTGGGTTCCCATTTATGTTCTTGTGGGATGTTGGGTTGCATCAAACCAATGCTAATTTTGTGTGGTTTGGCTTGTGTCCATGAAACTTGGGCCAATGCTAGGCCCGCGCCATATAGCAAGATAATGCCGCCGAGTGCTAGCGCGGGAGCGCCATGGCTTGTGTGCGTGCGGTAGTGCTCGCGCAACCATAAAATGCTAGCGGCTATTAGGCAGGTGGCTAGCGATACGCCAAATATGCCGAATATTGGGGCGAAATTGCTTAGCGGTGTATTGATTTGGCCATAGCCGACATAAAGCCACGGGAACCCCGTGAATAACCAACTGCGCAGCCATTCACCAGCGACCCATAAGGCGGCAAAGCCAAGAGTTTGGCCAAATAAGCTTCGGCTTAAATAGCGGCCATAAAGGTAAAACGGCGCTGCGAAAACGGCTGCCAAACCGGTTATGAATAATGCTGTTAAGGTGAGTGCAATGGATTGCGAGCTATTGCCGAATTGCGCAATAGCCACGTGAACCCAGGATACTCCAACACCAAAAAGCGCCAGGCCCGCAGCAAATGCTAAGAAAAGTGCGCGCTTTGGTGTGCTGTTGCGCAAAGCGATGGCGATAAAAAATAAGCCGATTATACCGGCCGGCCAAAGGCTGTAAGGCGCCATAGATAAGGGCACTAATGCGCCGCCTAAGGTGGCGGCGATTAGGCATATCCAAGGCCTCCATCGCGCGAAGAGCAAATCCATAAATAAGCGCTTTTTAGAGTCTGGTCAGGCGAATTAAGTGAATTTGGCGGTTATCGGCGTACAGAATGCGAAAGCGAAAGCCTTTAAGCTCGACAACTTCATTGCGCGCAGGCATATGGCCAAACGCTTGCGTCACAATGCCGCCGATGGTGTCGAAATCGGCATCATCAAAGTCGCAATCAAAGTGGTCATTAAAGTCATCGATTGGGGTTAAGGCTTTGACGATATAGTCTTCATCAGACACTCGTCGAATAAAGTCGTCATCGTCATCGTCAGTTTCGTCTTCGATTTCGCCGACAATTTCTTCGAGAATATCTTCGATCGTTACCAGCCCTGAGATACCACCATATTCATCAATAATGATGGCCATGTGATAGCGCTTTTCTCGAAACTCTTTGAGCAATACATTAAGGCGCTTGCTTTCAGGGATGATATTGGCCGGCCTGAGCATATCTTCAAGTGCAAAGGGCTGGTCGCGATTTAACAGCAGTGAAAGCAAGTCTTTGGCGAGCAGAATGCCGCGAATATCATCGATGCTTTCTCCAATCACGGGGAAGCGAGAGTGGCAGGACTCAATAATTTTAGGTAAGAACTCTTCGGGTGTTTCGTCGTGTTTTATAACGACCATTTGCGAGCGCGGGATCATTATTTCCCGCACTTGCAAGTTGCTAACGCTCAGTGCCCCTTCAATAATCTCAAGCGCCTCATCGTCCAACAATTTATTGCTGGCGGCGTCTTTGATAATGGTGAGCAGTTCTTCACGAGACTGTGGCTCGTTGTTGGAGAAGCTATGTATCAACTTGTCGATCCAAGATCGTTCTTGTGTACGTTCTTTGATCGCAGGTTGGCTACTCGGCGGTTCTTCAGACATGATGTGATTTCTTAATTTGCAAACATTGAGTCAAATTGACAGTGTAATGGGGGGCTAAAACTTAAGCCCCAGCATTCTCGTAGGGGTTAGGATACCCCAAGCCGGCTAAAATGTGCGTTTCCAGTGCTTCCATTTCTTCCGCTTCGTCGTCCTCTATATGGTCATACCCTTGTAAATGCAAGGTGCCGTGGATCAGCATGTGCGCCCAGTGGGCTTCACAGGCTTTATTTTGGGCTTCGGCCTCTTGCTGCACGATGTCGGCGCAGATGACCAAGTCGCCCAATAACGGCTCGTCAATGTAATCGGGCAGGTCGCTAGGGAAAGACAACACATTAGTGGGTTTGTCTTTGCTGCGGTATTGCGCGTTAAGTGTCTGGCTTTCGTCGGTTGTCACGATGCGCACACTCAATTCGCTGTTTTGTTTACCTTCTGTTAAAGCCGCGGCTACCCATGCGGTAATTTGTTGCTCGCTGGGTAGTCCGTGGTTTGTACAGGCAACTTGCACGTCGACATAGGGCCCAGTTGAAGGGCTAGTTTCAGTTGTCATCAGATGGCTCGTCGGTAGAGATGCCGGCGTTAACCATAGCTTGCGCGCGCAGTTTTTCATCTTGCTCACGGCGGCGTTTTTCAATGGCGTGCCGTTCTGCTTCGCTGGCTTCATAAGCCTCAACAATGCGCTGCACCAATGGGTGGCGAACAACATCTTTGGCTGTGAATAAGGTAAAGCTAATGCCCTCTACACCTTTTAAAACGCTGACGGCGTGCTGTAAGCCCGATGCGCTGCCGCGCGGCAAATCGATTTGGCTTGGGTCGCCGGTAATGACCGCCGTGGAGCCAAAACCAATACGCGTTAAAAACATTTTCATTTGCTCGCGAGTGGTATTTTGGCTTTCATCAAGAATCACAAAAGAGTTATTTAGCGTGCGGCCACGCATGTAGGCCAACGGTGCAATTTCGATGACTTGCTTTTCAATAAGCTTGCCAACGGTTTCAAAGCCGAGCATTTCATAAAGTGCGTCGTAGAGTGGGCGCAGGTAAGGGTCCACTTTTTGGCTGAGGTCGCCAGGTAAAAAGCCCAGCTTTTCGCCGGCTTCAACGGCGGGCCTAACCAGCAAAATGCGCTCGCATTCATCGCGTAGTAAGGCTTCAACGGCACATGCTACAGCAAGGTAGGTTTTACCTGTGCCGGCAGGGCCGATACCAAAGTTAATGTCGTTGCGCCTAACGGCCGTGACATAGCCTTGCTGGTTCAGGCCGCGTGGCTTTATAGAGCATTTTTTGGTGCGAATTACAGGCGCTTCGTAAGGTTGCTTGGTGCTGCCTATGGCGACAAAGGCATCAGCGCCGGCTTCTTGCAGTGCAAGGTGGACTTCTTCTGCGCTGACATCGCCATCAGATTCTGTCAGTGCGTAAATGTCTTCAAGAACCAATTTGGCAATATCGATGCGCTCTTGGGTGCCGTGAATAACAAACGCTCCACCGCGGTTGTGAATTTGAACATCAAGCCGGCTTTCTATTTGTTTTAGGTTGCCATCTAAGTTGCCACTTAAACTGGCTAAGCGTCGTGAGTCAGCTGGTTCAAAGTTAACTTCAGTAGAAAGGGTTGGTGATTCATTTGAGCTAGGCTCGGACGGTGAGGAGGGTTGATCACTGGACAATGGGGAGGTTTCTCAATAACGAATGAGTTCATAGACTAACCCATTTTGGTGAAACAGAGAAACGCTTTTGTGTTATGAGAATGTGCATTATTAGGCGCTAAGATTCCAGCAAATAGGCATCAAAGAATATTGACATTCGCCGCCAGTGGGAGTTTTCCGTAGAATGCAGCAAGCGGTCAAGCTGGCTGGTTAAAAAATAACCAGTTCGGCGCAAGCCCTTCTAAATGGAAGTCTTGAGAGTATGGCCGATGACTTTACACACAGTTATCAACAGATTTTGTGGGTAACTTTCTAGCGCAGGATTGGCGCTTGCTTCAACATGGCGGGCTTTGGTGTGTAAAACATCAATATTGCTTGCAATACAGGGGGACTTATGACGCCAGAACGTCATGCGAAAATTAGTGCTGTGCTGGCTGCGCGGCAGCCAGATTTAACCTTGGTGGCAGACGAGGTACATAAAGGACGCAATATGGCGGCCATGGTACGTACTTGCGACGCTGTTGGCGTGGCTAAAATGTATGCTGTTGTGCCCTCTAAAGGGTATAACCCTTATCGGGGTACAGCTTTGGGGGCCAATAAATGGGTTGATGTTGAACACTGTGAGAACTTATTGGCCCCATTGAGCGCATTAAAGCAGCAAGGTTTTCAGGTGATTAGTACCGCGCTGGATGAGTCAGCTTGCGATTACCGCGATGTGGATTACACCAAACCAACGGCGCTTGTGATGGGCAATGAAAAAACAGGAATTAGCGATACCGCACGCAGCCTAACAGACCAATGCGTAACGATTCCTATGGTGGGAATGGTCGAATCACTCAATGTGTCGGTAGCGGCGGCAGTTATTCTTAATGAGGCGCAGTATCAGCGTCGTAAAGCGGGTTTTTATGATCGCGTTCGCCTGCCTCAATCGGACTATGACCGGTTGTTTTTTCAATGGGCACATCCGCAGGTCACCGCGTTTTGTGATGAGCGAAATCTGGCTTACCCGCCGCTGCGCGAAGATGGTGAAATAGAAAACCCTCCGGCATGGTATGCCTGTGTGCGTGAAGGTTCGGCTAAATTGGCAGGCGCACCCGAATGATCGACATTGTATTAGATCACGCCGACTTTGTTGTGGTACATAAGCCGGCAGGTATGGCCGTTCATGCCCACGAAGGCGCCACATTGCTGGAGGCAGTAAGGCGACATTTTAATAATAACGACATTCATCCCGTACACCGTTTAGACCTTGGGACTTCAGGCTTAGTGATTCTGGCCAAGACTACGGCGGCGAATAAGGCTTTTTGCCAGATGTTTGCTGAAGGGCAAGTGCAAAAAATGTATCTGGCTTTAAGCGATGGCCCCGCTAAAAAGAAGCAGGGTTGGGTGAAAGGGGATATGGCTAAAGCGCGCGGCGGTAGTTACAAACTATTAAGAAGCATGCTAAACCCAGCCGTGACTTACGGCATGAGCTTTGGCGAGGCGGGCCAGCCTCGGTTGTGGTGGTTGCGGCCTAAAACGGGCAAAACCCATCAGTTGCGGGTGGCTTTAAAGGCGTTGGGGGCTTCGATTATGGGGGATACCCGCTACGGCGGTTCGCAAGCTAAGCGTTTGTACTTACATGCCTGGGGTTTGCGTTTTAACTATGCTGGCGAGCGTTACGATATTCATGCATGGCCAAATACCGGTGAGTATTTCGAGGATTTAATAACGAATAAACGCATAGAGCCAAACCAAAACCCTTGGAATTTAGCTTGGCCTAAATCGTTCGATGTAACTGCTGGCGTGCAGCCGCAGTGAGACTTTTTTGGCTAGCTTGTTTAGGGGGCATTTTGTGTTGCATGGGGTGTAGCCCTGAGCCCTCGGTGACTTTCGTGCCAGATCCTTTGCGCACGCAACCTTGCCCAGGGCAAGATCATGCTTTTGTTCAAGGCTATTGTGGCCGCTATTACCCTGATGCCGAACAGCCTGCGGTTTATATTCCCTTTGCTGTATTAACGCCGCAACCACAAAAGGTTAAAGCACACGGCGCTAAAACAATGAGCTTATCGCCTGTTGTTTACTTTAGTGGCGGCCCAGGTGAGGGCGGTAATACGTTGGCCGCTAAGCTAGACCATTGGCGCTATTGGATGCTAGATGCCGGTATTAAAAGGCCATTAATTTTGTGGGATAGCCGTGGCAATGAAGGGGCTTGGGGTTATTTTCAATGTGAAGGCTACCGCTTGTGGGCGTTGAATCAATTGCGCTATGCCGAGCATGCGCAAGGTGATGAGCTATCAAAGGTCAAGGCGTGCTTAAAGCAGTGGCGTACACAGCTAGGCAATACGGGCTTTGAGCAATTTAATGCGCAGCGAAGTGCTCAGGATATTGTCGCTTTGTTGTTGCAGTTGGGGCATGAGCATTGGCACATGATGGCGACATCCTACGGTAGCCGTGTTGCACAAGCTGTTGTGGCGCTTGAGCCAGCACGAGCGCAAAGCTTATTGCTGGATTCGCCCTATAGCTGGGCGGTGAATAGTCGCTTGGCGCATAGCCTGCGTTGGGTGGCAGGTTTTCAGCGTATATTGGCCTGGTGTCAGGCGCGGCAAAGTTGTCATCAAGGAGAGTCGGTGGAGCCGCTCTTTTGGCAAGCCATTGCTGCCTTGGAGACCAAAAGCGCTACTGTGAAATTTCGCCTCGAAGGTTACCACCATCAAGCCAAAGTAGATGCCAACCTATTTGCGCACCTGTTGTTCAGTACATTTTATTATCCGCAAAGCTTAAGCCAAGAAGCGTTTGCCGAAGCGCGATACACGCAGTTGGTACCATTATTAAAGCAGGTCGTTAAGGGGGATTGGGCGCATTTACAGCTTATGGCTGGGCCTTTGCTAAGCCAGAGCTATTCTTCGGCGGCGAATACGTGGTTATATTGGGCAGCAGAGTGTAACGATAACCAAGTGCTTTCAGAGCGCGAATATCAACAAGGTGTAGCTAAGCTTGGGGTGTGGGCGCGCTTTTTTGCACCTGATATGTCGCTACTGATCTGTGCGCAACTAAATGGGCTTGTGGCCAGCCAAGCGCCATCGTCTTTGCAGGCTCCTCGTACTGTGCCAGCCTTAGTTTTAACGGGGGAGCTTGATCCGGTGGTAAGCCTGAAGGATGTTAAGCAGTTGCTTGAGTCTTTATCTACACACATGGTTGTGAGTGCTGTTGCCCATGGCCATGGTGTGCTGGCTGAGGATACTTGCTCGAGCGCTTGGCTGCCTGAATATTGGGCTTCGCCCAAGGCCTTTATTGAAAATTGGATCGCCAAAGCGGATGCGTCGCATGGTACTGTGCCGTTTCCTAATACAGGCCAAAAAGCATCGTCTTGCCGGCTTGAATACTGACGGCAAGCTTAAAAAATCCGGTGCGCTGGCATTGTTCGGCGGCGCGTTGTTTAATAAGACTTTGTTTATCTATGGAGGTACAGCATGACTGACCGAAAACAAGTGTCGCACACTCGTGGGGTGGTTCGGCGCGCTATTTTTGTGGCTGCCTTGTTCGCAAGCCTCTTTTCAATTTTTTCAATTAAAGCTTTTGCAGGAGAACCTATGACTTACTGGATTGATGTGCGGACTCAAGAAGAATTTAATAGCGGCCATATCGAAGGCTCTGCGTTAATTCCTTACGAGGTTATTGCAGACCATATTGCCTCTATAACTGAAGATAAAAATGCCGATATTCGAGTGTATTGCCGTTCTGGCCGTCGCTCTGAAGTGGCTAAAGATGTCTTGAAGGCAATGGGCTACGCCAATGTAATTAATGAAGGTGGTTACGAAGAAATTATTTCCCGCAAATAATATTGTTTATAAAAAAAGCCCTGCTAGCAAACTAGCAGGGCTTTTTTGTGCGTGTTTGAAAACTTACGCGGGGCGGATAGACAAGAAAGGGTTAATCACTTTGCCTAGCCAGCCCGTTACTGCAACGGGCGCTTCGCATACAGACAGACATAAACAATCTTGGTCCAGTGTGGCTGTTGGGCGGTGGGTTTGACCGGGTTCGCGAACGATAAAATCACCGCGCTGATAAACCCCGCCATCATCGGAAAAGCTCCCTTCCAATACAAGGGTAACTTCTAGACCTTTGTGGTCGTGTTCTACCACTTTGCCGCCTTTACTGATTTTGTGAAATGCCACCTCGTATTGCTCTTGGCCTGTGGTTAAACGAGCCATTTTGAGCGCACTAGAAACCCTTCGCCATTGCAAGTTATCGGGCAGTAGCTTTTGAACAACCTTTGGTAACTGCTTGGTTTGTAAGTCTTTTGATTGCGGTACTTTTACAGCGCTTTTTTGGGCGGTGTTTTTGCTTGACTCAATGCGTCCCATTAAGCGGGCAAACGAGTCTTCTTCTACGTTTTCGCTGGGTGCATCGTCTAAGCATGCGCCGCCAAGCATGCTTAGTTGTTGGTGTTTGGCGCGGCATTGTGAGCACAGTTGCATGTGAGCCGATACGCTAATACTCAAAGCCCAAGGCAGGCTCCCGCTGGCATATTCAACAAGCATGTTGGCGTCTGGGTGGTGGTTAATCATGATTGTGTCCTCGCTGCTTTAGCGCCCAAATAAGCTTCAATTTTTTGTAGGCCCATGCGTACTCTCGACTTTACAGTGCCTAGCGGTAAGCCGGTTTCAATGGCCACCTCACTGTGGGATTTTCCTTTCATATAAACTTCTGTCAGGGCTTGTCTTTGCTCGCTCGGTAAAACGGTAAAAGATTCCTTGATTACTTCTTGGTCACGCAATTTCTGAAACTGAATCACAGGGCCAGTTTCGCTATCGTCATCCCACAGGTCGTCGACATCAACGGGATCTGAATCTGTTTGGTGGCGCTTGTTTCGCCGGATTAAATCTATTCGTGCATTGCGCATCACCGTATATATCCACGTTGAAGCCGCTGCTTTGCTTGGATCGTAGCTAGGCGCTTTTTGCCAAACTTTTAGCATCACTTCTTGTACGATTTCTTCTGCACAGTCGCTGCCAAAACCTTGATTTGTATTGTTCAAACAAAAGCCTTTAATCAAGGGGGCAAAGTGATCGAACAGTGCTTTGAAGGCTTGTTGGTCTTGTTGCTTTCCTACGCGACCTAGCAAATCACTCCAAGCATCAGTGCGTTTTTCGCCTATTTGGTGTGTTGTCGATATCGACATGTGATGTCCTGCGCTAAAGGTGTTAGTGAATAACTGCCAGCTATAAATACTGCAATTTCTAAAAATATGTTAGTTGTAACCCTATACGTACACTAAATCTATTTGGATGAGTGGGTTTGCGTTTGCGGTTGTAAGTTGCTTATACGCTGGCCGTGCCGTTATTGCGTGATTCATCCACTATATTAGTTGTTACGTATTGGTCTGTAGTTGAATTGTAAATGCTGGAAGAGGTGGTAGATGAAGCAGTCCCTAACAGATGACTTTGTGAGTTTTTATCAGGCGTTCTCTGTCGATAGTATCGCTAACTTGGGCCATCTTTACGTGGAATCGGTAACTTTTGTTGACCCTGTGCACAAGGTTAATGGCTTGGAGCCCTTGAAACAGTATTTTCATCACCTTTGTGGCGGCGAGGGCACAAGCCATTTCGCGATTACTGATGTTATAGCAGCCAATAAAGAGCTTGTACTCGAGGACGCAGAGGCACAAGCCTCGGCTTTTTTTAGATGGCAGATGACATACAACCACCCGTCGTTATCTTCTGGTAAGCCTTTAATATTGGTCGGTGGCAGCATGATCCGCTTTAGCAACCGCATTACCTATCAAGAAGACTTTTATGACCTTGGGCAAATGGTGTATCAGCACATTCCTGTCTTGGGGTGGGCTGTTAAAAAAGTGAAGGCGCGGCTGGCCGGTTGTGAAGCCATAGCGCCTTCACCTAATAACACAGCAACAATTTTAAGTGAGCCAAACTGATGGCTGGGCATGTACAAAAGTCGCTGCAAGGTGCTTGCGTATGGGTAACGGGCGCTTCTTCGGGTATAGGAAAAGCGCTTGTTGGCCAGCTAGTGGCGGCAGGCAATTTCGTGATTGTGAGTGGTCGCAACAAGGATGCGCTGTGCAAGTTAGCCACACAGTTTGGCGGCAAGGTTAAGCCTTTGGTTTTTGATGTCAGTTGTGCGGATTCAATGACATCAGTGGCTAGCCAGCTGGCCAATATTACAGATTATCTAGATTGTGTGATTGCGTGTGCGGGTGTTTGTGAATATGTCGATGATTTAGATTTCGATAGCAAGCTTTATGAACGCGTATTTGAAACTAACTTTTTAGGTGTCATTCGCACACTAGAGCTAGCAAAGCCCTTGTTAGATAAAAGCAAAACTGCGCCGCAATTTGTGGCGGTAGGTAGTTTGTCTAGCGTATTGCCTTTTCCCCGCGCGCAAGCCTATGGCGCGGCAAAGGCTGCTTTGGAGTATTTTGTAAAAGTGGCGCGTATCGATTTAAGCCATCAGCGCTTAGACGTCTCGTTAGTTAGGCCTGGTTTTGTCGCGACAGCGCTAACGTCGAATAATGATTTTTCTATGCCATTTTTATTAACCCCAGATGCGGCGGCAAAGCGCATTATTGATGGGGTGCGCAAACGAAAGGCGATTATTGATTTCCCCCGCCGTTTAAGTTGGCCGTTAAGGTTTTTAGGGCTTTTTGATGGCCTGTGGGTGCGTTTTGTAGGGCCACATTTAACACGTATGAAAACGAACACTAAGTCTGTGTAATAAGGATAATAATGAAAGTAGCAATTATTGGTTCGGGTGTGTCTGGTCTGACGGCTGCACATTTACTTTATCAGCATCATGACATTACTGTTTTTGAGAAAAATAACCGGTTGGGTGGCCATACAGCGACTAAAACGGTTAATTATGACGGTGTTGATTATGCTGTCGATACGGGTTTTATTGTTTATAACGATTGGACCTATCCCAATTTTATTAAGTTGTTAGAGCGCCTAGAAGTAAAAACACAAGCAACCAACATGGGGTTTAGTGTTAGCCATCGCGAATCAGATTATGAATATGCGGGCGAAAACCTTAATACGCTTTTTTGCCAGCGTTCAAACCTTGTCAGCTTTAAACATTGGCAGATGATTAGGGATATTCTGCGTTTTAATAAGTCTGCAGTGGCCGACTATAAAGCCGGTGCTCTTTCTGCAGAGGATACCCTTGGGCAGTACTTGAAGGCTGGTAATTACAGTGAGGCTTTTCGAGACTTTTACTTGTTGCCTATGGGAGCCGCCATCTGGTCTTCTTCGCTTGGCGATATGCTAGATTTCCCTTTGTTATTTTTTGTCCGTTTTTGCCATAACCATGGCCTGTTAAGTGTTAATGATCGGCCAACTTGGCGAGTTATTCAAGGCGGCTCGGCAAGCTATATAAAGCCGCTTATTCGCGGTTTTGAAGAGCGCATTAGACTTTCGTCGAATATACAAAAAATCACCCGAACTGAGCGCGGCGTTGAGATTTTAGTTAATGATGAAGTGGAAGTGTTTGATAATGTTGTATTTGCTTGCCACAGTGATGAAGCTTTGGCGTTATTAAGAGATGCCTCTGCGCAAGAACAATCGGTGCTAGGCAATATTAAATACCGTGATAATTCGGTGGTTCTTCATACTGATATTGCTTTATTGCCCAAACGTAAATTGGCGTGGAGTAGTTGGAACTACAATCTCAGTGGCGATAAAAGCAGTGCGCCTGTCTTGACTTATAGCATGAATATTCTGCAGGGGATAAAAGCGCCGGTAGAGTTCTGCGTAACGCTTAATGCTCGTGAAAAAATCGATAGCTCTAAGGTGCTGGGCGAGTTCAGCTATGCCCACCCAGTTTTTACACAAGAGGCGATAAATGCGCAAGAGTGCTGGCCTTCTATTAATGGTGTGAATAAAACATGGTTTTGCGGGGCCTATTGGTTTAATGGCTTTCACGAGGATGGTGTAAAAAGCGCACTGCGCGTTGCTGAGCATTTAGGCGGCGATGCATTGTGAATGATCAACTGGCAAGTCGAGTTTACGAGGGGTGGGTGCGGCATCGACGTTACCTACCTAGGCAGCATGTGTTCAAGTACAAAGTTTTTATGATGTATTTGGATTTGTCTGAGATTGACGCCGTCGTGAATTTGTCGAGGTTTTGGACCCGTAATAAATTGGGCTTGGCGCGGTTCAGCCGCAAAGACTTTATGGGGGATCCCGCTACCCCACTTGATAATTGCGTCAGAGATTTAGTGGAAGCTAAACTGGGTTTCAGGCCTTCGGGCCCGATAAGAGTGCTGGCAAATTTACGCTATTTTGGTTATTGCACAAACCCGCTAACAACGTATTACTGTTTTGATGTAACAGGGGAAAGGTTAGAGGCCATTGTTGCTGAGGTGACTAATACCCCTTGGAATGAGCGGCATGCCTATGTGCTACATGTTGATTCGAGTGATAAATTTCGTTGTAGTTTCAAAAAACAATTCCATGTGTCGCCTTTTAACCCATTAGCAATGGAGTATCGCTGGTTTAGTAATGTGCCGGCCGAGCATCTATCCATTCATTTAGAAAATTGGCAAAGCGCTGCGCCGCTATTGCCAGCTAACCAAGAGCAAATACTTGCCATAGAGCAAGATAGGGTTATGGATGCGACCATTCAGTTAACAGCAAGTGAGATATCGGGTAAAAAATTAAATCGATTATTGATCGCTTATCCACTGATGACCGTAAAAGTCATTAGTGCCATCTATTGGCAGGCCTTAAAGCTTGCGCTCAAAAGAGTGCCTTTTTATAGCCACCCCAACATTAAAGCCTGCGATTAAAAAATAAGCTGGAGAAGAAAATGAAGTCTATTAGTGCGGTTGACAAAAAAACAGGTAGTGAGCTTAAGGTGAATTTTTTAGATGGTCTTGCGAAGAAAGTTGTGCTCGGTGCCCTTAAAGGAATTTGTCGCGGCCATTTGACCATTGAAGATAATGGTGAGGTCTACGTTTTTGGTGAGTCGGCAAAAGACGCTGAGACCATTGCGCATATTTCTGTAAATCACCCATCGGCATACCGTCAAGTTATGCTAAATGGCACCATCGGCTCAGGAGAGTCTTATATGCAAGGGGCATGGGTGTCGCCTGATTTGGTACAAGTTATTCGTATTTTTGTGATGAATATGGAGGTCGTTTCTGGCATGGACTCAAAGTGGAATTTTGCGTTCCAGTGGGTTGGTAATCTTATTCATCGTTTAAATGCGAATTCAAAAGATAAAGCAAAAGAAAACATTTCGGCACACTACGATTTAGGGAATGACTTTTTTAAGCTCTTTCTCGACCCTACAATGTTGTACTCCTCTGCGATATACCCAAATGCGGCATCATCGCTGCATGATGCTTCTGTTTACAAGATGGATCATATCTGTCGACGTTTAGGTCTAGGCTCTAACGACCATTTGCTGGAAATTGGCACTGGCTGGGGTGGAATGGCAATACATGCAGCAAAAACAACGGGCTGCAAAGTCACTACAGTAACTATTTCTAAGGAGCAGTATGTGCACGCGAAAGCTTGGGTTGAGCGTGAAGGGTTGCAGCACTTAGTGGACGTTCAGCTTAAAGATTACCGTGATGTTACAGGGCAGTTTGATAAATTGCTGTCGATTGAAATGATTGAGGCGGTGGGTTATCAATATTACAGCGAATATTTTAGTCAGTGCTCTCGGTTATTAAAAAGAAATGGCAAGATGCTGATTCAGGCCATAACCATTGCAGATCAGCGCTACCACGAAGAGCGTGATAATGTTGATTTTATCCAACGTTATATTTTCCCAGGGGGGTGTTTACCTTCTAACGAGGTGATTGCGCAGCATCTTCGCAAAGATACCGACATGCAAATTATAGGCTTGGACGATATTACGCTGCACTACGCCAAAACGTTAGCGGCGTGGAAGCAGGCATTTTATGCAAATTTAGATAAAGTTAGATCGCAAGGTTTTGATGATGTCTTTATTCGCATGTGGGATTTCTATTTAAGTTATTGCGAAGGTGGTTTTAGAGAGCGGGTGATAAGCACAGCGCAAATATTGATAGCCAAACCTGATTGTCGCGACTTGCCAAGGCTTTAGTGGTGAGCAAGCTTGCATTGCCTTTATGGTTTTTGATCGTCAATGCTGTGATTTTTCAAGCCATTTGGTTTTTGGCGATATTGTTTGGTGACTCTTTAGTGTTACTGGTTGTGCCTTTTTTGCTGGCTCTGAATTTCTATTGCTTGCTCCGTATTTACGGACAACAGGTATACCTGCGGAATGAGTTGTTATTGGTTGCGCTGTGCCTACTTATTGGCTTTTTCGTTGAGTTGATAAAGCTGCAGCTTGGTGTCTGGAGCGCGGTAGTTCTGAATAATGTGCCACCATTTTGGCTGATGGCTATATGGGCCGGCTTTGGTATTACCTTGCATAGCAGTTTAAGTTTTTTACAGGGCAAAGTTGTTTTGCCTGCGGTGCTGGGGTTGATATTAGCGCCAGCAAGTTATTTCGCTGGTGCAAAGTTAAGCGCTAGTCACGAACTGGCTGGATTTCAAAGCTTGTTTATTATTGCTGCTTTATGGTTTTTCGTAATGCCGTTATTGGCATACATCGCAAAACAACTTCCCGTGCAAAAAACAGAGGGCTCACAATGCTAAAAAATATGATGCTTTTTGTTGGCTGCGTACTGATGCCTATGTTGGTCATTGCCGAGCCATTGTGTCGCGATGATAATGCCGGCATTGTAGGGGCCGCTTTAGACGAAAAAACGCAAGAGTTTCTTTACTGCGAACGATATTATCAACTTGATGAAAGCCTCTGGCGTGTAGATTATCACGATGGCAACAAGCTTATTGTTCAGAAGACGCTGGATTACTCTCTTGGTTTAGCATCTCCAATGGTTGTGCAAGAAGACTTGCGAAGCGGTGAGTTAAGAGTGGTTGCTGTGAGTGATGACCTTACGCATTGGCGGGTGAAGTACCGCGCGAATACCGATGAAGAGAAAGAAGTGGCAGATGTTAGCAGAGGCAGTGATCAGGTAGTTGATGCTGGCTTCGACGCTTTTGTACGGCAAAAATGGGACGATGTAATTGCAGATGGCGCAATTGTTTTTAATTTTTTGTCCATCCCCCATCTGCGCAGCATTCCTTTGCGCGCTAAGCGAGTCGATATAGCCGGGTGCGATATTTTAAATGTTCAAATTCAAGATGGTATTTGCATTCGCGTGGAAGCCAACAATAGGCTGCTGCGTTTTTTTGTCGATCGCCTAACCTTATTGTACGATTCTAAAAAACGGCTGCGCGCTTTTAATGGCCTGGTGAATATTCAAAGTGATGCGGCCAAAACGCAAAAGGCAACCATAGTGTATCAATATTAGGTTGATTGAGCGCGATCTTCTTGATGGTTGTTTAATGCTTTGCTTGGTACTTTAAGGTTTAGTGGTTTAAGGCTATGTGTTGAATCATAACCGTTCCTAAGAACAGCACAATAAATGGCAGGAATTCTCTTAAAATAATGGATTTCGTGCTGTTAATGATTACCAAGGTTAGTAGTGCGCACAATAAGTAAAAGCCAAAAAGTCGCCATGCGTGGTGCTTCCAGTGTTCTTTGCTTTTCGCAAGCTTGGCTTGCTGCTGTGTTATGCCTAAGCTCCACCTTGGGCAAATTGCATTGCCAATGGCCACAACGGCGAGAATCCAAAGCATCATTCCAGCACCTTCCAGCGTGCCATAAAGCCGGTTTATGCTGTCCCAATGTGCCGCTAAGGCAACCCAGCCGAAAACAAAATAGATGTTAATACCGACAAAGATTGGCGAGTAATTTTGCTTGCGCAGCATAACAGCAGCGCTTACCAGTAATGCCAGTGTACTTGCAATAGCGTAAGGTTGGGTCCAGTCGTACATGTTACTGGGGCGGTCGAACCTAAGCTGCAAAAGGAAGTAAGAAAGTGGTATTGCTTGAATTAACCGGTAGCCCGTGCTTGAAATTATGAGCATGTTGTCTATGATCTCGCCTTAAATAAAATAGCCCCATATAAAGCAGGCTTATCTCATTGAGGGTTGCGGGGAGCAAAAATAGCCGTGAGGTGTTTGGTTGAGCAGTATAAAGGAAGAGTGGGTGCATGAAACCCAGTTTGGTAAGTGGTTCTTGCGCACAGGCGTTTGGGTTAAGTATGTTTTGGATCTTGCTATTGTGCGTTTGTGCAAACTTGCAGGAGACGATGTTAAGCAAAATGCGCGAGTGTTGGATGTGGGGTGTGGTTTTGGCCAGTCGTTGGCGATTATTGAGCGTCACTTAAAGCCTAAGCAGCTGATTGCTGTGGATGTTGACCCGCAAGTATTACCCGCAGCTGCCCGGTGCGCAGCGCAGCTTGAATGCCCAGCTGAAGTGGGGCGGGCGGATGCTAAAAACCTACCGTTTGCAGATAAAAGCTTCGATATTATTTTGTGTCACCAGCTGGTTCATCATGTTGGTGATCAGGCTGCATTACTGGCTGAGCTTCGCCGGGTGCTGTGTGTGGGCGGGCTTGTTTTGGTGAGCGAGTCCTGTGAAAGCTTTATTCGAACCTTTCCGGTGCGTTGGTTTTTTCGGCATCCGATGCATGCTCAAAAAACCGCAGATCAATACATTGCACTGTTTCGCGAAGCGGGGTTCACTGTTGATGCGCAGCAAATAGAAAAAGACACTCCGTGGTGGAGTCTTTTGGATTGGGGGCTGTTTAAGCGCTGGGGTTGGCGTAAAAGTGATTACCCAACCACAGAGCTATATTTGGTAGCCAAAAGGGCGGCTTAAATTTTTAGGTGGCGGCAGGGGCGGCGGCGCGACTAAAAGCTGATTTCGGCTGTGCCTTCGTCAGATAAGCGAATCAGCTGCCATTGTTGGTTCTTTCCACCCCAGTAAGTCCACAAGCGAACTTGCGCATTGTTGTGTGTATTCATGCCAAACAAATCGAGTGCTTTGCCGCTGAAACGAGAGGCTATCGACAAGTAGCCAGCATCAGCATCTTCTATGCTCCATTGCTGGTTTAAGCTTTCTGAAGGGGGGGTGCTAGCTATTTTCGCGCCATCGCTGGTGGACCAATCTTCAACTTCTAACGACTGCCCAGCGGCGTTTGCGATGGTGAAATAGCCATCTTCACGCTTCACTAGGGAAAAGTGTTGTGAAGGTTTGCCGGTATAGGGTGTTTGATGAAACGTGCCTTTAGCGTCTAATTCTAGAGCCTTACCACTGTGGCGAGAGATGATGGCGTAATCACCGGTAGAAAGGTCGGCGGCTAAGGTTTTAGGCGCAGCAGGGGCAGAGGCTTTGGTAGTGGCAACAGAGCAATTTGCAGCGCTAGGGGATGATGGTGCGCGATTGAATGTGCGCTCGCTACATAAAAACGATCCATTAATAACGCGATAGGCATAGTCGCCATGGCTACCAAAGGCGACTAGGCTCGGTTTGGTTACTGCGCAACTGCTGCCGTATGTGCATATGCTTAAATAGCCTTTGGGGGCGTGGCGGGCATCGTTAGCAAGGCGCTCGCCTACAGAGCTTACGCTGGCGCCACTATTTGCCAGCGCAAAAGCAGGCAGCGTAGCGCAGGCAAGTGCGGTAGAAAGATATGCTATTGTTTTGACCAAAGTGACCAAGTTAAATCTCCAGCGACAATACCTAAAGGCATGGTGCTTAATCTCTTGAGGCCTAAATGCCGGCAGCAGCTTGGCACTTATCATTGTAGGCTCTCAGCTCTATCATTGCTTTTATACGGTGCTATGGCGTTGAGCGCAAGTGCTGCCAGCCAGCTTGTTACGCTTTTAAGGCAACTATTGGCCAAAAGCGATTTAACATGCCAAATATACAACATTGCTCGAGATTGAAAGCTCTCAAGAAGTCAG
The DNA here is from genome assembly GCF_021655555.1 of Marinagarivorans cellulosilyticus. Lineage (NCBI taxonomy): Bacteria > Pseudomonadati > Pseudomonadota > Gammaproteobacteria > Cellvibrionales > Cellvibrionaceae > Marinagarivorans > Marinagarivorans cellulosilyticus. Next base: position 4,106,199 of record NZ_AP023086.1, on the reverse strand, counting down.
AATGGGCATTTGCGCACTTTTTGATGGCGTCAATTGTTACTTTGGTTGCGTTTTGCTGGTGATGCAAGCCAAATTTTGTTGAACGGTAGTTAAATCCGCCAAGCTGTTAATGTTAAAAAAACTGTTTGTAGGGCACGCGTTGCTTAAGTCTACCGGTGTTGCGTTAAGCTTTTGTAACACTCGGTGAATAGAGTATTGGTGCTGCTCGAATGCTCTCTCAATAGTTGGTATCGCAAAAACAGGCCACAGGGCGTGCGCGAAGTGATCTCGCTGGTTGTGTCGTGCGTAAACAGGGGCTTGCTGGTTTACTGTATTTAGCCCTTCGATCATTGCCGGGATCCATTGCTGGCGCAAATTAGGGGTGTCGCAAGGGCTCGAAAGTAGCCATTGGTAGTGGCTATTGTCGCGCAGCCAATGCAGCCCCGCTAAAATTCCTGCGAGCGGGCCTTGTTCGCCATTGTCGGCGATTTGTATTGCATTCGAGTGTGAATAGCGATGGTTGCCGCAGCTAATAAGTATGGGTTGAAGGTGGTATGCGGTAGTGCTATAGCAGTGATCAAGCAGTGTTGTACCTTCAAGTGTTAGTAACGCTTTATTTTGCCCGCCCATGCGTGTACTTTTGCCGCCAGCAAGAATAAGGCCTGCAATGTTCTTAGCCGTAAGCGGCGAGTTTTTGGCGTGGTTATTCATAAGCGGCTGTAGGGCATGTTCATTGGTATAGCACCAATAGTACTGGCAGAGCCTTTAGGCTACACCTATTTTTAGTAATTCCAGATAAAAAGTATTGTTATGGATCTAGATATGATTCGCCGCGAGTACCTACAAGGTGGCTTGCGGCGTAACGATTTACACGAAAACCCCATGTCGCAGTTTGAACATTGGATGTCGCAGGCGCTAGAGGCGAAGATTCCAGACCCTACCGCAATGACGCTGGCAACGGTTAGTGCCGATGGCGAGCCGACACAAAGGATTGTGCTGCTTAAGCATGCAGATTCAAAGGGCTTTGTCTTTTATACCAATTATGCTAGTCGGAAAGCTACCGATATTGCCCATAACGCCAAGGTGAGTTTGCACTTTCCTTGGCACTTTATGGAGCGCCAAGTGAAAATTAATGGTATTGCAAGCAAAGTGTCACCGGCTGAATCGTTGGCATATTTTATGTCGCGACCACATGAAAGTCAGGTGGCCGCTTGGGCGAGTGAACAAAGCCATTCGATTAGTTCAAGGCAAATGCTAGAAACCCAATTTGCGCGCATGAAAGAAAAGTTCTTGCAGGGTAAAGTGCCGCTGCCTGATTTTTGGGGGGGCTTTCGTATTACGCCTTACCGTTATGAATATTGGCAAGGTGGCGCAATGCGCTTGCACGACCGCTTTGAATACACTCAGCCGCAAGAGGCGACTGATGATGGCTGGGTTATTCGTCGACTGGCTCCTTAATGGCTTAATGAAAACTTGTCGAGCTCAAATGTGTCCTGCTAAGTGCTAAAGGATGCTGCTGTATTTTATTGATTAAGGTTGATTCTATTTATGCGCCACATGAAAGCTGGGATGCCAGAGGGGCCTGAGGTTAAGCCTAATTGGCAGGTGGTATATCGGGTACTGCCATATTTGGCGGAATATAAGTACCGTGTTATTGCTGCATTGGCCTTGCTGGTTTGCGCAAAGGTTGTGAATGTTGCTGTGCCAGTGGCATTAAAGCACGTAGTGGATGCCTTAGATGTTTCGCCAGCGATGGCGTTATTAACAGTGCCTTTGTGGTTGTTGCTTGGTTATGGCTGCCTACGTTTTTTATCGGTTTTTTTGGGTGAGTTACGCGATGCTATTTTTGCCCGGGTGGCCGAGCGTGCGATGCGGCGAGCATCGCTAGAGGTTTTTGAGCATCTGCATAAACTCGATTTGAATTACCACTTGTCTCGGCGCACCGGCGCATTGGCGCGCGATATTGAGCGCGGTACCAGCGGCATGAGTTTCCTGCTGCGTTTCTTGGTTTTCAATATTGTGCCCACGTTGTTTGAAATTGCCCTGGTGGCTGGCGTGCTGTGGCAGCAATTTAGCTTTTCTTATGTTTTGGCTGTGGTGGTGGCTATTGCGCTATACGTGGGTTTTTCTGTTGTTGTGACAGAGTGGCGAACGCGCTTTGTTCGTGAAGCCAATGAGCAGGATAATCGCTCCAATAGTCGTGCGATGGACAGCTTGCTCAATTTTGAAACGGTCAAGTATTTCACCGCTGAAAATACCGAAGCGAAAGAATATGACCAGCACCTGGCCAGTTGGGAGCGCTCGCGGTTAAAAAATCGACTGTCTCTGGCTTTCTTAAATAGCGGTCAGGCACTAATTATTGCGGCGTCGGTAACGCTTGTTATGTATATGGCCGCAAAAGAGGTCGCCTCGGGTGCAATTACCTTGGGTGATTTTGTGATGATAAACGCTTTTATGGTGCAATTATTCATCCCGCTTAATTTTTTAGGTTTTGTGTATCGCGAAATACGCCAAGCGTTAATTAATATCGAAAAAATGCTGGGTCTGCTTCGTGAAAAGGCTGCTGTAGTTGATGCTGATAATGCCGCCCCTTTAATGCTAAAAGATGGAGCCGTTAGTTTTGATAATGTGCATTTTTCGTATCACACGCAGCGGCCTATTTTAAAAGGTGTAAGCTTCACAGTTCCAGCGGGTAAAAAAGTGGCGGTTGTTGGAAGTAGCGGAGCTGGTAAGTCGACGCTATCTAAATTGCTGTTTCGTTTTTATGATGCGGCCGGCGGCAGTATTTTAATTGATGGGCAGGATGTTCGGCAGGTTACTCAGCGTAGCTTGCGTGAAGCTATTGGCGTGGTGCCGCAAGATACAGTGCTATTTAATGACTCGTTACAATATAACGTGGCTTATGGCAATCCAGCGGCTAGCCAGGCTGAAATAGACGAAGCTTTAAGTCTGGCCAATTTACAGGAGTTTATTGCATCGCTACCCGACGGTATAAATACCCAAGTTGGCGAGCGAGGCTTGAAAGTATCTGGTGGTGAAAAGCAGCGCATTGCCATTGCGAGGGTGCTGCTTAAAAAGCCGAAAATACTGATTTTTGATGAAGCGACAAGCGCCTTAGACTCGCACAGCGAAAGTGCCATAATGGAGGCGATTAATCGCGTTGCTAAAAATAGAACCACTTTAATTATTGCCCACCGCTTGTCGACTATTCGTGATGCAGACCATATTGTGGTGCTGGATAATGGCGTGGTTGTGGAGCAGGGCAGTCATGGTGCATTGTTGGCGTATCAAGGTTTGTATTCCGCGTTATGGAAAGTGCAGCAGCAAAAAAATGATGCTTAGTTCCGTTAAAAATATTATCTGTTTTTGCTGTGGGCGTTCGCGTGGATAAATTAACGCTAACGCCAATTGCCATTATTCATTCGTGCTTTACCGAGAAATTTGGTATTCCACGCCAACCTGGCGTGGTGAGCCATGCGAAGGCTGCGATTGAATTGCTGCCACCCTACAACGACCCTGCCACCATTGAGGGGCTTGAGGGTGTCAGTCATATTTGGGTGCAATTTTTATTTCACGCCAACCGTATCGATGGTTGGAAAGCTAAAGTTAAGCCGCCGCGTTTGGGGGGGAATAAAAGTATGGGGGTATTTGCTACCCGCTCTCCTGTGCGACCCAATCCGTTAGGCTTATCGGTAGTGACGCTGGATTCTGTTGTTGTGAACGAGAAAAAGGGTTGTGCTAGCGTTGTATTAAATATTTCTGGCCATGATTTTTTAAATGGCACACCGGTTGTTGATATTAAGCCTTATGTACCTTACGCAGACTGCTTGCCGGAGGCTGTGAATGCATTTGCTACTGCGCCCCCGGAAAAAATGGATGTGCAACTATTGCCTGCTGTACAAAGCTTTTGCCAGCAGCCTGCCGCGCTAGCGCTAAATCTTCAGCCGCTTATAGAGCAAATACTGGCACAAAACCCCCGCCCCGCTTATCAGAAAAATGATCCGCAGCGTTATTACGGTATGCGTATTCACCAGTGGAATGTTCGCTGGCGCTATAAATTATGCCCAGACTCTGGTCGTGAATTTATTGTGGTTGAATCAATTGGCGCTTAGTTGTGTCAATAGTAAATGGCTTGTGAATTTGTGATGGCGGTGTCATTTTTGATGTGCACGATCCTCTTCGCGGCTAAAATAAAATTTTAGGTATAAAATAATTGCTCGGAATTTTAATATATTTTATTTAAATAGTGAGATATGTCACGTTTAATGTTTTTCGTTTGTTGACCTTTTCGTACTTTTTTAAAATTAAAATACCGCGCCGTGTTTTATTTGTTAGCTTGGTTCTGATGTTTTCTGCTCAGTGCCCGAACGTCGCTTGAAAATGTGGTGAGGGTTTTTCAAGCTTTTTTGGTTTTACTTTTATGCGCACAAAGTAAAACCGGTAAGGTGTTTTCTGCCTGTCTTTCGGTGTCTTGAGTGGTTTGCTAACCATGACCTCTGTTTTCGAGTGAGACACAATATGATTAAGCGTCCTAATAAAAAATATAATTTACCTAACACCGGAGTGAGGCGGCCCCTTTTTAAGGCCGTTGCATTAAGTTTTTTGGCCGGCTCTTTGGCAGCTTGTGGGGGCGGTGCGTCATCGTCAAGCGGTGATGCGGGCTCATCTATTCGCTCTATAGTGCCAAGTTCATCATTAATGGCCAGCTCTAGTTTGGCAGCCAGCAGTTCTGTTGCTGTTACATCGAGTGTTGGTGCAATGTCCTCCTCTTTGGCGAATCCGCCAAGTTCTGCGGCGGCGGGTGCGCCGGTGGCTGATGTGTCGGGTACTGGGCCCATTGTGGCGTTGGCAACAACAGAAATTATTTTTAAATCGGATCGCTCGACAGATGCCGATGGTGTGATTGCTGGTGTTGTATGGGATTTTGGTGATGGTCATCAATCTACCGCTATCAACCCCCGTCATACCTATGCGGCACCCGGAACTTATAATGTTCAGCTTACGGTATCGGATAACGACGGTTTAACGGATACCGCGATTGTGCCTATAACCATGCTTGATGCTGTGGGTGAAGGGCTAGCCCCGACGGCACAGATAAGCGTGTCTGCCGAGCGCGGTGAAGTGCCGTTAGCGGTTACTTTTGATGGGCGCGGCTCCAACGCCAGTGGCAACATTGTGAGTTATGAGTGGGACTTTGGTGGGGGCAATTATGCCTATGGCTCTACGGTTGATCACGTTTTTCACGATGCCTTGACGCATCAAGTTTTTTTAACTGTAACAGATGATAAAGGTCTGTCGCATGAGGTGCATGCCGAGGTCAATGCGATTCTTGCTGTGCCTAAAGGTACGCCAGGGGAGGCGTTGCAAACGCAGGGCAATCCATTTGCTGACTCTGCATTTTACGTAAGCCCAGATATTGAAACACTGCAAAATCAGTCGCTAGAAAAAGTGGACCCGGTTGCTGATGAGCAGCTTTATAAAGACATTAAATTTGTTCAGCAAATGCCTTCTGCGGTTTGGCTGGATCGTACTATTGCGATTTATGGCGGGAGCGATAATGGCGGCCGCCGTCCACTTTCAAAAGATTATGCCACACCGGGTAATACATTCTTGGGGCATTTTGATGAGGCTGTTGCGCAGCAGCAAGCGTTAGCTGACTCGCAAGGTAATTTACCGCCGATGACAGTGGTTATTATCGTTTATAACTTGCCGGATCGCGATTGCGCGGCTTTGGCATCTAATGGTTTACTAAATGAAACTAACGACGCTGACGGTGACGGCATGCCGGATGGGACGGGCATGCAAATTTATAAAGAAGATTACATCGATGTGATTGCCGAAATTTTTTCTAAATATCCAACTTTGCGTATTGTTGCGATGTTAGAGCCGGATGGTTTTCCTAACATGATTACCAATGTTGGCAAGATGTTCCCTAAGTGTGATGCGGTTTCGGCGGCGAAGGTTTACGAAAAAGCGCTTCAGTACGCCATTGGCAAATTTGCACCGATGGAAAACGTGTATACCTATATGGATATCGGGCATTCGGGTTGGCTTGGGTGGGCGGATAACTTAAGTGGTGCGGTTACCGGCTTTACCCGGTTGGTTGCTGGTGCTACGGATTCTGGCCGGCTGGATGTTATTAAAGGTTTTGCTTCCAATACCTCGGGCTATACGCCGTTGCGTGAACCATATATTAGCAATGCCTTTGAAGACCGCATGGCGTTAGCAAGTTTTTATGAGTGGAATCAGCAGGTCGATGAGCTGAGCTTTATCGATACGCTATATGACGCCTTTACGGCTAAGGGGTTTCCTGACGATGTGGGCTTTATTATTGATACCGCTCGCAATGGCTGGGGCGGACCAAACCGGCCAACAGGGGAGGGTGCGCCTGGCTCTAAAGATGACCCGAATTACCGTATCGATCTGAGAACGCACCGCGGACACTGGTGCAATATCAATGAGGCGGGAATTGGTGAAATACCGCAAGCGAACCCTGATGCCAGCCGCCCGTACCTTGATGCCTATTACTGGATGAAGCCGCCGGGTGAGTCCGATGGTATATCGACACCAACCGATGGTGTGAATGACGAAGGGAAGTCCTATGATCCGATGTGCGGTGGTGAGTCTAGCAACAGTACTGGGGTTACGGCCGATGTGTTGCAGAATGCGCCTCATGCCGGCTCTTGGTTTCACGAGCAATTCATTATGTTAATTGAGAATGCTTTCCCGCCATTGGGTTCTAAAGCGCCGGATGCAAGCACAGGTGGTGCAAAGCCTGCAATTGTTGAAGATTTTGAAGATTATGCCGTGGGAGCCGAGCCAAATAATACGTGGGACATCGTTAAAGATGGTGAGGCAATTATCGCCGTTTCCGATGAGATGTTTTATGGCTTGCGCGGGAAATCGCTGAAAATGACCGCCAGTGAAGAAACCCAGCACAATGATGCTATTGCTATGTTGAGTTTAACATCCGATCAGCTTGGCGGCGCTGCCAGCCACATGTTTGGTCGGGCTAGGGTTTACATTGAAGATAATGGTCCTGAGGTGGGTATGAAATGGACCATGGTTACCGCCACTGGCAATCGTGGCCAAGACCGGGATGTGCAATACCGGTTTGGTGGCGCTGATGGTAATTTTGCTGCTGCTTTAGACTCTAATGGGCGCGGTGCCTCGTGCGACTTGGCATCAAGCATGGCGATTCCGAAAGGGGCTTGGGCATGCCTTGAGTGGGAGATGAATCCCGCAAGCGGCGAGCTTAACTTTTGGCTTGATGGTGAGCAGATTAATGATCTAGCTATTCGAGGCGACGCCTCTGGTTGCGCGTCGCGCAGCTGGGCTGATGGTCCAAGTAGCTTCCTTGAGGTTAACCTAGGCATTGGTCGCTACAAGCCTAGCGGGCAGCAGCCGCAAGGCCAACCAGAAACGCCAGCCAAGCCAGATGTAGCAATGTATGTTGATGATATTGCGTTATCGTCAGGCCGCTTAGGTTGCGGTAAAGTCCGCAAGTAAGTGCTTTTTGGTTAAAGGCCTCTATTATAGGGGCCTTTTTTTGCTTATTTAAAACAGCTTACGCTAGGGGGATGGGCACATATGCATTAAAATCCCAATTGGTATTTTTAAGCGGAGATTTGATTAATGGATAGCGGACCAATACAGCGCGATATACAAACAAAATTGATAGCAGAGCTAGCGCCCAAGCGCTTAGAGGTCGTCAATGAAAGCCATATGCACAGTGTGCCGCCGAATTCTGAAACCCACTTTAAAGTGACGTTAGTATCCGAAAGCTTTGACGGGTTGCGACCTGTGCAGCGGCATCAGCGGGTCTATCAAATATTGGCAGCAGAGTTAGCCGGTGAAGTTCACGCCTTAGCTTTGCATCTTTATACGCCTGCTCAATGGCAAGCGCTCAACGAGGTTTCCCCTGAGTCGCCACCTTGTTTGGGTGGCTCAAAGGTTTAGCCCTTTTTTATATTGCGCCATCAAAGCCGAGTTGGCGCCAAGCTTCATAGGCGATAACCGCAGTTGCATTCGAAAGGTTCATGCTGCGGCTATCGGCGCGCATGGGAATGCGCAGCACGCCGTTAACCACAGTAGACTCGCGCACTTGCGGCGGTAGCCCGCGGGTTTCTGGCCCCATCAGTAAAAAATCATCAACCTCAAACGCCTGTTCACTAAACCAGTGAGTTCCTTTGGTGCTTATCGCAAAAATGCGTTTATCGCCGTGGGCTTCTACAAATGCATCCCAGCTAGCATAACGTTTAACGTTCGCCCATTCGGCATAGTCTAAGCCCGCGCGGCGTAGGCGTTTGTCGTCGAGTTCAAACCCCAATGGTTCTATCAAATGCAGTTGAAAGCCCATGTTGGCGCATAGGCGAATGATGTTGCCGGTGTTCGGCGGAATTTCGGGTTCGTACAAAACAATATTTAACATAGGTCTCTGCTGCTAAGTGAAAACGAGCGTCTATACTCAAACTAGCTTGGTGTAATTCCGTTAATCGTGAAATCACGATGGCGCATAAAATTATACCCGTTTGTGTTGGATTTGGTGCGTGTCGAAGGATTGCGCATAGTGTGGAGCTAAGTTGGATCTGTCAACGTGATTAAGTGGCCTAGAAAGAAATTAGCGAATGAACATGTCGGCTTGGAGCTGCGCGACGACGGCGTGGCGGTGGTGCATCGCCAAGCTGCAGACTATGGGAACTTGCTCAAGCGCGTTGACTTTTTAGCTGCCGATATCAACTCCTCTCGCGAAAAAATGCTGGGGGATTACGTGAAAGAGCAAGGTTTACAGCGTATGCCTTGCAATGTGGTGCTCCCCCAAGGCCAATACCAACTTTTGCTGGTGGACGCGCCAGATGTTCCCGATGACGAAATGCGCAGCGCTTTGCGTTGGAAAATTAAAGACCTCGTCAGTATTTCGCTGGATGATGCGGCTATCGAGTTTTTTAAGCTTCCAGAGGATGGCGCTCATTCACGCAAAAAAATGGTGTACGTCGTTATTGCGGAAATGGAGCGCTTGCGTTCGATAGTGGCGCTATTGAAAAGCGTCGATTTGTTATTGGAATCCATTGATATCAACGAGCTGGTAATGCGCAACTTAGCGTCTAGCTTAATTGACCCTCAGTTTGATGGGCGCGGGGTTGCGATTGCAAGGCTGCGCCAAGGCCGCGGCAGTGTAAGCCTGTTTAAAAAGGGAAGTTTGTATTTGTCGCGCCAGTTTGACTTGGATTATCAGGCAGGCCTGCTCGAAGATTTACCCAGCGATATTCTTGCGTTAGAGCTTCAGCGCTCGCTCGATTATTACGAGCGGCAAATGGGGCAAGCTGCGCCGGGCGTTGTGTATATCTGTGGTGATGGCGTCACCGAAGACAAAATAACCGATGGTTTAAGGGCCAGCTTGGCGTCGTCTATTCAATATATGGATGTAAGTGCGGTGTTTGGTATGCCAGAGGATATTGATGCGCTGGTATTACAGCAATGTTTGGGCGCAATTGGTGGGTCTTTGCGAACAGAGCAGGTAAACCATGCAGCAAATTAACTTATATGTTAGCGAGCTACGCCCTAAAAAAGATTGGTTTAGCGCTAAGTATCTGTCATCGGTGTTGGTGGGGGTTGTTGTAGTTTTAATGCTCATTCACTTTGTTAAAGCGCGTGAAGCGAGCCGCTTAGAAGAGCTGTTAGATGAAAAGCGCTTAGTATTAAGTGCGCTTGAAATCGAGCTAGATAAATCAAAAACTATGCAGCAGCCAAGTTCTCGCAAGGATATTGAAGCTAGCATTAATACTCTGAATCAGAAAATCTCCTCGCGAGAACGTTTGGCAGACCTGATTAAAGGCCAGACGCTAGACGAAAACTTTAGTTTTCACAGCGCAATGACGGCAATGGCTATTAACGCTTCTTCCCGCGTTTCGCTTGAGCACTTTACTTTTTCGCGGGGCGGAAAGCTTATTGAAATGTCTGGCGAGGGTATTCGTTCTTACGATGTGCCGGAGTACTTAAGTGCGCTCCGGAGAGAAGATGTTTTTGCAGCTTCGCAATTTGGGTTAATTAATATTGGCAATGTAAAAGAGTCGGGGAACGTTGAGTTTTCAATGGGCTATGACGGTACACCCTCTTTTAGCCGATTATTTTTGCCGAAGAAGGGGGATAAGTGAAAATCCTTCAGCGATGGTTAGATTTGTGTGAGCGGTTCGATTCGCTTGTAGTACGCGAACGTATGCTGTTGTTTGGCTCTTGCGTTGCGGGTATTTATTTGCTTTTTGATACAGCGCTGATTATGCCAGCGGGCAAAGAAGTTCTTCGCTTGAAAGAAGAGATCGAGGTTGTAGAGAAGAAGGCCAATCAGTTAGCAACAGAGAAACAGGTATTTGATCGCGTCGCAGCAAGGGACCCAGATGCTAACTTAAAAAGAGAGCGCTTAAAATTGCAGGGTAAATTATTGCAGTTAGAAAACAATCTCGATGAGCTGTCTTTGCGTTTAGTGCCTAGCGATAAATTGCCTGAAATTTTACGCACGGTATCTGAGCAAGCCGAAAAGGTTAAATTGAAATCGCTGCAAACAATGCCCCCAGAAGAAATTGATTTGGGCGGAAAGTCTATCAGGCTAAAGTCCATGGCCGAGGTTACGACAAATTATGTTAGTGGTGATGGCAAAAGTAATGCGGTTGTCAATTTACCTGCAGAAAGCGTGTACCGACACGCCATTAGAGTGCAGCTAGAAGGTAATTACTTCGAGGTGGTGAGCTTCTTAAAAGAGCTTGAGTCCTTAAGTTGGCGCTTCTATTGGGAGGGGTTGGATTATCGAGTGGCTAAATTTCCGAAAGCTTTGGTCGATATAGAGTTATATACACTATCGACAGGAGAGGGGATGTTGGGTGGTCGTTAATATGTTCGCTTGGCATTGCAAGATTAAAGCCGCGTTGTTTGTTGTGTTGGCAGCGTGGTGTTTTGGAGTGCAGGCAAAAGAATTACGGGACCCGACAACGCCGCTGCACCAGGCGCCTAGGGCCGAGTCACATGTGGATCTGGTGTTATCAGCTATTGCCGATGTGGGTGATAGGCGTTTTGCCATTGTGAATGACCGCAGGGTATATCAAGGCGATGCGGTTGGCGGTGCAGTAATTGAAAAAATTAATGAGGGTAGTGTGGTTTATTCCCACAAAGGGAAGAGATACACATTAAAAATGCGACTTTCACTCATAGAGTAATAAGGCGTTTCACGTCATAGGGTGTAGACGTGTTAGGAGAAGGCTGTCGAATGAATATACAAATTATAATAATACGCAGTTTGGTTGTAGCCGGTGTTGCGTTAATGCTATCGAGCTGTGCGCGTATTAATGGCGAACTGATTGCTGAACGGGAAATGGAGAATGTTGTTGAATCTCGACAGGCTCCTAAGTCGCAAGCACTTGGGCCTGCGAATATTGAGAACAAATTAGCCCATGTTAAAAAAGAACAGCTTAAGCGCTTTAATATATCGGTGACGAATTTACCTGCGAAAACATTCTTTTTGAGCTTGGTATCTGATGCCGGCGTTAATGTGGTTGCCGATCCTGAGGTGAATGGCTCTATTAGCCTAGAGCTTAAAAATGTCACGGTTAATGAGGTGCTTAAAATTACTCGAGACGTGTATGGCTACGAGTTTTCTTATGATGAGGGCACCTATATTATTTATCCTAGAAAGCTTAGAACGCAAATTTTTGATGTCGATTATCTCAATATTATGCGCGATGGGTCGACGGAAACGTCGGTAGCGATTAGCGCTATATCCGCTAGTGGAGGCGGTGACGACGCGGCTGCCGCGCAATCAAATGCCGGCGGTGGACAAAATACTTCAGGCACTAAAATAGTGACCACCAGTGCAACGGACTATTGGGCGAATTTGGAAACTACATTAAATGCGATTGTAGGATCAAGTGATGGCCGTTCTGTGATCGTAAACCCGCATGCCAGTATTATTGTCGTAAAAGCGCTGCCCAAGGAGCTTAACCAAGTGCGGCGATTTTTGGATCGGGCGCAAATAAATGTGACGCGCCAAATTATTCTTGAAACCAAGATTCTCGAAGTCACACTAAGTGATGATTACGAGGCTGGTATCAATTGGGAGCAGTTAGGTAATCAACATAGTTATGCTAAAAATGTTTCCTCTTTTGATTCTACGCCGAATATCCAGGGTGTGGTAGAAAATGGGGAGTTGTTTTCTTCTGTTGTGGTTGTAAATGATATTTTTAGATTACTGGCATTTTTAGAAACGCAAGGTTCTGTGCAAGTACTATCAAGCCCTCGAGTAAGCACTGTGAATAACCAAAAAGCGATGATTCGTGTTGGTACTGATGAATTTTTTGTGACTGGGGTTAAAAGTAATACCACAGCTAGCGCGGCGACAACAACGACTTCGCCAGAAATTGAATTAACGTCCTTTTTCAGTGGTATTTCCTTAGATGTTACACCACAAATCAGCGCAGATGGTGCAGTAGTTTTACATGTGCATCCATTAGTTAGCACCGTTGAGGATCAGCAAAAAGTATTTACTATTGGCAGTGATGAGTATGACCTACCATTGGCACTGCGTGAGATTAGAGAAAGCGACAGTATTGTGCGTGCACACAGCGGAGAGGTTGTTGTGCTGGGTGGCCTGATGCAAGAAACCACGGTGCAAAGTGATGGCAAGCGGCCTTTGTTGGGTGATATTCCAGTATTGAATATGTTTTTTCGGACAAAAAATGATCGCAAAACAAAAAAAGAATTGGTGATATTAATGCGCCCTGTGGTGGTCGATGATAGTACGTGGAAAAACGATATTGAAGGCAGTCAGCGGCGTTTTCAAAAAATTGGTCACGAGTTCCGTTTGCAGGAATAGCGAACGTAAACATTGGGGTAGTAGGCGGTTGAGGGTTATTGTTTTGGGAGCGAAGGTTATATGATCAGTCAGCAGCGTATTAGGATTGGTGATTTACTGGTCGCCCAGCAGATTATTACACCTGCTCAGCTGGATAATGCCCTTCTAGAGCAGAAAAAAACGGGCCATAAATTGGGCCGTCAGTTGATTGAAATGGAGTATGTTGAAGAAAACACGCTCTTAACATTACTGTCTAAACAACTGAATTATCCTTTTATTGAGCTCAAACAGTTTCGCTTCGAAAAAGAACTTGTTCAGCTTTTGCCGGAAACTATTTCTCGACGTTATCGTGTGGTCGTACTTAAAAAAGAGCATGACGGCTTGTTGCTCGGCATGTCTGATCCAACAGATATTTTTGGTCTGGACGAAGTTCAAAAAGTTTTAAAAGGTAATATTAAGCCTGCGGTTGTACGTGAGTCTGAGCTCATGGATATTATCGATGGTGCTTATAGTCGCGCCAGTGAGATTGCCTCGCTGGCTGAGCAGCTTGACGAAGAGCTTGGTGGTGATGCGCTTAATCTAGCTGAATTACTCTCGTCAGTAGAAGATACTGACGCGCCAGTGGTCAAATTGCTACAAAAAATATTCGAAGAGGCAATAAAGACTCGCGCATCTGATATTCATATTGAACCAGACGAAACAGTATTGCGTATTCGGCAGCGAATTGATGGTGTTTTAATCGAGACGGTGATGAACGAAAAACGCATTGCTGGTGCACTTGTTGTTCGTTTAAAGCTTATGTCGAGTTTAGATATATCGGAAAAACGTCTGCCTCAGGATGGTCGTTTTCAATTAACGGTTAATAAACGCAATATTGATGTGCGCTTATCGACCATGCCTGTTCAGTTTGGCGAATCGGTCGTTATGCGGTTACTTGATCATTCACAAGGCCTGCGCAAGCTGGATGAGGTTGGTATGCCGCCAGACTATGCCAAGCGCTTCCGTCATATTATTACCCGTCCGCATGGCTTAGTGTTGGTGACTGGGCCTACCGGCAGCGGTAAAACCACGACGTTGTATGGTGGTTTGTCGGAATTAAATACGCCCGAGAAAAAAATCATTACCGTAGAGGATCCTGTCGAATTTCGTTTGCCCCGTATTAGTCAGGTGCAAGTTCATGAGAAAATCGGTTTGGACTTTGCGCGTGTTTTGCGCGCAACGTTAAGGCAAGATCCAGATATTTTATTGGTCGGGGAAATTCGCGATGCAAGCTCGGCGGAAATAGCGCTGCGAGCGGCGATGACGGGGCATATGGTGCTATCTACTTTACACACTAATGATGCCATAGCATCGGCGTTGCGTTTGGTAGATATGGGTGTAGATGCTTATTTGGTGGCTTCGAGTCTAAAGGCGATTGTAGCTCAGCGTTTAGTGCGAAAAATATGCGAAAGCTGTAAAGAGCCCGCGGCCATTTCTGTCGATGAGCACATGCTACTCAAAACCCTAAAGGCGCCGCAGCATACGCAATTTTATCGCGGTGCAGGCTGTTCACTTTGTTTTAATACTGGTTACCACGGCCGCATTGGGGTTTTTGAATTACTCGAGTTGAATCACGCGATGGCGAATGCGCTGCGCGATAACGATGTGCGCACATTTAATGAGGTCGCACATAAACATCCTCATTACCGGCCCTTGAGTTTGGGGGCATTGGAGTATGCTATTGCCGGTGAAACAACATTGGAAGAAGTACTTAAAGTGACGGCTCAGGTTGAAGATGAGTCTATCGAACCTGTTGATCCTCTGGCAGATGAACTTCAGCCCGATGAGGCGGATTAGTCACCATGCCGGCGTTTAAGTTTTTTGGTCGAACGGCCCAGGGGCAAGCTATTTCCGGTAGTTTAGATGCGGCCACTGCCGACGCGGTTGCAGCGCAGTTGCAGGCGAGAGGGGTTATTCCCGTTAATATTACTGAAGTAACTATTGTTGCTTCAGCTGGCCGGCAGCTCAATGCGTTATTTGGCGAAAATAAAGTTAAGACTGTCGAACTTATAATGTTTTGTCGCCAAATGTACACTATTACAAAATCGGGCATTCCTTTGGTGCGTGGTCTGCGTGGCTTGGCGGCCAGTATTCGGCATGAAGTCTTTAGAGATGTGCTGAACGATGTCGCAGACCGTTTAGAAAGTGGTATGTCGCTTTCTGCGAGCTTAGCAAAGCACGATAAGGTATTTAATCATTTATTTGTTAGTATGATTAATGTTGGTGAAAGCAGTGGTAATTTAGAGGCTATATTTAAGCAGCTCGCGTTTTATTTAGCGAGAGATGAAGAAACGCGTAAGAGTATTAAGGCCGCTGTGCGTTACCCTAGCTTTGTTGTGGCGGCATTAGTGGTTGCAATTACAGTTGTAAATGTTTTTGTTATTCCTAAGTTCGCTTTTATGTTCGAAAAGTACGATGCCGATTTGCCACTAGTGACCCAAATTTTAATGGGAATGTCGCATGTCTTTATTCATTATTGGTGGGCACTATTGCTGGGCGTTGTCGCTATTGCTGGCGGAATTTACACGTTTTTAAATCACCCTAAGGGTGCCCTTATTTGGGGTGAACGCAAACTTAAATTACCGCTAGTAGGGGAAACAATTTCGCGCGCAATGATGGCTCGGTATTCTAGAAGTTTTGCCTTGATGTTAAAGGCGGGCGTCCCTGTGAATCAGGCGCTAACCTTGTGTTCTCGTGCCATTGATAATCCTTTTTTGGAAAAGAAAATTGACAGCATTAGGCGAGGCGTTGAGCGTGGTGATAGCTTAATTCGAACCCATGTTGCGACTAACTTATTTTCACCGTTGGTGTTACAAATGATTGCCGTCGGAGAGGAAAGCGGCCAAGTTGAGCAATTGTTAGAAGAAGTGGCAGATTTTTATGAGCGCGAAGTCGATTATGACTTGAAAACCCTCAGTGCCAAAATTGAGCCTATTTTAATTGTTGTAATGGCCGTTTTTGTCACCATACTGGCCTTGGGAATATTCTTGCCTATGTGGGACATGCACGCTGTGCAACAAAGTGGCTAGGTAAGGTGGGTGACTCGAATGAAGAAAGCGGAAAAATGAATGTAACCGGCAGCCTTAAAGGTCACCTAAATTGTATAATTTTGCGTCGGTCATAATCGCGTGCCAACTATTGGCAAATTTACCAATGCCAATAGGGCGAGTGTTATCTTTTGCGAGAATAGTCTTTTTTCCTGCGCGCCATTGTTTTAATGCTTGCTGGCTTTTTAGATTCCGGTATTCAATTGTGTTATCGCTAAAAGCAACAACAAAATGCTGATTGTCGGTAAATGCTATGTCGATTGCGCGGCGGCCAGCTTTGAGCGCCATGGCTTTTCCATTTAGCTGATAAATATTGGTATAAGGCGTTTTAGTTTTCCACCCCTTGATGGTGTCGTATCGGCTGGCGCTAAAGGCAAATGTTGCACCGGGGGCGAAACGCACTAACGTTACGGCGTCAAGGTGCTCTTGGGTAAACAGTGGTGTATCCATACCGATTTTCCATAACTGAGCTTTGTTGGCTTCCTCGCCAGTAATTACCATGCTTTCGTTGTAAATTGCAACGGCCAGAACGGGGCTTGAATGTGGTAGTGTTTGAATAATGCCACCGCGTTTTAAGTTGATAATGGTCGCGGTACGATTGCTCAGGCCAAGAACTGCCCGTGTCCCACTATCGTTAATCGCCAAGGCGTTGATGATGGCGGGGGCGCTTAAATAATGTTCTGCTGCTCCTGTTGTTGTATTCCAGATGGTTAGGGTGCTACCAGAAGTCGTAATTGCGGTATTTGAGTCTTTGCTGATCGCAACGGCGCTAATGCTTTGCTCGCTGTCGTTGGGTTGGCGCCAGATATAGCTGGCTTGCAGGGTGTCCTTGGTGTGTGCAAAGGCGCCGTTTTCAAGGGTGCCTAAAATAATACCGTTTGGATTTATAGTCGCTACACTAATGCTGTGCTCGCTGATTTTATCAAAACTTTTTAGGGGCGTTGCTTGATCGCATCCAGTAAGGAAAATACTGGACGCAAGGATGGTTGCATATAAATGAGAGTAAGAGGGTAAAGCAGATAAAAAGCGCTTCATGATTCGACTGGCCCACAAGTTATGTTCCCTTAGTGTAGTCCAGCTAACCCAAAGCGCGTATGGGGATTAAAAGAATGGCTGTCTTATGCCACTTGATCTTTGTGCGCAACATGAAGCACTTCAATCATGCTGTCTTCGGCTTCAAAGCGAGTCGCGAGCCACTCACCCACTTTAGATAAGTCGGCATTCAATGTTTCAAGGTCGTCAGTTTCTTGATATTTGTCGTTAAAGTCCAAAATATCTTCGGTGGTGCCGTCAATAGTTTTGTAAAACCCACTGGCAGCACGAAGCCCTTCGGTGTCATCAAATTCTTTGGCTTCTTGCATTAACTGCTCATACACCTCGAAGTGACCTGCAGAAACGTAGTCGACCATAATTTGGCACAGTTTTCTAAGTTTTGTCCCGCACTCTGAATCTTGCGGTTCGGTCAGTGCGCTGCTGAGTGCGCAGTAGTCAACTAGCAACTCTTGACGTTCCTGTAGCCAGCGATCAATGATTTCACTGACGCCGCCCCAACGTTCTTGCGCAGATTTGCAGTCTTCTAACATAGTTTCACTTTCCTGAACTGGGTTTGTTGTTTTTGCCCCAAATGTTGGAGGCTTTTGTCGACTCAGGTCGAGTTACTTGGCTGAGGGTTAGGCCTTCTTTAATTACGAAGCCGGCTGGATGCCTTTAACCAATGTCTGTGATTCAAGATAGGCGATTGTTTCAAGGAGAGCAAGAGGCTTTTGCGTATAAAAACCCCTTGATCTCTATCGATCAGTTATGTATGAGTGGCTTACTTTTGTTGTGGTAGGCGAATGAATTGCCAAAGGTTAAAGATAACTAAACCGGCAAAGGCGACAAGTGTCCAGCCGGGAATTGAAATGCCTAAGAATGTCCAGGCAACCTCAGCGCAATTACCATCGCCGCGCAAAAGCAGAGAGAGTGCATCCATGAGTGGGAAGTTTTCAAACATGTAGCTAATGTCAGGGCCGCATGCGGGGACTTGGTCTGCTGGCAGGCCTTGTAAATATATTTGCCGAGATGAAAAACTGCCACCTGCAACGGCAAAAATAACACCTAGGCCAGAGTAAATTTTTTGACCGTAGCCCGTTGGGGCGTGCAAAAAGCCAATAAATGCCATTAGCCCGACAGCGATAATAAATATGCGCTGGGTAATGCAAAGGGCGCAGGGGATAAGTTCCATCACATACTGCATGTATAGGCCGACTAATATTAAGCCAAGGCAGCCTGCGGCAATAATTGCGAAGGTTTGGCGAGGGGAAGGTAAGGGCATATTAAGCATGCTGTATCTCCGAAGATGCTCTGTGCATTTGGGCAGGTAGAAGTTGTGTTGCAATAAAGACGGGGTACGGTAAGTAAAGTTCCTAGTAAACACAAGCCTTAGGCTACACTTGTTGTAAGTGCATTTATTTAAATTGCGGGGAATATTACAAGCATCCTCCTTGAGTATCTTTGGGTTGTGTCATGAAAATTATGTTTAAACAGATTTTGTTGGCTTTAAAGCAGAGTGTCGTGTGTTGTGGCTGCGTTGCTGCACTGATAATGCCAATAGATGCATTGGCCCAAGAAGATGGCGAGGCCGCCGTTGCTGCGCAACCTATTTATCTTCCTATAAAACCTTCCTTTGTGGTTAATTATGGTGGTGAAGGTCGTTTGCGCTACATTAAAGCGGACTTAACTGTGCGGCTAACAACCAGTGCTGCAGCGAGTGGGGTTCGTCATCATTTACCCTATATTCGCAATAATCTTGTCCGCCTATTTGCCAGTCAAACGGACGAAACCATTGAGTCGCAAGATGGTAAAGAAGCTTTGCGTATGGATGCCTTAAAAGAAATCCAGAAAATCGTCATGGATGAAGAAGGTATTGATGGCGTCGAGGATGTTCTATTTACATCACTCATTATTCAGAAGTAAAAAATACTACATGTCTGTGAGTGTGGGTAGAGAAACGCATTGGTGCTGGGCGTACTTGTTGGTGCCGCACGAATAGGTCCAGAGCATCTACCAATCCAAAACAACTAGCAATCCAGAACAACTACCATGATGGTCGCAGGTCCATTACAAACGTGGTATTTGAGGATCATCGTTGTTATTTGGCCGAAGTTGGTAGGCAAACGCAATGATATGGGCAATGGCCAAGTAAAGCTCTTTAGGGATGTGGTCGCCTATTTCCAGAAGTGTGAGCAGGTCTGCCAGTGCGGGGTTGTTACAAATTGGAATGTCGTGTTCAAGTGCTAGCGCTAAAATAGCTTCGGCGGTTTCGTCTTCTCCTTTAGCGATAACCTTTGGAGCCTCTTGGCCGTCGTAAAATAGGGCTACAGCTTTGGATAGCTCCTGTGGGGTGGGTTCTTGCGTGTTTATGCTTGCCATAATCGTTATGTCTTAAGGTCTATACGCGTTTGCGATACCGCAGTGCGCTTGTTTGGGGCTTGCCCATTATGAATAGCTAAAGAATCTACCGTTAACCCTGATGCGGTGAGGTCTTCTTTTAAGTCTGCCGTTTTTGCTTGTACTTCCTTTTGTAGTGCGGGGTCTGAACACCAAAATTCGATGCTGATCGCTTCTTGGGCAAGTGCCATTTCTACGCTTAGTTCGCTTTTGCTTAACTGCTGATGAGGTGACGGGGGGATTTCAAAGGTGAGAAATACTGCCCAGCGCTTGGTTATTTCTTTGCTGGCTTTGCTTGTGTGGCCTTTGTGTTCGGGCTCTTGTTTTTCTTCGATCCTTAGCTGCGCCGTTGTAAATTCATCGCCAAGCTTAAGTGGGATTTCTTGTTGATGCTGGAAGGCGTCGTTACGCTCAATAAAGTGTGAGGCGTTGGCGACCTGCTGGCGAGCTAATCGGGTCAGTTGGCCGTTGAGCTCTTGGTTTAGCCATTGGGCAATAGCTGCGCGACTTTCTTGTACCTGCTCGTGGCTTGATGTGCTGCTAGGTAGCCCTTTTAACAGTGTGGCAAGTATATTCGCTGTGGTATTCGCCCCTTGGGTGAGCTGCTGGGTAATGCCTGCAGTTTGCTGTAACTGCGTAATAAGTGGGTGGCTGTTCGTAATGCCTAGGGCGTGTTTCACTGCGGCAATTGAGTCTTCTGGTGTTTTGGCTGCGACTTGATTGGGGTGCAGTAGCGCGGTTAGTTTTTCTGCTAGTTTGTTGGGTAGTAGTTGCTTCTGAATGACGGGTGTGGTTTGCGCTACGGCTTGTTGAAGTTGCTGTATATGATTAAAGGTTTGGCTTGGTGGCGTTGTTCCACCGCCTTGGTTGCGTAAGTTGTTGTTCAGCGTCCCAATTGCGCTTTGTATGGCCGATAATTTCGTATGCAAATCTGCTGGTGCTTGTAGTTGTGTACGGCTAATAGCGGTTGTTGCTGGTTTTGTGTTATTGCCGGCAGTGTGGGGGTAATGATGGTTTGCAGCTATAGGGGTGGCCGGTGCAGTATTGCTGAGCCTGGCGCTTGGGTTTTTAGTGTTAGGTAGGGCCAGCTCTATTTGACCGCTGGGCGATAGTGTAATTGGTATTTTGGTGCCAATGCTTGGTAAAGCTGGCGTAGCTTTAGAGGATATTCCAGTGTCGGCAGCGGGTGCCAGAATTAGTATCGAGCCAGCTTTTGCGACAGCAAGCTTTAGCCAAAAGGCTGGGTTAGCTGGTGCTGGACTTGTTGTTGGGGTGGGCGGTGTGTTCGGAGCGCTAGCTTGGCGGGCGGCCAGAGTTTGCGGCCCATTAGCGCCCAAGTTCATGCTACTACTGTTGAGCTGCGCTAGTATTTTCTTATCAATTAAGCCGCTAGCAACGACTGTTGCTGGGACGGTTCTTGTTTGTGTAATGCCAAGAGCTTTAATGAGTGCTTCAGGGCTGGTAAGCGGTAAATTCGGCAGCGCCGTTTGCGAGGGCTGCGCTGCCGCAATATTCGAGTTGGCAATAATCGAGGGTGGCAGAATATTCATAGCGGCTGTTTAGTGGTGCTCTTAAATGCTGCGTGACTAACTGCCGCGCAGTGATTGGGAACGGGTGCTTACAAATAGAGTTTAGTTGTTAAGTTTAGCCGGTGTAGTGCTCGCCATCGGTCTTTTAAGCGACTACACTGTGCGGCCTTTAGATATGGCTTTTGGTGGTAGCTGCCACAGGCGGCTAATTGCTGTAAAAATAGTCTTAAATAATAAAAATATCCCACTTTGGAGGTTTTTTGGCCTTGTTGCAGTTAAACAAGTTCACCTGTACTCGCGATGACGAGCCTCTTTTTGTGCCTATAGATGTTTCTATTCACGCAGGCCAAATTGTTCAGGTTGCAGGCCCAAACGGTGCCGGTAAAACGACGTTGCTGCGTTCATTGTGCGGTCTTTTTGATAGCTATGAAGGCGAAATTCTTTGGCAAGATATGCCACTGGCCAAGGCTCGATTTGAGTTCTTAAGCCAGCTTCTTTACTTGGGGCATCAGCCCGGTATTAAAAAATCCCTCACCGCTCGAGAGAATTTACAGTGGTTCGCCGGTATAAAAGGCGCAGTGCAAACTCTAGACGTTGAAGGTGTGTTGGCTAAGGTCGGTTTGGCCGGCTATGCCGATATTCCGTGTCATCAAATGTCTGCAGGGCAGCACAGGCGTGTAGGCCTGGCGCGACTACATTTCGATACGTCTCCGCTTTGGGTGTTAGACGAGCCCTTTACTGCGATTGATAAACTTGGTGTTGAGCGTTTAGAAGGCCTGATCGAGGCGCGTGCAAAAGCAGGTGGCACAATTTTATTGACGACGCACCAAGCGCTTTCTTTTGAAGGCTACACAACGATTGAGCTAGAAAAGTTTAGCGGTGGCGCCAATGTCTAATGTTTCATCGAGTGGCCCAAGTCTTCGCGTAGCCATTGGTGCATGTTTCAAACGTGAGCTGGTGGTTGCTTTTAGGCACAAGGGAGAGCTGGCCAACCCTTTGATTTTCTTTTTAATG
This sequence comes from Marinagarivorans cellulosilyticus, assembly GCF_021655555.1. Taxonomy (NCBI): domain Bacteria; kingdom Pseudomonadati; phylum Pseudomonadota; class Gammaproteobacteria; order Cellvibrionales; family Cellvibrionaceae; genus Marinagarivorans; species Marinagarivorans cellulosilyticus. The sequence goes on along the minus strand of NZ_AP023086.1, from coordinate 4,084,324 downwards.
GTAGTTATTTTTTTGCCGTTGGGCATTAGCCCAGAAAAAGCCGTCTTAGCGCAGCTGGCGCCAGGCATGATATGGGTAATTGCCTTGTTGGCGACGCTGTTGTCCTTGGATGGTTTGTTCCGCAGCGACTACGATGATGGCTCGTTAGAGCAGATGTTACTAAGCCCGCATCCGCTACCTTGGTTGGTGCTGGCTAAAATTGCCGCGCATTGGCTTGTTACGGGTATCCCGCTCATGCTGTTGACGCCATTGTTGGGAATAATGCTGTTTTTGCCTACTCAAGGGTATTTACCGATGATGCTTTCTTTGTTTATTGGTACTGCTAGCCTAAGTTTAATTGGCTCGATTGGTGCGGCGTTAACTGTAGGGTTGCGTAAAGGTGGGTTGATACTGTCGTTGGTTGTAATGCCTTTGTATGTTCCTGTGCTAATTTTTGGTGCGAGCGCTGTTAACGAGGCCGTTGATGGTTTTGCGATTGGCGGACAAATTGCTGTTTTAACGGCAATGTGTTTAGCGGCGCTTGTTATGGCGCCTTTTGCGGTTGCAGGTGCTCTGCGCATTAGTGTTAATAGCTAGTATTTAATAATATTTGGGCTTTGTTCTCATAATTAGGCCAATAAGCGAACTTTATGTGTTTGGCTTAGGTCTGAACCGAAACTTAACGGAAGTGTAAAAATTCCACATAACAAGAAGGGTCGAATACTGTGGCATGGCAATGGTTTCACCGCTTAGGCTCCCCTAAGTGGTTTTATGAAAAAACAGCGCGTTGGGTCCAAGCGATGGGGTGGTTAGCGCTGATCCTGTTGGGTGTTGGGGTCGTATGGGGTTTAGGTTTTGCGCCTGAAGAGGCGAAGCAAGGCAATAGCTACCGTATTATTTATATCCATGTGCCAGTCGCTATTGTTTCTATGGCGGGTTACTACGTTATGGCTTTTAGTGGCGCTGTAGGTTTAATCTGGCGGATGAAGCTTTCTTATATGGTTATGAAGGCCGCCGCGCCGGTTGGCGCAGCAATGACTTTTCTTGCATTGGTTACTGGTGCTATTTGGGGTAAGCCAACGTGGGGCACTTATTGGGTGTGGGATGCACGCTTAACGTCGATGCTGGTGTTGTTCTTTTTATATTTGGGCGTTATGGCTTTACAGGAGGCTTATCAGAATCAAGAGTCAGCGGATAAAACCTGCGCAATTCTCTCGCTGGTAGGTATGGTGAATATCCCGATTATTTACAAGTCCGTCGATTGGTGGTTTACCCTGCATCAACCGGCCACGCTAAAACTGACTGAAAAGTCTAGTATTGCACCTGAAATGGCATACCCGCTGATATTAATGATTTTTGCCGTGTACTTATTCTATGGTTGGTTGGTGTTGAGCAAAACGCGCGTTGAGGTTTTGCACCGTGAAGCCAAAACTCAGTGGGTTAAAGATACAGCGTTGGGAGGGCGGTAATGGAATTCTATTTTGCAAGTTTTTCTGACTTTTTATGGATGGATGGGCATGGCCCTTATGTGTGGGCGTCTTACGCTTTAACAGTTGCAGTTTTTATTGGTATGGCTTTAGGGCCTAAATTACGTAAATCTAAGTTTGTTCAGCAGCAACGTGCGTTAGCGGCACGTAATGAAGCTGCAGTAGAGGTGGCTAATAATGAACCCCGTTAGAAAACAGCGCTTAATCGTGGTGCTTCTTATTGTGATTGCATCATCAGTGATTGCCGGTTTGCTCAAATATGCCGTTGGTTCTATGGGCAACTTATTCTTTTCGGTGTCGCAGGTTGTTAATGGCGAGGCACCTCTTGATAAAGCTATACGTGCGGGTGGTTGTGTCGTACCAGGCAGTATCACTAAAGCTGCTGATAAGTTAGAAACGCAGTTTTTAATTACCGACGGTGTTGAAAACTTGCGCGTCACCTTTGATGGCATATTGCCTGACTTGTTTGGTGAGGGTGAAGCTGCAGTCGTTAAAGGTAAGCTTAATGAGGGTGGAGTAATTGTGGCCTCTGAGGTGTTAGCTAAGCATGATGAGTCATACACCCCTAAAGAGGTTGAAGACTCCGTTCAGAACACATCACAGCATTCAAAAGCGTGTGAGGGGCTAAGCTATGATTCCTGAGTATGGTAATTTCGCGTTGATTATGGCGCTAGTTATGGCGATGTTTTTGGCGGTAGTGCCGTTAGTGGGCACGTTTACTGGCCGCGTTGTATGGATGAACTCTGCTCGCTCTTTAACTGCTGGTATGTTTGTGTTTACTGCCGTTGCTTTTGTCATCTTGGCTTATTCGTTTTTGCAGGATGATTTTTCGGTTAAGTATGTCGCCAGTAACTCCAATACGTTGCTGCCAGACCACTTTAAAATTAGTGCCGTTTGGGGTGGCCACGAAGGCTCTTTACTGCTTTGGGTTTTAACGCTGTGCACGTGGACGTTGGCAGTCTCTATTTTCTCGCGAGATCTACCGGTTGATATGCTAGCGCGGGTATTGTCTGTATTAGGCATGATCGCGGTTGGCTTCTTCCTCTTTATGATTGTGACCTCTAACCCCTTTGATCGAAATTTACCTGGCGTGCCGCAAGAAGGCTCTGATTTAAACCCGTTGTTGCAAGACTTTGGTTTGATTATTCACCCGCCCATGCTCTACATGGGGTATGTGGGTATGTCTGTTGCGTTTGCTTTTGCTATTGCTGCTTTGTTAGGCGGCCGCCTAGATAGCGCATGGGCGCGCTGGGCAAGACCTTGGACTAACATGGCGTGGGCCTTTTTAACGATAGGTATTGCGTTGGGTAGTTGGTGGGCTTATTACGAACTTGGTTGGGGCGGCTGGTGGTTTTGGGACCCCGTTGAAAATGCTTCGTTTATGCCTTGGCTGGTCGGTACTGCATTAATCCACTCGCTGGCCGTAACTGAAAAGCGCGGTGTGTTTAAGAGCTGGACTATTTTGCTGGCGATATTTGCTTTCTCGTTAAGTCTATTGGGTACGTTTATCGTGCGTTCTGGTGTTCTGACATCAGTGCATGCTTTTGCTACGGACCCTACTCGCGGGCTCTTTATTTTGGCTTTCTTGGGTGTGGTTATCGGTGGTTCTTTGCTGCTCTACGCCATAAGGGTGCCGGTGATTCGAAGTGTTCCTGGTTTTAGCTGGATGTCGCGTGAGTCGTTCTTGCTGTTCAACAATGTGCTCTTTGTCACGGCTACCGGCATGGTCTTGTTTGGTACTTTGTACCCTGTCTTTGTTGAGTTTCTGTGGGACGAAAAAATATCGGTGGGGCCTCCATTCTTTGATTTGTTTTTTACGCCAATAATGGCTGGCGTGGCAATACTTTTGGGTATTGGCATAATGATGAACTGGAAGAAAACCAAGATGGAGCCATTGCTGTTGTGGCTGCTAGCGCCATTGTGCGGTGCAATTTTTCTGGGGTTGATATCTCCGTTTCTAGGTGATAAATACAGCTGGGGGGCGGCATTAACGGTAACTCTAGGCGCTTGGGTTACCTTAATGACGATTAGTGATGTGCTACGTAAAACACGCCACAGCAAAAACCGTTTGTCGGCGATCTTTAATTTCAACCTAAGCTATTACGGCATGATTGCCGCGCACCTTGGTTTTGTGTGGATGATCTTGGGTGCATCGCTCAATACCATTTACAGTGATCAGCGTGATTTGCGCTTGGAATACCAAAAGCCTGTTCTAGTGGGCGGTCACGAATTTGAGCTTGTTGAGGTGGCTAATGTGAGCGGGCCTAACTACAAAGCACAAGTGGGCGAAGTTAAGGTGTTTCACGAGGGTAAGCTTGAGGCCGTTTTGAAGCCTGAAAAACGTCAGTATCTTTCTGGCGGTAACGTTATGACTGAGGCGGCTATTGATGCGGGTTTCACGCGAGACTTGTATGTTGCCTTGGGTGATGAGCTTGATGTTAGAGCTTGGTCGGTTCGCGTGCATTACAAACCGTTTGTTCGCTGGATTTGGCTGGGAGCTATTTTTATGGCTTTGGGTGCAACGCTTGCGATATTGGATAAGCGCTATCGTTTGGCGCGCGAGCCGAAAGCAGCGTCAGCTGCTGCGACGGCCTAGTAAGGTTAGATATGAATATTGATCGTTTGAAGTTATTTATACCGTTCGTGGTTTTTGCTGTGCTTTCGGTATTGCTATACCAAGGGCTGAAGAAGGACCCCAATGATTTGCCTTCGGCTTTAATTGGTAAGCCCGTGCCATCATTCTCGTTGCCGTCATTGGGGGACCCTGCAAAAGCCCTTACCGAAAAGGATTTTCAGGGCAGTCCTTACTTGTTGAACGTATGGGCGACGTGGTGTCCTAGCTGTAAGGTCGAGCACCCGTATCTGCTAAAGCTTGCTGAAATGGGTATTCCTATTGTGGGCCTTAACTACCGTGATGATAGTGCTGATGCAATAGCACTGCTTAAATCTCTTAAGGACCCCTACATCGCAAATATTGCAGACGAAGAGGGTCGCTTAGGTTTGGATTTGGGCGTTTACGGCGCGCCAGAGACCTTTGTAGTAGATGCGCAGGGGATTATTCAGTACAGGTTGGCAGGGGTGATAACCGAAGAGTTGTGGACCTCTGAAATTGCCCCTATCTTTTTTGGTGATTAAGTCTGTGCTCATTCGCTTGCTGGCTGTGTGCCTATTGGTTGGTTGTGCATCTTTTGTACGTGCAGACTACCGCGCTGCGCCAGGGCTTGATGCGATGCAGCGAATGCAAGGGCAGTGGCAGCGCCACTGTTACCCTTCAGTAGATGGGCAGTCGAAAGTTTACCGCAGGGATTTTCTTGTGGTGAGCTTTACCCATCTGGCTTTTGAGTCAAAAGTGTATTTGGATGATGCTTGCAATGCCGAACGTACAAGCTATAAGGCGACGTATCGGTACACCTTGACAGGGGCCTTTTTTGAGGCGCGCGGCGGCAAAAAAGCGTTTGCTTTAAATGCTAAGGCGGAATCGCCTGTATCTGATTTTTTTGTTTTACCCCCTTTGAATATCGCTGCGGTAGAGTCGGGTAGGTTGTACTTTGGTCGCGACTTTAGTGGTGAGTCAGAGGCGGGCGTTAGGCTTTCACGGCTTGATGTAAATTCTCCTTTTTTAAGGCATTAGAATGTCACATTCACAAATGTTGCCTGAGTGGGCTCCTTGTCGCGCGGTGCTCTTAGCGTGGCCCTATCCGGGTGGCGATTGGGATGCTAACTATGATGATGTTACGGCCTGCTATTGGGATATGTTGGAGTCAATATCGCAATCTTCAGAGGTTTGGGTCCTGCTGCATCCTTCGTTAAATTTGAATGCCTTTAATGCCAAATTGGCGCGGTTGAGCTGTGTTTTTCCTGTTCGTGTTAGGGCGGATGTTGCCTACGATGATACGTGGATTAGGGATTACGGCCCGATTAGTTGTTCGGGTGGGTATGTGGCCTTTACCTTTAATGGGTGGGGCGGCAAGTACAATGCTGATGCCGACGATGCCGTCGCTTTGCAGCTTGAGGATTGGTTATTGCAGCGGCCGAACGGCTTTAAGTTTGTATGCGAAGGCGGTGGGTTAGAAATCAATGATGATGGCGTGCTGCTGGCCAACGAGGATTGCGTTATCGATTCTGCTCGCAATCCCACTGCATCAAAAGAGCGCGTGCAGGAAAAGCTGCGCGATATCCTAGGTGTTCAAGAGTTTGCGTGGCTCAGGGGGGTAGTGCTTACGGGCGACGATACCGATGGTCACGTGGATACGATTGCTCGATTAGGGCCGAATAATGTGATCGTTTATTGTGGTCGCAATGATGAGCATCATGATGCGCGTGTTTTGGAGTCTTTGCATGAGCAGGTGCAGGACTTGGCTGGCCGCTGGGGCTGGCGGCCGTTTGAGTTGCCGACACCGGTGGTGAAGAGCTGCGTAGATGGCCGCTTGTTGCCAGCGACATATGCGAACTTTCTAATTTGTAATGCAACCATTTATCTGCCTGTGTATGGCCTGCCCGAGGATGAGCACGCCCTGAGCGTGATGAGCGAAGCTTTTCCAGAATACAGCATTCAGCCGATTAATTGCTCGGCTCTTGTTGAGCAGCATGGAAGTTTGCATTGTGCAACGATGCAGGTTGGCCTTGCATCTGTGCGTTAGTATTTAATTTTAATTGAGTTGTTGAGAGTGACTTATATGGCGTCTAGTGGCGTAATTAAGGCTGCGGTTTTACAGTTGTCGGTGGCTTCAGATAATAAAGCTGAAAACTTCGAGGTTTGTGCGCGCCATGTGCGCGGGGCTGCAGCAGATGGTTGTAAATTAGTTGTGCTTCAAGAGCTTCATGCAACTAGGTATTTTTGTCAGCAAGAAGACGTTGAGTGCTTCGACTTGGCTGAACCATTAGATGGTGAGACATACAGCGCTTACGAAGCCTTGGCTGCAGAGCTAGATGTTGTGATGGTGATATCCCAGTTTGAGCGAAGAGCTGCCGGGCTTTACCACAATACGGCACAGGTGATTGATGGTAAGTTGGGGCGTGCAGGTATTTTTCGAAAAATGCATATCCCTGACGACCCGGGGTTTTACGAGAAATTTTATTTCACGCCGGGTGATGCTGATGCCGAATTTGACGGCTTTAAGCCAGTGCAGACGCAAATTGGTAAGTTGGGTGTGCTTGTGTGCTGGGATCAGTGGTACCCAGAGGCTGCGCGGTTAATGGCCCTCGCGGGCGCCGATATGCTGATTTATCCAACGGCAATTGGCTGGGATCCGGCAGATGATGCAGCAGAAAAGGCTCGCCAGCAGGATGCTTGGGTAACAATTCAGCGAGCGCATGCAGTGGCCAATGGCTTGCCTACTTTAGTGGCAAACCGCACGGGCTTTGAGGCCGACCCTGCAGGGCCTTCGGGCATTCAGTTTTGGGGTACGAGTTTCGTCGCTGGGCCGCAAGGGGAGCTGCTAGTAAAGGCGCCCGTTGAAGAGCAGGGTTTTTATTCGGCCGAAATTGATATGCAGCGTAGCGAAGCTGTGCGCAGAATCTGGCCTTACTTTAGGGACCGTCGAGTTGATGCATACTCAGGCCTGGTAAAGCGCTGGCGAGAGAATTCGCTATAGGAAGTAGGGGTGTAGGAATAATGTGCGGTTGACGATTGTTGTCGTTGATCGCATGGTTTGTTGGGGGGGTAAAGGTTTTTATGTTGAGCTTAACGGGGAAGATTTTCTTTTGAAGGTCTTGGGTGCTTTGTTTTAAGTGGCGGACTGGACGGGACTCGAACCCGCGACCCCCGGCGTGACAGGCCGGTATTCTAACCAACTGAACTACCAGTCCGCAGAACTTAAATCAAATGGTGGGTGGTACAGGGGTCGAACCTGTGACCTACGCCTTGTAAGGGCGCCGCTCTACCAACTGAGCTAACCACCCCAAGAGAGACGCGCATTTTAAGGATATTCGAAGGCGCGTCAATGTTTTTTTTTAATTTTTTTTCAATGAAACAAATGGCTGTTTTTGCAATCTTTAATGGTGGTATCGCCTAGCTTTTTGCTTGGTGGTCTGGATGTGGGCAGCAGGGTATACTTCGCCACCTTTAAACCGATGAGCTAATCAAGGGGACAATAGTGTTTAAGCAGGTCGGATTTTTTATATTGTTATTGTTGTTAAGCGCGGATGTATTTAGTGGCATTGATACTTACGAGTTTGACGTTGAAGGTGGGCTTGAACGCTACAACTACTTTATTGAAGAGTTGCGTTGCCCCAAATGTAAAAACCAAAATCTAGCGGGTTCGAATGCGCAAATCGCGCAGGATCTTCGAAGAGAGTTACACCGCTTGATTACCGAGGGTGAGACTGACGATGGAATTGTCGATTTCATGGTTGATCGCTATGGTGATTTTGTGTTGTACCGCCCTAGGTTGCAAAAAAATACCTATGTCCTTTGGTACGGGCCAATTTTCATGTTGTTGTTAGGCGTTGGCGTGCTATCGGTCATTATCTATCGACGAAGCAAAGCCCCTAATAGTAATGGTGGCCTAACGGATGGTGAGCAAGAGCGTTTAGAAAGTTTTTTAAAAGAAACTGACACTGTTGCTGTCTCTCAATCAAAAAATTCTAATAAGAAGTAAGTGTTTATGGCTTTTTGGCAAGGTGTATTGATTCTGGCGGCGCTTGGCGCAGTGTTTATTTTGTGGCCTATTTTTAAATTGCCGCTAACGCGTGGCTTGGCCTCAAAGCCTGTTCGGCGCGATGTGACACAAGCTGCGCTTTATAAAGAGCATTTGGATGACTTGGATCGGTTGCTTAAAAATGGCGATGTCGAACAAGATCAATACAACGCTCTTAAGACAGAGCTTCAGCGTACGCTGGTTGTAGAATCAGACGGCCTTACCGAAGTCTCTACGCGCCCGGGTGGCAGCATTTTATTGGTGGGTTTGGCTGTTGCAGCGCCATTATTAGCAACTTTTTTATATTTCCAGTGGGGCGCTAAGCCGGACTGGGATATATACACTTTGATGGAGTCTGAGCGTGATAACCCTGCAAAAACTCAAGCGGAGTTCGAGCAATTTACTAAAGAGCTATTGATAACGGTGCGTAGCCGTCTAAAACAGCAGCCAGAAAACCATCAAATGCGTTACCTGCTTGCTGAGCGCTCTATGGCTGTAAAAGATTATGACGAGGCGATATCTGCATACAAGGAGTTGCTAGAAATAGAGCCTAACTCACCCACCATGGCGATTAAACTGGCCCAAGCGCTATTTGTTCGCGAAGGTAATAAAGTTACCCCTGAGGTGGCGCATTTTACTGATATCGCCGTGAAGGGCGCCCCTTTTATGTATCAAGCGCTTGAAATGAGTGGCTTGGTAGCCTTCCACAATAATGATTACCGCAATGCGGTTATTTTCTGGCAGCGTGCTAAAGGGCAACTAGACCCGAATAGTCGCTCGGCACAAGCGTTGGATGGGGCTATTAATAAGGCAGCGCGCGCGGCGATTGCAGCAGGGGAGGATTTAACCTCCGAGCCAAGTGAGGTAGCAAAAACTTCCGCAAACCAAGAGTCGGCAGCAGCTGATAAAGGCTTTGATGTGTCGGTTTCTATCGCGGATGGCATTTCGGCGAGCCCTGGCGATACAGTTTTTGTTTATGCGCGGGCATGGAAAGGGGCAAAAATGCCTTTGGCCATTCAGCGTATAACGGTAGCTGACTTACCTAAGACGATTCGCCTAGACACTTCTATGGCAATGGCGCCAGGCATGGACTTGACCACGGCAAGCGAACTGGAATTATTGGCTCGTATTTCTAAATCTGGAAGCCCTGTGCCGCAATCGGGCGATTGGCAGGCAACTTTAGGTCCGGTTTCTCTGGGCGATGGCATCGATTCCCAATCATTGGTGATTGCCGAGAAGGTGCCCTAGGCGTTGTTATTGGCAAGGGTAATTGGCATCTCTATTACTAAAGTATTATTTTGATGCCAGTTATTCGTCAATTTTTCTGGGTTATTAGGGTTTTATTATCTTGATCGGTGTAGAATTCGCCGTTTAATTGTCAAAGCAGCATCCGAGAGTTAAGCAGTATTCTATGCGGTTAAAGTGCATTAAATTGGCAGGGTTCAAATCCTTTGTCGACCCCACAACGGTTCATTTTCCAAGCAACTTGTGTGCTGTGGTTGGGCCTAATGGTTGTGGTAAATCTAATATTATCGATGCTGTTCGCTGGGTTATGGGGGAATCTTCCGCCAAAAACCTGCGCGGCGAATCGATGACAGATGTTATTTTCAATGGTTCCAACGGTCGTAAGCCTGTTGGTCAAGCCTCTATTGAGCTAGTGTTTGATAACACCGATAAAACGCTCAAAGGCGAATATGCCGCCTATAACGAAATTTCAATTAAGCGAAAAGTGACGCGTGATAGCCAAAATATTTACTATCTTAATGGTACTAAATGTCGGCGTCGTGACATCACGGATATCTTCTTGGGGACAGGCCTAGGGCCTCGTAGCTACGCGATTATCGAGCAGGGCATGATCTCTAAGTTGATCGAGGCTCGGCCTGAAGAGCTTCGCGTTTTTATTGAAGAGGCCGCGGGAATATCCAAATATAAAGAGCGTCGGCGCGATACTGAAAACCGCATGCGTCGTACCCATGAAAACTTAGAGCGCCTGACTGACATCCGAGATGAGCTAGAGCGTCAGCTCTCTCGGCTAGAGCGTCAGGCTCAGGCGGCAGAAAAGTACTCCGAATACAAAAAAGAAGAGCGTTCCCTTAAAGCGTATTTGCAAGCTCGTCGCTATTTGCACTTGCGCGAAAAATCGCAGAATAAGCACGGCATCATTACTGAGTTAGAACTTAAAGTCGAAGCTGGCGTAACCCGACAAGTGAATATCGATACCACAATCGAGACTCAACGCGTCCGTTTTACCGAAGTAGGCGACAAATATCATCAAGTTCAAGAGCGCTTTTATGCTATTGGTGCTGATATTGCGCGTATAGAGCAAACCATCGCGCACTCGCAAGACCGTGAACGACAACTGCGCGTCGACCTAGATCAAACAGAAAAAGACTGCCGCGAAGCGGCATTGCACCATCAACAAGATGCTGATAAAGCCGAAGGCTGGCAGGCTGAGTTGCATGTTATGGAGCCTGAATTAGAGTTATTAGAAGAAGAAACAGAGCTCTCTTCTGAAAAGCTCATACAGGCTGAAGAAGCTATGCAGGCTTGGCAGCAAGAGTGGGATGCTTTCAACCAAAAGGCGCAAGCCCCGCGCCAACAAGCAGAAGTTCAGCAGTCGCGCATACAGCACTTAGAAACCGTGCAGCAGCGTTTATTGGCACGCATCGAAAAACTCGATGCCGAAAAGCGCGAGTTGGTGCTAGGTGATGTCGAAGACGAAATAATGGAACTGCGCGAAAGCGTTGCGATGGCGCAAGAAGAGCTAGAGCAACTGCGTTTGCAAATAGAGGAGCACAGCGAAAAAGTTACTGTCCAGCGCGAACAAGAGCAAACCTTGCGGGCGCAGTTAACAAACTTACAAGGTGTGAATCAAAAAGGAAAAGGGCGTTTATCTTCGCTTGAGGCGTTGCAGCAATCGGCTTTAGGTAGCGGCAAAGGCCTAAGCACTTGGCTTAAAGCACAAGGCATTGATTCGTTGCCGCGATTAGCCGAGTCAATAACCGTAGCCGGTGGCTGGGATCGTGCAGTTGAAATTGTATTGGGTAAGCGCATTCAGGCTGTAGCTGGAGTTAGCGACTTAGGCAGTCTTATTGACGCGCATGAATCGCTGGCCAGCGGTGACTGTAATGTTTTTACTGATGGTGTTGTTAAGGGCGAAGGCGCTGTAGCGGATTCACTGGCAAGCCAAGTCAATAGTCCTTTCTCTATCGCGGGCTTACTTAATACTGTCTTTATGGCAGACGATATAGCCCACGCTAAAGCGCTACAGGCTAACTTGTGTGCACACGAATCCGTGATTACTCGCGAAGGTGTTTGGTTGGGGCCCAATTGGCTGAATCTTGTCAAAGCCGATGACGCGGGTGCCGGCGTTATTGCGCGCCAAACTGAAATAGAGCAGCTTAGAGGTGAGCTTGATGTTCAGGATGAGCAAATTGAAGCGCTGACGATAGAGTTAGAGACAGCAAGGCAAGGCGTTAAAGATTCCGAAGCTGCACGCGACGAAGCCCGAAAGCAGTTAGATCAAAGCCAGCGGGTTTTGTCGCAAGACCAAACCAAACTTACTGCTCATACGGTAAAAGTCGAGCAGGTACTTGCACGCAAAGATCGCGTCACCGCTGAAATTAACGAAGCCAAAGAGCAATTAGAGTTAGAAGCCGAGGGCCTCGCTCAAGCACGCATGCAGCTTGAAGATGCGATTGAATCGATGGAAATGGATACCCACGCACGTGAAGAGCTATTAGCGAAGCGTGATCAATATAAAGATTTACTCGAAAATACACGTCAAAAAGCGCGTCAGGATAAAGATACTGCTCATCAGTTAGCTATGCGTATCCAGGCGGTCAGTACACAGCTGCAAGCTGTTAAGCAGGGTTTATCTCGGTTGAGTGAGCACACCGCAAAGCTAGAGGAGCGACGCCAAAGTTTACTCGATAGCCTTGCCGAGGGTGCAGAGCCAGTTGAGCTACACAAAGAAGAGTTAGAAGCGCACCTACAAAAGCGCGTTGCCGTTGAAGAACAGTTACTCGAAGCTAAAAAATCCGTCGAGGGTGTGGAGGAAACCTTGCGCAACGCCGAAAAAGAGCGTTTAACTGTTGAGCAAGAGGTGCAGTTTGTACGTGCAAACCTCGAAAAAGAGCGTTTAGAAAGTCAAACCTACGACGTTCAAGCGCAAAACTTACGCGATCAGCTAGAAGCAGATGACTATAACGTAGACATTCTATTGGCCGAGCTGCCAGAGGATGCAGAAGCCGATCTTGAGCAAGCGCTCGAAAAAGTGGCGGCAAGAATATCTCGCTTAGGGCCGATTAACCTCGCGGCTATTGATGAGTATAAAACCGAGTCTGAGCGTAAAAATTACTTAGACGACCAAGATCAAGATCTTATGGAAGCATTAGAAACACTGGAAAATGCGATCCGTAAAATTGACAAAGAAACAAGAACGCGCTTTAAAGAGACATTCGATCAAGTTAACAGCGGCCTGCAAGAGCTGTTTCCTAAAGTCTTTGGCGGCGGCCATGCCTATTTAGAGCTAACCGGCGAAGATTTACTGGATACCGGCATTACCATTATGGCAAGGCCACCAGGCAAGCGTAACAGCACCATTCATTTGTTATCTGGTGGTGAAAAAGCACTAACGGCAATTGCACTGGTTTTCTCGATATTCCGGTTAAACCCAGCGCCGTTTTGTATGTTGGATGAGGTTGATGCACCATTGGACGATGCCAACGTAGGACGATACGCGCGTATGGTTGAGCAAATGTCGTCGCAAGTTCAATTTATTTATATTACTCACAACAAAATTGCTATGGAAATGGCGGATCAGTTGATGGGTGTAACCATGCACGAGCCAGGTTGCTCTCGTATGGTTACTGTAAATGTAGAAGAGGCAGCCGAAATGGCTGCACTATAGGAGAAACCCCATGCGTGAATGGTTAACAGTCATTATTGTGCTTTTGATAGTCGGAATCATTTTGGATGGTATTCGGCGTGTGCGTGCTGCTCGCAGAGAGCGCATTCATATGTCAAATAGCTTGCCAGAAGAGGGAGGGCTTGATGACGAAAATGTCGGCAGTGAATTCCCCAGCGGTGGCGCCCGTGTGGCGGCGTATCGGCACCCAGAAGATGCCGCAAATTTACACGTAAACCTTAAAAGCTCTTTGGCGGCCAGTAAAAAAACGGCAGGCGTTAATGCTAAAGCGGAGCCTGCACCAACAATGCTTATGGATTCTGCCGATGAACACCTAGAACCCACATTGGGCAACCTGGACGATCTAGATGATGACTTGGCGGTGATGGCACCACCGCGCACAGCAGCGCCAGCAGCTAAAGCTCCTGCTAAAGAGCCGGCCGTTCAACCTAAGGCTAAAGTAGCCGAGCCAGCCTTGGAGCCAGAAGAGGTTATTGTTATTAACGTTATGGCCCATCAAGGGCAGCTTTTTAGCGGAGAAACATTGCTGCAAACGCTTACCGAGCAAAACTTGCGTTTTGGCAATATGGAAATTTTTCATCGCCACAAAAACGAAGATGGCTCAGGTGAAGTCTTGTTTAGCTTGGCCAATATCGTAAAGCCTGGCACCTTTGATTTGACGACTATGGAAGATTTCTCCACGCCTGGGATCAGCATGTTTATGATGCTTCCTATCAGAGGCGATAGCGTTGCAGCGTTTGGTTTAATGGCGCGCACCGCCAAGGCTATTTCTGAAGCGCTAGACGGTGAGCTAAAAGATGAGCATCGCAGTGTGATGACGCAGCAAACGTTTGAACATTGCCGACAACGTGTTATTGAATTTGAGCGAAAACGTCGCCTTAATCGCTAATCAAGCCTTGCCAGTGTATAGATTCCAAACCGCCTATTGGCGGTTTGTTGTTTTGGAAACAAAAAAATGACAGAAGCTGTATTAACGGAAAATGACACAGTGATTCAACAGCAGTACGAAGCCCTTAAACAGGAAATCCAGCGTCATAACGTTGCTTACTATGTAAAGGATGAGCCTTCTATTCCAGATGCAGAATACGATCGTTTAATGCGTCAATTATTGGATGTCGAACAGCAGCACCCTAGTTGGGTAACGCCCGATTCCCCCTCGCAGCGCGTAGGAGCGACCCCGCTCGATAGCTTTCAAAGCGTAACGCATTTACAGCCGATGTTATCGTTAGGTAATGCCTTTAATGACGATGATATGAGGGATTTTGATCGACGTATACAAGACCGCTTAAAAACATCTATCGCGGTACATTATGTGTGCGAACCAAAATTTGATGGCCTTGCGGTAAGTTTGCTCTATCGCGATGGGCTATTCGAGCGCGCAGCTACAAGGGGTGATGGCACAACCGGCGAAGATATTTCGCAGAATGTTCGCACCCTTAAAAACGTACCGCTAAAGCTTGCCGGTAATTACCCTGCAGTGCTTGAAGTGCGCGGCGAAATTTACATGCCCTTAAAGGGGTTTGAGGCGCTGAACCAATCGGCGCGTGAGAATGGCCAAAAAACATTTGTAAACCCGCGCAATGCGGCAGCTGGTAGCTTAAGGCAGTTGGATTCTCGCATTACCGCAACAAGGCCGTTGGTGTTTAATGCTTATTCAGTGGGTGAGTTTGATGGCGAGCTGCCGGCAACGCACTTTGAAACCCTGCAATTACTGCGTGATTTAGGGTTTGTTGTGAGTGATCTTGCAGAGAAAGTCGACTCTATCGAAGGCTGCTTAGACTATTACACTCGAATGGCAGCCAAGCGAGATGCTCTGCCTTTTGATATAGACGGCTTGGTTTTTAAGGTTGATGACTTTGCATTACAGCGTCGCTTAGGTTTTGTTGCAAGGGCGCCACGTTTTGCGATCGCGCAAAAATTCCCCGCCCAAGAAGAAATGACAACCCTTAAAGCGGTCGAATTTCAGGTAGGGCGTACCGGTGCGATTACCCCTGTTGCGCGCTTAGAGCCGGTGTTTGTGGGCGGTGTTACCGTAGCGAACGCCACGCTGCACAACCGCGATGAAGTGGAGCGCCTTGGGGTGATGGTGGGTGATACCGTTATTATTCGTCGAGCAGGCGATGTAATCCCACAAATTGCCGAGGTTGTACTCGAGCGCCGCCCTGAAACGGCTAGCCCAATAGAATTTCCCGCGCAATGCCCTGTTTGTGGTGCCGATACTAGCCAAGTTCCTGGTGAAGCGGTGATTCGCTGCAGCGGTGGCTTATCGTGTGCAGCACAAAGTAAAGAGGCCATTAAGCACTTTGCAAGCCGTAAAGCGATGGATATTGATGGTTTGGGCGATAAGCTCGTAGAGCAATTGGTTGATGAAGGCTTGATCGCTAATGTTGCCGATTTATACCAGTTAACACTGGTACCGCTTGTTGGTTTAGAGCGCATGGCCGAGAAATCAGCCCAAAACTTATTGGATGCATTAGAAAAAAGTAAAAGTACGACTTTGGCGCGCTTTTTATATGCCTTAGGTATTCGAGAAGTTGGCCAAACAACCGCGGCTACGCTTGCACAGCATCTAGGTAGCTTGCAGGCCATTACGCAAGCTACGGCTGAACAGCTGCAAGAAATTCCTGATGTTGGGCCGGTTGTCGCTGAATATGTCGAATTGTTTTTTAAACAAGAAAGTAATTTAGCTTTACTAGAGGCTTTGCAGGCTGCAGGAGTGCATTGGCCAGCGCCGACGGTATCGCAAAATCAACCTTTAGCGGGTAAAACCGTAGTACTAACGGGAACGTTAGAAACTATGGGGCGCAGCGAAGCCAAAGAACGCTTATTGGCGTTGGGCGCTAAAGTAGCGGGTAGTGTGTCGGCAAAAACCTATTTAGTGGTGGCAGGGGCAAAAGCGGGCAGCAAACTCACAAAAGCGCAGGATATTGGGCTCGATGTGCGCAACGAAGAGGAGTTTATTGCGTGGTTAGAACAATTCGAATAATTAGCAGCTTCTGTTTTAGTGTTGTATTGGTAGCCTTTGCAAGTGGTTGCGCGGGCTACAGGCCTACTCAAATGGATGACGCTTGCGACATACTTGGCGGCAAAAAAAGTTGGTATAAAGATGCCGTAAAGGCTGCCAATAAGTGGGGCACACCGGTCGCAACGAAGCTGGCGTTTATACATCAAGAATCGCGTTTTAAAGCCGATGCGCGCCCCCCCAGAAAGAAGATCCTCTGGATTATTCCCGGTCCTAGGGCCAGCGATGCTTACGGTTATGCCCAAGTAAAAGATGCCACTTGGCGTTGGTACCAGGATAAAACTGGAGCGCGCGGTGCAGATCGCGATGACTTTGGTGATGTGACACAATTTATTGGTTGGTACAACAAAGAGAGCCAGCGCCGTTTAGGTATAGGCTTAGGCGACGCTTATAGGCAATACTTGGCGTATCATGAAGGCCATGGCGGTTATGAACGCCGCTCTTACAATAAAAAGCCTTGGTTAAAAAAGGTTGCCCTTAAAGTTTCTTCGCGGGCAAAAATGTACCAACAGCAAATTAAAGGCTGTAAAAAAGAGCTAGAAAAAAATCGCTTTTGGTTTTTTTAGTGCCAAGTGCATCGTAACGGAAATTCAATGACTATCTCCCTTGAGCAATTTTTACTGAGCGACCAAAAGCCGGATATACGATTGGCTTTGTTTGATGTTGATGGCACCTTATTAAATGTTGATGGCAATTACACCGCAGGGGTACAAAAAAGCATTGCTAGGGTGCAAGCCTTGGGCGTCAAAACAGCTGTAGCCAGTGGCCGTCCGTATTTTGCGACGCGCTTTTTGTGGCAGGAGCTTGGTTTAGTGGATACTGGCGTTTTTTGCACGGGGGCACAAATATTTGAGCCATCGACTAATACGTTACACAAGGCTCATCCACTACCTGATTCAAGCGTAAAAAAGCTATTGGCGCAGCTGCGCGAACAACATTTATATTACGAGCTTTACACCGATGCCGGCCTTTACATCGAACGTGATGTAGCACCCGAGATACTTGGGGTGCATTGTAAGCATTTACGTACGCAGCCGATCATGCAGAGCTTTGATACAGTCCATGATCCCGTCATAAAGCTGCTAGTGGGTGTTGATTTAGATAAAAGCGCGAATGCGCTGCAGGTTTTAGAGCAGCGTTTTCCAGATTGCATATTTGCCTATGCCAAGCTGCCAGCATACCCACGCTGGTTGTTTGCCAGTATTATTCATCACAGTGCCAGTAAACGTGCAGCTTTTGATTACCTGTTAGCGCACTATGGCATTAGTGCAAGTAATGTGATTAGTTTTGGGGATGCGCAGTCGGATATGGAATTTATTTCTATGGCTGGTGTAGGTGTTGCTATGGGGAATGCCTCTGATGCGGTTAAAAACGTCGCTAACATTGTGACCTCGCCAGTATGGGAAGATGGCATCGCAAAAGTGTTAGATGTACTCATTTAGTGTGTTAAGTAAGAGAGTGGTATGGCTAAGGTAAAGTTTAAGATCAGTAAGAAAACCCGTTTTATGAGTCATATGCTTGCTTCTGTATGTTTTATTGGTTTGTTTATATGGGGCTGGGATTTGTCGGTCAGCGATGCCCTCGCTTATTTGTTGGTCAGCTTGGGCTTTTTGGCCGTTATTATTTTAATATCCGCGGTATTGGGGTTGGCTTTACGTTTTGTGCGTCGCACAAAAACGACTGTTGAAGAGGAATAGCATGTTCACGCCAAAAGTTCCGGCCGCACTTGTACGGCATTTGCTCGATGAGGCGAAGCAAAACGGTATTGATTACAGCGATGCCTTAGCTGAATTAGAGCTCACGCCCGATGATATGAAAGCTGGCCTTCCATCGTTTAAATATGGCCAGTTGTACAGACGCCTTATCTTTTTAAGTGGCGATGAATGGTTTGGCATGTTCTCTGGCGGCAAGGTGCCTGTTGGTGCATTTCGTTTAATGTGCTTGACCTTACTCACCGCCGGTAATATTCGCCAAGCTTTAGAGTTAGCCGGTGAGTTCGCCGAGGTATGTAAGGGGTTTAAAGTTCGCTATAGCATTGATGAATACCATGGCTTAGCGCGGGTGTTTATATCGCCGGTGCGCACTAGCAGCGCTGAAGAATTAGATCAGCTGCAAGCGAATGCAACGCCAGAGCAGCTGTTGACCACATTGGTGGCTGGGCACCAGTTAGCTTGCTGGCTAGCGGGTACATCGCTGCCGATTGAGGGTTTACGGCTAAGCTTTGGTGCCGGTGAAACCATTCAAAGTGTCCGTTCGTTGTGTGAGCAAGATGTGCAGTACAACCAGCCTATCAATGCTTTGCTATATCCTTTGAGCGTACTGAATCGCCCAGTGGTGCAAAACCACCAGAACTTACCCGACTTCCTGCGTACAGCGCCTTACCAAATCGTAACTCAAGACTCTAGCCAAATTAGTACCACTGAGAAAGTACGTGCACTGTTAAATAAAGACGTTGGCCATAACATGCCATCGGCGGAGCAGGTCGCCGAAACTTTAAATATGTCGGTGACAACGTTACGCCGGCATTTGGCCGATGAAAATTCAGCCTATCAAACACTTAAAGACGAGTGTCGCTTAGAGGCGGCGATCCAGCTGTTAGCTTGCAGGGATCTTACCAATGTTATGGTGGCAGAGCGTTTAGGCTTTGATGAGCCGAGCGCGTTCTTTCGGGCCTTCAAAAAGTGGACTGGTATGACGCCAGGGCAATACCGCAAAAAACACCTGAATGTTGATATGCAGTGTGAGTAATTGACGGAAGTGTCCTACACTTATAGCTGTATATTATAAAGCTTGGCCAAAACACAAAAAGATAGCGGATTAAGTAATCAAACCTGCGTTAATTGGTTATCTACTTGTAGCAGGGCTTGGTACTACAATATTTAGCAAGACTAAACGCACGAGGCCGCTATGACTGATTACAAAGTTCCCGCAAGAGATATGCAGTTTGTATTGCACGAGCTGCTTGATTACGAGGCACATTGCCAACGTTTAACCAATGGCGAAGATGCTACCCGCGATGTGGTTGACGCGGTAATAGAAGAGGCCGGCAAGTTTTGTGAAAACGTACTAGCACCATTAAATAGAGTTGGCGATACCGAAGGTTGTAAGTTCGATAACGGAACCGTCACCACGCCTACAGGTTTCAAAGAGGCTTATCGGCAGTATATCGAAGCCGGCTGGCCCAGCATGATCCACCCCGTGGAATACGGTGGCCAAGGTTTGCCCGAATCCCTCGAGACAATTGTAAGTGAGATGGTAGGCACGGCTAATTGGTCTTGGGGAATGTACCCCGGGCTAAGTCATGGTGCTATGAAAACCATTGGTACCCATGGCTCTGACGAACAAAAAACGACCTATTTAAAACACCTAATTGCCGGTGAGTGGACCGGCACGATGTGCTTAACCGAGCCGCACTGCGGGACCGATTTAGGCATGCTGAAAACCAAAGCAGAACCTTCTGCAGACGGTAGCTACGCCGTTACTGGAACGAAAATATTTATTTCTGCTGGCGAGCATGATCTGGCTGAAAACATCGTACATATTGTATTGGCTCGCTTACCCGATGCGCCTGAGGGTACCAAAGGTATATCGCTGTTTATTGTGCCAAAATTTTTGCCCGAAGGTGACGGCATAGGTGCACGCAATAATGTAGCTTGTGGCTCGCTTGAGCATAAAATGGGCATTCACGGTAACGCAACTTGCGTGCTAAATTTTGATGGCGCGAAAGGCTTTTTAATTGGTGAAGCCAATCGTGGCTTGAATTGCATGTTTACCTTTATGAATGGCGCACGCTTAGGTACTGCAATACAAGGGCTTTCGCATGCTGAGCTTGGGTTTCAAAAATCGTTAGCCTATGCCAAAGACCGTTTACAAATGCGGTCGTTATCCGGTGTTAAAAATCCTAGCGGCCCTGCCGACCCTATTATTGTGCATCCCGATGTTCGCCGTATGCTACTTACGCAAAAAGCATTCGCCGAAGGTGGCCGAATGTTGGCGTACTATATATCGCAGTTAGTGGACGTGGAGTATAACGGTACGGACGACGCCGAGCGGGCTGAAGCTAGCGAGTTGCTTGCCTTTTTAACGCCAATTGCCAAAGCCTTTATGACAGAAAGCGGCTTTGAAAGTGCAAACCTCGGTATGCAGTGTTTTGGTGGCCACGGCTATATTGCGGAGTGGGGCGCCGAGCAAAATGTACGCGATAGCCGTATATCGACGCTCTACGAAGGGACCACGGGCATTCAGGCGTTAGATTTACTGGGCCGAAAAGTATTGCAATCACAAGGTGAAATGCTAAAACGTTTCACCAAAATCATCCACAAGTTCTGCCAAGGGCATAAAGATAATGCGGCTTTGCAAGCTTACATTGAGCCACTCGCCGCGGTTAATAAAGAGTGGGGTGAGCTAACAATGCACATTGGTTTAGCGGCCATGAATAATGCCGACGAGGTTGGCGCAGCCAGTGTGGATTACCTAATGTATTCCGGTTATATCACGCAGGCGTACTTTTGGGCGCGCGCGGCGGCGGTTGCACAGGCTAAGCTTGGCGGTAGCGAATCGGACTTTTACCAAGCGAAGCTAAAAACGGCAACCTTCTATTATCAGCGCATTTTACCGCGCACGCGCACTTTGCACGAAACCATAAAGTCTGGCGCTGCCAATTTAACCGCGTTAGATGCCGAGCACTTTAGTTTTTAAAAACCAATAGCCCCAAGGCTGCTAAAGGTTTGGGGCTATTGGCGAGTTTGGTAGTTGGTACATCGCTTTTTAGGCGACGTTAGTTAAGTGGTAATTCGGTGGTGTATTTCACCTGTTTTAAGGCAAAGGTCGAGTTAATTGACGCCACGTTTGGCAGGTGAACCAAGGTCTTTTTCAGTAGCTTTTCGTAAGCATCCACAGTACTTACAATAATCCGCAACAAATAATCTTTATCCCCCGTAGTGGAATAGCATTCGACCACCTGCGGCACCTTTAGTACGGCTTCTTCAAAAGCATTAAGCGAGCTTTCATCGTGACTTTTAATGGTTAAATAGGCGTGCACACTAACACTTAAATTCAGCGTGTTTGCGTCCAGTAGGGTCACTCGTTTTTTAATGTAGCCATCTTGCTCCAAACGCTTAACCCGCCGCCAGCATGGTGTATGAGACAAGCCCACGCGTTCGCCAATTTCGTTCATTGAGTAATCGGCATTTTCTTGCAACGCTTTAAGAATCAATCGATCGAATTTGTCGAGGGTGGTGTTTTCGTTCATGGTTGGTGTTGATCCTGGTTTTAGCTGCACGTTTATTTTTGTGATGTTATCGGATAATGATGGTTTTTGATATTTTCGGTTTTGTGAGGTGAGTAAACTGATACCTATGCGCAGTAATACTTTTATTGAGTAGACCTGACTTTGACTTATTGTCGTCTCTTTGCGCGCTCTTATTCAATAAGGCGCCCAAATTACTGGGCACCCGTTTTATTAGAGAAAAGTGTCGAAACTGTTGAAGAGTTTCAGCGAGATTATTTTTTTACCTAGCACAGCGCTTCATTTGCAATATGGTCGGCTCCCTTAGATCAAAAATGATATTGAAGACCGGCGCCATAGCGCGAGTATTGAAAGTCAAGTGTAGTGTGCTGGTCAATAGGTAAGTCTGATTCCGTCGCAGCCCACAACGCAAATAACGTGATATCTAGATGTCGAGTCATCGCATAGCTACCGCCTAGACCACCGATAATACTCGTGCCTGAGTCACTTCGGCTTACTGAATCCATATAGGGGCTGTCAACCGTTAATGTTACGTCCCATTGCAGAATCCCTAGCTCTGCATACATTGACCATTGTTTTTCATTGCGACTAGTGCTCCATACAGCTGTTAAAGTATTGCCATCCGCTTCGGTTTCGGCTTTCACTCCATAGTCGTCAATTGGGGTCGCAGAACCAAAATTAACGACAGAAAGCTTGGCGCCCCAGTTGTGGTGAAACTGATAGCCGGCATAAACGGAATAAGATTCGCTCATATCTGATTCGTCTTCATAGCCGGATGCTGAAACCTTGTGTTGGCTCAAGGCAAAATCACTCCCCAGAAAGGCTCCTAGGTTGTTGTCGTTAGCATTAGCCAGGCTGCTTATGGATAGTAATAATGCAGATAAAGGTAATGTTGAAAATTTCATACAAACTCCAAATGGTAATTAATGCGTACATGTGGTGGAGAGGCTTATAGGCTAGTCAGTGCTCTTTCCATCTTGAACGCTGCGAATTGTATTTATTTACGCTAGACGTTCGCCGCATTTATCAGGAATTGAGGTCCATCTATAGCTGTATCACCACTTTAGAGATAACACTTCAGAGCAATGCACCCTCCAAAAATAATTTGATATTCGACATGATGGTGATTGCCGGATAAAAATTTTGATTAATGGCCGGAATTGTAAGGTTGCCCTTTTTTGCCTTATCCGTTTGTTTTTAGTTACTTTGGTAGATTTGGTGTTCTGAAGAGGTGCCTGTGAAATTAATATGGGCGCGGTTTTATGTGCTTTTAGGAGCGCACCTAACGCTATATTGCATTTGGTACTGAGCCGCTGGTACTCAAAAAATACTTACTAAAATCAAATCGCGTTGTATATTAAACTCGGAAAACGGTAGTCAAAAGTTGGAAGTATTAGATTGAAATTATCACACTACGGCCAAAGAATGGCCGCACCTTCTGCTATTGCAGAGCTTATGCGCGATTTGGGGGAAGCTTTAAATACTAACCCCGATTTATTGTTTTTGGGTGGCGGTAATCCCGCGTTAATTCCTGAGGCTGGCGATATTTTTAGCCGGCACTTACAAGCTTTACTTAATGATAAAGCATTGGTTCAGCGTTGGTTGGGGGTTTATCAGTCGCCTCAAGGGTCTGAATCGTTGCTGCCGTTGCTTAGCCAGTATTTGCAGGACCAAGGTTGGCCGGTTAGCGCTAAAAATTTGGTTGTGGTGAATGGCGGTCAGTCGGCGTTTAACCGGTTGTTTAATTTATTGGGTGGCCCAAGTGTTAAGGGAACACAACGTATTCATTTGCCTATGCTGCCTGAATACGTGGGTTATCGCGGGCAGATGATTGGTGGTGATGCCTTTGCGGTATCGCGGCCCATCATTGCGTTGGAGTCTGAGCACCGTTTTCGTTACAAGTTAGATCGTAGTGCGCTGGTTTTGGATGAGCACTCAGGAGCGCTGTGTTTGTCCCGCCCAACCAACCCATCGGCTAATGTTGTTGACCTTGAAGATGTTCGCTGGCTAGAAGGCGAGGCTAAGCGTTGGGGGATTCCTATGCTGGTCGATTGTGCTTATGGCGCGCCATTTCCGAATATTATGGCGCCATCGCAGGCCTACCGCTGGCGCCCGGGGTCTGTGGCGGTATTAAGTGCGTCTAAATTAGGTTTGCCCGGTTTGCGCACGGCCGTGGTAGTGGCCGATGAAGAGCTAGCTTCTCTACTGGCACACGTTGGCGCGGTGGAGAATTTAGCCTCGGGCAACACAGGGCCATTATTATTGGAAAGCCTAATTGCCAGTGGTGATATTCATCGTTTAACCCAACTGATTCCTGAGTATTACCAACCAAAGCGCAAGTTGATGTTGGCCTTGCTTGATGAGCACTTGCAAGACGTGCCATATCGTATACACGGTGCTGATGGGGCGTTTTTTGTTTGGCTGTGGCTACCCAACTTACCTGTTAGTGCCAAGGTGTTATATCAACGGCTAAAAGCGCGCAATGTCTTGGTTATGGCGGGCAATGACTTTTTCTTTGGTGAGGAGGCGTCTTGGCAGCATGCTAGGGAGTGTCTTCGGCTGAATATTTGCCAGTCCGATCAAGCTATGGCCGAGGCGGTTGCGATTATTGCTAGCGAAATAAAAGCGTTATATTCAAAGGCTAAATAGCCGTTGCCAGCGTTGTAGGCTGACAACGGCGCTGTGCTTATTGGGTAAGTTGCTGCTCTAGCCAAGCGGCTGCACCGTTAAAGGCGAGCTCGTTATGGGTGACAAGGTAGGCCGGAATGTTTTCTACATAGCTGCTCATGGGGCCTTTATGGGCAAACTTAGCGGAAAAATCACTTTTGATGACAAAGTCGCTAAAGCGAGGCAGTATGCCGCCGGCTAAGTAAATGCCGCCAGTGGCGCCGTAAGTTAATGCAAGGTTGCCGGCAAAGCTGCCTAAAAAGCTACAAAATGTATTGAGTGTGGTCACGCAAGTAGCATCGGAGCCGTCTAGTGCTTTGGTTGTGATGTCGGAAGGCTCGTATTTGGCCGCACTGGAACCTTCGACTTCACAAATGGCGTTGTATAAATTAACAAGGCCTGGGCCCGATATAAACGTTTCGGCAGAGGCGTGACCGTGGTGGCCTATTGCGGCTTTAATAATGTCGGCTTCAAAGGCTGAAGTTGGCGCAATGTTGATATGGCCGCCTTCACAGGGGTTGGGTAGCCACAAACCGTTATGGCGAATAACACCTGCAACCCCAAGGCCTGTACCTGGGCCAAAAACAGCTTTATTAGTATTGTCTTGTGGTGTGCCGTCTTTAAATGTAATTAAGTGGTCGCCGCCCATCAGTGGAATCCCGGCAGCTACTGCGGCAAAGTCGTTCATAGCCACAAAGGCTTTAAAACCAAATTGTTCCGCAACCGCAGCGCAAGAAAAGCCCCAAGACAAATTCGTCATTTGCACTTGATCGCCTACCACAGGTCCCGCTACTGCTGCGCACATTGCTGTTGGTTTGATGCCGTCGAGTTTGTCTAAATAGGCGCTTAAGGCATCTTGAAAACTGGCGTAGTCTTTACCTTTAAGGATGTGGATGTGTTCTAGTGCGTAAAGGCCTGCATCTTTACCGGTGACAAGGGCAAAGCGGGCATTGGTTCCGCCGATATCGGCAACAACATAAGGAAACATAACGAAGTCTCTGTGGGGTCAATTACAAAACCTCGTCACTCTAGTCAAACCGGCATTAGCGTGCAAGTTCCGTGATGGCTTAATCCTTGGGGTAGCCTGATAGCAACGCTAAGGATTCAAGTGCTTCTTCTGCCATAGTGCGCCCGGTAATGGACTCTGCAACCCTTATAGTGCGGCCGTTGTTCAGTTGTGCTTCTACTGCGAAGTATTCCGTGTGGTTCTTGCCCGATTGCGACGAGCCGGTGCTTTTTATACGCAGGCTTTTTATTTGAGAGCGCGTTGCGTGTTTGTGGTTAAGGGTAAAACCTAGGAGCTTTCGGGTTGCTTTGATGCCCTCGCGTGTTATTTGCACGTCATAGCTATTGAGCAAGGCGTAGAGCCCGCCGGCTATTATGGCTGCGCCTATGGAGCCAAAAATAAAACCCATAATCGCCGCATCACCGCGAGATATAGCAATGCCTGCACCAAAAAATATAAAACCAAATAGCACGAAGGCGCCGGATACTTTTGCATTGCGTAGCGGCTGCAGCTTAATGGCTATGCCGCCGGGTATTGTGGTTGGGTTCAACAAGCTTTCGAGTGCTTCTTCCCGTTTGTTTTTAACTTTAGGGTGCTGCGTACTGTCGTCGATATTTAAATGTGATTGTGCATCGGATTGAAAGGCGGGTATTTCAAAGTCGCGATGTAGGTCGGCCCCTGGCAGTTGCGCCGCGATAGATACGCGCCACAGGTGGTAGCTATCGCTGGGCAATTCAGAATTTGGTAGGTTTTTAGGTGGGTTAAAGCAAAACGCAATTTGGCTGCCTTGTGGTAGGTTTTTGATGTGGCCTTGTCCTGCGTTGCTCCAAGTAATGCTTTCTCTGCGCTTGCGGTTTTTACCGCTGCCGCTGTAGTAGCTTTTTACGCAGCTAAGGGTAATGTGGACTTCTGTTTGGGCTGGCAAGCGGCTGCGCAGCGTTAGTGTGCCACCCATTTGGCCACCGATGGCTGCGGGGTAGGGGCTTAGCATCAAAGGTGTCGCACCAAAGCGCCGCCATCGAGCCGTATTAATCGCGCACCATGTCAGTAGGAATAGACCAATAATGGGGAAAAGCAGTGCGACGAGTGCGGGGTAGTTTTTACTGGCAAGCTCTTCGGGAATTATCAGTAATATAGGCATGGAGATAGCGTTCCAGAACACGGCAAAGCCCCACAACCCCCAAAGCCCAGCTTTGGCATTGGATGCAATTGGGTTTTTCCAATCGTCATTGGCTTGCCAGGGCATGTCTGTTTTCAGTTGTTCTGGGTGTTTGGTATTTTTCGAGACAAGAGCAAAAACAATAAGCCCAATCCCCACGCCGCCAAAAACAATGACAAAGACAGATTTAAATAGCAGCATGCCCCAGCGCAGTTCGCGATCGATAACAGATTGGCTGGGGTTACTTGGGTCCACATAAAGGGTAATGGGGGTTTTGTTTTGGTGATGCTTTTTAAGTGTGCGACTGTGGTCTTGGTGCCAGCTACCGATATTATCTGCGCCGCTCATAATGCCAAGGCGTGAGCCCGTATAGGTTTGATTGTTAAACTCATATTGGTACCGTGCGGTCGCTTCCCAAGTGGTGCTGTCATCGCCGCGGTGAGTTTGCAGCTGCGCAGATGTCACTACAGCTGGCGTGGCTTGCCATGCTTTCATTGCATGCCATTCCCACAAAGCGGGAATAATACTCAGGAACAAAAAGCCTAAGCCAACAGCGGCAAAGGGTAGGCCAAAAAGTGCCAGTAAGATGTTGTTCTTTTTCGCTGTGTTCTTGGACATGGCAGTGAAATTCGTGAATTAAGAATACGGTGATACCGCGGCAGTACTGCGAAATTGTAAGGCCACGTGATAGGATTCGCCTCCAAAATAGCACCGCATTACGGCCCCAACTTTTTACACAGGATAGTACAACATCCCATGCCCAAACATATTGCCATCATAGAAGATGAGATAGCGATAGCAGAAAACTATCGCGATGCCTTAACTCGACAAGGTTACGACGTAAGTCATTACACGAGTCGACCACAGGCGATGCAGGCTTTCGCCGCAAGGCTACCTGATTTGGCCATTATTGATGTGGGCTTGGGGGACGAGGCTGAAGGCGGCTTTGATCTTTGTAGAGATTTGCGCACGCGAGCATCCCAGTTGCCTATTATATTTTTAACGGCCAGAGATTCAGAGCTAGATCGCGTGTTGGGCTTGCGTTTAGGTGCGGATGATTACTTAACAAAAGATATTAGCCAGCCCCATATGCTTGCCAGAATTACGGCGTTATTTCGGCGAGTGGATGCGCTCGCTGCGCCGGCTCAAAATCGTGAGCAATTAGTGGCTGGGCCGCTGCTAATCGACTGTCAAACTTTGCAAGTGACATGGCAGGGGCATGCTATTGAGTTGACCATAACCGAATATTGGATTTTGCAGGCTTTAGCGGCACGCCCAGGGCATGTAAAAAACAGGCAACAATTAATGGATGCCGCGAATGTTGTGCTAGACGACAACACTATAACCTCCCATATCAAACGAATTCGCAAGAAGTTTAAAGCCATTGATGAAAGCTTCGATGCAATACAAACCGCATACGGCCTGGGTTATCGCTGGCTAACACCCAAGGACCCTGCATAGATATGACACTTAAGCGCCAGTTACTGCTATTGGGTTTGTTGACTTTGGCGCTACCGTGGCTGGCTGTTAGTTATATTCAACAGCTAGATAGCACTTTACGGCAATCGCGTTTAGATTCTGTCGAGCAATTGGCTGCCAGTGTTGCCCATAGTTTGTCGAAAGAGGGCGCTTTAATTGCCCGCTTAAAACAACGAAATCTGCAAACACCGGCGCTATTTACGGCTGAGTTGCCCAAAGATTATGTTTTAGACGGGTATCTAACCGAGTGGCATTACGACGAGGCCGATAATGCCGAGCCTGCGCGGCGTTACAGCAAAAATAATGGCTGGCACCCATTTATTAATTTGCCTACGGGCGTTTTGGCAGCCGCACAGTTTGCCTTGGTAGAAGACGGGTTGTGGTTGGGAGTTGCTATTACCGGCGTGGAGGCAACGCTTTTTTCGCCTCAGCGCGAAAGTTTCGATGCGTTGATATTGCGCTTTTCGCACGGTGTCGCTTTGCGAGTTATTACCTCGGTGGCGGGTGTTGCCGAGGTGCAGCGCTGGCAAGGTGGGCGCTGGCGACGCCACTTTGAAGACGTCGCTTTATGGCAAATGTCGGCTGCACAAACATCTGGCAGCCTTCAAACCATTGAGTTATCACTGCCGCTGGCATACCGCGAACACAGCGTTACGGTGGAGTACGCCAGCGCAGCGCTGGGTTATAGCGTATTTTTATCTCCGCAAAATAACCCTGTGCATTTGGCTTATCGGGATGCAGAGTTTACCGGCCTTGTCGGCGATTATGCTTCTGAGCAGCAGCGGGTGACTTTATACGATTGGCGAGGGTTGCCTGTGCAAGGAACGGGCAGTTTGGTTTTAGGAGCTGGGCTGCCGGAGTTTAATGAGCGCAACTCCTGGCTTATGCGTTTGTACTTTTTATTGTCGGGGCGGCCGGAATACCGCTACCAAGCGCCGCAAGTCCCTATGTCGACAGAGCATTCTGAATGGTTTTTTAATCGGGTATCGCCAGTGGCGCGCGCGGTTGTGGCGTTGGGTGAAAAAGGTCAAGCGCCGGTAGGTTGGCTCGTGCTCGACAAGCAAGACGCCCGTTTTTACATATTATTGGCGGGTATTTATGGCCAGTTTGTCTTTGTATGTACTATTTTTGCTGGGGTGGTTGTTATTGCGCTGCTTGGCTTTTCGAGTGTGCATTCGTGGCGTATTCGGTCATTAGCGAAACACGCGGAGCAAGCGATAGATCCTATGGGGAATGTGCGGGCGCCATTTCGTTCGAGCCGTATTCCCGATGAGATAGGTCAGTTGTCGCGTAGTTTTGAGGCTTTACTGCGTCGCTTAGGCGCGCATCAGGAGTACTTAAAAAGCCTTGCGGTAAAACTTTCACACGAGCTGAGAACCCCCTTGGCAATTACGCAAAGCTCGCTGGATAATTTAGAGGTGTCGGCGCTTGATATTTCGCAGCGTCGGTATGTTGAGCGAGCGAGGGGAGGCATGGCGCGGCTGTCATCAACACTTAATGCCATGAGTTCTGTGAATAGCCTAGAGCAGGCTTTAATGCATGCCGAAAGCGAAACCTTTTGCATTAGAGATATGCTCACAATGCTGGTCGATGCTTATCAGGACAACTACCCGCAGCAAGTGGTCTTGAGTGGTTTCGCTGAAGTTTCTAGGCCATATCGTGTAGCGGCAGCGCCTGAGCTAATAGTCCAAATGCTCGATAAGCTTGTCGAGAATGCTAGCCAGCTGGCGCCTAAAGATTCGACCATCGAAATAAGTGTGAGTTGGCCGAGCGAACCTGCGGGTGAGCTAACACTGCGTGTGATCAACACCGGCCCACCATTGCCCAGCGCTATAGAACAGCAGATTTTCGATTCCATGGTGTCTTCGCGTGAGGCGAGTCAGCAAGGTGATGGCGTGCACCTTGGCTTGGGGTTATATATTGCCCGCTTGATTTGTGAGTTTCACGGCGGCAGTATTCGGGCTTCCTCAATAGATGCGAGCGAGTCTAAGCGGGCTTTGGTAACATTCGAGATTATTTTACCCATTATTTCAGAAGGCTAGATTTGCTGGCCTTTTGTTTTTAAACAAAGTAAGTGAGTGCACATGCAACAACAATTATTGAAAATGCTAGAAATGCAGGACGCAATGAATACCAAGGTAAATGCCCATTGGCGCGATCAGGGCTTTGCGTGGTACCGCGCGATTTGGGTTGAATGTGCTGAGCTAATGGACCATTACGGCTGGAAGTGGTGGAAGAAGCAATCCCCAGATATGGCGCAGGTGAACCTTGAGTTAGTTGATATTTGGCATTTTGGCTTAAGTGACCTTCTACAGGGGGCTACTAATATAGACGATTTGGCTAAAGCGCTAGATGCCGAGTTGCGTAAAGTACCAGAGTCGGTCGCTGAATTTCGGCTTGAACTCGAAGACTTTGTGGCTGGCGTGGTTAGCACAAAATCGTTCAATTTGGTGGGCTTTTGCCGTGTGTTGGCCGCTGCCGAATTTTCGTTCGAACAGTTGTATTTACAGTATATGGGTAAAAATGTACTCAATTTCTTCCGCCAAGATCACGGCTATAAAGATGGCAGTTATCATAAGATTTGGCAGGGCAAAGAAGACAACGAGCATTTGGTTGAGGTTTTGAGCGAGCTGGATATTAAAAGCCTTACGTTTCAAACAGACGTTTATGAGGCTTTGCAGGCGCGATACCCCGCAGATTAGATGACTTTTACAAGGGTTGCTCTATAATGGCGCCCGCAAAAGCATGCTTAAGTACAGGCTTGCCTGTCTTGGGTTTATTTATTAGCAAAAACGGAGATTGATTGTGAAAGCACCCGTTCGTGTAGCCGTAACCGGCGCCGCAGGCCAAATTAGCTATTCTTTGTTGTTCCGTATTGCCGCTGGCGATATGTTAGGTAAAGACCAGCCTGTAATTCTGCAAATGTTGGAAATTACCCCCGCTTTAGGCGCACTGCAAGGTGTTGCTATGGAGTTGGATGACTGCGCTTTTCCTTTGTTAGCGGGAATGATCACAACTGATGATCCGAACGTTGCCTTTAAAGATGCGGATTATGCGTTGCTTGTTGGTGCTCGCCCGCGCGGACCCGGCATGGAGCGTAAAGATCTTCTCGAAGCAAACGCTGCTATCTTCTCTGTGCAAGGAAAAGCGATAAATGATCACGCTTCGCGCGATATCAAAGTTTTAGTGGTGGGTAACCCTGCCAATACTAATGCATTGATCGCGCAGCGTAATGCGCCAGATATCGACCCTCGCCAATTTACCGCAATGATGCGACTTGATCACAACCGTGCGATGACGCAAGTGGCCCAAAAAACGGGTACCAGCATTAACGATGTCACTCAAATGACAATCTGGGGTAATCACTCATCTACGCAATACCCGGATTTGCACACTGCACTGATCAATGGCGAGCCTGCCATTTCGAAAGTTGACGGCACTTGGTACGAAGAAACCTTTATCCCTGAAGTACAGCAACGCGGCGCAGCCATTATTAAGGCGCGCGGCGCGTCCAGCGCTGCATCGGCAGCAAATGCGGCTATCTTCCATATTCGCGATTGGGCGCTAGGTACCCCAGAGGGCGACTGGGTGAGCATGGGCGTGTATTCCGACGGTAGCTACGGCATCGAAGAGGGGCTGATTTATTCTTTCCCTTGTGTATGCAAAGATGGCGACTGGCAGATTGTTCAAGGCTTGGAAATTAATGAGTTCTCCTCATCCCGAATGAAAGCCACTGAAAACGAGCTTAAAGAAGAGCGCAATGCCGTGAAATCTTTGTTGCCTGCGTAAGTAGCCTTACTTTACTCTTACTTCATGAAACCGCGCCTAAACGCGGTTTTTTTTCATCTCTCACTTAGCTATCCAGTAGGAACTTTCCATGAATCTCCCAAAAATTGGCAACAAAGCACCAGCATTTGCGTTAAAAGATCAAAACGGAGAGCTTGTAAAGCTTTCTGGCTTGGTGGGTAAGAATGTTGTGATTTATTTTTACCCCAAAGCCATGACGCCAGGTTGTACGACTCAGGCTTGCGGGCTGCGTGACGCCAGTGCGGACTATGCAAAGAGGGATACTGTTGTGTTAGGGCTTAGTCCAGACCCGTTCGAAAGGCTCAAAAAATTTGAGGATAAGCACGACCTTAACTTTACGTTGTTGAGTGACGAGGACCATGCTATTGCAGAAAAGTACGGTGTATGGGGCTTAAAAAAGTTCATGGGACGTGAGTTTATGGGGATTCATCGCGTGACATTTATTGTCAATAAAGAAGGGCGCTTGGCCCACATTATGGAAAAGGTGAAAACAAAGACGCATCACGATGATGTATTAGCCATTCTAGACGGCCTTAACTCATAACGTAACTATTCAGCCGTGCTTAAATACGTCGGCAAACTGATTTTTCTGGGCCGCTCAAGCCATCTACGACTTTGTACTTCTGCAAAGTCTACCCCCACGCATCCTTGCTAATGTCATTAACTTAAGGAAAGTTAAGCGGTATGCGGTAGGTTTTCAGGACCCTCACGCGCCGGCTCTTGCAGGGATGGCAAGGTCAGGAGCCGATTTTCCAGAGTGCGTGCGGAGCGCCCATGGATTGGCTTTAGCGAGTCCAGAAAAATTGTCGGCTGCTGCTAAATTAATGACATTGGCATCCGTGCTGGGGCTGGGCGCTATGCACGAGACCTAGACGCGTAAATGCCTGAAAAATAATCAATCAGCCCCCCCTAAGTGAGCAATATTTTTTACGGCTGCATAGTTATCTCATAACGAAGGCTCATGCCCATTAAAAACTGCCACTTTGGGAGTTTTTTTTGCCCGCTAATCCGATAATTCCTCCAAATATCCACAAGAGTTCTCGCTATAAAGCATGAGCTATTAAAAATAAAATGGATTTTAATCAATAGCTTAAGGCTAGTGAAGTTCTCCTGTAGCGAAAATAATGTATTAAATGGCTTCAAATGACGCCTATTGGCGCAGCTATACTGCTTATTGGTGGCGTGCAATTCATTAATACTTATTGTCTTGTCGAAAAAATATAAACGTTTGTATTAAAAAATGCTTTGTATTTATGTAGGTGTTTGATTAGATTTGGCATCAGCATTATTAATTGTGTTTTTTGTGCCACCGATTGATTTAAGTGCCATTATCCGCGAAACCCATGACAATTGAACGGTTTTAGCGTGATGTATAACGTGATAAGTTATTGTTTGGCGCCTAACATGACAATTATTGGCGTGAATAACATTAATGTGGCGCAATGGGTTATGGTCTGAAAAGTTATATGGCGCATAATTCTCCTTATTGCTTTTTGCTACTTTTGGTTGGTTTTTTATTTTCTCATTAATACTTGTAGGTGGTTAACTTGAAACTTCATGCACATTCTCATGCTCCCTCTGTTTCTGTGCCAGGTTTTCAGCCTGACATAGCTGCGCTAACGCTTGGTGACTCGGAATCGCGCTTAAAAGCGTTGTTTAAAGTGCTGGTGCGCTCCAATCATGGCGACGACCGTTCGTCCGGCGTTACGCACTATTTGGACTTGGGATGTGCGATGTTTGGGATGGATTACGGGTTACTTTTGCGACAGTTGTCGGCACAAGTCGCCGAGGTGGTTGCTGTGGGTGAGCACGCGGATTCCTTTTATGTTGGGCAGCACCTAACAATCGAGCGGACATTTGCATCTGAAATATTTGATCGTGAAGAGTCGATGGTTAGCCCTAAGGTTGTGCCTACCCCCACATCTGTTCCTGCTTGTACATATAATGGCCATATCGTAAATAGCTACGTCGGTGCTCCTGTCCATACGGCAAAAGGCGAGACGTTAGCTGTCGTGTTTTTTGCTTCTTCCTACTTGACAAAGGAGCTGCAATCGTCGGATATTGAATCGCTTGAATTACTGGCAGAAGGAGTCGCCTGCATGAATGATTTACACAAAACCCAAGCTCAGCGCAAAATGACAGATCAAGCTATGTTTGCTTTGGGGTCTGTTAAGACCTTGGATGAGTACTTAGAGCAAGCTAGGTTGCCTGAAGTTTATGGCATTCCGTCGCGGGTTGTTGAGGTGCTTCGCAAGCGCATCGGTCAATCTCCGCTGGGTATTGGCAATGTCGCTGAAGAATTAAACCTTTCTAAGCGTACCTTGCAGCGCCGCTTGCAGCAGCAGGACATTAGTTTTGCAGATTTGCGTGATCAAGTGCGCTTCCACTACGCGGTTGATTATTTGGTTAAGCAGCATATGAGTATCGATAGCATTTCGGTATCGCTCGACTTTTCTGACCGCACCAGTTTCACCAATGCCTTTAAGCGTTGGACTGGGTTGTCGCCAAGTACTTTCCGCAAGCTTTTCCGCGATTACGTGTAGCTTCAGCTAAAACACTTACCTTATAGAGGCCCGCTTAGCGGGCTTTTTTGTTGCTGGGGTTGGGCAAACTCTGTAAAGTTGCGCCTTTTTATAGAGTAAGGGGCGAAACGTTTATGTCTTTATTAATTCCAGAAGCAATGGCTCAAGATGCTGGCGCACAAGGTGGCGGCGATATGTTTTCGTTGCTGATGCTGGTGGGCTTGGTGGTCCTCATGTATTTCATGATGATTCGCCCACAGCGCAAGCGTCAAAAAGAGCATGAAGCGCTGGTAAGTGGTATTGCTAAGGGTGATGAGGTTGTGCTGACAAGCGGTATGTTGGGTAAGGTTGTAGAGGTTGATGAGTCGTACATTGCGGTTGATACCGGAGAGGGTGTTAAATTGCGCTTTCAAAAATCTGCAGTGCATGCGGTTTTGCCCAAGGGCACAATGAAGTCGATTTAGTTGGTTTAAGTGAAAAAGCCCCGCAATAGCGGGGCTTTTTTCGTTGGGTTGTCGGAAACTGTATCTTGTGGGGGTATATGACTGCTGATTATTGGCCGGCCAAAGAAAGGTTGGCGCAGCTGCCAACACCAATGCACCGCTTGGCGCGTTTTGATCAATCGCTAGATGCCCGTTTATGGTTGAAGCGTGATGATCTAACCGGTTTTGTGTTATCCGGTAATAAAGTGCGCAAGCTTGAATATGTTTTGGCTTATGCAAAACGCTCGGGGGTGACGCGCATAATTACCTGTGGTGGCGTGCAGTCGAATCACTGTAGGGCAACTGCTTTTGCGTGTGCGCAGCTTGGGTTGGCGTGCCATTTGGTTTTGCGTGATACCCAGGGGCGCAACGTTGGGGGGAATTTTCTGCTGGATCAAATGGCTGGCGCCGACTGCTCTATTTACAGCGTCAAAGAATTTGCCAGTGGCTTACCGAGCCTTATGTCTTATTGGGCTGGTATTTATGAGGCTAAAGGTGAGGTGGTGTTGGAGGTGCCGACTGGCGCTAGTGATGGGGTGGGTATTTGGGGTTATGCAGCGGCCGCATTTGAGTTGATTGAGGATTTTCAGCGTGAAGGCATTAGCCCTGAAGTGGTTGCCTGCGCTACTGGGTCTGGTGGTACTCAGGCGGGCTTGGCTTTGGGGTTCGCGTTGGCGGGTTATGAAGTCGACTTGGTGGGCTATGCTGTGTGTGATGATGCAGCGTATTTTGATCGAAAAGTAGCGGCTGATATTGCCGATTGGCGGCGGCGCAACCCTGATGTTCGCTTGCAGGCGCCACTGCGGTACAGAACAGTTGATGCTTATGTTGGTGCGGGTTATGCCAAGCCGGGCGAGGCTGATTTGGCTTTGGCGTTGAAGGTGGCTAGTACGGAGGGTGTGCTGCTGGACCCTGTCTATACCGGAAAGGCTTTTTACGGCTTTACTGCGGATGTGCAAAATGGTTTGGCGTCTAATGCTGATGCGGTGTTTGTCCATACGGGGGGAGGCTTTGGTGTCTTTCCTTATGTTAATGAGTTCGAGCGGCGGTGGTCCGAGCGATAAATAGGGGGTTGTGTGGCAGAGTTGGAAGGTGCTGGAAAGCTGGTTGTGGCCATTAGTTCGCGAGCCTTGTTTGATTTGGATGATAGTCATGCAGTGTTTGAATCGCAGGGGCTTCGCGCTTACTCAGAGTACCAAATTGAGCATGAAAACGATGTGCTAAAGCCCGGGCAGGCTTTCGCCATGGTTAATAAGCTGCTAAGGATTAATACTTTGCTTGGAAGGCGTTGCGTGGAGGTGATTTTGCTGTCTCGCAATAGTGCAGATACCGGCTTGCGGGTGTTCAACTCGATTAATCATTACGGCTTGGATATTACCCGCGCGGCTTTTACCGGTGGCGAAAGTCCGTTCCGCTATATTGCTCCTTTTAATAGTCAGTTATTTTTGTCGACATATGCAGAGGATGTGGGGCGGGCGCTTGAGAATGGCGTGGCAGCAGCAACGCTCTTGTCGGCAGGCGGGGCGCCTGAGGTTTCTTCGCAATTGCGCTTTGCTTTTGATGGTGATGCTGTACTTTTTAGTGATGAGGCTGAGCGCATCTATAAGGCGGAGGGTTTGAAGGCTTTTGCTAAAAGTGAAAAAGAGTCGGCCAAAAAGCCGCTGGAGGGTGGTCCTTTTCGCCATTTTCTATCGGCTTTGCAATCTTTGCAGAAAGAGTTTCCGGAGGGGGAGTGTCCAATTCGTACAGCGCTAGTCACTGCGCGTTCCGCGCCTGCTCACGAGCGGGTTATTTTGACCTTGAGGGCGTGGGGGGTTCGCATTGATGAGTCGTTATTTTTGGGTGGAATGGATAAGGGGTTGTTTTTAAAGGCCTACGGAGCCGATGTGTTTTTTGATGATCAGCGCAGTCATTGTGATTCCGCCAGCGCCCATGTGGCAGCCGGGCATGTCCCGCATGGTGTTGCCAATCAGTAGTTTTCTGAATCTTCTTGAGTTTTCTTCGTCTTTCTGGTAGATTCCGCCCGCCTCATATTCTGTGAGGCTTTAAATTGCAGCAGTAGAACCACCAGCACTGGCTGTTGTTGCAAAAACATTAATAGACCCGTGTCGCTGGTAACACGGTGAGTGGCAAATCCCGTTTTTTGGGTGAGTGCCATGAAAAACATTACAGGTATCGCAATGAGCGAAAGCTTTGCAGAACTCTTTGAAGAAAGTTTATTAACCGTAGATATGGTTCCCGGTTCAATTGTAACTGGTGTAGTTATCGACGTTGACCAAGACTGGGTAACTGTTCACGCAGGCCTAAAATCTGAGGGCGTTATCCCCGCAGAGCAGTTTTACAACGAAGACGGTAAGCTGACTTTAGAAATTGGCGATGAAGTTCAAGTTGCCCTTGAAAGCGTAGAAGACGGTTTCGGCGAAACGAAACTTTCACGCGAAAAAGCAAAACGTGCAGAAAGCTGGAAAGTTCTTGAAGGCGCGCACGGTGCTGAAGAAGTTGTTAAAGGTATTATTAACGGTAAGGTTAAAGGTGGTTTCACCGTTGACGTTGCTGGTATTCGAGCATTCTTGCCAGGTTCATTGGTTGACGTTCGCCCTGTACGTGAAACCACGCACCTTGAAGGCAAAGAGCTTGAATTTAAAGTTATTAAGCTTGATCAGAAGCGCAACAACGTTGTTGTTTCTCGTCGCGCTGTTATGGAGCAAGCTAACTCTCACGAGCGTGAGCAGTTGTTGGCCACTCTTCAAGAAGGCCAGTCTGTTAAAGGTATCGTTAAGAACCTTACTGATTACGGCGCCTTCGTTGACTTGGGCGGCGTAGATGGCTTGTTGCACATTACCGATATGGCTTGGAAGCGTATTAAGCATCCTAGCGAAATTGTTAATGTTGGTGACGAAATCGACGTTAAAGTGCTTAAATTTGATCGCGAGCGCAATCGTGTTTCTCTTGGTCTTAAGCAATTGGGTGAAGATCCATGGGCAGATATCACTGGCCGTTATCCAGAAGGCGCCAAAGTTAAAGCTAAGATCACTAATCTTACTGACTACGGTTGCTTCGCAGAGATCGAAACTGGCGTTGAAGGTTTGGTTCACGTTTCTGAAATGGATTGGACCAACAAGAACATTCACCCATCTAAAGTTGTGCAGTTAGGCGACGAAGTTGAAGTGATGATTCTTGATATCGACGAAGAGCGTCGTCGTATTTCATTGGGTATCAAGCAGTGTCAAGAAAACCCCTGGGATGCATTCTCTAACCAGTTCGCTAAAGGCGACAAAATCAGCGGTAAGATCAAATCTATCACTGACTTTGGTATTTTCATTGGTTTGGATGGCGGCATCGACGGCTTGGTTCACTTGTCTGATATTTCTTGGAACGAGACTGGCGAAGAAGCTGTTCGCAAGTTCAAGAAAGGCGACGAGCTTGAAACTGTTGTGTTGGCAATCGACCCAGAGCGCGAGCGTATCTCTTTAGGCATTAAGCAGTTGGACGAAGATCCGTTTAGCGCTTATGTTGCTGAGAACGACAAGGGCACTATCGTAAATGGTGTTGTTAAAGAAGTTGATGCTAAAGCAGCTATCATCACTTTGGCAGACGATGTAGAGGCGACTTTGAAAGCTTCTGACATTAGCCGCGATAAGATTGAAGATGCGCGCAATGTGTTGAAAGAAGGTGATGAAGTTGAAGCGAAAATCACCAATGTTGATCGCAAGAATCGTTTGATTGTTCTTTCTGTTAAAGCGAAAGATGTAGCGGACGAGAAGCAAGCGGTTAAAGAGCACAATAAGCAATCTGAAGCTGTATCGGGTGCAACCACTATTGGTGACTTGATTAAAGCGCAAATCGAAAGCCAAGATAAGTAAGTTTTTACTACTCCCTTTTAGGGAATGTCTTTCGGAAACCGCAAGCCCTCGGGCTTGCGGTTTTTTTTATGCCCGCCCTATGGCGAGATAATTATGTGAAACGCCTTGCGTGCCCGAGCGGCGCCCAGTAAACTCGCGCCCGCATTGAGGTGCCCAAAGAACTTACGATTTGGGTTAAACGGGAATCAAGTGTAGAGCTTGAGCTGCCCCCGCAACGGTAATTGGTTTAGTTATTTCAAATGCCACTGTGTTTTTTAGCATGGGAAGGTGAAATAGCCGTGTTAGCCAAGAGCCCGGATACCGGCCTGAGTGTGCACGCCTATTGAGTGTCAGCCAATAGGTATTCACGATGTTGCGGTGGGCGACATCAGCAGTTCCTGTTTGGTGTTAAAGGCTTTTTCTAAAAGTTATAACCATTCCCGTTCGGCTTTTCCTGCCTGTAGCATCATAGTACTCACTGATATTTAGTAATGACTATGATCTCTCCAAAAATTCAAAAAAAATCTTTTTTAAGCGTTGCTGTAATGGCTGCGTCCTTTGTTCCAACTGTTGTTTTTTCGCTGGAGGTTACCCCTCCTGAAATAGAAGAAACTATCGTTACAATTTCTCGCATTGAGCAGCCATTAGATGATGTGATCGGTTCTGTCAGTCAATTTACGGCAGAAGATATTCGACAGGTTCAGCCTTACGATCTTAATGACATGTTTGATTTGCAGCCTGGAGTTGATGTTTTACGTTCAGGTAGCCGGGGGGCTAACAGTAGTATTCAAATACGTGGGTCTAGCTCAGAGCAATCGTTGATAATGGTCAACGGTGTTAGGATTGCTAGTGCAACAAGCGGCGCCTCGACTTATCAACTTGTGCCGCCTGAACTCATTGGGCGTGTGGAAATTTTGCGAGGGGCTGCGTCAGCGCTTTATGGGAGTGATGCTATTGGCGGGGTTGTGAATATCACTACCAAGGCAGGCACGCTGAATTCGAAAGGTATAAATTTAGGTGTTGACTATGGAAGTCACAATTATCATAGAGCTAGTGTTGCGGGAAATTATGCCGGCGATACTGTTGGTGTAGCTGGAGCTGTCATAAGAGAATCGTCGGATGGTATTGATAGTCTTATTCACGAGGGCGCGCTAGATCCAGATTCGGATGCCGATGGCTATGAGCGTTTAGGGGGTGGGGTCAACCTTAGTTATCGTCCTGACGACCTTACCGAGATAACATTTCTAGGTTTTACGAATAGTAACGACTCTTCATACGATGGAGGACTGGGAACAATCCGTGATCCATATCAAGATTCTTCATTAACTGTTTATCAGTTGTCAGGTGCGCGCCGTGTGAATGAATTCTACAGGACAACACTGGCTGTGGGGCGGGGGGCTGATGACTCGGTAGATAGAGCGCGAAACCCTAGCGAGCAGTTCTCTGAAAGTATCTATAACACGACCAATGTAAGCGTAAGCTGGTTAAATCAAATTGATTTTTCAGGTCAAACACTGGTTTTGGGTTTCGAGAATTTAACTGCAGACGTTGAAAGTAGTCAGGTTTATACGAATCGAGATGGCGAGGCTGTTGATAGTCGATCGGTAGATGCGATATTTGGTCAGTTGGTTGGTGGGGTGTCTGACTTTTCTTACGCTCTAGGTTTACGCCGCGATGATGCTAGTGGAATTGGTGCTGAGAATTCTGCGAACATTGGTGGTTCTTATACGTTTGTTGATAATCACAAAATCCATGTACGCTTTGCTGAGGGTTTTATTGTTCCTACTTTTAATTCGGCGTACTACCCTGAATATGCTTACGAGTGGCCTCCGGGACAATATCATGTTTACCAAGGTAATCCAGATCTGGAGCCCGAGCAGTCTGATAGTTTTGAAATAGCCTATGAAGGCTCTTTCTCCTTCTTTAGTCTTGGTGGGGCGCTTTATAGAAAAGAGGTTACTAATCTAATTGAGACAGCCTATAGCGTGCTGGAAGATGGGACTAATTTTTCTACACCGAGTAATGTCCGTGAAGCCGATATTCAAGGTGTAGAGTTGGTTGGTAGTGTATCTAGCGATAAGCTGGGTTCGTTGAGCGCGGCCTTTGATTATCTCGATGCGGTTGATGTGTCAGAAAGTGAAGCCCAGCCTCTGAATAATCGAGCAAAGCGTACGCTTCGCTTGGCATGGCAAAAGACGTCCGGCGCTGTTGAACTTGGGATGCAAGCAAAGATTCAGTCGGGTCGCAAGGTGAGTGAGCGTTATGCGGAATCGGGTTACACTGCAGGCTATGGGGTCGCAAATGCAACTTTCGCTTACCAAGTATCGGATCACATCCGCGTACAGGCAAAATTGAATAATATCTTTGATAAAGAATATACGCTTAACCCATCTTATAACGAAGATGGCCGCAACTGGGTTGCTGGCGTTAAAGTAACCTTTTAATTTTTGAGTTAGCACAGGGACGTGTTTGTGAGAACTTTATGTCTGAGATAGATAAAAACCAAAAACACAAAGCCGCCATGCAAAAACAAAAAGCTAAGGTTGATGCCAATATCGCTGCCGCTGATGTTGAGCGTGGCGTGTCGGTATTGTTAACGGGGAACGGCAAAGGTAAAAGTAGTTCTGCTTTTGGCATGGTGTTGCGGGCTTTAGGTTATGGCCAAAAAGTGGCTGTTATCCAGTTTATTAAGGGCGCCCAGCTTTCCGGAGAGGAAATTTATTTACGCGATAAATGCCCCGAGGTAGATTTTTACCAGATGGGCACAGGCTTTACTTGGAATACCCAAGATCGTACGGCGGATATTGCCGCGGCAGAAGAAACTTGGCGTTATGCTGAAAAAGCACTAACCGATAGCTCGATCGATTTGGTTGTGCTGGATGAGGCAACATACATGATTGCTTATAAATACTTAAGTGAACAAATGATTCTTGATGCGTTGAAAAATCGGCCTTACGAGCAAAGTGTAGTCGTTACCGGGCGCGGTGGTGGCGCGGCGCTGCAAACGCTAGTCGATACGGTGTCGGAGGTTAAAGATATTAAGCATGCCTACAAGTCGGGGGTAAAAGCGCGCAAGGGAGTGGATTTTTAATGATTTACAGTGAGCGCTTGGCTGAAATAAAAATAGAGCCGCTTAACGAAGTGATGCGTGAATCAATTCAGGATAAGTTGAACAATAAAACGAAGCCTTTGGGGTCGCTTGGGCAGATCGAGCAAATTGCTTTGCGCATAGGGATGATTCAAAACACCTTAACGCCTACTTTGTCTAAGCCACAAGTTTTTGTATTTGCTGGTGATCACGGCGTGTGCGAGGAGGGCGTAAGTGCTTTCCCTCAGGCGGTAACTCAGCAAATGGTTGCTAATTTTTTAGCCGGCGGCGCGGCTATCAGCGTATTAGCGCGTCAGCATAGCATGTCTCTTGGGATTGTGGATGCGGGCATCAATGGCGATGTTGCTGATTTACCGGGGTTGCAAAATCGAAAAATTAACCACGGTAGTCGCAATTTTGTTAAAGAACTTGCCATTACTTCGGGTGACGTCGTTTTAGCGCTAGAAGCCGGAGCTGATGTTATTAACGCGGCGTCGCATGAAGGGGGTAAAGTTGTATTGCTGGGGGAAATGGGGATAGGCAATACAACCTCTGCGGCGGCGTTAACGCATTTTGTAACGGGGGCTCCGCTTGCGCAATGTGTGGGTGCTGGCACAGGTTTAGATGCTGCCGGTATTGCGCATAAACTTGCTGTTATCGAAAAAGGTTTAGCGCAGCATAAAGCGTTTTTGGATGGGGCAGAAAAAGATGCCGTTCGTTTGCTGAGTGCTTTTGGCGGCTATGAAATAGCGATGATGACAGGAGCCTATCTGCAAGCGGCTAGTCATAAAATGGTTGTGCTTGTCGATGGTTTTATTGCTTCAGCAGCCTTGGCGGTTGCCACCCTTATTAATCCTTTGGTGTTGGATTATTGTCTTTTTTCGCATGGCTCAGCTGAGCATGGCCATGGCGCGTTATTAAAATATTTTAAGCGTACACCCATTTTGCAATTAGGTATGCGCTTAGGCGAGGGTAGCGGCAGTGCTATGGCTTATCCGCTGTTAGTTTCGGCGGTTAATATTTTAAATGAAATGGCTTCTTTTGATGAGGCGGGGGTTAGCGCGAGTGACCGTTAGTTTTGCTTGTGGCTAAGCCGTGGTCCAAAATTGTAAGCTCGCAACTTACGCTATTTTTTAACGCGAGTGTTTTTCTTACGCGCTTTCCGGCGCCTAAGAAAGTTCGCTTTAGCGCGAAGTTGCTAGAGCTGTCGGCTGTTTATTTTCCGTTGGTGGGGTTAATTGTTGGGTTGTTTGGTGCGGCTTCGTACGCAGTATTTTTAATGGTGTTTCCGCCGGCTATAGCATTGCTGCTAATGATGGCTTTATGCGTTTATGTAACCGGGGCTTTTCATGAAGATGGTTGGGCAGATACCTGTGATGCATTAGGTGGCGGTTACACACCTGATG
Source organism: Marinagarivorans cellulosilyticus (assembly GCF_021655555.1). Classification (NCBI taxonomy): domain Bacteria; kingdom Pseudomonadati; phylum Pseudomonadota; class Gammaproteobacteria; order Cellvibrionales; family Cellvibrionaceae; genus Marinagarivorans; species Marinagarivorans cellulosilyticus. The sequence goes on along the minus strand of NZ_AP023086.1, from coordinate 4,041,562 downwards.
CGATAAAAAAAATAATGAAAGATTCCCGGCTAGGCACCTACGGTATTGTTGGCATTGTTGGGATATTAGCTATTAAATATTCGGCTTTATTTACCCTTGCAAGTTCAGCGGTTGAAATGCTACTGATTTTTATTTTTGCGCAAGGTTATAGCCGTTGGCTGGCTTTAACTGTGATGTGGCAGCTTCCGTATGTACAGGATTCGCCGGGTAGTAAATCTAAGCCGTTGGCCTCAGCAATCAGCGGGGTGATTTTATGTCGAAGCGGCATACCGCTACTGTTTTTGTCTGTTGCATTTTTTACTGTTGTTTCTTTTGATAGCTTTTGGTTTGCATTAATCGCTTTAGCGTTTGGTTATGCGGGGCGAGAATACATGATGCGAAAATTAAAGCGGGCCATTGGTGGCTTTACCGGCGATGGCTTGGGCGCGGTACAGCAATTGTCTGAAGTGCTTTTTTACCTTGGTTGTGTGGCTGTCTTGCCTTCATGAATTTTTATCTAGTTAGGCATTGTTTAGTGCCGCGGCAAGGGGTGTGCTATGGCCGCAGCGATGTCGTTGCTCAGGCATTGAGTGATTGTGAGCGCAAAAGGCTGCTTAGCTCGCTGCCAGAAGCGTCGGCCATGTTGAAGTTTTCTAGCCCGCTTTCGCGTTGCCAAGCGCTGGCGAATTTTTTATGGGGAGATGCGTCTTCTGATGATCGCCTCGCCGAGTTGGACTTTGGTGTGTGGGAAGGGGTACCTTGGGATGATATTAGCCGAGAAGCACTGGATCAGTGGGCAGCTTCACCCTTAATGTTTTCTCCGCCGGAAGGCGAAAGCTTTAAGGTGTTGATTCGCCGCGTTGCATTGTGGCGCCGCGATGCATGTTTGCGTGCCCGTGAGCAAGGGCTTGATCATGTTGCGGCGGTAAGCCATGCCGGCGTTATTAAAGCGATGGCGGTATTGTGTAATGGCGTGAGTGTGGCGCAAGCGCTTGCTATGCAAGTTCCATATGCTGAGGCTTTGCATTTTCGGTAGCGGCGTCAGCGCCTTTAATTTGTATCGCGTTCCATGCCTTGAGCATGTTGGTACAAAAAGCCACGAATAATACGTGTTAAGCGTAGCTCCCCTTTGGTGCCTTGCGCGGCGGGTTGTATTTTTCGGCTGAGATAAACAGGCATTTCACTTATTTTTGCTTGTCTTTTTCGCTGTGTTAATTGTTGCATGGCAATATCTAAGTTGGCTCTACCCGATGCGCTTTCTATGATATCAAATGTAGGAAGGGTGATTTTTTCGAAAGCACTAAAAAAGTCAAACTCGGGGATGTGTTGTATTTCTTGCGCGCTGTTAAGCAATATTAATCCGCGAATCGAACTGAATGCAGTGGTGTCTGTTTGTGCTTCTTCGGAGTATATCGTGCGAATAATGCGCGCTGCGCTTATGCCTTCGGCAAAAACAATATTATTAAATTGTTTTTTGCTTTCTAAATGTTTAATGCCGGCCTTAATGCGCGCTATAGCAACTTCTTCGGCGGGTAAAACGGCTTCGTTGCTTTCTTGGGGTTCTGGGTTGGGCGGGTCGTCGGGTGTTGTTGTGCTGATTATTTTGCCTTCCGATAAATCTTCGGCGGAATCGTCGTGAACCACTTTAGATTCATCGACTGTTTGGTTGGCATTGTTTTTTTCGGCGTTAGCTTTTTCTGTTTCATCGTCCTTTTCCGTGTCGGGGGTTCCATCTTCTGGTGTGTCGGCTTGATCAGTTTGTGGTTTAACGACAATAGCGGGGGGGCGCTTGGGCGGCATTTTTTGCTGTTGTTTGGGTAGGCTCAGGGTTAGTGTCGACCAGCCGTGTTGGCTCAAATAGTGTTGAATGTTGTTTAGCTTGTGTTGATTGGCAGGGTTGGTATTTTCGCTTGGCAGTATTAGGAGTGCGCCCTGTGGATTGCCGCTTGTATCTTTATGCCATAGCGCTAAAAAATCGGTATCGTTAGCGCTTAGCCAAATACTTTGCGCTTGTGTGTGTTTAGCTTGTAGCTCGCTCTCGATCAGTGTTTGCTGCTGCAAAGGGTTGTAACTGTATTGCTGGCCGGGCCCGAGTGGCGTCGGTGTGGCAGGCTTGGTTGTTTCTGTATTGCTTTGTGCGCTGTCGTCGGGGTTTTGCGCGTCTGGGGTCGTATCGGCTTGATCGCTAGGTGGGCTTGGCGTTTCCTTCGTGGCTACGTCGGGGGCTTCTTGGCTATTGGCTATGGTTGGCAGCGTTAAGCTTGCACCCAAAAACAGTGCCGCAAAATAAAGGGCAAGGCTGCCCAGAAGCTTTTGTATTGGCGCTGTGTTTATGGGTGGGTGCCTTGGTGTGCTTGGTGCCGTGCAGCTATTCAACATGTTACCCTCTGATGGATTACTCCAAACATAGCAGAAGACCATGAATAACAGCCCAGCAATGCAAACTATTTTATCGGCAGTTGCAGATGCTTGTTCAGCCATATTGGCGCACTACCATCCCAATGCTACCTATTCTGATGTGGCTTACAAAGGTGACAACACACCGTTGACTCAAGCCGATTTAGCGGCGCATCGGATATTAAGTGATAGTTTATCGGCGATTGCAGGTTTGCCTGTGATCAGCGAAGAGGGAGTTATTGCGGATTATGCCCAGCGTGCACAGTGGCCAGCCTATTGGTTAATTGATCCACTAGACGGCACCAAGGAGTTTATTGCTGGCAGTGGCGAATTTAGCGTTAATGCGGCGCTGGTGGTTGGTGGGCGGGCTGTTTTGGGCGTTATAGCTGGGCCTGTGTCGGGTAATCTTTATGTGGGGCTAAGTGTAGCGTCGCCGCTAGAGCAGGCTCAAGTTTCGCGCCTACTGCCTAGCATTAGCTCTAATACCGAAGCTTTCAGCGCTAAAATTGATAGCTGGGCGAGCTTTAATCCTCAGCAAGCGCTTTCTTGGTCGAGAATCTCCACTGTTCAACCGCAGCGAAGTATTAAGGTATTAACCAGCCGCTCGCATCACGGGCTAGAGGCAAACCATTATTTGACGGGCCTAGAAGAGGTTGAGGCGATGCCTATGGGCAGTTCCTTAAAGATGTGTTTTATCGCAGAAGGCTTGGCGGACCTTTATGTAAGGCTGGGGCCAACGTCAGAATGGGATACCGCTGCAGCGCAGGCAATATTGGAAGGGGCTGGCGGGCAACTGTTGGACTTAACGGGCAATCCTTTGCGTTACAACCAAAAGGCCTCTTTGTTGAACCCGGCCTTTTGGGCAGGTAGCCAATATTTTTCTATCAATAACGCTGGTGCCATCAGTTTAAAAGAAAGCGAATTTAACGCCGATAATCACCAATAGCGTTGCAAGAATAGGGCGAAGAATACCGTTGGGCACACGATTGGCCAATTTTGCGCCTACGTGTACCGCCGGCAGCGAGCCAACCAATAAGCCGCCAAGTAGGGCGAAGTCTATATTGCCGAGCAGCACAAAGTGCCCCATGCCGGCAATAAAGGTTAATGGAACCGCGTGGGCAATGTCTGTGCCGACCACGCCAATAGCGCTTAACCTTGGGTAGAGCGATAGCAATAGCACGGCACAAAAGGCGCCAGCACCGACCGAAGACAGCGTAACTAGTATGCCCAGCGCAAAGCCTGCGATAACGGTAATGGGTTTGTTGTGCCGCTGGTACCAGCGTTCACCGTGAGAAAGGTCATGGGATTCAGCTTCTACTTGTTTCTTGAATAGCAAAACAATACCGGTTAAGACCAGCATTGCGCCTAAGGCTTTATTTAATAGTGGCGAATAATCGAGGTTGTCATTTACTAAGTAGCTAAGCGCAAGGCTGGTGAGCATTGAGGCAGGAATACTGCCGGCCGCCAGCAGTGCCACCACATCCCAGCGTACACTGCGTTGTTTGGCGTGGGTCCATGCGCCACCGGCTTTGGTGATGGCGGCGTAGAGTAAATCGGTGCCTATGGCGATTTTCTCAGGGATGCCCCAAAGGATTAGTAGCGGTGTCATTAGCGAGCCGCCGCCAACACCGGTAAGGCCTACAGCTAGACCTACGCCTGCACCGGCAAGGATGTAAAATAGAAAATCTATCAACAAGACACCTACTAATTCAATAATTTGGGGGTAAGATCGCAAACACATTCGCCGCTCGGCTTGGTGAGTGCTACATTAAGAGTTATAAAGAGGTTGGCAAATATACTGATTTGCATCTATTCTTCAAAAGAATATTTATTTATATTTTTATAAGTAAATTGATGAGCGCGTGTTTTTGCTCTAATACTTCGTTTATTACTGTGTTTTACCGCTTCCATTTGTTTAACGTTAATAATATTGCCGCCAATCGGAGGGCATAATGAAACTCCAGCAGTTACGATATATCTGGGAAGTTGCGCATCACGATCTTAATGTGTCTGCAACCGCTCAAAGCTTGTATACATCTCAACCCGGTATTAGTAAACAAATTCGTCTTTTGGAGGATGAGCTGGGTGTGGAGGTCTTCTCCCGCAGTGGCAAGCACCTTACCCGAATTACCCCTGCAGGCGAGGCTATATTGCGCACCGCGGGTGAAATCTTGCGTAAAGTCGAGAGTATTAAGCAGGTGGCGCAGGAATTCAGCGATGAGCGTAAAGGCAGTCTTTCTATTGCCACAACGCACACCCAAGCGCGCTATGTATTGCCCAATATCATTTCCAAGTTTATTAGCGAATACCCCGATGTGTCACTGCAGCTAAACCAAGGCACGCCCATGCAGATTTCTGAAATGGCTGCCGATGGCTCGGTTGATTTCGCGATAGCGACAGAGGCAATGGACTTATTCAGCGACCTTATTATGCTGCCGTGCTACAACTGGAACCGCTGCATATTGGTGCCTAAGAATCACCCGTTATGCCAGCTCTCAGAGTTAACTATTCAAGATGTGGCTAACCACCCTCTAGTGACCTATGTTTTTGGCTTTACTGGGCGCTCTAAGCTAGACGAAGCTTTTATGGAGCATGGCTTGGCGCCGAAAGTTGTATTTACCGCAGCCGATGCCGACGTTATTAAAACCTATGTTCGCCTAGGTTTGGGGGTTGGTATTGTCGCCAAGCAAGCCTACAACGTCGAAACGGACTCAGACCTAGTGGCGCTAGATGCTAGTCACTTGTTCAAACCGAGCACAACGCGTTTGGCCTTTAGGCGAGGGACATTCTTGCGAGGCTTTATGTACGATTTTATCGAGTTGTTTGCGCCCCATTTAACCAAGCAATTGGTCGATAGCGCGTTTAACTGTAGCTCGAAAATAGAGCTGGATGAATTGTTGGCTGATATACAGCTGCCCGAATATTAAGATTGCCGAGCATTAAATAAAAAGGCCTCAAACGAGGCCTTTTTTATGTCTGCGCTTTGTGGTTAGTCCTTTAGGTTTTCGTTGTGTAGGCCACATTCTTTTTTTGTGGCATCTTCCCACCACCAGCGGCCTTCGCGCTCGTGTTGATTGGGGCCAACAGGCTTGGTACACGGCTGGCAACCAATGGAGATAAAGCCTTGGTCGTGCAAGGTGTTATAGGGTACTTCTAAGGCGCGAATATGCATCCACACATCTTCTGAAGACCAGTTTGCCAGCGGGTTGTACTTTGTAAGCTCGCGGTCGGCGCCCGCAAATACGGCATCGTTTTGAATAACAGGAATGCCCATTCTTGTGCCTGGGCTTTGATCTTTACGCTGGCCAGTCACCCAAGCATCCACAGTTGCCAGTTTGCGCTTTAAGGGCTCTATCTTGCGGATGCCGCAGCATTCTTGATGGTTGTCTTGGTAAAAGCTAAACAGCCCCTTTTCTTTGACTAGCGTTTGTACTGCCTCTGCTTGCGGAAACATAAGCTCGATATCAATGTTGTAGTGGTTGCGCACGCGATCGATAAAACTGTACGTCTCTGGGTGCAGGCGCCCGGTATCTAGCGTGAAAACGTTGATGTCTGGGCGAATTTTGCTGGCTATATCAACCAGTACAACATCTTCGGCACCACTAAAAGAAATGGCGATATTGTCATGTGTTTCGAGGGCGTACTTGAGGATTTCGCGGGGGCTTTTCTTTTGTAGTTCGGCGTCTAGGTCGATCGCGATCATAGCGTGTGCTCATTTAAAACGGGTTTAGGTCTGCTGGCGCGCGCAGCGCCTATGCTGTAGTCATTTTGGCGGCGCTGATCATATCAAAAACTACCGCTTATCCCCAAATTGGACAACTTTGCCTGAGTTCTCGCGCAATTACAGTTTTGGACTATTCTTGGATTATGGCCGTTCAGGCTTTCACGGCGATAATCGCTATTATTAGATTTGGTATTAAAGGTGGACTTACCCATGTCAATTAACTCTTCGGTTTCTGGTGATGGCAAAACATTAATGATTGAGGTTGATGGTCGTTTTGATGCAAGCTCACTTGACGAGTTTCGTAGTTGTTATGAAGGTGGGAGTGGTTTGGAAGGGTACGAGGTAAATTTGCGTAAAGCGGAGTATCTCGATAGCTCTGCGCTGGGTATGTTGTTGGTATTGCGCGACTTTGCCGGCGGTGACCGCGCATCAATTACAATTTCTAATTGCTCGCCAGAAGTTAAAAAGATTTTTGCGATATCAAGTTTCGAAAAGCTATTTAGCATTCAGTAGTCAAAAATACGTTTGTTATCGCTTAAACCAAGATGTAGGTAAGGTTTAGTGATTTAAAGCTGGCTATAGATGGAGCAGGGTAGGATGGGCGACAAAACTGATGAAGTGCAAGAGGCGCTCGTAAAGATTTTAGTCGCCGAAGATTCCGCCGTGGATCGGATGATCCTTGAATCCATGCTAAGAAAGGGAGGCTACCACGTCATTATGGCCGAGGATGGCCTGCAGGCCGTCGAGCAATTCGAACGTCATAATCCAGACCTTGTTTTTTTAGATGTATTAATGCCGAACTTAAATGGTATTGAGGCGGCACGTAAAATCCGAGAAATGTCTGGCGATGTATTTACCCCGATTGTATTTCTAACATCACTTGCCGATGCTGAATCCTTGGCTACCTGCTTAGAAGCCGGTGGCGATGATTTTTTATCTAAGCCGTATAACGCGGTAATTATTGAAGCCAAAATTAAAGCGTTTTATCGCATGCGCGAAATGAATCAAACAATGATTCGTCAGCGCGATCAAATTGAATTAAATAACACCCATTTAATGCAAGAGCAAGAAGTGGCAAAGCAGGTGTTTGACAAAATCACCTATGCGGGTACGTTAGATTTGCCCATTATTAAATACTATATGTCTGCGCTTGCGGTATTTAATGGTGATGTCATTCTTGCAGATTTAAGCCCAACCGGCAGCTTGTTGCTTTTATTGGGTGATTTTACCGGGCATGGTTTACCTGCGGCTATCGGCTCTATGCCTTTGGCATCAATTTTTCATGGTATGGCCAGAAAAGGCTTTAGTATCGGCGATATTATTCGCGAGGTTAATGGCAAGCTCTACCATACTTTGCCGGTAGGCCTTTTTTGCTGCGCCACGGCGGTAGATTTAAGCTTCCATAAAAAACGCGCATTGATTTGGTCTGGTGGGTTACCCGAAGGTGGCATCTATCGTGCTGAGAGTCGTCAGTTCGATGTTATTCGCTCGACTAATTTGCCGTTGGGCGTTTTATCTAACCGGGAATTTAACCATACGCCAGCACGCTATGAAATGGCCGAAGGCGATCAGCTATTTTTATGGTCCGATGGCATTATCGAAGCCCGAAAACCCGATGGAAACATGTTTGGCGAGGAGCGCTTAAATGCCATTTTGTATGCTCAGAGCCCGGTGGATACTATTTTCGATACCGTGCTTAAAAGTGTGCAAAACCATATTGGCGACAGCGATGGCGATGATGACGTCTCGATTGTTTCTTTGGAAATGCCCAACGACGAAGTGGCTGAAAAAGTTTTAAAAAGTGCACCTAAATCACGTGGTAGCCTAGCGGACTGGGCAATGACGTTAAAATTAAATACCTCGTCATTAAAAACGTTTGACCCGCTACCGTTGCTGTTAAACGTCATTTCGGAGGTTCCACACCTTCGCCAAAGCAGTTCGGTTTTGTACACTGTACTTTCTGAATTATTTAATAATGCAGTTGAGCATGGTGTTCTGGGATTATCATCAAAACTTAAATCATCACCCGAGGGCTTTGCAACTTATTATAAGCTGCGCAAAGAAGGGCTAGAGCAGCTTCAAGATGGTTGGGTAACAATTGACTTTGAGCACCAGCTTGAGGTCGATGGCGGCTTATTAACGATTCGCTTTACTGATAGTGGTAAAGGTTTTGTTAAAGAGGACGAGGTGGTGAAGACCGAAAAAGGGGATCTGCACCCGAATTATTTTGGCCGGGGGTTGCAGCTGATAGATTCAATTTGTGAGCGATTAACGATTAATGTTCCTGGTAACCGCATCGAAGCGGTTTTCCGTTGGAGTACTGAAGATTAATGTGGAGCCTATGATGGAGTCTGTAAACCTAGGTGTGTTGGCCGAGCTTAAAGAATTGTTAGCCGAGGGTTTTGAGGTTTTGGTTGAGCGTTTTATTCTTGATGGTCAAGCGCGAATAGATAAAATGCAAGAAGCCTTATCTGCTGGTAGTGCAGAAGTCCTCTATGCCGAAGCTCACGGTCTAAAAGGCAGTAGCCGCAATGTCGGGGCAAATTTATTGGCCGATTATTGTGGTCAGCTTGAGGCAATGGGACATGCGCAAAACCTTGCCGGTGCCGAACCAATATTTTCCGCTGTTGTGAAAGAATTTTCCGCTGTTTGCCAAGCTTTGCAAGATTTTAGCGTTGCCTAATTGTCGGTTGCGCATTCCCTCTGTTGATAAGCCCAGGTACGCCAAAAAACTGACTTCAAACAGTTTTTTGGCTGTATTTACAGCTTTCGTTATATCCATAGTGTGCGCAATAAAGCTATAAACCTTGCGCTGTAATCTTTTGTTAACCATTGGCGTAGTTTCTGCATTCTCTTAGTTTTGATACAAGACTTAATCTGCAGGACGAAATAATGACGACTCATGCCTCTGCTTTAAACATGCTAGATAAGCCTGTTGCTAATCACGCGCCTAAAAAGCAAAACGCCAGTCGCGAAGCTGCATCCGCGGATGGTCGCGCTGGACAAAGCTCCGCTAGTGATACTCAACAAGCGCAGGATGCAAAAGACTTTAAAAAAGCGATGGCTAGGGCGGCACAAAAAAATAGTCAAGGCGATGAGGGTAAGGTCAATAATGATAAAAATACATCTACTGAGAACCCCATAGCGACAAACGAGCCCTCTGCACAAGTGATCGGCCCTGAGGCCGTGCTGGCGCCGGCGCCAGACATGGCTGGTGAATTACTGCCTATTGAAGAGCCTAGTTTTCTGACTGAAGGGGAAGTCAAGCCGCTTACTTCTCCTGTGCAAGCAGAGGGGCTTAAGCCTCAAGAGTTGTTATCTGGCGCGGGCGAGGCGCCAGAGGTCGGCGCGGAGATGGGGCCGAATGCGGCGCTTGATCTACAAAAGGTCGATTTGCCGCTACAAGCGAAGCTAACGGAGTCGCCGGCTTCGGAAGGTAAAGTGGAAGCGCTGGCCAGTATGCCGATAAAAGGTTTTGCGCTAAAGAATGCGACACCTGAGGTTGCTGTGAGCGGCGATGACGAGTTAAGCTCGACTTCAGCATCGGTTGTGATGTTAGGTAAGTCTACTCTTCCTACCGGTACTCCGCAAAGCGGGGGCGGTATGTTGTCGTCAATGAATAATGGACAGTTAACTCAGGCATTATCCAATAAATTCATGGCGCAAGGCTCTGGCGTGATTGCCGCTAAAGCGGGTGCTTCAGAAGCGCTAATGCCCGAAAAAGGTTTTAGTTTTCAGCAAAATTATTCATTACAAGAAGAGCAAGATTTTAAGCCTGCGTTACCCGCGACAGAGCTTTCACCAAAAGCGCCTTTGCCAGCAGTGGATCGTGTTTTTGTTTCGGCTAATGTACGTTTTGGCTCGCCGGCTTGGGCTGGCCAAATTGCGGAACGTTCAGCCAATTTGGCTTCGCAAAATATTAAGCAAGCTGAAATACAGTTAAACCCGCAGGATATGGGACCGATAAACGTCAAAATATCAATGGCCAATGAGCAAGCGACGGTTACATTTTCGGCGCAAAATGCGGCTGTCCGCGAAGCTCTAGATTCCACTTTGCAGCGCTTAAAAGACTCGTTTGATGAGGAGGGGTTAGATCTTGTGCAAGCGGATGTGACTGATCAGCAAGCTTCTGATAGTGATGATTCGCAAACTTATGGTGGCGAACCCCAAGGAGGCCCAGAGGAGGCTCAGCCCGAGCAGCATGTTGTGCATGTTCCTCGTTCGGCTGTAGATCACTTTGTATAGCAACTAAAAAATGTGACGAAAAAGGCTGCGTATATCGCGGCCTTTTTTGTGCCTCTGTGTTAACAACTTTATGTGTGTCTTTAATAGTTATGTGGCCCTTTTTTTGCTCCGTCATTAATTAATTGATAAAAAATTTAATAAACGACGAGTTTTTGACATGGCTGAAGAGGAAGAAAGCGGTGCCGAAGCGCCAGCTGGCGGCGGCAAAAAGAAGCTGATTCTATTGGTTCTATTGGCTTTACTACTGGTTGGTGGTTCAGTCGGGGGAACTATTTTTGCCCTTAAATTGATGACTCCTCCGGCAGAAGAAATGCCAGCTGAGGAAGCGGTTGTTGAGGACGTCAAAGAACCGGCGATTTACTACCCGATTAAACCGGCCATTATTGCTAACTTCGGTTACAAGGGGCGGCAGCGTTATGCTCAGGTCGACGTTACTTTATTAATCCGTGACGAAAGTGTCATTTCCGCTATCGAGCTTCATGCGCCTCTAATTACCAATGCGTTGGTGTTAACGATTGGTGGTCAAATGTATAACGAATTGCAAACGGCTGAAGGAAAAGAATTGCTTCGTCAGCAGTGCTTGCAAGAACTGCAGAAAATTCTAGAGAAAGAAATCGGCAAGCCAAGTATCGAGCAGGTTTTATTTACCAACTTTGTAATGCAGTAGGGTAAAGGGATGCAAGATTTATTATCACAAGATGAGATCGATGCCTTACTTCACGGTGTTGATGATGGCGATGTCGAAACGGAGGACGACAGTGATCCCCTTGCGGTCAGTAATTATGACTTAACAAGTCAGGACCGTATTGTTCGTGGGCGAATGCCTACGTTAGAAATGATTAATGAGCGTTTTGCACGTTATACCCGAATAAGCATGTTTAATTTACTGCGTCGTACTGCAGATGTTTCTGTTGGGGGGATTCAAATTCAAAAGTTCGGCGAATATGTCCATACCCTTTATGTGCCGACCAGTTTGAATATGATCAAGTTTCGGCCTTTACGTGGTACAGCTTTGGTCATTCTTGATGCAAAACTTGTTTTTAAATTAGTTGACAATTTTTTTGGTGGTGATGGTAGACATGCCAAAATTGAAGGGCGTGAATTTACACCCACAGAATTACGTGTTGTGCAGATGGTATTGGAGCAGGCTTTTATTGATCTAAAAGAAGCTTGGCGCGCAGTAAAGGTAATTGATTTTGAATATATTAATTCAGAAGTTAATCCCTCGATGGCCAATATTGTTAGTCCGAGCGAAGTGGTTGTGGTCAGTACTTTTCATGTTGAGCTCGACGGCGGCGGCGGAGAACTTCACATTACGATGCCGTATTCGATGGTCGAGCCAATTAGAGAAATTCTTGATGCTGGTTTGCAATCGGATACCGACGAAAGAGACGACCGCTGGATAAATGCGTTACGTGAGGATGTGATGGATGCGGAAGTTGAACTTGAGTGCGACATTGCCCGTCGAGATATTAGTTTGCGCGATATTGTTGAGCTACGCCCCGGTGATGTTATCCCGATAAATTTACCAGAAATGCAAGTGTTAACGGCCAACGGTGTGCCTATGTTCAGAACCACGCTAGGTCAACGTGGTGAGCACCTAGCCCTTAAAGTGTGTGAACAAATAGACCGAGCAGGCCCATTTAAGCCGGGTGCGCCCGAAGGAGAAACTGATGAGTGATGACGAGAATGATAATGTTGATCAGGACAGCATGGCCGATGAATGGGCTGCAGCTATGGAGGAGCAAGTAGAGGAAGAGGCTGCTCAGGCGGTTGATCTTGAGGAGTTTGACGAGCCTGCCGCTGCTGCCGGCACTGGCGCAGCAGCGAGCGTTGATGGCCGCCCGGATCTGGACGTCATTTTAGATATTCCTGTCAGCATTTCTATGGAGGTTGGCCGTACTGCAATTACCATCCGGAATTTACTGCAGCTAAATCAGGGCTCGGTAATTGAGTTGGATCGACTCGCTGGCGAACCGCTGGATGTTTTGGTGAATGGTACGCTCATTGCCCACGGAGAGGTGGTTGTGGTCAATGAAAAATTTGGCATTCGAATGACTGATGTTATTAGTCCTTCAGAGCGAATTAAAAAACTGAGGTAGCATCGATGACAAAATTCATTGTTTTTATTGTGATGCTAAGTTTAACGGGGCATTGCATTGCGCAGGCGACGCCGGTGCTTGCAACTGAGCAAGTCAACCTTGCTGTAGACCCTTTGGTTGCACGGGGGCTGCCTGAAAATACCGCAATGGCGGAAGATATTAATACTACGGCTTTGGCTTCGCCACTCGGGAATAAAAAAGAAACGGGCAATGCATTGGCGACATCTGGTTTAAGCCCAGCGCGCTCAATAATAAAAGTGCTTGGTGCATTAATGGTGGTATTGCTGGTTATAGTCGTTGTGGCAGGGTTGCTAAAACGTACAGGCTTTACGGCATTAAAAAGAGGTAAGCAGTTAGTTCTACGTGAAACGCTTAATGTTGGTGCTAAAGAGCGTTTGGTGGTTGTTGATTTTGCCGGTGAAAGCTTATTGATTGGTGTTGCCAGTGGCAACGTGAATTTGGTAAAGGCTGTGCCGATGCTGGGTTTTGATAGCAGCGAGTTACCGTCGCCGCATTTAGGCGCTAAAACGGCGATGGACTTTCAGCATAAGCTCAATGAATTTTTATTAAAGGGTCAAAAGTGATACTGCCTTCTTCTATGCCTGCGAGTTTGCGCTTTTTATGCAAGCAACCGCATTTAATTTTAGGGCTTATTTTAGTGGCGGTGTGTTACTGGGCGATAGAAAGCGCAGAGGCGCAAGCGCAAACACCTCCTGATCCAAGCACTGAAGCCGAGCGCATAGAGGAGGTGAGTGGGCTTAATTCTGCGGCGGCGCCATTGGGCTTTGCTCCAGTGCCTGCTATGCCTGTGCTCACCGTAAGCGGAGCGCCAAACGGGCAAAAAGACTACAGCGTTACTTTACAAGTTTTGCTGCTAATGACGGCTTTGTCATTTATTCCAGCCATGTTAATGACGATGACTTCCTTTACGCGGATTATCATTGTTTTTTCTATTCTGCGGCAGGCGCTGGGCTTACAGCAGTCGCCATCTAATCAAATTTTGATTGGTCTTTCATTGTTTTTAACCTTTTTTATAATGAGTCCAATCTTAGAAAAAATTTACGATGAGGCTTATTTACCTTATGCTCATGAGCAAATTGACGCGCGTGAAGCCTTAGCAAGAGCACAAGACCCAATGCGTGCTTTTATGATAGCGCAAACTCGGGAATCAGATTTAGCGCTGTTTTTTCGAATCGCAAAACGGGAGCCGGTGGCAAATACACAAGAAATTCCGTTTTCGATATTAATGCCCGCGTTTTTAACATCAGAACTGAAAACCGCTTTTCAAATTGGTTTTATTATTTTTATTCCTTTTCTGGTTATTGATATTGTCGTGGCCAGTATTCTTATGGCGATGGGTATGATGATGCTATCGCCTTTGATAATTTCTTTGCCGTTTAAAATAATGCTGTTTGTTTTGGTGGATGGCTGGGCATTGATTATTGGTACGTTGGCGGCAAGTTTTGGTGTTTAGTTGTAGGAGGTTGTTATGACGCCGCAAGTAGTCTTAGATATTTTGGGCGAAGCTTTTTTCCTTACTGTCATTATTGTTGTTGTGATTGTAGGGCCAAGCTTGGCAGTTGGTTTGATTGTAAGCGTTTTTCAAGCCGCGACACAAATCAACGAACAAACATTGAGTTTTCTGCCTCGATTGGTGATGACACTAACAACGATTATGATGACGGGGCCTTGGTTGCTTAGCCGTCTTACAGACCTTTTTAATCGCCTTATTTACGATATTCCACATATTATCGGATAATATGAACTTCACATTTTCCGAGATAGACGCACTTTTTCAAATGTACTTAATGCCTTTTTTCAGAATAGGTGCGTTGTTTTTAACCATGCCGGTTATTGGTACTCGGGTTTTGCCTGCGCGCAGCCGGGTAATAATGGCTTTTGTTATTACCATTATTGTTGCGCCCTTAATTCCCCAGCAAGATGCACCGCCAATACTGTCGGTATTTATGTTGGGGACTATCGGCGCCGAATTACTTGTTGGTGGTGCAGTCGGTTTTGTTTTTCAGGTGGTTTTTCAGTGTTTTGTTTTGTCGGGGCAATTGATAGCGATGAAAATTGGGTTGGGATTTGCATCCATGAATGACCCCGTTAATGGCGTGCAAACAACTGTTATTTCACAATTCTATTTGGTTGCTGCAACGTTACTATTTATTGCATTTGATGGTCACTTAGTGTTGCTTGAGCTGGTCGTCGAGAGCTTTTATAGTGTTAAATTAGGTGATTATGGTGCTATTGAGTTTTACGCCATAGCAGGCTTAGGCACATGGTTGTTCACTTCGGCATTGTTAATGAGTATTGCTTTATTAACGGCCTTGCTTCTTGTGAATATTGCTTTTGGTATTATGAGTCGAGCCGCGCCGCAATTAAATATATTTGCTGTAGGTTTTCCGTTTACGTTAACGTTAGGCATGATTCTAATTTATATAGGGCTGGGCGGTATGCTGGAGTATTTTGAGCGTATTGTTGGTGATGGTTTTATGTTTGTTCGCAATATGGTGAATTAATGTCCGAGAATGATAGTTCGCAGGAAAAAACAGAAGACCCCACGGCAAAACGTCTTGAGAAGGCTAGGGAAGATGGCGATGTTCCCCGCTCGAAAGAGCTTACAACAAGCGCTTTGTTATTGCTGGGTACGGTTGCATTAATGGTGACAGGACCTGCCATAACAGAGGCCATTATGGATGTTATGCGCAGTTGTTTTGGCGCTTCGCGCGAAACACTTTTTGATGCGCAGAAATTGCTTGGTATTTTTGCCTCATCAATTTATGAGGCTTTTTACTCGCTATTGCCATTTTTTGGTGCTGTATTATTCGCATGTATCGCGGGCCCTACGGCTTTAGGTGGTTTTTTGTGGAGCAATAAAGCACTGGCGCCAAAACTCAATAGAATGGATCCACTGGCGGGCCTTAAGCGAATGTTTTCGGTGAAATCGCTGGTAGAGCTAATCAAATCAATCGCCAAAGTATTAGTGGTGATGATCTCGGCTTACGTTATGTTAAGTTTGATTGCCGACGATATATTGGGGTTAGTCAATAAACCTGTGGAAGAGGCTATTCATCAGGCGGCTTATTTAAGTGCAATAACAACGTTGGTGGTATCGGCGTCGACATTGCTTGTGGCGGCGATTGATGTTCCTTTTCAGATTTACGAGCATACTAAAAAGCTTAAAATGTCGATGCAAGACATTAAAGATGAAATGAAAGATAGTGAAGGTAAGCCCGAAGTTAAAGGCCGTATCCGTCAGCTGCAAAGGGAAATGTCGCAAAAAAGAATGATGGCGGATGTGCCGACTGCCGATGTGATTATTACCAACCCAACGCACTACTCTGTAGCATTAAAATATGATCCTGCCGATATGGCTACACCAATATGTGTGGCTAAGGGCGTAGATCATGTGGCCATGAAAATTCGAGAAATTGCTAAGGCGCACAAGGTTGAAATGGTACAGGCACCAGCTTTAACCCGTGCGGTTTACCACACAACGGACGTTGGCAGTGAAATTCCTTCGGGGCTTTACGTGGCTGTTGCTAAAATATTGGCTTATATTTTTCAGTTGCGTGAATATCGCTTTGGTCGCGGGGAACGGCCTAGCCGGCCTCAAAATATTATTGTTCCTCGTGATATGTATTTTGATTAGCGGCGTTAGTCTGAAAATTTAATGATGCTACTGGAAAGCTCATTGATAATAGTTTCCAGTTGCTGGTCGATAACAATGCCTTGCTCAAAGTGATCCAATGCTTTACTAGCGGCTGTGGTAAATATGTGCAGTAGCTGTTCTTCTTGAGCGTCGGTTAGGCCCATAGCGAAAAACGAAGCTTCTACTTCGTGTACCATTTCATCCAAGATACTCATGTTGCCGGCTTTATGATTTTTTTGTTGTTCCTGCACGGCGGTGAGTTTTTTATGTGCGCCGACAACGGTCTCTCGGACCTTGAGAAGCCTCGCTGTCTTACCTTCATTGGCTTGCTTAATATGTGCTAGTTTGTTTTGGATGCCCTCGACTAGGGTCATTAAGTGGTCTTTTAATCTTGCGGCATTATCTCGGTCGTCTGGTAAGTCATTAATCAGTAGTGCTATTCCTTCGCGCCCAATAATGACTTTTCTGTTGTATTCATGAATGCTGGGGGCGCTGGACCTTAAGCGTTGAAGAAACGTGATTTCTAATTCGGATATTGAGTTGTCGCTGCTGTGAATGGCGCTGTCGGCGTTGTCGTAAAGCAATGTTGAGCCGGTAAGGTTTAGGCCAATAAGGGCATCGATAACGCAATGAGCCAACTCGTCTAAGTTATTAACATCAAAGCAAGCTCTTAAGAAAGACAGTATAATGCCGAGGTCGCCAGAATCTCTCATGGCACTCATAGCAATGGTGTTCGCTGTTTTTGCGGCGGCGGTTAAGCTTTTGCGTTGTTCTTTGTTTTTAAGGGTTGTTTTTATTTTTGATAGCAAAATGTCGCTGTCAAAAGGTTTAATGACGTAGTCGCAAGCGCCGACATCAAACCCTTTTGTGATTTCTTCTGTGGAATCATTGGCGGAGAAAAAGACAACTTCAATATGTTGAAGCTTGGGCGCTTTTTTAATTTCCAAGCAGGTTTCGTAACCATCTATGCCCGGCATGTTTATATCTAATAATAGTAATTCTGGTAGTTGCTCTTCATTAGAAGCCATTAATGATTTAATAGCTTGTTCACCGCTAGTGGCGACATTAATGGTGTGGTGTGCTTTAAGGGCGCCCAATATCGTTTGAATTTCAGATGGATTGTCATCGACAATCATTACGCGGTTTGTTTGGCCGTTCATAGATATTTTCCGCTTTAAGGATGACTGTGTAAATAGTTTTCGATGCAGTTTGCGAGTTTAGTTAGCTCAAATTGATTAAATAGGCTGACCATATTTTGGATGTCATCGTTGTTTTCAATTTTTGCATCGAGCTCATCTAACTCGTCTTGTGCGAGACCAACATCTGTTTCTAAATTGTTGAGAACACAGGTAAGTTTTTGCTTGATTTGCTCTTTATTTATGGTGGCTGCAGGTGCAGCTGTAGCCTGCGGGGCGCCTGTGGCTAGTTGTTGATTGCAGGCGGCGATGGTGAGTGATATGTGTTTTTTTAGGTTGTTCATTTGCGCTATAGAGGGCTGCTCTTTTTGGCCGCATTGTTTTTCGAGTGTGGCTCCTAGGTTGGATAATTTTGTTGCGCCAATATTGGCCCCGCCGCCTTTAAGCGTATGACAAATGCGCTTTGCTACTACCCAGTCTTTTTGATCGAGGGCCTCGCAAAACGCTTTGTAGGTGTGCGTATTATTTTTGGCGAAACTTTGTAAAATCTTGTTAATTAACGAGGTGTTGTTTTTCAGTCGGGCGTTAACGGCTTGTAAATCTAATATTTGTGTACGATCGGTATCTTGTGAGGGCTCTACTGATGAGTGTTTTGCTGCGTCCTGATTTACAGGGGTAGCGATTTTAACACCTGTGAATTTTTCTATCTGCTCAATGAGTGTTTCGTAGCTGAAGGGTTTACCCATATATCCGTTGAATGCCGACTGAGAGAGTTTGCTCTTGATGTCTATTTCGTTATGCCCTGTCATGGCAATAATGGGCGTGCTGGAAAATGCTCTAATGGCGCGGGCTGTTGCAAAGCCATCTGGTTCGGGCATTTCGAGGTCTAGAAATATTACGTCTAGCTGTCGTTTTTTGGCGATTGCTATGCCGGCATTGCCATCATCAGCAAAGTCGACCACGCATTGGGTTTCTTCGAGGTAGGCTTCGGCGATATGTAAGTTGGACGGAGTGTCGTCAATAAAAAGAATATGTGGCTGTGACATGAGAAAACAGAGGCTCGTGTTCGGGTAACACTTAAAGTCTAGCCTCTGTTATGAAATGTGCTGCGCAGTTTGGTGTTTTAACGCGCAGCCCATTGGCTTAATCGCAGTATTGGCACAGGTAGGCGGTATCTATCGCTACGGTGACATCAAAGCTTGAATTTGCAGGTACTTCAAATACTTGGCCGTTGCGAAAGGTGCGCGCTGCGCTTTCGCCAGGCAGGGTTACAGTAAGCTCGCCCTGTACTACCGTCATGATCTCTTTCTTGTCGGTGCCGAAGGTGTAGTCGCCGGCGAGCATAACGCCAATGGTGGCCGGCAAAGAGCCAGAGTTAATGGCCATGGATTTTACTTTGCCGTCAAAATATTCGTTTACAGTTATCATTTTTGTCTCCTCTATAAAACGCGCGCCATTGTAGAATAACCGCCGCAATAGTCCACTAAGAATTCTAAGAGAGCGCAATGCCAGCGAAGCACCCTGAAAAAGATCGCAATTTCGACGATTTAAGCCAACGTTTTACCCGTAATATTTACGATACGCCCAAGGGACGTTTGCGTTTGGCTGTGTTAGAGCGCGACTTTGGGGTTATTCCTAATAACCCAGCTTTAGATGTTTTGGATGTTGGGGCCGGGCAGGGGCAGTTTGGCTTATGGTTGGCGCGCCAGGGGCACGGGGTAACTTTGGTGGATGTATCGGGTGAAATGCTAGCGAAGGCGCAAACGGCCGCTAAAGAGCAATGCTTTGCAATACAGCCTAAATTTATCCAACAAGATTTGTGGTCGCTATGCAAAGAAACTCCGCCTAATAGCTGCGATATGGTGGTGTGCCATGCGGTTTTAGAGTGGCTTGAACACCCGCTGTCGGCCATTGTGGAGCTTACAAAGCTTGTGCGTCCAGGGGGGTATGTGTCGTTACTTTTTTATAATGTGCATGGGCTGGTTTTTAAGAATTTATTACGTACTAATTATAAGCGTGTGCTTAATGGCGATACGAAAGGTCAAAAGGGCAGTTTGACGCCGATTAACCCGCTCGAGCCGCAAGCCGTATTGACTGCAGTGGAGCACTTAGGGTTAAGCGTTTTGGCACACAGCGGTGTTAGGGTTTTTCACGATTATGTACTTGATAGGGAGCAGCAGCGGCGAGATTACGACAGCGTCGAAGCGCTGGAATTGACCTTGTCTAACCAAGAGCCATACCGCGGATTAGGGCGTTATGTCCATGTGTTGGTGCAAAAGCCTTTGTAAATGGCGTCCCCAGCTGGAATCGAACCAACATCTAAGCCTTAGGAGGGCCTCGTTTTATCCATTAAACTATGGGGACTTTATTAGGTGTTTACCTTAACGGCCGGCAATTCTAGCAACCTTTAACGCGTGAGCCAAATGGTTGGGGCAGTTCATGGCAATGTTGTATTTTCTGTCGCCATTATGCTTGGTTTTCGTACTTGCTCGTTTCCAGCAAGGCCTGTACTTCCTTGTGCAGCTTGTTGCGGCCTAACAAAAGGCGCCAAACACTCCCGCCATTTTGCCGCCACAAAATAGAGGCCCGAATAGCTGCAAGTAATAGCGCCCTGATTTGATCGGCGACACGCTGTTGTTGTAGGTAGGTGTATTCCCCTTTGACCTGGATGCGGTAGGAAAAGGTGCTGATGGTTTTGCTGTATATATCGGCAATATTACTGATTACATTGTCGTGGCTAACGCCAAAGTGGGTGCTTTGGTGTTTAGCGTCGTGTAAGCGCTGGCCGACTGTTGCTAGCATGTTTTTGTTACGCAGTAGTTTGCCGGCAAGGTTGTTGATCCCCACGGCATAATTAATTAAGTCCTTTTGATGGCTGCCTATGCGTTCGTTGAGCAAGCTTTCTGTTGTGCCAAACCCGCGCTCAAGTAAGCCAAGGCTGCCATAGACGCTTAGGGTGGATTCGGGGCTGTCTTCAAATAGGCTTTTAATGCATGTTTCAAAGTCTTGGCTGTTTAAATAGCCTGTTCGGGCGATTTCTTTTACTAGACTAAGGGCCTGTAGCATGCCGGCAAGGGCAATGGCTTGATTTTGCAGAGCACTGTAATTCATTTAATCATCTGTATTGGCGGTGGGTTGCAATAATAAGCGCGTTATTGGGCGGCGTTGATAATAGCGCCACCTAAGCAGTGATCGCCATCGTAAAACACTGCGTATTGCCCAGGGGTTATGGCTCGTTGAGGCGAGTCGAAGCTCACTTTTAAACCGTTGACGGTTTGCCCCAAGTGGTTGATTGTTTGGTGAGGCTCTATTTTGCAGGCTTGGTCGGGCTGGCGGTAGCGCGTTTTTGCCGCCAACGTTTTGTTGGGGGCTATAGTGGTAGGGTTTATCCAGTGGCAAACCTCTGTTGTGAGTGTTTCAGCCATTAGCAGTGGGTGATGCTTGCCCTGAACAACAATCAGCTCGTTACTGGTGAGGTCTTTAACGGCAACATACCAAGGCTCTTCAGGGGCTCCTGCTACGCCGCCAATGCCTAGGCCTTGGCGTTGTCCAATTGTGTGGTACATCAGGCCTTGGTGGGTGCCGATGATTTTGCCAGTCTCTGTAACAATGTTACCTGGCTGGGCGGGTAAGTACTGGGCTAAAAAGTCTTTAAAGCGCCTTTCTCCGATAAAGCAAATACCGGTGCTGTCTTTTTTGTTATGGGTAATTAGGTCGTGCTGCTCGGCCAGGGCGCGTACTTTGGGTTTTTCGATATTGCCAATAGGGAAGAGCGTTTTTGCAAACTCTTTACCGCCTACCGCGTGTAAAAAATAGGATTGATCTTTGTTTGGATCTAGCCCTTTGTGTAGCTGTGTTTCGGCGCCGTTAATATGGGTGCGCGCATAATGCCCTGTGGCAATATGGCTGCCACCCAGCATTTCGGCATACTGCAAAAACACCTTAAATTTGATTTCGCGATTGCACAAAATATCGGGGTTTGGGGTGCGGCCCGCTTTATATTCCGCTAAAAAGTACTCAAATACGTTGTCCCAATATTCAGCGGCAAAGTTGGCCGTGTGCAGTGGAATTTGCAGTTTGTCGCATACGGCTTGAGCATCTGCAAGGTCTTGTTTGGCTGTACAATATTCTGTGCCATCGTCTTCGTCCCAGTTTTTCATAAATAGGCCTTCAACTTGAAAGCCCTGCTCTTTGAGCAGTAATGCAGAAACGGAAGAGTCTACGCCGCCGGACATTCCGACAATGACTTTATTGTTGGGTGTTTCAGGTGATGGCATAGGATTAGTTCTCTGTGTGGTCGTAAAGGCTGCAAAGTGGAAGCTTATCGCCTTGCTCAAAGCGCGTTATATCATTGAGTATCATTGGGCTACGTAAAGCATGCTTTAATTGCACGATTTCATCTTTCGTAAGCCATATTGCCTCTAGAATACCGTCGTCCAAATGTGCCGCTTCGTTGTGCTCGGTGGCGCTGGCAATAAAGCTAAAGCGGATATAGGTTTCCCCGTTGCTAGGGGCAACATAACGGCTAATACCGAGTAGATGCTCTATATTTACATGCCAGCGGGTTTCTTCAAGGGTTTCGCGCTTGGCCGCTTCAATTAAGGATTCGTCTGGCTCTAAGTGGCCGGCCGGCTGATTGTAAACTTCTTGGCCGTTGATAAGTTCTTTGACGAGTAGGTATTTTTTATCGCGACAAACGACCGTTGCTACAGTCACGTGAGGGTTCCATGTTCTTGTGGTGCTCATCGGGCGTCACCTTTGCCTTTTCTAGGTCTTCGCTTATTGGGTTGTGTAGACTTCGGTAGGTGAATTTGTTCTTCTCGGCTATCGCCGGGCTGTAAGTGGTCGAGCTTCCAATTGCCAATTTGGGCTCTCACCAAGCGCAGCGTGGGTAGACCAACGGCGGCTGTCATGCGTCGTACTTGTCGGTTTTTTCCTTCGGTTAGGGTGATTGCCAGCCAATGGGTGGGCGAGTTAGCGCGTTCGCGAATAGGGGGGGTCCGAGGCCAAAGCGAGGGTGGCTCGATTACTTTAGCAAGACAGGGCTTTGTTGGGCCGTCTTTTAACACTAAACCTTTGGCCAGCGCTGTTACAGCAGCTGCTGAGGGTTGACCCTCTACTTGGACCCAGTAGGTTTTAGGGAGTTTGAACTTGGGATTGGCTAATTGGTGCTGAAGGCTACCGTCGCATGTTAAAACGACAAGGCCCTCTGAGTCGTAGTCTAACCTTCCAGCCGCGTAATACCCTTTATAGCGACGGGTATCGATATAGTCGGATAGCGTCTTACGGCCCTCGGTATCAGTGAATTGAGTGAGGGTGTGAAAGGGCTTGTTAAGTAGAAGAACTGTCGCCATGGTTACGCACATTAAAAACAGTGCGCATTGTAACGGGCTGGCGAGTTAGTGCAAATTAAACGTGCTCATGCTCATCGGCATAAGCCATTGCTTCTGCATCTTCGTTGTGTGCTGCGCTGGTTGGCGTTATGGACCGCCCAGAAACCTCATCTGCTGCACGTATGTTGGCCGCATGTAGCCCCTTTTCCCCTTGTTGAAGATCAAACACCACAGATTGTCCTGCTTTAAGGGTGCGAAAACCGTCCATTTCTATGGCGGAATAGTGCGCAAAGATATCTTCACTATTTTCATCCGACAAAATGAAACCAAAACCCTTGGCGTTATTAAACCACTTCACTATACCTGATGGCATTTTTATACCTTTTGGTTATTTGTGATGTATTGTATTCACGATTGAATGCAACGTTTTTTTATTATTCTGGCTTCGGCAATCACAAAAAATTATTTGAAAAACCGAGACTGGGCAATAGTTGAACAATTTGTAATCAAGTCGAGCAGGGCTGTCAAGTTTTTGTTGCTAATTTCTCTAGTGTGCGCACAAGTTTGCGCTATCTGCGGTAATATTGACGCTAGTTTTCATCATTTGTGACGTGTATAGATCATGGGTAATCTAGAAAGACTTCAGCTACCATTAGGTAGAACGTGTGTGATTAAAGCTTCTTTAGAGCATGACGGTCAGGACGGCGATGTTGCGGTTGAAATAGAAAAACCAAAATTGAAACGTCCACCAATGTATAAGGTCGTAATGTTGAACGACGATTACACACCGATGGATTTTGTAGTGGAAGTGCTCGAGCATTTTTTTGGTATGGATGCTGAGAAAGCAACGCGCACGATGCTAACCGTGCATACTGAGGGTAGAGCAACCTGTGGAATTTATTCCAAAGATGTTGCAGAAACCAAGGCCATGATGGTCAATAAGTATGCGCGCGAGCATCATCATCCACTGCTATGCGAAATAGACGTTGTAGAGGATGGAGATCCTTAGAACATAAGGTAAAGCGACTATGTTGAGCAAAGAACTGGAAATGACATTAAACACGGCTTTTAAGGGCGCACGCTCTAAACGCCATGAGTTTATGACTGTCGAACATTTATTGTTGGCGCTACTCGATAACGAGTCGGCGGCAGCTGTATTGCGCTCATGTGGCGCCAATTTGAATATTTTGCGACAGGAGTTGCTTGAGTTTGTTGATTCAACCACGCCGCTAATTCCTGAGGCCGATGATCAGCGGGAAACGCAACCGACTTTGGGTTTTCAGCGCGTATTGCAGCGCGCGGTATTTCATGTGCAGTCTTCGGGTAAAAACGAAGTGACGGGTGCCAATGTATTGGTAGCCATTTTTAGTGAGCAAGAAAGCCAAGCTGTTTATTACCTTAAGCAGCAAAGCATTGCGCGCATTGATGTGGTTAATTACATCACGCACGGCATTACAAAGGTTTCTGGTGGTGCGCAGTCAGACCATCACGGCGGTGATTCTGCTCAAGAGCAAAACGACGAAGATGCCATTTCACCGGCTGGTGAGGGAGCAGCAACGGACCCGTTGGACTCTTATGCCACTAATCTAAATGAAGAAGCGCGGACGGGGCGAATTGACCCGCTCGTCGGACGCGACGAAGAAGTTGAGCGAGTGGTTCAAATCTTAGCGCGCCGGCGCAAGAATAACCCTCTGCTTGTTGGTGAAAGCGGCGTTGGTAAAACGGCTATCGCTGAAGGTTTAGCCAAAAAAATCATCGATAACCAAGTGCCTGAAATCCTCAGCAAAAGCGTGGTGTATTCACTTGATTTAGGTGCATTGTTAGCGGGTACTAAGTACCGTGGCGATTTTGAGAAGCGTTTTAAAGCGTTGCTCGCTGAGCTTAAAAAACGTGACCATGCAGTTTTGTTTATTGATGAAATCCATACGATTATTGGTGCCGGCGCGGCGTCCGGCGGTGTGATGGACGCCTCCAACCTGCTTAAACCTCTGTTAACGAATGGTGATTTACGTTGTATCGGTTCTACGACGTTCCAAGAGTATCGCGGTATTTTTGATAAAGACCGTGCGCTATCACGTCGATTCCAAAAAATTGATGTTGATGAGCCCTCGATTGATGATACCTATAAAATCCTTAAGGGCCTTAAAAGCCGCTTTGAGGAGCACCATAAGCTCAAGTACACCGATGGCGCTTTACGTGCAGCGGCCGAGCTTGCCGGTAAGTACATCAACGACCGCTTTATGCCCGATAAAGCCATTGATGTTATTGATGAGGCAGGGGCTTTCCAGCAGCTCCAAACGGCAAGTAAGCGTAAAAAGCAAATCGGCGTAAAAGATGTAGAAGAGGTGGTTGCCAAAATTGCACGCATTCCACCTAAAACAGTATCGTCTTCCGATAAAGACCTGCTAATGAAACTTGAGGATAGCTTGCGTATGACTGTTTTTGGCCAGTCAGATGCTGTTGATGCAGTTTCCTCGGCCATTAAGCTTTCTAGAGCTGGTTTGGTTTCTGGCGATAAGCCGGTAGGCTCTTTCTTGTTTGCAGGCCCTACGGGTGTTGGTAAAACCGAGTTATGTAAGCAGTTAGCGAGCGCTTTAGGCGTAGAGCTGTTGCGTTTTGATATGTCTGAATATATGGAGCGCCACACGGTATCGCGGTTAATCGGTGCGCCTCCGGGTTATGTTGGCTTTGATCAAGGTGGCTTACTAACCGATGCAGTAACCAAGCATCCGCACAGTGTTGTGCTTCTGGATGAAATTGAAAAGGCGCATCCTGATGTCTTTAATTTACTGCTGCAAGTGATGGATCACGGGAAATTGACGGATAATAATGGTCGTGCAGCAGACTTTAGGAATGTCATTTTGATTATGACGACCAATGCTGGCGCTGAAGTTTCAAGCCGCGCGTCTATTGGCTTTACTCAGCAAGATCACACTACGGATGCCATGGAAGTCATCAAAAAAGGGTTTTCGCCAGAATTTCGAAATCGCTTGGACTCCATTATCCAGTTCGGCGGCTTAAGCTTCGATGTGATCGAGACAGTTGTTGATAAATTCTTAGTTGAGCTGCAAAGCCAGCTAGACGACAAGAAGGTATCGCTGAATGTGACTGAGGAAGCAAGGAGGTGGCTTGCTGAGCATGGTTATGATGAAAAAATGGGCGCTAGACCGATGGCGCGTATTATTCAGGACCAAATCAAGAAACCATTGGCTGAGTTGGTGTTGTTCGGCAAGCTGTCGGATAAAGGCGGAAATGTGGTGGCATCGGTTAAAGACGGCAAGATCGTTTTGGAGACTGAAGGTGCTTGATGCCTGAGCTTTACCGAAGAAATAAAAAAAGGGGTAGCCTTGTAGGCTACCCCTTTTTTTATGAATCTACTTTAGCGGGCGCGGTATGTGATGCGGCCTTTGCTGAGATCGTAAGGTGTCATTTCAACCTTGACCTTGTCGCCAGTTAAGATGCGGATGTAGTTTTTGCGCATCTTGCCTGAAATGTGAGCGGTTACAACGTGCCCGTTTTCAAGTTTTACCCGGAACATTGTATTGGGAAGGGTATCAACCACTTCGCCTTCTAATTCAAAATTGTCTTCTTTTGCCATTCGGCGAAGTCCTCATTTAGTCGCTAATTGGCGCTATCAGACAGCGCCGCTACCTCAACCGCAGGAGGCGGTTTTATTGAAGCGCGCAATTCTGCCTGAACTTGGCCCGATAGCCAAGCTTTTAGCGTGAAAACAACGCAGATTACAGCAAATAGGCGGAAATCCGAGCGCGAGTAGACAAGTTTAACCCTAGAAACCGTAGTTGAGAGTCAAAATATGCGTATTCCCTTGGTGTGCATGGTGTGTAGTAAAAATGTGTAGTAACCCCCATGGACGGCAATGTCATTAACTTAGCGGCAGCCGACAATTTTTCTGGACTCGCTCAAGCCACTCCATGGACGCTCCGCACGCGCTCCCAGCGCGTGACGGTCCTGAAAAATCACCGCCTACCGCCTACCGCTTAACTTGCCTTAAGTTAAGGACATTGCCATGGACGGGGGAAATGCAGATCACGCGGGAGCGGTTATCTGTCACCTTATTGGTAATGAATCATTTTTATCGCGCGCGAGGTGCGCCAGCGGAACGCGTAGACTTTGATGGTTCAACTGCGGTTTTTAGGTTCAAGCGTCTGGAACGCTTGCGTAGCGACCAGGGATGGCTTGAGTGGCCTAGAAAATGATCAGTTTGTCGACCTATTTGAGCACGGCTGAATAGCTACCATGGTTTAGCTGCGGCTTTAGGTTTACTGTTTAGACTCATGTTAAAGCGTTATTGACGCTGTCAAAAATATGCGCTGAGTATCTACTTTAGTCGCAGGTGCCCAAAAGTAAGCGTATCGAAAATGCGTTTTGATTTGTTTGAGGTTGGGCAGTTTAATGTCGATGTCCAGCGCTTTGCCAAGAAAATGCGTACTGTTATAGCGCGTAAAATGATGCGCAAAGACGGCAACTTTATAGTTTCCGTATGAGTATTGGCCTTGAAGGCTATTGTCGGTTACGCCTTGTTCTGGCGTTGTCGTGAACTGGTCGGCAAAGCCCTGGAAGTCGTGCAGAGATGCCATCGGGGTGATGTAAGGGGTGTTATCTTTGCTGCCGAGCTGTTCTTGTTCAATAGCGAATAGCCATCGGTGAGTATTGACCGCACCTTTAAACCGTGTGTACGGGATATGGCTAACTTGGCTACGCTGTTGAACGCTAAGGTCGGCTTCGATAAACGCTTTCGCCGCGCCAAAGGCGTACCGCCATTGGTAATTGGCGCCAAGACTACGGTAGTTAAGCGCGGGAACACTGAGGTTGTTATTGTCGATGTAGTAAATACCGAGCTTATTGAAATCCAATATTGTCGTTTTCAAAGCGGCAGCAAATGTTTTTAAGTCGTGTTCTCCGCGTAAATTTGCTGGTCGTATCCCGTTTAAGTCAGAAAAGTTATTATCCGAAGGTTGTAACCGTGTGCTCGCTTTGGGGCCTGTGATGCGGTGCGCCTTTGATAGGTAATTAAGCTGCAGCGCACTAGACATGCCGACAGCATAATTAAGCTGGGCGGCATCAAAGGTTTGCTCGTTTTGCCAAAATCCGTTGCCGCCTAAATGGCGTTGGTTTTCAAAATGAACACGCTGTTTACCGATTTTTAGCTCGAGAGCTTGCCAATGGCCTTTTACCCAGGCCTCGTTCACTTGGGTGCTAGGCGCGTCAGGTATTGTCGGCATGGCATTAAAACGTACGCCGTCGCTGTGCTTATCCTGCCAACCGGTAGCAATGTGGTCGAAGGCGACTTTACCTTCAAGTGTTTTGCTTAATGGCTGCTGCCAACTTAATCGAAGCCGGTAAGAGGCTGCTTGCCCAGCGTTGAGCTGTTCCATTTGGGCTAGCCGCCCCCTTAAGCTCAGGGCAAGCGGTTGTGTTGTGGCGCCGGCTTTAGCTTTAGGTTGAGCGGGTTGAGCATAAGTGTGAGGGCTGAAGGGGAGGTAGGCCCACAGTGCCATTACATACAAAAAAGCCTTAAGGGTTAACGGCTGTGCGATCAGGCGGCTGTGCTCAGCCATGGTAATTACTTCCTTTTGCGACGGTTGTTGGGGAACATGCAGCGACGCACCTTAGCGAAGGATTTTTATGGTTGCAATAGCGCTAGCTGTTATTGCCAATCTTCTGCGTTGCCGTCGTGAAAAGTCGTAACATGAGTGAGTTGATCCATCCTATCGTATAGCTCGTCGGGCATCGGGTTTTGCCGCACATCTAAGAACGCAAGCGCAGGCAGCCGAGTAATGTCCATAGTCGGTAGCTCGTTATTGAATAGATACAGTTTGTTAAGTTGGCTGAGTCGTTGGTAGCTGAATTCCTCTATGCGGTTGTTGTTGGCTCTTATTGTGGTTGCCGCCGGAAGATTGAGGTGCAGGAATTGCAGGTTTGCGCTGAATACAAATAGCTCCTCCAGCGCGGGGTGTGATAACTGCAATTTGGTCAGCGGATTCTTTGCAATATTGAGTTTGCGAAGTTTGGTAAGTGGCGGCAGCTGTAAGTGTTCAATATTATTGTTGAATAAAGATAATTCTGTCACTTCCACAAATTGCTCTAAGCCCTGAATGCTCGAAATCTTTTTGCTGTGGCACTTTATTTGGGTGACTTCTTTAGTCGTTTTCCAGTGGTGCTGTGCTTGCGCTTTTTGTAGGCACTTGCGTAAGTTCGCATCGCTAATGTATTGCAGTGCAGTGGCAAAGGCGTCATCGGGGTTGGCATAGGCCGGAGCACTGAAGAAAGGCAATACAATCAGCGTTATCAGCGGGATAAACTGGTTAGGTGTCAATGTGAGCTTCCTCCATGCGTATGCACGGCCCTGAAGCAATAACGTGATCGCTGGGTTCATCAATAGCGGAGCCGCCTTCCTCCTCGGCGGATAACAACAAACTGTGTGCATCTGTAATCAAGCGCCATTGGGCAATACTAAGCTCCAGGGCTTGGGTTGGTGTTTCGAGTACGGCAATGGATCGGTATTGACCGTCCCTTTTCGATTTTGCCCACAATTGCATAGCGCGCTGTGGTTGTTTGGCGGACCATTGCAGTGTTAATCGTTTTTGACCTTCAAAGCTTGCCGCAGTAATGACTGGCGAGCCCTTAGCATCAGCCAAAATGGCGAGATAATCTGGTGGTGGCGACGAAGGTGGAGAAAGCAACAGCACAAGCGTAATGATGCAGAAGCTCGCGAAAGAGGCGCCTGCAATTGCGGGGGTTAACCATTGAGAGCGATATTTGGGTTGTGCGCCAAGCCGTTTGTTAATGGCTTGCCAAGTTTCGGGTTTGGCGGGTGTGTCAAGGCTTTCGGTGTTTAGTGATATGAGTTGTTCCTGCCAAAATAGTACCTCGTGTTCAAGGTTGGTATTGGTCTTCATGATGGCCTCAAACAGTGTGCGCTTGATGCCTCGCAAACTACCTGTCACGTACAAAAACGCCCATTTATTGTAGGCGTTTAATATTGCATTAGGCATTTTCGGAGGTTCTCCTGTGCGCGGTGAAGCCATGATTTTACGGTGTTAACTTTCGTTTTGAGTTGCGTTGCGATCTCTTCGCGACTAAAGCCTTTTAAATAAGCCAGCTTTACACTTGCCGCTTGGGTTTCGCTAAGGCCGTTGATACATAAGGCCAGTTGTTTTGCGTTTTCGTTTTTGAGCAGATTTCTCCAAGGGCCGTTATCGCAGTGAGGTTCGGCATCCTCGTCTTGAATAAAGGTTTGTTGGTAGCGTTTGTCTTTAGCGATGCGGTCTAGTGCGCGGTAGCGAATAATGCTTGTTAGCCACGTGAGGGGCTTTGAGCGCTCGGGTTGATAGCTGGATGCGTTATGCCAAATTTGTACGAATGCATCTTGCAAAATATCGTTGCTGGCATCTTGATTCCTGACCATCGCCAAAGCAACGCCATTGAGGTAGGCGTTAGTCATGCTGTACAGCTTATAAAACGCTTGCCTGTCGCCCAGTGCTGTCAGCGCAATGAGCGCTCGCATCTCACTTTCTTTATCTTCTTTGTTCATGCCGTTGTCTTAATGTTTTTGTCCCGTGCAGTGTATACGTCTTAATGGCGTGGAAAGTTGCAGTGTAGAAAAAACGCTTTGTTGTGATGGGCGGCATGCGAATGATCCGTGCCACACCGCGATCGATGTCTATACTAAAATTATTCAGTATTGATTTATCACATTAAGGCCATCAATGACCTCAACGTTTAGCGCGTCCAACAACTTAAAACACTTTGCTGAACACCTTGTACAGGTGAATCGCCAAATGCCGGTCGTTTTCACCGCTAACCTTGTTGCAGCCGATGGGGAGCTGCTTGCTAGTGCTGGCCAAGCGTTTGACCAGCAGGTGGCTAGTTGTTTAAACACCCCAAAAGAGCTGCCCAATTATCTGGCCATAATTGGGGTTGCCCAACCGCTAAGTGCACAGCAGCTGCTTGCAGATATCACTCAGTTTGTTGAGCAGGATCAGGCGTTGCTAGAGCTATCTGAGCGTCACATAGTATTTGATGACTTTAAGCCATTAACGCACCGAATTGAAGAGCTAAAGCCCGTTGTGCTGCAACTAACAGTGCTAAAGATCCAGCTGCCCCTTGTCTACGAGCAAGCCTTGTTTTGCGCTTGGCTTGGGGTCATGTTGATGCAAAAGTTTAATCGATCATCGAGTGATGTTTTCCATATATTTTTATTGGCCTTGGTGCACGATGTGGGTTTGCTGCATGTGCCTGTCGAGTACGTTAAAAGTCGAAAAAGATTCAACTACAAGCAGCTGAAGGTGTTGCAGCTTCATACCATTGCTGGCTTTGAAGTGATGAAAATGGTGTCTAAGGTGCCGGAAGATATCCTAAAGGCTATTGCCGAGCACCATGAGAACCTTGATGGCACGGGTTACCCGCTAGGTAAAGTGGGCAATACAATTGGCCGCTTTGGTCAATGTTTGAATTTTTTAGATGCTATTAACGCAATTTACAATAAGCGGATAAAACCTGGAGAGCGCCCATTGCGGGATTTGATCCCGATGATTCAAATGAACGGGCACAGCCGCTTTGGGGTACTTGGTAAGAAGCTCATTGAATGGCTAAAGGAAATGCCGGCTCCCAAAGTGCGGGCGGTGCCAAATGTCTTGATACCCTTTTTGATACAAGCTGTCCGTGACCGCAATGGCTACATCACCAGCTGTGTCGATATTATGGATCAACTATCAAAGGAGGTGGGGTTTCGCCATGGCGATCAGCGAGTCTTTGCGCTGCAAAACACCATTATTCATATCAATATTTCTATTACGCAATCGGGCATTATTAATGTCGCTTACATGCGCTGGTTAGACCAAGTTGAAGCCGAAGGCTTAGCGCATGCCTATCGCGAAATAGAAGATGTGTTCCTGATGATGCAAGAGGTGGTTTACCATATTGGTAAGCTGCGAAATCAAATTGAGTACTTTCTGACGACACCCTGCGAAACGGACGAAGCTTATAAGCTAAGTCGCGGTCTTGAGCGCTTAGAGCGTGTAACTATGCCGCGTATTCACCCTAATCTTGAAATTTTGTGGATTGCTAACGTGCATTAAGTTGTAATACGGCCCAGCTATTTTAACCAAATAAGGGCTTTAGTTACGTGACCCCACCCAGCGATTTCCTGAATGTTGCCGCCATCCAAATGGTGAGCACTTCCATCCCTGACGACAATTTAGTGCGCGCTGAAAAACTGATTGCTCGCGCTGCGAAAGGCGGTGCGGAGTTAGTGGTTTTGCCAGAAAGCTTTGCATTAATGTGTGGCGAAGATACCCGCGTAATCGCCGAAAAAGAGGAGCAAAGCTCCGTGATTCAACACTTTCTAGCCGAGCAAGCGCTTCGCCATAAGCTATGGCTTGTGGGCGGCACCGTTGCGCGCATTAATCCCATCATGCATGGCCTAAAATTATTTGATGAGACATCTGAGCCCGCTTGTTCGCCCAAGGCTTATGCGGCGGTGCACACCTTTAACCCAAATGGTGTTTTGGCTGGCCGATACGATAAAGTCCATTTATTCGATGCTGGGGTGGATGATGGTGTGGGGCAATATTGCGAGTCGAACACCATTGCTGCCGGCAAGCATCTCGGTGTGGTGGATACACCGTGGGGCAGGCTGGGGGTTGGCGTGTGTTATGACTTGCGATTCCCCGAGTACTTCAGGTTGTTACAGCAAGCGGGCGTAGATTTCATTGCTGTGCCATCCGCATTTACCTATCAAACCGGGCTTGCCCATTGGTCTGTTTTACTTAGGGCAAGGGCCATAGAGAATCAATGTGCAGTTATTGCGGCCAATCAGGGCGGACAGCATAGCGCAAACCGTAAAACCTTTGGCCATAGTTGTGTAATTGATGCGTGGGGGGCGGTTCAAACTATGCAGCAAGATTTAGGTGAGGGGGTTGTGCATGCCCGTATCGATATGCAGGCACAAAAGGCACTGAGGCTAAAAATGCCTGTGCTTGAGCACCGCCGCTTAAAGGAAAATTGATCGGCGTCAAAAACTGGTTTTGCTGGCCTTTTATGCTGTTATTGGGCGTACTTCTTGAGGTGCGCGCAATACCCCGTATGGGAAATGGCAATAAAGCGAGGGCGTATTATGCCGATGGATTTTGTGATTGGGTTAAGCTTGGTTGTGGTTGCTGCCGTGCTGGTAGGTATGGGCTACGCGGTACGTTATGTGGCAAAGCATATTAAAGAGGATGCTGCGCGTGCCGAACAGCAGCCACGCGCTAAGGGCTAATTTGCGAGCTATTTAGGTCTCGCCGCTTGGTGCAATTTGGTGGTAGTTTTGGTTGCTGAGCCAAACGCTTTGATATGGCGATAGCTCTAGGGTTTTTTGGTCACGCGTGAGTTGCGTCGATGTGAGTAAATCCCACCATGCATCGAGTTCTATTAGGTTGATGTCGCTAAGCGAAATGCTTTGCGCTTGATCGCTGATATTGTTTATGCAGAAAATGCTTTGTTGTCGGTTGGCGCATTGACGCCAAAAGGCAAAGATGTGATCCCCTAGGTGCAAGGTAAATTGAGTCGCATTAGGGTGGAATGCCGGCTGACCTTTACGGATAGTTAATAGATTCTTTAATTCTGCAAATACTTGAGCGTGGTGACTGTCAGAATCCTCTAGTGCATCTTGAAGCGCACTTAAGTCCCATTGGTGGCGATTGATGGCGCGATTGTGGCCGGTATTTTCGGCGCGCTGATAATCGTTGCTGGTGCCAAATAAACTGTGAACATATATGGCTGGCACACCCTCGATGGCTAGCATAATGGTGTGCGCGCTAATAAACCGTGCTAATTGATGGCCGTCGTCGGCATGGGTAAATGTGCTTTTAAAGGCATCCCAAAGAGCGATATTCAGCTCGTAGGGTTTCATGGTGTTGGCATCAACGGAACGCCACGATATCTTCCCTCCATTGCGCTCCATCAACTCTGCGAGCGAGTGAGTTTCCTCACTACTGAGTAACCCTTCGGCTGGCCGCAAGCCAATACCGTCGTGACTGGCAATAAAGTTAAGGTAGGCGGTGCCCGCTTGCGCCGGCGGCATCGACATTAGCCAGCCCTTTAAGGCCTTTGCATCGCCACTGACTAAGGTATGCAACAGCAGCGGCGGCAGCGAAAAGTTGTAAACCATATGGGCTTCGTTGGCGTTGCCAAAATAGGAGATATTCTCGCGGTTGGGAATATTGGTTTCGGTAATGATGATAGCTTCAGTGTTGCAGTGTTCGACCAGTGTGCGTATCAGGCGGATGACTTCGTGTGTTTCTGGCAAGTTAATACAGCTGGTTGAGATGTCTTTCCATAAAAATGCTACCGCATCTAGACGGAAAATCTTAGCGCCTCGATCGAGGTAAAAGCGAATGATTTTGACAAATTCCAGTAGCACAAGCGGGTTGGCAAAGTTGAGATCCACTTGATCATGGCTAAAGGTGCACCAAACGTTTTTCTCACCGGTGGCCGTTTCGGTAGGGCGCAATAGCGGTGAAGTTCGGGGGCGTGTAATGTGGCTTAGGTCGTGGCTGGGGTCGCCTTCAACAAAGTAGCTAGCGCCCGGCTCAATGCCTTTTTTGAAGTTGTCGAACCAGCGGCTTCGAGATGAACAATGGTTAATGACAAGGTCTGTCATCAGGTTGAAGTCACCCGCAATGGCTGAAATATCATTCCATGTTCCGTGGCCTTCGTTCACCTGCAAATAGTCTATTACGGCAAAACCATCATCTGAGCTCCAAGGGAAAAAGGGCAGGATGTGCACGCCGTTGACAAAGCCTGTAAGGTTGGCGCGCAGGAACTGTCGGAGGGTTTTTAGGGGAGCTTCGCCTTCGGTTTTAATGCTGTCGCTGTAGGTTATTACAATAGCGTCTTGCTGAGTCCACGGGTTGTGGTGTGGCTCGGGGGTGGCGATAAACTCATCCAGCCGCATATTGCGTAATATCTCATGCGTTAAATCGCTATTATCTTCGGTGGAATAAATAACATTTAAGTGGGCTTTAACGCGTTCTGCCAAGTCT
This sequence comes from Marinagarivorans cellulosilyticus, assembly GCF_021655555.1. Classification (NCBI taxonomy): domain Bacteria; kingdom Pseudomonadati; phylum Pseudomonadota; class Gammaproteobacteria; order Cellvibrionales; family Cellvibrionaceae; genus Marinagarivorans; species Marinagarivorans cellulosilyticus. The sequence continues at coordinate 4,006,941 of NZ_AP023086.1, read as the reverse complement.
TCAAAGGCGCTCATGGCGAAAACTCCTCCATGTCTTGGCTTACAGCCTCAAGCATTGACTGTTGTAGTTGCGGTAAAGCGCTGCTTACGCGGTTCCAGCTAGGAATAAACGGGCGCTCCATGGGGTTATCCAAGAACGCTAAGCCGGCTTTAAGAATATTGGCGGCAAACAGCTCAACGGCTTGTTCTTCTTTGTGAATATCCATGGTTAGGCCATTCATCTGCGCATCGTTGGCATAGGTTTCGATAAGGTCGAGCGCTATGCGAAAATAGGTCGCTTTTATTGAGCGGAAAGTTTCGCTGGAAAATACCACGCCATTGGTCGCGAGCTTACGAAATATCGCCTTTGAAATGTCTATCGACATTTTAGATAAGCCAGCTTGGTCGTTATCGGTCGAGAGGTTTTGGTGTTTGTGGTCGTAGGTGTCGGCGATATCAGCCTGACAGATGCGGTTGGTTGAATAGTTGCGCTTCATTTCAGCCAATACACCAATCTCAAGCCCCCAGTCGCTGGGTATGCGAATATCTTGTACTGAGTCAGTACGCATCGCAAATTCGCCAGCCAATGGATAACGGAAGCTGTCGAGGTACTCGAGGTATTCTTGCGGACCAAATATTTTGGTGAGGGCGCGCAGAAGAGGGGTGACAAGTAACCGGCTAACGCGGCCATTCATTTTACCGTCGGCAACGCGGGCGTAGTAACCTTTACAAAAGGTGTAGTTAAATTGTGGGTTGGCAATAGGGTAAATTAGCCGTGCTAGCAGGTCGCGTTTATAGGTGACAATATCGCAATCGTGCAAGGCTAAAGCACTGCTTTCTTTGGAAGCAAAGGCATAACCAAAACAAAACCACACATTGCGCCCTTTACCTGGGTCGCCAATGGATAAGCCAGCATCAATAAGTTGCTGATGGGCTTTTTTCAGACGAGGCCCGTCGTTCCATAACACCTTGTAGTTTTGTGGCAATTGAGAAAAAAATTGCAGGGCTTTTCGGTACTGGCTTTCATCAGCTTTGTCGAGGCCAATAATGATTTCATTCAGGTAGGGTACTTTAGCCAGCTCTTCCACGATGGGCTGCATAGCGGGGCCTTCTAGCTCGGAGTATAAGCAAGGTAGAACGAGGCCTAGCTTTCGCTCATGGCTAAATGCTACAAGCTCTTTTTCAAGCTCTTCTACCGGGCGGCGGGTTAAGTTGTGCAGTGTGGTAACTATGCCGTTTTGATGAAATTCACCCATGGTTATTCTCCAGTATTTTCATTATTGCGCTATTCCAACCGGCTGGCCCGTATGCGCTTGTGTAGTGAATGTTTTGATGTTCAGCAGGTAGTGCTGGGAAGTCTCGCGTGGGGTTGTTAACTACAACCGCGGTATCGGCTTTGGTCAACATGGAAACATCGTTGGTGCTGTCGCCCAAAGCTATAACGTGCGCATTAGGCATGTGTAAAACTTGTAATAAATGGTTGATTGCGCGTTGTTTGCTCACGCCGCGGCTCAGCGCGTGATAAAAACGGCCGCCTTGTACAATATCAATATTGAATTTCTTAGCCGCGCGCTCGAACTCGTCAAATGCAGGTTCCTTGCCTTGCCACAAGAAGGGCTCGCTATAGCGTCGATCTTTCGCGTTGGCGGCTTCCTCGATGCTTAATCCAGTTTGGCGAGCAACTTCTTCGATGCTCATGTCGTGAAACCCCCAAAATTGGAAGCGGGAATCGCGTTTGAGTAGCTGTAGCTTCTCGATAATTAAGGGGTAGCGTGGGGCTAGGTCGATAACCTTGCCTTCGGGGAGGGCAATCCCTGAGCCATTTTCACAGATGATTGGCGTTTCTAGGCCAATATCTTTGATTAAATGCAATGTTTCGGAAAATGTTTTACTCGTGCACGGAACAACGGGAATCTGGCGTCGTTTGGCTTCTTCCAAAGCGGGTTTGGCGTTGTGCCAACTGTAATCGTGGTGATCAAGTAGTGTTCCATCTAAGTCGGAAACGATAATAAAGGGTTGCTCTTGATCTTGGTTGTGATGCATATAGCTACCTTCGTGCCCTGTTTAACAGGGCACCCAAATGGGCTTGCAAAGGCTATTGCATAAATGGTGCCGAACTCCGAAAGAAGGGGGTGGTTGGCTTTTTTTTGATCTATGTGGCGCTTGTCTCAGCGGTATAATAATTCGATCGCACCATTATGGTGCGTCCTGGTTGGCGGTAGTGAATCTAGTTGGTGCCAAAAACAGGGGCTAACTATTGGCCCATTCAGATTCCGCCCAAGACCAAATTGATGGCCATTCGCCTGGTTGTTGAACGCCATCGCACCAGTAAATCACTTGATCTTCGAGATCGAGGCAATAGTACCCATCAGCTGTTTGGCAAACGGGTAGAAGCTCTCTTGGTAGGCCATTTTCCCAGGCATGACTAGCGACGTCTGGTAGGTACGTATGTGAGCTAGAGTCGTTTACGGTTACAGGCTCTAATGTGCCGATAATGAGGTCTGAGGCTGTTAGCAGAAATTCGCGAAAGTCGCCGCGAATTTGAACGTAAATCATTTCTTCGACTTCAAGAATGTCATCGTCATCGGGTAACTCCAAGCCCACAAGGGGTTTTTGGTGCGCGGCTTTCAATATAGGAAGGGTTGATTCTTTGTCTGCCATAATTGTTCTTTACCTGTTTGAGTTGACCCCTATCTTGGGTGTGAGCACAAAAAATCAAGCCACTACCGTGACGGATGGGCTAAAACACTTCTAAAATGAAGGGGATCTCGCTATATTGGGGCGCTAATTTAGACAGCTATAGGTGAAAAAACCATTACAGTCATCGAATTGGCGTAGGCTCTTTGCAAGGAAGAGCCATAGAAGCGCCGTCGATAGCTTGGAAATCATCGAGATAAATCAATAATAAAAACCAAGAGCAGGCAGGAATTGCATTATGCGCTTAATCAAATGGTCATTCGGACTCGTCATCGGTTTGGTGGTGTTGGTCGCAGTCGCTCCCATTGCAGCAAAACACTACGCGGTATACTGGTTTACTGAGCAAGGTTACGAGGCTCAGATTAAAACCGTCGGTTTTAATGCAGTTACCGGTAAGTTAAGTATTGCCGGCTTGGATATTCGCAAGAGTAATGAGCAGGGTATACGCATTGATTTACTGGAAGCGCATATCAAATTACCCGAGCTATTCGGCCAAGAAGCTGTAATTCGGCGTTTGCGCACACAGGGGCTGCGCTTGGACATCGGCGCGCTTGACACTAACTTTTCAGAGTTCACAACCCCGATTGAAACATTTGTTAATCGGCACATGCCCGCGTGGCGTTTTGAGATTATCAGCTCTTTAAACGAGCATCTTGAAGTGTGTAGGACAGGCGCGAGCCCCAGTGGCAAGGCGCTTTCGCAATGCTTTAGTATCGGTAGCTTTGCTTTGCGTGATGCCACAGTTCAAAACACTAGCAAGGGCTGGCAGCTATCAACGCGCTCCACCTCCCATCTCCAGCGCATGTATTTCAAAGATCACTTTAATGGTACTTCGTTGTTGTACCTTGGCGATGCCAAGATCCGCGATGTGGTTGCCGATCAAACTGAGCGCCGAATTGGACAAATAGCGCTAAAAAGCTTTCACCTAGTTGAACGCAGTGAAATTGAAACCCAGCGTTTAGATACTCCTTATCAAACACAGCTTAATAGCTTATTGGTTAACGATATTGTAGAGACGCGTTCGCGCGATCAAGTACGCTTACAGTTGGGTTTGGTTGATGCTACAGCGTTAAGACAAACGCTACACAAAGATCACAACGCTGCGTTCGTGATTGTTGAGCGCTTGCGCGAAGTGTTTCCCTCTTTAGATTTGGCATTAAGTGGTGAGTCGGCAGGGCCGAATGTTATTGTCGAAGTAATGAAAACCCGCGTGATTGATGGCGGCATTGCGTGGCTTGACGACTCTGTTTCTCCGCCGGCACAAGAAGCCCTTACTGGGCTGTCTTTAGAATTAGGCCCGATTAGCAGTGCTCAGCCTGAAAAACGTTCACCGGTGACTTTTATTGCGCGCTTAAGCGATGGCGGAGAAATTGTTGTACGAGGCCGCTTGGCACCGTTTGCTGAACATCCCAATTTTGATGTTGATGGCCATGTTAAGGGTTTGGACTTAGCTAAAATCTCAGCTTATACCGAGACGCTTTTTAATGAAAGAGTGCTCCAGGGGCGCGTAGATGCTAAATTTAGGGCGCAAGGACAATCGTCAAGTATTCAAGGTGATGCTTCTGTGCGTTTGAGCGATATGTCTACTGGTGGCGGCGCCAGATTGAATGGTGTACTGAGTTTGCAGGATTCGTACTCGGCCCTAAAAGATAGAAATCAATCGGTGGATTTTGAGGTTTTCTTCGACTTTGATTTGCTGAAAGTAAACTCTCTAAGCGAAGCTTTAGGTTATCGAGCCAAGCGAACGCTCAGTGATTTGGCGCAAGGCATTACCCCGCAGCGGCCAGCGAATAAGCCAAAAGCAGCACAAGGCATGGTATTTGAGCCGCTTAAATACAACCCGAGTGAAACTGAGTTGATGGGCGGGCAGGCGATACGCTTTAAAGACATTACGGTGTTGGCCAAGGAAAACCCCACTAAGATTTTGTCTTTGTGCCCAGTAACCACTGGTGGCGAGTGGGCTGGGCTTTATCGCCAAGGCAAGCCGTTAAAGTCGTGGGAGCAAATTTCCTCTGCCGAGAATGAGCACTTGCTCAATATGTCTAAGCGTCGGGCCAAAGCTGTATCCAAAAAGCTGGATGAAATGGGTGTTTCAAAAAAACGTGTTAGGTTTTGCGAGCCAACACTCAAGTTAACGGATAACGGCCCATCATTTTTATCTGCGGAGCTTAAATAGCGGCTCTGCCTTTTCAGTTAGGCATTTAGGTGATTGCTAAATTAGCGATCACCTAAATGTTTTTGATCTTAAGCGTTGCATAGTCAACCCTTGACCCCATAGTCTTTTGCATTTGTTAATCTAAATAGCGTTATTTATGTCTGATCTTGTGATTCCTGGGGCCGAAGAAGTCCTACCACTCAATGTTTTTACTGAAAAAGCGTACTTGGACTATTCCATGTATGTCATTCTTGATCGCGCCTTGCCGCATATTGGTGATGGCTTAAAGCCGGTTCAGCGACGCATTGTGTATGCCATGAGTGAATTGGGGCTGAAGTCGACGGCCAAGTTTAAAAAGTCAGCGCGTACGGTCGGGGATGTTATCGGTAAGTTCCACCCGCACGGCGATTCGGCTGCCTATGAAGCCATGGTGTTAATGGCGCAGTCGTTTTCGTTTCGTTATCCACTGATCGATGGGCAGGGCAACTGGGGGTCGCAAGACGACCCTAAGTCGTTTGCGGCGATGCGTTACACCGAGTCAAGGCTGACTAAATTCTCTGAAGTACTGCTAAGCGAGCTGGGTCAAGGCACGGTGGATTGGCAGCCTAACTTTGATGGCACGCTTGATGAACCGGTGGTTCTCCCTGCGCAGGCCCCGTCGGTTTTGCTGAACGGCACCACGGGTATTGCCGTGGGCATGGCGACGGATATTCCCCCGCACAATCTGCGTGAAGTGATTGATGCCACTATTTTGTTGTTGGACAAACCCAATTCAAGCGTTGAAGACTTGTGCGAGTTTATTCAAGGCCCAGATATGCCGACCGACGCCGAGATAGTAACGCCGCGAGAGGATATTATTAGCATGTACAAAACTGGCCGCGGCAGCATTAAAATGCGCGCGCGCTGGGAAACCGAAGATGGCGACATTGTTGTTTCCTCCTTGCCTCATCAGGTGAGTGGCAACAAAATTCTTGAGCAAATCGCGCAGCAAATGCAAGCTAAGAAGCTACCAATGGTGGCCGATTTACGTGATGAATCGGATCATGAAAACCCCACTCGTTTAGTCATTGTGCCGCGTTCGAATCGCATTGATGTCGAAGGGGTAATGAACCACCTGTTTGCTACCACTGATTTAGAGCGCAATTACCGAATCAACATGAATGTGATTGGTATTGATGGGCGCCCAGCGGTTAAACCCTTAAATACCATGTTGGGCGAGTGGCTAGAGTATCGCGCAGAAACTGTTCGCAAGCGCCTTCAGCACAGGTTGGATTGGGTTAATCGCCGATTACATTTGTTAGATGGTGTTTTAATCGCGTATTTAAATCTGGACGAAGTGATTCATATCATTCGTACGGAAGATAAACCAAAGCAAGTACTTATGGAGCGCTTTGAGCTTTCGGAAGAGCAAGCGAACTACATTCTTGATACCCGCTTACGACAGTTGGCGCGCTTAGAAGAGATGAAGATTCGTGGTGAGCAAGAAGAGCTTGCCGTCGAAAAAGAAAAGCTTGAAGGCTTGCTGGGCTCTGAGCGCAAACTTAAAACCTTGATCAAAAAAGAATTAAAAGCCGTAGCTAAAGAGTACGGTGATGATAGGCGCTCGCCCATTGTGACGCGCGCGGAGTCTAAAGCCTTTAGCGAGTCTGATTTACTCGGAAGCGATCCAGTAACGGTGGTGCTCTCTGATAAAGGCTGGATTCGTGCAGCCAAAGGTCACGATATAGACCCTAATGGTTTGAATTACAAAGCGGGCGATAGCTTCAAGTTGTTTGTTAAAGGTAAGAGCAATCAGTCTGTCATGATGATTGATTCGACAGGGCGTAGTTATTCTTTACCTGCGCATACCTTGCCTTCTGCTCGCGGGCAAGGCGAGCCAATTACCGGCCGCTTAAATCCCCCGAGTGGCGCCGCCATTGAGGCGCTGATTATGGGCAACGATGATCAATCGGTGTTGCTCGGAAGTGACGCCGGTTATGGCTTTATTGCCAAGCTTAGTGACCTTCAAACTAAGAATAAGGCAGGCAAGGCATTGCTATCGTTACCTGCGGGGGCCAAGGTGTTAACCCCTCGTTTTGTCACGATTACAGAAGAAACCTACTTAATTGCTGTGAGTAACGAAGGCCGGATGTTGGTATTCCCGATTGCAGAATTACCCGTGCTGGCCAGAGGTAAGGGCAACAAAGTGATTAGTATTCCAAGTGCACGGGTGCAGTCTCGCGAGGAGTTTATGATTGATGTGGTCGCTTTTGTGCCAGGCCAGAGCTTAAAGGTATGGGCCGGCAAGCGGCACCTTGCAATGAAGCTTTCGGATATGGAGCATTACATTGGCGAGCGTGGCCGGCGCGGGCATAAACTGCCCAGAGGGTTTCAGCGAGTAGACCGTTTAGAGGTGGTTTAAACCATTGTTTTAAAACATTAGGCGCAGCGGGCTGCTAGAAAGGATTAGTATTACAGCCTGCTGGGGTTTCTTTGGTACACTCCGCGCCAATTGTTTGCTGAGATATTCGTTATCTTATTATGTAAGGTTTTTTGTGTATTTAAGGCTTTGTTATTACAAGGCCTTACGTTTGTTGTTTAAGGTGTATTGATGTTGTTAAAGATGTTGCGAGAAGGTTTGGGGCGGGTTTTAGTGTTTGGTGATTGGGTTTCGCGCCCCAAACCCATTAAGCGTAACGAGGCACAGCAGCAAGCCGCCAATATCGATGCGCAAGGGTTATCGTTATATCAGTTTTATGCGTGCCCTTTTTGCATCAAAGTTAGACGTAAAATTCACGCTTTAAACGTCCCAATTAATGTGTGTGACGCGCAAAATGATCAGCGTAAACGGCAAGAGTTAAGCATCGAAGGCGGTAAGTTAAAAGTTCCGTGCTTACGAATAGAAGAGCAGGGCAAAGTGCTTTGGATGTACGAGTCGAGTGACATTATTAATTACCTCAATCAACGTTTCGGTTCTGTATAAATCCTATGCTTCAAGCTTTTGACCCCGTATCGCAGCAGCTAATCCAGACATTGGTTAATTTGGTGAATCGCTCTACCGGCGTGGTCGATGGTGCCAGATTGCCAGTGTCATCCCAATTTGCTGGTAGCTATGTTTATGCATCCCCCAACAGCCGTCGAGTTTGCCATGATGCACTTAAACCGCTGGAGGATATGGGCTTAATCGAGTGCGGCTGGCACCTTAAAGTGTTAGAAGACTTTGAAACACTCAAGCATATTCACGTACCACGAGGTAAAGCTTTTTTAGAGTACCTAAGCATAGCGCCGCAGGTTGATATGGTGGCCAATGCGGCAACAACCTTACTTGAATTAAAGTGTGGTGTGGATTGGATTGATCATAAGATCAATGAAATTGGTGAACGCTGGCGTTTAGGTGCCCGCTACTTATCGTTAGGGCCAGAGCATATTGCGCAAGTTGTGATAGCCGCAACTGTGGCCAAAAAACTCGCTAAAGAGCCATTGCGTGGGCGAAGCATTCGGGCGTTAAGCCTAGATTGGTTTGGTGCTGCCCATATGCTTGACGAGCATAAACAGGTTATTACACTGTTTTGTGAGTCCAAGATTCACCCAGCAGCTAAAGAGCTCGATTATGAAGATCAGCTGGCCAGCTTAGGGCTAATCCATAGTTCATCACTGCTCCATTTGAGAGGCCCGTTTGATGCAATTTGCGATGACGATAAGCTGATTGATGTTGGGGGGTGGTCGGGTGCGGCCTTGTGTGCTGAGTTTATACGCGGCTTTGAGCGTACATCGGTGCCTGACTACGTGTTAACTATCGAAGATCTTACTTTGTATCAGCGCTATATTGCTGCAGTTCAAGATAATGGTTTGGTGGTTTATGTTGGCGATTTCCCCACGTCGCGTACGCTCAATTTTTACGAAAAGTTGGTCGATAAATTACCGCCTGAGGTGGCTCTATACCACTGGGGTAATATTGATTTGGCGGGTTTTAAATCGCTGTTGGCACTGCAAAGTAAGTTATTGTTACGCCGTGTGCTGCCTTTCAATATGGGGGCGGAGCAGTTGCTGGCAAACCCTGCACCTGGTGGGCCGTTAGGTTTAAGCAAACTGCGTAAATTGGCTTTTAGTTGCCAAAAAGAAATTAGAGACACGCTCATTGGTATTGCAAGTTTACCCGAAGAAAAGGTGCGTGAATGCCCAAGCGATTGCATGCCCATTCGCACCCCTCATAGCGATGAACCACTCGCCTAGTTGACTAGTTGTTAGCGATACAGCCGATGAAACGCCACAAGGCTCGCTGCAATACTCACATTGAGTGATTCCACTGCGTTAGCCATAGGAATGCCAAGTTTATGCTGGCAGCTTTTTATAATGGCGGGGCTGACACCGTGGGTTTCGTTGCCTACTACATAAACATTGCGCCCGTCTAACGGCAGGTTTTGCAAGTTGTGCTCGCCACCGCCTGTCAAGGCAAATGCCTGCGCGTTGTGCTTTTTCAGCTGCACAATGGCATCGTTTAAGTCGTCGCAACGAATAATATTGGCTTTAAATAAGGTGCCAGCACTGGCTTTGATGACTAGGGCATCTAGGCGTGCGCAGCCTTGGTTTGGCAATAGCAAGGCTGTGCATGGCGACGCACAGACCGAGCGAATAATCATGCCTAAGTTCTGAGGGTTTGTTACGGCATCTGCCGCGATAAGGTCAAAATGGGTCGGTAAGTTCTGTTCAAACTCTGCAAATGTCGTAAAACCTTGGCATTGTATGTCGAGCGCAACGCCTTGGTCTTGTTTGCTGTTTTTAGATATCCGGCTTAGCGCTGCTCGCGAGTGATAGAGTACTTCGGCGCCTTTAGCCTTGGCGAGCCGAGTAACGTCGTCGATGATGCCGGCTGATTTGTTACTGTCGGCAAGGTGTAAGCGAAATGGCGATATACCCTCTTGTTCTAACGCTTCGAGTACCGGTTTGCGGCCGTAAATGGTAAGCACTTTCGCGAAGACGGCTTTTTTATTGAGATAGGCTTGGCTATCCCCTTGGTTGCCACTGGGTGTCATGCGCAGATCTCTAAATAAGCTTTTAAGGCGGCATCCATTCCCATGAGCAAAGAGTCAACAGTAAAGGCGTGGCCAATTGAAACTTCGGCTAAGTAGGGTACTTGCTTAAAGAGTGGCATATTGTCTAAATTGAGGTCGTGGCCTGCATTGACGCCAATATTCAGCGCTTTGGCCGTTTCGGCTGCGCGAATATAGTCATCGAGCAAAACCTTTAGGTTATTGTCGTTGCACTGGAAAGCTTCGGCGAAGGGGCCTGTATACAGCTCTATACGGTCTGCGCCGATAGCGGCCGATAGTTCTACTTGCTCAACTATTGGGTCCATAAATAAGCTGCTGCGAACGCCAAGCTCACGCAGTTGCTGGACGATAACTTCGACAGTCTGCCGATTTACTGTTAAGTCGAAGCCGTGGTCGGAGGTTAATTGGCTATCGCTATCGGGCACTAGTGTGCACTGGTGTGGGTGAGTTTCTTTGACTAACGCCATCAGGCCTGGGTAATCCCCCTTGGGCGGTGCAAAAGGGTTGCCTTCGATATTAAATTCCGTACCGGGAAAGTCGCTAACCAATTTCCGTAGTGCGTAGACATCGTGTGGTCGAATGTGGCGGCCGTCTGGACGAGGGTGCACCGTTAGCCCTTGTGCCCCGGCCTCCAAGCATTTTTGGCCAAAGGCAACAACATTGGGGTAGTTGCCTTCTCGGGAGTTTCTAATAAGCGCAATCTTGTTCAGGTTTACCGAAAGAGCAATGCTTGAGGATGCTGTGCTCATTAAGGGGCTTCCTGTGGGGCGCTTTCGGTGGGTGTTGGGATTGGCGTTTCAAATACCATGGCTGGCGCAGGTTTTAAGCGTTTAGAGGCTTTGATGAAGACAGTGTCGTTAGGGGCGTTGCGATGCCCAGTGGCACTGTGCTTGCCGCGGGGCAGTTGCGTAATTGTTTTAGCGACCTCGGCGCCTTGAATAACCGTGCCAAATACTGTGTAGCCGGGGCGGCCATCTTTGGCGTCTAGGTTGGGGTTGTCGACGACATTGATGTAAAACTGTGAAGATGCGCTATCGGGGTTGCTGGTACGTGCCATTGCAATGGTGCCAACAACATTGGGTAGCCCGCCTATCGATTCATTAACAACGGTGCCCAGCGCTTCTTTGCGGGCAAAGCCCTCAGAAAAACCTCCACCTTGTGCCATAAACTCTGGAATGACTCGGTGAAATATTGTGTTGTCATAGAAGCCAGCATCTACGTGTTTTAAAAATAGCTCTACGGTTTTAGGGGCATAATCGGGGTGTAGCTGGATAATCATTTTCCCTTGGCTTGTCTCAAACTCCACTACCGGTTCGGTTTTGCTTGGGGCGCACGCGCAGAGTAGTAGGGCGGTTAAGGCAATAAAAGCTACGAGGCCAAGGCGTATTTTTTTTATGACTAGTTCAAGTAAGTTCATGTGTTATCCCTGCTGGATTAAAGAATTTGGTCGCTATAGCGTTTGCGTGGACGGAACATCGGTAGCACTATGGCCAACAGCATACCTGCCAGTAATAGTGCAATAGCATAGAGACCGTGGCTAATGGTTTGGTCACTGCGCAAGTTATCATTTTCTGCTTTGAGCGCATCGTGTTGGGTCAGTAGCACTTCGTGCTCGGCAAGTAGGTCGCGGTAGCGGGAGCTAAGATTGACAGCATCTTCAGAAAGAATTTTTAAGTTTTGGTATTCCGTACTTAAGCTAGCGTGTTCGCTTTGCACGTGGCTGCTAATTTTTTTCAGCTCGGCGTGCTTATTTTGCAGTTCTGTAAGTTCTTGTGTTTTAGCGGCTAAAGTGGCCTCGGCTTGCGCTTGTTTGGCTTGTGCGTTTTCGAGCAAGGTTTTAGCTACGGGTGAGTTTTGCAAGTATTGCTTGCGAATCCAGCCCTCGGTGCCAGCGGGCAGCTTTACTTGTGCCCAATCGCCGGTTGGCTCGTCCAATACTTGCAGCTTGGTGCCACTACGGATGCGTGAGTTGATAATGCGAAACTCATTACCGGGGCCTGAGCGCAAAGGCACCATTAAACTGTCGGTGATGTAGCGCGTTTGTGCCCAGCTATTACTGCTGAAAAGAGTGCTCAGCAAAATGGCGCTCAGCACGAATATTTTAGAATTCAATGTTCTTGGTCTCCGTTACGGTAGAACTTTTTTGAAAGGCTTAACCGTGACCTTGGCGTAGACGCCAGCGGCTACATAAGGGTCGGCATCGGCCCAGCTTTTGGCGTCACTCAAGCTGTCAAATTCGGCAATGACTAAACTGCCGGTAAATCCGGCATCGGGGTTCTCGTCAGAGGCGGGGTGTGGGCCTGCTAACATGAGCCTGCCTTGCACTTTTAGGCTTTCTAGGCGTTCAATGTGGTGTGGCCTTGCCTGTTTACGCAAGGGTAAGCTGTTTTCTACATCTTCACTTAAAATGGCGTAGTACATGCTAAATCCTTAAGGAGTTATTTGTTGTTATCTGGGTTGATAAGAATGTCGTCAATCGATAACCCTGTGTGTTTTTTGATTTGTCGGAACAAATAAAACATCGCCCCAACAAACACCAGCATGGTTGGAATGGTAATTACTGGGAAGCTCATGGCCGTCATTGTGCCAAGCTCTGCGTTAAAGGCTTCGCTGCCGGGTTCGCTAACAAGCAGGTATTTGGCTAAACCGTAATTCAATACCGATGATAAAAAGAATGAGCTAGCGAGCATTATGGAAGCATTGGTTAAAGTTTGCTCGAAAGCATGCTTGCATTGGTTTTTTTCGACGGCGTTTTGAATTTTTTCGACCTGCATGATTTGCGGGTTTAACATAAATGTTTTGACCAGCGGGAAGCGCGTTTTGAGTGAACCTAAAACGGCTAGGCCAAATAGAGCGGGGATGGCAGCTTCTTTAATAGCAATATATTCCGGTGGCAGCTTTAATAAGGTCATGCCGCCGGTGAGCATAACGCTAACGACACCCAGGGCAGAAAAAAAGTTAAGTTTGCGTGTTTTGAGGTAATCTATAACCCCGTAACCAATCGGAAACGCTAGCGCGACTATGAGTGCTAGCGTTGGCCCTAGCTTAGTTTCGCCGCTCAGCTTCATTAAAATAATTGTGGGTATGGCAACGTTGACGATAATGTTTAGCCACATGTTTTCTTTTTTAGGGGCCTCTTTATTATTTGTCACTGTATTATCGGGCGCTATTTTATCGGTCATTGCCTACTCAGTTGGGTTGTTTAAATGCTTTGTTTTGCCGTGTAAACCTTGGTTTAACAGTGCATATTATGGGAGTTTTAAGTGATTGCAGATTTACATACCCACACCACCGCGTCGGACGGTATTTTACGGCCTGACGAGCTGGTGTCGAGGGCTAAGTTGCACGGTGTGGATTTGCTCGCAATTACCGATCACGATACCCTTGCTGGCTTGCCGCTGGCGCAAGAGGTTGCTATTGCTAATGATATCCAGCTTATTACGGGTATAGAGCTGTCTTGTTTATGGCAAGGCCGCGGTATTCATATCGTTGGGCTGAATGTAGATTTAACCAATACAACCTTGCTTGAAGGCGTTGCGCAACAAGCTGCCGTGCGAGAAAAACGCGCTAGGATTATTTCTGAGCGACTTGAAAAGGCTGGCATTGCAAACGCTTATGACGGTGCCAAAGCCATTGCCGGAGAGGGTGAAATAGGGCGCCCTCATTTTGCGCAATACTTAGTAAAAGCAGGCGCAGTGCGTTCGGTTGAGCAAGCATTTAAGCGCTATTTGGGCGCAGGCAAGCCAGGCGACGTAAAACAAGACTGGCCAGAAATTGGCCAAGCGGTCGCTTGGATTCACGCCGCTGGTGGCCGAGCGGTTGTAGCGCACCCGGTAAAATATAAGCTTACACGGACAAAATTGAGAGACCTGCTTACCGACTTTAAAGCTTGCGGCGGCGATGCCCTAGAGGTGATTAGCGGCTTGCAAACCCCAAACATTACGCGGGATATGAGCTTGATGTGTCAGCAGTTTGGTTTGCTGGCCAGCTGTGGTAGTGACTTCCATAGCCCAAATGCGGGCTGGCAAGCGCTAGGTGGCTTTGGCAAACTAGCGCCCGAATTAACTCCGGTATGGCACGACTGGCTTGCAGCTTGAACCGCGTCTATATCAATATTACAGTTTCCGTCTGCTCGGCAGCGTGCCTAAGGCAAAGTAACTATGACTAAAATTATTACCATTCACCCAGAAAACCCGCAGCAACGCTTGATTGATCAAGTGGTGGAAGTTGTGCGTACCGGCGGTTTAATCGCTTATCCAACCGATTCAGCCTACGCATTGGGTTGTCATATTGGTGACAAGATGGCGCTTGATCGCATTCGAGCGATACGGCAGTTAGACAAGCATAAAAACTTTACCTTGATGTGCCGCGATTTGTCAGAATTGGCAACCTATGCCAAGGTCAATAATAGCGATTTCCGATTGCTGAAAAGCCATACGCCAGGCGCTTATACCTTTATTCTTAATGCGACGCCCGAAGTGCCGCGCCGGTTAATGCACCCAAAGCGAAAGACTATCGGCATGCGAGTGCCGAATAACCCTATAGCCTTGGCTATTATGGAAACTTTGGGTGAGCCGATCATGTCCAGCTCGTTAATTTTACCTAACGACACCGCACCATTAACGGACCCATACGATATTAAAGAGTCGCTAGACCATCAAATAGAGCTTGTAATTGATGGTGGCTTTTGCGGCTTTGATGCAACCAGTGTTATTGATATGACCGGTGATGAACCCGAAATACAGCGCCGCGGCTGCGGTGATGTAAGCGCTTTCGAATAACTTTTATACGACTAACCATAATCATAAAGTTGGCTTTTTTATAATTTATGTCTAACTACAACGCTGAAGATATTGAGGTCCTTACCGGCCTAGACCCTGTCAAAAAACGCCCAGGTATGTATACCGATACCACGCGCCCCAACCACTTGGCGCAAGAGGTTATTGATAACAGTGTGGATGAGGCCCTCGCAGGCCATGCTTCGCGCATTGAAGTGCGGCTGCACAAAAATCACTCGCTAACAGTCTCGGATGATGGGCGCGGTATGCCGGTAGATATCCACCCAGAGCAAGGGCTGCCTGGCGTCGAGGTTATTTTGTCTACGCTGCATGCTGGTGGTAAGTTTTCAAATAAGAATTACCAATTCTCCGGCGGCTTGCACGGGGTGGGGATTTCGGTTGTTAATGCCTTGACCGACGAGCTGGTCGTTGAGATTAAGCGCGACGGCAAAGTCCATCAAATTGCCTTTAGCAACGGTGCTAAAACATCTGATCTACAGGTGATTGATACTTGCGGTAAACGCAATACTGGTACCAAGGTAACCTTCCTGCCAAACCCCAGTTATTTTGACTCGGCTAAGTTTTCTGTTTCGCGAATGCGCCATATTCTGCGCGCTAAAGCCGTGTTATGCCCAGGCCTGACGGTTATCTTTATTGACGAAACCAGCGGCGATAAAGACGAGTGGTACTACGAAGATGGTCTAAAAGATTACTTAGCCGCAACTACGCAAGGTTATGAGTGCGCGCCAGCGATACCGTTTGTGGGCCAATTCGCCGGTAAAACCGAGGGGGTTGATTGGGCGGTCCAGTGGCTGTTAGAAGGCGGTGAGTGCGTTCAAGAAAGTTACGTGAACTTGATCCCTACGGCGCAGGGCGGCACGCATGTCAATGGTTTGCGTACGGGCTTACTAGATGCCATGCGTGAATTTTGTGAAATCCGTAATTTGTTGCCGCGCGGCGTTAAATTGGCCCCTGATGATATTTGGGCTGGCTGTGCTTATGTACTGTCTTCAAAGCTGGCTGATCCGCAGTTTTCTGGGCAAACAAAAGAGCGCTTGTCTTCTCGTGAGGCGGCAGCGTTTGTGTCGGGGGTCTCTAAAGATGCCTTTAGTCTGTGGTTAAACGAGCATACGGCAGAGGCAGACCAACTTGCTGAATTCTGTATTAATAATGCGCAAAAGCGTGTGCGTTCGGCCAAAAAGGTCGCCCGTAAAAAAATTACTCAAGGCCCTGCGTTGCCGGGTAAGCTCGCCGATTGTTCCAGTGATGACCCAACCCGCGGTGAGCTATTTCTTGTGGAAGGGGACTCGGCTGGCGGCAGTGCCAAGCAAGCGCGCGACCGTGAAAACCAAGCCATTATGCCTTTGCGCGGTAAAATCCTAAATACATGGGAGGTCGATAGCCAAGAGGTGCTTGCCTCGCAAGAGGTGCACGATATTTCTGTTGCTTTGGGGATTGACCCTGGCAGCCCCAATATAGAGGCGCTTCGCTACCATAAAATCTGTATTTTGGCCGATGCTGATTCTGATGGGTTGCACATTGCAACTTTGCTTTGTGCGTTGTTTTTTCAGCACTTTCCCGCTTTGGTTCGCGCGGGCCACGTTTATGTGGCTATGCCGCCTTTATACCGTATTGATATTGGGCAAGATGTGTACTACGCACTCGATGAAAGTGAAAAAGAAGGCATTCTTGACCGCATTATTGCCGAGAAGAAAAAAGGCAAAGTGAATGTTCAGCGCTTTAAAGGGCTGGGTGAAATGAATCCACTGCAATTGCGTGAAACAACCATGAGCGCTGATACCCGACGTTTGGTGCAATTAAGCATTGATAACGAAGAAGAAGTGCGCCAAATGATGGATATGTTGCTAGCGAAAAAGCGTGCTGGCGACCGTAAATCGTGGCTTGAAGACAAAGGCGATTTAGCCGGTGTGGCGCTTTAAACTTGGTGTACAAATAACATCTGAAATAAAAACCGCCCCAACGTAAGTTGCAGGGCGGTTTTTTTATTTTAGGGGTGTTAAGCCATAAGTTGCGCAATATTGCCGGAATAGCGCGTGCCGACCCTGTCTATTTCAAGCCCCATTGCGTTGGCCAAGGAGGTTAGTAGCGTGTTGTGGGCACCGTTTAAATTAAGTGCCATACCGGTTCGAAGTGCGCCACCTGCACTGCCAATTAATGCGTAGTTAATAAGGCTTACATCGTGTGAGTCGCCGGTATTCATATCGTTGCCAATAGATATCACGCTGTTATCTAAAGCGCTTAAGCCGCCTTCGTCGGTGGCGTCTAATTCGGCGGCTAAAATCGCGACTTGTTGAAATAGCCATTGGTCCACTTTGGCTTTGTCGGCGCTTTGGCCGGCATGTGCCAGCATATGGTAATCGCGGTTAACGCCAATCCAGGGGAAGGTATTACCGTTACCGCCGCCGTTATCGTATAGCTCCATGGTGGCTACGCGGGTGTAATCGCATTTCAATGCGACAGCCAGCATTTTAAACATGGCATCCATTCTAGCGGGGACTTGTGTTGATGTATCTACATCGGGTGCCTGGCAGCTTGGGCCTGATGTTGCGGCTGACTCTGCTTGTAATTGGGTTTCGAGTTCTCGAATGGAGTTAAGGTGCGCAGCAATTTTGATTTTGTCTTCGGTGCCTAGGCGAGCGGCAAAGCGCTCTAAGTCTTTTCCTAAGTAATCGAGTACGCTTGCATTGCGAATCATGGCTGCATCTAAAACGTTTGTTGGCACCGCTGCGCTGCTAAATAAGTCGGTATATAAGCTGGCAGAACTCACCTCGTTACGATTGGGTTGCCCAGAGGCTCTCCAACTGGTGTCTCTGCCATCGCGCTCTGAACGCACTCCTAAGTTTAATAACGGTCGTGTTAGGTTCACCGTTTTGGCGATATGGTCTGAAACCATTTGGTCGACAGAGGCATTTTGTGCTGAACCGAATTGCCCTCCAGAATGACTGCCGCTGAGTGCACAGGGGTGTGAATAATGGCCGTCCCAGCGCTGCCCTTTGTCTACCATCACTTTTAAGCCCAGCCCTCGAATGGTTGTGACTTTATCTTTCCAAGGCTCTAAAGGCTCTAATGCGACGCTGCCGGTGCTGTGAAAACTGTGAAAGTCGTTAGGGTTATTGCCATTATTCATGGTGATGCACACCATGCGTTTCGGAAAACCGCTATTGCCTTGGGCAAACAGTTCATCGCTGTGTAATAGGGGGATGCAAGCGGCGCTCATGCCTAAACGCCGGAGAATGTCGCGACGGGAGAAACGTGCATCTTTTTTGAGGTTCTTGCCGGTAATAATCATGGTTGTAGTTCCTCACCCGTTGATGGCTCGCGATACATAAAGGATTGGGATGTTGCTATTGCAATAATGAGCTCTTGTATGTCGCCCGATGCTATAAACGCAGCTGTGACTTGTTGAATAGACGGTTCATCTGAATCGAGATGCTCGTTGCGGTCTAGGCCGTAGCGCATCCACTGGCGGGCAAAGCACGATTGTGCTTGCGGGCTTTGCGCCAAAATAGCCGAAAGTTCTACAGCGCCATCAAAGCTGTGATTGATGCCGTCAATCTCATAATGGCTGGAAGCATCAACGATTGAGCCGTTATCAAATTCACGGAACTGCCCAATGCCATCATAGCTTTCAAATGCGAACCCTAGTGGGTCAAATAGTGCGTGGCAGGCCGAGGCGCAAGGGTTGCCCGTGTGTTCTTCAAAGCGCTCACGTGTCGAGCCACCAGCGGAAGGTGGCGCTATGGCAGGGATAACATTGGGTGGCGGTGGCATGTGTTTACAAAGTACTTGTTCAAGTATTACTGCACCCCTTAACGCAGGGTTCGAGCCATCGGCCGCGCCTTTGTCTGCAAGAAAGGCGGAAAGAGTAAGCAGCCCCCCTCGCTCATTGTTGCTTAGGCTTACCGGTTGTAATTGCTCGCTAAAAATGGCCCCAATATTGTAAATGTCACTGAGGTCGCTATTAACAAAAGAGCTTGTGCTGCTAAGCAGCGACTGAAATTGCTTGTCGCCGTCAAAGATAATGCTTTCAACAAATGCACGGGATTCTTCAAGCATCGCGGCTTTCAGTTGCCCATCGAAGTTGGGGTAGGTGGTTACGTCTTTTTCGATGGTACTTAAGTCGTTGTAGGTGAGCCAATACTCGAAAAATCGTGATACAGAGGCTTTTGCTTTTTCATGACTTAACAGGCGGCGAGCCTGCGCTTCTATTTGTGCTTTAGAGTTGAGCTTTCCCTCTTTGGCGGCTGTTAATAATATTTGATCAGGCATAGAGCGCCAGATGAAATAAGATAACCGAGAGGCTATTTCGTAATTGTTGAGCGGGACGAGCCCATCAATTGATTGCACTGAGCTTGGCCCCAATTCCCAGCGATACAAAAAGGCAGGCGATTGTAATACCACTTCAATCATCAAGCGTAAGCTTGTATCGAAATCGCCAGTATCCTCGCTGATTTGGCGGTAAAAATCGAGTAAATGGGCCGACTCTTGGGTTGTAAGAGGACGCCTGAAAGCCCTTTCTCCGAATGCGTTGATGAACTCGGAGGCACATTCTTGTGTGGCGTTTGAGCATGGCTTTAAGCGACTTAAATCAGCAGCTTCTGCAAGTGCTTGTGCAGCGTTTTGGTATTTTCGAACTTCAAGTGTGGAAACGCCGCCGGAGGCGAGCGGGTAAGAAAAGTCATCTCGCAAATCAGAGGCAAACTGAAATTGTGTTGATGGTTGCATACTGACATAAAGCAAATCTTGCACGGTGTTGTCGTATTCAAAGGAGTTAAGCCGGCGCAGAGGCATTGGGCCGGCAGAAGTTTTCAGTGTGACTTCCGGTTGGCTGGAGTGGCTCGCGCCTTCCTCTGAATTACCAGTGCACCCGCCGAGGAGCAGTAGTGAAAGTGTGACAGCGCTGCAGCACCTAGCGTGTAGCCGTGTGCGAAAAATATGCGAACCCATATGTAATCCCCCAAATATAGCCGAGCCGTGATTTCAAATCGTAGAAAACGCGGTGTTTTCTATATTAAGGCGTAAAAACTGCTGTTATTCTCGTGTCTTAGGTGAGGGTTTTGAGACTCATAGCGCACTTTGGTGCTTTGCATATTTTGGCTCGTGGGTTGTTTGAAGCGCCTGCTTTCGACTTTTCAATTCATAAGCTTGCTGTCGAGTGATACCACCAAGGGCGTAGATGTCTGTATTATTGGCCGCTGTAAAAACATCCAGTGTGGTTCGGGGTTTGTTGACTATTTGTATATTTAGTAGGGTTATACCGTGCGGTAAGTGTGTTTTAGGGCTGCTTGTTAGTTTTGCAGTAATGTTGCGCGTTGAAGCTTCAGAGGTGCGCGTGGCAGTCGCCTCAAATTTTGCTGCGCCAATGCGGGCGCTTGCGGCTGAGTTCGAAGGTCGCTCGCAGCATTCAGTTAAAATCGCTTATGGCTCGTCCGGCAAGTTTTATGCGCAAATTACCCACGGAGCGCCCTTTGACGTTTTTTTCTCGGCCGATCAGGCTAAACCTGCAGCGCTATCGGACGCTAACTTGGCGCTATCGAATACGCAATTTACCTATGCTGTAGGCCGCTTAGTTTTATGGTCTGCTAATTTTCGGGATATAACCGGTGGTGCCCAAGTGCTTGCGGGCGGCGAATTCAATAAGCTTGCTTTAGCCAATCCCACGCTCGCGCCTTATGGCGCTGCAGCTGTTGAGGTATTGCAAAGCTTAGGGCTAAAGGCGGAAACGCAGCCCAAGTGGGTTTTGGGAGAAAACATTACACAAGCTTTTCAGTTTGTAAGTACGGGTAATGCCGACTTGGGTTTTGTGGCCGGTTCGCAGCTCGCTCAGCTTCAGCGCGCAGGCCAGCTGAATACAGCTGCAGTGTGGCAAGTACCGCAAGCAATGTATTCGCCGGTTCGGCAAGATGCGGTATTGTTAGTTCGTGGCGCGAAAAACCCGGCGGCAATAGCTTTGCTGGTGTTTATGCAAAGCCCTAAGGCGCAGGCCATTATTGAATCTTACGGTTACAGCGTGCCCTAATTTCTTATCGAGTTTATCTGTTTATGTTTTTCTCTCCATCGGATATGGCCGCGATTGGGCTGACCTTGCGGCTGGCTTGTACGGTTACGGTAATACTGTTGGTGGTCGCAACGCCATTAGCTTGGTGGTTGGCCAGAACAACCTCTTGGTGGAAAGGGCCTGTGGCGGCCTTAGTTGCGCTGCCATTAATTTTGCCTCCTACGGTTTTGGGTTTTTACTTGCTTTTGGTTATGGGCCCCAACGGTTTTGTGGGCGAGCTTACGCAAGCGGCCGGCCTAGGGATATTGCCTTTTACGTTTTGGGGGTTAGTCGTTGCATCGGTATTTTATTCGCTGCCGTTTGTGGTGCAGCCCATTCACAACGCTATAGAAGCAGTAGGTGTTCGCCCGTTAGAAGTCGCAGCAACGTTGGGTGCTGGTCCGTGGGACCGGTTCTTTTCTGTTGTATTGCCGCTGGCCAAGCCCGGTTTTATTACTGCGGCGGTTTTGGGGTTTACGCATACGGTGGGTGAGTTTGGCGTGGTTTTGATGATTGGCGGTAACATTCCAGATGAGACCCGTGTGGTATCAGTGCAAATGTATGATCATGTTGAAGCGCTGCAATATGGTCAGGCGCATGCGCTAGCGCTGAGCCTAGTGGTATTTTCGTTTATCGCATTGTTGGCCTTGTACGGTTACCAGCGACGACAGCGCCAATTACTAAGCAGCAACGCAGGTGGTTTTTAGTTTGTCTTTTTTGCCGCAATCTTCGATTCATGCACGCTTTAAACATTGTCCTCGGCAAGCGCATGCTAGCGTGCCGTTTTGTTTGGATGTTGATATTACGTTGCCCAGTGCAGGAGTAACCGCAATATTTGGCCCATCTGGCTCGGGTAAGACAACCTTGCTGCGTTGCATAGCGGGGCTAGAAGCTGTTTCGCAGGGCGAATGCACTGTTAATGGTGAGAGTTGGCAAAGTAATACGACTAGTATGCCAGTTCATCGACGTGCAATAGGTTTTGTATTTCAAGAGGCGAGTTTATTCGCTCACCTAACTGCGCAGGCCAACCTGCAATATGCGATAAAACGTGCAGCCGGCAAAACGCACGCAGTTAATTACCAGCAAGTGGTAGATGTGATGGCACTTTCGCCGCTGCTTGCGCGTTATCCGCATGAGCTTTCGGGGGGCGAGCGCCAGCGCGTTGCTATAGCGCGCGCATTATTGGCTCAGCCTCGATTATTGTTGATGGACGAGCCGCTTGCGTCCTTAGATAGCGCGCGCAAACAAGAAATACTGCCTTACCTTGAGCACTTAAGGGCGGCTTTTAACGTTCCGATTATTTATGTCACTCACTCTCTGGAAGAGGTGGCGCGATTGGCGGATCAGGTTGTGTTAATGGAGCAGGGGAAGGTTGTATCACAAGGTGATGTGGCTGATGTTTTTTCTCGGGTCGATGTTGCCTTGTGGCTCAATAATGATATGGCGGTTGTGCTAAAAGGTATTGTTGTTGAACGTGATGCCCAGTGGCATTTAATGCGTGTGCAGTACAGCGGTGGCTATTTGTGGCTGCGTGATAGTGGTGCGGCATTATCGCAGGCGGTGCGAATTCGCATTCATGCTAAGGATGTGAGCCTGACATTAGCAGAGCATCAAGATACTAGCATTGCCAACAGGCTAAGCACGCAGGTGGTTGATATTGTAGATGACCACGATGAAGCTATGTCACTGATAAGGCTGGCGTCTGGTGGTGATTATTTAATGGCCCGCGTTACTAAGCGCTCTGTTGAGCAGCTGGGCCTTAAGGTGGGCATGTCGGTTTGGGCGCAGGTTAAGTCGGCAGCGATGGTGCGCTAAGGCGCAATATTAATTACAACAGGATTAGACGGAGACGCCATGCGTGGAACCTACATCCTTGGCAATGTCATTAACTTAGCGGCAGCCGACAATTTTTCTGGACTCGCTCAAGCCAATCCATGGACGCTCCGCACGCGCTCCCGGCGCGTGAGGGTCCTGAAAAATCACCGCCTACCGCTTAACTTGCCTTAAGTTAATGACATTGCCATCCTTGGTCGCTATGCAAGCGTTCCAGACGCGTGAATGCCCAGAAAACAATCAATTCGCCTTTGCGGTGACCATTATTTCGCGCCCACCTGACCCACGTGAATAGTTACGTTGCGTTTAGCTATCGGCTTTACCGAAGCATTCCGCGTCACAACTTATTTCGTGGTTCATATCCAGCGCTGGCGATGCGCTTGCGGTTTTACCGACTACAACTGCTGGTACGCCGGCAACGGTTGTTTGTGGCGCAACATCTTTTAATACAACACTGCCGGCACCAACCTTAGCGTTGGCTCCTATCTCTATGTTGCCGAGTATTTTAGCGCCGGCGCTAATTAAAACACCGTGCCTTACTTTGGGGTGCCGGTCTCCGCATTCTTTGCCTGTTCCGCCCAAAGTGACCTCTTGCATAATGGAGACGTCATCTTCCACTACCGTTGTCTCACCGATCACAATGCCTGTTGCATGGTCTAGCATTATGCCCTTGCCCAGCTTTGCCGCAGGGTGAATATCCACGCTATAGGTAATGGCAATGCGGCTTTGTAAAAACAGTGCAAGGCATTTTCGGTTTTGGCGCCACAGCCAGTGAGCAATACGGTAGCTTTGCAGTGCTTGAAACCCCTTAAAGTAAAGCAGCGGGTATAAGTAGCTATCGCAGGCCGAGTCGCGATCAAACACGGCATGCAAGTCTGCTCTTATAGCTTGGCCGATACTGGGCTCGCTCTTAAAGGCCTTTTCGATAATCTCTCTGACTTGTAAGTCAGAAATCTCTGAGCTGCCAAGTTTGTTAGCTAGGTGGTAACTCAAAGCGGCTTCGAGTGTGTCATGGTTTAGTACGGTCGCATGTAAAAAGCTCGCAAGGGCGGGCTCGTTAGCGGCTTGGTCGCGGGTTTCAGACAATATAGTTTGCCAGAGGGTGTCTTGGCTTGGCATTGCTGGTCCTTGTTGCTGGCGGCGGATTTGTATAACGGTTGGGTCATTATTGGGGGCGAGTCTCAAAAAATCTACCCTTGTGTTAATGGGTGCCATTATTAGGAATAGTTATTTATAGCGGGCTAATTTTACTGTTGGTTGGAGTATAAGGGAGTGGCTTTGAGCCGGGGTTAATGTGTTAAAAATGAAGGCCTTAGGTTTTCTACCTTAATGTAGGCTCGCGCAGCTTGGCTTCTGGCGCGTAATACGTCTTTTCTAGGGGGTGGTGTTATTTGTCAGAAATGGTCAATATTTGTACATTCTTGTTGTGTTTATCGAGTGTAGGAATTTAAAAATGTTTAATAAAACTGCGTTTTTCAAGCAGGCTGGTGAGTTGTTCGGCCATAAGGGTTCTCGTAGCGGCAAAGCAAGCTGTAAAAAAATTGCACCTATTGGGTTAACAAAAGATGAGGTTACGTTGCTGGCCAGTATGGTGTCTATTGTGGCTATTAAAACGCAAGATGAATGGCAGCTTGGTACAGTCGAAGATTCGGAGCTGTTCTTTGTCAATGTTGAGTCGAAAGAGGGCGCCAGTTTTGTGCGCCGACATGATGGCCAGTTCGCCATTATCCAGTACGGTAAAAGCAAGAGTGGTTCGGGGCTGGCAAAGCCGCTGCGCGCCCGCGACTTATCGGCAGCACTTAAAAGCTTAAACGAGCGCAGTGAAAAGCTTAGTGAAACAATTAATGCTGAGCTAGTTGTGCCAAATGTTGCACGAAATATGCGGCGTTCTGCCTAATAAGAATATTTGATTACCGGACTTTTTATTGCTTGCCCGCAGGGATTTTGGGAACTTGTGGTAGTCTTTATGAACATATAAGCCACTTTAAAGCGGTTTAGTTAAAAGACGACTAATGGTTACCCGGTAGGGTTAAGGAGAATGTCTGTGGGTTTGGGGAAAGCTTGGCTTCCAGCTGGAATTTTTGTTGCTGGCAGCATTGCGTTGTCTGTGGTGGTTTTTGCGAAACCAAAGCCTGAAATGCGACCTCCGCAGGTGGATGCAGCCTTGGTCAGTGTCGAGGTCACTAAAGCGGAATCAAAAGGTTTGCGCTTGTCGGTGACAGCGCAAGGCACTGTTGTGCCCAGACGCGAGATTGACATTGTTGCACAGGTCGGTGGCCAGGTTGTTGGCGTCGGAGCCTCTTTTGTTGACGGTGGCTTTTTTGAAGATGGTGAGCTGCTATTGCAGCTAGATACTAGGGATTATGACGTTGCCGTTTTGAGCGCTAAAGCGCGCTTGGCTGATGCGCAGCGAAAATTGGCTGAAGAGCAGGGCGCTAGCAGGCAAGCCAAGCGCGAATGGCGAGACCTTGGCAATCAAACCGCGAACGATTTGTTTGTGCGCAAACCCCAGTTGGCAGCCGCGCAAGCGGCTTTAACCTATGCTAAGGCAGATTTGGCCCATGCTGAGCTTAACCTCGCGAGAACTAAAATCGTTGCGCCTTATGCTAAGGGGCGAGTCAAGCAAACCTCAGTCGATTTGGGCCAGTATGTCACAGCGGGGACGCGCTTGGCCACGGTGTACGATTCAAGTGTTATTGAGGTGCGTGTGCCGCTGACAGAGCAGCAGGCCGCACTAATTGATTTGCCTTTTGTTCACAATGCCTCTGCCACAAAGCCCTCGGTTGTTGTTTCTGCGTCGGTTGCCGGCCGTCCCTATCACTGGGAGGGGGTGTTAGCCAGAACTGACTCTTTTGTCGATCCTGATACACGAATGTATTTTGCGATTATCGAGGTGGAAGACCCTTTTGCAGGTGCGCCGCTGTTGCCAGGTTTGTTTGTGGATGTTGATATCGAGGGGCGGGCTTTAGAGAATGTTTTTGTGCTGCCACGCAAGGCTATTTTCGAGCGCAACAAGGTTTACACGCTTGATGCGGATAACGTGGTTGTCTCTCATGATATTCAGGTTCTAAGGCGTACAGAGGACATGGTTTGGCTTACAGCCAGTATTCCCAACGGAGCATTAATAGCGCTCGAAAAACAGTCGCTTATTGCTGTTGGATCTGCGGTTGCTCCAAATGTTATTCAGCCGGCTGATGATGCGCGCGCTGCGATGGTGGCGCCGTGAGTCATTTAATCCGCTGGTTTGTAGATAACCCTATTGCGGCCAATTTGTTAATGCTTGCCATGCTAATTGGCGGCATTATGGGTTTTGATCGCGTTGAAAAAGAAGTATTCCCGTCGTCGGCATCTAATAGTATTTCCGTTTCTATGAGCTACCCCGGCGCCGCTTCAAGCGAGGTGGAGCAACAAATTGTGGTGCGCATTGAGGAGGCGATTGGTGATTTGCCAGGGATTTTTCAGATCACATCAGAATCGCGTCAAGGGTATGGCAGCGTCAATATTGTTGTTATCGATGGCTTTGATGTTCGCGAGCTACTCAACGATATTAAGGGGCGTATTGATGCGATAAACACTTTCCCTGTCTCGGCCGAGCGCCCGATTGTTCGTCAAAATTTACGTCGCGAAACTCTAATGTATGTGGCTTTATTTGGTGATGCAGAAAGGCGTGTACTGAAAGATATCGCGTTTCAGATTCGTGATGAAATGGCGTTGCTAGAAGGGGTTTCTGAGGTTGCGGTTGTAGGTTTGCGAGATGATGAATTAAGCATTGAGGTAACCGAGGATACCTTGCGCCATTACAACTTAAGCTTTGATGAAGTCGCCCAAGCTATCCGTCAATCGTCACTGAATGTGCCTGCCGGTACGATTAAAACTAAAGATGGTGATATCCAAGTGCAAACGCGCGCGCAGGCGTTCGACGGCTTTGATTTTTCGCGCATTGTTGTGCGCAGTAGCCGCGATGGTGGCCAGTTGTACTTGGGTGATATTGCCGATATTCGCGATGGTTTTGCTGAGCAAGATGTTGATTTCACCATGAATGGTAAGCCAGGCCTGAACCTTGAGGTGCGGCTAAGCGATGACCCGTTATTGTTTGAGGGGACGGAAAACTCCCGCGCTTATATCGAGGAATTGCGGACTTACTTGCCCGAGGGTGTTGAACTAAAAATCAATTTTGAAATGCGCAGCATTTTCGATAGCCGCTTTAATTTGCTCAAAGACAATGCCATTAGCGGGTTAATACTGGTCTTTGTTATTTTGATGCTGTTTTTGCGACCATTGCTGGCGATTTGGGTGGTTGCTGGTATAGCAACAACATTCTGTGGGGCAATATGGCTGCTGCCGTACGTGGGTGTATCTATCAATATGCTGTCAATGTTTGCCTTTCTGATGGTGCTAGGCATTGTTGTGGATGATGCCATTATTATTGGTGAAAGCATTTACCGGCATCAGCAGCGCGGTGAAAAAGGTTTATTTTCAGCATACTCAGGTGCGAACTCAGTTTTAAAACCGGTTTTTTTGGCGGTTATGAGTACGATTGTCTTCTTTTTGCCGATGATTGATGTACCCTCCGAAATCCTACCTTTTACACGTTCAATTTTTTGGGTGGTTTTCCTGTGTTTGGTTTTCTCATTGGTGGAGTCGCTATTAATACTGCCTTCGCATTTGTCGCATATGAAGCCTGAGCAGCCTAGCCGCTTTCGTTTGTTGCAAGGTTTAACGAAGGTGCGGCATTGGTTCTCTGGCCATATGGATGGCTTTGCGCAAACTCGTTATTTGCCAGCGTTAAAGGCTGTTTTAAATAACAAGGTGAGCACTTATTTTGTTTTCTTTTTTACATTTTCTATTGCGGTTGCCCTGGTGGCTGTCGGCTGGATAAATAAAAGCTTTATGCCTAATGTGCCGCAACCATTTGTGATGGTGAATGTGAGTTTCCCTGAGGGTACTGCCTTTGAGCAAACACTTGAAACCAGTCGCTATATTCGCGAGCAAGTAGAAGTTCTGCGCAATGACTCGGATATGATCGCGCGCAACGGAGGCGCTCCTTTTGTTCGAGAGGTTAATAAAAACCTTAATGGAACATCGTCTACGGTTTTTGTTGGTTTAACGCCGCCGGAGGAGCGCATATTGTCTTCTGGCGATGTGGCGACAGCGCTTCGTGAGTTGATTGGCCCCTTGCCTGAGGCGCAAAGTTATTCGCT
Organism: Marinagarivorans cellulosilyticus; assembly: GCF_021655555.1. Classification (NCBI taxonomy): domain Bacteria; kingdom Pseudomonadati; phylum Pseudomonadota; class Gammaproteobacteria; order Cellvibrionales; family Cellvibrionaceae; genus Marinagarivorans; species Marinagarivorans cellulosilyticus. The sequence goes on along the minus strand of NZ_AP023086.1, from coordinate 3,979,211 downwards.
AAATGCCTCTATGGGCGGCAGTGCTCCTGATATTGCCCTCAATTTGAATTTGCTCGACAACCATCGAGCTGTGCAGCAGGCCGCCGTTGATGATGTGATTAAGCAGTTATCTGCATACGAGGGGGTAATTAATGTCCGAAGTAACTTGGACTCCGAGCGCACAGAGGTGGAGCTGGAATTAAAGCCTTACGGTCAAACGCTAGGTTTAACCCTGAGGGATGTGGCGCAGCAAGTTAGGCAGGGGTTTTATGGTGAGGAGATTCAGCGCATTCCACGAGCTAAAGAGGATGTGCGCGTTATGCTGCGATATTCTTTGGCTGAGCGGCAAACCCTCGATACGCTTGATCGGCTGCGGGTGCGCACAAATGATGGGCGAGAGGTGCCATTAAGTGCGGTAGCTGAGGTTAAGCTTGTGCCTGGTGCGAGCACTATTCGGCGAGTGGATAGAAAACGCAATATTGCGATTACTGCCGAAGTTGAAGACGGGGTAGATGCAAACATTATTGTTAACCAGATAATGGCTGATCATCTGGCCCTGTGGAAGCGGCAATACAATGGCTTTAATTTGTCGCTTGATGGTAATTTGCGAGCGCAAGCGCGCTTTGGCGATAATTTCGCGGCGAATTTCCTGAAGGCATTCTTGTTGGTGTTGGCTGTTTTTGCGATTGCTTTTCGCTCTCTGTTCCAGCCATTTTTGGTAATGCTGGCGATACCTTTTGGTTTTGTGGGCGCTTCAATTGGCCACCTGCTGCTTGGTCATAGCATTAGCATGATGTCGTTTTTTGGGTTTCTTGCTTGTGCGGGCGTTGTGGTGAATGACAACTTGGTATTGCTTGAGCGCATTAATCAACTAATTGCACGAGGCGAAAGCACTATAGATGCCGTTTTGCATGCGGGGGTGGATCGCTTCAGGCCAATTGTGCTGACCTCTATCACCACATTTATCGGGCTACTACCGATTCTGTTTGAGAAAAGTTTGCAGGCTCAGTTTCTTATTCCGATGGTTATATCTTTGTCGTTTGGCGTGATGTTCTCGTCGGTTGTAACGCTATTTCTGGTGCCGTGTAGTTACTTTGGTGGCCATAGGTTAAAGTTAAGGGTTGTTTCTTGGTGGGGGCGAATAGCCGGTGCTAAGACGGTGGTTGCTAGCTAATAGGGTCTTGATAGTGATGAGTTGCGTGGTAATCGCGCAGCTTGTTGCTTCGGTATTGCTTTGATCTGCTATCGCGAATAGCAGACATAAAAAAACCGGCTAATGCCGGTTTTTTTATGTGCTTAATTTTGCAGGGCAAAATTAGATAGCAACGATGTTCTCAGCTTGTGGGCCTTTTTGGCCTTGAGTTACAGTGAACTCAACTTTTTGGCCTTCGGCCAAAGTTTTAAAGCCAGAACCAGAGATGGCGCTGAAGTGAGCGAAAACGTCTGGACCAGACTCTTGCTCGATAAAACCAAAACCTTTAGATTCGTTGAACCACTTAACGGTGCCTTTAACAGTGTTAGACATGATAATCTCTCGATAAAAATAATAATGTTAGCTCTTGTCATGCGCTTGGCGCAGGGGTGAGCGTTTGTAGCTGGAAATGAAGGCGGTACTAGGAACTACAGGTCGAGGTATTACAAGTAAAACAACGAAAAGGAGATTGTGACCAAGGAACTTTTTTCTAGCTGCCCCGAAGCATATATGGGATTTTCCATATGTCAAATATTTTTTTGGGTATCCATAAAAAATCTACCATTTGGCTGGCTGGAAAGGCGATAAGTATTCGCTAAGCTTAAAGGACGCGGTTGGGGGTTTAAGCTAAAGCACGGTGGTGCAGCCTTGATGTGGTTCTCGCTTGAACGCTTTTTGCTTTTAAACCCGTTAACAAATAGTGCTTTAGGGTATAAGCTCTGGGGATTGGGCCTGAAATTGGTCGTGTGTTTTTCAATTCTTTATACGGATAAATGTTAAGGGCTGTGTCATGGCAAAAAGAGCGCTAATCGTTGATGACTCAAAAACGGCACAGGTTCGTTTACGCAAAATGCTGGAGCGTTTTGAGGTTGATGTTGATATATCAAGCTCTGCAGAAGAGGCGCTGGGGTATTTATCTTATCGTCAGCCATCAGTTATTTTCCTTGACCACCATATGGAGGGGATGAGTGGCCTTTCGGCGTTAAAAATCATTAAGTCCAATCCCGCAACGGCATTAATCCCTGTGGTGATGTACACCTCTGAGCAGGGAGATGTGTATGTTGGGCAGGCTAGGGCGCTTGGCGCGTTGGATATTATTTCCAAAGAAGTGATTAAGCATTCCAGTATCGAAAAGGTATTGTCCAGCTTAGGCATACCTGCTTTGGGTACCAATAAGGATACTGGCGATATTCCTTCGCACGATGCTCCAGGCTCTGTGGTTAAAGAAGCTAAGGCGCCTATTGGCAAAAGCAAGCCAAGCTCTATCTCGCAATGGGGCGATGATGCCGGCAATAAACCTTCCTCCGATTATGTTGCCACCACTGATTTAAACAAAGTGCAAGTGCAGGTTGGCAAGCTATTCGAAATACATATTGCTAAGGTTCGGCAAGAAATCGAAGACAATACCAAGTTTTTGATGCGCCGTTTGAGCAAAGAGATTCAAGATAAGTCTGCCCCAAAGCTGGGTGCTGCCGTTAAATCGGCGCCGGCCGAGCCGGACCTGCCCGAGCAAGACTTATTGGCCGGTGAGGCGGTACGTGCTGGTGCGACACGGACGTCGCTGTGGCCGTTGATATTGATCATCGTGCTTGTGGGTTTTGCCTGTTATCAAATGCTTGATGCGCGAGAAACTCAGAGGCAGTCTTTGCTGCAGATTGAGATGCTGACGGACCAGTTAGGTGAGCAGGGGGCTGTTGTTGATCAAGTGTTAGAAACTGTGGTTGCGCAGCAGCGGGTGCCAAAATCGGGGGCTGATGCACGCGTGATGCTTGATGCACTTGGTTGGGCTGTTAATGTTAACCCAACTGTTCCTTTTGGGGAGAAGGCACTTAATGATGAGCGCATCTATATGTTGGGGGAGTTGCTGGCGCTATTAAAAGCTGCAAACTTTGGCGGGACAGTATTTATTGATGTTCACTTGGGCGATTATTGCGTGATTAAAGCGCCAACCGGTGAGTGGGTGCTGCCGGAAGATGATGCGGCTTTAGATTCTTGTGTGTTTATTGCGGAGCAGGCTGAAGAGGTTTCGTTAGGCGAGCAAGTATCCGTTGGTTTTCTGAATTATTTACATAGCACGCCAGTGTTGACCGATGGCGGTATTTCGGTTGAGTTAGCCTCGATGGGCTACGATTCTCCTAAATTTAGTTATCCTTCTGCGACGAATGCGACAACTGCAGGGCAGTGGAACTTAGCTGCTTCTCGAAATAGTCGCTTAGCCTTTTCTTTTTCACCGGAGTAAGCGCGAATATTGTTGATGGTGCTAGCACCCAGCACCGTCAATTCTGTGTTGAGCCCATATTACTTTTCAGTGATTTTATACAAATTCTCGATTAAACCTTGCTTGCTAATGTCAAACCGAGGGGGGAAGGGTATGATGCGCTCGTTAAAAGTGTGCGCTGTAGCTGGGTTTAGTTGCCTTACCGCACAAGTATTAGTTTATATAAGATGAGATTGACACTATGACACAGGATTCATCCCCCACTTCACCAGAACAAGATAACGCAAATTTGGCGCGTCAAATGAAGCTTGGGATGCGCCAGTGGGCGAGCGGCGTTTCGGTAATTGCTGCGCGAGATGAACAGGGTGAGCCGCATGCAATGACAGCCTCGTCGCTTACCTCGGTATCGGATGCACCGCCTTCATTGCTGGTTTGCGTTAACACTAAGGCTCGGATGGCGGGCATTGTTGGCATTGTGGGCGCTCAGTTTTCTGTTAATTTGCTGGGAAGTCAACATCAGGTGGTGTCCAACGCGTGCGCAACGCCAGATATGTACGATAAGCGTTTTACCATTGGCGGCTGGGACACCAGCGCAACGCCAAAACTCATGGATGCGCCGGCGGTCTTTGAGTGTGAAGTCGCTGAGGTTGTTACTTATGGTACTCACCTGGTGGTCATTGGGCGTATACACAATGTTGTTTTGCATGACCAGTCGAGTACGCCACTGTGTTATTGGAATGGTGGCTATCAATCGTTGGTTGTCGAATAGCGGCGGTTAGTTAGGCTTATGGCTTTGTCACTATTCAGTCATGCTCAAATAGATCGACAAACTGATCACTTTCTGGGCCGCTCAAGCCATCTGCGACTTTGTGCTACTGCAAAGTCTATCCCCACGCATCCTTGCTGGGGCTGGTCGCTATGCAAGCGTTCCAGACGCTTGAATGCCCAGAAAACAATCAATTCGCCTTTAGGGTGACTATTATTTCGCACCAACCTGAATAGTTATATTGCTTTTAGGTGTTATTAGGCTTGGCAGCTGAATGCGCTCTAGGATGTCGTGTAGTTGAATTTTAAGCGACTTTTCGTGACTGTGAAGTTGGCTGGTGCGTTCGTGCAATACCGTGTAGAGCCGTCCTATAAGGTGGCACATTTCATTTTGGAATACGTTGAGGTTGACCAGCTCTAGCGTATTTTTGTTCTCAAGCGCCTCATTCGAGGCGGCATACTCTTGTTGTTCTATCCCAATATTATGAATCCCTGTCAGCAGTTGCTCCTGCAGCTTTCGCAAGGCAACGTTCTGCGCTTCTGGGCGATATTGAATCAAAAGGTTTAGGGCGCGATTTAAGTCTTTGTGGCTTTCGGCAATCTTCTGGCCTTGCGTTGTCAATGCGCCTGCATTGGCTTGATTGCTAGGTGGCTCAGTAATGTCTGCTTTATGTTTGGTGAGGTTGATGGCGCTATTGAGTATTTTGTGCGGGAATTCATTGTTATGAAGTTGCAGTATGCAGCGCGTTAGTTGGTGGCAATGCAAAGGGTAGTGGCTGTACTCGTTAGTGGCTCTTACGAATAAATCGGTGACGGCGACAATGGCTGTAATGTCATTAGTTTCGTTGAGCGATGCGCGCGGATAACCTGTGCCGTCGTTGCGCTCGTGATGGTCGCGAATGATATCGCACAGCGCCTGAGGCGCCCTTGATAGACGCTTTACCATGCCCGCGCCAACGGCGCCATGGACGCGAATTGCCGGGTCGTGGGTGTGGCTATCATTGAGGTGCTCAATAGCAGGCGTAATTGGGTAGGCGAGAAAGCCAATATCATGGTAGAGGCCGGCAAGAAATGCGAACTCGCGACTTTCTTCATTGAGGTCTACATCCTTTGCAATGGCAAAGCCGGCCAGTGCAGAGAAAAGCGCGTGGTAATAATGGGCTGGGTTTAGCTGCTCCAAAAGTTGAAGCTGTTGTAATAGACGAGGGTATTTAAAGCTAATATCGCAGCACTTTTTTAGGTCGGGGGCGTTTGGTGTGTCGTAAATGGCTTCTAGCCCGGGCAGTGTGCGCATAAAGTTGTGTAGGTGGCGTTGGAACTGCTCTGGCTGGCGGCATTTGAAGTCGGGCTTAACCACTGGCACTGGCGATTCCAAGCTTAGCGCTTGAACAGTCTCATTCGAAAACCCTAGTGCTTGGATGTTGTGCTCAAACTGTTGTAGCCAAGGCGACATGGTGGCGCTCTTATAAAAACGGTATAGCTTTTAGTGTAGCGCTTTGTTTCGTTATTGCTGCTTTATGGCTCTATTCGACTAAGACTTGGTCAATTTTTTCGATAAGTTGCTTGATTCTTTGTGGGTCCTCTAGCGTTGCGTCTTTGCCGCTATTGATAGGCGCGGTATTTTTTAGCTCATTGCAAAGGTTTAAGGCGACAACAACAAGTAGTTGGTCGAACTGGCTGGTTGATGCTCCTTGGCTGCGCAGCTTGCGGGCACGCTCATCGAGTAGTTTCGCAGCTTCGAGTAGGGCAGGCTTTTCTGAGGGGGTGCAGGCAACGGCAAATTCGCGGTTAAGAATATCGACGGTCACTTTTTGTGCTCGATCGCTTGGTGTTGATAGCTTGCTCATGATTGCGCCGGAGTCTCTAAATTTTTAAGGTGCTTTACAACCTGCTCTAACCGCTCGCGGGTTTTGACTTGTTGTTGCATGGATTCTTCGTAGCGTTGGCGCCATAGGCTCGATTGTGCTGCGAGCTTGATTTCGGATTGCTCTAAATTTCGGGTATAGGCAATAAGAGCATCGAGCTTTGCTTCCAAAAGGCTAATTTGTGCATCGGCCTGCTTGTTGTGCGACTCATTCAACGGTTTACTCAATGTCCTTTCCTCGTGGGCGGTGCTCTCGTTTGCAGGCTTACCTTTGCAGCCGGCTTGAAGATGCTAAACAGTCCTTATGATTACGTCAATGAGCGGTATCACGTGATAGCATAACAACTTTTTATTTCCGCGCTGCTAGCTCGGGCTAAGATTATTGAGGAATACGATGAGTGATTTAGATGCAATACATTCTTGGGAACATTGGCGCGAGTTTCTGTTTAGGTTGGGGGCGATCAGTAGTCCGGCTGATCTCCAAGGTTTTGCCTCTGGTTTGTTGGCCGGTGGGGCTGCGCTAGATGTAGAGAAGTGGCTGGCGCTTGCCGAAGAATTTATGGATTTGCCTGAGCCTGTTACGCAGATGGAGTCCAGAGAGGCGTTGGCGGCGTACTGGATTTTGGCGCAGCGCAGTATAGCCGATAGTGATTATGGCTTTCGGTTGTTACTGCCCGATGACGCTGTATCGATGTCTTTGCGGGCCGAAGCTTTGGGCCAGTGGAGCCAGAGTTTCTTGGCGGGCCTTGGGCTTTCTGAATGCAATACTGACATGCTCGACGAAGATGGTACGGATATGCTGACAACCCTTGCTGAAATTGCGCAGATTGATATTGATTTGGAGGCTAGCGATGAAAATGAAGGCCTTTATACCGAGCTTTGTGAGTTTGTGCGCATTGCGGCTATGTACCTGTACCAACATAACCAGCCCTCGTCAGACGCTGGGGGGAGTGAAGATGTGAGTGCTTCGCTACATTAGTTGATTAAAGGGCATCTCTAAAAATGCACTTTTTCCGCGTTAGCGGCTTACAGGTTTTTGCTCCTGCAAAACCTGTATACAGCCCATCCATGGATATTAGCTCCGTCCTCGAGTCCTCATTTACACTAGGTAAACTGCGGCTCTCCGGGCGGTGCTTCCTTGCTCTCACACAAAAATTACTATTTTTAGAGGCGTCCTAAAGTTAAAAGCAGAACATTAATCTTTGATTTGATGGAATAACATTATGAGCTCAACCGTTCAAGCCTACGAGGCGCGCCGTCAAAAGCTGATGGCCATGATGGCGCCAAACAGTGTAGCGATTTTACCTGCGGCGCAGGTGAAAATGCGCAGTCGCGATACGGATTACCACTTTCGCCAAGATAGCGACTTTTATTACTTATCTGGTTTTGCTGAGCCCCAAGCTTTATTGGTTTTAGCGCCAGGGCGTGCGGAGGGTGAATTTATTATTTGTTGCCGCAAGCGCAATAAAGAAAAGGAAATCTGGGAAGGTGCTATGGAAGGCCCGGAGGGGGCTGTGGCGAACTACGGTGCGGATCAAGCTTTTCCGATAGATGATATTAATGATTTGTTACCATCATTGTTGGCCGATATCGATCGGGTTTATTACCCGGTGGCTGCAACCCACGATTTTGACGGTGAGGTTATGGCTTGGCTCAACACGGTAAGATCGAAGGCGCGCAGTGGTGTGCAAGCGCCGTCGAATTTCAGCGATGTTAGCCCTTTAATTCACCAGCTCAGGCTGATTAAATCTGAACACGAGATTGCCTTGATGAGGGCTTCGTGCGAATTGGCTGCTCAGGCCCATGTGCGTGCCATGAAGTTTTGCTGTGCTGGTGTTTTTGAGTATCAGTTGGAAGCTGAGATTCTGCATACCTTTGCTATGTCTGGAGCTAGAAGTGCGGCTTACAATACGATTGTAGGTGGCGGCAATAATGCTTGTGTGCTGCATTATATTGATAATTCCGATGCGCTAAAGGCGGGCGATTTGGTGTTAATTGATGCGGGTTGTGAACTCGATTTTTATGCGGCAGATATTACAAGAACATTTCCAGTGAATGGCGTGTTTTCAGCTGAGCAGGCGGCCTTGTATGCGCTGGTGTTAAAGGCTCAGTATGCTGCGATCGATGCCGTTTCGCCTGGTCGGCGATGGAATGAACCCCATGACGCCTCGGTGAAGGTCATCACTGAAGGTTTAATTGGTTTGGGCTTGCTAGAGGGCGAGTTAGATGCGTTGATTGAGAGTGGAGCTTACAAGCGTTTTTATATGCACCGCGTTGGGCATTGGCTGGGTATGGATGTGCATGACGTGGGCGCTTACAAAGTTGATGGGCAGTGGCGCGAGCTGGAGCGCGGCATGGCGATGACGGTTGAACCGGGGCTTTATATTCCAAGCGATGATGAGTCGGTTGATGCTCGCTGGAGGGGTATTGGTATTCGCATTGAGGACGACGTTGTTGTTACGGACCACGGCTGTGAAGTGCTAACCTCGGGCGTGCCAAAGGAAATTGCCGAAATCGAAGCGCTAATGGCTTAGTTGGGCCTATTGAGGCGGGCGAACCCTTTGTGACGAGCGGTAGGGGAGCAAGAAAAAGAAGGTAAATGCCCCCGGGCCATATAAACCGCGGGGGCTGCCACTCGTTATAGTGGCTGTGGGTTGGCGGAGCCAAATTGTGTTCGGTTGCTGCTGTTTTGTATTGTTTGCAGCAATCGGCGCAACGTTTGTTGCAGTGTTGTTTGTGTGGCCCGCTACTTCGCGGGGCTTATGTTGCAATAGAATCTTGCAAATATTCTGTTGCAAACAGGCAAAAATGGCGTTCGCGCTTGCCGAGTGAATTGAGGCTTGTAGCGCCGCAACGGGTTACCTTTTGCTATTTGTTAATCTTTTGCCTTGGCCGCCGACTTACAGGCGGCTTTGCTTAAAAAATAACCTCTACTTTTACTTTGTTGTGTTGAAAACATCATTTTTACGGTAGGGCAGTTGTGCTGCCTACATGTTGCTTAGGCGTTGCGCCTGTGCCGCGGGTCCGAAGCCGTTCCAGTTATCTTCTCTACCTTCGCGCCACCCAGCCATCCAGCTTTCTCGTGCACTGCCAACATCAAAAGGGCAGTTATTCCACGATTTGCCAGAGGCTCCAGCTTGATAACCTTTGGTTAATGCGCGATCAATTTGGCTTCTTTTCTGTGTTTTCATAGGTAGACGATACCTCGCTAGTGTTTTTTACTATAACTGTCATCACCAATTGCCAGTACAATAACTGCCGTTACACTGCATACAATATTGGTATCGTGTATTGCCAGCTTTGTAGACAGGCTAGGGAAACCCTATATTTGCCTATCTTTGGGGGCATTCTCTATCGTAGATAGAGCGGTAATTTCAGTACCAGGTTTTTCACATCAAGGTTAAAGATCTGTTTGCAATATTGCTCCTTCGGGGTGGCCTAACACGCCCAGATGACATCAATATTACAAACCAGCCGCTGCGTTAGCGGATAACCAGTAAAGCAAATTTTCTTATAACAAGGAACAACTATTTTTTTCTAATGCCCCCTTTTTTAAGCGGCTAAGGTTATAAGAAAAGTGAAAGCTTTGTCGTACATTTTGTGCAGTTAAAGTTCCATTTTTAAGACTATTTTTTAATTAGAGAGTGTTATGCAATTTTTTGTTACCTGCCCTAAGGGCTTTGAAGACCTGTTATTAGAAGAGATGCAAAGCTTAGGTGCTGAGGATTGTAGACAAACGATTGCAGGCGTTGCTTGTGACGGTGAGTTGGACTTTGCCTATAAAGCGGTATTGAACTCGCGTTTGGCCAACCGTGTTTTGTGGAGTGTTAAAAAAGCGTTGGTAGAGACGGCCGACGACCTTTACGCAGCTGCCAAGGCGGTGGAATGGAAGTCTATTTGTCGGCCCGATGCCAGTTTTGCTGTAGATTTTAGTGGCTCAAACCGCGCAATTAATAACACACAGTTTGGTGCGTTAAGGGTTAAAGACGCTGTTGTTGATTATTGGCGTGAAGCGGGCTTTGAGCGCCCGAATGTGGATAAGCAATCTCCAGATGTACGGATTAATGTGCGCTTAAATCGCGGTGAGGTGACTATCGCGCTTGATTTTGCCGGTGGCAGTTTACATCAGCGGGGTTATCGCCAAGAGCAAGGTGCCGCGCCATTAAAAGAAAACCTAGCTGCCGCTATTTTGTTGCGTATGGGCTGGCCCGCGGTGGCTGCTAATGGTGGTAGTTTAATCGACCCAATGTGCGGATCTGGAACTTTTTTAACCGAGGCTGCATTAATGGCGCTCGATGTGCCACCTGGTGTTTACCGAGAGCATTGGGCCTTTGGGCATTTAAGTGTTCATCAGCCCGCACTCTGGGAGCGGCAATATTCGGTAGCAAAAGGGCAGCTTGCTAAGGCTGCTGATACAGCGTTGCCGCCTATTTTTGGCTTTGATATGCATCCACCTGTGCTTCGCGCAGCCAATAACAATATTCAGCGCGCCGGTTTGCAGGGGAAGGTTATTGTGGGGCACAACACCTTGGCACAATTGCGATGCGATAATGGTTGGCCTGCGGGCATTATCGTTACAAACCCACCTTATGGTGAACGTTTAGGTGAGGTCGAGGCGCTTAAAGGGACGTATTTACAAATGGCGCAAGTGGCTAAAGAGTACTTTGCCGGTTGGACCCTGGGCGTGTTTACTGGTAACCCCGAGCTTGCGCAGCATATGCGAATGCGCGCAAGCAAGAAAAACAAGTTGTTTAATGGTGCGATTGCTTGCGAATTGCAGCAATTTAAAATATTAGCGGCATCAGAAGCGACCTTAAGGAAGGGGGAGGCAACGGAAGAGCGGCCGATTAATTTATCGCTAACTGATGGCGCACAAATGGTCGCTAACCGGCTGCGCAAAAATGTTAAAGCTTTAAAGCCTTGGTTAAAGAAAACAGGTAATGAGTGTTACCGCGTTTACGATGCTGACATGCCTGAATATTCTGCAGCAATTGATATCTATGCAGGAGAAGTGCATTTGCAAGAATACGCGGCGCCAAAAACAATTAAACCCGCGGCTGCAAAAGCGCGATTTAACGAAATACATGCTGCTGTATGCCAAGTGTTTGAAAAAGCGCCAGACGAAATAGCCACTAAAACCCGAGAGCGAAACAAAGGCGAAAAACAATACGAAAAATTTGCCTTGGCAGATAACCCTGATATTAAGGTGATGGAGGGGCATGCAGCTTTTTGGGTTAATTTACATAAATATATTGATACTGGCTTATTTTTAGATCACCGGCCATTGCGCTTAAAAATTGCTAGCGAAGTGCTTGGTAAATCATTTTTAAACCTGTTTTGCTATACCGCTACCGCAAGTGTTCATGCCGCGTTAGGCGGCGCTAAAAAAACTGTTAGCGTAGATATGAGCAAAACTTATTTAGCTTGGGCCAAGCGCAATTTTGATCTCAACCATATTGGAGAAGAGAATCACCTGCTGGTGCAGTCGGATGTCAGTAAATATTTGGCGGGTTGTCGTGAAGGCTTTGATGTCATTATGTTAGATCCACCTAGTTTTTCTAATTCAAAACGAATGGATGATGTGCTTGATATTCAACGAGATCATGTCGCACTCATTAAGCGCTGCATGGATGTATTATTGCCAACGGGCACGTTGTACTTTTCCAATAACTTAAGAACATTTAAGCTTGATGCCGATGAGTTGGTACGTTTTAACATTGAAGATATTACCGCTCAAAGTATTGATGTGGATTTTTCTAGAAATACAAAAATACATCAATGTTTTGCGATAACGCATAAACGGTAAAGTTGATTCTAGCGGGTAGATTTTTAGGTGGATACATGAAAGCGTTTGATGTTAAAGGGGCCTTTAAGCCTGCGGGCGACCAACCTAAAGCGATTGAGGCTTTAGTTGATGGTATTGAGGCGGGGCTGGCACACCAGACATTGCTGGGGGTAACTGGGTCGGGTAAAACTTTTACTATTGCAAATGTTATCCAAAAGCTGCAGCGCCCAACCATGGTTATGGCGCACAACAAAACCTTGGCGGCTCAGCTCTATAGTGAGTTTAAAGAGTTCTTCCCGAATAACGCGGTTGAATACTTTGTTTCTTATTATGATTATTATCAGCCAGAAGCTTACGTCCCTAGCTCTGATACTTTTATCGAAAAAGATGCTTCGGTTAACGAGCACATAGAGCAAATGCGTTTGAGTGCTACCAAAGCCTTGATGGAGCGAAAGGATGCCATTGTTGTCGCGACAGTATCAGCTATTTATGGCCTAGGGGACCCTGAAGCCTATTTAAAAATGGTGATTCATTTGGTCTGCGGCGATGAAATGGATCAGCGTGCATTGCTGGCGAGACTGGCCGAGCTGCAATATACCCGCAATGATATTGATTTTCATCGAGCGACTTACCGTGTGCGCGGCGATATTATCGATGTATTCCCTGCTGATAGTGAAGATTTAGCGCTGCGAATTGAGTTGTTTGATGATTGCGTCGAGTCAATCATGTTATTTGATCCGCTAACAGGGCAAGTGCAGCACAAAGTCGCCCGTTATACGCTGTACCCCAAAAGCCATTATGTAACCCCGCGCGAACGGATTGTCGAGGCAATTGACCATATTAAGGCCGAGCTTGATGTGCGTTTAGAGTATTTGCGCAATAACGACAAGCTAGTGGAGGCGCAACGAATCGAGCAGCGAGTGCGTTACGATGTGGAGATGATGCAGGAGCTGGGTTATTGCAACGGCATTGAAAACTATTCACGGTATTTGTCTGGTCGTGAGCCGGGCTTGCCGCCACCGACCTTATTCGATTATTTACCGAACGATGCACTGCTGGTTATTGATGAGTCGCATGTAACGGTGCCGCAAATTGGGGCCATGTATAAAGGTGACCGATCTCGTAAAGAAACACTTGTGGAGTACGGTTTTCGATTGCCCTCTGCGTTGGATAATCGACCGATGCGTTTTGATGAGTGGGAGCGTGCCGCACCGCAAATGATTTTTGTATCCGCGACGCCGAGTAAATACGAGCAGGCGCATGCCGGAGCCGTTGTCGAACAAGTGGTTCGTCCAACAGGGTTAGTTGACCCCAATATTGAAATACGGCCGGCTGGTACGCAGGTGGATGATTGCTTGAGCGAAATTCACAAAGTCGTTAAAAGCGATGAGCGAGTGCTCATCACGGTTTTAACGAAACGCATGGCTGAAGATTTGACCGACTTTTTGCAGGAGCAGGGCGTTCGTGTTCGTTATTTGCATTCAGATATCGATACTGTTGAGCGTGTAGAAATTATCAGAGATTTAAGGGCTGGCGAGTTTGATGTTCTGGTCGGCATTAACTTACTGCGAGAAGGGTTAGATATGCCCGAGGTTTCTCTGGTGGCGATTTTTGATGCGGACAAGGAAGGTTTTTTGCGATCGGAGACCTCTTTAATTCAAACCATTGGCCGTGCTGCGCGAAACGTAAACGGCCGATGTATTTTGTATGCCGATAAAATTACAGGCTCTATGCAGCGCGCAATTGATGAGACTGATCGCCGAAGGACTAAGCAAGTTGCCCACAATCTTGAGCATGGCATAACGCCAAAGGGTATTAAAAAGCGCGTGACTGACATTTTAGATGGCGCGCGTATTCCTGGGGCTAAAGTGGGCAAGCGAAAAGCGGCATCGGGCGCAAGTGCAGACTTCTTAACGCCAGAGCTTAAGGGAAAAGATGTATGGCTGCAGGTGGCTGAACTTGAAAAGCAAATGTTTGATGCTGCCAAAAACTTGGAATTTGAAAAGGCTGGGGCGTTACGCGATGCTATTCATAAGCTAAAAGAGGGCGGAGTTTAAAGCGGGTTTCTTTGTGTTAGCTGTGCGCAGGCAAATGTTTTTACTGTGAGTGATAGTCGTTTCGCACCAAAATAGGTAGCTTTGTGTAGAATGCACACTGCTATGGATTGGTGTGGTGCGTTTGATGATGCTTTCGGGAGTGGAGGCTAAAGCGATAACCACTTATCGCGCCCACTAAGAGGCGCAATAATAATGACTCTTGCTACCGGGGAACCCCATGAAAACTATCGTAAGCGCTCTTGCCTTATTGGCATGCAGTAGCCCTGTGTTCGCTCAGGACGCACTTAACGGCGGTAATACTGCCTGGATTTTAACGGCCACCGCTTTAGTCTTGTTTATGACGCTGCCTGGCTTATCGCTATTTTACGCGGGGCTTGTCCGCTCTAAAAATGTGCTGTCTGTTCTGGTTCAGTGTTTTGCGATCGCTTGCATTGCATCCATTCTATGGTTGGCGCTTGGTTACAGCTTAGCTTTCACCGAAGGCAATAACTGGATCGGTGGCTTTGGTCGTGTAATGTTCTCGGGCATGGGGACCGAGTCTTTATCAGGTGACATCCCCGAGCCGCTGTTTGCTCTTTTTCAAATGACGTTTGCAGTGATTACACCGGCACTTATTGTTGGTGCTTTTGCCGAGCGGATGAAGTTCTCGTCAGTATTAATTTTTAGTGCGCTTTGGTTGCTAGTGGTTTACGTACCTATTTGCCATTGGGTGTGGGGTGGCGGCTGGCTGGCTGATATGGGGCTCTTAGATTTTGCTGGTGGCACAGTGGTTCATATTACCGCTGGTGTCGCGGCGCTGGTAACGGCGATGATGATTGGTAACCGCAGGGGCTTCCCTGAAAGCCCTATGCCGCCGCACAACATGACAATGACAGTGACAGGTGCTGGCATGCTGTGGGTTGGCTGGTTTGGTTTTAATGGCGGTAGTGCGTTGGCCGCCGGTGGCGCAGCTGCAATGGCTATGCTTGTGACTCACTTATCTGCTGCTGCAGGCGCTTTGGCTTGGATGGTTGTTGAGTGGAAAAAGTTTGGCAAACCAAGTGCGTTGGGTATTGTGACGGGTATGGTTGCTGGCCTAGGCACTATTACCCCGGCCTCAGGCTCTGTTGGGCCGGCGGCGGCTATTGTTATTGGTTTAACAGCCGGTGTTGTATGTTTTATTGCCACCCACTGGATAAAGCGCGGTTTGAAAATTGATGATTCATTAGATGTATTTCCTGTACACGGAGTGGGCGGTATTTTAGGTACTTTAATGGTGGGCATTTTCGCTTCCACAGAGCTTGGTATTTTTTCCGGCTTAGGCTTTGGTGGCGATAACACCTCAATTGGTCAACAGTTGGGGGTTCAGTTTGTGGGTGTACTCAGTACTGCAGTTTATACGGCAGTTGTGACTTTTGTGCTGGTTAAGTTAACCGGTGTGCTTACTGGTGGCATCCGCGTGAGCGCGGAAGAAGAAACACAAGGGCTCGATATTACTCTGCACGAAGAAGTGGGCTATAAACTTTAGCTAGCCGCTTACTGCAATAAAAAAGGCGCCGATCGGCGCCTTTTTTATTGCTTTACCCTGCAGCCATAATGTGTTGGTTTACTGAATTTGGCACTTGAGTGTAAAGGTTGGCCGGCAGAGTTAATTCGATGGCTATTTCGCAGTAACCTTCGATACAGGGGCTTAATACCTCGACGCTTGCGTTGCCTCCCATTTCTTCTAGGGTGCTTTTTACCTGTGCAATGCCGTAACGGTAGCTGCTATCGATCGATGGTGAGCTAGGTGTATACACTTTTGGGTTGAACAGCAGCTGAGCCACGGTATTGATGTTTTTGGTTTCAGCGGGTGTTATTTGCCCCTTGTGAGCGCCTTTTTCAGCTAGCCGTTTGATATTCAGCCCTTTCCCGTCATCGGTTATGCGAATAACCAAGTGGCTGGATTTTTCGCTGATTTTAAGCGTGATCACCCCCGAGCTGTCTTTGCCAAGTCTTTTACGCTCTTCTTTTGATTCGAAGCTGTGGTATATCGCGTTGCGAAGTATTTGATCGAGTACCTCGGTGACAGAGGCTTTAAGTTTATTCAGCACACGGAAATCGTTTGATGGGGCGTAAATCGAGGGTTTCGTTTTATCTAGCGGCTCGGCAATATCTGCCAGAAGGTCTAAGCGCTGGTTGGCTAAAAGGACAATATCCAGTGTGGTGGCATCCAAAAGAATATTCTCTATAGCAGCTAAACTTGTTAGCCCATTCCTACCTGAAATGGCCGGTTTCAAATTTTTTAACTCTGAAGCAATTGTGTATAGCTGCTCCTTGCTGAGTTGCGGGGCCGCTGTAGCGTCCGTGCGTTTTAGTATGTCGTGATTGATGTGTTTGTAGCGCTCAATTTTAGTGGTGATGATTTGCAGGTCTGAAAGTAAATCGGCGACTTTCCAAGTGTTATCGAGTTTTTTGCGTATGGCGTCGTATCTCGATTCAATAGTATGGAGGCTCTGCGTTAAGTGGGTTAAACCCTGAGTGCGAGCCTCTTTTTTTATGTTATGAATATTGTGAAAAAGGGCATCGAAATCTATTTGGTCGGAATGCTCATAATCGCGAATTAGCTTAATGTTACGGTTGAGGGTGCTTTGAGTGTAATGCATAAGCTCTTCAAACTTTAGTGTATTAACTTTTAATACTTGCCCTACCAGTTCTAGCTCTTCTTTTTGTGCGCGAGTCGTGCGCTCCAGCGCATCTTGGTGTGTTGTATCTGAAATGGTCAGCATTAACTTGGTAATCACACCCTTATCAATAATGGGGTCCCAGTGGGTTAGTAGCGTTTTGTTGCTGCCGTTAGGGTCGATTATGTTGAGCTCTTCGCATAGCAGGTGGCTATTAAATGCGTACATCAGCTCCTGACTGCCAAGTGTTGTATCTATCGCGCAGGTTATTTGATTAATTTGGGCCGAGCTAAGGCCGGTGTTGGCGAATAGAAGCTCTTTATAATGCTCGCCAGGAGTGATTCTTGTATTGAGGATAAGCTCGAGCTTTTGCGAGTAGTGGTCATCAATAAGGCCGTGCTCGGTAATAATTAACATGCCTTCATGCAGGTTTCTCATTAGGTTTGAAAGGTCGTTGTTTCTGGATTCTAAGCCCTCGCGTGTTGTTCGGTTGTCTTGTTTTAATTTGGCCAGTTGTGTTTTGAGGCTATTGTTTTCCGTAATGCGAGAAAGCGAGGCGCACAAAAGCCGGCCCAGTTGGCGGGTGATTTTGTCTGAGGGCATGGGCGTTGCTTGGCGTTGCTGAGCTTCGAGCTCATTGATGATCAGTATGCTGCCTTCTTGTTTGTGGGTGTGGGCTATGATGGGCAGCGCGAAAACAGTAACCTGTTGGTTGCATAGCACATCGCCGGTTTGCAGGTTTGCAGGCTTGGCTTGTTGCTTAAACGCAGTTAGCGTGCGCTCTATTAGAATGTTGAGCTCTGGGCTTAGAGAGGCCGTAGTTTCCGTTTCTCCCTCTTCGTTGTGCTTCCCCTTTTCAAGCAAATAAATGTGTTCTTGGTTATTTTGATCGGTAACGAGCAGCACAATGATGGATGCGTGAGTGTAGTCGTATAGTGTTTGCGTGATGGCAAGCGCTGCCGCTACGGGTGTTGAGGCATTTGCAATTTTAAGGGTTGCTTGGGTGAGTAACTGCTGCTCCTCTACACAGGTATTCCATTGCAGCGCCAATTGATTGTATGTGAGTGTTAATGGCACAGCGTTGCTTGTCGTTATTGGTTCTAACAAGTGAGAATCTAACGCTTGGCTGATGGATTCTTCTATAACTGCAACTGACTGGGTTATTGTGCGTGTGACTCGCTGAGCAAGGTAGGCGCAACTGATTGCGGTAGCGGTAAGAAGGAATAATAAAATAATCGCTGCGCCAAACAGCTTTTTGGGCAAAGTTGGTTGAGGGGGGGCTGCCGGTATTTCGGTGGCAAAGTAGACGGCACCTTTGAATTCATTGTCGATAACAATTGGGCTAGCGAATAATGTGACGGCTTGTTCGTTTAACTGGGTTTTCAAATGACCGGGTTCTTGTAGCTCGCTTCCCCATAGGCTGTTTTCGTCAGCTAGCGAGTCTAGTGATTCTGGAATGCCTTGCGGTTTTGATGGCGTGGCAAGAGCCCAAGGTACTAAGTCTTCGTCTAGATAAGCTCCATAAATAATTTTGGGGTTAAATGCTACCGTGGTAGCAATAAGGCTTCGAACGCTGTTAATGTCCTGCGCTTCGATAAGAGGCGTTAGTGCGTGGCTAGTTGTCTTGACCAGTGTCAACCCTAAGGCTGTGGAGGGTTGGGGGGGCGTAAAATCTTTGGCTTTTTGATTGGCTTGGTAAACTACAATGCCAGTAAAGAACGTAAGGGCGGCACTAATAACAATGCCGCCTAAACTTATGCCTAATATTTTTTGAGTAAGCGTCATGTTTATCTCCCTAAGTGCTTATAGGGTCGGGCTGATAAGCACTTGATTCGCTGCGGCTTAACGCTGTGCGAAGGGGCGTATTTTAGTAATGCGCGGTTGGTGTTGTTGCTTTTAAGTGTGGCCAACAATTGAGGATGTTGCCAGTGCCGCGGCTTGAAAAAACGTGCCCAAGAAGATTGTAGCGTCGTAGTTGGGAAGTTAGCCGCCGGTGGCGTTCATAAAGCGAATAATTTGTGGTGGCTCGTCGAGGTCGAAGTGATGCTTTTCGGGTTTTAGCGCGAGCCCTTGTTGAATGGCATCTGACAAGGCCTTGGCGTCGAAAGGGTATTTTCTAACGACTGCACGCAAATCAACGCTGTGTTCATTGCCTAAGCACAGCAGTAGTCGCCCTTCTGCGGTAAGCCGAACGCGATTGCAGCTACTGCAAAAGTTATTGCTATGCGGTGATATAAAACCGATTTTGGTATTGCTGTTCTCAATGTTCCAATAGCGTGAAGGGCCTCCTGTTGTATTGGTACTTTTGCTTAAGTGATACTGCGAAGAAAGTTGCTGCATGATTTCTTGGCTAGATAGAAATGCCGCTTTTCTGTCGTGCGCCATGGTTGCGCCAAGGGGCATCTCTTCAATAAAGCTAATATCAAGCGCGTTGTCGATTGCATAGTTAACCAAGTCTTTGATCTCGCCGTCGTTAAACCCTCTAAGTGCAACCGTATTCAATTTTATTTTGTCGAAGTCGTATTCCTTGGCTGTGGCTATGCCTTTCAATACTTGCTCTAGATTACCTATGCGCGTGAGTTCTTTGAATCGCGCTGGGTTCAAAGAGTCAAGGCTAATGTTGATGCGGTTTACGCCGGCCTGCTTTAGTTCGGCCGCATATTGCGCCAAGTGGCTGCCGTTGGTGGTGATGGCGAGGTCATCGAGGCTGCCGATATTACTGCTTTTTATATTGCGTAGTAGCTCGGGAAGGTCACGGCGAATTAGGGGCTCCCCGCCTGTGACTCTGATACGGCGGGTGCCAAGGCTAACAAAGGTATTGGCAATAAATGCCATCTCTTCAAGGCTTAGAAGCTGGTTGCGTGGCACAAATGTCATATCTTCAGCCATGCAGTAGGTGCAGCGAAAATCACAGCGGTCAGTCACTGAAAGCCGAAGGTAACTTATGCTACGCCCGAAGGGATCTATAAGAGGAGTCTGAGTCATGGGGGCATTATTACTTCTTGCTCTCTTTTAGTCACGCTTTACGTTCATGGCGCTTGCGTGCACCGAAGTGATCCTTTATGTGTTTTAAACTGGTGCTTTTTTATTGTGCGCTTAGCAAATAGCATTTTCTTTTTTGGTGCTCTCTGGAGTATTTCGGTGACATGGTGGTGCAAAAACAAGATCGGTTTGTGAGGTGTTATTGTTTAACTTGCTGAAAATTAACAATAAAATATTTATTCTTGAGTTGGCCTGTTTTATGCTTTTATTGTTGTGATTATTTTTGTTTCTTTGCAAGTTTATATGTTTGTCCTAGTCGTGCTTTGTATTGGTGCTTTTTTGTGAGGCTGGGATTTACATGATAGGACCCGATAGCATGCCGATAGTAGCTTTGTCGGTGTGTGGGGAGTTGTACGGAGGCTGCTTTTGTAGCGCTTTGGTGCAGCTCAAGGAGTGTTTCTCCTTTGATAGCAAGTGTAACTCTGCACTTTTTGGCGGCCTTAGTGGCCGCCTTTTTTGTGCGTGTATTATTTACAACAGCTCAGATGTTAAACCGATGGCTTTTGTTTCCTCTTCTTTGTTTTTGTCGGAAATTACGCATGTGTGCGCGGTTTGCCCCTTGAGGTAGGTTTGAGCGACTCGTTTTAAGTCGCTTTCTTGGGTGGCCAGTAGGCGCTCTCTGAAGCGTTGGCGAGTGGCTGGTGTGCGGCCGTTTAGCATTGCGTGAAAATCTCGTTTAGCGCCGCCAGCGGGTGAGTCTGGTTTGTCGAGGCTACTCACAACGCCCAATATAGCTTCTTCAATAGACTGCCAGCTGTGCGTTGTTTCTATAGACCAGTCGATGGCTTTGTCGAAGTCTGCCAGTGTTTCGGCTAGGCGAGGGTCGCGGTATGAATAAAAGCGGAAGGCGCCGTTGTTGCTGTCTTGGCCTGCGCCGCCGCCATAAGCACCGCCTTGCTCGCGAATAGCGCGATGTAAAAAGCCGTTGCGCATAACATTACCCAGTACAACTAACGCAGCAGCATCCGGGTGGTCGCTTGCGACTGTCGGGTAAGCTTTTGCGCAAAAGTTCACTTGGCTATTTGTGAGCCAGGCTTCTTGCGTTAAGTGGGCGTTAAATTGCGGCGTAAACACGCTAGCACTAGCAGCGGGGGGCTGGTCGAACTTGTTGGCAAAGTGTTTAGTGTAGCTTGCCAAAGGTTGCTCTTCAGCAACAACCATAAAACGCTTAGGCATTGCCATAACCGCTTGGTGTATCTGGTTTAACTTTTGGCTTATCGCACTTAGGGTTTTGGTGTCGCTAAGGGACTTGTCTAGTGCCTTAAGATGGCGGATGCCTTGAAGCCCGGTTAGGTTAAAGCTTAGCTGTGCTCCTGGGCTAATCCCTTTGCTTGCGCCTTGCATGGCTAGCCCATGGCCGCTGCCAGTAACGCTTTGTTCTCTGCTGCTGCGCATTTGCGCAATCAGCTCTTTGATGCGATCAGTCTCGTCAAAGCGGGCTTCGTTTATGGTTGCTAGCATTAATTCACTCAGCGATTGCTGGTTGCTTCCTAAGGCTTTGCCAGACAGGGTAATAAAGCTGTTGAGCTTTTGTGTGTCGTCGACGCTGCCGCGCAGACTGGAGTAGGCGCCTAAGCTTCCGCTTACCTGTGCTTGCCAGCGTTGCACGTCTAAGTAATTTTTGCTGCCAATGCCGACCTCGGTGAGTAGTGAGGTATAAAATGGCAGGTAGGGTAGTAAATCGTCGTCCAGTGTGGGCATGTCACAAACAACTTGCTGGTAAACCAAGCCGTTGGTGCCCGCATTGTAGCCATACAATGAAAACTCGCTCTGCGGTAGGCGCTTCTCAAAAGCGGGGCTAATGATGGTTTCCGCTGCTGGCACGTCGTCAAGAGTTACCTTGGGTAATACGCTGTCGTCATCAACTTGCGCTTGTCTATCGAGCAGTGCTTGGGCTTGCTCAATAATTTGCTGGCTTTGCTTGGGGGTTAAAGAAGCTTTGATCTTGGCCAGCTGTTCTTTTTCGGCCGCTTCTTTAGTGGCGTTTAGCTGGGCATCTGGCGTTAAGGTAAGAGTAACCCTGTGTTTATTGTCGAGTAACCATTTTGTGATAATGGACGGGATAAAGGTGGGGTCTTTAATTTTCTCACGCAGTTTTGCCAGTGCGCTGTCTATGTTCAGTAGTGCAACTGGGTCGCCTCGGTGGGTGGCGGCTGTTAAGCCGTTAAGGATAAGCTGTAGTCCGTAGGGGTAGCTGTCGCCGCCGACTTCACGCTGTTGTAATTCTAATTGATGCAGGGCCGCCTCTAAATCTTCAAGGGGAATGCCGTCTTCGGCGACCTTTTTCAGGGTGTCTAGCAATAATGCTTCTACGGCATCACTTTGGTCGCGATCGGTGCCCGCAATACCGCAAACAAAAATTACTTCTTTTTGTGAGTCATCCAAGCCGCATAGAGGGCTTGGGGCCTGCCCGAGCGTTGATGTTTCTAATGCTTGCATTAGCGGGCAAGCGCTGTTGTCGAGCAGTACGCTGCTTAATAAATGTGCGGTTAAAGCATCTTCTAGGTTGATGCTTTGTCCCAGTAGCCAGCCGGTAACAATATGGGTTTTATGGCTCAAGTCTTCTTCGTTTAGAGGGTAGTGCTCTTCTACGCGAACAGGGGCGAAGTAACGCTTTTCGTTGGCGACATCAATTGTGACATCGAGTTTGTCAAATTCTTTCAGCGCTTGGTTTTCGAATTTTTCTTGTAGCTCGGCTGCCGGTAGGTCGCCAAATGTCATAAAGATGGCATTGCTGGGGTGGTAATGTGTTTTGTAAAACTGTACCAGTTCCTCGTAGCTTAGGTCTGGAATGCAGCTCGGTTCTCCGCCGCTGTTGTTGTGATAGGTGTTGGAGGGAAACAGGTATTTGGTTAAGGTTTGCCAAAGCTGAGAGTTAACCGAGCTCATGGCGCCTTTCATTTCGTTGTAAACAACACCCTTGTATTGCAGCTCGCTGCTGGGGTTAGCCGCTTCGGCGTATTCTAGCCGGTGCCCTTCTTGCGCAAAATCTAGCGGGTCTAAGCGAGAAAAGAACACCGCATCGAGGTACACATCTAATAAATTGTTGAAGTCTTTGCGGTTAACGCTGGCGAAGGGGTATGCCGTCCAGTCTGAGCTGGTAAAGGCATTCATAAAGGTGTTTAGCGAGCGGCGAGTCATCATAAAAAATGGATCGCGTACAGGGTAGCGCTTGCTGCCGCACAGGGCAGTATGCTCTAGAATATGCGCTACGCCGGTAGAGTCTTCTGGTACTGTGCGCAAAGCAACGAGAAATACGTTTTCGGGATTGTTCGCCGCTAGGTGGATGTGCTGGGCGCCGGTGCGGATGTGCTCGTATTCTTCAACAACAATGTTCAGTGATTCTACGGCTTGGCTACGAAGTTTTCGAAAGGCTGGGTGTGCTGCGTTTTGCGCATTAGGCATTAAGTGTCTCGCTTTTCAGGGCATTAAAAACAAATTTTAGGTGTACTGCCTGCAATATAGCAGTGCTTAGGGCTAAAACCGACATTCATTGGTGGAGACCAACTACAATAGTTGTATTTGATGTCGAGAAATGGGCGTGTGTGTCGCTATTGTGCCGGCCATAGCCGTTTGAATTCAACTGCTGTAAGGGTTTTTCGTGACTATCGATGCGTGGATAGAGCTGCATGGCCAAGATTTATTGGGCTTGGCATGGCTGTTATTTTGTTGGTTGGGGTATGCCATGTTGGCGCGTAAGCGCGCAAAGCATGTTTTTTGTATCGCTTCGGTACTGCATCAATATCGTAAGCAATGGATGGCTCAAATGCTGCAGCGCGACAACCGTATTGCCGATGCGTCATTGCTTAATAACTTAGAGCGCAATGCCAGTTTTTTAGCTTCTACCTCCCTTTTTATTATTGCTGGTTTGTTCACTGGTTTGGCGTCCTCCGATAAGCTGCAAGCAATTTTGCCAGAGCTGCCTTTTGCGGTTGCTACGGATATTGTGAATGTCCAATTTAAGTTGATTATTGTGCTAATGATTCACATATACGCTTTTTTTACATTCACGTGGGCTATGCGGCAATATGGCTTTTGTGCTGTTTTATTAGGGGCCGCGCCTTTGCATACCGATCCAGATTTAACGGGCGAAACGGGGCAAAACTATGTGCGCTATATGGCCAAAGTTATTGATCGCGCGGGGCATACTTATAATTATGGTTTGCGCGCGTTTTATTTTTCTTTGGCTGTATTGGCGTGGCTGTTGAATGTTTGGGTTTTTATATTGGCCGTCGCATTTACCATGGCGATTTTATATGGGCGCGAATTTCATTCTAAAACATTGCGCGCCATGATTGGTGTTAGCACTTTGGACTTAAATAACCTACCAAAGCGTGACTAAATGATGAATAATAGCGGCTTTCCTTTTGCGCGGAGAGCTGCAGCCCATGCCCTTAAACAAGGCTGTAAATAACGACTCAGACGATGACTTGGCCGTAGAAACGTGTGCCGAGCATCTTGCTTGTGCTGATGCAGAAGAGGATACCCAAATTCGTCGCCACGAGTTAACAGGCAAGCCAAGCGATAAAGCCAATCGGCCATCAGTAATCTCTCAGCAGCACGCATCAGAAGAAATTATTCCAACGCTTAACGAAAGGGTCGGTATCGATTCAGATTATGCAGAGCATAATTTTAAAAATGGCGATACCAGTAAGTTAAGTTTTTTAGCCCGAATTGATAAAACCGCTGAGCGTCAGCGATTGCGTTCGCAACCAGAAGGTACGGTTTTACGTGACCGCTTCTCGCTAATAAAAACACTGGGTAGTGGTGGGATGGGGGATGTTTATCTTGCGAAAGACCTTTTGCGCGAGGAAATGCAAGACAGCTCGCCTTATATCGCTTTAAAGCTGTTAAACGAAGATTGCCAAACTATTCCCGGCGCCTTGCAGGCTTTGCAGCGCGAAGCTAAAAAAGCGCAAGCGTTATCACACCCTAATATTGTGACGGTGTTTGATTTTGACCGTTGTGGCGATACTGCATTTATTTCAATGGAGTACTTGGAAGGCCAAACAATAAAAGATTATTTGGCTGATCACGGCAGTATGCCTCACAGCAAAGCGATGCGAGTTATTGAGTTGGCCGCTCGCGGTTTAGCTTATGCTCACCAAAAGGGTTTTGTTCATGCAGATATAAAACCCGCAAATGTATTTTTACAAACTGATGGTAATGTAAAAATCCTAGACTTTGGTATTGCTCGAGCCGTCAACCAAGTTCAGGAGCCGTCGGCGAGCGAGGATTTAACGGCTTTTGCTTTAACGCCAAATTATGCAACTGTCGCTAGCTTAAAAGGGCAAGCTACTACAGAAAAAGATGATATTTACGCATTGGCTTGCGTCGCTTACCAGCTGCTTACCGGGCGCCATCCTTATACCACTGCCCAGGGGATTCCCCTATCGGCATTGGATGCTCAGCGTTTGGGTGCCCGAGTGGATAATATTTTAGGGCTTAATCATCGCCATATGCGTGCTTTGCGCAAAGCATTACGTTTTGATAATGGCAATGGCTTTAATAATGCTGGCGAGTTTATTGATGCGATTAAGCCGCGCAGCCATAAAAAAATGGCAATGACTTTAGTTGCAGCGGTAGCCATCACGTTGGTTAGTTGGGTCGGTTTGCAAAATTATATTGAAAGCCGTGTGCCATCCTTAGACTCCTTGCCGAAAACACTAGCGCCTATCGCGCAATTAGTTCGCGAGGGCGATCGCTCGTTGCGCTCGGACGATCTAGATTTAGCCCATCGTTTTTATTCGCAAGCGTGGTTTGATGCGCAAACAACACCTGTAGGGCAAGATAAAGAACAGTTATCAATTGTTCAAAATATTGTTGCTGAACGTATTAATCGTGTAGTGTCTGCACTTATTGAAAGAACCGAGCAACGCTCGTTGTCAGAATTTAAAATGCGCGAATATTTAGCGGCGCTCGAGTTTTTTGCCGAAGCTGAATTTGTTCGCCGTCCTCACCGTGTTCGCCAAGCTATAGCGGACTTAAAGCAGCGCATTGAGCAGCTGCCCTAGGAGTATTCATTGTTTTCTTTGAGTAAAAATACAAAACGCTGGATCGCCCCCCAATGTTTAGTTGCTGCAGGCTTATTACTATCTGCTTGTGCTGGTGATAATAGCGTTAGCCAAGATAATGACCATGCCGATGTTGTGCATCAAGATGATCTAGCCGTTATTGATTGCCTATTGCCCGGCCAAATACGAAAGCTAGGTCAGGCGCGTTACATTAGTGCGCGGCGGGCAATTAAAACCACCGCGCACGATTGTGAAATTCGCGGTGGCGAATATGTCGCTTACGATAGGGCGGATTATAAAAGCGCTTTAGCAGCTTGGTTACCCATGGCCAGCGCGGGCGATGCCAAGGCGCAAAATTATGTCGGCGAGATTTACGAGAAAGGTCTAGGCATTGAATCCGATTTTCAACAAGCCGCTTATTGGTATGAAAAGTCGGCCGAGCAAAGTTATGCCCGTGCTCAAATTAACTTAGGTTTATTGTATGAGAAAGGGCAAGGGGTCGAGCGCAATTTGGCAACGGCTTTAGAGTATTACCGGCTGGCCTCTGGTGTTAGTGAAGACGCCGTGCTGCTTAGCACAGAAGCGAAGCGTTCTATGGAAGCGGAAAAGCTGACTCTTGAAGCGGCTTTGGCTGTTTCCGAGAAAAAGGCGCAAGAGCTGGGGTCGGAATTGTTAGCCCTTGAGCAGCAAGAGAAAAAGCGTGTGGCCCATGCCGAAGCGGATGAGCATGTTAATGCCCTTCGAGCTTTATACGAGCGCTCTGTTTCTGAGCGTTCCCGGTTGCAAGGGCAGTTGGACTCAATGAGTCTTGCCTATCGAAAGTTTACTCAGAACGAATTGCTAACACCTTCGACATTTGACCTAGGCGCAGAGCGCGTCGCTAAAGATATTAATTTTGGCCGTTACTTTGCGCTAATCATTGGTAACGAAGATTACGAGTTCTTGGACGATTTGCGCTCGCCTTTGCGCGATGCCGAGCGGTTAAAAGCCGTTTTGGAAGATCGTTATGGTTTTACGACGCAGTTAATTTCCAATGGCTCCGAAAAAGACGTGCTTATGGCGATTAATCAACTTTTTACCGAGTTGACTGAAAACGATAACCTACTGATTTTTTATGCAGGCCATGGCGAGCTGTCAACGGCGGGCATTAGTAAAAAAGAGCGTGGTTACTGGTTGCCAGTGGATGCTCAGGCAAACAATATTAGCCACTGGATCAATAATGCGGTTATTAGTGATCACCTTGATCGCTTAAAAGCACGCTCTGTACTGGTGATATCTGACTCTTGTTTTGCGGGCTACTTGGGCGAAGATAAAAGTCCCTATTTATTTGGTTTAAGCGATGCCAGTATGTCTCGTAGTGCTATTGAGGCTGGCTTGGAGCGTCGCTCGCGGGTTGTTATTTCCTCGGGTGGTGAGCGCCCCGTATTGGATGGCAATGGCAAGAATCATTCAGTATTTGCCGGCGCGCTTATTGACGCTCTCGAAAAAAATGATCAAACACTGCGCGATAGCCAATTGTTTTCGCTGCTGTCGGTGAATGTTTCTAAGCGGGCCGACTCCTTAGCTATGCGACAAAAGCCAGAGATGAAACCGGTAAGGGAAGCAGGCCACGAGGGCGGTAGCTTTTATTTTGTGCCTTCGAATTAGTAAATGCTCTTTAGGGCACCTCTAAAAATAGTAATTTTTGTGTGATAGCAAGGAAGCACCGCCCGGAGAGCCGCAGTTTACTTGGTGTAAATGAGGACTCGAGGACGGAGCTAATGTCCATGGATGGGCTGAATACAGGTTTTGCAGGAGCAAAAACCTGTAAGCCGCTATTGCGGAAAAAGTGCATTTTTAGAGATGCCCTTTAGTTTAGCGCTGCTTCTAGTAGCGCTTTTGTATAGGGGTGGCTGGGCGTTGCTAATATATCGTTGGCGGGGCCTTGCTCTACTATTTGCCCCTCTTTCATAACAATAATGTCGTGGCTTAAGGCCTTTACTACTTTTAAGTCGTGGCTAATAAATAAATAACTAAGCCCGTATTTTTCCTGTAAGGATCTTAGAAGGTCTATAACCTGCGCTTGCACAGCTCGATCAAGTGCGGAGGTTGGTTCGTCTAAAACTATTAATCGAGGTTTCAGTACTAGTGCGCGGGCTATGGCAATTCGCTGGCGTTGTCCACCAGAAAACTCATGTGGGTAGCGATGCTTTATGTCGGGTTCTAAGCCAACTTCGTGCAAGGCGCGATCAACCGTATCGTCAATACTTCCTTCTAAGCGATTCTTAAAGACGACTAACCCCTCGGCGATAATCTGCGCGATGGTCATGCGTGGGCTAAGGCTGGCAAACGGGTCTTGAAATACAACCTGCAAAGCTTGGCGGAACGGCTGCATTTTTGCGCTCGATAAAGAGCTTATCGATGTGTTTTCGAAGATGATTTCACCTTCGCTTTTTTGTAGCCTTAAAAGTGCCATGGCTAAAGTTGATTTTCCCGAGCCGCTTTCGCCAATAATACCGAGCGTTTCACCTTTTTTAATTTCAATGGATATGTTGTTTACGGCCAAAAGCCATTGTGTGGGCTTTCGAAATAATGGCTTGTTCAGTGGGAATTTAACGCTAACGTTTTTAGCGCTTAAGCAATTACTGTTGTTTTGTGTGTTTTTGAGCGGGCTACCCTTGGGGTCGGCTGAAATTAGCGCTTGGGTATAAGGGTGTTGTGGTGTGCTAAATAGGGCGGTTGGGGTTGCGCGCTCGACGATTTTACCTTTTTGCATAACGGCGATTTCATCGCTGTAACGCTTCACCACGCCCAAATCGTGGCTGATCAACATGACAGCAATTTGTGACTCTTGCTTAAGTGTCTCGATCAGATCGAGTATTTGCTTTTGCACGGTAACATCAAGGGCGGTTGTGGGTTCGTCAGCAATGAGTATTTTAGGGTTGTTAGCCAGCGCCATGGCAATCATAACGCGCTGCCTTTGGCCGCCCGATAATTCATGCGGGTAGCTTTTTAGCCGGCTTTCAGGCTGTGCGATGCCAACTTTACCGAGCCACTCAATGATTACTTTACGCGCGTCGTGGCTGGTTAAACCTTGGTGTATACGTAGTACTTCACCAATTTGTTTTTCAACAGTGTGGAGTGGGTTGAGCGCGGTCATTGGCTCTTGAAAAATCATGCCGATATCATTGCCGCGAACTTTCCGTAACTGTGCTTCGGGTAATGTAAGTAAGTTGTTGCTGGCAAATAAGATTTCACCGCGCGGGTGCGAAGCTTGAGGGTAGGGCAGTAAGCGCAGTATGGACATGGCCGTTACGCTTTTGCCAGATCCGCTCTCACCAACAATGGCGAGTGTTTTGCCCGCATAAAGCTCTAGGTTGATGTCCTCGGCAACCAGCGAATGTTGCCCTTGCTGGTTAAAAGCAACATCTAAATGGCGAATGCTCAGTAGTGGTAGCGTAGACATAGTTAAACCTTAAGGCGAGGGTCGAAAGCATCGCGTACGCCTTCGCCAATAAATACCATGAGCGTTAGCATTAAAGACAAAACACAAAATGCAGTTAGCCCCAGCCAGGGCGCATGTAAGTTATTTTTACCCTGCATAACTAGCTCGCCAAGCGAGGCAGAGCCCGGCGGCAATCCAAAACCTAAAAAATCTAAAGCGGTTAATGTGGAGACGGCGCCAGCTAAAATAAAAGGCATGTAGGTCATGGTGGCGACCATGGCGTTAGGCAGTACGTGACGAATGATGATTTTACCATCGCTAACGCCTAATGCTTTGGCGGCTTTAACGTATTCAAAGTTGCGTACACGAAGGCATTCGGCGCGCACAAGGTCGACTAAACGCGTCCAGCTAAAAAACAACATAATTAACAGTAGCCACCAAGCGTTAGGGGTAATCATGCTTGAAATAATAATGAGTAGATAAAGCTCGGGTAAGCCGGACCAAATTTCGAGAAAACGCTGGCCTATTAAATCTATTTTGCCGCCAAAGTAGCCTTGGATAGCGCCGATAAAAATTCCGATAATACTGCTGCCAATGGTTAGGCCTAATGCAAATAATATGGATACTCTAAAGCCATAAATACAGCGTGCTAACACATCCCTTGCTTGATCATCTGTGCCTAACCAATTTTTTGCTGTTGGTGGCGAGGGTGCAGGTTTATCTAAATTACTAATATGCGTTTTATAGTTGTAGGGGATAGGGGGCCATAAGAGCCAGCCGTCGCTTTCGATCAGCTCTATAACATAGGGGTCGGTATAGTCAGCCTCGGTTTCAAAGTCGCCGCCGAATTGTGTTTCTGGGTAGGTTTTAAAAACAGGGAAATACCAATTGCCATTCTGGTTGGCTATCAGAGGTTTGTCGTTAGCAATAACATTGGCAAACATTGAGATAAAAAATAAAACGCTAAAAATCCACAAGCTCCACTTGGCGCGGCGGTTCCCCCAAAAAACATCCAACCTTCGCTGTGCGAGGGGGCTAAGTTTTTGCCTTAATGTGCCCATTAGCGCCCCCCTTCAAAAGTAATACGAGGGTCTACCCAGTGGTATACCAAATCAGATAATAATTTAAGGAGTAGGCTTAGCAGGGTAAAAATGTACAGCGTTGAAAAAACAATCGGATAATCGCGATTAACAATCGCCTCGTAGGTGAGTAGGCCAATGCCGTCTAAAGAAAAAATAACTTCAATCAGAAGTGACCCTGTAAAAAACATACTGACAAACGCGGATGGGAAACCCGCAATTATAATGAGCATGGCATTGCGAAATACGTGGCCGTACAACACTTGTTTGTCGTCTAAGCCTTTGGCAATGGCAGTAGTAACGTATTGTTTGTTGATTTCATCCAAAAAGGAATTTTTGGTTAACAGTGTTAAGGTAGCAAACCCGCCAATCGTATAGGCCGTAAGGGGTAACGCCAAGTGCCAGAAATAGTCGGCTATTTTACCGGCGAGTGTTAGCTCGGCAAAGTTGTCTGATGTTAATCCGCGTAGCGGAAACCAATCCAAATAACTGCCGCCGGCAAATACAACGACTAAAATCATTGCAAACAAAAAACCCGGCACGGCATAGCCTACAATAAAGACGGAGCTAGTCCATATATCAAAAGAACTATTGTGGCGAAGTGCCTTTTTGATGCCAAGTGGGATGGATATTAAGTAGATAAGCAATGTGCTCCATAGCCCTAAGGATATGGAGACGGGCATTTTGTCTATGAGCAAGTCTATAACGGAGCTGTCGCGGTAAAAGCTATCTCCAAAATCAAATAGAGCGTAGCTTTTTATCATAATGAAAAAACGCTCAATCGGTGGTTTGTCAAATCCATATTGCGCTTTTATTTGTGCCATTATTTCTGGTGGAATCCCGCGCTGCATGGAAGGATCACCAGAAGCAGCGGCACCATCTAGGCTCCCGCCTATTAGGCTTTGATCATGCATTGCCGCTCCTTGCTTTAAACTAGCAACGGCTTGATCAATTGGCCCACCGGGTGCGAATTGAACAATAATAAAATTAATCAGCATTATCCCTGCCAACGTTGGGATAATGAGTAATAGCCTTCTGAGTATGTAGTTGGACATTCGACTATTTTGTTTGCTTTAGCTTCTTGGCTTTTTCTTCATCGTACCACCATGTGTAAAATCCAATCTCATGGCGGAAATCATAAGTAGTACGCTTTTCAGGGTATGAAAATTTGTCCCAAAATGCGAGGCGATTGGTTTTTGAATGGTAAAGAGGAACGATATAGTGTGAGTGGGTTAATATTCTATCGAGTGCGCGCGCGGCTGCTATTCGCTCTTCATCATTAGTGGCTGCAATTAGTTTTTTAATTATGCTGTCAATGGCGGGATTTTTAATACCCATATAGTTTGCGCCACCCTCAACGTCTGCGTTCTCGCTACCCCATAGCAATGCTTGCTCATTACTGGGGATGTCTACGCCTCGAAAACCTAGCCAAACTATATCGTAGTCATAAACCTCGAGAAGATTACTCCATTGTGCTAAATCCATTATTCGAAGTTTAACAATGATGCCTATTTTCTTTAAGTTGGCAATCCAAGGGTTTAGTACTTTCTCTAGTCCAGCCTGTCTAATGATAATTTCCATCTCGACTGGCTTATTTGATGCGGGATCAATGAGTTTGCCATTGATGATGTTGTAGCCGGCTTCATCAAGGATTTTTTTGGCTTCTCTAAGTTGTTTGCGGTTATTACCGCTACCATCGGTTTCGGTTGCGCGATAGGCTGGGCCAAAAACTGCGGGAGGTAGTTGATCTCGGAAGGGTGATAATAGTGCAAGCTCTTCTTTGCTAGGCGTTCCCTGCGCAGCATATTTTGTGTTTTCATAAAAACTGTTTGTTCTGCTGTAGGACCCATAAAAGATATTCTTTTTGGTCCACTCAAAGTCGAAGGCAAGGCTCATGGCTTGGCGCAAAGTACGATTTTTTAACATAGGCTTTCGCAAGTTGAAGAATATGCCGCTTACGCCTTGAGCCATTTCATCTTCGTACTCGAGGCGCTTTATTTTTCCTTTGTGTACAGGTTCTATATCATAGCCTGTTGCCCATGTTTTTGATGTTGCTTCGTAAAGGTAGTCGTAAGAGCCTGCTTT
Source organism: Marinagarivorans cellulosilyticus (assembly GCF_021655555.1). Lineage (NCBI taxonomy): Bacteria > Pseudomonadati > Pseudomonadota > Gammaproteobacteria > Cellvibrionales > Cellvibrionaceae > Marinagarivorans > Marinagarivorans cellulosilyticus. Next base: position 3,947,065 of record NZ_AP023086.1, on the reverse strand, counting down.
GAATGCTTCGAAATCCACGTCCTGGTCTCGATAGTACTCAACGTAAATTTTATCGAAGTTGTACATGCCATTGTTGACGTTTAGATCTTTAGCCCAATAGTTTTTATCTCTAACGTATGTGATAGATCTTCCAGCATCAAATCTTTCAATTTTGTAAGCACTGCTTCCCATAGGAATACTTAACCCACTTTTGGCGAATTCTTTACCCTTCCAGAAGTGTTTGGGGAATGCAGGCAATCCTGCCAATGCGTTTAATAAGTCCTTATTTTCAGGGTTAGTGATATCAAATTTTATTCTATGGGGTGATAAGATTTCTACTTTCCCAACATCAGCGAAATACATTTTGTACACTGGGTCGCCGTGTTCAATTAGCGTCTCAAATGTGAATTTTATGTCTTCCGCGGTCACAGCTTTACCGTCGGAAAATTTTGCTTTTGGGTTAAGGTTAAAGATTATCCACTGTTTACTTTTAGGGTATTCAATGCTTTCGGCGATTAGGCCGTACATGGTGTTGGGTTCATCGGCGGAGCTGACCATTAATGAGTCGTACATCAGAGTGCAGTTTCGCTCTGCAACGCCCTTTTGTATGAAGTAGTTCAGGCTATCGTAGCTGCCAAACTCTGAAATCCTAACCTCGCCACCCTTTACCGCGTTTTCTGAGGTGTATTCAAACCGCGTGAAGTCTTTAGGGTACTTAGGAGTGCCGTACTTGGTGAGTGCATGCGACTTAATAATAGTCTCAGCAAAGCAAGCTGATGAGAGGATAATAGTTGCGCAAAAAACAAACAAAGTTCGAATGGGCACGTTTTTCAACCTTCTATAAGACAAGTGGGCACAAGTTACCAATTTGATGCTACTTTTTAAATAGGTAATCAATTGTTTTTATGGCTTCTGAGTATAGGCGACGCTAGCGGGCCTGTATTCGACAATATCTTGTCGTTGGCGCGCAAGTCAACTATAGACCAAGCATACAGGATTGAGTTCGACGAAGCTTCTAAGGTATTGGCTGTACGGCTGAAAAGTAGGGTTAAACATGCTGCAACCGTTTAAGTTCGAAAAGGAAGGTAAAGGCACCGATTATTGGGTGCGCCGCTTAATGCGTCAGAACATGCCTGTGGCAGGGACGGTAATTGCCGAGCTGAATAAGCTATCTGAAAATGATGATGCACACCTTAACCATCTAGCCGAGTTGATCCTGCGCGACCCAAATCTCACATCACACGTGCTACGCATTGCTAACAGTGTGCAATACAGCGGCTCTAAGGGGCGCGTTAATACCGTTAGCCGCGCCATTGTCATTATCGGCCTGAAGGGTATGCGGGCCATTTGTATCTCTTTAATGTTGATTGATTCGCTGTTAAAAAATGGCGCTAAAGAGCGAATGCTGGAACTGGTGGCGCAAGGCTTTCATGCCGCTACACAAGCGCGGGCCTTGATGGCGGCGCAAGATGAGGAGGCCGCCGAAGAGGTTTTTATTGCAGCGCTGCTTTATAACCTCGGTGAAATGGCGTACTGGTCCTCGACCGATGTTACCAGTAAAAATGATGCGCTCGTTACAGATAGCACCAAGGCTAGAACAGAAGCCGCACAAGAGGTGCTAGGAACGAGCTTTAACAAAATCACCAAAGGTTTGGCGCGCCAGTGGAAGCTAGGCGCGACGCTAGAAGAAGCTCTGGTGCCAGGCAAAGAGCCATCGGCAAAAGCGCAGGCGGTTATTCTAGGGGAAAAAATCAGTCGCGCTGCGTTAAAAGGGTGGGATTCGCCAGGCATGAAAAAGCTGCTCGAAGAGGTTTCGCGTTATACCTACCTAGAGCCCGACGAATGCTTGGCGAACTGTCAGGAGCAAGCCGAATTGGCGCTCGATGTTGCGCGGCAATATGGGGCCAGCGATGTTTGCCATATGATCCCTAGCCGACACCAAACCTTTAAGCGGCCAGAGCCTGCGGCGGTTAAAATTAGCCGCATTATGAAAAGCGACCCTCAGTTGCAGCTAAATATTTTGCGCGAGCTAGCGAGTACCGCAGCGCAAAAGCACAATGTGAATACAATTTTTCAAATGGTTATCGAAGGTATTCACCGTGGCGTTGGTATGGAGCGGGTGGCTGTGGGCTTTATCAAAGATTTTCGGGTGACAGCCAAATATAGCTTAGGGTACGGTGCTGAAAATTGGCGAGAAACGTTTAACTTTGATGTTGGCCCCTATGCCGATAACGTATTTGTAGAGGCCGTAGAAAAGGGTGGCTTACTTTGGGTTAACGATGCCTTTTTTAAGCAAAATAAATCAGTGGGCCAAAAAGAAACAGCCAAAGTGCTCGGCGGCGTTGATTGTTTGATTTATGTGCTAGAGGTTAACGGCAAAAAGCCGGGCTTGATTTACGCAGATCGGGCAGACTTTGGCGGTTTAATCACGCAGAACCATGCCGATAGCTTTTTACACTTTGCTGCACAAGCGCAGTATTGTTTGCAGGCCATGTCTGGTGCGGCTAAACGCTAGTGGCAATAACGTTTTAGCTGCAGGCTAAAAATGCATCGGCATGTATTTCGGCCATGTTAGCCCCTGCTAAGAAGCACTGTTTTTTCAATTTCGTCACAAAACTTTGTGCACCACACAAATAAACGCTGTAGCCCTTAGTGCTTGGGTGTGCTTGTTTGCAAAAATCGTAAACACTGGCCTGGGTGTACCCTTCGGTGGGGCCGTCTTGCACAACAAAATCTACGCGCAAATTGGTGTGGGCGGCCTCTAGTTGTTTGAGCTCGGCGGCTAAATAAATACCTTGCACGTTTTTGGCTGCACAAATTAAGTGAATCGGCCCGCAATGCTGTTGCTGTATAGCCTGTTTAAGTATGCCAAAAAGAGGCGCCAAACCCGTGCTAAGGCCAGCTAGCAACAAAGGTTGCGTGGCATCTTTGGGGGCATATATGCAGCTGCCGGTAGGGCCTTGTATTTCCAGTGTGTCATCCACTTTAAGGTGCTCAAACGCGTATTGGCTGAATAGGCCGCCGGGCACCTTTTTTATGTGGCATTCAATAAAGCCCTCATCGGCTGTACTGGCAATAGAATAGCTGCGGGCAATATTACCTTGGTGCCAAAGGGTAAAGAATTGTCCTGCCACAAAAGGGAATGCTGCACTCAGCCGTAGCTGCAGTATTTGGGGGCTAAACTTTTTTAAGGCCAACACCGTTACGGCGGCACGCTTTTGTGCTTCTGGTTGGGTTAGTATCAAATCTTCATTGGGCCGGCATTGGCAGCTTAAAAAATAGCCTAATGTTTTTTCGGCATTGGTTAAGCCTTGTTGTGCTATTGCAGGCACTTGCCCTTGCGTTGCTTGTAGTTTGCAGGCTTGGCAGGCTCCTGCTCTGCAGGCATTGGGAATATCTAAGCCTGCGCCTTCTAGCGCCTCTAATACCGTTTCGTCGCCTTTTAATATTACGGAGTGCGATTGCTCGCTATTCGGTTGGTAGAGGATAACAGTCATGGCGTATTCACAGGGTGCGTCGAAGTTTAAACTGACAACGCCTGAGAGTCAGGCGTTGTCAGTGTTGTTATTTATTTAAAATGTCATCTTTTACGCTAATCGCGATGCCGGCGATTTCATTAATATCGTCTTCTTTTACACCCAGCTCGGTAAGGGTGGCTGCTAGGTTTTCGACAACAGCGTTGAAGTGTTCCTCGGTGAGGTTCATGTGTTTGTGTGCTTCGCGCATGTCTTTGCCGGAATAGTTGTTAGGCCCGCCAAAGGCCATGGTCAAAAACGCTTTTTGTTTGGCGATTTGAGCGTCCATATCAACGCTATCGAAAAAATGGCTAATGCGGTCGTCGGTTAATACCTTGCGATAAAAGATGTCGACAGCGGCGTCTACGGCGGGCGCGCCGCCAATGCGTTCAAATAAGCTCATGGTTTGCTCCGGTGGTGATGTATGTGTTAACAGCTTACTGAGTCTAGTTGTTAGCGGTTAGGCGTGCTTGATTAAACTTTGGGCAGCCCATTTTTGTGGCGGCTCAGTAAGGCTGTAAATGCGAGTGGTTAAAGGCTAGCACGATGGCGGTAAAAAGCATCGCGCGTTGTGGGTAAAGCTGTGGCGAAAAGCGCTTTTGATGATGCAAATCAAAAAACACTTGGGCTGTGTTTCGGCAAAAAACTTACAGGGTGAACGTTTTAAATTCGGGGTCTATATCGCTTTGGCTTTCCCATAAATTGTCAAAGGCTTCCAGCGCGTGCCTTGCTTCGGCGCGCGCCTGTTCGCAATAAAACCCAACCGCGCTTTCTTCGTTATTAAAAAATACCATCGCTTTTTTATCGCTAATGCAAAAGCCGGTTTCAACCCTTTGCTGGTCTTTGTTTAAGACTTTGAGTTTTGCGGCCGAGGGTAGGCGTTGAATAAGGGTGATTAGGTCGTGATTGCAGCCGTATAAGGGCTGGCTGTTTTGCACCAATACCCGAATGCGGCTTTGGCGAGAGCTGCGGGCAAGTGACGACACGTTTGCGATAAACTCGGGTTGATTAAATAGGTGGCCGTCGAGTTGGTTCGAGAATATATCAATGTGCCGAATGGCAAGGCCAGTGCAGGCGGTTAAGTATTGCTTGGCGGTATCCACGCTGTCGAAGCGATAAATGCCGGTTGTATTTTGGCTGTCGTCCATGGTTACCAAAAGAGTACCTATGGCGTGGAGTTAAGTGCTTTGCTAATAGGTTTATGCAAAATGCCGGCATCGTAAAAGCTGGTACCGGTCACTTTGAAGTTGTGTTGCAGGTAAAAGCCTAGGGCATCTAGCTGAGCATCGGCGATTAGCTCGTCCATACCGGCATGCAGGGCCGAGCGGCACACCGATTTAAGCAATGCTGCGCCCACGCCTTGGTTGCGGTAATTTTTAAGTACGGCCATGCGGGTTAGTTTATGGTGCTTTACTAGGCGGGCAGTGCCCACCGGCGTGCCGTTATGGTAGGCAATAAAATGCTGGGAATCTTGCTCTAGGCCGTCCCATTCGAGGTGCGGCGGTACGTTTTGCTCTTTGATAAAGACTTGCTCGCGAATACTTTCTAGCTCTGAGGCCTGTGCGGGCCAGCGCACTTGGCGTACCTTAACAATGGGTACTAGCGTGGGCGGCGTCTGGCAAGTTAAGGTATTCATGGTCAATCCACTGCTCAATGATGGCTTGGTCTTCGCTGCAATAATGCTCGGGCTGAATAATAGTATAGTTACATAACGCGCGGGCGAGAGACAAACTGGTCTGCCATTGGTCGCCATTAATGAAAACGGTAGCACACTTTGCGTTTGCATTTGTGTTGCCGTGCACATTCTGGCTTGTCAAAGGCTCGCTCGAGTGACCTTGCTTATTTTGAGTATAGGCCGCTCTTACATCTGCGGCGAGAATTAAGCCATCAGTATCAAACTCAGCGGTTGTAACGTCCGGCGCGCAACGCTTGCTTTCAGTCAAGCTTTTGCCCAGCCAGGCGGCAACGCGCTCTGGTGTAAAGTAGCTCTGGCAGTGTTCGGCAATGGTTTGGGCCACAGCAGGGCTTATTTCGCCGCAATCTTGGCTGCCAAACGGGTTCAGCGCGGGGTCGCGGTAGCGAGTATCTGGGCTTAGTGTACTGGCGATATCTTGGCTTAAGTCGAGCAAAATATCGCTATAGCTTGGAGAGCGAAAGCCAATGGAGTAGGTCGTGCAGTCGTCGCTTTGGGCAACACCCCAGTGCGCCATATTGGCCGGAATGTACAGCAGGTCGCCAGGCGTGGCGATGTATTCGGCTTGGCTTTCGAACGCTGTGAGTATTTTAAGTGGGCAATCTGGCACTAACGGCGATGCCGACGAGCATTGCTGCCCTAATTGCCAGCGCCGAGTGCCGGTGGCTTGTAACAAAAATACATCGTAATAATCGAAATGTGGGCCAACGCTACCGCCGGTTGGCGCAACGCTGGCCATAATGTCATCTATGCGCCAGTTGGGAATAAACCGAAATTGGTTTAGTAGTTGGTGTAGCTCTGGGCATATTTGGTCTAGTGCTTGAATCAGCAGTGTAAAATGGCTGCTTGGCAACGTATCAAACCGCTCTTCGGCCAATGGGCCGTGCTCCATAGCCCATTGGCTGCACAAAGGGTCTTTCGACGTTTTTTCAATAATCAGTCGCGATTCAACGCTGTGCTCAAGTGCCAACCCCGCTAAGTCATTGCCGTCCAGTGGCGCTTCCCATCCCGGTATGGCATTGGGAATAAAAAGTGGCTTTTGTTGCCAGTAATCGCGCAGAAATTCGCTAACGGGCATCGCACCTAAATGATTGAGCGGGGGCGCAGTCATTTTATGCTTTTAGCTTTGCAAGCTGGGCAGGCAAATCTTGCGTTTGGGCGATGGCGTTACCAATGTAATTGGCGGGCGTTAGCGCTTGTAGCTCGGTTTTGGCTTGCTCCGGCATATCTAAGCCATCGACAAAGGTCTTAATAGTGGCTTGGTCAATAACATTGCCGCGGGTTAATGCTTTTAGTTTTTCGTAGGGCTTTTCAATACCGTAGCGGCGCATTACGGTTTGAATGGGCTCGGCCAATACTTCCCAGGCGTTGTCTAAGTCTTGCGCTAAACGTTCTTCGTTAATTTGCAGTTTGCCAATGCCTTTAAGCGCTGCTTCGTAGGCAATATTGCTGTAGCCAAAACCAACGCCCATGTTGCGCAATACGGTAGAGTCGGTTAAATCGCGCTGCCAGCGGGAGATAGGTAGCTTAGCGGCTAGGTGGCCATAAACGGCATTGGCTAGACCAAGGTTGCCTTCAGAATTTTCGAAATCAATGGGGTTAACTTTATGCGGCATTGTAGAAGAGCCTACTTCGCCGGCGATGGTTTTTTGCTTGAAAAAGCCCATCGAGATATAACCCCAAACATCGCGGTTAAAGTCGATAAGAATAGTGTTAAAACGCGCGATGCCATCGAACAGTTCGGCAATGTAATCGTGTGGCTCGATTTGTGTAGTGTACGGGTTGAAGGTTAAACCTAGCGAGCTAACAAAAGCTTCGGCATTTTGTTGCCAGTCAACATCGGCATAAGCGCTAATGTGGGCATTGTAGTTGCCTACCGCGCCGTTAATTTTACCGAGGATGGCCACCTTGCTGACCTGTTGAATTTGGCGCTGTAAACGAATGGCTACGTTGGCAAATTCTTTACCCATGGTGCTAGGCGAAGCTGTTTGGCCGTGGGTACGGCTTAGCATCGGTGTGCTGGCATATTGTGCTGCGCAGTCGGCAATGGCATCAACAATGCGCTGCATTTGCGGCAGTAATACGGTGTCGCGGCCACTTTTTAGCATTAACCCGTGGGACAAATTGTTAATGTCTTCGCTGGTGCAGGCAAAATGGACAAACTCTGTTACTGCGTTTAGCTCGGCATTATCGGCAATGCGTTTTTTAATGAAGTATTCAACGGCTTTCACATCGTGGTTGGTTACGCGCTCTTCTTCTTTTATGGCTTGTGCATCGGCTTCGCTAAAGTTGGCGACAATGCCATCGAGAATAGCATTGGCCTCGGCGCTAAAAGCTGGCACTTCGGTAATGGCGGGGTGGGCGGCAAGTTGTTGCAACCAGCGAACTTCGACTTCTACGCGGGCACGAATAAGGCCGAATTCACTAAAAATGCCGCGTAGGCTTTCGGTTTTGCTGCCATAACGGCCGTCGATAGGAGACACTGCGGTCAAAGATGTTAGGTTCATAACGCTCACCAGCTGAAAAAAGGGCGCATTGTAGCGGAAACTCTACAGCAGCGGAAATTTCCAGTATTGCAAAGTTGTATTTGATCTGGCTCTGTTTGCACGTAAAGTGCATGTCCTACAATAAGAGCAACTGATTATCCCGTTTAATCATTCGCATCTGCCGCCGATATAACAACCTAAGTTAAGGACCTCTATCATTATGAGTGCACAAGCTCACCCGATTGTTGCCGTACCCTATGTATTAGAGGTAGTCGCCTTTTTGGTGGCGGTGGTTATTTTAGTACCGCTACTTAAGCGCATAAAAATAAGCCCTGTACTGGGCTATTTGGCCGTGGGGGCTGTTATTGGGCCTTATGCATTGGGGCTGGAGCGCGATGTAGCTGGGGTGCAGCATGTTGCCGAATTGGGCGTTATCTTCCTGTTATTTACCATTGGCTTAGAGCTTTCCTTCGAGCGTTTACGGGCCTTTAGCCGATTAATTTTTGGCTTAGGCACTTTGCAGGTGATCATCTGCAGTACGGTTATTGCGTTTGCCGCATGGTTATGGGGCAACGAAGTTAATGCTTCGATTATTATTGGGCTGTGTTTGGCCCTTTCTAGTACTGCCATGGTGATGCAGTTGCTGGCCGAGCGTGGCGAAAATGCAGCAGTGCATGGCCGCGCCTCTTTTGCGGTGCTATTGCTACAAGATTTGGCGGTGGTGCCCATTCTGATTCTAGTGGGGGTTTTTGGCGATAACTCTGGCGGCAGCCTTTGGGTTAGCGTGGGTGGTGCATTGGCTAAGGCCATAATTGTTGTTGTATTAATTGTGGTGTTGGGCCGCTATGTGCTGCGTTACTTGTTTCGTGTAGTCGCCACTACGCGCAGTGTAGATGTGTTTACCGCCATGATTTTGTTATCGGTATTGGCAACTTCTGTTGCAACCGGTATGGCTGGCTTGTCGATGGCGTTGGGGGCATTTCTTGCGGGCTTATTGCTCGCAGAAACGGAATTTAGACATCAAATTGAAAGTGAAATTGAGCCTTTCAAAGGGCTGCTGCTGGGCTTATTTTTTATGAGTGTTGGCATGAGCATCGATTTTGTTTTGGCCTTCGAGCGCGGTATTTGGGTGCTGTTATCGGTGTTCGGGCTAATAGGCCTTAAAACAGTAATCACCACGCTCATCGCCCGCTGCTTTTTGCCCACCTGGGGCGCAAGTTTGCGCACCGGCCTGTTATTGTCGGAGGCCGGCGAGTTTGCCTTTGTGGTTATTGGGCAGGCAACACTGACCTACAGCATTTTACCCAACGAGACAGCACAATTTATGGTGGTTGTAGCCGGCCTATCAATGGCTTTAACACCATTGTTGGCGTGGTTGGGTAAACGGGTCGAGCTAGCCATGCTAAAAGAGCCCCCCTCGGTAACGCTTAAGCCAGAAGATGCCGAAGGGCTGCACGACCACGTGGTGATTATTGGCTTTGGAAGGGTCGGGCAGTCTGTTGCCTCTGTATTGGCGCAGCAAAGTATTCCTTATGTGGGGTTTGATGCTGATACAAAGCGCGTGCAAACATTGCGCGAAAAAGGCGAGCCGGTATTTTTTGGTGACGGCAATAAAATGGACGTGCTTGAGCGCGCCGGCGCTGATACGGCCTCGGCACTGTTGATGACTACGGATGATGCGGCACAAACAGAGGCTGTTGTTGTTCAAATTCGCCAGCGTTGGCCCAATTTGCCGATTTTGGTTCGCGCCAGGGACCACTCCCACTCCCACGCGCTGGTAGCCTCTGGGGCAACGACGGTAGTACCTGAAACACTTGAAGCCAGCTTGCAGCTCAGTGGCCATGTTTTGTGCGCATTGGGCTTCCCTAGAGAGGAGGCCAATGCCTGCATGGAAGTTATCCGCCGCAATAACTACGACGCACTACCCACACCAAGTGTTCGCTCATAAGGGCTATACAAAGTGATTTTTTAAGCGTTAAAAATGGCGATTCGTTCAAACTTTAACCTCTGTCTGGTTCTAAAGTGTGGCTTTTGTTGTATTTATTGGCCTTCTTAAGTGCGATAATTTACTGCTGCAGTAATACTAAAGGCATTATTACAATAATACGCACCGAACGGGGGAAGCATGGACATACTGCGCCGCAAGCAAGGGTTTACATTGGTTGAACTGGTGGTAACGCTTACCTTGCTGGCGTTGCTGTTCATTATGAGCGCGCCTTTTACCCGAGCTTGGATTAATAGCGCCAAAGTTAGCGATACGGAATCGGTATTGCAGCATGCTATTGGTTTGGCGCGTTCTCATGCTATGCATTCGATGGAAGTAGAGGATGTGCTGCAGGCGCCGGTGGCGGTGGTATGTATTGCATCGAGTGATTTGCAGGTGCGCATCGTTAACCGCGATATTGATTTAAGCCAGGGCCAGCAGCCTTGCATACACTCTAAAGTGGTGTGGCGCACCAAAATTACCGAGCAGGTAAACCAAAGCTTCATTAATGATAACAACGAGCCGGTCATGTTATCTGAAATGCATTTTGATCGTGACGGCAAGCTTGCTTCGCAGTATTGCCACAGTGCGATTAATCAAAATAACTGTGCCACCTCTAATGTATTAGAGGTATCGGCCGAAGGCGCGCAGAAGGTTCAGTTTTCTGCGCGTTAGTGCCAAGCTAAAGCTTTGCCTATATTGCTAATGTTGGCGCCAAAGCGGTTGGTCTCTATTACTTAGGTTGATGCCAGAACGGCTGGCCTATAGTAGGGGTGCTTGGGCTGGCGGTTTGGCGTTTTACCATTAACCCCCCTTCGTATGCCGCGCGGCCAGATTCAATGGCCTGGGCAAACGCTTTGGCCATTAAGGGCGGTTGCTGGGCTTTGGCTACGGCGGTATTTAGCAGTACGCCATCAAATCCCATTTCCATCGCCTCGCAGGCTTGCGAGGGTGCACCTAGGCCGGCATCAACAATTAGCGGTGTGCTGGGTAAGCGCTCGCGCAGGGTGCGTAAATTGTAGCGGTTAAGTAGCCCTTGGCCTGTTCCAATAGGTGCGCCCCACGGCATTAGCACTTTGCAGCCAACATCCAATAAACGCTGGCACAGTACTAAGTCGTCGGTGCAATAGGGCAGCACTTGAAAGCCACGTTTTATGAGTTCTTCGGCGGCTTCAACCAAGCCGAAGGGGCACGGCTGCAGGTTGTAGTCGTCGCCAATCACTTCGAGCTTAATCCAGCCGGTATTAAAAATCTCACGCGACATTTCGGCTAAAGTAATGGCTTCTTTGGCGCTTTTGCAGCCGGCGGTGTTGGGTAGTAATGTGCAGCCCGTATCGGCAATTGCATCCCATATGGCTTTGCCATCTTTTTCTTGTGGGTTTTGGCGGCGCAAGCCTAAAGTCACAATATTGCAGGCCGAGGCTTTAACGGAATCGACCATAACCTGGGGTGAGCTATACAAGGCAGTGCCAAGTAAAAACCGGCTTTCAAAGCTTTTACCATAAAGTGTTAGCGGGCCGTTCATTAGCCACCTCCTACGGGCGTTACAATATCGAGGGTGTCGCCATCTTCTAGCACGGTTTCCTCATGCAGGCGCTTAGGTACAAATTCGCCATTGCGCGCTACGGCGTATTGGTCGCCGGTATTTAAAGTGGCGATAAGCTTGGCGAGGTTATTTTCGGCCGTGTCTTGGCGCTCGCCATTAATGCTGATATTGATCGTGGTTGTCATAGTTTTTTACATCGTAACGGTATTGGGGTGTTGGCCTAGCTAAGCTGGCCTAACAAATTTTCGATTAAGTGCGGCGCTAATAGATAGCCGTGGCGGTAGAGGCCGTTAATGCTAACGCTATTGCCGCTTTTATGCCATGTGATCGCCGGCATGTTATCCATGTAGCTGGGGCGCAGGTTGGCGTCTAGTTCAATAATGCGGGCCTCGGCAAAGGCAGGGTTTAGGGTATACAGCGCACTGCAAAGCTCCATCATCGATTGCACGCTTACCGGCGAGCTATCTTGGCTTTCAATTTCGGTGGCGCCGACAATAAAGCTATTGTTAGGTTTGGGCACTATATACAGCTTGTAGCGCGGGTGCATAAGGCGTACGGCGTGTTTTAGCGTTACTTCTGGCGTTTGCACCCACAGGACTTCGCCGCGTACACCGCGTACGGCTTGCGATTGTTTGGCGCCGGTGCCGCGTGCATCAATGGTGCAGTCGTAGCCTGCTAGTGGTCTCCCCTCTCGCTGTGGTTCGGGCGTGAAGGTAATGCTTGTATTGTCTTGAATGCTGCCGCCTAAAGCGATAATCCGCTGGTGTAGGTTATGCAGTAATTGGCGGTTATCCAAAAAGGCTTCGTCCGGAAGCAGTAGCCCGCGATTAAAGTGTGGGTTTAGGTCTGGCTCGTAGGTAGTTAATTCGTTGCGGTTTAGCCATTGTGCGGTATTGCTATCGCCAAGGTGGTAGCGCAAATCTTGTGCAAACTGCTCAAGCTCGCTTTCGTCGCTGGGGTGGGCGACCACAAGGCTGCCTTGATTGTTATAGAGTACGGGCTTGGCGCTGTGCTGGTTGAGTGTGCTTAACCATTTTGGCCATAACTGCAGCGAGTGCATGCCCATATCGTAAATGGCGCGCTCTGAAACCACCACTTCGCTTAATGGCGAGATCATGGCGGCGGCGGTGTAGGCGGCGCTGCGTGGTTGCGATAAATCGCCTTTTTCAAATAGGGTGACGCGAATAGGGCGGTTGGCCGTTTCGAGTAGTCGCCACGCCAGTAAGCTACCAGCAAGGCCGGCGCCAGCAATGGCAAAAGAAGAGGGTGTTGGCATAGCACTTGTTCCCTACGCAGGTTTAAGCCCGATCAGGTTCGGCGGGTTTCACAATTGATCTCAGCGACCCCAACTAAAGGCAGCACCCCGACAAGAAGCTGGCAGTGTAATGCGCGGCTTGGGCTTCGTCTAGTTGGCTATGGCTGAGCACTTGCTTCAGCACTGATTATTGCGATTAGGTAATGTCGTTAATAGTGGCATTCAAACTGCCGTCGGCTAGGGCGATGGCCACACTCTGGCCGCTTTTGGCTTGCGCCGTGCTGCTTATCACGCGGCCTTTGTTGTTGCGCACTACAGCGTAACCGCGTTGCAAGGTTTGCAGGGGGCTTACGCTATTAAGCAGTGCGACTTGTTGCTGCAGTTGTTTGCGCTTTTGTTGGAAGACGCGTTCAAACGCTTTTTTAAGTTGTAGGCTTAAGCGTTGATGTTGGTTTTTAGCCTCTTTAACTTGCCATGCGGGGCTGTTTAACTGCAGTTGGTGCCTTTGCGTATTGAGCTGTTGTTTGGCTGAATTTATGCGGTTACTTAGGGCTTGTTTAAGTCGTAGTTCTAAATGGTCGAGTTGTTGCTGCCGGTGACGAAGTTGATCTTGTGGTGATTGCAGCTGTGCTTTTAATAGTGCAAGCGAGCGCTTGGCATTGCCGATATGTGCCGCCATTAGGTGTTGCAGTTGGCGTTTGCGCTGGCTTAGCTGTTGCTGAATGTCTGCCATGTTTGGGGTGGCGGCTTCGGCAGCAGCCGATGGCGTAAGTGCACGCAAATCGGCGGCGAAGTCGCTAAGGGTGAAATCCACCTCGTGGCCCACGGCACTAATAATGGGTGTGTGGCTGGCATAAACAGCGCGCACCAGTGGCTCGCTATTAAATGCCCATAAATCTTCTAGCGAACCGCCACCGCGGCCAATAATTAATACATCGCAGCGATTTTGCTTATTGGCCAGTGTCAAAGCGCTTAATAGGCTGGCGGGTGCCTCGGCCCCTTGCACCATTGCAGGGTAAATAATAACTTCGGCGCTAGGGTAGCGGCGCTTTAGCACGGTAATTATATCGTGCACGGCAGCGCCCGTTGGGCTGCTAATAATGCCAATAGTGTTGGGGTAAGCTGGCAGTGCCCGCTTGGTCTCGGCATCAAATAGCCCTTCGGCCGCTAAAGCATTTTTGAGTGCTTCGTACTGCTGGTGCAAGTCGCCAAGCCCCGCCTTTTGCAGCGAGTTAACAATCAGTTGGTAGTCGCCGCGGCCTTCGTACAGGCTAACATTGGCATTGCAAACAATTTGGTCGCCAGCGCGAATAGGCTCGCGCACCATAATATTCTTGCCGCGAAACATCGCGCAGCGCACCTGGGCGCGGTTGTCTTTTAAGGTGAAATACCAGTGCCCCGAGCTGGGCTGGGCCAAATTGGTTAGCTCCCCTTGCACCCAAACGCTGGGCAGGTTTTGCTCCAGTGCGCGCTTAGCTTGTTGGTTAAGCTGGCTAACGGACATTATATTTTTGGCGGCGGGGGGCATGTCGGCCTCTAGCAAGGTAATCAAAACGTGGTGCGCAGTGTAAGTGGCTATGCTGCGCGGGTAAACCTAGTGATAGGCGCGCTTTTTATTGATCTTGATAAGAAATTGCAGAATTACACGCGATAGCGTTGACAACCCCTAAACAGCGCATTAATATGCGCGCACTTGTTACGGCACAGCCGCAGCAAGTTATCCCAAGTTGCTGATTTTAAATATTAAAATGCAACCACCCAATTACGGGGCCTTAGCTCAGCTGGGAGAGCGCAACACTGGCAGTGTTGAGGTCAGCGGTTCGATCCCGCTAGGCTCCACCAAACAACAAAAAAGCCCCGCTCGAAAGAGTGGGGCTTTTTTGTTGTTTCTTGAGTTTAGTGAGATTGTTCTAAGCCTGCGGTTAACGTGCATCGCTACAGGGATGTAGTTTAGTAGAGCAATGCAGGAGCGATTGCCGAGGGATGCACTAATACCGCGAGCGCATGGATGCGCATGAGCGGTGCGATCCAAAGGTCTAATGTTTAGCTTGGTGTCATACTCGAAAGAGTGGGGCTTTTTTTGTTGTTTCTTGAATTTAGTGAGGTTGTTGTAAGCCTGCGGTTAACGTGCATCGCTACAGGGATGTAGTTTAGTAGAGCAATGCAGGAGCGATTGCCGAGGGATGCACTAATGATGCAATGACTAATAAAGAGCATCAGTGCTCCGATGCATTACCCTAACAACGTATATCCATATACGGATGCGATGTCTATTAAGAGGCTTCCTGCCCAATGTCATTAACTTAGCGGCAGCCGACAATTTTTCTGGACTCGCTCAAGCCATCTACGACTTTGTGCTCCTCGACTTTGTGCTCCTCGGTAATTGCTCCTGCATTACCCTAATAGCGTATATCCATATACGGATGCAAAGTCTAATCTTGCATATCCTTATGCAGGTGCAAAGTCTACCCCCCACGCATCCTTGCTGGGGCTGGGCGCTCCGCACGCGCTCTGGAAAATGTGCTCCTCGACTGCGTGCTTCCTGCGCAGTTCTAATAAAGTACATCCTGTACCGATGCATTTTCGATCACCTTGCTATCCCTGCAAGAGCCGGCGCGTGAGGTTCCTGAAAAATCACCGCCAACCGCTTAACTAGCCTTAAGTTAATGGCATTGGCTTCCTGCCTCGATGGATTGCTTTAACAGTTGTAACTATTCAGCCATGCACAAATAGGTCGGCAAACTGATTAGTTTCTGGGCCGCTCAAGCCATCTGCGACTTTGTGCTCCTCGGTAATTGCTCCTGCATTACCCTAATAGCGTATATCCATATACGGATGCAAAGTCTAATCTTGCATATCCTTATGCAGGTGCAAAGTCTACCCCCGCGCATCCTTGCTGGGGCTGGTCGCTATGCAAGCGTTCCAGACGCTTGAATGCCCCGAAAATAATCAATTCGCCTTTGAGGTGGCCATTATTTCGCAGCCGCCTGAATAGTTACCAATTTACGCTCCTGTAAAAGCCTAGCTCTGCACAAACGTCCTGTTTGTGGCGGCCTCAGAGGTTCATTCCTATACCTTTACGGAGTTCAGCAGCTGGTCACCTTTGTAGTTGGCTATTGTCTAGATATCAATTGGGCTGGTAACGCCTCGTTCTCGAAACCAATTCGGGATACTCTAAATTCCCCTGACCCATACATAATCTGAGCGGTTACCTTGTGTAGGCTAGGCATGCGCTTTATCACACTATTGGCCTCCGTGAGAGAAAAGACGGTAGGTATAGTCCTAGCTCGCGAACTGTATGCAAAGTTCAGCTTCCCTACCTCCTGCTTCAAAAGCTTCCGATACATAAACGGTATGGGATTCAGTGCTGTTTTTTGGGCGTTGATCGCCAGTAACCTGTTAACCGCAAGGGTGTTTAAATTGGTCTCTATGTCAATATCGGTGAGTTCAGGAAGATTCCAATGAAGTGCCGTGTGGCGCGAACTTGAGTTGTTTTGATCCACATAATCTGCCAACGTATCAATACGCAAAAAACGAAGGAGCTGGTATGGATAACAACCCCACTAGAAGACCTGTTAAACGACTTAAGGCTGAATACACTGCCGGTTCGGGTAAGGCTCAGATTGCAGAAACACCAAGTCAGCTCTCAAGCATTCTCTGGCGAGCATCGAATAGTGAGCAAGGCAAAAGAAATACCGCCATGTGTATGCTGCTCTTTGCGACAGGTTTACGAATAAACGAGCTTGCCCAGCTTCAAGTTAGAGATGTGCTCCACCCCTGTGGCGAGCTTAAAACTACTTTTCGATTACCGGCGAAATACACCAAGACTGGCAAGTCACGACTTGTCTATATCCTGGTGAAGCAGCTCCGTACGGCGCTCGAACTATGGCTGAGCCAGCGAATAGCTGAAGGGGCCATGCTGTGTGATAGCAATGATTACCGATCACTAAGACCAGATAGTCCTTTATTTCTTGCCAAGAAAGGCACTTGGCGCCGATTTGCCTTTAATGTAAAGCGCTACAAAGCAACCGATAAAGATGGACGCTCGGTTACGAGAGAGGCGATGGTTTGCAGCAGCCTCGAGAACCTTATGAGAGAGCTATTCAAAGAGTCTGGATTGGAGGGCGGGTCGTCGCACAGTGGGCGTCGTACACTGGGGAGCTGGCTCGACAGAAAGGGCTGCACGTTAGAAGCTATACAGTCGATCATGAACCATGAAGACCCCGAGACAACCCTGATATATATCGATCCTTGGGATAAACGGATAGACCAAGCCTTCAAAGGGCATTTAGCCGAAGTGAGAATGCCAGAGCAATTACGACGAGCCCACCCCTTTACCGTTTGACACATAGTAATGAACTGAGTATCTTTACTATTACGTGATAAGTAAAGAGGTATTTCATGCCAAAAGTTAGCGCAAAGAGACAGATTACACTGCCTATTGATCAATGTAGGGATGCGGGTATTGAGCCTGGCGATGATTACTCAAGTTATGTGGACAACGAAGGTCATATAACCATCATCAAAAAAGTGGCCGGAGCGGCCAAGGGTTTACTATCTGACATTGATGTGAACCGAAAATACAGTGATGAGGATTCACTACAAAGCAGTATCGCTACATGATCTCAATTGATACCAACGTGCTCTTGAGATACCTCCTGGAAGACGACAAGACGCAGGCAAAAAAAGCGGCGGCTCTTATTATGGGTGATGAAACTGTATTGATTACTGATGTGGTTCTGGCTGAAACTATTTGGACTCTGAAAGGAAAACGCTATGGTCTGGATAAAGAAGCCATCGTTAAGGTAGTTAATTCGTTATTCGAAGAGCCAAATATAGCTTTTGAAAGCGGTCAGACTGTTTGGCGAGCCATTAACGACTACAAGAATTCAAAATCAATAAAGTATGGAGGTAAGCGCAAAGAAGCGGATTTTCCAGATGCGCTAATTGTGAACAAGAGTATACATACATCTAAAGAGTTAGGGGTTAAGTTTAACGGTGCTTATACATTTGACGTGGCTGCCCAACAAATCCCAGGAACAAAAAAACCATAGGGTCTTGGAAATGATAGGTAGGATGCGGCACTCGAATAGAGTCTTTGCGATTTTGTTATTTGTTTTAGCATTGATGGTTATCGGAGGGGTTTTTTATATCGCCGACAATGGCTTTATGCCATTCGGCGAGGCTCTTATTGTTATTTTTCTCTGGGGAGTTATTGCCATGCTGCTAGTTTCAGTTGCTCATGTTTCGTTTGTTACTGCCGTGGACGCCTTACGCACTGGAGATTGGAAATGATTGACTTAGTCCTGAGTAGGACCCTCAATACCTTCGGGGGGGCACCCAAACTCAAATGATAACAATCACAGAAAGCGGACGCCCTAAAACAATAAACATGAGGACGTAACGGCATGGACTTTTCTCCGATATTAAGCCAGATTTACAGTTCGCTTTGGTACTTAATCCCCTTCTTTGTTTTAGTTGGGGTAGTAAAAAGCCCTTGGTTTAAGGGCGTTTTTGGTGAATTTCAAGTCAATATGTTACTTAAATTATTCTTATCTAAAGATGATTATCATCTGATAAAGAATGTCACGTTACGCACTGAAGACGGCACGACTCAAATTGATCATATTTTAGTTTCAAAATATGGGGTTTTTGTTCTTGAGACTAAAAACATGAAGGGATGGATTTTTGGCTCAATTAGTCAAAAATCGTGGACACAAAAAATATATAGGCATACCAGTAAGTTTCAGAACCCTCTGCATCAGAACTATAAGCACACCAAAACGCTTGAAGAAATCCTTAAGGTTGACCCTGGATACATCCACTCAGTTATTGTTTTTATAGGCGATAACACCTTCAAAACTGAGATGCCTGAAAACGTTACTTATGCTCGGGGTTGCATAGAGTTTATTAAGTCGAAACAAATTGAGGTATTTGAATCTTCGCAAGTGATAGCAATTGTGAATGAAATTGAGTCTGGAAGACTTAAGCGCGGGATCACCACTAATAGAGATCATGTTGCCCATGTTCGAACTATCGTCCAGTCTAAAGAGGATTCGACGGCCGGACCTACGAATTGCTGCCCTAAGTGCGGGTCAGCGATGATAGTTCGAGAGTCTAAAAGAGGCGAAAATGTGGGGCGAAAGTTCTGGGGATGCTCATCATTTCCGAGGTGTAGGTCAGTTTTGGCGTATGAGTAACCGGTAAGTTTTAGTTGCCGTGTTTTAAACCCGCGAAAAATTAATAATTGACCTTGGAGAGATGAAAGCGAATGTCCGGCAAGTTATGCACCGAATATCATGAATTGGCGTGCAAACCCTGAAAAGGGATGGTATTCATAGCGGCCGCACTATAGGTCTCTGTTAAAGTAGGGGCCGCCTTAAGCTTCACTCACTCAATGAGGAAAGTTGGAAATGGCAGAAGTAGCAACAAACATTGTGGTCGCCTTGGGGGCAACCGGGTTTATCTTTTTAGGCTTATATGCGTTATACGTATACTTTAAAAACAAGTAAGCATCACTATTGGCAGCGAAAGCCTACTGTTATTTAAAAATAGGATCGATTATGACATTTACAGACCCCGCCATAGCTTTGGCTATTGCCCTAGTAAGCTTGATCATAACCCTAATTGGTGCTTGGGATAAGATTTCTTCTATCATTCAGGTTTCAAGAAAGGCTCGAACGCGCAAAAAGATTGCTGCGTTAGAGGATAATATTTCTAGGATAAACAAAGCGCTATCAACCCCGTCACTTGTCGTTGCCCAGTGCTCTGTTGAGTTAGGTATGTTAATTTCATCTGGATTGTTCGTAATTCTTGCTGATCTATCGCTTTCTAAGGACGCTTCTTATGTAGAGGTTGTTGAATATTTTTACTATGGTTTTGCGTTATTAGTAGGGATGGTTATGGGCAACCTATTTGTTTTGAGGGATAACTTAAGAGATCCACAGAAAAAAATTGAAAGTCTGCAGGCCTATAAGCAGATCTTATTGGGCAAGGAGAAAAATATTCATGGCTAATGACACGACAGATGACGAAGGTTGTTGCATGAGAAAATCAGTGTTACTCAGTCTATTCACTTTTCCATTGGGTCTTGTTGTTGGGTACGCTATCTGCGCCGTATGGTATTTTAAGGTGATGTATTTTGATGAGAACAGCGCTGAAAGCTATGCGTAACTTAATTATATCTTGAATTCAGGCGCAAGTGATACTGCTACGAATATGATAAAGCTCGCCTTGTTGGATAACGCGATTAGCATGCGCGAGAGTCGGGATATTTACTCGGCAATTATAAGTGAAGAGGGCGGATTAACAGTGCCATTGCGCTTCAATCTTGATCTCAGCGTCGAGAAGTCGGCATTAATCGTTACTGCGAGCCAGATAGGGTTGAGGTTGTAATATGAGTGAAAAGGTTAAAAAATCTATCTGGGACGAGACTGGACCAGATCGTTATCTGGGAGATTTTAATTGCAATGCTCAGAATTTGGCAGTTCTTAAGTATGTCGAACATGCAAAAAAGCAAGCCGGTGTGCTTAGCAATAGTGATTTATCGAAAATTGATACATTCATTTCAGAAATACCCTCTAATCCAAATGTTTCGGATATTTACCGATATCTAGATAATGTTTGTGGAATTGATGGTGTTGGGATACCAATTGCTATATGCATGCTCTCTAGGTCGAGGAGTGGTGAGTTTCCACCTTTTGATCAGTATGTTTTGTTAGGCCTGTTTCGTAGTGGTGTGCTTACCCAAGATGAGTACGATGAGCTCGCTAGAAAGAAAATTTCAACATTTTCCGAAATTTATTTGAGAAAAGTTGTAAAGCTCTGGCTTGAAGAAACGGCATCCGGCCGCAAGCCATCTCACATTGATGAGAGTTGGGTTTTGCTGGGCAAGAAGAAATAAAGAGATTGGAAAGTGCTGCTGACCCTAGAAAACAAAACTGACACTTCCATTTTCTATGTTGGGAAAATCACTATTGAAAATAGCTACAATAGAACGCTCTCTAACCCAAATTTAAGACTCAGGGAATTATTATGCCAAATAAACCACTTAAACTGTTTTATAGTTATTCTCATGCCGACTCTATGCATCGCTTGGAGATGGAAAAGCATCTGGTAACCCTCCGAAAAGCTGGCAGGATTAGTGAGTGGTCCGACAATAAAATAACCGCTGGAAAAAAGATAGGCTCCGAAATTAGGAGGGAGATCGCGGAGGCGGATATTGTTGTATTTTTAATAAGTGTTGACTTTCTGAATTCGGAAGCCTGTCTGGAGGAGGTATCGATGGCGAAGGAGCTATTTGCGAATGGTTCATGCAAGCGTTTGATCGCTGTAATCTTGAGGGATTGTGCTTGGATGGATTTCGATGATATGGGCGACTACTTAGCTCTTCCGTACGATGGGAAGCCTGTAGAATGCTGGCCATCAAAAGATATAGCTTGGTCAAATGTTTTTTCTGGTTTGAGAAATGTTATAGAGCAAGAAGAATTGAGTCACCAGAAAGAGTGGAAAATATGAAAGGTTTCCGGCTTGAATTGTACTGCAGCTATTTTGATGGTGATGCAGTTAGCCTTAAAAAGTTTGAGGATCATCTGGCTTCCTTAAAAGCAAGTGGCGTCATCAAAACGGTTAACAAAGGAAAGATAACCGCTGGCCAGATGATTGGAGTACGTCAAAAGGAGCTTCTTGAATCGGCTGATATTGTAGTTTGTTTTATCAGCGCTTCATTTTTAAGTGATAGTTCCTGTGCTGAAGAGCTTCATCGTGCGATCGAACTATCTAGTGGAGGGCGGAAAAGAGTTGTTCCTATAATACTAAATCCGTGCGATTGGAGAAAATTTCCTGTTCTTGGAGAATACAGTCCACTACCTTCAACGGAAAAAGCAATTAGTTTGTGGGAGGAAGAAGATTCCGCTTGGTTGGATGTTGTTCAAGGTATTTCCTGTGTGGTGGATGACATTAGAAATTGCTTTGAGCTAAGGGAAGAGTATATCTCTAGTGTTTCAGAGATTGAATTTTGCTCAAAGAACGATCAGGCAGTTTCAATTGATGACGTTTTTGTATTTCCGAATCTATTTATTCAGGGGGATGGTGTAAGTGAGGAGATCTCTGTAAAAAGCATCAAAGATGTTCTGAAATACAGGAAATTAATAATTGAGGGGGATCAGCAGAGCGGAAAGACCAAGTTTGCAGTACATATGCTTCTTGAGATGAACAAGAACAGCAATCCTTGCCTGCTGATAGACTTCAACCTAATTCAGTCTAGAAGGCCGTCGGAGCAAGTGTTAAGGAGAGCTTTTGATGAGCAATGGACCGGAGACTATTCACAATGGATTGAGCAAGAAGAGCTTACCGTGATTGTGGATAATTTATCCGGGTGTGAATACTCCTTAAATTATATATCCCTTTTAGAGGGCATATTTTCTAGGGTAGTAATTCTATGCTCTGCCGATGTTTATGATTCATATTTCGTTGATGAAGAAAAACTGGCCGAGTATCATACTGGGTCAATACGGCCTTTTACTCATGTCAAGCAAGAAAAGCTAATAAAGAAATGGATTTGTGTGCAAGGTGCCATTGGTGATACTCACGCCTTAATTGATAAGCTCGAAAACAATATTAACTCTATCATTCTTGATAACAAGGTGATTCCTAGATATCCATTTTTCATACTATCTATTTTACAAACGTATGAAAGTTTTATGCCGCAAGATACACAAATTACTGCATACGGGCATTGTTATAATGCATTAATTTTGGCGAGACTGATAAAGTCAGGCGTGGATAATAGTGATAGTAATATAGGAACGTGTTTGAATTTCTGTAGTAGGTTAGCCTACGAAATATATCAGAATTCTGGGGCGGGACTGTCTGAAGATCAGTATTTAGTTTTTATTGATCACTACAAAAGTAAATTTATTATCAGTGACGCTTTAATTAATCGGATTGTAAATCATTTTGGTTTGGTGAAAAATAATAATGGTTGCGGATATCATTTTATAATTGAGTATAGCTATTTTTTCTTTTTGGGTAGATTTTTGTCAGGCACATATTCCGATAATTCCAAAATCGTTACTGGAATGATCGATAGTAGCTATTCACGGAATAATTCTTTATCCATAATATTCACCATTCACCATGCGCACTCCCAGGAAATTGTTGATGAGATTTTGGCACATACAATGTGTGCGATTGACTGCGTGGCTCCAGCCAGTTTAGATGAGAGTGAGACCGCACTGTTTAACCGGGTATTGAATGATATTCCAAGTAAACTTTCTTCATTTAATAGTGTAGACGATGCAAGGGAGGAGCAGAGAAGTTATCGAGATGCTGCTGAGCATGGGAAAGCTGATATGGAGGAAGAGCTTTCAGAAATGGAATCCAAACCTTTGGTTAATGAGGTTTTTAAATGCTATAAGAATATGGAGATTCTTGGTCAAATATTGAAGAATAAAACAGGTGATCTAGAGATTGATGCAATATATGAAATTGTTGAGGTAATATGCGATGCAAGTTTGCGCCTATCTAAAATGATGCTTACTGATGAAGACGAGTGTGAAAAATTTATTAGGTACTTGTACCGACAATATAAGCTTTCCGACGACTATGACCCGAGTAAAACTGAAGCTCAACATCTCGCGGAGATTAAGAGAATATATGTGTTTAGAGCATTTATTTGGGTGATGCAGAATATTGAACGAGCTGTAGCATCAATTAATAAGAAGGAAATTGTTGATGTGGTTAATCGCCTAGCTGAAGATAAGCAAACTCCTGCTTATGAGCTAATTCGCTACTTTTTTACTTTAGACACCTCTGAGGGTTTTGATGAAAGAGCTAAAGCGGAATTTAATAGTATCTATGAGAAGTATGCGAAATCAAAAAAAGGTGAAATTATTCCAAGGGTGGTTTCGATTAGAACGCAGTATTACTGTAGAACTCATAAGATTCCAGAAAGTATTGAGCAATCAGTTTATTCGACACTTGGAATCAAGTATGAGCCAAAACTTAAATCGTTGACTTAAGAACTTGTGTTAACGGCTCTTATGGCTGAAAGAGGTAGGCCTTGATTTTACGATGCTGCTAACGTCCGCTTTTGGCCGAAAGCGGACATTGGGAAATGGCCTGCGGATGAATACCTAGTTATAGAAAAAATAAACGGCTTACAATTAAAAAAGGTTGATTACAAGACGAGCGTCGAAAACCATGAAGGCTATAGACGATTGAACTGGATATTTCACAATCCAGTGTGGCAGCTCAATTTTGCACTAAAGGTTCCGGAAATATTTTATTAATTACATACGAGTCAAACTGTCCATCATTGCTTATTCTGGCGACCGAAAATGGACGTAAATAAAGGTTTAAGGGCTATATGAACTACATCTACCTCGATACATGTGTCTTGCTGGACATTTCCACAAAGAGGAGTGATTTCCCCCTCGTATCTGCACTAGAGGAACTGGTGGATTCAAACAATGTGAAATTGGTCTTAGCCGATCTGGTTGTTGAAGAATATGAGCGAAATAAAGAGAGTGTTGCTAAGAAAACAGCTCAAAGATTGTCTCAAGAATTCAAGCAGGTAAAAGCTGTAGTAAATGAGTTTGCGGGAGAAAAGCAAGCTGAGACCATGGAAGTTCTTAATGATATCAATGCAAGATTGCCGCTTTTGACTGAAGCGAACTACGCAACGATCCATAGAGTTGAAAGGTTAATTGAATCGGCAAAGATCATTTCAATTAGTGACCGCTCTAAAATCGCCGCAGTTCAACGTGGACTCGAAAAAAGAGCCCCTTTTCATATCAGCAAAAACTCAGTCGCGGACGCTGTCATTATCGAGCAATTTTTTGAATTTGTGAGTAGCCTCGACAGTAACAATGATATTTGCATTTTTGTAACCCTTAATTACACCGACTTTTCTTCGAAAGATCATCGAAAGCCGCATGCAGATTTTGAGGAGATATTCTCAATCTCGAAATCTTTATATTTCAATAATCTAGCTTCAGCTATTGATCATATTGATCCAGAGTTGCTTGCTGAAGTCGAGTTTGAAAACGATTTTACAGAAGAAACTAGAGGTTTGAGAGAAATATTGGACTCTATGGATGAGCTGGTTGATAAAGTCTGGTACAACCGCCACCAAAATAGAATGTGGGGTATCGAACATGGTGAAATTGAAGTCATACCAGAAGGAACCGAACGCTACGGCTCAGATATAATTCATGAGCATATCCTCAAAGGCGCTATTAAGTCAGCGGAACGCGTGGAAGGAAAATATGAAGACATAGGGCCGTGGAGTGATTTTGAGTGGGGGATGATCAATGGTAAGTTATCGACACTGCGTTGGGTGTTAGGTGACGAATGGGATATGTTAGACACCTAAAGTTAAGAAGCATTACAACGGACGAGCCGTTGAATGCGGTGTTAAATTCCGCTCTTGGCCGAAAGCTCTGACACTAGACATGATGAGATTGGAATATGACAATGAAGCTTGAAGCGATAAAGGAAGAGCTGAGTAAGCTTAGAAATAAGCTGAGTGGACCCAATTTAAACCATGCTCAGCGCGAGGATGTTAAACTGCAAATCAAAGAGCTTGAAATTATGTTAGCCACAGCCATCAGAGCAGAAACAATCGCCTCTGGGGTGTTGCGCGCTATGAACGGAAAAAGCACAGAAACTAACCCAGAGCTGAAGCCAACCACTAAATCCAGCGGTTTCTTTCCCTCTAACAGGTAATGGGGGTTGGAAAATAGCGTAGCATAAGTTAGTTAATAAATTCATTACGGGAAGAGATGGAAGGCCTTTAGCTGTCGTTAAAAACTTTTCTGGTTTGGATGCTGAAAAGAGTGAACAGGATTTACGCAGTATGGCCGCTCAACTGATCTTAGCAGCAGACAAACTTGCCGTTAACAAAAAGTAGGCTGGAAGTGAGAAAGTAATGTTTTAGAAAATCTGATTCTCAAGCTCAACGTAAGACGCGAATTCGATTAACGACCCGGAGATACTAAGTATGACTTTTGACAAAGACACTTTACTCACACTTGCTAATGGCGAACCTGCCTCTAAAAAGGCCTTAGCTTACCTTGCAGCTACGGCATTAATTGGCGTATTCTTCAAAGAATCAGAAATTTTTTTGTGGACTAAAACGGTTAGTATAAAAGCCATTAAAAAACTTAAGAGGAGCTACCATAAAAACTTTGATATGCCATTTCCAGTATCAAGGCGTAGAAAATTGTTTAGCGCTTGGGTAATGATCACTGTGTTAGTTTTACTGACTGCAATCCTATTTATTCAGGGCTTATCCATATCAGCACTTGGCTTTTTATCAGCTCAAAACCTAACTCTTACGAATATGCTTTTAATAGTAGGAATTGGTGCATTAATGATGATTTTTGGTAGGCATTTATCAGTCACCGCGCACAAAATTGCAATTGAAAATAGCATTAACCTATTCCCATGGAGAAAAAAAGTTGGAAATAACCTTTAAACTCGTTGTAGGCGCGATATTTCTGAGGCTAATTTCCTGCACCTTACTTTTGTAAATGACTATGACTGACTCATCTAGCCAAGAATATTTAAAAGAGAAGTACAGCGAGTATTGTGAAAAGCCAACCGCTCTGCATCAAAGATCGCATGACTACTTGAAACTGCGAAGTGAGCCAATTGATGTTTTGGCATTTTTATTGGTTGAAATTGACTCAAATCACAGAAGTAGTCCGGCTGACCCATCTGCCCTTCTTGGACTGAGGTCGGCGGTTCAGGTCATCATTAATGAGCGAATTGCTAGGCGTCAGGAAGAAATAACTCTGCGGCTGAACAGAACCGGTCGTCGACTGGCTTGGGTGGGTATTTTTGTCGGCGTTGTTGGGGCAGCTGCCACTATTGCTGGTATATTTTTATAGGTTGGAAAATGACCAGTCAAGGCAATACGAGCTCCTATGTCCCTTTTGACTGCGAGTAGATTAACTAAAATAGGATCAGAGAGATGCAAAGGCATAAACTAAATTCACACCTATACAATTTTTTTTCGGAATACAAATATATACTAATTATAGCCTTCACAGCCTGGTTGTCTGGGTGTGCAGGAAAACACACGCTAAGACCAGATAACTACTATTCCATCAACTCTGAAAATCATGTCATCAAAGTTGCATTTGATCAAGAAGGCAGCATTTATCCTATCGACTCAAATCACGATGCCTTCGATTGGGAGCCTTCTTGGAAATGTAGATTTGCAGATTGTGGTTGGCAATTACATAGAATTAAAAATGCAGATAACAAAGAGTTAGTATACGACTACTTCACCGACCATAAAGCGGCCCTCTCAATAATAACCAAAGATTTAAACGAAAGCATTCAATCTACAGGTCATTTGGTGGTACTAATTCATGGATTTAATAATGATCACGACCAAGCTAGTGCTAACTTTGGCGAGATACAAAAAAAGATCGAAAAAGATGTAACGTTTTTAGAAGTGTATTGGGATGGATTAGGCGGTTGGCAACCGATCAGTTTTTGGGGTGATGCGTTGACCTATTCCAACTTAGCGGGACAACTTGGCCTTCGTAGAATACTAAACAGCGTTGAAAATAAGCCTCACCTTACCTTTGTTACGCATAGCCGAGGAGCAGCGGTAGCTTTAAGTGCTATTTCTGACCCAAAGTATGACGAAGATATATGCGCCCCCCAAGAAAACAATGTCAATAAAACAAACATCGAACTGTGTGCGAAGCAACTAGGCGAAAATGTTCCATTAGACCCAGACAAGCCTCTGCCGCGATTTTCGCCCTTTAAAAGTGGTAATTTTTCGTCCTTAAATACAGCGATGTTTGCGCCTGCAATAGGCAGTGGGCACATTTGGGAAGGCACAAGTAGATACCTTGGTGAGCTAGATAAAGTAAACCTGATTGTTGGCGCAAATACTAAAGACTTTGCCACAAGCAAGGTAGTTGCTGGCCACGAGTTTTACGGAGACACCTCTCTCGGTGGAAATAAATGCTATATCGAATCTGCCACTGCTAACTTATACCGGAAAGAATCCAACATCCGTTTACAAACACTATGGTTTCATAAAGGGCGCTATCACGGTTTATTGGATTATTTTGACCAAAAAACGAATAAACAAAAGCCCGAGTGTATGTTGTGGGCCGCCAGCTTAATTACAACAAAACCTCACGAATGTAACTTAAAACAAGTAAAGCTAATAAACACTAGAATGCCGCAGGCGAAATGAATGCTATCGATGGTCTGGAGGCCTTAGCGCTCGTATTGGATAAGATAACCGACACGGCGAGATATGTTGTGGATCTAACGCACCATAATGAACAGAAATGTATCAAAAAAAAATCGAACAACTGAACAGATGATATTGGAAATGAATGAAGATGCTATTGTCATAAATGAAGTGACGCTAACACCAGAACAATCAAAGGCTCTAAAGGCTGCTATAGAAGGATATTATAGTGTGCTACAACTCACCCACGATGAAGAAATTGCAGCGGGTGGTGGTCTTGATAAACGCTTAAAAGATCCTATTCGAGATATCCGTAATCTATTCAAGTAATGTATTCGATTAAATTGGAGGTTGGAAATGACAATAGATGAAATCAATACGCTTATCGAAGGCAAAAAGCGTCTCAAAGTAGCGTCTACTGATCGACAAGAAATATTCTCATTGGCAGTTGAAATAACTGACCTAGAGAAACAACGTGATAAGTTAATTACATTTTCCAAGCGCGCCAGCGCATGGCAAGATGAGTACGAAAAGCAAAAGGCGAAGCCGTCTCGGTCGCCTAGTAATACACCATCAATGTGAGGTTGGAATATGAGAGATTGGAAATAAGGCACCGATTGTCACACCCAATCGACCAAGATAATTGTCGTCAGCCGGCCATCCTAATTGTCGCCGAACAGGCTTCGATGGTTGGTAATGCCCTCACTTTGTTCAGGTGTTGAAATGACAGCGAACCGAACAAGTCGAACCTGCAATTCGCGGGTTTAAGATAAAGCCGTGGCAATGGTCACCGAACAGGTTTTTAACATTGCGAAGGCCGCAGAACCATAATTTTCAGGTCTCAAAATATGTACATAGGGTCGGAGCAGGCAGGCTAACCAAAATAGATAGCCCTGTCTGCCCTGAGTTAAAAAGGGGCCTGCACTCTATTATTCAGCTTATTGCACGACACCAGCTTAGTTGCTGACCGATTTGACGGTGACTGTGGTGGGGGCACTGTTTTGTGTGAGTGACCACTCGATACGTTGGCCTACGGATAATCCAATCAATGCTGATCCTGCAGGGGTTAGAATAGAAATACTCTTTTCCTTGTCTCTTTCATAAGGGTAGACCAGCTTTAGTGTGAAGGTGCGGTGCGTAGTCGCAATTGAAAAGGTGACGGTCGAGTGCATTTTTACTACATCATCTGGCATTTCTTTATCGGGTAAAATTTGGGCTCGCTCAAGCTCTTCGATCAGGTTGTCGCAGTTCTGCCCTCCATCGATCGTGTCCAACAGATTTGATATTTTGAGATAATCGCTCTGGCTAATGATAACGTTGGGTTTTTTCATAGTAAGTCTGTCAATAAGTTTCGTGAATGGGTTGCTAGCGCTATAACGTATGGTTTTCAGTTTGGGTGTTGCTACGTTTTACTGAAACGCGATTGTTGGCGCAGTGTCGTGATTTGGTAGCCATTGCTTCTTGGCATAGTAGGCTGCAATTTCTCGTGCAAGTGAATGCACCGTGGATTGTTCCGGCGTAATTTCACAGCGGATATTAAGTGTATTGCACCTTGCTTGGGTGGCGGCACCGATGGCAGCAAATGTCGCCATCTTGTATAGCTGTGGGTACCTGGAATGCGGGGCTAGACGCGCAAACGCTTGGGCGGATGAAGGCGATGTGAAAGCAATGTAGGGGCCGGTCAGTCAGTGCATAGTTGCTGCTAGTGGCCAAAAGTCTGTGCCGGTTTGCGTGGGCCGGCGTGCTGGTCAAGTGCCACGGAATAATGATCTCGCTGAGCGATATTACGCTATTCTCGGTAGGTCATTGTTTGGATTGGATATGGTTGAGTGACATCGGTCAGCTGATCAAATTCCCGCTTTAGCTCGTTAGGCGTGCGAAAGATACAGCGTTCAAAAGTGATCTTTATTTTAGGATCTTTAAACGTTTCGTTTACATCCGAACTTATCGATTCAACAAACCTCTCGTTTATCAGTCGATATAGCGATTTCATTGGTGGGAAAAACCTTGGCTGAAGCGCTAAATTCAATAACATATTCTGAATATTTAGTCTCGCAATGAAAGACGCATCCAGCGTATACCTGTTTTTGAAGCGAGCGCATATTTTTGCATAGATTATTAGCCCCACTAAACAATCGAGATTCGGTGCTTCGTGAAATGGCGGCTCATTTAAAGCTTCATAGAATTTTTTATTCCGATGCGGCGTGCTTGGTGTTTTAAATTCGAAAGCGTCGTCATCGGCATTAAAATTCACCAAACTCACATACAAACTGGGCCTTAATTGCTGGGCCGCTAACGTGAGTGAGTTGCTGTTTACATCATCTCCCAAGATCCTCCAAAGAGGGTGCTCGGCAACACGGGCGCTGCCAGGCAGTGCATCTTCGAATGCGGCAATAAGGTCATAATCTCTTAAATCATATTCCTCGCTCGCACATCGATATATCTTGCTGCGACTTGAGCTTATCTTTTTAGCGTATCGCGGTGATTTCTCAGCAAGTATTTCGGGAATCTTGGAATAAGAAGTGCCCAGCCGGTGACAAAGTTCGTTCACATAGAATGCGCTCCTCGAGCGCATAACCAATCGCTTATTTATAGCTAATTGATCTTTACTTGGATGATCTCCCAAAATTTTCATTTCCTCTAAATCAAAAATTTTGTTTCTTTGATATGGCCATAAATATAGCGCTCGCAGACTAAAAATGCTGTTTCAAAAACCGCCAAAAATGAAATTACGGTGCAAAGGGACCAATCTGGCACTTTTCTATCCCCTATATACACTGGTTATTAAGTGTTACGGCAATAGTCAGTGAGGGGGACAGGTCCTTGGAATCCAATCGAATGATGCCCGCAGAGGCGGATCTAGAAAGAGAAATCTATACCTCGCTGTTTGAGGCCTATGGGCCGGTCGTGACAGGCAAGGCGCTGTGGTCAGCGTTGGGTTACATCTCGGATGATGCGTTTCGTATGTCGATCTCACGTGGCGAAATGCCGATTCCACTTTTTGGTATTGAAAAACGGCGCGGGCGTTATGCACTTGTGAAGGAGGTCGCTCGCTTTTTAGCACAGCAACGCACTCAGAACTTGGAATCGCCAAAGCGAGAGGAGGTGAATTATGTAACTGTCGAACGTTAGCCCTTTATTCAGCGAGCTAAAACGAAAAAAGACCTGAGGACGGCAATCCCCAAGTCTTTTTGAAGCTAGTCGATAATGACCCCGACTCCTTTCAGTTTTATCCTCAAAGCCGATTCTGTCAAGTACAGAGCTACATTTTGATGTTGGCTTTGCGGGCTCGCTGTGCCGAATGATTTGTTGAACAAGGTACAGCTATGACTTTAACTGCACGGCGGGAGGCTTTACGCCTGCTGCTTCAAACTAAACTCTCCAATCGAAAAATCGGTGAGCTGCTGGGTGTTTCACGCAATACCGTGGCTCGCGACCGCAAAAAAATACAGCTCAAACAGTGGTGCTGGTCGGATATAGAGGCCATGGATGATATTGAGCTGTCTGGCCATATCCACGGGCATCGCCAGCATGATTCAAACAAAGTGATGCCTGACTGGCCAGAGACCCATAAGCTACTGCAGGCCAAGCATCAGACGCGCATTGAGTTATGGGAGAGCTACCGCGATGCCCATAAGGACAATGCCTATTCGTACTCCCAGTTTAACCACCATTACAAGCAGCACGTAAAAACCTTAGACATCTGCATGCGCCAGATTCACTACGCGGGTGAGGTGGTGTACGTGGATTATGCCGGTAAAACGATTCCGTATTATGATGACGCAACACAAAGCCAGCGCCAAGCGCAGGTGTTTGTGGGGGTTATGGGATGCTCGAATTACACTTTTGTTTTCGCATCGGCTAGCCAAAAACTTGAGAACTGGATTGAAGCGCACAACCGCATGCTGTGGTTTTTTGGCGGTGTGCCGCAAGTGGTAGTGCCCGATAACTTAAAGTCTGCGGTCACCAAGCCAGGGCGCGACCCCGTCATTAACCGATCTTATCAGGACTGGGCCGAGCACTGTGGCTTGGCGATTGTGCCAGCGCGGGTCAGAAAACCCCAAGATAAATCCAAGGCGGAAATCGGGGTGAAACTGATTACTCGCTGGATTAGTGTGCCGCTCTCGCGCCAAATGTTTCAAAGTGTGCATGCGATTAATCAAGCTATTGCGCCACTATTGCAGCGCTTTAATCAGCGACCGTTTAAACGTTTACCGGGTTCCCGCGAGTCGCATTTTAATGAACTGGATAAAACGGTATTGCGCCCGTTACCAGATGCGCCGCATGTCTACGGCGAGTGGCTAGCCGAGCAAAAGGTTGGGCCGGATTACCATGTGTATGTGCAAGGACATGCTTATTCGGTGCCGTATCATCTGGTGGGCAAGCAGGTATCGGCGCGCATCTCGTTGAAATCGGTTGAGTTGTTTTGTGTGCACAAACGTGTGGCCTGCCACTTGCGCGATGATATCGTGGGTGGTGCTACGACCCAGCCAGAGCACCGGCCTGCGAGCCATCACGCCTACGCGAACCAGAGCCTCGAGAGCTACACCGAGTGGGCGTTGACGTTAGGTACGGCCACTGCGAGTTTTGTGGCAGCGCAGTTTAAAGGTCGGCACGATCATTACATGCCAGCCCGCCAAGCCTGCGGTCGCGTAAAGGCGCTGGCTCGCCAGTATGACGCTGTAAGGCTCGAAGCTGCGTGCCAGCGGGCGCTGGATATTCAATCGCCCACGGTGAAAAGCCTGACCTCAATCCTGCGCAACAATCTCGATGCCAGTTCAAGCGATGACACCATTCTCAATACCATTCCTGAGCACAGCAATGTTCGAGGGCCAGACTACTTTTTGATAGAGGAGCCATCGGAAACAGATTCAGTAGAAGACAGCGCCGAGGGCGACCTGCCTAAGAGAGGACATGACGATGCTTAACCAGCCAATTGTTGAACAACTCAAAGAGTTAAAGCTATCAGGGGTACTACGTGCTTGGGAGCTGCAACAAAGTGATACCCGCTTCCACAGTTTAAGTTTTGAGGAGCGCTTAGCGCACTGCGCCGAAGCTGAGATTCATGATCGCAGCCAAAAGCGCCAAACACGCTTGTTAAACCAAGCCAAGCTCAAACAAAGCGGAGCCTGCATTGAGGATATTAATTACACCGCACGGCGCGGATTAGATAAAGCGCAGGTATCGTCATTGGCGCTGTGCCAGTGGGTTGAGGAAAACCAGAATGTCATTATCACAGGGCCAACAGGCGTGGGTAAAACATGGCTTGCCTGCGCACTGGCGATGCAGGTCATTCGGAGGGGCTGGCCGGTGCTCTATTTGCGAGTGAGTCGGTTCTTGGAGCAAACGGCTATCGCGCGAGCAGACGGATCTTTGCCCAAGCTGCGTGTACGCCTAGCCAAATGTCACTTACTGATATTGGATGATTGGGGTTTGTCGCCGCTAACCGAGGTAGGCCGACAAGACTTACTTGAGTGCATTGATGACCGCAGTGGTAATGGTTCAATCATTCTCGCCTCGCAACTGCCGATCAAAAGCTGGTATGACTATATTGGCGAGCCAACGCTGGCGGATGCCATACTGGACCGTATCGTTCACCGCTCCCATAAACTCGAGTTACAGGGCGCCTCCATGCGTAAACGTGTAGGTATGGGCTCTGCGACGAAGGAGGGGAAATTATGAGCGCTATGATTCAAGAGCGACACCGTATGTGCTGTGTGCAGACGCCTTTAGCGATTGAGCAGCCACACCATCCGGCAGGGCATACCGCTCAACAAGTGTTTAGCTATTACCAGAAGTGCTTATGGCAATCCTCCCGCGCACAGTGTTATTTAGAAGAGCGCGGTTTATTGGACAAGGCGCTGCTACAGCAATTTCACATAGGTTTTTGTGACCGCACGCTTCATCGCCAATTACCGGTGGCAAAATCTGTGGCAGGGCAACGGGCGCGTGGTCCCTTACGGCAACTGGGTTTGATGCGACCTTCGGGGCGTGAGACATTTGAGGGGGCGATTGTTGTACCTGCGTTGTGTAATGGTATGCCTTTGGCGGCGTATGGTCGGCGGGTAACACCTAAACTGGCTTCGCGGTGCGTGCCTTACATTTATTGGGCTACCCAGGAGGCAGGCTTATTTAATGAGTTGGTGATTTATCGGCATCGGCATGTGTATTTATGCAAAACGCCCATTGAAGCGCTGACACTTATTAAAGCGGGTATTAACAACGTGGTCAGCTGCTGGGGGAATGCAGAATTGACGAATAATCAATGGCAGCAGCTGAGTGATGCTGGTTTAGCTAGCCTTACCGTTGTGATTAATAAAGGGGGATTCGCTCAACAATTTATCGAGCAGTTACGGTCTGTTACACGGGAACTGCCGGTTATGCTGCGTTACATAGCACTCCCGAAACGTTGTGATTTAAATGCGGCTTGGGGAAAGCTTTCGGGGGACCGCGCGGCGTTTCATTCTTTACTTGCCAACGCCCGGCCTTATTTAGCGGGGGCTTTATGAACGATACCGCTGAATTACTTCACGAGGGCATTGAGTGTTATCTCACTTACTGTGAATCTCACGCCCAATCACTCACAACAATCCTTAATAAAAAGCGCATGCTTTTCTACTTCGCCAGCTGGTGTGAGCAAGAGCAATTAACGCTTCTTGCGCAAATCGGCATGGTGGAGTTTGAGCGCTATAGCTTGTACTTGTGCCGCTATCGGAAAGCACTTGATGGCGAGCCGTTGGCTCACTCTACTCGGCGCTTGCGGTTAACCGCTGTGCGCGAATGCTTTCGCAGGTTGTATTGTATGGGCATATTACCAGCACATTCACTTGCAAAATTTGAATTACCGCGCGTGCCAAAGTCCTTACCGAAAGCCGTCTTCACGCTTGAGGATATCGAAATGATTATTGACCAAGTACCTGAGTATGGCGCTAAAGGCTTGCGTGATAAGGCGCTATTGGAAGTCTTGTTTGCGACCGGTATTCGCACCGCAGAGCTGGCCCGTTTAAACGTCGTCGATGTGGATATGGCGCGTAAGCTGTTGAGCGTGAGCAAGGGTAAAGGCAAGAAGGATCGCGTTGTGCCTATTGCCGAACGCACTGTTCTGGCGCTTGAGAATTACCTTCATCTGTCGAGGCCGCGCTTACTGAAGTTTGAGGCGACTGATGCACTTCTGGTGAGTAATCGTGGTAAGCCGTATCGGCCCGAGCAAATGTCGCGCTTGGTGTCCCAGTATATTCAGCGCTCTGGCACGCTCAAGCTCGGCTCTTGCCGTAAATTTCGCCATGCGGCAGCGACGCTAATGCTTGAGAATGGCGCCGATATTCGTGTGATTCAAGAGCTGCTAGGTCATGAAGACATTACCACCACGCAAATTTATACGCGGGTATCGCCGGATTTATTGATTAAGACTTATCAGGCTACACACCCTGCGGCCTTATATGGGGTGAAATAATAGAGGGGCTGCCACAGCTCTTTGGTTGTCGTTTGACAACCAAAGAGCTGTGGCATAAGCTAGAGGTACTTATGAGACGAAAACAACATACCAATAAAGAGATTGAAGCCGCATTGCTCCATGCTGAGAAGCAAGGCTGGTCAGTTGTCGCAAAAGGCAGTCATGCGTGGGGGCGAATTAAGTGCCCTTTTAACGATAAAGACTGCCGCTGCGGAGAATTTTGTATTGCGAGCGTTTGGAGTACGCCGAAAAATCCATCTAACCATGCTCGCCAATTAATGCGCGTCGTTAATAAGTGTGAGCGGAATATTGACCTCATCAATGCTGACAACACCAATGACAATCATGATGACGGAGAGAATACACAATGAATGAGTATGAATTTACATTAATCTATTCGCTTCCCGATAACGATGCTGACCCTGATCAATACATCGAACAGCTCGCGGAAGCAGGTTGTGATGATGCATTGATTGGTGTGGGGCGCCGAGGCCGCATTGCGCTAGATTTTATTCGTGAGGATAAGAGCGCAGCGTTAGCCATTGTCAGTGCGCTGAAGCAAGTAAAGTCTGTAATCCCTGAAGCTCGATTAATTGAAGCAACGCCCGATTATGTGGGGCTAACTGAAGTTGCCGATATTATTGGTTGTTCGCGACAAAACATGCGTAAGCTTACCCAAAACCATGCGCTATCTTTCCCCGTTCCAATCCATGAAGGCAAAGCAGCTATTTGGCATTTGTTTCCCGTACTTGATTGGTTCAAGCAGCGTGAGAGTTACAAGATTGATAGTAGGCTTATAGAAGTTTCTAAAACCGCAATGGAAATTAATGCGGCCAAACAGCTGGTCAGTATCCAGTCGCCAGTAGAGAATTATACCCAGCTGGTGTAGCGATGATGGCTGGCATTTACTGCCAGTAATAATTACGATATTTTGAGCGCACATTCAGTGCGTTTTTTTTCGCCCAAAATTTGCGTTTACCCTTGCGGTAAGCGTGTTTTTTAACAAATTCCCTTATGCCAAACTCTTCAATTGTTGAGTGGTTTTTGACCGGTAGGTTTTAAAAGCCACTCAGCTTTATATGAAGGCGCGGTTCTACGACCCCGATGTGGGCCGGTTCTTGAGTCAGGATACTTATCTTGGGGAGGGGACTGAGGCGCCTAGTTTGCATCGGTATTTGTATGCCTATGGGAATCCTAATTATTATTGGGATCCTGATGGATATTGCTCAGCGATAGGTGGTGCCGCTTCTTCGGCCAGCTTATGCGGGCAAGCTATGGCCTACGCCATGACTGGCGATGACCGCCACTTAGAATTAGGGCTTGAGTTGGAGCAGCAAGCACTGGAACTTGCGCCGAAATTCTATGGCAGTCTGGTTGGTGGGGCCGGTATTGCTGCGGGGGTAGGAGCAACAACAGCCAAATGCGCAGGCTCTGGTGCGTGTAGAGCGTCAATCTCCACGCTATTAACTGGCTTTGGCTTATCGGACCTCTCTGTTGAAGATCTCGTGCCTGTTGAAAAAATGGCAAAAGGTGCAGTAAAACTTTTAGATGATGGGGTGAATGCTGTAAAGTCCGGCGTTGCGGCGGCTAAGAAAAAGCTTGCTGGGCAGAGTACTGTAGAACAGCCGCTAATTGAGGGTAATCAGCAGACTAGTGATATTGGGAACAGTGCTGGGGCTCAGGCTGATGCTGAGTTGGCTGTTCCTACTCAGCAAAATCTAGGAACTAGTGTTACGTTTGATGGTTATAGATTCTATGATCCGGAATATGGATTGATGAGCACGAACCCAGCAAATACTTATAGGTTCTCTGATCCGAGTTATCGTAGTACAGGGCAGGATGGATATTTTGCTGGTCACCCATCAACAGCTTTTGCTGAGGTTAGAGGCAAGGCAAATGGAAATTTATATCGAGGTCAAATTAAAGCCGATAATGTTTTAGATCTTACAAAATCAGATGTTAGAGGTTCATATGGCGCTGACCTTGGCGAGTTAAAAAAGAAAACAGACACCGCTGAGTATGATTACACTAATGAAATGTCAAATAGGGCCTATGATGACGGTTATAGCGGAATCAAATTTCCTAGCTCAAGAACTTCAGGTGATAATTTAATATTATTTGATGGGCGAAGTGATTCTTACAACATGAATACAGTCTTTGACGTTCCTGTGGATCATTAAAATGATAAACAATATATTATTAAAAAAATCCGGCGTGAAGGCGTTTTCTTGGGGTTGCTGCAATTGTAAAAATAGAAACATACTTTATTTGGCTGATTCACATAGCAGTAAAAATGCAGTGGGTGCTCGATGCTTGGCTTGCCAAGTAACTATATGGTGTGATGGGCGTAATGATTTAGTTTTAAATGAACTGACCAGACCACCTGAAAAATCTGGTGAACAATATGTAAGTTGGCGAAAAAAAGTTATTGATAAATTTTTACAGTCTTTCGGGGGTTGCCTGAACTGTGGAGATAAAGCGGCTTATGAACTTGTAACTAATAAGCCTTCTAAAGAAACAACTTGTCTTTCATGTGGAAAAATTAATATGGCACCAAAGTTAGAAGATGTAACGATTGAGCATGAGAATGATGAGTTGCAGTGGCGGTCATAGATTAGAGCAATAAAGAAGTAATCTGGGACACCCCAAACACTACGTAGCGAGTAAACGTAAGCCCAGCCAACCGGTTGGGCTTTTTAGTGTCTATCTCTTCGCTTTAGGGCGCGAGACACAGGGACGTCACTCTAAAAGTCACTGTTTTTGGCCCTGAAACCAGCGCCATGTCCTAGCCTAACCGGCACAGGCTGGCACTAACCTCCGGCACGGTGGCTCATGTGGGCCGGTGCCTACAAGCAATACAGTCAACATCTTGATCGTCGATTTTCTGCTGCAATTGTGGATAGAGGTCGTCATGTTGAGTGACGCGATAAACTTCAATCGAATCTACGCTGTGACCCTTTTTCTTTAACAGTGGTTCTAGAATGTTGGGCGAGCAATTACCTTTCGGAAATAGAATTTTTGCAGGCTTCCTCGTCCGCGGAATAATTGACGCTAATGCCTCGGCTGTATATTGATGCGGAATAATGTCAACATGTAAACCTTGGTTTTCGAGGTGTGCAGAGACCATCGGCCCGCCTGCACAGAGGGTTCCATTGTTAAACACGAGAGGGCATATGCCCAAGTTGCTGCAAAGCGTAAGCGTATTCTCCACCGCATATCGCGATGTAAAAATCGTGTAGTCGTAGTCTGCAGCATTGTTAAAGCATTCGTTTTGCTCGCTATTTAACGTAACGGGTTCAATGCTGACCGTGGGGGATGCATAGACCTGAAAGCGATTGCTTGGCAGCACATGGGTAATGCTGTGCAATAGCTCAGGTGGCCGCGTGATAAATACGGATATTTTATTAAAGTGAGACATAGCTAAGCCCGCCAAGAAGGGCGCGCGCAAACCCTGAGAGGGGTGTGCGTTTCGAGTTTAAGAAAAGGTTGGAGCTAAAGGTTTCGGGCGGCCAAGTCAGCTATGCTTGGTCGCCCTTAAATGAGAAAGGCGCGAGCAAGCGAAAATGCTCCGCGGTTGGCAGAGTTCTGAGCTTGTCTCGTTAAATGTGATGTGCGTGGAATCGAGTTCATGCTTACATTAATATGCTAGACATCCATGCATGTCAACTTAAAATTAATTATTATTCGGTTACACGAGTGCCAGTGCACATACCATTGCTTGGTCGAATTTTAACCCTATTGGCTAATTGGGTAGTGCCAATCCACTTGAGCAGTCGATTGGTTGTGCACGGCACTTACGATCAGATAAGCTCAAAGAGCTTAACAATATAGGAGAATAATATGGTATTACCGATTGAAGAGGGCCAGTACAAAGTCCGTAAAGGCAAGATCTACAGTTAAATAAATCTTGAAGATCACGGGGATGACTTCATTACGTTTGAGCTTGTTGAATCTGAATATCCAGACGATATGGGTGCAATATCGGTTGAACTTAGCAATAGTGATTGGGAAGATTTTTGTGCCATCAACGGCATAACAGCTCTATAGGGTGAGAATAATGGCGGCAAGCAACGAATGGCAAGCGCTATGGTGTATTAGCTCAGAGTTAATCTGACAGTTATTTATTTTTCAATAGCACCTGTCATTTTATGTCTGAGCTAATACATGTCATTGTAATTGACAATAACGATCTTGAATAGATTGAATCTGCTCACCTACCTAGATAGGTGCATAGTGATCGAAATTAAACGGACACACACTCTAAATTCTGGACAAAAAGTGATCATTGGCTAGGCTTAAGGTATTACCCTCTGCCGCTAGGTGATTACCATGACCAAGGCTCGCAAAGTCCAGGTTTCGCTAGACACCACGCCCTATTATCACTGTGTCAGTCGATGTGTTAGAAAGGCTTTCTTGTGCGGCCGAGATAACCACACGGGGCAAGACTACGAGCATCGTCGTCAGTGGATTGAAGACCGCTTATTGCTATTGGCTGAGGTCTTCGCCATCGATTTGTGTGCCTATGCCGTGATGTCGAATCATGTACATACCGTCTTGCATATCAATGCTGCCGAGGCCCATCACCTGACGGATTTAGAGGTGTGCGAACGCTGGCATCGGCTTTATAAGGGTACGGTGCTCACACAAAAATACGCTCGGCAGGACCCCATGAATAAAGCCGAGCAAGTCGCCGTTAAAATGCGCATTGATCAGTGGCGCCTGAATCTATTTGATATTAGCAAGTTTATGAAGGCGCTGAATGAACCGATTGCTCGCATGGCCAATGCGGAAGATAAATGCACGGGGCGGTTCTGGGAGGGGCGTTTTAAATCGCAAGCGCTGTGTGACGAAGCGGCATTAGCGGCCTGCATGGCTTATGTTGATCTGAATCCAATTCGCGCGAAAATGGCCGAAACCCCTGAAACCAGTGATCATACCTCGATAAAGCAGCGTATTGCGGCCGCTAAAAATAATGAGACCCCAAAAAATCTAGCGCAATTTGTCGGTAACCCGCGCGAACCGATGCCGCAAGGCTTGCCGTTTACATTGATGGATTACATTGATTTGGTGGATTGGACGGGCAGGGTAATGCGCGATGATAAACGAGGCCATATCATCTCAACTTTACCCCCAATTGTTGATCGCCTAGGTATCGAGCCAGACAACTGGTTAGAGCTGACCCGGGCTTTCGAAAAGAACACGAAAACCTTTGTGGGGGCTGGTGATCATATCGAAAGTGCCGCTTTTGCAATGGGGTACCAGCGCACGCCTAATCGGCGGCGCTGCCAGTCGTTATTTGGCTGATCAGCCGCTTATTCCCCTCCGCTTTCCTCACGCCTCTAGGCTTAACTTAGCTTGGGTATATGGCTCGTTGTTCTAAAAATACATTTTTGATAGCCTGTGGTCATAAGATCACGGGCCTACAGCTTCGCCTGAAAAAGATTGCTGGGCCTGAAACATCGAGCGGGTAGATTTGATTGTTTTTTAAAGTGAGTGTCCTGTTTTGATTAATTGTTAGTGTCCTGTTTTGATTACAAAAGTCTCATCAGGTTGTGCTGGCACTGTTGTGTATTGGCAAACAGAAGATTTCGATGCAAGATTAAGTTTTTTACTTTCCAAAGGGGCAACACTTTTTCGCGGCCCGATGGATCTTAAAAGTGGTGTTCGTATGTGTCAGGTATTAGACCCTTTTGGAAACCCATTTGGGATTCGTGGGTACCCTAAATAATTACGGTCATAAATCGGGTAAGCGCTGGTTTCTAGCCAGCTCTCCCTGCACCACTCGGTATGCTGATCCACAGGGCTCGCTTTCAGATTGGTAATAAATTTCTACCCAATGATCACCTAGCGTTTTACATTTTTGCATTCGATAACGAATATATTGGCTCCTTTTTTCGCGAGGTTATCCGCACTTAAAGCTCACAAAGTATTCCCTCTAAAAGCGAATTTTAGCCGATGGAAAAGTGTAGGCGTATGGGCCGAAGGCTTAACCGCTATGCGTTTTGTTGATTGCTTACGCACGCCCTCAAATAGGCTATAAATATCCGAGTGAGCATCTGAGTGCATTTATTTTTGGTGTGCGTCTGGGTATGTTGTTTGGCTCCCAATGCACGCACAAAGCTGCTATTGCTTTCTTTAATAGTCGGCTTAACTCCATCACAAAACGCCATGGTCACTGCTTGATGTTGCGCTCTTGCGGTGCACTTGTGCGTACAATTAGGCTTATTGATATAAAGAGCCTTTGGGGCTTAATTCTAGGAGTTGAGTGATGGCGTATTTTTCGGCAGTTAGCCATATTCTGTTAATGGGTTGTTTTAGCTTGCTTGTTGCCTGTGGTGGCAAGATGGGGGCTGCTGGGGATTCCGTTGCTAGTGGATCGTCGGCGAGTTCTGAGTTAAGTGAAGGTTACTTACGTTTGGCACCCAGTATCGCGATGATTGATAAGTCTCGTTTTTGCGCTGCGCCTGCGGCGCTAGGCACGCGTGTAGTGAGCTTTCGGTTCGAGCGCGACTTTTTACAGCAGCAGTTGCTTGGCGAGGGTTTGGTGGGAACGGTGCATGGGGTTATGTCTATTAACCAACAAGCTGTTTTTACTTATCGCAGCGACACTAACTTTTTTGATGCTGAGGAATTAAGCCTTGTGCCCAATGATGGGCAAGTGGCTGGGGCGTTAGCGTCTGTCGGGCGGCATGACCGGATTCGCATACAGGGAAATTTATTGCAAACGGGGGATGGTCCTCGGCATGTACTGGTGGAGGCGTTGGAGGTGCTCGAGCCCTATGCTACGCGCTACGATTATAATTACCGTGTTGATGAGACACTGTTTGAGGGTGTTGATCGGGCAAAAATTTTGGCGCAGGTTCACGCCATTGTTGATGGTGGCAAGGGGTTGGTGCTTGAGCATGAGGACATGGTTTTGCCGGTGATTGTTGATGCTAGCCATCAAGCGCTAAGTGCAGCTTTGTATCGAAATGATATTGTGCTGATCGATGTGAGTATAATTCGTGCTGATAACCGGCCTTTGCATTTCCGAACAGATGCCGCTGTGGTCGATGC
Organism: Marinagarivorans cellulosilyticus; assembly: GCF_021655555.1. NCBI lineage: Bacteria > Pseudomonadati > Pseudomonadota > Gammaproteobacteria > Cellvibrionales > Cellvibrionaceae > Marinagarivorans > Marinagarivorans cellulosilyticus. The sequence continues at coordinate 3,904,872 of NZ_AP023086.1, read as the reverse complement.
TTTGCAGCGCGTTGATGCGATGGTAGGTTGCCATAACCGTGAAGTAGTGTTGCAAGGTGCGTTGGTGCGCTTTGCGGCTAGCCCGGCAATATCGCGTGATGTTTATGCGGTTAAAGTGAGTGATGCCAATGGTATCGCGCGCATTTATACGTTGTTTCCTGGCATTGGCTTTGAAGACCCGGCCGCGTTTAATGCGTTATTTTCAGCGTTGTCTGAAAAGGCCCAGGCGGCATGGCAGGCCAATTTGGCCACGGCGGTGGCGGGGCGAAATTACTTTGTGAACCCAGTAGTACAAGTGAATGTAGCCGGGCGAATAAATGTAACTACCGCAAACCAAGCAAACCCCCAGCTGTATGTCGATAATGTCGAGCAGCTAGAGTTTAGTGTTGGCGAATAATATTTATGTTTACTTTGTGGCTGCTTTTGTTTGCAGGGGGTAGTGTTTGATCTTGATATTGGGCCTGCATGCTTGTGATTGTGAGCAAAAGCTTTTGGCGTGAGGCCTACTTTTTACTTTAGGATTTATTATGTCAGTGACACCGACCAGTAAGCTGGATCGCATTCTTGCGGAGCAGCGCGAATATATTGCAACTCGTGAAAAGGGGTACCGTGAGCGAGCATTAAAAATGTACCCTTGGGTGTGTGGCCGATGTACCCGCGAGTTTAACCATAAAAACTTGCGGGAGCTAACGGTGCACCATCGGGATCATAATCACGATAATAATCCTTCTGATGGCAGTAATTGGGAGCTACTTTGTGTGTATTGCCATGATGAAGAGCATACTAAGTTTTCTAACCAAATTATTTATGGCAGCCGAAAATCTGCGGAGGTTGCGCCCGCCACTTTTAATCCTTTTGCTGATTTAAAAGCTCAAATGGAAAAAAGCAAAAAAGAATAATGTCTGTTGTTGAGGGGTAGGGTGGGGAAATAAAAAAACTCCGTTTTTCCGCAGCTGAATGGCGTACAGCTGCGGAAAAACGGAGGGTCGAGGAGGAGAGGTTGAGCTAAGCTTGCTGCAATTTTATTGGGGGCGAATAATTAAGGCGCTGCAATCGCCAGCGTAAGCGGCATTTTCTAACCAAGGGAACAGCTTGCTGCTAAAGCCTTGGCAGTGGGCCACTACGGTATGGCTGGTGCCGGCATTTAAGGCATCTTGCATTAGTTGAGGTATGTCGGCTTCGCGTTTGGGGTGTAAAATTCTAAGGCCCATTACATCGAAGTTAAACTGCGCAAGCGCCTCGCGGCTAATTAGCATTGGGCATATCCATGTGAGCCAACGCCCGTTATGGCCATCAGTTTTATGTTGATGGCTAAGGTGGGCCAGCATGGCAAAGGTTAGATCGCCTTGCGGATTGTTGCCTGCCAATATTATCTCGCTAACCTTAGAGGGCCGGTTGGCTGCGGCATCTGCGGTATTGTATTGGCTTGGTTGCTGCAAAGAGAGAGCTTGCATAGTTTTATCCTCGGCGAATAACGCCAACGCTAATGCCTTCGATAGAAAAACTGCTATCGCGTAAATCTACTTCAATAACATCAAAGTCTTCATTTTCGGGGAATAGTTGTACCAGTGCGCGGTTGCCTTCGCGGCGATAGCGCTTGACCGTTACTTCGTCTTCCACGCGCGCCACGACTATGTCGTTATTTTTGGCGGTTTTAGATTCGCGAACAGCCAGTAAATCGCCGTCAAGGATACCGGCGTCTTTCATGCTCATGCCGCGTACTTCCAGCAGATAGTCCGCAGACGGGTGGAAGAAGTTTTGCGGTATGGGCAAATAATCCTCGATGTGTGCGGTGGCCAAAATGGGGTTGCCTGCGGCAACGCGGCCTACAAGCGGTATGCCGCGGGCCTCTTCGGGTAGGCGGATGCCGCGAGAGGCGCCTTCGATAATTTCAATGGCGCCCTTTCGTGCTAGGGCCTTGATGTGCTCTTCAGCGGCATTGGCCGACTTAAAGCCCAAAATCTTCGCGAGCTCTACGCGAGTTGGGGGGCAGCCGGTGTCTTCCATATGCGATTTAATAACATCGAATACTTGCTGCTGTCTGGCGGTAAGTTTGGACATTTTGCCTCCAAAGGTAAAAGTACTGGTTGGCTGTACAGTATGTGATTATAAGCAGTAATTGCTGTAGTGCAAGCACCTTTTTCAGTGTAGTGGTTAAATTTGTGGGGCAGTGGGAGGTTGGTGCTTGCTTGTGCAGCCGTAAGGCTTTGGAGTTTGTTTAGGCAATGCTGCTATAATCGCGACTTTTGGCCACGGATAACTACTCTCATCATGATTTTTAAAACCAAGATGTACTGGTCCTTTGCGCAAGCAGTGCTGCTTGCGGGCGCATCGCAGCTGGCGATAGCGCGAGACATTATCATTCCCAAGCCTCCTCAGGTTGCGGCAAAAGCCTATATTCTTATCGATGCGCAAACAGGGCATGTGCTAATTGAGGAGCAAGCTGATTCTCAGTTGCCCCCAGCGAGCCTTACCAAAATAATGACAAGTTATATTGTCTCTGAGGAGGTGGCGCGCGGCGATTTAAGTGAGCAAGATAAGGTATATATCACCGACGATGCATGGCGCCGCGGCGGCACATCCAGTGGTGGTTCGACCATGTTCTTAAAGCCACGCACGGAGGTAGAGGTTATTGACCTTCTGCGCGGTGTCATTATTCAATCGGGCAATGATGCTTCTATTGCGCTAGCGCAACATATTGCCGGTAGTGAGGGTGCCTTTGCCGATGTAATGAATCAAACGGCCACCTTGCTTGGCATGCAAAATACGCACTTTAAAAATGCAACGGGCTGGCCGGCTGAGGGGCATTTAACAACGGCGCGGGATTTAGCCTTGTTGGCACAAGCCACCATTTACGACCACCCCGATCACTATGGCCTTTATGCTGAACAAAGCTTTACCTATAACGGCATTAAACAAGATAACCGCAATAGCTTGCTGTTTCGCGATAGTAGCGTAGATGGATTGAAAACCGGCCACACTGAAGCTGCAGGTTATTGTTTGGTGGCAACAGCAGACAAGGAAGGCATGCGTTTGATTTCTGTCGTGCTGGGCACGCGTTCTAAAGAAGCGCGTGCGGTGGAGTCGCAAAAGCTGCTGTCTTACGGTTTTCGTTATTACTCAACACATACTGCCATTAAAGGTCAGCAGCCATTACTTGATGAGCGCATTTGGCAGGGTTTGAATAAACAGGTGTCTTTAGGGGTGATAGATGACATCACCTTAACCATTCCGCGCGGTGCCAGTGACAAACTGGAAATGGTAACCACGGTTGACGACACCATTAAAGCCCCTGTTGCGGTTGGGCAGCCTTTGGGCACCCTAGCCATTACTTACGACGGCGAGACCCTATACCAAGGTAGCTTGGTTGCGCTTTATGATGTGGAGCAATCTGGTTTTTTTGCGCGTTTGTGGGATAGCTTGATGCTGTTTATCAATGGTTTGTTGTCATGAGTGAGCAAAATAATCCCCCGGTTATTGAGTTTCCTTGCCCTAATTACCCAGTCAAGATCATTGGTGATGCTTTTGAAGGTTATGAGGCAGCCGTGCTAGAGGTGGTTGCTCAGCACGCGCAGCTGTCGGCTGCGCCAAAGCCACTTAACCCCAGCCGCAATGGGCGCTTTGTTTCATTAACCGTGGCTATTATTGCGACAGGGGAGCCACAGTTAAAGGCGTTGCACGAAGCACTTAAAGGTTTAAGCTTCGTTAAGATGGTGATGTAGTCGTGGTTGATCAGGCTATTGTTGATGAAACCCCTTCGCTACTGACACCCATATTGGTGAAAGACCTTGGTGTTGCGCCTTATAAGGAAGTATGGGCTGCTATGCAAGCATTTACCAATGCGCGCGCAGAGGAGGATCCCGCACACCCGATATCTGACGAGCTATGGATTGTTGAGCATTTGCCCACCTACACTCAGGGGCAGGCCGGCAAGGCTGAGCATATTATCGGTGACCCGACGGCGCCGGTTGTGCAAACCGATAGGGGGGGGCAGGTGACTTACCATGGCCCAGGGCAGTTGGTGTTTTATCCGCTGCTGAATTTGCGGCGCAAGCAGCTGGGTGTGCGTGAGCTTGTCACCCATATTGAAAACAGTGTGATTGCGTGCTTGGCAAATTACGATGTGCAGGCGGCCGCCCGAGCGGATGCGCCAGGCGTTTATGTTGGCGATAAAAAAGTGGCTTCTTTGGGGTTGCGGGTGCGCCGCGGTTGTAGCTTTCACGGCGTGGCAATCAATATTGCTATGGATTTGACCCCCTTTGATGCCATTAACCCCTGTGGTTACCCTGCGTTAGAAATGGCGCAATTGATAGATTATGTTGACCAAACCCCCGCAGATTTAATTGCAGGAGCAAAAGCACGTTATGTAGAGTGCTTACTCACAGAGCTTAAGTGTGTGCTGGCGAATGAGCATGGCTAGCCGGCACTTCCCAGTGGCAATAATGGCGGCTGGATTTTTGAGGTAACTATGACCGAACATTTCGATCCTGTAAAACGTACCAGGCGCATAGCGCAAGGTGAGAAGCTGCGCGATGCCGATAAGGTAGAGCGCATTCCTGTAAAGGTGATTGCATCGGATGCGCCCCTGCGAAAGCCAGACTGGATTCGCGTTCGCATTCCGGCCTCGCAAGAGGTGCAGCGCATTAAATCGTTGTTGCGCAAAAGTAAATTGTCTACTGTATGCGAAGAGGCTAACTGCCCTAATTTGAGTGAATGTTTTAGTGGCGGTACCGCTACGTTCATGATTATGGGGGACATCTGCACCCGTCGTTGCCCTTTTTGTGATGTTGGCCATGGCAAGCCTAATGCGCTAGACCCTGCTGAGCCTAAAAATTTAGCCGGTGCCATAGCCGATATGGGCCTTAAATATGTCGTGATTACCTCGGTGGACCGTGACGACTTGCGCGATGGTGGTGCGGAGCATTTCGCGGCGTGTATTCGTGAGTCTCGTTTGTTATCGCCAAACTTGCAGGTAGAGGTTTTAACGCCTGATTTTCGTGGCCGTATGGATGTTGCGTTAGAAATATTGGCTGCTGAGCCGCCAGATGTGTTTAATCACAATTTGGAAACTGTGCCGCGCCTGTATCGCGAAGCCAGGCCTGGCGCCAATTACCAGTGGTCGCTCAAACTGCTGCAAAAATATAAAGCGCTGAAGCCAGATGTATTGACTAAATCGGGTTTGATGGTGGGTTTGGGGGAAACCAAAGAAGAAATTATGGATGTGTTAAAAACCATGCGTGAGCACGATATTGACATGCTGACTATAGGTCAATATTTGGCACCATCAAAAGATCACCTGCCTGTGCGGCGCTATGTGGAGCCAAGTGAGTTTGACGAGTATGCGGCCTATGCAAAAGAGTTGGGTTTTAAGCATGCGGCTTGTGGCCCGCTGGTTCGCTCTTCGTACCACGCCGATAAGCAGGCGCATGGAGAGGAGGTAAAATAATTGCCGGTTGTTGATTGGGATGGTATTTGCTTTGATCTGCGAGATCAGCCATCGCTAATCGATACGCTGTTGCTTTGGCTGCATGCCGAATGGCTTAAGCAGCGAAAAGATAGCTTAGAAAACCCCGCTGAAGCCTATGCTAAGCGGCGTGCGCAGCTTCAGGAGCACTTAAGTGGTGCGGCGGTACCTATGACTTTAGTCGCCAAAGAGTGTGAAACGCATAAGGCGCCGCCGTTAGGTTGCGTCAGCCTTACCCGCTTAAATAGCCGCAATACACGATTGGCTGAAGGCTTGTGGTTGAGCAACCTGTTTGTTACCCCTACTGCACGCGGTCGTGGCGTGGGGGATGCGTTGCTGCAAAGCGCAGAGCAAACCGCCTTACGCTTGGGTGAAACAGAGTTATACCTGTATACCGATATAGCGCGTAGTTACTATATCAGCAAAGGCTGGCAGGAATGCCTAATGTCTAAGTCGCATTCATCGGGTTCGTCTGTCGCCGTCTTTAAGAAGGTTATCCAAGCGTCTGGCGCCTAGTTCAACACAGTAATCACGATTTACTGCGGCAAATAATTGAGACAAAAGCCCAAATCTGGTAATCTGCCGCCCCATCCACGCGGGCGTCTTTAAGGGTGTTGGTTGGAACGGTTGGGATTGCACAAGGCGCAGGTATTCGGCTCGCCAGTTTTGTGTTTTCATCTGTTTGCAGCATAAATACTCTTCAATGATGGTTTGATCCTCTCAATTCGAATACCCGTTAATTTTCACGTTTAGAATGCCTCTAAACGATTGACTTTCACAAGGCGTCAAATGACACGATTTGTTTTTGTTACCGGTGGCGTGGTTTCGTCATTGGGTAAAGGTATTGCGTCTGCATCTTTAGCTGCAGTGCTTGAAGCGCGCGGTCTTAAAGTGACTATTTTAAAGCTAGACCCCTACATCAATGTCGACCCTGGCACTATGAGCCCGTTTCAGCACGGTGAGGTTTTTGTGACCGAAGACGGTGCCGAAACCGACCTTGATTTAGGCCATTACGAGCGTTTTATTCGCTCGAATATGTCGCGAAAGAACAACTTTACAACAGGCCGTGTTTACGAAACTGTGTTGCGCAAAGAGCGCCGTGGCGATTACTTGGGCGGTACCGTGCAAGTTATTCCGCACATTACTGATGAAATTAAGCGCCGCATTTTAGAAGGTGGCAATGGTTACGATGTGGCCATGGTGGAAATTGGCGGTACGGTCGGCGACATCGAATCGCAGCCGTTTTTGGAGGCTGTTCGCCAGCTTTCTGTGGAGCTGGGCAGCGAGCGAAGCGCCCTGATGCATTTAACACTCGTGCCCTATATTGCGACAGCTGGCGAGACAAAAACAAAACCTACCCAGCACTCGGTAAAAGAGCTGCGCTCAATTGGTTTGCAGCCGGATGTATTATTGTGCCGTTCAGAAACCTTAATCGACGACGACTCCCTTCGAAAGATTGCTTTGTTTACAAACGTTGCAGAGCGCGCGGTTGTGCCATTGCCCGATGTCGATACCATTTATTCGATTCCGCATCACTTGCAGAATTATCATCTCGATCAAATCCTGTTAGATAAATTCAAGCTTACAGCGGAACCCGCTGATTTATCTGAATGGGACTGGGTTGCTGATCGCAAGCTTAACCCTGAAAAAGAAATCACCATTGCCATGGTCGGCAAATATATGGAGTTGCTCGACGCTTATAAATCGCTGAATGAATCTATCAGCCACGCGGGCATCCATACAAAAACAAAAGTGAATTTACGCCACATTAATGCTGAAGATGTAGAAGAGCAGGGCATTGGTTTGCTCGACGGTGTCGATGCTATTTTGGTGCCTGGCGGTTTTGGCGAGCGCGGCCTTGATGGCAAGCTAATGTCGGTACGCCATGCACGCGAAAATAATATTCCATACCTGGGCATTTGCTTGGGTATGCAGTCTGCGGTTATTGAGTTTGCGCGCAATGTGGTTGGTTGGGGTGATGCTAACAGTACCGAGTTCGACACTAAAACATCGCACCCTGTTATTGGTTTAATTACCGAGTGGATTACCTCTGACGGCGATGTAGAAAAGCGTGATGAAGCAAGTGACTTGGGTGGCACAATGCGCCTTGGTGCGCAAGAATGCCGTTTAGAGAAAGGCAGTAAAGTGCACGATATTTATGGCGAGGATGTTATTGTTGAACGCCATCGTCACCGCTATGAGGTGAACAACCATTTTATTGATCACTTGCGCAAGGCAGGCTTAAGAATTGGTGGCTGGTCCGCCGATGATGCTTTAGTGGAAGTTGTTGAAATTCCTGATCACCCTTGGTTTGTTGCCTGTCAATTCCACCCCGAATTCACTTCGACGCCGCGCGATGGCCATCCTCTTTTCACAAGTTACGTCAATGCGGCTATTGCCTATAACGAGGCAAAAAAATGAGCAAAGTGATAAAAGTTCAAGGCATCTCAGTTGCTAATGACCTTCCCTTTGTGCTGTTTGGTGGCATGAATGTTTTGGAGTCGCGTGATCTAGCGCTAAAAACAGCCGAAGCTTACGTAGAGGTTACTCAAAAGCTCGGTATCCCTTATGTGTTTAAGGCCTCTTTTGATAAAGCCAATCGTTCATCCGTGCACTCTTATCGTGGCCCAGGTATGGATGAAGGGCTAAAGATTTTCCAAGAAATAAAAGAAACGTTTAGCGTGCCAGTTATTACCGATGTGCACACCCCAGAGCAAGCGGCGCCCGTTGCCGAGGTTTGTGATGTTATTCAGCTGCCTGCCTTTTTGGCTCGCCAAACTGATTTGGTCGCAGCAATGGCAAAAACTGGCGCTGTTATTAATGTAAAAAAACCGCAGTTTTTAAGCGCTGGGCAAATGACGAATATTGTCGAAAAGTTTGCTGAGTGCGGTAACGATAAGGTTATTCTATGTGAGCGCGGCAGCTGCATGGGGTATGACAACCTTGTAGTGGATATGCTGGGTTTTCGCACCATGAAAGACAGTTGCGACCAAGCGCCGATTATTTTTGATGTTACCCACTCGTTACAGTGCCGCGACCCATTTGGCGCAGCTTCAAGTGGCCGTCGTAGTCAAACCGCCGAGCTGGCGCGTGCGGGTATGGCTGTGGGTTTGGCGGGCTTATTTTTAGAAGCCCACCCCGAACCGGACAATGCAAAGTGTGACGGGCCTAGTGCGTTACCGCTCAATTTACTTGAGCCATTTTTGGCGCAGATTAAAGCCGTTGATGATTTAGTGAAATCGTTGCCTGCGCTGGACATTCAGTAATTATTTAAATTTCTTTGATGGCCGCAGCTGGTGCGGCCATTATTTATTCCCACAATGTAATTATGTTTTACCTACAACTAACGGAGACGGACTCAAATGAGTAAGATTGTCGACATCAAAGGTTTTGAAGTTATGGATTCACGCGGTAACCCAACGGTTATGGCGGAAGTTATTTTGGAGTCGGGCGCAGTAGGTTCTGCATGTGCACCTTCTGGTGCTTCAACGGGTTCACGTGAAGCATTGGAATTACGTGATGGCGATAAAAGCCGTTATTTGGGTAAGGGCGTTTTAAAAGCGGTTGCTAACATTAATGACACCATCAAACCTTTGTTAGTGGGCAAAGACGCAACAGCGCAACGCGAACTTGATCAAATTATGTTGGACGCTGATGGTACTGAAAACAAAGCGACTTTGGGTGCAAACGCAATTTTGGCTGTTTCTTTAGCGGCTGCCAAAGCAGCATCGATTGCTAAGAACGTTCCTTTGTATGCGCACATTGCAGATTTAAATGGCACTCCTGGCCAGTACACAATGCCGGTGCCTATGATGAACATTGTTAACGGCGGCGAGCATGCCGATAACAATGTTGATATTCAAGAGTTTATGGTTCAGCCTGTTGCTGCGCCCACTTTTGCTGAAGCTTTGCGCGTTGGTGCAGAAATTTTCCACGCCTTGAAAAAAGTATTGTCTGGTCGCGGCTTAAATACCGCCGTGGGTGATGAAGGTGGTTTTGCACCTAACTTGCCTTCTAACGAAGGGGCTTTAGAAGCAATTGCTGAAGCCGTAGCGAATGCAGGTTACGAGTTGGGCAAAGACGTAACGTTAGCGTTGGATTGTGCGTCGTCAGAATTCTACAAAGATGGCGTTTACGATATGGCTGGCGAAGGTAAAAAATTCTCTGCGCCTGAGTTCGCTGATTACCTTAAAGGTTTGACCGAGAAGTTCCCGATTTTGTCTATCGAAGATGGCATGGACGAAAGTGATTGGGATGGCTGGGCTGACTTGACCGCTAAAACTGGCGAGAAAACACAGTTGGTTGGCGATGATTTGTTTGTGACAAATACCAAAATTTTGAAAGAGGGCATTGATAAGAAAATTGCTAACTCTATCTTAATTAAGTTCAACCAAATCGGTTCGCTTAGCGAAACATTGGACGCCATTAAAATGGCTAAAGATGCCGGTTATACTGCTGTGATTTCACACCGTTCAGGTGAAACTGAAGACACCTTCATTGCCGATTTGGCTGTTGCTACTGCCGCGGGCCAAATCAAAACCGGTTCTTTGTCTCGCTCTGACCGCGTAGCAAAATATAACCGCTTGTTGCGTATTGAAGCCGAGCTTGGTGAAAAAGCGCCTTACCGCGGTTTAGCTGAATTCAAAAAAGCATAAAGCGGGTTCTCATTGGTGCTATGCGCTAATGTAAAATGCGTTAAAAAGGGTCGCTTGGCGGCCCTTTTGTTTATTCGGTGCTTTTTCTTTGCTATCTTTTAATCATGAATAAATTATTGTTTGTTTTAGTGTTGCTGCTGGTTGCTAGCCAATACCGCCTTTGGGTTGGCGATGGTAGCTTGGCGCACCTTGTTTCGCTAAAGCGTGAAATGGCTAAACAGCAGGCGGAAGTCGACACACTGACAGACCGCAACCGTGTTTTGCTGGCAGAAGTGCTAGCGCTTAAGCACGGTTCTAAAATGATTGAAGAAAAAGCGCGAACTCAGCTGGGAATGATTAAAGAAGGCGAAACCTTCTTTATGTTTGCTGATTAACTTTTCTGAGTAACCTTTGTGAATCCCATTCAAAGAAATTCTGATCGTTGCTGGTCGGTAGTGCCTGCCGCCGGTAATGGCTCGCGAATGCAGGCCGTATTGCCTAAGCAATATTTAACCTTAAATAATAAAACGGTTATTGAGCTTACCTTAGGGAAATTGCTTCATATTGCAGAAATATCCGGTGTTGTGGTTTGCCACGCCGATAGCGATACACGCTTTGGTGAGCTTGCGATTGCTAAGCACCCCCGTATTTTTGCTGCGATAGGTGGCACAGAGCGTGCGCACTCGGTGTTTAATGGCTTGGGCTATTTGCGCGATATGGCGCAAAGTGATGATGCCGATTGGGTGATGGTGCACGATGCCGCGAGGCCTTGTGTCAGTCATGCCTCGCTGGAGCGCTTGCTTGGGCATTGCCGCAAAACCGGGCGAGGGGCTATTCTTGCATCGCCAGTGGCAGATACCCTTAAGCGTCAGCAGGCGAATACCCCAATTATTACGGAAACGGTTTCGCGAGATAACTTGTGGCAGGCGCATACGCCGCAGTGTTTTCGTTTGGGTGAATTGCATGCTGCACTAAAAGCTGCATTAAGCACGGGCGTGGCAATCACCGACGAGGCGAGTGCAATTGAGCACTGTGGTGGGAGCGTCGATTTAATTGAGGACTCCCGCGATAATATAAAAATTACACGGCCTGAAGACTTAGCATTAGCGGGATTTATTTTAGGTCAACAGGCATTAAATTGGTAAGTGTTAAGCAAAATCAGGGGAATAAAGTGTCTTGTGATTTCCGCATAGGGCAGGGCGTCGATGTTCACGCCTTTGGTGATGGCGACCACATTATTTTAGGTGGTGTGCGCATTGAGCATACTCAAGGCTTGGTTGCGCATTCAGATGGCGATGTATTGTTGCATGCGGTATGTGATGCACTGCTTGGCGCTGCCGGCTTGGGTGATATCGGTTTGCACTTTCCTGATACTGATGATGCGTACAAAGGTGCTGATAGCCGCGAATTGTTGCGCAGCGTTTATGCGCGGGTTGCGGCATTGGGTTATCAGGTGGGTAATGTAGACTGCACTATTGTCGCTCAAGCGCCTAAAATGGCCCCTCACATTATTGCGATGAACCAATGCATTGCCGCTGACGTAGCGTGTGAAGTAAGTCAGGTTAATACCAAGGCCACAACGACTGAGAAGTTAGGCTTTAATGGGCGTAAAGAAGGTATAACTGCGCTGTGTGTTGCACTATTGGTGAAGGGGTAGTTGGTATGAAGTTAGTGTATAGCCATCAAAACGCCATTTTAGTTGAAAATGCTAAAAGCTTATTGTTAAGCGAAGGTATAGATGTGCAGCTAAGAAATGAGCATCTTGCCGCCGGCGCTGGTGACTTGGCACCCATGGATTGCTGGCTAGAGCTTTGGGTGGTCAATGAAAAAGATTTTGAGCGCGCTGACGGTTTAATTCAAGCGCTTACAAGCGAAGAAAAGCTTGAAGATTGGGTGTGTCCGAATTGCCGAGAGAAAAACTACCCGTCTTTTAAATTGTGCTGGAATTGCCAGCACAAAGTCGCTTAATAAAATGAGCTACTGGCATGAAGTTCATGCCAGTATTAGCGTTAAGCTTGTTGCAATGCTTGGTTGGCCAAGTGCTCATCGTAGGTGCCTTGGAAGTCGATAAGCTTTTTATCTTTTATTTCGATAATGCGCGTTGCTAGCGAAGAAACAAATTCCCTATCGTGACTGACGAAGATCAATGTGCCGTCGTAATGTTCAAGTGCAAGGTTGAGAGCCTCAATGGATTCCATATCCAAGTGGTTTGTCGGCTCGTCCATAATCAAGATGTTGGTATCTTGCATCATTAACTGACCAAACAATAATCGGTTTTTTTCACCGCCAGAGCAAACCTTAACTTTTTTCTGAAAGTCGTCAGCCGAAAACAGTAGCCTACCTAAAGTGGCGCGCACAATTTGGTCGTCGTGTTCGGGCTTACGCCATTGGCTCATCCAGTCGAACAGGTTTAAATCACAATCGAATGCTGCGGTTGCATCTTGGGGGCAGTAACCCAGTGTGGCGTTTTCTGCCCATTGAATGCGGCCAGCCTGTGGCCCAAGCTCGCCTGTTAAGCAGCGTAATAATGTTGTTTTTCCTGCGCCGTTTTCACCAATAATGGCAAGCCTTGCGCCGGCTTCTAAAATCATATTGCCGCCGCTAAAAAGTGGCTCGCCCTCAAAGCCGTGACCTAGCCCTTCGATGGTGAGTGCTTGGCGGTGTAGTTTTTTATCTTGTTTAAAGCGAATGTAAGGCGATACGCGACTAGACGGTTTGATGTCTTCGAGTTTTATTTTGGTTAATTGTTTAGCGCGAGAAGTGGCTTGCTTGGCTTTTGATGCATTGGCTGAAAATCGACTAACAAACTGTTGTAGTTCGCTGATTTGTGCTTTTTTCTTTGCGTTTTCGTTGTGCAGGCGCTCTTGTACTTGGGTGGCTGCTGTCATGAAATCATCATAGTTGCCAGGATAAATTCGCAAGTCGCCGTAGTCGATATCAGCCATGTGCGTGCACACGGAATTTAAAAAGTGGCGGTCGTGCGAGATGATAATCATCGTGCTTTTTCGCTGGTTGAGTACTTCTTCTAGCCAGTGAATTGTGTGGATGTCCAAGTTGTTGGTTGGTTCGTCGAGCAGCAGTATGTCTGGGTCCGAAAAAAGTGCTTGTGCGAGCAATACGCGTAGCTTCCAGCCAGGGGCGACTTCGCTCATTGGCCCGTAATGGAGTTCTTGTGCAATGCCGGCGCCCAATAAAATTTCGCCGGCACGGCTTTCTGCACTGTAGCCGTCCATTTCTGCAAATTGGGTTTCTAGGTCGGCCACGCGCATGCCGTCTTCTTCAGACATTTCTGGCAGTGCGTAAATGCGGTCACGCTCTTCTTTTACGCCCCAAAGTTCAGCGTGCCCCATAATAACGGTGTCTATGACGGAGTGTTTTTCGAAAGCAAACTGGTCTTGGCTTAGTTTGCCTAAGCGCTCGTTGGGTGTAATGCTAACCACGCCGCTAGAGGGGGCTAGGCTGCCATCAAGAATTTTCATGAAGGTTGACTTGCCGCAACCATTGGCGCCGATTAGGCCGTAGCGGTTGCCGTCGCCAAATTTTACAGAAATATTTTCGAAAAGCGGCTTAGCGCCAAATTGCATAGTAATGTTTGCAGTAGAAATCAACGGTACATCCAGTCGTAGAGGAAATAGGCCGCGTACTATAAATATTTAGCGGCACCGAGTCGAGTGCTTCCCTTGGTTGTACTGTGTGAAATGGGGTTTTACGTTATGCTGGCTAGTCGTCAGGTTGATCTGCGCTACGTATACGTTCTTGTCGCTCTTGTTCTTCGGCAAAAGCGGCTTTTATTTCTTCGAGTACGGAATCAACATCGGCCGATACTTCTTGCGCTTCAAATTGCCCCGTTAGCGTCATGTCTGGGTCGAGGGTACCTTCTTCAAAGTGAGACCATATTTCGCTGGCGTACTGGGTGTGTTTAAGCTCGGGAGCAAATTGTGCGTAGTAGTTGGTAATATTGTCGACATCGCGAACAAACATGCCATGCGCGTTGTTATTGCCAGCGGCATCTACCGCCTGAGGTAAGTCAATAATGACGGGGCCGTAATCATCAACCAATACATTAAATTCAGAAAGGTCACCGTGGACAATGCCAACACTGAGCATGCGCATTATGTAGTGCATCATAAGTGTGTGATCTTCAATTGCTTGTTCTGCACTCATGGTTACGTCATTTAGACGAGGCGCGACAGAGCCATCATCGGTGGCGATAAGGTCCATTAACAGTACGCCATCGTAGCAACCATAAGAGTTGGGTACGCGCACGCCGGCGTTGGCCACTCGAACAAGGGCGTCGGATTCTGCGCTTTGCCAAGCTTCTTCTTGCTGGTCGCGACCAAATTTAGAGCCTTTTTCCATGGCGCGTTGGCGCCGACTGTTGCGTACTTTTCGGCCTTCTTGGTATTGCACTGCTTTTTTGAAGCTGCGCTTAGCGGCATCTTTATAAACCTTGGCTGCGCGTGTGATATCGCCGCAACGCACAACATAGACAGAAGCCTCTTTTCCGCTCATTAAAGAGCTAATGACGTCGTCGATGAGTCCGTCTTCAAATAGGGGCTTTAGGCGTTTAGGCATTTTCATGAAGTTACGTTACCAAAAATATTGTGTGCAAATAAAGAGAGTGATAGCAGAAGTGATTTTAACGTTAGATTTAAGTAGCGCGCTTCACATAAAAAACAAAGGTATCCTTGTCTGTTGTGCTGTGAAGCAACTCATGCCCTAAAAAATCACAAAACTTTGGAATATCCCTCTGGGTGGAAGGGTCAGTAGCCACTACCTTAACAACCTGATCGATTTTAACGGCGTCAATGGCGCCATGCAAAAGCATAACGGGCTCTGGGCAATAAAGCCCTTGGGTGTCGAGTAGCGTTTCAAATTCTACGCTTTGCGGCTCTGTCATGGCGGCGTTCGTTAGGTTCTTTTTGTTGAAAGCGACAATTGTACCTTGTTAATCCTCAGTCGCCACCGGTAGTTGAATTTAAGATGCTAAGGTAACCTAAAGCCGCGCAGGAGGTCTCTTGTGTGCCCTTTAATTTCCAGCACCTTTGGTAGTGCTGTTGCTGTTTGTTAAGGTATGTGCGTTTTTCCGGCGTAAGTGGTTGCCATATATCATGCCCTAAAAGGGAGATTTGCCGTGTTTTGGCGGCGCTTTTGCTAACTTGCATGTGTATGTGCTCGTGATGCTGCCCGTTTTCGCTGACGAAGTCTTCTGCAATGCAGTCGAAAGGTGCTTGCCGCAGGTAGCGCCTGAGCTCAAAGCTTTGATTATTCGTACTGAAAATGAAATCCGTTGTCGCTTCTGCAGTATTGAGTAGCGCTGGATTTTGCTCAAGAATGGCCGATGCAATAGTGACAGCTGTTTCCCCTCCAACCCCTGCAATAATGAAAAGCTTGTTGCCTGCAAGCGCTTGAGGTGAGAGTGTAATTTTTTCTGCATTAATGCATTCGATACTTAAGGATTCATCTGGGGTTGAAGGGTATTGTTGCTGTATTTTATGGATAATCGAGGGTACGCAGTCGATTAAATGAATATGTCTGCGGTAAGGCATTTTATGCTGATGCAAATGAAGGCCAAGCCTGCCGTGATCGCAGCACAGATCCCATATGTACGAGTATTGACGGCTATTTGCCCAAGTGAATATATGGTGAAGTCTTGCGTCTAATTTCCTGATGCCAGGACCTGGAGGGCTGGATATGAGGTTTGCTGGTGGGGTATTAATAATTGGACCTTTACTTTTATGGGGCGTAGATGAGTGATGGTAGTGTAAATGTCTGCGGATGTGTATCGACTTTATTATGTGCGTTATCGCTTGGCTTTTCGGCTTGGCTCTTATTTAGGTTTTATTCGGGGCTTTTGTGCTGCGCCAATTGCGCCTTATTTGTTGGGCGAAGGTAAGCTGTCTGTTGATACCGAGCGCAGACTGGCCGATGCGCGTAATGTGATTAGAGATTTTATTCACAAAGGGTTGGAGGCTTCTGAATCTAAAGCGCACTTTAATAGAATGCGGCTAGGGCATGCCGGCGTGAGCTTACCCGAAGAGCACTTTTTATATGTGATTGCTAATTTTTATCTAGAACCGCTTAGGGTGAAGCGAATATTGGGAGGCAGCGTAACGGCTACTGAATGCAAGATGTTGTGTCGATTTTGGTGCGATGTTGCACGGAGTATGGGCCTGCGCAATATTCCAAGCAATTATATTGGCTGGCTAACACTAAGGCGCAATTATGAACGCCGATTTGGTGGTACAAGCAAAGGCTCTGTTGAGCTACTAAATCGCTGCATGCAATCAATGCTGGGTTTATCTATACCTTTTGGGCTGCGAACCTTTGCAAGGGCAATTATAGTTGCGCTATTGCCGTTGTCCCACAAAGCATGGCTGGAGCAGCGTACAATCACTGGGCGCTTTTATCTTCGCGTACTCATTTGGCGAGCAAACTTTAGAAATAGGTAAAAATGATGATGAAAAATAAATATTGGTTGGGGTTGTTTTGTGTGTTTGCGGTTGCCGGTTGTGACCGCATTAATAATGCAAGCCGAACAATGGATACCATGCTAGGCGGTGATTATGATGTTTATATCGAGGGCCACCCGCAGGTTTACCATGTTAAAAACGGTAAGGTGACGTCTGTGCCGGAGAAGGGCTATTACATTTTTTACCCAACGATTAACGGTGATAAACGTATGGTGCAATCTCCTATTAATGCAACAACGATTGTTGCGGTTGATTAAATCGCATGTTTTTAATTCGTTTGGCTAAAGATGGCGATTGTCTAGCACTGCTATCGTTGGTGAATCGCGCCTACCGGCCTGGCGAAAATTTAGCAGGCTGGACCCATGAAAGTGAATGGATCGATGGCGATCGAATATCCTTGGAGGCTTTAACGGCGCTGGTCAATCGCGAAGAAGTTATTGTGGCTACCCATGCTGGCGAACCTGGTAAGTTATTGGGTTGTATCCATGTTTCTATTGTTAATGAGGTGGTGTCTTTAGGAATGTTAGCCGTTGAGCCTAGTAGCCAAACGCTGGGTGTTGGCAAATGGTTGATGGCTAAGGCGGAGCAAATGGCTGGCGCTAAAGGGTGTAAGTTGGCTCGAATAGAGGTGGTTGATAAACGTACATCTCTAAGAGGTTATTACCAGCGCCAAGGCTATTGCGAGACGGGGCAGAATTTTAATTACCCCGTTAATCTGGGTGTTGGCAGCCCTAAAAAGCCTAATACTGTTTACTTGGTTGAAATGTCTAAAACGTTAGCTGAGCAAGCGCTATAAAAGGGCTTTATCCTTAAAACCCTTATTGCATTGCCTTTTATGCCTGTAGTTTTTGGCAAAGCTCTTCAAAGAGAGCGTCTGCTTTTAATGCAGAAGACTCTTTATCGCTGCGGTGTTTGTATTCGATTTCGTTGTTATCTAAGCCTCTGTCGCCAATGACTATGCGGTGCGGAATACCTATTAATTCAATGTCAGCTAGCATGCTGCCTAAGCGGGCTTTGGCTTCATCCATAAATAAAACATCAAACCCTTTAGCTTGTAGTTTTGTGTGAAGCTCCTCGCACACTTGGGCGACACGCTCTGATTTGTGCATATTAATTGGCACAATGGCAACGTTAAATGGCGCAATAGCATCTGGCCAAATAATGCCGGCTTCGTCGTTGTTTTGCTCAATGGCCGCAGCGACAACTCGCGAAACACCAATGCCATAGCAGCCCATTGTCATTACCGAGTCTTTACCTTGCGCGTCGAGAATAGAGGCGTTCATGGCTTTCGAGTATTTGTCGCCTAACTGGAATATGTGCCCAACTTCAATACCGCGTTTGATCGTGATATTGCCTTTGCCGCAAGGTGAAGGGTCGCCAGCAACAATATTGCGAATGTCTTCAATGCGAGAGAAATTAGCCTGAGCGCCCCAATTGCAATTTACAAAATGGTAATCGTTTTTGTTTGCGCCACAGGTGAAGTTAACGGCGACGGCAGCCGCCCGATCGGCAATAACTGGAATGCCGAGTTCTATTGGGCCGAGTGAGCCGGCGTTGGCGCCAATTGTGTTTTGTATTTGTTCGTCACTTGCAAATGTAAGCGGGCTTGCAATTTCAGCGAGTTTCTCGGCTTTAACTTCATTCAAAGCGTGATCGCCCCGCAAGCACAGTGCGACAAGACCTTGTTTGCCGGTTTCTTCGTCTGGGGTGCCCATAACAAAAAGTGTTTTAATGATTTTTTGCGAAGGTACATTAAGCAGGGCCGAGACTTCTTCGATGGTTTTGGTGTTTGGGGTATGGGTTAAGTCAGCTTTTGCCGCTGCAGCTTCTGTTGACGGAGCCGGAGCGAGGGCTTCTGCTTTTTCAATGTTGGCGGCGTAATCACTGCCATCGCTAAAGGCAATATCGTCTTCGCCACTTTCTGCAAGGACATGAAATTCATGTGAGCCAGAGCCGCCAATAGATCCGGTGTCAGCTTCTACTGGGCGAAAGTTTAAGCCTATACGATTAAAAATGGCGCAGTATGCGGCATGCATGATGGCGTAGGTTTCTTCCAGTGAGGTTTGGTCAGTATGAAAAGAGTAAGCATCTTTCATAATGAACTCGCGCGAGCGCATAACGCCAAAACGCGGGCGAACTTCATCACGAAATTTTGTTTGAATTTGGTAGAAGTTGGCGGGTAATTGCTTGTAGCTTTTTAGTTCGTTACGCACAAGGTCAGTAATGACTTCTTCGTGGGTGGGGCCTAAGCAAAAACCATTTTGGTGGCGATCGTTAAAGCGCGTAAGTTCCGGGCCAAACTGTTCCCAGCGGCCAGATTCTTGCCACAGCTCGGCTGGTTGGACTACGGGCATAAGTACTTCTTGTGCGCCGGCATTATCCATTTCTTGTCGAACAATCGCTTCTACTTTTCGAAGTACTTTTAACCCGAGGGGGAGCCAGCAATAAAGGCCTGAAGCTAGTTTGCGGATCATGCCTGCGCGTAACATCAATTTGTGGCTGATGACCACGGCATCGGATGGCGTTTCTTTTTGGGTGGCTATTAAAAATTGTGTGGCGCGCATAGCGAGTGAGTACCTAGTGTCGTGAATAGGGGGGATAGCTGAGGGCATTCTATGTCAGCTGGCTGGGCTTGTCAGTGCTAGTGATAGACAGGCACAAAAAAAGGGCAGCAGCTGCTGCCCTTTTTGCTGTTTGTATGGCTTAGAGTGCCATTTCTTTCAGCTTTTTCAGTGGGCGAATCTTAACAGCAACACTGGCTGGCTTGGCTTTGAAGGTGGTTTCTTCGCCGGTGAAGGGGTTGATGCCTTTGCGCGCGCGGGTCGCAGGCTTTTTAACAGTAACAATTTTCATAAGGCCTGGGATAGTGAACTCGCCGACAGCGCGTTTTTTAACGTGCGCTTCGATGATGTTTTCAAGCTCGGTAAATACCGCTGTTACGTCTTTGCGGCTTAATTCAGTCGCTTCGCTAATGCGGTTAAGAATGTCGGTTTTGGTATAGCGCTCTTGAATTGCCTTTAAAGGTTTTACTGCGCCAGTAGTGGCTGCTTTAGCTGCGGGAGCCTTCTTTACAGGTGCTTTTTTAGCAACGGGGGCTTTCTTGGCTGGTGCCTTTTTGGCGACAGGAGCTTTGGCAGCGGCTTTACGTGGTGGCATATATGAATCCTCTAAATGGTCGTTATGGTCTAATAAGAAAAGTGTCGGTGTAAGCATTAATCGTTTGCGGATTAAACTGTAGCAGTATCTTTGCGAGCACCTATAACAGCTATTGCTTTGCTGTTTGTGCTGTATATATAGAGTAAACTCACAAAGTGAGCAACACAAAATATGAAAAAACCTTAAAAAATAGGGTTAAAAGTGAAATACGTGTTCTGTTTTGCGGCAAATAGGCCATAAAAAGCACATTTGGCCGAGCTTCGATTGTGCTTGCCCGTAAAGGGCTGTGCTCATGTATAATGCCCCACTTTTGAAAATAACGTGGGTCTTGGCGGCCCACATCGACGGTAGTTTTAGCGTGTATTTGGAGATTTTGCATGCCTATCTATGAGTATCAGTGTGCGAATTGCGGCCACGAGTTAGAGGCCTTACAGAAAATGAGCGACGCCAATTTAACGCAGTGCCCTGAATGTCGGCAGGAATCGTTAAATAAGAAAGTATCGGCGGCGGGCTTTCGCTTAAGTGGTAGTGGTTGGTACGAAACCGATTTTAAATCCGGCAATAAAAAGAATCTTGCAGGCAGCGATAAAGATAAAGCCGCTAAAAGTAGCGCTGGCGACAAGCCTGCAGCCCCGAAAGCGGAATCTAAGCCAGCGACTTAACGTTAAGCCTGCTAATCGCTGTAACCCATATTTGAATATTGAATAATTTAGGAAAAACTATGCGCAGTATCTATTGTGGTGCAGTTCGCGCCACCGATATCGACAAAGAAGTAACTCTATGTGGCTGGGTTGACCGTCGCCGAGACCACGGTGGTGTTATTTTCATCGACTTGCGCGACCGGGACGGCATTGTGCAGGTGGTTTTTGACCCCGACGGCAAAAGTAATTTTGAATTGGCCGACAAGGTCCGTAGCGAATATGTATTGCAAGTCAAGGGCGTGGTGCGCGCACGCTCTGAAGCGACAGTTAATAAAAATATGTCGACAGGTGAAATTGAAGTTTATGGTCAAGCGCTTGAAATTTTAAATGTTGCTGAAACGCCACCGTTTCAAATGGATTCGCATACCACAGTAGGTGAAGATGTACGTTTAAAGCATCGCTACATTGACTTGCGCCGCAACGAGATGCAGCGCAACCTACGCTTGCGCTCTAGTATTACAACCGCTATTCGTAACTACCTCCATGATAATGGTTTTTTGGATATCGAAACGCCCATTCTTACAAGGGCTACGCCTGAAGGTGCGCGCGATTATTTGGTGCCTTCACGTACCCACGAAGGCAAATTCTTTGCTTTGCCGCAGTCGCCCCAGCTTTTTAAGCAATTATTGATGGTGTCGGGCTTTGACCGCTACTACCAAATAGCTAAGTGTTTCCGCGATGAGGATTTGCGCGCTGATCGTCAGCCTGAATTTACTCAAATTGATATCGAGACATCTTTTATGTCTGAAGACGATATCATGGCGATAACCGAAAATATGATCCGCAAGTTGTTTAAAGAAACTTTATCGGTTGAATTTGGTGACTTTCCTCGTATGCCATTTTCCGAGGCGATGGAAAAGTACGGCTCAGACAAGCCAGACTTACGCATTCCATTAGAACTGGTGGAAGTAAAAGACTTGATGGCTAGCGTAGACTTTAAAGTTTTCTCTGCTCCAGCTAAAGACCCTAAAGGCCGTGTTACAGCATTAAAAGTACCTGGTGGTTCTGAGAAGTTAACGCGCAAGCAAATTGATGAATACACAAAGTTCGTTGGCATCTATGGCGCTAAAGGCTTGGCTTACATTAAGGTGAATGATGTCACTGATGTGCAAGAAGGCTTGCAATCACCTATTGTGAAATTCTTACCAGACGATGTGCGTCAAGCTCTGCTGGACCGCCTTGAGGCACAAAACGGCGATATCATCTTCTTTGGTGCAGATAAGGGTAAGGTTGTATCGGAGGCCCTTGGGGCGTTGCGTTGCAAGTTGGGCGCTGATCTTGACCTTTATACCTGTGACTGGGCACCTTTGTGGGTGGTCGATTTCCCCATGTTCGAAGAATTAGATGGCGGCAAATTTACCGCGTTGCACCATCCCTTTACGGCGCCTTCGTGTTCGCCTGATGAGTTAAAGGCAAATCCTGCAACCGCGCTTAGCCGTGCTTATGACATGGTATTAAATGGTACTGAGCTTGGCGGCGGCTCTGTGCGTATCCACAATCAAGATATGCAGCAAACGGTATTTGAAATTTTGGGTATCGAGCATGAAGAGCAGCGCGAGAAGTTTGGCTTCCTGTTAGATGCCTTAAGCCATGGCGCGCCACCACATGGCGGCTTGGCTTTTGGTTTGGATCGTTTGATTATGCTAATGACAAATTCAGATTCCATTCGCGATGTGATTGCCTTCCCTAAAACGCAATCTGCGGCCTGTGTGATGACAGACGCCCCTGGCGCTGTTGATGCATTGCAATTGCGCGAGCTGAATATTGCATTGAAGTTAAAGTCTGAGAAGAAAGCTACATCAGAATAAGCCGCGATAGGTTTGTGAATGCTCCGCAAAATCCCACTAGTTATGCTGGTGGGATTTTGTGTATTTGATAGCCCTGTTTTGTGTGCATTAGCCACTGAATAGGCGTGTTACAATTTTGTAGCTGGGCGAGTTTATATTGCCCGAGCTTAATCCATAAAAGCTAGAGAACTCCTATGTTAGATCCCATCATGTCGCCTGTTGTTGTGGCGTTAGATGTTGATAATGAACGCGATTGCATCGCACTTGCAGAGCGTTTATCGCCCAAGCTGTGTCGCGTTAAAGTTGGTAAAGAACTTTTTACCAGTTGTGGCCCCGCCATTGTAGAAAAATTACAGTTGTTGGGATTCGAGGTTTTTCTTGATCTTAAATTTCACGACATACCCGTTACCACGGCTAAAGCGGTTAAGGCTGCCGCTGATTTAGGTGTTTGGATGGTCAATGTTCACGCCAGTGGTGGTATTCGTATGCTAGAGGCTGCAAAGGAAAGCCTCGCAAACCATCAAAAGGCGCCGTTGTTAATTGGCGTAACTGTATTAACCAGTTCAACGCAAGAGGAGCTTCAGCAGCTGGGTATTAATCGCAGCCCAGCAGAGCAAGTGTTGAGTTTGGCCGGAATGGTTAAAGGTGCAGGTTTGGATGGCGTGGTTTGCTCGGCGCAAGAGGCCTCCGCTTTAAAGGCGCAAAACGGTGATGATTTTGTCTTGGTAACGCCGGGCATTCGCCCAGCCGGCAGTGATAATCAAGATCAGCGTAGGGTAATGACGCCGAGCGAAGCGATGCTTGCCGGTAGCCACTATTTAGTTATTGGAAGGCCCATTACTAAAGCGCAGGATCCTATTGCGGTATGTAATAACATCATTGCAAGCTTAGCAGGCGAAGCCGGAGTAGCTGTTGAATGAATACCATAATTACTGTTGATGGCCCAAGCGGTGCCGGTAAAGGAACTTTATGCCAACTGTTGGCTAAGGCAACCGGTTATGCGTTGTTGGACAGCGGGGCGCTTTATCGTTTAACGGCGTTGGCGGCTATCAAAGCCGAGGTTGCGCTTACGGATGTTCAGGCTTTAGCCAAGTTGGCTGCCGGGCTGGATATTGCTTTTAATGCAGCCGAGCAGGGCGTTACCGTTTTGCTTGCAGGTAAAGATGTCACTCGTGAAATTCGAGAGGAGGCAGTGGGTATGGCCGCTTCGCAAGTGGCAGCTTTGCAGCCAGTGCGCGATGCGCTATTAATGCGCCAGCGCGCTTTTGCTGATGGCAGTGGTTTAGTTGCCGATGGTCGCGATATGGGCACGGTAGTATTTCCGTCGGCGGCAGTTAAGTTCTTTTTAACGGCAAGCGCTGAAGAGCGAGCCAAGCGGCGAGTTTTGCAGCTTGAGTCGGTAGGGCAAAAAGCGGATGAGCGCCAAATTTTGACGGACATAGAGGCTCGAGATAAGCGTGACCGCGAACGAGCAAGTTCGCCGCTGGTGCCTGCAGCTGATGCAATTTTGCTAGATTCCACAAAAATGACCATCGACCAAGTCTTTGAATACGCTATGGCTACCATCAAAAAAGCCGCACTGCCGTCTTAAATAGAGTGCTTAACACTAATAACAAAGGGTGTTTGTGAAATGTTAAAAACGATGTACGTGTGGACGATTCGGCTTTTAATGCTGGTGTGGTGGTTGTTTTTAGCATTAATGGTGACCAAGTTTTACCTCGATAATACCGAGGTGGTCAGCATTCATTTTATGCGCTGGACGCTATCTGAGGTTTCGGTTTCAACGTTAGCTTTTGCCTTGTTGGGTGGAGGAATGGGTTTGGCAATACTTATTCTTTTGCCTTGGGTTTTTATGCAGCGCCTAAAAACCAAACGGCTTGAAAAGCAATTAAGCCGTACAGCAACAGCGCTTAATAGTGTTGCTAAAGTATAGGCAAGGCTATGGAGACTAACTCGCTACTCGTTTTTTTACTGTTTTTAAGTGCTTTGGCTATTGGTTATTTACTGGCTAAAAGGCCGATTGATATTCGGAACAGAATGAACCCTAAGGCCTCGCGTGTAAGTTTGGATCGCTACCGCGAGAGTTTAAATTATCTTATTACAGAGCAGCCAGATGCGGCCATTGATGCATTAACTGCAACGCTGGATGTTAATGAAGATACGCTAGAAACGCATATGGCTTTAGGTAGTATGTTGCGCAAACGTGGCGAGGTTGACAGGGCTATTCGCATTCATCAAAACGTATTATCGCGTCCCAGTTTAACGAAAGATCAAGATTTACAGGCGCGTTTGGCTTTAGCTGAAGATTACTTGAAAGCCGGTTTGTTCGACCGCGCTGAAGCCTTGTACAACGAGTTAAGCCATGTGGATGAGGCGGGTATAGCCACTAAGGCTTTAACACGTCTTGTTGAAGTTTATCAAAGCGAAGGCGAATGGCTGCAGGCGGTTGTGGCTGCCGATGCGTTATCACAATCGGGTGTTGATAGTGATCATTGGCGCCGCTTACAAGCGCAGTTTTATTGTGAAATTGCAGAGCAGTCACTTTCGAGAAGTTATTATAGTGATGCACAAGAGGCGCTTGAAAAGGCTCAAGTTTTAGATGTCGATTTGGCGCGAACTTTAATTTTACGAGGTCAACTTGCGCTGGCTCAGGGTCACCGGCAGCAGGCGTTTGAACTGCTCAAACAAGTGCCATTAAATTTCACTGCGCACAACTCACAGGTATTGCCGCTACTTATCGAGGCTTACACTCGTGCCCATAAAGCGGAAACACTGGAGGCATTTTTAGCCGACCTTTATCAGCAGCAACCATCTGCCTTGTTATTGCCCGATATGGCTCGCGCTATCGCGCAGAAAACCTCAGAGTCAGAAGCGATTATTTTTCTTATTAAAGAATTGGAGCAGTGGTCGCATTTAGAGTCTCTCAGTGACGTATTAGGAATTTTGCCATCGTCAACCTATCAACAGTTATCGTTAGAATCGCTACTGGGTATTGTTGAACAGCGCTTGCAGCAAACGCAATCTTACGAATGTCAGAATTGTGGCTATAGCGGGCATGAGCATCACTGGCATTGCCCAAGCTGCAAAAATTGGGGCACGGTCATTTCTACGCACTAGGCGTTTTAGTACGCTTTAATCTACCGCTGGTGCGTAACTGGTTAAGTCGTCGCGGATCATGTTGCCGCACTCATCAATAAAAAAAGGCTCTACTTTCCCTTTTTCTGTCGCAGCTTTGCGAATCATCGCTTCTAGATAATCGGTGTGGCTGTTTGCGAAGCGCTCGCAGTGCGCGCCCAAATCATCGAATGTGATACGGTAAATTGTTGGCTCACTGGCTCCATCACAAATCATATAATCAAAACTTTGATTGTAATGAGCAATTAGTAGTCCACCGCTAGGGAGCAATAGCTCGCTACTTGCCATGGTTTTGTGAAACTCAAACTCTTCTGCGATTTCTTTAAGGTCATCAAAATAGATGGCTGCCCAGCCAGCGAGGTGGCCAGCGGAGCGGCCGCAGCGGTGCAAAAAATGCACGTAGCTGGCGGGGAAGCGCAGGCCAAAAAATGTCTCCATATTTTTAATTTCCGACAGCGGTACTCCCACGAGGTCTTGGCTTTGAGCTACGCCTAGCTCGCTCATTAATTCGGTGAGTTGTTGGAAATGCATAGAGTCTCGTATGTTTGTTAGCGTTTAAAAATAGGCTGAAGTTGAAATTTTCCGCATTCTAGGTGAAGTGCAGTACGAGTCCAAGGGAATTCAGATAGTTGACGTTTTTAATGCGATGACCGTGTTTGTTTGGAATGCGTCGGAATTTTGTCGATGTTAGGCCGTATTGTGCTTAAATTTGCGCATATATATCAATATTTGTTAGGTGGTTGGCTTTCTACAATAAATTGATCTTAAAGATATGGCCTTATGTGCCGTGTGGTGAGTGTTTTTTGATCAGCTTGAGGGTAGACTTATTTGTGTAGAAACTGTCTTACTTTTATTGGAGGGGATGTATGAACTCCGTTATGTCTGCAGGATATCAAGGCATGGTGCAAAGCCAGCAAACAATGCAGCGCTATGCACAAAATATTGCCTCAACGAACACCGAGCTTCGGTCGGGTTCAGCTTCGGGTGCGGGTTTAGTGCCTCCGAGTCAATCGCCACAAGAGCTTGAGCGCGGAAATGGCAGTGATGCAATGCCCGCAGGGGAAGTGCCAGCTTCGCAAAAAACGCAGGTTGCCAACGGCGATCGCTTGGCGGCTTCTGATGGTGGCAGCTCGATGGCACAAAACATGGTGGCCCTGAAGCAGCAAGAGCAAATATTTACTGCCTCAGCCAGTGTTGTTGAGGTTGGGGCGGAAGCTGTTGGTAGCTTAATTGACGATTACACCTAAGGAATAAAAAGGCGGGGGTGCGGGAAATGCCTTCAATAACATCAATGCCCTCTGTGGCACCTTCGTCGATTGCAGCAGAATTTTCTGTTGCGGCTGCTCCGCGTGAGGGAATGACACCTACAGGCTCGTCTTTTCAGCCGGTAGCTGAGCCCGCAAAATCAAACCAGTTATACAGCGCGCAAAAGCAAGAGGTGGATGCGAAATCTATTCACTCGAATCAAGCGGCGCAACCACTTCTATATGGTGAAAGCGGTAAGCTTTTGCCTGGCAAAGAGCGCGCGGCTACACCAGAAGATACGCCTCGTACAGCAGCGGGGGAAACGAATGAAGAACAAGCCGAGCAAGCGCTTAAAGCCAAAAAAGAGCAGCAAGTCGAAGCTAAAATCCAGGAGGAGATCCGTGAGCTGGCTGCGCGAGATAGAGAAGTGCGCGCCCATGAACAAGCACACGCTGCCGTTGGGGGCTCTTATGCCGGCGCACATAAATATCAATTTGAGCGAGGCCCGGACGGGGTGAATTATGCCGTGGGGGGCGAGGTGCCAATTGATGTTGGGCCTGCAGCGACACCAGAGCAAACCATAGCAAAAGCACAAACTATCCGGCGTGCTGCGCTGGCGCCAGCTGAGCCTTCGCCACAAGATAGGCAAGTAGCGCAAGAGTCTATTCAGCTAGAGGCTGCTGCGCGCCAAGAGCTGCAAGCAGAAATTAGAGCAAAAGAAGAAAGTTTGACATCTGCTCCTGAGGAGGAGCAAGTCTCGGCAGTGGCGGAATCCACGAGTGAGGATCAAACTGCAATAGAGAATAACGAAGCCTCAGCAATACTGCCCGGCTTAAGCAGTCGCGGCGCTAATAGTTATAGGTTAATGAGCGCCAGCGTCGCCGAAGCTTCGCCTTCAACATTATTTAGAGCTACCGCTTAGCGTTTTCGCCTAAATAACAGCGGTGCCGCCATTAACATAAGCAGTCCGATGATTGATGATAAACTCATCGATCCACCTGATTTTTTTGGGGCTGGTGGAGCTGCCCTTGGCTGTATAACGAGGGGCTGCGGTTCTAGTTGTTCAGCGCTGTTCGTTGCGGCGTCGGTAACGATCACATCATAAATAATGACAAAGTTGTCGTGTACAGGCTTGGTTTCTTGGGTGAAGTCTTGTAGCGGTACGTTCGCGGCTGCCCCCGTCCTCCCGTCTCATTATCAACATTATGTATTGGAAGTGCTGCAATGGCGTCTACTACATCCATGCCGTTCCCTATAACCTGCCCGAATACGGTATAGCCGCCATTGGCGTAATCTAGGTTTGCACTGTTAGTGCTGTTGTTACCCAAGTTTATGAACCACTGACTTGTTGCGCTATCGGGTAGGCCTGAGCGCTTTGCCATTGAAATCGTAGCTCGCACATTAGAGTAATAGGCCTCATTCTCTACTTGTGAGTGAATGTTTATGGGGTTAAATAATGCATCTTCGGTAAGGTTGAAACCACCCCCTTGAATTACAAAGTTTGTTGCTGAGCGATGAACAATGGAATCTTCATAGGCTTCTTCATTTACGTACTGCAAAAAATTTTCTACAGTTTTTGGGGTTTGTTCGTCAAAAAGAATAACCTCGAAGTCGCCAAGGGAGGTCTGAAATTGAACGGTTGTTGCATAGCTATTTAGTGCTAAGAGAAGCAGGCCAGCAGTACTGCCGATAAGGGATGTAAGTTTGAACATCAGAAGGATCCGAGCAATTTATTGGAAGCGTTATAAGCTGGAGATAATAACATAGCGTTTAATTCTGAGTGGCGACGCTGTATCAAGTTTGGCTGCTAATAAGGCGCATAATATCGGCAGCTATCTCGGTGGCTTTGCAATCGCTTTTGGATACGGTGATATTGGCGTGCTGCTGATAAAGCGGGTGGCGCTCGTTGTAAAGCGCGCTAAGTGTTTGTGCCTTAGGTTTCGCTAGGCCGCGCTGAGAATAGTCGCCTATACGTTGCTGTATAAGGGGGAGGGGCACGTCTAAAAAAACAAGAACCCCTTGCCCTGCAAGGTGTGTGATGGCTTTTTCGCTATAGATGGCACTTCCGCCCGTTGCAATAACAGTGTTAGATGTATTGATTGTTAAAATTGCTTCTTCTTCAATTTTGCGTAACCCTAAGTATCCCTCGCTATCAAGTAGTGTTTGCAAGCTTTTATTTTCTCGCTGCTCGATTAATTGGTCGCTATCAATAAACGGAAAGTTAAGCTGGCTGGCCAAAATTCGGCCGATGGTGCTTTTTCCTGCGCCAGCCATACCGATCAATACAATGTTGCTTTTGGCCATAAAGAATCCGCTGCTGTTTAGTGTGTTGTCATCATTTGACGTGCGTGAGCAAGGGCTTCATTTGAGTCTATTGGGCCGCCGACCATGCGTGATATTTCGGCAACAATATCGTCGCCGCACAAAGCTGTGATTTGTGATCGGATTGTACCGCGTTGTTTTGTTTTTCTAACATTTAAATGGTTGTGTGCTTTGCTTGCAACTTGTGCAAGGTGGGTTACACACAGTACTTGTGCTTTGCCGCCGAGCTCACGCAGTAGTGTGCCAACGGTATCTCCTGTCGTGCCGCCAATGCCGGCGTCGACTTCGTCAAAAATAAGCGTGGGCGTAGTTTGGGTGGCTGCTGTTACGACTTGGATGGCCAGACTAATGCGCGATAGTTCGCCGCCCGAGGCAATTTTATGCAAAGCTCCGGCAGGCTTGCCTGGAATAGTGGTAATTAAAAATTTTACGCCATGATTGCCGTGTGGGTGTGGGCTGTCGTGAGCTTCGAAGTCTATATAGAAACTAGCATGCTCCATATTTAGCGCTTTTAGCCGCTGCCCAATAGCCTTGCAAAGCCGCTTGCTGGCCTTAAGGCGTGCGTCGTGAAGCTTAATTGCATGAGCATTGTAAGTCTCAAGCGCGCCTTCCGCGGCTTGCTTTAAAGCGGCGATATGCTCATCGCTGCATTCAAGCTGTTCAAGCTCGGTGCACAATGTTTGGTAGTGCTCATGCAGGGCGCCCGGCTGTACTTTGTGTTTGCGGGCAACGGTGTAAATAGTGGAAAGTCGTTCTTCGATGGCGCTAAGGTTGGAATCTTCGGCGTTATAGTTCTGCGCGGTGTTGTCGATGCTTTCTATAGCTTCTTCAATATTAATTAAGGCCGTTTTTAGCATCTCGCTGGCATCATTAAACGAAGGGTCGTGCTTAGTTAGGCTTTGCAGTTGGCTTGTGCACCAGTGCAGTTGTGTTTGTAAGCTGTGCTCGCTGTCGCGCCCGCTGTGGATGATGGCGGCGCAAGTTGCTTGCATGGCTTCGGTATTGGCTAGCCGCTTTTGTTGCCCCTCAAGGCTTTTGACTTCGTTTTCATTGAGTTCAAGTAACGCGAGTTCGTCGACTTGGTATTTTAATAATTGATATTGAGCGCCTTGGGAATCGGCAAGTTCTTGTGCTTGGTTAAGCGCTAATTCGGCCTTGCGCCAGTGCTTAAATGCCAGTTCTGTTGCGTCGGTTAATTGGGGGTAGGCGCCGAACCGGTCTAGCAGGCGGCGCTGTGTTTGCGGGCTAAGTAAAGCTTGGTGCTCGTGCTGGCCGTGAATATTTACCAGCTTGCGGCCTAATTCTTGAAGCTGGGACAGGGTTGCGCTATGCCCATTAATAGAGCATCGAGAGCGCCCCTGCGGTGTGATCACCCTTTTAAGCAGGCATTCGTTGTCGTTGATGGAGATATCGTGCTGCTCGAGCCATTGCTTGATGTGTGGTTGATCGCCAAGGTCAAATAGCGCTGATACTTCTGCGTTAGCGGTTGTATCGTGAATGGCTTCACCTCTTGCTTTGCTACCGATAGCTAAACCGATGGCGTCGAGCAATAACGATTTGCCTGCACCAGTTTCTCCGGTAAGGGTGGTTAGGCCCGGTTGCAGTTCGAGGTCGAGACTGTCTACAAGAGTGTAGTTGTGTACGTTAAGGTGACTAAGCATGGCAATCCTCCGTCGGTGTATTGGTTATTTATACAGTAGTTTTGGTGGCTTTGCCAAGTCTTGCTGTTATCTCGCATCAAAACCCTTGAATCGTTTTTTCCCGCCCCCATTAACAGCTGCACTGAAAATACTCTTTAAGCTGAATTCGTTTAGGTGAATTTGGCAATTTTTGAAACGGCTGGTTAGGAGATGCAATCGTGAGCCAAGATCATTCGCAAACACAAACAAATGAAGCGGAAACTTTAGAAGATGATCACGTCGAGCTGAGCTCTGTTGATGCGCAAGAGCCTGCAACGGCGGATGTGGCTGCGTTGCAGGCTGAAATCGAAACTTTAAAAGAAGAAGTTGCCAATGCGCAGGAGCAAGTGCTAAGGGCGTCTGCTGAAATGCAAAACGCCCGCCGCCGCGCTCAGCAAGATGTTGAAAAAGCGCATAAGTTTGCCTTGGATAAATTTGTTGGCGATATGCTACCGGTGGCCGACAACTTAGAGCGCGCACTTGAAGCCGCTAACGGCCAGCAAGGCAGTTTTGAGGCTATTGTCGAAGGTGTAGAGTTGACTTTGAAGTCGATGACTGATGGCCTTAAGCGCCACAATGTGGAAGCAGTTGATCCTGCTGGCGAGCCGTTTGACCCGCAATTACATCAAGCGATGTCCATGGTGCCGGACCCCAATGTAGAGCCAAACACGGTGATTAATGTTTTCCAGCGCGGCTACACCTTGAATGGCCGTTTGGTGCGCCCAGCCATGGTTGTTGTCAGCAAAGCTGAATAAAAACCTCAATCAGCGGTTGAAATACCGGCAATCGCGCCAATATAGCAAGCATGCAATGGCGTCGCCGGTTTCGGAAAAGGCCAAAGGCGTAGATCGTACGGGTAATTAATAGCTATCAATACGATACATCTCTAAAGAAAGTTTAAAACACAGTTTAATTTTTAACGCTGTAATACAGCGCTAAAGCAAGATCAGGCGAAGGCCTAAGAGGAGCACATTATGGGTAAGATTATTGGCATCGACTTGGGGACAACCAACTCATGCGTTTCTGTTTTAGAAAGCGGTAAGCCAAAGGTTATTGAGAATGCGGAAGGCGATCGTACTACACCATCGATTGTTGCGTTTGCTGAAGATGGCGAAGTACTGGTCGGCCAGAGCGCCAAGCGCCAAGCGGTTACCAACCCTAATAACACTTTATTTGCCGTTAAGCGTTTGATCGGTCGCAAGTTTACCGATGATGTTGTACAGAAAGATATCTCCATGGTGCCTTATAAAATTATTGGCGCGGACAATGGCGATGCATGGGTAGAAATCAAAGGCGATAAAAAAGCACCACCACAAATTTCAGCTGAAGTTTTGAAAAAAATGAAAAAAACAGCTGAAGATTATTTGGGTGAAACAGTGACCGAAGCGGTTATTACTGTTCCTGCTTATTTTAATGACTCGCAACGCCAAGCGACTAAAGATGCTGGCAAGATTGCAGGTCTAGACGTTAAGCGCATTATTAACGAGCCAACGGCCGCCGCTTTAGCTTATGGTATGGACAAAGCTGAAGGTGACCGCACAATTGCCGTTTATGACTTGGGTGGTGGTACTTTTGATATTTCAATCATTGAAATCGCTGATGTCGATGGCGAGCATCAGTTCGAAGTACTAGCGACTAACGGCGACACCTTTTTGGGTGGTGAAGATTTCGACTTGCGCTTAATTGAATATTTGGCGGCAGAATTCAAAAGCAGCAACGGTATCGATTTGCACAACGATCCATTAGCGTTGCAGCGCTTAAAAGAAGCGGCAGAGAAAGCCAAAATTGAGCTTTCTTCTAGCCAGCAAACAGAAGTAAACCTGCCGTACATCACCGCAGATGCAACCGGCCCTAAGCATTTGGTTGTTAAGTTGACTCGCTCAAAATTAGAGTCATTAGTTGAAGAGCTTGTGAAACGCTCGCTTGAGCCGCTGAAAACTGCATTGGCTGATGCGGATCTTTCTGCTAGCGAAATTGACGATGTTATTTTGGTGGGCGGCCAAACCCGCATGCCTTTAGTGCAAAAATACGTAACAGAGTTTTTTGGTAAAGAGCCACGTAAAGATGTGAACCCAGATGAAGCGGTTGCTATGGGTGCTGCGATTCAAGGTGCTGTACTTTCTGGTGATGTAAAAGACGTATTGCTGCTTGATGTAACGCCTTTAACGTTGGGTATTGAAACAATGGGCGGCGTAGCAACGCCGTTAATTGATAAAAACACCACCATCCCAACTAAGAAGTCGCAAACATTCTCGACTGCTGATGATAACCAAACTGCGGTAACCATTCATGTTGTACAGGGTGAGCGCAAGCAAGCATCGGGCAACAAGTCTTTGGGTCGTTTTGATTTGGCCGATATTCCACCGGCTCCACGTGGTATGCCGCAAATTGAAGTGACTTTTGATATCGATGCCAACGGTATTTTGAATGTTTCTGCTAAAGACAAAGCGACCGGCAAAGAGCAGTCGATTGTTATTAAGGCTTCATCAGGTCTAAGTGATGGTGAAATCGACAAGATGGTTCAGGATGCAGAAGCTAACGCTGAAGCCGATCGCAAGTTCGAAGAAGTTGTTACTAGCCGCAACACCCTAGAAGGCTTGATTCACGCGACTAAGAAAACACTAGAAGAAGCTGGTGATAAAGCGACAGATGATGAAAAAGCCGCAATTAATGCCGCCATCACTGAAGCTGAAGAAGCTGTTAAAGGTGAAGATAAAGAGAAAATGGAAGCGGCAACTAAGAAATTGACTGACGCTTCTGGCACCTTGGCGCAAAAACTTTATGCCGAGCAACAAGATGCTGCTGGTAAGGCTGGCGCTGCTGAGGGCGCTGAAGACGCTGGCAATGCTGCTGATGACGGCGTTGTTGATGCTGAATTTGAAGAAGTTAAAGACGAGAAGTAATTAAAAGCCCTGCATTGCGGGGCTTTTAACATTTGCGGGCTGGCGTATTGCTGGCCCGTTTTAAATTTTAAAAGCAGGGCTGCGCTCTGCTTTCCTTATATTTAACCGTAGGCAAGATAGTTAGACATGTCGAAGCGAGATTATTACGAAGTGCTAGGCGTTGCAAAAGGCGTCGACGAGAAAGAGCTGAAAAAAGCTTATCGCCGCATAGCAATGAAATGCCATCCCGATAGAAACCCTGGTGATGCCGAGGCCGAAGAGCAATTCAAAGAAGCCAGTGAAGCTTATGAAGTGTTGTCGGATTCTCGCAAGCGCAGCGCTTACGATCAGTATGGCCATGCTGGTGTTGACGGCGCAGCAGGCGGCGGGGGCTACGGCGGCGGTAATGGTAACTTCAGTGATATTTTTGGTGACGTTTTTGGCGATATATTCGGCGGAGGTGGCGGTGGCCGTCGCGGCGGGCCAGCGCGAGGCTCAGACTTACGCTACACACTCGATCTTGGCTTAGAAGAGGCCGTTAAAGGGACCAGTGTAAAAATTAAAGTGCCAACCTTGGTGAGTTGTAAGCCTTGTTCTGGTTCGGGCGCTAAGCCTGGCACGCAACCTAAAACTTGTAGTACCTGTGGCGGTGTTGGCCAAGTGCGAATGCAGCAGGGCTTTTTTCAGGTTCAACAGACTTGCCCAACTTGTCGTGGTAAAGGGAAGGAGATCGGCGACCCTTGTGGCTCTTGTCATGGCCAAGGTCGTGTAGAAGAAACTAAAACCTTAAGTGTTAAAGTGCCACCCGGCGTTGATACTGGTGACCGAATTCGATTGTCAGGTGAGGGTGAAGCGGGTACTGATGGCGGTCCGGCAGGGGATCTTTATGTTCAGGTTTCGGTTAATGAGCATGAGTTTTTCCAGCGCGATGGTAAAAATCTTTACTGTGAAGTCCCTATTAGCATTTTTGATGCTTGCTTGGGTGGCGAGCTTGAGGTGCCTACGCTTGATGGTCGTGTTAAATTAAAAGTGCCTGCTGAAACGCAAACTGGCAAACTGTTCCGCTTGCGCGGCAAAGGCGTCACTCCTGTGCGCGGCGGCAGTGCAGGCGACTTGCTGTGTCGCGTTGTGTTAGAAACGCCGGTCAGCTTAACGGGTAAGCAAAAAGAGTTATTGCAAGAATTGAAAGGCTCTATGGAAGGCACGAAGCACTCACCAAAACAATCGAGTTGGTTTGAGGGAATGAAGAACTTTTTTGGTGACATGAAGCTGTAAATGATTCTATAAATTAAGAGCCCGCAATGATTAAATGCCTTGCGGGTTTTTTTGTTTTTGTGGGGGGATAATGCGGGCAATTATTAATACGTTTCTAAAGGGTTTAGTTTTTGCCTTGCCGTTGGTAGTCACTTTTGGCTTGTTGTATTGGTTGTTTGTTAAGGCTGAAGGGCTGCTAGAGATACCTTTGCAATGGGTATTGCCAGAGGGTGCTTATGTTACGGGCATGGGGCTTGTCTCGGCTATTGTGCTGATTTTTATGCTCGGTGTGCTTGTGCAAACCTATATAACAAAGCATATATTCCGTTTGTTTGGTGAGTTAATGGCGCATACGCCGCTGGTTAAAACGCTCTATACAACAGCTCGCGATTTTATGGAGTTGGTGGCTGGTGATAAAGATAAAGCAATGCAAGGCGTAGTGGTAATCACGCTAGATAGCGATATTCGCTTAATGGGTTTTGTGACCAACGATGATGTTGACCTGGGTGAGCATGAAGGTTTAATTGCGGTGTACTTGCCGATGAGTTACCAAGTTGGCGGTTATACTCTGCTAGTGCCGGCTGAGCGCTGCGAGCGAATTAATATGCCAGTGAAAAAGGCGATGCAGCAGGTATTAACTGCGCACGTCGTGCGCAAAGACCAAGCTCGAAGTAATCCCAAAGTATAAATATTGTAGAAATAGATAAGAGAGAGTTTATGACAACGCGTATTGCGGTTGCTGGTGCGAATGGGCGCATGGGCAAAATTATAGTTGAGGCCGCAGCAGCGGCGGATAATGCAGCATTAAGTGTTGCCACTGTGCGAGCTGGGAGCTCTTTGCTGGGTGTTGATGCTGGCGAGTTGGCAGGTATTGGCAAAGTGAGCTTGTCGACTGTTGCCAGCCTTGAGGATTGTATTAGTGAATTTGATGTTCTTATCGACTTTACCTTGCCGGACGCTACCTTAGCCAACGCGGCTATATGTGCTAAACATGGCAAAGGCATGGTTATCGGCACAACAGGTTTTACGGCGGCGCAGAAAGACGAGCTGCTAGCCTACCAGGCTAAAATACCGCTTTGTTTGGCGTCTAATTTCAGCACCGGCGTTAACTTGTGTTTTAAATTGCTTGATGTTGCAGCGCGCGTGCTGGGTGATGATGTGGATATCGAAGTTTATGAGGCGCACCACCGCCATAAGCTGGATGCGCCATCGGGCACAGCTTTAAGTATGGGCGAAGTGCTTGCCAATGCGACTGGTCGAGATTTAGATTCGGTAGCTGTATATGGGCGCGAAGGGCAAACAGGTGAGCGTGATCGCAAAACCATTGGTTTTGCTACGGTGAGAGGCGGCGATATTGTCGGTGATCACACGGTAAGCTTTTTGGCTGATGGGGAGCGAGTGGAAATTACCCATAAAGCTACAAGCCGCATGGCATTTGGGCGCGGTGCTGTTCGGGCGGCTACTTGGATTAATGAGCAATCAGCAGGCTTATTTGATATGCAGGATGTACTGAAGCTGCGTTAATGTTGGTGCGTCATTGAAGGGGAGGGAGTGTTGCAGCTTTATCGGCCGCAACACTCCTTATTCTTGTTGCTAATGTTCTAGGTTATACAGGCATTGGTGTGTTTAACAGGGCTGCTAATAGTGCGCCCAGCACCACAAGTGCCCCCGCAATCATGCCGTAATTTACTTTGCGAGGATCTTTATTTTTGCTTGGTTGCTCGGTGATTTCGTCGTCGCGATAAATAAATTCAATACGACCAAATTGAATGTTATCGCCATTCTTTAATGTTGCTTCGGCGTTAAATTTGCCATTAATGAGCATGCCGTTGGTTGTGCGAGTAGTACGAATTTTATAGCCGGCATCCGTTAGTTCGATATGTGCGTGAATCAAGTCGATCGCTTCTTCACTGAGTTGCATGTCGGTATTGCTTGCGCGGCCAATTGTCCATGTCTTTTTAGCGTCAGTTGCGGCGAGTAGGTAGCACTTACCCCTAATTGGCGCTGTCTGCGCCAATAATCTAGGTCCGCTGCCAAGGTTGACCTCAGTGGTGCTGCGTTTGGTTGGTGGTTTTAAGGCTGCTGGCTCTTCAACCTCAGGTTCGCTTTCTGCTGGCGCCAAGTCGTTTTCTTGGGTCACCTCTTGCGTGGTTTCAAGTGGCTCTTCTGGCGCGAATGCGTGTTCTTGACTAGTTTGCGCTACATCTATTTGCTCTTCTTCCGAGAGTGATTCATCGGTTAAAGCGGCAATTTCTTTTTCGAGTTCTGCAAGTTCGTCTTTGTCTGAAACCGGTGCAGCTTGCCGGCTGGAAATAGGAGTCACTACCGCGCGCCTTAGCTCGCCATTTTCGTTTAAGCTGGCGGGGGTGCCATCACTGTGTTTTGGGGTGAATATTAATGGCTTGGCGGTTGTTGTTTCGCTTGTTGTTTGTTTATTGCGGTTGGCAATAAACTCTTCCCAGTCGGGGTTTAGGCCAGATTCTTCAGACTCTTTAAAAGACTGCAAGCGTGCTTTGGCGCGCTCTTCTAAAGCGCGGGTTGCCTCAACAACATCTTGGTTTGAAAAAGGCATCTCAGGCATTGGGCTTGCTTTGGGCAGCGGGGTACCAAAGCCAAAAGTATCTTCAAGGTTGATATCTTCGACTGGAGCATCTTCTTGGCTTAGGCTTACGGCTTCAACTGTGAACTTAACACCATCAAAGTTGATTTCATCACTCAAGGTGACCCACGCGCCGGTGCCAATGCGGCAACCGTTAAGGTAGGTATTATTTTTGGAGTTTAAATCTTCGAGAAATAGCCCATCTTCGCTAGCGCTGACTTTTGCGTGGTATCGCCGAATTTGTGGATCTTGCAGGCGAATCGTGCAATCAAGCTCTCTGCCGATCAGTACTTCATCTACCAGCGGATAGGTTGTCCCTGTCGCTTTGCTTGTGAGTTGGAACTCTGATGATGTCGCTTGAGGAATGTTTATTTCGTCGATGGTCACGCCAGTACCCGTTGGTTGTTTCGTGTGAGATTGAAACGTTTTCAGTGTTTTCAATTAGACCATAAAGTGGCGCGCGAGTCATTTGTGCGATGCGAAGATTTTGGTTGTTATTTGAACGAATCGGCGAAATAACCCATAAACTGGCCGTTCATTAACGCATATCTGAACCGAGTCACACAATGGTCTGTTTCGAGTGGATACTTTAAGCGCACTTCAAATTTGAAGTGCGCTTGCACGGCTTTAGCGAGCAGCCAGCTCTTTATGAGCGTTTACAGTTGCTAGGCGAACTTGGTTTGGTGCCGTGCCGCCAATATGGTCGCGTGCAGCTACCGAGCCTTCTAAGGTTAATACATCGAAGACATCTTGCGTTATTTCTGCGGAAAATTGCTGTAGCTCAGCCAGTGTCATTTCAGAAAGGTCACGGCCTTGCTCGATACCAAATGCAACAGATTTACCAACAATTTCATGGGCGTCACGAAACGCAATGCCCTTGCGAACAAGGTAGTCGGCTAAGTCAGTCGCGGTAGCAAACCCACGCATAGCGGCATTGCGCATACTGTCTTTTTTGGGCGTGATGGCGGGGATCATATCGGCAAAGGCGCGCAAGCAATCGCGCACAGTATCAACTGTGTCGAACAAAGGCTCTTTATCTTCTTGGTTGTCTTTGTTGTAGGCAAGTGGCTGTGATTTCATTAGCGTTAAGAGTGAGACCAAATGGCCATTCACGCGCCCTGTTTTGCCGCGCACTAACTCTGGCACATCGGGGTTTTTCTTTTGGGGCATGATGGACGAGCCCGTGCAAAAGCGATCGGGCAGGTCGATAAAGTCAAATTGGGCAGAGGTCCATAAAATAAGCTCTTCACTCATGCGTGACATATGTGTCAATAATATCGCCGCAAAGCCGCAAAATTCGATGGCAAAATCGCGATCTGATACCGAGTCTAGAGAGTTGCGCGTAGGCGCGCTAAAGCCTAGCAGTTCAGCGGTTAGTTCGCGGTTGATGGGGTAGGTGGTTCCGGCCAGTGCAGCGGCTCCTAATGGTGAATAATTCATGCGCTTGCGGCAGCCCATTAGGCGGCCAAAGTCGCGACTTAGCATTTCATACCAAGCCATTAGGTGGTGGCCAAAAGTCACGGGTTGTGCCGTTTGCAGGTGCGTAAAGCCCGGCATGATGGTATCGGCTTCTCGCTCGGCAAGACCTACTATGCCTTGTTGGAGGCGGGTGAGTTCGTGGGCGATAACGTCGATTTCATCGCGTAAGTATAAACGGATGTCTGTGGCGACTTGGTCGTTTCGAGAGCGCCCAGTATGCAGTTTTTTGCCTGTAATGCCGATGCGCCGAGTAAGCTCGCTTTCGATGTTCATATGCACATCTTCTAATGCAATGCTCCACTCAAACTTACCGGCAGCAATATCTTGGGCGATATCGTTAAGCGTGGTGATAATAAGGTTTTTTTCGTCTTCGGATAATACACCTGCGCTGGCTAGCATTGTGGCGTGCGCAATCGAGCCTTGAATATCTTGTTTGGCAAAGCGTTGGTCAAACATTACGGATGCTGTAAAGCGCTGGACGAAGGCGTCAGTCGCCTCGCTAAAGCGTCCGCCCCACTGGCTATTCGTGTTTTGATCGGGGTTATTTGATGTGTTGTCGCTCATATGTATTCTCGGGTTCGCTGTTGCGGGTTAATCATGGCCATATGCATAAGTGCCTTATGGGCGCTAAACTGCACTGAGTTGCTATAAAAAGTTGGCGCATTATAAACGAGTCGGAACAGACAACAAAAAATGACAGACAATTCCTTCAATATTGTGCGGCAAGAAGACTTCTTGCCTGATTTGTGTACTGGGCAGGCGGTGTTTCACCTCGTTATTGTGGGTGAGCTTTTAGCTATAGCGCTCACTATGGCTGGCGCTTCGGTGGGTGGTTTAAGCTGGTATCGTTTTGGCTTGGTCTCGATGATGGTGCTATGGGTGGTGCTCGCCAGTGCGGCCTGTTTATGCCCGTTGCGGCGCTGGTTTAGAAGGCAAACGCCCGAGTTGTCCGGAGCTGTCAGCTATGTGATTGTGTTGTGTATTACGGCGGCCTTTACGGCTATTGGGGTTGTTGTGCAAGCTAATGGTCGCGAGGAGGAGTGGTATCTAGTGTTGTGCAATACCATTATCGCTGCCGTATTTGCAGGCGTGGTTTTGCGCTACTTTTATCTGCAGCAGCAGCTGCGCAATCAGCAAAATGCAGAGCTGCAATCGCGAATTCAGGCATTGCAGTCGCGTATTCGGCCCCACTTCTTATTTAATAGTATGAATTCAATTGCAAGCTTGATTGAAATAGATCCACAGCTTGCCGAGCGAACAATAGAAGATTTATCAGACCTTTTTAGGGCGAGCTTGAGTGAACCTGGGCTTGTGAGCATGGATAAAGAGCTGGATTTATGCCGTAGATTTAGCCGGATCGAAGAGCTAAGGCTTGGTGACCGTTTGGAGGTGAAATGGAATATCTCCGGTGACGTTGCTTCGGTTGTGGTGCCAAGCTTGTTATTGCAGCCGCTTATTGAAAATGCGATTTACCATGGCGTCCAGCCACTTCAAGAAGGCGGGGTAGTGGATGTCGATGTTCATATTATGGGGGGCGATGTGCAGTTGGCGGTATCAAATCCATTGCCGCTTGAGCCACCCAGTGGCCGGAAAACACAAGGTAACGGCATCGCAATGGATAATATGAAACGCAGATTAGAGGCCTACTACGGCCCTAAAGCGCGTATTTTTATTGTTGCGCAGGCCGGTAGGTTTAGTGTGCAGCTTCAGTTTCCGGCGGCGGTAGAGAAAAAAAGTACTAATGCCGAAGGCTAGGCTAGACTATAAGTAACTAGAGTGCATGCAGCTCGCTGTAGCATGTAGAAATTGTGTTTTGAAAGGATTGGGTGTCACTTGAAACAAGTATTAGTCGTTGATGATGAGCTGCTCGCTCGCCAGCGTGCGATGCGAATGATTGAGCGAATTGATGGATACGAGGTAATTGGTGAGGCAGGCAATGGCCAAGCTGCGCTGACAGCAATTAACGATCTCGATCCAGATATAGTGCTTATGGATATACGCATGCCAGGGGAGGACGGGCTAAGTGCTGCGCGCAGTATATCGACTCTAGATGAGCCTCCTGCTGTTATTTTCTGTACCGCGTATGACGAATACGCTTTAGAAGCGTTTGATACTTTAGCTGTGGGGTACCTGCTTAAGCCATTAAGGCAAGATCAGCTTGAGCTGGCATTGGCTAAAGCCAGCCGCATTAATAAGGTTCAAAAAGCGCGTTTAAAAGAACCAAACCCCAATCAGCGCAAGAATATTGCGGCAAAAACGCGGCGCGGTGTTGAATTGGTGCCTATCGAAGATATCTACTGTTTTATGGCAGACCAAAAGTACGTAACCATCATGCACCATGGTGGCGATACGCTCATTGACGACACGCTAAAAGAGCTTGAAGACGAGTTTGAAAGCACTTTTGTACGGGTGCATCGCAATGCGTTGGTGGCGGTAAAGAATATTGAAAAACTTGAGCGTTTATCTTCTGGTCAGTACGAACTGAAGCTGAAAGGCGTTGAATTCAAGCCCGTGGTAAGTCGCAGGCACGTGGCGGCAGTAAGAGAGCTATTAAGTAGTCTTTAATACCTCTCTTACTGCTTACTTACGATTCATTCACTAAACTGCGTGGCATATAAAGAGGCGTAATAGCCGCCTTTTTCCAGTAACGTCTTGTGATTACCTACCTCTGTTATCTCTCCATTTTGCATTGCAACAATTACGTCGGCATTTTCGATGGTCGATAACCTGTGAGCAATCACAATGGTTGTTCTGCCTTCCTGCAGCGTTTCTAGCGCCTCTTGTATAAGTTTTTCTGATTCATTGTCTAGCGCTGATGTTGCTTCGTCCAAGACAAGAATAGGGGCGTCCTTGTAAAGTGCGCGTGCCACAGCAAGGCGTTGGCGTTGCCCACCAGAAAGCCTGTCACCGGCTTCACCAATAGATGTTTCAAAACCTTGGGTTTGCTGTTCGATAAAGTCGAAGGCGTTGGCACTTTTGGCGGCGGCTATTAGTCCATCTTTATCAAGTTGTACATCCTCACCGTATGCAATGTTAGCTGCGATTGTATCGTTGAAGAGCGTTGTTTGCTGGTTAACGAAGGCAATTTGAGAGCGAAGGCTACTAAGTGCAATTTCGCTAATGGGTTGGCCGTCAATTAAAATTGCGCCGGATTCAGGTTCGTAAAAACGCAGCAGCAAGCTGACTAAGGTGCTTTTACCGCTGCCTGATTGGCCGACGAGAGCAACGGTTTGGCCTGGCTCGATTGTAAGGTTGATATTGTTTACCGCGCGTTTATCGCCATAACTAAAGCTAACCTGGTTAAAGCTTACACTGCCGCCGGATACGCTGAGTTTTTTGTTGCTTTGATCTTGGCTTTGTTCTTTTGCCATATCTAAAACTTCGAAGATAGTTTCGCTTGCGGCTAGCCCTTTTTGTATGGTTTCGTTAACTGAGCTGAGTTGGCGAATGGGCTTTGCAATCATGCCGGCGGCAGTAAGGTAGGCGATGGCAGAGCCCGCTGAGTCTTGCCAAAAAAGTAAAATTAAAAACAGAATTAAGCCTAAGCTGCAAGCGATAACAATGTGATAAATAGGGCCTTGTAGCGAGGCGACTCGTTCGTACTTTGTGGCAAGGCGAGTGTTTTCGTTACTGGCCTTGTCGAAGCGCGCGCTTTCGTACTTTTGGCCGTTGTAACTTTTAACCAGTTTGTAACCTTGCAGTGCTTCATTGGTGACGTGGGTGATGTCCCCCATGGTTGTTTGCATGCGCCGGCTAAGCCTTCGGAAATAGCGTGATGCGATACTGACTAGCCCCGCAAGCAGTGGTGCCATCACAAGAAAGATTAACGTTAGCTTCCACTCGACATAAAACAAGTAGATAAGCAGGCCGACAACGGTAAATCCATCGCGTAGTGCGATTTTTACAGCGTTGGTGACAGAGCCTGTTACCTGGGCAATATTATAAATAACAAGCGATACTAGCTCGCCGCTATTTTTAGCATCATAGAAACTGCAAGGTAGCGCCAGCATGTGGGCAAACAGCTGCTTGCGCATATCGTTAACAACCCCAAGCCCAACGCGGCTGATAAAGAAGTTGCCGGCGAAAGCGCCAATTCCGTGCAGCATGCGCGCGGCGACAACGGCGATAGGGATCCAGATAATCATGTCTTTGTCGCGGGTGGTTAAGCCGTCAACAAAATATTCCATCATCTGCGCCATGGCGACTTCCATAGCCGCCATTACAGCAAAGCCGAAAAAGCAAATGACAAAAAAGAAACGGTAGGGGCGAGCGTAACCCAATAGCCTTTTGTATAGTGGCCAGCTCTCGGTCTTATCCTGCGTTGTCATTTGACGGTGTCTTTGTGCTGGTGCTGATGGACTCTTCCAATGCTTGCAGTTGTTTTTCTAGTGCTTCAACCTTGGCGCGTGTGCGTTGTAACACCGCAGTTTGTGCATCAAACTCTTCTCGTGATACCAAGTTGCATTTATTGATGGCGCCTTGCAAAAGAGTTTGAAGCTGTGGTGAGTTTAAGGGTTCGCTAAAGTTGGTGCGATTGAGCGCGTCGGATAATTCATTGGCGACTTGCTTAGCAATGCTTGCGAGCATAGGTGGGACCTCTCATTTGGAGTGGCGCAGTTTAACGGTACCGCGCGACGAATTAAACCATGCAAACTTAAGGCGTGGCTTTTAGGTTTTAAATTGAACTGCCATGGGGGTCTTAAGGTGGCAGTGGTTTCCTTGGGGCACTATGGTGTTGACGCCAAAAGCGGGGGCCTTAGGTTGGTTTGGCATGGGGTTAAGGTTCGCTAATGACGCGAAAATGTCAGCGGCATTTTCAACGGCGGCAGTAACCGGGTCGACTGTAATCATGGAACAGCGCTGGCAGTGGTCTATAAGTTTTATTTCCCCACCTGTAATTGTGAGTGACTTAATTTTGTGCTCGCTGAAAGCGGGTAGCCCAGATACCACTACATTGGGGCGGAAGCGCTCCATTGATAGCGCGGGTAACTGTTTGGTTTGTTTTAAGTGGTCATTCAATGCATCTAGGCTTGCTTGGTTAGTGACAAGTAACGGTGCGGCATCGGCAAAGTATGTCGTGTGATTGCCAAAGCGCTGGCGGTCTAACTCTCTTCGATAAGAGGGCTTACGTGCGACAAGCGATAATGTATATTTGGAGGGTAGCACCTTGTTAAGCCATTGGTTGATGTGGCTAGGGGCTAGTAGGGTTACTACCTCGCTACTCCACACTTTTGCAGGCGTCTCGTTATTGCACTCGCTTTTGGCGACTTCTACGCTCCCGTGTTCTTGATGACTTAAACGAATGCCTGTTTGGGTGAGGGCAACGTTTATGCGTGTCATGCTTGGTAATTTCCGTTGGCTGACAAACACCCCTTTTTCATCAATGACCATCCAGTGGCGATCGTTTGCTAAACCTTCGGGAGTGATTTCGCAGTTTTTTAACTGAATCCCGCGCATCGATTTTACAGGGTATATCCATAGCGCATCGATTGTGCCTTGCGTGCTCATTGGGAAGAGTGGTTGCGCTTGGGAATCAGCCATAAATGAGTGACTCTATAGGAAAAAAGCTTACCGCTTCGCCTTTGTTGAGGCTTTGATCTGCGGGGATTAAGGCAAGCCCTTGGCATTGCTGAAGGCTGCTTAATACACCACTGCTTTGGTTGCCGGCACTGATGACTTGGCCATTAACAATATTGGCCCTTAGGTATTCAGGGCGTTGTCGTGGTTTTTCAATTGAGAACCCCAGTGGCACTTGGAAGCTTGCGGTGCTGGGTGCGTTGGTGTTGCAAAGCGCATTCAGTAGAGGTTTAGCAAACAGTAAGAAAGTCACAAAAGCTGACACTGGATTGCCCGGC
Source organism: Marinagarivorans cellulosilyticus (assembly GCF_021655555.1). NCBI lineage: Bacteria > Pseudomonadati > Pseudomonadota > Gammaproteobacteria > Cellvibrionales > Cellvibrionaceae > Marinagarivorans > Marinagarivorans cellulosilyticus. The sequence continues at coordinate 3,860,207 of NZ_AP023086.1, read as the reverse complement.
AACCCTAATATGGGCGTTTGATTGATAGTTGCCAGCATCATCGGTTTGCCGGGTTTTAGCTTGATTTTCCATTGCTCGAGCTGACCGAGACTGCTGATCGCTTGTTTTACATGGTCTTCTTCGCCGACTGACACACCGCCAAAGCTAATGACTAAATCACTATCCTTGGCGCTTTGATCAAAGGCGTTAATGGTTTCTGTCAGTGAATCCTCGACATGTAAGTATTTAATATTAATACACCCCCAAGAGGCCAGTAGTGATGATACGGCATAGAAATTGGAGTTATAAATCTGCCCTTGTGCTAGATCTTGGCCTAGCTCGATAATCTCGTTGCCAGTGCTAATAAGGGTGACGGTCAGCGGCCGCTGGGCCGGCACAGTTGTTAATCCTTGAGAGGCTAGCAGCCCAAGTAGGGCGGGCGTTATTTTGTCACCCTGCTTGGCGAGCTGCTGGCCTGCTGAAATATCTTGCCCTTGGGGGCGTATGTTGTCGCCGACGGTGTAGTTTTCTGACTGTAAGAATTGCACGCTATCAGCTAACGCTTTTGTGTTTTCCTGCATGACAACAGTGTCAGCCCCAGCGGGTAGCTCGGCGCCAGTAAATATCCTCGCGCAGCTATTAGCTGCTAACGGTTGGGGGGCTGCGCCGGCAGGAATTCTTTGGCATATAGGCAAAGGCGTGTTTTGGCGGAGGTCGGCAAGTCGCAGTGCATAGCCATCCATGGCACTATTATCAGCTGGTGGCACTGGATGCTGGGCAATTATATCTTGCGCTAAGCGGCGGTTTAATGCCGCGTTTAGCGGCACATGCTCTATGTGGAGTTCTAATGGTGGTGTTGCAGAAAGCTTGCTCTGCATCTGTTGTACGCTAATCACGTTTTATTTGGCCATAAAAATTGCAAGGCTTGGTTCGACTATCAATTTGCGGGCGAATAATTTGGCTAAACCCTAGCTCACAGGCGCCGGTTGAACCAGGAAGAGCAAAAATCAGGGTGCGGTTGGCTAAGCCTGCAAAAGCTCTGGACTGGATGGTTGAGGTGCCAATATCATCATGTGATAGCTGCCGAAATAATTCACCAAAGCCTTCAATGTGCTTGTCTAACAGAGGGCGAACCGCTTCGGGCGTGCTGTCTCTGCCTGCGAAGCCTGTGCCGCCGGTTGTGACTATCACTTGGGCTTGCTCGTTGGCGATCCATTCGCTAAGGGAGGCGCGCATTTGGTAAACATCATCTTTAATTAAGCGTCTATCAAAAACGTAGTGCCCCGCCTCCTCGGTTAGTTTCTGCAGCATGTTGCCGGATGTGTCGTTGTCGCGATTACGGGTATCGGAAATTGTCAAAACACAAACGTTTAACGGGTGGAATTGGCTGCTTGAGCTCATGCTAAATCCTCATTGTTGTTCCAGTAGATAACACGCTCGTCCAAGGCTGGGCGAGCACGCTCTTGCGGCGCCTGCGAAGGTGTACCGATGTAAATAAAGCCCGCAATTTGCTCGTTAGGTAGCATATTTAATAGCGTATCAACGGCTTTGTCGTAGCTGTACCATTCGGATAACCACTGGGCAGAAAAGCCTAAAGCGTGAGCGGCTATAAGTAAGTTTTGGCATGCCGCTCCTGCAGATAATGTTTGCTCCCACTGAGGGACTTTAGGGTGTTCCAGATTTGGGCTTGCAATAACCGCAATCACACAAGGCGCACGGCTTAATAGGCGGCTATTATGCGCTATCAGTGTTTCGCTGGCATCTGGGTTGTTTTGCTGGTAGATATTTTTCAGCTTATTGTCGAACTGTGTGCGGGCTTCGCCTGTAAAGACAATAAAGCGCCAAGGCCCGATTTTGCCGTGATCAGGTACTCGGTGCGCGGCTGCGAGTAGTTGCTCTATTTGCGCTGAGTTTGGGCCGGGAGCATTAAGGTCGGCAGCTTTTACTGAGCGCCGAGTGTGCAGTAGTTGGAGGGTGCTTTGGTTGACCTTGGTCATAAAATTGGCTCTTTGGTAATTCTACAGAGGTAAACGCATCGCTACTGGCTCGCCAAACATGGCGGTGCCTATGCTGTAGCTAAATAGGTTTGCAGTGTAATCAGGCTGGGATTCAACGGCTAGTACTGATTTACAAAGGATATCCGTTATAATTGCCGCCATTTTAAGTACCTCCTGATATTACTAGCTGGAATGACTATGACTGTACGCACTCGAATTGCCCCTTCACCAACCGGTGACCCCCATGTTGGCACTGCCTATATTGCTTTGTTTAACTATTGTTTTGCTCGTCAGCACGGCGGTCAGTTTTTGCTGCGTATAGAAGACACGGATCAGGCACGTTCGACTGCTGAGTCTGAGCAAGCGATTTTAGATTCCTTGCGTTGGTTAGGGCTGGATTGGGACGAAGGCCCAGATAATGGCGGTGACTTTGGCCCATATAGGCAAAGCGAGCGAGCTGAACTATACGCCCGCTATGTGGACGAGCTGCTCGAAAAAGGTCATGCGTTTAAGTGTTACCGAACCAGTGAAGAGCTTGATGCGCTTCGCACTGCACGACAAGAGGCAGGGGTGCATACGGCAATTAAGCCTAGCGACTTAATCTTGCCAGCAGAGGAGGTCGCTCTTCGCGAATCACAAGGGCAGCCTTATGTGGTAAGGATGATGGTGCCGGAGGAGGCAGGCCCTTGCCCGGTAACAGATATGTTGCGCGGTGAAGTTACTTTGGATTGGTCTCAGGTTGATGCCCAAATATTGCTGAAATCCGATGGTATGCCGACGTACCACCTTGCGAATGTTGTTGATGACCATCTAATGGGCATTACTCACGTTATTCGCGGAGAGGAGTGGATCAATTCTGCCCCTAAGCACATTTTGTTATATCAATACTTAGGTTGGGACACGCCTACGTTTTGTCATTTACCTCTTTTGCGCAACCCCGATAAATCCAAACTAAGCAAGCGAAAAAACCCTACCAGTATCCTTTATTACAAGCGCATGGGATATTTGCCTGAGGCGCTATTGAATTATTTAGGGCGCATGGGCTGGTCTATGCCGGATGAAAGTGAAAAATTCAGCCTTCAAGTGATGCAAGAAAACTTTGATATCCAGCGAGTATCTCTCGGTGGCCCCATTTTTGACTTAGAGAAGCTTAATTGGTTGAACGGCTTGTGGATTCGCGAAGATTTCGACGCAAAAGCGTTAGCCGATAGGCTGCAAGGGTGGGCATTAAATCGAGAAAACCTAGAGGCGGTATTGCCGCACGTGCAGCAGCGAATGAATACTTTGAGCGACTTCATGCCGCTTGTCGGTTTTATGCTGGCCGGCAATTTACCGTTAACCCAGGCTAACTTCGAGGCGCTTAAGCTTGATCAAGAAACGCAACTTAAGGTTCTGCAATTTAGCTTGTGGCAGCTAGAAACCTTAGGTGTTTGGGATAAGGAGGCTATTTTCCCAATATTAAAAACATTGGCCGATGGCATGGGTATCAAGATGAAGGACTTCGTTGCGCCCATTTTTGTTGCTGTTAGTGGAACTACGGCATCGTTCTCGGTAACTGACGCTATGGGTTTGCTTGGCTCCGATATGACTCGAGCGCGATTGCGACACAGTATTGATGTTTTAGGTGGTGTGGGTAAGAAAGTGGCCAAGCGTTTCGATAAAGAGTACCGTACACTGCTTAGTACACACTAGCGAATGGTCTACTAGCACTGTGTGTTCGCACAGTGCTATATTTGTCCTTAGCGCTGTGCCTTTAGGCGATAAGCGTTTTAAATGTCGATTCAAGAGGTTTTAACGATGGCAATGCTCACCAATGACGATGCTGATGTATTAGCGACTAAAGTGCGTGAGACCTATTGGCGCGGCAGAAGCTTTCCTGTCGACCCTATATCGGTCGGCCGCGCGATGGGGATTCGCATAGTGGATGCCGAGCTACCCGATGATGTTGCTGGCGCACTGCTCAAAAAAGTCGGTCAAGACCCTATTATTATGTTACACGGCGACGATTCTCCCAGCCGTAAGCGCTTTACGTGTAGTCATGAGCTGGGTCACTATGTTTATCGTCTAGAACGCGGCCATTTTGACGATCAAGCTATTGATTATGTCGACTACCGCAATGATATGTCTCGCCAAGGTACAGACCCAGAAGAGGTTAGTGCCAACCGCTTTGCAGCTGCGTTTTTAATGCCTATTGCCAAAGTTAAAGAAATGGCCGAAAAGAAAAATGCCAGTATTTATTCGCTGGCAGAATTTTTTGGTGTTTCGCTTTCTGCCATACGCTATCGCCTAGATGATTTGCAAATCACTTTAAAATGAATGACACAACTAAAGTGCTTGTAAAGCAGACGGCGGATGCCCTCTACAATAGCCAAAGCCCGTCGGACTTAGTTGATAGCTCGGCGCTTAGCCAGGATGAGCTAGACCAAGAATCCGATCGAAAACTTAAAAAGACCTACGCCTATTGGTTTGTTGGCATTCTTATTGGCCAGCTGGTGGTGATGAATATGGTATTCGTCGGCCATGGGTTGGGGTGGCTTAGCTTTGATGAATTAACGCTGCGTTTTTATACCACCAGTACAATTCTGGAGGTTTTTGGTGTTATTTTTATTATTGTTAACAATCTATTCCCCTCATCAAAAGCCGTTGTCTCTGACCGTAAAAGTCATCTCTAGCTTTACCTTGTGGCGTTAACTCAGTAAAGTGTCGCCATTGTCTTGTCGGGGTGCGCTGTTAAATTTAGCGCTGAGAGTAAACCCGTCGACCTGACCCGGTTAGTACCGGCGTAGGGAACGAGATCACTTCTAATCGCACTGTATGTGCGCCTTGATTGTGCCTAACCCTGCGTCGTATTTCTAAATTCAGCCCTCTTGGAGTTTGTGTGAGCAAACATTGTCCTGTCGTTTTGACGATTGCTGGTAGTGATTCCAGCGCCGGTGCTGGTATACAGGCCGATATTAAAACGTGCGGTGCGATGGGGGTGTTTGCTTGTTCGGTTGTGACGGCAGTGACGGCGCAATCACCTGGCAGCGTGCGTGGTATTTATCCGATGCCGGCAAGCTTGGTTATGGACCAAATCGAGGCTGCAATTTCGGCTTTTCCAGTTGCGGTTGTAAAACTAGGGATGCTGGGGAATTTGGCTACAGCCGAGGCTGTTGCTGATTTTTTGCAGCGTTCGAATTTGCCGGCCGTTATAGACCCGGTGTTAAAAGCTTCGGCGGGGGCTAATTTGTGCGCCGATAGCGCCGGCATTGATAGCGTGGTGGCTTTTTACCGAGAGCATTTAGTGCCATTGGCAACGTTAATTACCCCCAATTTGCAGGAGGCATCACTACTGTTGGGTGCGCCATTAGCGAATAGCCACTTGAGTTATGAGCAGCAAGCAAAAGAGCTGCAGATGCTTGGCTGTAGTGCCGCCTTACTTAAGGGTGGGCATAGTTTAGATCAGCGCTTGTGCACCGATTATCTTGCATATAGAGATGACGATTCGGGAGAGTGTTGTGTGCAGGCCTTTTCGGCAGCGCGCCTTCAAACCCCGCATGGGCACGGCACCGGCTGTACGCTGGCTAGTGCGATAGCCGCGGGCTTGGCGCAAGGTTTAACGCTGCGACAAGCCGTAGCTGCAGCAAAGAATTATTTACAGAATACCTTAATGAATGCCGAGCGCTTGGCGCTTGTGCCAAACAATGGGCCGCTGCATCACTTTGCCAGCTTTTGGTGAGTGTGTTGTGCGGTTTTATTGTGGCCATGGCGAAACAAATTGTCGTAAACAATACAGGTGACTTATGAGTGATACCCCTATGGATTTTTTAAGCGAAACGGCTAAGGTCGATGAAGCTTCTATTCAGCCTTTTCCCAATTCAACAAAAATCCACGTGGAAGGCTCGAGCTCTGATATTCGTGTACCAATGCGCGAAATTAGCTTGGCAGATACTGTTACGGACAGTGGTCGCGAGGTTAACCCTGCGGTACGCGTTTACGATACTTCGGGCCCGTATACTGATCCGAGCATTAGCATTGATGTGCGCAAGGGGGTGCCGGATATTCGCTCAAACTGGATTGAAGCTAGAAGCGATACCGAGGTTCTCGAAAAATATACCTCCGAGTTCACCAATGAGCGCCTAAATGATCCAGAGTTAGCAAAGCTGCGTTTTGACCTTAAGCATCGCCCGCTTCGCGCGAAAGCGGGTAAGAATGTTACTCAGTTGCACTATGCTCGCCAAGGCATCATTACGCCTGAAATGGAATATATCGCCATTAGAGAAAATATGGCGCGCGCGCAGGCTGCCGAGCAGGGCGTGTTAGAGTCGCAACATAAAGGGGAAAGCTACGGTGCTAGCATTCCCGATGAAATAACGCCGGAGTTTGTGCGTTCCGAAGTTGCGCGTGGTCGTGCGGTTATTCCTCTAAATATTAACCACCCCGAAGTTGAGCCAATGATTATCGGCCGGAACTTCCTTGTCAAAATTAACGGCAATATTGGTAATTCAGCGCTGGGCTCGTCGATTGAAGAAGAGGTTGAAAAACTCACTTGGGGCACGCGCTGGGGCGCCGATACCATTATGGATTTGTCGACGGGCAAGAATATTCACGAAACGCGTGAATGGATTGTTCGAAACTCTCATGTGCCTATCGGTACCGTGCCCATATACCAAGCGCTTGAAAAGGTTAACGGCGTTGCGGAGGATTTAACCTGGGAAATCTACCGTGATACGTTGATTGAGCAGTGTGAACAGGGTGTCGATTATTTCACCATTCACGCGGGTGTTTTGTTGCGCTACGTACCCTTAACAGCGAAGCGTGTGACGGGCATTGTGTCGCGTGGTGGCTCTATTATGGCTAAGTGGTGTTTAGCGCATCATAAAGAGAACTTCCTATATACCCATTTTGAAGATATTTGCGAAATCATGAAGCAATATGACGTTACCTTTTCGTTGGGTGATGGCTTGCGTCCAGGTTCTGTGGCTGATGCTAACGATGAGGCGCAGTTTGGAGAGCTCGAGACCTTGGGTGAGCTGACCAAGCTTGCTTGGAAGCACGATGTGCAGTGCTTTATTGAGGGGCCAGGGCATGTGCCAATGCACATGATTAAGGAAAATATGGATAAGCAAATTGAAGTGTGTCACGAGGCGCCGTTTTATACCTTAGGGCCTTTGACCACTGATATTGCACCGGGCTATGACCATATAACATCAGGCATTGGCGCTGCCATGATCGGTTGGTTCGGTTGTGCCATGCTGTGTTATGTCACGCCGAAAGAGCATCTTGGATTGCCCAATAAAGACGATGTAAAGGTCGGCATTATCACCTATAAATTAGCGGCTCATGCGGCCGATTTGGCAAAAGGGCACCCTGGCGCGCAATTGCGCGATGATGCTTTATCCAAGGCGCGCTTCGAATTCCGTTGGGAGGATCAATTCAATCTAGGTTTGGACCCTGATACTGCTCGCTCTTACCACGATGAGACTTTGCCTAAGGATTCTGCCAAGGTTGCACACTTTTGCTCCATGTGCGGGCCTAAGTTTTGCTCTATGAAAATATCTCAGGAAGTGCGTGATTATGCGGCTGAGCACGGTACCGACGTGACCGCAATTAGCGATGAACAGGTGGTACGTATGGTTGATGTTGAAGCAGAGATGCAAGCTAAAGCGAAAGAATTTCGCGAAGCCGGCAGCGAAATTTACAGTAAGGTTTAACCATGGCAAAGCCCTCGGGAGTTAACGGCACAAGTTTTACATCGGCACAGTTTGGGCGTGCCGATGTAAAACTATTGAGCAGTAAAGTGTCTTTTCGCGGCTTTTTTGAGCTTTCTGTCCACCGCTTTCGTCACCGCCTTTTTAAAGGTGGCTGGAGCGGGGAGATAGAGCGGGAAGTGTTTACTAAAACCGAAGCTGCCGCTGCCGTTTTATATGACCCGAAAAACGACCTTATTGCGCTTATTGAGCAATTTCGGGCAGGAGCTGTTGATTCAGAGTATGGCCCGTGGTGCTTGGAGGTTGTGGCTGGGATGATCGAGCCTGGCGAAAGCCCCGATGACTTAATTGTTAGAGAGATCAAAGAAGAAGCTGATGTGGTGCCGCATAAATTGCATAAGATCACGGCGTATTATTCTACCCCTGGTGCCTGCAATGAGAAAATTCATTTGTATTGTGCAGAGTGTGATTTAAGCCATTCGGGCGGTGTTCATGGGCTTGAGAGCGAAAACGAAGACATTCTGCTGAGTGTCTTTGACGCGCAGGAGGTCTTGGATGCTATGCTAAACAGTAGGATGAACAACGCGGCTACTTTGCTTGCATTGCAGTGGCTTGCCATGAATCGTCAGCAGTTGCGCTCGGGAGTTGCGCCTAATTGCTAAACAAATCTGCGGATTACGCTTATGGGGATGGAGCAAAACAAAGCACAGCGCCAGTATGGCTTGATCGAGGGGTTACATAGTGGTCGCCTTTAATCGATCTGAGCTGTGTGATTACATTGTTAACCTAAAGCGTCATCACAGCCAGTGTGAATTAAACTACCATTTGTGCATGAGTTTAATACCGGATTGTCGCCAGTCAGCGGAGCGCTGGTCGTTTGAGTTGCCTTCCGAGCGCAGTGTCTCGGTTTTAGTGTCTCGGGTAGATTTAGCCCCCTATACCACGACCCTGGAAATTACCCAGTCGTCTGCTCAGTCAGACTATGTTACCCGTCCCAGGATGCTGATTCGCTTATATCATGACGTTGAAATGGCTGAAGTTGTCGCGTGGGATAACCATCGACACTGGCATCCTGTGTATAGTTACCCCAATCGAAAAATGTACCAACGCGATGAAAAGCTCGCATTAAATCGCTTTTTGGGCGAGTGGTTAGTACATTGTCGCAAACTCGGTATTTCCCCTGAAGGATTTGTGAATCCTCTCCCATAATTCTGATGGGTAGCATCGATTTACTGCAAGTACTCGGGCAAACTAGAGCTGTTGTAATAAAGTTATATTAGGTGAATCAAGTCATGGACTTTGGTGCAAATGTGGCCCGACTTCCTGAACGCCCATTGCGGGTGCTACAAATAACCGATAGCCACTTAGGTAGTGATAGCGACGAAACGCTGCTGGGTATTAATACCGAGCAGAGCCTTCGTGATGTGCTAACTGCCGTCAATGAAAAGCAGGACGCTAGCCAACCATTTGATTTGATTGTTGCTACTGGCGATATTTCTAATGATGGCAAAAGACCGTCTTATCAGCGTTTTGTCAATATTGTACGTGAATATCTGCCTGGAATGCCGCTTGCGTGGCTTGATGGTAATCATGATGACCCTGAGGGTATGCGCGTCAAGGGTGTTCCGCAGCCGCTAAGCCAGATTGTGGGTATTGGTGATTGGCGCATTATATTGCTCAGTTCTCGCGTGCCTTTTGAGGAGCGCGGGGAGCTGCCCGAATCAGAGATTCACCGGTTGGAAAAGCTGCTATCTATACGCGGCGATTCTCCTACTTTAATCATGATGCACCATCAGCCGGTACCGGTTGGCTCTGCTTGGATCGACCAGTATAAGGTCGCTAACTCCGATCGTTTTTTTAACATTATCGATCAACACCCGAATGTGAAAGGCGTTGTTTGGGGGCATGTCCACCAAGACTTTTATATGCGCAGAGGTGAGCTAGAGCTATTTGCCACGCCTTCGACGTGTGTTCAGTTTAAGCCTAGAAATGACGATTTTGCGGTAGATACTAGCATGCCCGGTTACCGTGTTTTTGAGTTGCACGATAATGGCAGAATTAACACTTATGTGAATAGGGTTGAGGGCTTCTGCTACGTTGTGGATCTCAGCTCAGGTGGTTACTAGGCTTCTTAGCCGTACTCTTCTCTTCTTGATATCGAGCTTTCTATGCCGTCCATCTTGTATTTACATGGCTTTTTAAGCTCGCCAGAATCGACTAAAGCGCGCGTGACTAAGCAATGGGTGGCGTCGCATTATCCTAGCTGGCAATACTATTGTCCGCAGCTATCGTCTTATCCGCAGGCGGCGAGTCAAGCTTTGACGGAGTTTTACCAAAGCATCGACGAACCTCCATATGTTATTGGCAGCTCTTTGGGTGGCTTTTGGGCTGCATGGTGTGTTGAGCAGTTTGGCGGTAAGGCGGTTTTGGTGAATCCAGCTGTTGCACCGCATACGCGTTTTCAGCATTTTGTTGGGCAGCCGCTAAAAAGCTACTACTCTGAAGACACTTATACGCTGCGGGAGAAAGATCTCTCGGTTTTAGCCGAGTGCGATTTTGTGCAGCATACTAATCCGGAAGCTTATTGGGTCATGCTGCAAAGTGGTGATGAAACGCTGGATTACCGGATGGCGCTGAAACGATATCAAGCATCTAACATCCTGCTCGAAGAGGGTGGGTCCCATAGTTTTGATGGTTACGAAGCGCATTTGCCCGCGATAATGGATTTTTTCTCGAAAACCTAGTCAGGCTTGGCTCTTGTTTTACTGGGCTTGTGAGCAGGCAGGCAGGAATCGGTAGTAATTAATGGTCTTGGGGCGATATAATCGCCAGCTTTTCGTCCCGGCGCGTTTACGTTAGGATTTTGCCTCTGCAGTCTAGGAGCATGTGTGACCAGTACAGAAGTAACTGCCCCGGCAGAGTCAGCTAAAGCTGCTGACGTTGTTGAACAAGACCCTAAGAGCCAATCTCCTGCTCAAGCCGAAATGCCGTTTGCATTGGTTAATGGGCAAGCTTACACCGAGCTTCCTAAAGATCTGTATATTCCGCCGGACGCCTTAGAGGTGATACTGGAATCTTTTGAAGGCCCGTTAGACTTACTCTTGTACCTTATTCGCCGTCAAAACATCGACATTCTTGAGATTGATGTATCGGCCATAACTAAGCAGTATGTTGCTTATGTGGAAATGATGGAGGCGATGCAGTTCGAGTTGGCGGCCGAGTATTTGGTAATGGCCGCTATGCTGGCGGAGATTAAGTCGCGCATGTTGTTGCCCCGACCACCATCGGAAGATGGCGAAGACGAAGAGGACCCAAGAGCTACGTTAATTCGTCGCCTACAAGAATACGAACGCTTTAAGCAAGCAGCGGAAGATATTGATGAGATGCCTAGGATGCATCGCGATATTCATGTCGCGCGTGCCATGGCGCCGGATCGTACGCAAACCCGCGCAGACCCGGATGTTGACATGAAAGAGATCCTCTTTGCTTTGGGCGAGGTTTTACGCCGTGCGGACATGTTTGAAAGTCACCAAGTCGAGCGCGAAAAATTATCAACACGCGAACGAATGACGCAAGTGCTGGACCAGTTGTCGGGTAAACAGTTTATGCCGTTTATCCAGCTTTTCCATTGTGAGGAGGGGCGTTTGGGCGTTGTTGTTACGTTTTTGGCGATATTGGAATTGGTTAAAGAGTCATTAATAGAGCTGGTGCAAACGGAAGCTTTTGGTTCTATTCATGTTAAGGCGCGTTCTGAATAACTTAGTCAGCGCCGTGTTTGCTACAAAGTAAAGAGTTGTAAGAGTAAGTATTATGTCAGAGACCACACCGTCAGAATTAGTCGAGGAATCACGTGTTGAAGCCTTGCCGGTAGCGCAAGAAGGTGACTTCCAATACGATCAGCGCTTTTTGTCGCGGGTGTTGGAAGGCGCCATTTTAGCGAGTGGTGAAGCGGTGTCGCTGGATAAATTACTCACACTTTTTGATGAAGATAAGCGCCCCAGTAAAAGCTTGCTAACGTCAACACTTGAGTCTATTCGCGACAGTCAACATGATCGTGGCTTTGTATTGAAGCAAGTTGCGAGTGGTTGGCGCTTTGAGGTTTGTGACGACTTGGCGCCGTGGGTTAATCGGTTATGGGATGAGCGGCCGCAAAAATACTCGCGCGCTCTGTTAGAGACGATTGCCTTAGTCGCCTACCGTCAACCCCTGACGCGTGGTGATATTGAGGATGTTCGCGGCGTAGCCGTGAGTAGCCACATTATAAAAACTTTGCTCGAGCGCGATTGGGTCAAGGTTGTTGGTCATAGGGATGTTCCCGGTCGGCCGGCCCTTTATGCCACAACGCGCCAGTTTCTCGATTATTTTGGTTTGAAAAGCTTGGATGAGCTGCCGTCTTTAGGTGAGCTGCAAGACATTGATAGCTTAAGCGAAAAGCTTGAACTTGATGGTGGTGTAAGCGAAAGCGTTGAATCTGAGCCATCTAATACGGATGATACAAGCGCTGAAATCGCCAAAGCGCAAGATGATGTAAATCAAGAGCCTGTAATTGATGCGTCGCTAGACGGCTCGCCGGCACTCGAAAGCGAGCCGGAGATCGACTTGCTGGGCGACATTGTTCACCCTGCAGTTGAAGGCGACAATGCTGATGCCGTTGAAAATGCGGCAGACGACAATGCAGACGACAATAGTGCTTTATCGGAAGATGAAGACAATACCATTCTCAGTGCTGCTGATAGCACCGAGCCCCCTAAGAATACAGAGGTTTAACTCACACACTATGAGTGTTAACGAGAAGCTCCAAAAAGTGCTGGCATCGGCTGGCTTTGACTCCCGGCGCGCAATCGAGCGCGCTGTTAGCGCCGGCCAAGTAACATTAAATGGCCAGCGTGCAACGCTAGGAGTGCGTGTAGCTCCGGGTGATCGTATTATCTATCAAGGGCGCTCTTATACCGTGCCTGCAATGGCTGACAAAGAAACGCGAGTGCTGCTTTACAATAAGCCTGAGGGTGAAATTTGCAGTCGCCAAGACCCCGATGGTCGTAATACCGTTTTTGATAAGTTACCCCGTTTAATAACCGGGCGGTGGATTTCGGTGGGGCGCTTGGATATAAACACCAGTGGTTTATTGCTATTTACGAATGATGGTGAGCTCGCCAATAAGCTGATGCACCCGTCCTCAAGTATCGATCGGGAGTATCTTGTACGTGTTCATGGGCTTGTGACTCCCGAGGTTAAAAAAGCGCTGACCGATGGCGTGTTGTTAGAGGACGGGGAAGCCAAATTTACCGACGTTCAGGAAAGCAAAAACAATGAGCATGCCAATGGCACTAACCGCTGGTTCTATTGTACGGTAATGGAGGGGCGCAATCGTGAAGTTAGGCGGTTGTGGGAGTCTCAGGATTTAAAAGTCAGTCGTTTAAAACGGGTACGTTACGGTAATATTTTTATTCCCTCTTACGTTCGTAGCGGGCAATGGGTTGAGCTAAACGATAAAGAATTATCAGACTTGTACAAGACTGCCGGCTTAGATGCGCCCAGAAAGCGTAAATTTCAACCTAAAACAGCTCAAGCACGAGAGCGTAACGAGCGTAAGCTTAAAAGCGCTGGGCGACGCGGAGGTAATAAGCCGCGTTACAAATAGCTGTTGGTCCCTTTGCTTACGAATTAAATACCGGCTTTGCTGTTTGTGGTGATGCTGGTATTTAATAGATCCCATTCGGTTCTAATGCAGTTTCTTCCTGTGCTTTTGGCCAGATAAAGCGCTTCGTCGGCGCGTTCAAATAGACTATCTCTTCCATCCTCTGCGCTAAATGCGCTGATTCCCATGCTTACTGTGGCGCCTATAGCGTTTTTATTAGTATTGATGGCCGATTTTTCTACCGCATCGCGGGCACGCTCAGCAACCAGCTCGGCGGCTTTAAGGTTGGCGTTCGCAAGTAAAATAACAAATTCTTCACCACCAAAACGAAATACCTGATCCGTTTCGCGCAGTGTGCTTTTAAGTGTTTGGGCAATGTGTTTTAACAGCATGTCGCCAGCATGGTGACCGGCAGAATCATTTACCGCTTTGAAATGGTCAACATCTATAACAATCATACTTAGTAACTGGTTGTGCCTTTTGGCCATACCTAATTCGCGCTTTACCGCTAGCTCAAAGGCTGCGCGATTGGCTAATTCGGTTAGGGGGTCGCGCAGCGAGCTATCAAGTGCCTCCTTGTAGAGAAGGGCGTTTCGAAGTGGGTAAAATACAGCACTTAGGCCGTCCTCTAGTTGCTGCAAATCACTTTCCGAAAACTGATCGCTGCGGGTGAAGACGATCTCTCCTAGGTCGTAGCCGCTCGCCTTTAGCCCATACTTGGCCGAATGAAGCTTTGCAGCGCCGAGTTCTAGGGTGATTTTTTTTACCGGGTTGTGATAACGCAAGCTGGCGCAGGGCACTTGCGTAGTGATGCCGTTAAAAAAAGTAGTCAGCACATCTCTCACATCTAACGAGGTGTTGAGCTTTAGCTGCCAGCGCGCAAGCGGGGGTTTTATCATTGCTCGTTTTGAGTCTTTGTGGTTTTCGTTATGTTGCGCTGCTGACGGTTGCGTTAGCGAGACCATGTGTACACTCCAAGCCTTAAATGTATTCAAGTGACTGTTTTTTGAACTTCACTATGCGTATATCAAAAGGCGTGCCATAAAAAGCCTTGCTTTTTATGGTTTTGGTTGGGATTTCACTTTATTGGCGCCATTAAAGTGACAGTTTTGTTCCTTCGAAAGGCTAAGCATTGTATTGGTGTGGCATTATTGCCAAAATGGCGCCGCACAAAAATGAGGAAAATTCAGTGGCAAAGATTGGTTTATTTTTTGGTAGTGATGAAGGCAATACGGAAAATATTGCAGGGCGTATTGCGCAGCGCTTAGGTCCAGACAATGTTGATATTTATGATATCGCTGATGTAACCCAGGCCGAGTTCGAGGACTATAGTTGCCTCATCTTAGGTATTTCAACGTGGGACTTTGGACAAATACAATCGGATTGGGAAGAGTTTTGGTTTGATGTTGAAGCCATAGATTTCACGGGTAAGAAGGTCGCACTGTATGGTTTAGGTGATCAGTTTGGTTATGGTGACTTTTTTGTCGACGCAATGGGGATGCTGCACGATGTCGTAAGGGCGCGTGGCGCGGATATCGTAGGGCATTGGCCAATAGAGGGGTATGAGTTCGATGCATCTAAGGCATTGGCCGCTGATGGCGTGTCTTTTGTAGGCTTGGCGATAGACGAAGACCAGCAAGCTAACTTAACTGATGAGCGCTTAGATGCTTGGTGTGAAAGCTTGAGGTCTCATTTTAGCTAATCGTTTTTCTTTGAGGGAACTGCAAATGCGGGCAAACTGATGTAACCTTGATAGGTTAACTAATGCCTGCCAAACTTGATGCAGGCGAGAATTATCCATTCATTAATAACAATGCAAAAAAAGAGGGATGCCTGTGACCGTCAATGCCAATACTGCCTTAGCAATTTTTGAGCACGCATTTCAAGCCTACCCCAATCGCCCAGCATTTACCTGCTTAGGAACAACGTTAACCTATCGCCAGATCGACGAGCAAAGTGCGGCGTTAAGCGCTTATTTGGCTAACGAGCTAAAGCTTGTGCCGGGTGATCGAATTGCTTTGCAAATGCCAAATATTACACAGTATCCCATTGCCTTATATGCGGCTTTGCGTGCCGGTTTGGTAATTGTTAACGTTAACCCTTTGTATACTCCCCGCGAGCTACGTCATCAGTTGAAAGACAGCGGCGCTAAAGCATTGATTGTTCTTGCTAACGTGGCCGCTGAGGTTGCTCAAGTGGTGGAGCAGACGCCGGTCGAGCATGTGATCGTCACAGAAATTGCCGATTTCATGCCATGGCCAAAGCGCTTGTTAGTGAATTTAGCTGTTAAATATATCAAGAAGATGGTGCCTGATTTCTTCTTTGCAAAACCTGTTGCACTTCTTGATGCGATAAAAAAGGGGCAGGGTTTGGCTGCGCCTCAGGTGGATGTGAAACCTGAAGACTTGATGATTTTGCAATACACTGGCGGCACAACAGGCGTTGCTAAAGCCGCTATGTTAAGTCAGTTCAACCTGTATTCTAATGTCCAACAAATCAAGACTCACTTCCCCGAGTTTTTTTCGGACGAGTCAGAAATTTTTGGTGCGCCATTACCGCTTTATCATATTTATGCTTTGAACTTGCATTTGTTATCAGGCTTTTCGAATGGTGCTCACTCAATATTAATTCCGAATCCACGCGATTTACCATCATTATTTGATGCTTTATCGGCGCATAAAATGACTGTATTTGTTGGTATTAATACTCTTTTCAATGCCATGTTAAATCATAAGCGTTTTGACGAGCTTGATTTTTCTAAGCTAAAGGTCACAGCAGCAGGAGGTATGGCTTTAACTTCAGAAACTGCGAGGAAGTGGGAGGAGCGTACTAAAAGTAAAATATCTGAAGGTTATGGCTTAACGGAGACATCGCCGGTTGTAACGACGAACAAGGTGTCTGCTGTGCAGCTAGGTTCTATTGGTACGCCACTTGTGGACACTGAGGTAAAAGTGATTGATGAGCAGGGTGACACTTTGCCCGCTGGCGAAGCGGGAGAGTTGTGCATTCGAGGCCCACAAGTTATGCAAGGCTATTGGCGAAAGCCCGATGCCACTAAAGAAGTATTGGACGATGAGGGGTGGTTTAGAAGTGGTGATATCGCGCTGATACAGCCAGATGGCTACCTTAAAATAGTGGACCGTAAGAAAGATATGATTATTGTATCTGGTTTTAATGTCTACCCTAATGAAGTCGAAGATGTTGCTATGACGCACCCCGCGATACTAGAGGCCGCGGTAGTTGGTGTTCCCAGTTCAGATGGATGCGAGCAAGTTAAAATTTTTGTTGTTACCCAAGATGAATCTTTAAGTGAAGAAGATGTAATAGCGCATTGCCGCGAGAATTTAACGCGCTATAAAGTTCCTAAATTAGTGGAATTTCGTAAAGAGTTGCCCAAGAGTAACGTAGGCAAAATACTGCGGCGAGAGCTGCGAGACCAGTGATTATTTGCTTCTCTAAAAGTTAAACATTTTCTTTAGGCTGCACTCCCATGTTCTGGGTGTGTTAAGTGCAACAGAATAAGTCCATGCGGTATTTGTAATATTTGTAAAATAACGCTTATTACTAATATTCTTTCCTACTAGGCTGATCTGCCAAGGCGCAGCACCGTTTGTGTGCCAGCGTAGGGCGGCATCAATGGTAACGTGGGATGGGACTCGATCGTAAAACGAGGGCGCCTCATCAATTATTGCTCGCGCTGGGCTTGCCTTACTGTTCGCGAATGATCTGGGTTCATAACCATTGCCGTTGTAAGGCGTTAAATAGTAATCGCTTCTGTATTTAGCGCCGATAGATACCTGAATGCTGCCAATACCCATTGTTTTTTGGTAATTGATTTCTGTATATAAATCCCATGAAGGGCTGCGCGGCATTTTGTTGCCTTTTAGGCTTCGGGTGGGCTGTTCGATATCTGGCGCTTGATTTAATACGGTGTAGCACTCGCCATCACCGCTAATATTGGGAAACCCTGTAGTGCATGCGGTTTGATAATAGTGGCTGGGGCGGCCGTCATTGTTCATGTCCGCGCCTGGCCTAGCTTGTTGATATTGCGGTTCAGCAATATAGTCATAAATGTTATAGCTGTGGGTGTAGGTGCCTTCATCGCTATCTGGGATGGTAATGTTTGTGTGAGGTGTATTAAAGCGTAACGGGTCCGCATTTGTAAAACCTGAAAAAGCAGCCATCCTCGAATCTTGTATTTCACCTTTGACGTACTCGGCATTTAAGTAAAGTACATTGGTGCGTATACCCCAGCTGTTATTCCATGCGTAGTCGATATCTACGCTGGCGCCGTAGCTTCGGGCTTTAGGTATATTAATTCGGAAGTCGTTGGTGGTTTCTAAGTTGCTGCTTTGTATGGTCGATGTAAAAACGTCATTAAAGGCTCTACTTGGTGCTACATTAATCATAGCTATTTTGTCTTGGTATTTATACCAGAAGAGGTCGACCTTAATCCCCAAAGCTCTTCTTTTTCGCACCATTCCGGCCGTTAATGCTAGTGCTTTCTCTGCTTTATAGGTTGGGTAAGTGGTATTGGATAGGTTGTCATTAAAGCCACTATTAGATGTGGCTGTCGTTAGGGCTGTGTAAAATTGCTGTTTTAGATCTCGTGTGTTTTTATAATCAAATGTATAACTAAGGTTCCAGTCTATGGCAGAGTCTTCGACTTTCCCGTTTTGTGATGAGATATAAAAGTCATTACCCTGATAACCATTTTGTTCATAGTAGGACAAAACATTATCCTCTTCGCCCCAGCTTTTGATGCCTGCTCTGTAGGCCTCCCACTGTTCTCTTTTGGTAACAACCTGTAAGTCTTGCGGCGATAAGTTTTTTATGGGGTTGCCATTGCTGTCCACTTCATCTTTATCATCGAAATCGTTTGGGTTTCGAATTGAGTAATCCGAAAAATTCCATGCAAACCCTGTCGAGCCATGCCTGAGTAATGGGAGGTCAGAGTTCTCGGTTAAGATGGCAATTCCGTTGCGTGCTTTTTTATTGGACTGCTGCCTAACGCCGGCTGTTAAGGTATGTTCGGGGAGTGGGCTGTAGTTTAGTTCGGAATACAGTGATCGCGAATTGGATCGATATTGCGTGTTGTATTGTCCCCCGATGTACCCATTAGCCATATCGTCGCTATCGCCCCAAAACCAAAAAAGCCTTTCATTGTTAATGCTGAAATAATTATTCCAAGACCATTTGTCGAGGCCCAAAGAAAAACCAATGCCGGCAGTGCGTGCGCTTTGTTCTTTGTAATCGCTGAAAAAATCATATTGATTTAAGGTATTGATGGCCTGCGTTTTTTGCCCGCCGTACCCGCTCAGCTCCAGCCCTCTATTTTTGCCTGTATTATTAAATGCATCGCCTGTATGTTGTGCTGCGTTTACTTGAATGCTAAATATGTCGGTGTTGTAAGAAACGCTAAGTTGACTAATTTTCGAGCGAACTCTATTTGTAGAGTCGACATTAACAAAGTGTGCTCTGTCAAAGTCTGCGTTGTATAGGTCGGGAATGCGAGGGGTGAAGTTGGCTGTTCTAGCGCCTTGTAGGTAGGGCGTAAGCGTAATGCTTGTATTGCCGGTGCCGTCGTCGTGGAAGCGGGTGTGGGAGAATAGTGCGTTAAAACCTTTGATATTATTTATGCGATATTGCAAGCGAAGCGACTTGTTGTCGGCCCTGCCGGGAATGTCTGTCGAGCTGTCGGTGATATTTGATAAATAGCTGTCGCGTTTATAGCCTTCTAACGAAGCTCTAAAAGCATTTTGATGATTAATCGATGCGTTGATGATGGCATTAATCTTCTGGGCGTTATAGCTGCCTGTGGTAAAAGCTAGCTTGCTATAGCTATTTTGCGTATCCGGCTTTTTATGCTGAACATTGATGTGGCCGCCCACACTAGCCTCTGAATACAGTTGATTTTGTGGGCCAGGCGCTACATTTATCGATTCTACATCGTGCCAGCTTCCTGCAAACGTGTTTAAGCGGGGGATGTACATACTGTTTTCATAGTATTTCACCAGTGGATCGCTTAAATCCGTATTGTCATCAATTCCTACTCCACGGATATATAGTGTGGGTGAACTGCTGGCGTTAACGTCAATACCGGGAATTTTGTTGGCAATTGCTTCGGCGCTATCAATAGCGAATAGGTCTATATAGTTTTTAGTTAAAGCGTATGCGCCATTATGTTGGCTTGGTAATGTTTCACCCGTCGGGTAGCCTAGAATAAAAATTTCTTCCATTGGGGGCGTTTTTTTTATGGTGGTTTGCGGGGCTGCTATTTGCGTTTTAGTTTGATGCTTTACAATAAAGCTTGAGCCCGCTTTTTTGTAAATGTAATCGCTGTTTTTAAGAAGGGTTTCTAATGCATTTTCAATAGTCATTGTGCCGACTATGGCAGGGCATAGCGGAATGTGCGGGCCGCCCTGTTTGAATGCAATTGAGCTTTTAGTCTGCGAGGATAATATAATAAGTGCATCATTTAGCTGCTGACTGGCAATGTTGATGTTGAATGTTAGCTTATGGTTAGCTTCCTTTTTCGCGGCGCTTGTGCTGATGTTTGTGTGACTTGATGGAGTGTTTTGCTCTTGTGCTGCCACATCAAAAAGAATGAATAACAAACTTGTTAGCAGGATTTGGCCACAGCGTTTTAAGTGGTTCAAAGGATGACCTTAAATTCCGCCAACAATGAGTTTGGTGCGTTGGCGGTGTTAAATGAAGTTTATGGTTGGCTGACCAGCATAATTTTACCATATTCAGCTTTAACGGCTTTAATTGGTAACAGTGCTTCTAATATCGATGGTAGCTCGTCTAATTGGCTGATGTTTATAGATAGGCTAATTTGGGTTTTCCCCAGCTGCGTTGTAGCAGGAAATATCTGCTGCAAAGTGTAGGTGTTAGTTTCTGCCAATATCTGGTCGAGTGCCACGTCGCGATAGACCAGTACTCCGCGTTTCCAAAGTGATAGCTGGTTACTGTGGCCTTGGCTGATTTCGCCAAGGCTGCCGTTGCGTGCTTGTATAGCTTGCCCTGCGCTTAAGTGGTTAGATTCTGTACTATCTTTAATATCTTCGACTACAACATGACCTTCATCAACCATCACAGAGAACTCATCGCGCTTTGTGTTAATGCTAAAGGCTGTGCCGGTCACCGTAACGGTATATTTATTGTGCTTTACCGTAAAAGGGCGCGAATTATCTTTGGTTATATCAAAAAAAGCATGCCCGTTAGTCAATGTTACACTGCGCTGGTGCTTTTCGAATGTTACCAAGATGTTAGTTTTGGGCGTTAAGGTAATCAAACTGCCGTCGTCAAGTGTGAGCTCTCGCGTTTCTGTGGCCGCCGTTGTGTATTCTTGTGTGATGCTCTTCGAGGGTATATAAAAAGCAAATACAAGCGCAAAGCATATCACTGAGCAGGTTGCAGCTATGCTAGTGTGTAAAAAACGGTTGTGAACAAGAGTGCTCAAGGTTGTTAGTAGGCTACCTTTTTGGCTTTGCGCTTTGGCATGGCGCCGTAAAAGCTGCCCCTCAGTGGTGTGCGATAGCTGACCAAGCGCGTTCCATGTTTGTTCCACACTTTGGTAGGCCTTTTCGTTCTCCGGTTTTTGTAGCCAGCAGTTAAAGCGGTAAAAGGTATCGGCGCGTACGGCGCTGTCATCTTGCAGTTTCAAAAACCACTGTCGCGCTTGTTGTTGACGTATTTTGTGCTGAAGTTGATTAAACATCGTCTTTCTCCATCGCTTGATGGCATTCGGCTAAGGCTTTTGCAACATGTTTTCGCACGGCAGACTCCGATAACCCTGTTTGCCGCCCAATTTCCGCAAAGCTTAATTCTTGAAAACGGTGCATCGTGAATAGCTTGCGCCTTTTTTCTGGCATCTTCCAAATAACATTATTGAGCTTGGTTAAAAGTTGGCGAGCGCTAATGGTGCGCTCGGGGCATAAGTCATTCTGGTTGTGGCTGTGCTCTGCCGCATGATCATTGAGCGAGTTTATTGTTTTTTCTTTGCGTTTAAGGTCGATGCAAAGGTTGTGTGTAATGCGGTAAGCGTATTGGCGAGGGTTTAGTATCTCGCTGTCGGCGTTTTGCATGCGTAAGTAAACGGCTTGCACAATGTCATCAGCGCAGTGACTACTTATACGAAAATGTTTTATGGCATAAGCCATTAACTCTTCTCTGTGGTCGCTATACCAAGGTGTGCTCGACGTAGCGTTTGCTCTCGCCGGCGGCTTAGACGCTGTTAAGGATTCGGTCATGTATAAATCGCTGTCTACTAAAAATAATAAAGGCGCATCCGTGCGCAAAGACGAGAAGTACTCTCGTTGAACAAAAGTCAGTGCTAATTGGCCACTTCCCATTAGACGCTAATGCTTCCAAATACCGCACCATCTATCGGTAATAAATGAATAGGTTGTGTTTAGCTGGCGAATTCTAGCATCTGCCCACGCTGCTATATGCCCTACGCCGGGAGCGGTGTTGTTTAGCCGCTGCTAGACTAAGTAAAGTACTTTATCTAATATGCGTTCCACATTCACCAAAACCGGCTCTTGCCGGGCCAATGAAATACCATCATGTCCTTAATTGTTTTTAATAGTGCGAGTAATCCGATTAACCATTGTAGGCACAATGAAAAGTTAGTGCTTCATATGCTGCGCCAACATCACCGCGAGTCTAAAGCTAACTTGGCTAGGCTGGCCGGTTTAACAGCGGCGGCCATAGGCGGAATTGTCACTGCGCTTGAAGAGAAAGGCTTAATTCGTAATGTCGGCAAGATACAGGGCGATATGGGTAAGCCCGCAACGCTCTACGCATTACTGCCTGAGGGGGCCTATGGTATTGGCGTTAGCATTAACCGTGGCTACATTGAAACCATATTTATGGACTTTGTCGGCCAAGTTGTCGCTAGCAAAAAGCACCGCGTGATATTACCAGCACCCCAAGCGGTATTAACGTTAGTATTAGATGATATAGCCAGTATGGCTGAATCACTAAGCAGTGATATTACGAGCCGGCTGGTGGGGATTGGCGTGGCGCAACCTTACAATATCAGTAGTTGGTCGAACGATAACCAGGATTGGTTGGCTTGGGATGATTTCGATCTAGCGAGCAACCTTTCTAAAGCAATTGGTCTGCCTGCGCAGATGCAAAACGACGCCAACGCGGGGGCTATTGCCGAGCTGATTTACGGAGAAAAGCCTGCAGCTAATGATTTCCTCTATTTTTACTTTGGTTCGCCTATGGTGCGAAGCTTAGGTGGTGCGGCGGTATTGGACGGTGAGTGCCGGAGTGGGGCGTCTGGTAATGCTGGGGATATTGGCTTAATGCCTATGCCTGTCGATGGTCGATATACTAAAGCTATAAACAGTGAAGTAGAGCCACAATTGTTAACGCATAGTTGTTCGCTGTATTCATTGGTATGTTATTTACGAAGCCTCGGCGCGATGGTTGAAAGCCATGACGACTTTGATGCGTATTTACGGCAATACTCAGCCGATGTTGATGCTTGGTTGGAAAAATGTGTGTTTTCATTAACGATAGCCGTCCAAAGTTTTCAAGCGTTAGTGGATGTCCCAGAGATAATTATCGATTGTGAAGACGCCGATGCGGTACTGATCGAGCGAATTATTGCAGACCTAAACGCAAGTTTGAGTGCTTGTTCTAAGCGAGGGTTTGTAATGCCGGTCGTTCGAAAGGGTTCATTCGGGAGTCAGGCGTCTGCGATAGGCGCTGCAACGGTTCCGCTAGATACCTGTTTTTCGCCAAAATAAAGCAGTATGGGGTTGTCTACGCCTTTAAACGCTATATACTAAATATACTTTATTAAGTAATTAGGGTTGGCTTCATGGCGGTACCCCCAGAGCTCTTAAGCTGCGCTGCAAAGTTTGAATCGTGGATAAAAGACGAATGTTTGCCGTTATGGGCTGAGCGCGGCATCGATAAGGTCAGTGGCGGTCACTATGAGCAGCTCGGTGCAGACGGACTGCCTGACTTGACCGCTCATAACCGCGTTAGGGTGCAAGCGAGGCAAATATTTAGTTATGCCTATGCTTACAGCAAGGGGTGGTTGCCGACCGGTGCCGATATGGCAAATGAATTGCTGCATTTTGTGATTTCACATGCGCTTCACCCTACAGCAAGGCAGGGCTTTAGCCACCTTATGGATGCGCGTTTTAATGTTGTGGATGCTAAACAAGACCTTTATGACCACGCCTTTATATTCTTAGCCTATTCGGCGATTTATCGCGCAACAGCTAATAAAGACGTATTAGATGCAGCGACACAATTGCTATCGTATTGGGATGAGCACTTTGGTTCTATAGTGGGAGGCTGGCACGAGGGTGACTACGATGCACCGCATCGTCGGCAAAACCCGCATATGCATTTGTTCGAAGCTTTTATGTCTTTGTATGAATGCAGTAGCGATGTGCGTTGGCTAGCAAGAGCCAGTGAGATATTTGCCCTGTTTCAAGTACACTTCTTCGATTCAAAAAGAGGGGTTGTGTTGGAATATTTTAACCACAATTGGCAGCCTCACGCAGGCGAGTTTGGTACACAAATAGAGCCTGGCCATATGATGGAGTGGGTTTGGTTGTTGCGCTGGTATCAGCGGCTGTCTGGTCATGATGTTAGCCGCTATACGCAGCCGTTATATGTTAAAGCATTAGAGCTAGGTTTTTATGGCCAATCAAAGCTCATGTTTGACTTTGTTTATATTGATTCTGATGCAAATGTCACATTACATTCTGGCACCAAGCGCTGTTGGCCTACAACCGAGCTGATTAAGGCGCACATTGCGCAAGCAAGAGCGGGTAACTTACAAGCCGAGAAACTCGCGGCACAATCGATTGAGCAGCTTTTTACGTATTTCGTGAGTGCCGAAACCGTTGGCGGGTATTGTGACCAGCGAGGTGAAAACAATGAGATTACCAATGCCAATATCGCGGCGAGCACGCTTTATCATCTTATTGTGGCTTGTGGCGAGGTCTTACAATACTGCAATGATATGCGCTCTTAGTCGCTGAGTTGCGCTCAAAAAATAGCTTAACACTATGATCTTTAAGGATATTCAATGGCTCTAACAATTATTGATAGTGCAATTATCGTAATTTATTTGCTCAGTACATTGGCAATAGGTTTTTGGATATCAAAAAAAGCTTCCAAAAACATGAAAAGCTATTTCCTAGGCGGCAATAAACTGTCGTGGTTCACCTTAGGTTTATCCAATGCCTCGGGTCAGTTTGATATATCAGGCACTATGTTAATGGTGTCGTGGTTATTTATTTATGGCCTGAAAAGTATCTATGTTCCTTGGTTATGGCCGGCCTTTAATCAAGTATTTTTGATGATTTTTTTATCTTTGTGGCTGCGCCGCTCGGGAGTTATGACTGGAGCCGAATGGATTCGTTTTCGATTTGGTGATAGTGCTGGCGCAAGGTTATCGCATTTGATTGTAGTTGTTTTTGCTTTATGTCTTGTCTTGGGATACTTGGCGTATGGTTTTATTGGAATAGGGAAGTTCGCGGCGGTATTTATGCCTTGGCAATTGTCTGATGTGCCTGAAAAAAATGAAACTTATTATGCCTGCATTATTACCGCAATAACTACCCTCTATGTAGTTAAGGGGGGGATGTATGCGGTCGTTTTTACTGAAGTTTTACAGTTTTTTATGATGACGGTTGCCTGCATAGCCGTTGGCGCTATTGCTATTTTAACGGTCTCGCCACAGATGCTAATAGCCGCCGTGCCACAAGGCTGGCTTAGTATGGGGGTTGGTTGGGACATTGGGTTGGATTGGTCTGGTTCTATTCCTCAGGCACAACAAATTATTATTAATGAGGGCATGGATTTATTCGGTGTGTTTTTTGGAATGGTATTAATGCGCGGCATTTTGGTCAGCATGGCAGGGCCTGCTCCCAATTATGATATGCAGCGCATCTTGTCCGCAAAGAGCCCAAAAGATGCCGCCAAAATGAGCGCATTTGTGAGCGTCGCCTTGCTTGTACCGCGATATATGCTTATTACTGGGCTTACGGCGTTAGCATTAGCCTTTTTTCTGGGCGATTTAAAATTGATGGGCGACAATTTAGATTTTGAAACCATTCTGCCTTTTGCCATTAAGAACTATATACCTGTAGGCGTGGCAGGGCTTTTGATTGCAGGACTTATTGC
Organism: Marinagarivorans cellulosilyticus; assembly: GCF_021655555.1. Lineage (NCBI taxonomy): Bacteria > Pseudomonadati > Pseudomonadota > Gammaproteobacteria > Cellvibrionales > Cellvibrionaceae > Marinagarivorans > Marinagarivorans cellulosilyticus. The sequence continues at coordinate 3,834,735 of NZ_AP023086.1, read as the reverse complement.
CGCTTATATGTCCACTTTTGCCGCCACCGCTAACGCGGCGCCAGCCTATATTGTTAATGATATTTACAAGCGTTACTTTAATTCCAGCGCCAATGATACAACCTACGTAAAGCTTAGCTATCTAGTATCGATAACTTTTATTGTTATTGGATCTATCATTGGTTTAAAAGTACCTTCTTTAAATTCTGTTGTGTTATGGATTGTGGGTGCGCTTTATGGGGGTTATACGGCTGCCAATGTATTGAAGTGGTATTGGTGGCGCTTCAATGGCTTTGGTTATTTTTATGGCATGTTAGCAGGCATCTTAGTGGCCATCCCTATGATGTTTATTGATGTTCCCGAGCTTTATGCTTTTCCCGCGATATTGCTGATTTGTATTGTTGCCTGCGTCGCCGGCTCGCTGCTTACTGCGCCGAATGACATGTCTGTATTAAAGAAATTCTATCTAAAAACTAGGCCTTGGGGCTTTTGGCAGCCGGTTTATGACGAGTTGAAAAAGGATTACCCCAAGATACAGCCCAACGCATATTTTGGTCGAGATGCGTTGAATGTATTGGTGGGGCTCGTTTGGCATACAAGCTTGACTGCAACCGGAATTTTATTAGTGCTTCAAATGTGGGGCGCGTTGCTTGTGGCTGTTATGACATTAATCGCGACAACCTATTTTCTGAAGATTCGCTGGTATGACACGCTGGAAGATTACCCCGATGAATATGCAACTGCGGCCCTAATTGAAAAAGAGCAAACGGTAATATGAATATATTTGAATCGAATTTAAAACGAATTTTAGATCAGCATGAAGCGCTTATTTGCAAAAAAAATAACCCATTAACCCCTGATAATGGTGTATTTACGCGCTGGGAAAACCCGGTTGTTACAGCCGGCCACGCGCCTATTGCATGGCGTTACGATTTAAACCCAGAAACAAACCCATTGTGCATGGAGCGCTTAGGCATTAATGCCACCTTTAATGCCGGTGCAATGCTGTGGCAGGGGAAATACGTATTGGCATTGCGTGTAGAGGGTGCTGATAGGAAGTCCTTTTTTGCTATTGCAGAGAGCGAAAATGGTGTTGATAACTTTCGGTTTTGGAAACGCCCGCTAGTAATGCCCGAAACGCAAGAGCCAGACACCAATGTTTATGATATGCGCTTAATTGCACATGAAGATGGTTATATTTATGGCGTTTTTTGCACCGAAAGAAAAGACCCTAGCTGCCCGGACGATACCACTGCGGCTATTGCTCAGTGCGGCATTGCAAGAACACACGATCTTGTTAATTGGGAGCGCCTACCCGATTTAATCACAAACTCGGGTCAGCAGCGCAATGTTGTTTTACATCCTGAGTTTATCGATGGCCAATATGCATTCTATACCCGCCCTCAAGATGGGTTTATTAGTGTTGGCGGCGGTGGGGGTATTGGTTGGGGTTTATGCCGTGATATTACTCAAGCGGAAATAAAAACCGAAACGATCGTTGACGGGAAGGTCTATCACACCATTAAAGAAGTTAAAAATGGTCAAGGGCCTGCGCCGATAAAAACAGAGCAGGGCTGGCTTCACCTAGCTCACGGTGTACGTAATACTGCAGCGGGTCTGCGTTATGTGCTTTATGTTTTTATGACCGACCTAAAAGAGCCATGGCGCATTGTTAGGCAGCCTGGCGGCCACTTTATTGCTCCGCAAGGTGAGGAGCGGATCGGTGATGTGTCAAATGTATGCTTTAGTAATGGTTGGGTGCTGAACGGCAATGATATAAAAATTTATTATGCGTCATCTGATACCCGCATGCATGTTGCCACAACGACTGTAGCGCAGCTGTTAGATTATGTTAATAACACGCCGCAAGATGGCTTGACCTCGGCAGCATCTGTTCAAACGCGGCTTAATTTAATCGACAAAAACGAAAGCTATTTAAAGGGAATGCAGTGAAGGGATCTTTAGAATCTGCCAGTATGTTTGATCCACTATCTCTAAATATATTGGCGGGGGAGTGCAAGGCAGAGCTGCTGCGGATTTGCCACTGGTGGGATGAAAATGTGATTGTGGCTGATGGTTTTGTCGGCGAGATTGGCCATGACCTAGTTGTTAAACCGCTTGCCCCGAGAGGAGTTATTTTAGCGGCGCGTTTATTGTGGTTCTACAGTGAGGCGGGCCTTTTTCTTACTGAGCAAGAGCATCAATCTCGATGGAAGAAAATTGCAGATCATCTTTATCAGTATATAGTCGCGCATTTTATAGATACGCAGCATGGTGGTGTTTTTTGGGAAGTGAGCGCTAATGGCCGAGTGACTAATAACCGAAAACAAATTTATGCCCAAGCTTTCGCAGTGTATGCCTTGAGTGCGTATTACCGGTTGTCGAAAAATCATGCGGCGCTGGAATTGGCGTTGGATATTTTTACATTAATAGAACGCTATGGGTTAGATTCAATAAATGGCGGCTATTGTGAGGCTTTTTCGCGTGAATGGAATACGCTTGATGATATTCGCCTTAGCGAAAAAGACCTGAATAGCGCTAAAAGCATGAATACACACTTACACATATTAGAAGCTTACACCGGGTTGTATTTGGCGAGTAAAAATAGCCAAGTTAAAAGTGCCTTGGTGGTTTTAATCGACTGCTATTCAATGCGTTTTCCGTTTGCCGATACCGCGCATTTAAAAATGTTTATGACGGCTTCTTGGCAAGACGAAAGTGTAGATTATTCCTACGGTCATGATATCGAAAGCAGCTGGTTGTTATGGCAGGCCATTATTGCCGTAGAAGATGGCCTATTAGCGCAGCAAGGTAAGCAGCTTGTATTGAAACTTGCAGAGGCGTGCAAAAATGAAGGCATAGAAAGTGATGGCGCACTTGTTGACGCTTATTCACTGATAAAGCAAGCTAAAATTGAAGATCGGGTTTGGTGGGTGCAAGCTGAGGCAATGGTTGGCTTTTTTAATGCTTACGAAATCACCCAAGAAGAACACTATATCGTGTTAGTTCAAGGGTTGTGGCAGTTTTTAAAAAGCGAAATTATAGATACCGAATTGGGCGAGTGGCGCTGGATGGCAAAAGGCGATCCGAAGGGTAAAAATTATTACACCGCCGGTTTTTGGAAAGGCCCTTATCACAATGGACGTGCATTAATTGAAGTGTGCCGGCGTATCCAGAACCTACAGCTCGCCTAAGGCGTTTTGGGTGGATTCACGGACAATTAGCTCGTAGGGCAAAACAATATCATTACTGGGTAGCTCTTGCTCTTCAATAAGTTGCAATAAAACATGAAAGGCCGTTTTGCCAAGCTCTTCAGCGGGTTGGGCTATGGTAGTCAATGGCGGCTCGGTGTATTTTGAAAATTCAATATTATCAAACCCAGCGATAGAGAAATCCTTTGGTGGATTTAGGCCAGCGCTACGGAAGCTTTGTAGGGCGCCAATGGCCATTTCATCATTCATGCTAAAAATCGCGGTGGGCCGATGTGCCATGCTAACGAAGTGATTTGCTGCGATAACACCAGAGCACAGCGTAAAGTCTCCATAACTGATTAGCGTTTCATCAAAGCTAATTCCTGCACGTTCTATTGCTTGGCAATAACCGCGTTTGCGATCCATTGTGTGCGGGTCGTCAGCATTGCCGGCAATAACCCCAATGCGTTGGTGGCCTTGATTTATGAGGTGTTCAACCAAGGTTTGTGCTGCAGCGATATTGTCGATACGAACTGAAGGGTGCGGGCTGTTTTCACGGCCACAAACGCTCACAACGGGTGTATTAAGCTCGGGGGTTATAAGGCTGCCGCTAGAGTGCGGGCGAAGTTGTATGGTGCCATCGGATTGTCGTGTGCGTACAAAGTTGACGTACTCTTTTTCCAGCGCTAAGGAATCATTGGTGTTGCCCAAGATTACTGCATAACCTGCTTTGTGTGCAGAGCTTTGAATTCCCCTAATAGCCGTCGAAAAGAATGTGTTTGCAATGTTAGGAACTAAAACCACAATTGAATAAGAGCGTGCAGCCCTAAAGTTTCGGGCCATCATGTTGGGGCGGTAATCCATTTTATCGATTGCCGCATTAACCCGCTCGAGGGTATTTTTTGATACTTTTTCAGGGGTGCTTAATGCTCTCGATACGGTTGCAATGGATACACCCGCCGCTAATGCCACCTCTCGTATACTCGACATGCTGCTAAACCACTCAAATAACAGTACTGTTTGGCGAAAATACCGATTGCATAAAATTCACCACTAGCGGAGCTTAGCATTCAATTGTCTATTCAGTCTGTCAAAAGTTGTAACCGGTTACAACGAAAAGTTAGACTGCATCTAACTTTGTAAACTATCTATCCTTAGGGCATTTTATTGGTGCATGCTAAGCCCGTCGCTGGGCCTAAAAAGTCTGCTCGTAAATGTTAGAAGGGGGAGATTCTCCTGAAGGGTTGCTGGCATACACGCGATATTGATAACGTCCGTGCGTTATGTTGCTATCAACAAATAAAGTATCTTCTTGTGGCATAAAAACCAGTTTGCCATCGCTGATGTCTCGGCCGATGGTTCGCCAAGGTGTCCAACGCTGCCAGAATTTCCAGCTAGCATTTTTTTTGCGTCGCTCAATTCTATAATATTTGCCCAGCGGGGCGCCCATCCATGCGATGGCGCCGTGGCTGCTAACCTCGCGTAAAATAGGCGCTTCGGGCACGGGCAGTGGGGGCGCGGCGGTTAAGCCTTGCAGTTGTGCTTGTGCTGTGCGCACAATATCAACAACCGACTGTTCCTCGTTCGGGTCGCCCTCGGTGAAGCCGGGCAAGCGGTAACTGTAGTGCCCTGTATATTCCTTGTGCCAATAAAAACCGCCGTTGTGCCTGTGCCCTCTAAACCCCCAAATAAATGCGCCTGCAGCGCGAGCGCCTTGATATTGGTAGTGCACGGCTTTATGCATGATATCTTCTAGGCCACTTGCGTCTTTAAGGCCGTATTCGCCGATAAGGTACACCTTCTTTCCATTAATGGCTTTTAAATCTTTTTCAATTTGCTCGGGGTTGTTGTTCTCGTTTGTGGTGTAAAAATGATTGGAAATAATATCGATGTTGGGATCGTCTAAGGAGGAGCTAATAATCTTTAGGTAGGTGCCGTCCACAATCAGCTGCTTGGGCGCATGCTTTTTAATATGGGCTGCAGTTTTTTGGACAAATACTGGGGTCGAGTCGCGCAGCTCATTACCTGTTTCCCAAGCCATTATGGCTTTTTCTTCAGAGTACAAACGTCCGGTTAAGGTATTTTTACGATTAATCACTGTACTGATGATGTGCAAGTAAGCTTGGTAGGTCTTGCTGTCAGTATTGTAAAAATCATTCGCAGACTCACCATAAAATGCGGCCAGCTGCTCTCTGCCTCCCCACCACTTCCAGTGATCAATAAAAGGCAGAATCAGGCGAAGGTTGTGCTTGCTTGCCAACGCAATCATACGGTCGTAAACAACCATGGCGTTCTCATTGAGTACCGGCATTCCATCTGGGCTCGATGGCGGTAGGATGTGGGTTTCACGTTGGCAATCTTGATCGTATGGGGTTGCAACGGATAACACATAAACACGCATAACCTTATGACCAAAGCGAGTTAGTGCTTTTATCCAGTTTTCTTGCTCGTCGGCGGTAGGCCATTGAAAATACTGCCCCCAGCCACGCGGATCTTGTAAGCAAGGCCCCGCTGCATCGTTTTCAATGCGATGCAACTCGGGCGCATGGATACCTGCAAAGCGCAATTCAGTAGCACCGTCGAGTAAGCGGTGACCATCGCGGGTTATAAAATGCGTGAAATCAGCCTGTGCAGAAGGTATTAAAAAGCTGATTAGCGCACACATTAAAGCGATAAACTTTTGCAAAATAAAATCCTCAATAAATAGGGTCAACCTGCAAACCACGGGTTTAAGCGCCTTTTAGAGCAATAGGGCAGTACACTATATTTGGCGTCAAATGCTAAACAAATAGTAATTATATTGAATAACGGTTTCCCCAATATACTAAAGATACTTAATTTAGTATATTGGGGAAACCGTTATTACTTCGAAATAATATTTAGGGCGTCATTTATGTTGAAATCTTATGCACGGCAGTTCCTCGCAGTTATATTCCTGTTGTTGGTTGGTTGTGTGCAGCCGCCAGTGTCACAGCCTTTTAAGCCTACAGATAACAGCGCTTTTGTGCGTGTATCGGGTAATCAATTCACCATCGAGGGCAAGCCCTATCGCTACGTTGGCGTAAACATGTGGTACGGCGCTTACCTTGGTTCCTCAGCGGCCGATATTGGCGATCGAATGCGCTTAGTGAAAGAGCTAGACTTCTTAAGTGCTATGGGCGTCACTAATTTACGGATTTTGGGGGCTTCAGAAAAATCCAGTTTACGCGATGCCGTTAACCCTGCCATTAATAATCGTGGAGAAATCGAGCGAGAAGATATTTTATTGGGTTTAGATTTTTTACTCGTCGAGATGCGCAAGCGCGATATGCGCGCAGTGATATACCTGAATAATTTTTGGGAGTGGTCTGGCGGAATGGCAACGTATTTATCATGGGTAAACAATGGTGAAATCGTAGACCCAAGCGACGCCAAAACGCCCTGGCCCGCATTTCCAATATTCACAGCGCAATTTTACCGTGAACCCAAAGCAACAGCGTTGTTTGAGCGCTATATTCACGCTATTACTTCTCGCGTAAATTCTTTAAGTGGCGTTGCGTACCGTGACGATCCAACAATTATGGCTTGGCAGCTTGCAAACGAGCCGCGTCCAGGCCATAAGAGTCACGACGCGGCTTATTTGCCCGACTATTACCAGTGGATAAAAAAAACGGCAAGCCTTATTAAGTCTTTAGCCCCGAATCAACTGGTATCTTTGGGTTCTGAAGGTGTAATGGGGTGCTTAGAAAGCCCTCAATGCGTGCTTGATGCGCATAAAGGGACAGGCATCGATTACATGACGTTCCATTTATGGATGAAAAATTGGGGCTGGTACGATGCCACAAAGCCGGAGGAAACCTTTGAGAGCGCTAAAAAAACAGCGGGCAATTACATAAAGCAACACATTGCATTTGCTGATAAGTTAGGCGTGCCCACCGTATTGGAAGAGTTCGGTTTGGAGCGCGATCAAGGCCAATTTTCGCCACAAGCGCCAACGACATATCGTGATGATTTTTATGCATTCGTCTACGGCAAAATAGAACAAAGCTGCGCCGAGGGCGGCCCTTTGGTCGGTAGCAATATTTGGGCTTGGGGGGGCTTTGGTGAAGCGCAGCATGCCGATTACCGTTGGCGCGCCGGCGACGGCCAATTTGTTGGCGACCCACCACAAGAAGCGCAAGGTTTAAATTCGGTCTACGCTAACGATAAAACAACAATAACCATTATGGCGAAGCACGCCAAAATAATAAGGGAGCATCAATGAGAACTTCAGCCCCATTAACTGCCGTCGCGGCAATTTTTTTATCCGCTAGCCTTTTGGCTTGTCAGCCATTAAGTGAAAACCGTGTGAAAGCCAATGCTAGCTCGCTAGCGCAATGGCCCACAGTGGTGCCGGGTGTTAAAAAAGACCCTGTCATAGAGGCTCGTGTTGATGCGCTTTTACAAACCCTGTCGTTAGAGCAAAAAGTCGCACAAATGATACAAGCAGACCTTGCGCATGTTAGTGCAGAGGAAATAAGTGAGTATCGCATTGGCTCGGTATTAAATGGCGGTGGGCAGCCACCCAATAAAAATGCCGACGCCCCACCTAGCGAGTGGGCCGCTTATGCTGAAATGCTGTATCAGGCGGCGATGAAGCCCGAAGCCGGAAAAAAGGCAATACCATTGCTGTGGGGCACAGATGCAGTACACGGCCATGGCAATTTGAAAGGCGCGACATTGTTTCCACACAATATCGCTTTGGGTGCCACACGTAATACGCAATTGGTAGAGGATATTGCCCAAGCCACTGCATTAGAGGTTGCAGCGACTGGGGTCGATTGGAATTTCGCGCCGACAGTCGCGGTTGCTCGTGACGATCGCTGGGGTCGTACTTATGAAAGTTTTTCTGAAGACCCAAATATTGTAGCAACACTCGGTGCTGCGACAGTGCGTGGTTTGCAAGGCGCTGCTAATAGCGGCGACTTTCTCTCTGAGTCCCGCGTTTTGGCCACGGCCAAGCATTTTATTGGTGATGGCGGCACTGCCTTTGGTGATGATCAAGGTTATACCCAAGGTGATGATGCAGAATTAATCAAAACACATCTACCTGGCTACATTGCAGCGATTGAGGCTGGCGCCCAAACAATAATGGCCAGCTATAGCTGGTGGCAAGGTGAGCATTCACACGGTAGCCGGTATTTATTAACCGATGTGCTTAAAGGACACTTACAATTCGACGGCGTTATTGTAAGCGACTGGCAAGGAATTGCGCATATACCTGGCTGTCAAATTGATAATTGCCCGCAAGCGGTTAATGCCGGCATTGATATTTTTATGATGCCTTATGCACCCGATTGGAAACAGTTTTACCACAATACTTTGGCGCAAGTGCGCAATGGCGACATTGAACGTTCACGTATTGATGATGCAGTACGGCGTATTTTGCGCGTTAAAATGCGTGCGGGTTTGTGGCAAAAACCTAGCCCGCAGGCGCGCAAAATTGTCGCCAAGACAGGGGTTGTTGGCAGTGAAAAGCATCGCGCGCTGGCGCGAAAAGCTGTGCGTGAATCACTTGTGTTGCTCAAAAATACGGGGGTATTACCTTTAAATCCAACTAGCCATATTGCTGTTGTCGGAAATGCGGCTAAAAATATCGCTACGCAAACAGGCGGCTGGTCTGTTACTTGGCAAGCCAAAGGCGTTGCGAACGATATGTTCCCCAATGCCACCAGTATTTACCAAGGTTTTGAGCGCGCTATTAGTGCGGCTGGCGGGCAGGTTGAGTTCAGTGAAAGCGCTGAACAAGTCACAAAGGCCGATGCGGCGATAGTTGTTTTTGGTGAGCAGCCGTATGCGGAAATGTATGGTGATATACAAAATTTAGATACCTTAGAATTTCAACAGCACGATAAAGTGGCGTTGGCGCAGTTAAAAAAATTAAAAGCTAGGGGCATACCGACGGTTGCCGTTTTTTTAACGGGCCGCCCGCGCTGGGTGAATAAAGAGCTTAATGCGGCTGATGCGTTTGTTGTTGCTTGGTTGCCGGGTAGCGAAGGGCAGGGCATTGCGGATGTATTACTCAGTAGCAAGCATAATTATAATTTTAGTGGCAGGTTGTCTTTTTCTTGGCCTGCTAACCCGTGTGATGCGGTAATAAACCCCGATAATATTTCGTCTGCAAACACCTTGTACCCATTAGGTTTTGGTTTGGATTACTCGTCGCCTAAAAAACAATGGCAATTACTGCCGGAAAACACCGAGGCCTGGCGTTACGGTTGCATATTGGCCGATCAGCTACCTCAGTATCAAGCCGTCGACTTTTCGAAAGAGAAGGGGTGGTTTTTTGCACTAGAAAAAAAATCGCTGGCACGAAAACCCATTTCGCAAACTGTTGCTATCGAAAACATCAGCGCAAAACCCCTAGAAAATAACAAGGGTGTTTCGGTGGCATGGAATGGTGCAGGCTTTGGCCGGCTCGTGTTACGCAATAATGTACCGAATAATGACTTTCTAGCGCAATATGCAAATGGCGCTGTGTTGGATGTGAATATTCGGTTACTACAAAAACCCACGCAAAGCGTTAATCTTGTTGTTGCGAGCGGACATTTGGCGACCAATTCGCTAGATATCACCAACGCCCTCACTGACTTTCCTTTGAATCAATGGCAGCCATTGCGTATAGACTTACGCTGCTTTACCCGTGAGCGTGCGGATATGAGCAAAATCGATGTGCCATTTAGCCTAGAAACTCAAGGGTTGCTAAATATTGATATTCGCGATGTGGGTTTTAGGCGGGTTGAAGCTGCTGAGCAAACAATAACCTGCCCCTAATGCAGTTTTTGGTAAGGGCTTTTCTTGAGTGAGGGGAGCCCTTTAAAGATTTTGGGGAGGCTTTTAAAAAAGCACTTGTTCCGCGATCGCGGCGTCCCCAGAAAAATTGTCGTCTGTTGCTAAGTTAATGACATTGCCGTCCTTGCTCTCACAAAATAGTGACTATTTGTAGAGCTACCCTCTACATAGGTTCAGGCTCAAGTTCTGCCGAAAGCGACATATTTTCTAGGCTGTAATAACAGCGTTTCAAACTCTTATGTACGACGCAATAGATATGATATATCATTTGTGCCGTGTATCGAAGTTGCCATTTCTCAGCGTTAAGATATCTAAGCCCGGTTAGTTTACGGAACAGTCACAACCCATTTGCTCGATTGCATCATGCATTGTTAGCTTCTGTCGGAATGATAAAACTTATTTAAAAATACGTAACTATTCATTCCTCACCCGAAAGCGCGTGCATAGCGCCCATGGATGGCTTGAGCGGCCTAGATAATGATCAACTAGCGCTCAATTGTGCAGATGGCTGAATAGTTACAAAAATGCTTTAACCATTGGAGTTATCAATGAAGTGCAAATTACTGGTTGCTGCCATTTCGGCGGCATCCTTGAATGCGTATGCCCTTGACGGGCAAGTTATTACAGAGCAAGGCGTACCTGTTGTTGGAGCCAAAATAAAAGTCAGCGGCTCAAAGCAGTTTATCGTATCGGATGATCAAGGGCGTTTTCAGATTGATGACGATGCCAATGAGGTTCATGTTTTAGCGCCGGGCTATAGCCATCAAATGGTTCATCTGCATGATCGCGATGGTGCGCCTCTTGTTGTGCGTTTAGCTGCGTCGGTTATCGAGCAGGTGGATGTGATTGGCCTGCCTATCCATACCTCGGTGATAGAATCCGCTTTGCCTGTTTCTGTACTAACTGGTGAGGAGCTTCGTAATCAACAAGCTTCAACGCTCGGTGATACGCTGGACAGACAGCCGGGCGTAAACAGTAATTTCCATGGCAATGTGGCCAGCACACCGGTGATCCGGGGTTTAAGCGGCCCGCGCGTCCTTATTACTCAAAATAGTCTGGATGTCAGTGATGTTTCTCGCGTTGGGCCTGATCATTCGGTAGCGTCTGAGGTTTCAACGGCTCAGCAAGTCGAGATTTTACGTGGCCCCGCCACATTGTTTTACGGTAGTGGTGCTATTGGCGGTGTAGTTAATGTGGTAGATCAACGGGTGCCAACAGACCCCGAAACTCGCGGCGAATTCATGCTTAGCCGCGAAACCGTCAACCAACAAAATCTTGCGTCTTTTAATGCCACAACTGGTGCGCAGCATTTCGCTTTTTATGCGGATGGCTTTTGGCGTGAAGCCGACGACTATAAAGTACCAGTGGCACCAGAGCAGGAGGACGAGCATGAGGAAGATCACGATGAGGAGCATGCCGATAAGCACATAGTCGCTAATAGCGCAGAGCAATCCAGCGGCTATACAGTGGGCTCCAGCTACTTGCTGGATAACGGTTATGTCGGAATAGCAGTAGGTCGTTTAGATCGCGAATATGGTATTCCCGGACACAGTCATGGAGAGCCAGAAGCAGGCGATGCCGCAGTTGTTTATGCGGATTTAGAGCAAAATCGCTATCAACTATTAAGCGAGTTGACTGTGGATTTTGCCGGGCTACGCGCGATAAATACACGCGCGGCCTACACGGACTATAGCCACGCGGAAATAGAGGGTGGCGATATCGGGACGGTGTTCTCGAATCAGACTACTGAGTTGCGATTAGATTTGTTACATCAAGAATGGCGCCACTGGAAGGGCGGGCTTAATTTTCACTATAAAAACAGTGAGGTAGAAGCGCAAGGTGACGAGGCTTTTACTCCGCCATCGACGACCCAGACATTAGCCATGGCCATGATGGAAGAACGGCATTTTGGAGATGTGTTAGTGCAGTTTGGAGGTCGGGCCGAGAGGGTGACTATTTCCGCAGATAATGCTCTATTGCCACCCTTGGAAGTCCACGGTCACGAGCCAGAATCTGATGAGGCGCATGATGATCACGCTGCAGAAGAAACGCGTGTTTTCGCTGTGGATCAATCTTTTACACCGGTTAGCTTGTCTTTGGGGGCGGTATGGGATTTCGCGCCTGGTTACAATTTGGGCGTGTCATTATCACGTGCTCAGCGCGCGCCTTCAGCTTCTGAGCTTTTATCTTTCGGCCCACATATTGGTACGCGGACATACGAAATAGGTGCACTATTCGAGTTGCATGAAGATGACGGTGAGCCCCATTTCGAACTGGCCGAAACTGACTTCGAGTTAGAAACCTCAAACAATATTGACTTAACGCTTCGCAAGCACGAAGGTGATTTCGGTTTTATTTTGAATGCCTTCCATAATCAAATAGACGACTATTACTATCAGTATTTCACTGGGAAATTCGCTGAGGTTGGGCACGACCATGGTGAAGATGATCACGTGGGTGAAGGCGATCATACAGATGAGGAAGAGGCGCACGAAGACGAATTACCGGTGTATATCTACACCCATGCCGATGCTAGGCTTTTTGGTTTTGAGGCGCAAGGAATATGGAAGTTAAGTGAGCAGTGGCGTACAACAGTATTTTCGGATTACGTAAATGCCGAGCTTAAAAATGGCGGTTATTTACCGAGAACGCCCCCGTTGCGTTTCGGCGCAGATTTGGACTTTACTGGCGAGCAATTAAGCGCTTCTTTAAACTGGACCCATTACGCGAAGCAAGACAATACCGCCGAGCGTGAAACGCCTACTGAAGGTTATGATATGTTTGACGCTACGGTGACTTATCGTTTTCCTGTAGGGGCAGATGAGTTAGCGTTTTTTCTAAAAGTCGAAAACCTAACGAATACCGAAGCGCGCGTGCATACTTCATTTATTAAAGATGTTGCCCCACGACCCGGTCGCAATTTTAGCTTTGGTGTTCGCGGTAATTTTTAACAGCAATAGCTAAAACCGGTCGGCTAAAAGCCGGTGATTTCAACTTTTTTGTGGCTAATAAGCCAGGGTAATTCCACTTAAATAAGGCTAGAACAAAGCTCGTTAGACGAAGATCGTGACGCAAGAATTATTCTGTTCATGCAGAGCACATCGAATCCGCATTTTAGGGGCCGCTCAAGCCATCCATGGGCGCTATTCAAGCGCTCCCGGCGCTTCAATGCCGCAAAAATACAGCTCCGATGAGCTTTGTGGTGATTTAATGCACGATTTTAACTCGGATGGCCCTGGCTAATAAGCTTGAAGGCAATACACCTAAAATAAAAATGTTTTAGGTGTATTGCTGTCTATCGAGCTGGATATCTATATAAATTATTACAGTAACAAAGAGCTTATGGGGCCAGCGCCATAGTTATCGCCTGTTAAGCCTAATGCAGAACTCACCGTATCCAATAGTTCGCGCTGTGTATTAGCGCCAGCGGGAGGGCGGATAACTAAGCCATTTTTAATAAACTGTTTTCCGCCCGCCAGCATTACCGGCGCATCTGTACCTGTATGGCTGCGGCCGTCTCCCATATTTGCGACTTGCACGACTAAGGTTGAGTCTATCAGCGGGTTGCCATTGCTATCAGGTGTAGCAGCTAATAGTTTAATCAAATAGGCTACGCGCTCGCTTAAAAATTGCCGAAAAGCAATAAAGGCTTGCGGCGATGCTGTCGCGTGAAGTGCTTGCGCATAATCAATATCTAACCCAAGGCTAGGTAGTCTAAAATTACCTTCATCATCCCCTAGCTGCAAACTCGCAACACGAGTCTTATTGTGCTGCAATCCTAAAACGGCTAGCTCTAGCATTTGTCGCGATTGTGTTTCAAAATCGTAAGGGTCCAATGCTAGCTCTTGCTGCGCGAAATGGTTAAACAATGGTGAGCTTGATTGTGCTTGCGAAAACAAAGCATTGAAAACACTTTCCATATTGGAGGCTGCTGGAATTAGACCGGCCTCTGCGCTGTAAGTCATTGTGTCTAGGGAGGAGTTAACTGCAGAAAGCGCTAATGGCACATCTTCGCCAAAATGCTTCGCTAGGCGAATGTCCAGTGATTCGCTGTGACTCGATTCTGGGTTTAATTGGCGCCAAAGGGTGCCATGGCCATAATCAACGAGGTTAATACCTTGTAAAAATACGCAATGTTGTTTTACCGGTTCGAAAGGCGCGCTCATTTCATTAAGAGCAAAGTCATCACCACAGCCCTGTGGGTGCCATCGTTCGGCAATGGCTCCACCAGGTACATGTACGAATATAACGCGTGGTGTATCAGAAGGGCTGACATTGTCGGCCAATGCATTTGCCGTGGCGATGCTCCCCGCTAGCAAGCTACTTGTTTTTATTAGTTGGCGCCGAGTCGTCGATAATAATTGTTTACTCATAATATTATTCCCTTTATTAACGGTAAGTAATGCTATTAACGGCATCATTGCAGCGTAACTGATCGAGCGTGTTGCGATTCATGCTCGCCAAAATTCGGGCGTCGCATTCGCTAGAAGGCATTACCATAAAGTCGGGGTATTGTTCGTCAAATACTTGTGTAATACCTGGATGGGCGTTATCGCCTACATCAAGCCATACGGTTATAGGTGCGTATACGTCGTCAGGAGGGCTTCCGGTAAGAGACGCAGGGGCGCTGCATAAATTAAAACGACGCACCAATATCAAGCTAGCAATATTTCCCTCGTTTAATATTAGCGTGTCGGCGTTTAAATCGTAATCGGTGACGGCATTCAAGGTATTTTGGTAAGCCATTAATTGCGTGGTATCGCAATTCGCTTCATCCGGTGAGCCCATAGACGAAATTTTTATGGGCGCGCTTAGGCCATCAGAAGTGTACTCGGCAGTGTAAGTCGTCATGTAAGTACCGCACTGGTGCGAAACTTCCATTTGCGATTGTGCGTCAAACTTCACGGTAAATAATCCACTTAAAGACTCTTGCAAACCTATATCTGATTGGCTGTATTTTAATACCCATTCGGTATTGGCAAGAGCTTGTGAATCCAAAACGGTATCGCCTTGGCAGGCGACTAGACACACGGTGGTAACACTCATCAATAATTTTTTCATGGCAGTTCCTTTTATGGCTAATTGCTACCGACATTAGCATTATTATTAAATAGCAGGCTTAGCATTTTAATGCCGAGCTTAGGATATAGGAGAAACCGCTTGTGGCCAGATATCTAAGAGTTCAGTAACTCCAAACTGTGTACTTGTTTACACCGTAAAAGTGAATAAGGGCACTGATTGTTTTCAATGCTTTGCCGCCCAGCGGCATTCTTCGGGCAATCGGAGGTATTCAATATTTGGCGGGGTGTTTTCTTTGTTTGGTAGGCCAATCTAAGTAGTGTTAGAAGATACCGCGGTCATTGCTTGTGGTCGTATTCGCCAACGCTGCAATATTCCGCTACCCTAGCATGCATTACATCACAACTGCTAAAGAGCTATGACGAAATACAGCAAAACAAAAACGAGCTTTTACCGGCGTTTATATGTTGCCCATTTAATTGATGGCGGGATTAATACTGTGCCAGCGATTATTAGGCACACCAACATGCCAAGGCGCACCGTGCAAGACACCATTTTGGCCCTACATGAGCTGGATATTAATTGCGAGTTTGTGGGGGGGAATAAAAACGGGGGCTATCGGATTAATGGGTGGGGTGCTATTAGCTCTGATTGGGTCAGTGCTAATTTATCCACTTTGGTTCATGTATTGGCTTTGCCGTTAAAGGCCGGCGAATGAAACCTGCGCGAATTAAAGCAATGTTACCGGTGGTTATATTCTTTGTTTTAGCAGCGGTTGCGGCGGCTGGTATTAGGTATGGGCTAGAGCAATCAAAAAAGCCCCTTATCGATAGCAACCACCCGAACGTAGTTGCTGGAACTTTACCCGTTGTAACGCTGTACAGCACGGCTTGGTGTAGCTATTGCAAAGCAGCGCGCACGTACTTTACACGCAAAAATATTGCTTTTATCGAAAAGGATATTGAAAAGAACCCCGCAGCCTACCAACAGTATCAGCAGTTAGGTGGGAACGGGGTGCCTTTTATTACAATTAATGAATACACAATGCAAGGCTTTGACCGAAAAGGCTTTAAAGCTGCTTATCTCAAGCAACTTTGATTGCAAAGCCTCTTCGTGCAGGGGGGGCTTTGTCGCTTGCTCACTGTTTGTCTTATGTCTTATGTTTTCGCCATATTACCTTAGTAATTTGCGCGCTGTTGCCAGCGTGCCATTAAGGTTGATTTCGCGCAGGTATTCGCAAGTGAAAAGCTCAAGATTGTTTATGTTTAGCAGCGTTTGAGGAAAAATGGATTCTAGTGCAAAAATACGCGCTACATATTCGGTAGGGGTGTGCGCACATTGCTTTGCAATCGCGGCAAAATCGTCGGCTAGTGGATCGGATACTTGTATTGCTCGACGCTGATCATCAGTACCGCTGATGTATTTCATCCAGGCGGCTAATGCGAAGGCAAAAAAACGAATGTCGCCATTAGTTTCGATAATATCACTTAAAGTGCTTAACCAGCGCTGCGGTATTTTTTGCGAGCCATCCATAGCAATTTGCCACGTGCGATGCTTTAGACCTGGGTTTTCAAAGCGCTCGTGAAGCTGTTCTTGATAGGCTTTAATATCAAAACCTTCGGGGGCTGTAATAGTGCTGGCTGCACTTTGCATAAAGGCTGTACATAGCTTTTTTAATACGTGGTCTTGCATGACGTCGGCAATCGTTTCTTTGCCGGCTAGATACCCCGCGTATGCCAGCAAACTGTGTGTGCCGTTGAGCAGTCGTAGCTTTATCAATTCGTAGATTTCCGCTTGCGTTACAAATTGCGCACCCACCTGTTCCCAAGCGGGGCGAGTATTGGCGAAATTATCTTCAATAATCCATTGGCTAAAGGGTTCAGCGACAACCATGGCTTCGTCGCGGTAGCCCAATTTGTCTTCAAACAAGGCGATATCGTTTGCGACAGTGGCAGGCACGATGCGGTCTATGACAGTGGAGGGGAAGGTTACATTTTGTTTAATCCACCGTGCTAACGCCGGTGAAATGCTTTCGGCAAGTTGTAAAACACAGCGTTGAGTGACCAAGCCATTACTGGGTAAGTTATCGCAACTCATTACTGTAATGCCTGACAAGTTTTTTTCTTGCCTAGCTTTAAGCCCTGCGACTATGTAACCAATTGCCGACTTTGGTGAGCCTAAATGGTTAATGTCGTGGATAATATCGGGATGTTCGGTATTTAATTGCCCTGTCGCTGGATGGTGGCAATAACCTTTTTCTGTAACCGTAAGAGAAATAACTTTAATACTCTCGCCTGCAATAGCATCCACAATGGCTTGCGGATTTTCGGGGCCTACTAATACTTGTTGTACTGAGCCTATAAGCTCGGTTTTATCGGTGTTTCCGCGCTCAAGTAGCGTGTATAGGCAATCTTGCTCGGCCATTTGTTGATAGACGGTGGCCGAGCGTAAACTGCAGGCAATAATTCCCCAATCTCCGCCGTTTTGATTCATCACGTGATGGGTGTACCAAGCTTGGTGGGCTCGGTGAAAAGCGCCAATGCCTAAATGAATGATGCCAGCTTTAGTTTTTTGCCTGTTGTATTGTGGTGTTTGCACTGTTGTAACGCTTTGCGCTAATGCACTATTAAGTCGGGACATAAAATATAATCGTATTTAGCTTTAAAGTTTATAGGCGCGTTTGGCTAGGTTGTAACTTAAGTCTTGCGCTAGTGCTTGGGCATCGTCTTCGGTTATGCGGTGTTCGGCAACAAGTTGAGCTAGCCAAGTGCAGTCCATTCTGCGTGCTACATCGTGACGAGCAGGAATAGACAGAAAAGCACGAGTGTCATCATTAAAGCCAACTGTATTATAAAATCCTGCCGTTTCGGTAACTTGCTCCCTAAAGCGACGCATTCCTTCGGGACTATCGTGGAACCACCATGAGGGACCCAATTTTAAGCATGGGTAATGGCCTGCTAGCGGCGCTAATTCGCGACTGTACGTGGTTTCGTCTAAGGTAAATAAAATAATGCTTAAGTCTGTGCGGTGGCCGAATTTATTCAGTAGAGGCTTTAATGCATCGACATAATTTGTTTGGCTGGGTATGTCCGCGCCTTTGTCTCGACCAAAGCGTTTAAATACCGTTTGGTTGTGATTGCGGTGAGATCCAGGGTGTATTTGCATCACTAGGCCATCTTCCAAACTCATGGCGGCCATTTCCGTTAGCATTTGCCCTCTAAATGTTTCGGCATCTTGCGCGCTAAAGTCTCCCGTTAATACTTTTTCAAATAATGACTGTGCTTGTTCGCGCGTTAAATCAGCCGTTATTGCGGTAGGGTTGCCGTGGTCGGTTGAGGTAGCGCCTAAGCTTTTAAAAAATGCACGCCTTTGCATTAACGCTTGTAAGTATTGCGTGTAACTTGATGTATCTAGCTGAGTTAATTCGCCTAAAGCACTGACGTTTTCACGAAAGCCTTCAAAGTCCGGGTCGGTGACTGGATCTGGGCGGAAGGCGGTAATTACATTGCCTTGCCAGCCGCTATCGCGAATTTTAATGTGGTGTTCTAGCGTATCGAGTGGTGACTCTGTTGTGGCTAAGCACTCAATATTGAAGCGGTCAAACAAGGCGCGGGGGCGATAGGCATCGGACTGTAATGCGGCATTAATGCGATCGTAGTACTCGTCTGCCGTGTGCTCGTTAAGCCGGTGCTCTAAACCAAAGACTTCACTAAACACATGCTCTAGCCATAGCTGCGATGGCGTGCCTCTAAATAAATAAAAGTGTTGTGCAAATATACGCCATATTTCACGGGGATCACTCGCGGTGGCTGTGCCGTCGTGTGTTCTTATGCCAAGTGACTCCATTGAGATGCCTTGGCTGTAAAGCATTCTAAAAACGTAGTGGTCGGGCTTAATGAGTAATTCTGTTGGATTGCCAAACGACGCATCCTCAGCAAACCAGCGAGGGTCGGTGTGACCATGGGGGCTGAGAATCGGTAGATTTTTCACATCAGCATACAAACGCTGAGCAATTGCTCGTTGTGTTGGGTCCGCCGAGAAAAGACGGTTAGGGTTAAGCGATAATAGTTCTTTTTTGCGTGAGTTCATGGGCGTCTGCTGTGGTGATTGTATCGGATTATTCATGGCGCTTTATTAAGTGTAGTGGCTTCATCAGTTTAAAAAAACGGGGGCCACGAAGGCCCCCAAATAAACCATGAAGGGGCTTACAGTTAAGCCAAGCCAATTGCCTACTGGGGTGCAATAGCTTGTCGAATCGGTAAGGCCAATAGATGTTTTCAGATATCCTTATTGGTGTCAAACCAAAATGCCATTTTTTTGCATTTACCGGCTTTATATGCAGATAAACGAGAGTTATCGCAAAAATACGGCCAATAATTTGAAATGAAGTGGCATTTAAATGCGGGTTAATGTAAAACTGGTATTACCAATTATTAGTGAGGTGAACACGAAAATATGACCGATTTAGTCGCGATTGGTGAGGTGATGCTGGAGCTATCTAGCACCGATGCGCCTCACGCATTAAGTACAGCTAAAGTTGGCGTTGCAGGAGATACCTTCAATACCGCGGTTTATGCGGCGCGCCATGGTGCGAATGTGGCCTATTTCACGCAATTGGGGGACGATCCTTATAGCGCTAAAATGTTGGCGCTATTGGCTGATGAAGGCATAAATACAGAGGGTATTGTGCAGCTGGAAGGGCGCGAGCCTGGCCTCTATATGATTGCGAACCGAGCCGACGGCGAGCGAACCTTTCACTACTGGCGCAGCCAATCCCCCGCGCGCGAAATGCTAACAACAGCAAGTGCCGTTGCGTTGTTTCGCCGTTGTATAGAACGTAGCAAAATTGTGTACTTAAGCGGTATTACCCTTGCGATCTTGCCTGACCAAGCTCTTGATGCGTTACATCAATCACTTTGTGAATATAAAGCTCAAGGCGGGCAGGTTGCTTTTGATAGCAACTACCGGCCTCGATTGTGGCAATCGCACCAAAAGGCTAAAGCCGTTATTCAGCGCTTTATGTCCATTACGGATATTGCCCTGCTAACAGACGAAGACGAACAAAATTTATGGGGATGCGAAAGTGCTACGCAAGTTGCCCAGCAGCATGTAGCAACGGCCGTTAAGGTACTAATTGTTAAGCGCGGTGCAAAAGATGTGGTGTCTTTTACGCGTACTGAGGGTGACGATGCCTTTTTGCCGCCGGTGTTTATTGATGTGCCGCAGGTTAAGACTGTGGTGGATACCACCGCTGCCGGTGATAGCTTCAATGGCGCTTTCTTGGCGGCGCATCTAGCCGGTAAGAGTTTGAGTGTTTCTATTTCCTGTGCAAACCAGTGCGCAGGCAGTGTTATTAAGCACAGGGGTGCCATTGCTCCTAAAAATGCTACCGTTTAGCGCTGTTTCGGTAGCAAAACAAGGGGGATGATCCGTTTCACGGTATTCGCCGCCCTAATTAAATATAATTTCCAACGTTTAAATAGTGAGCTTGCAAATATGAAAAAAATAATAAATCTAAGCGCTTTGCCTATGGTTTTGGCTTTAGCCGCCTGCACGGGCCAACCCGAAGTTACAGCTACAAACTCGTCCAGCGAGGGCTTGCCTATTTCAAGCCAAAGCTCGTCAAGCGTTGCGGTAAGCTCTTCAATGGGCGCTTCATCTTCTAGTGTGGTTATTGCAAGTTCAGAGGCGGCAAGCTCTAGCTCGGCAGCGAATGTGCAAGCGTTTACCTTACAAGAAGGTGATGCGGGTTTTTGTTCTATCGATGGCCTAGCCGTAGAAACAGACAACGACGGTTACACTGGTTTGGGTTATGCCAATACAGACAACTATTCCGGCGCAAAGATTGTTTGGCAATTAGCCGCGCAAACTAGCGATACGTTTACCTTGGAAATTCGTTTCGCGAATGGTGGCGACGAAGCTAGGCCTGCGCAGTTGAATATCAATGAAGGCAGCAATGGTAGCTACATGCTAGCTTTTCCAACAACAAACGCTTGGACGCAGTGGGAAACAGAATCAATTACTGTCGATCTTGTGCAGGGGCTAAACACATTAGAGCTAGTAAGTCGTAACGACAGTGGTTTAGGGAATATCGACGCTATAAAAATTATTGGCGACGGCATTAGTGGCGGCGCTTGTGAGGGCTTGCCGGTGGCTTCCTCTAGCGCGGCTTCAAGTAGCGCTCCTAGCAATATTGGGGAGGGCGAATTTCTACCGCAAGCAGGTAACCCTGTGCATTCACGCTATAACAAATATAAATCGGAATGGAGCCACGATAAGGCCGATATTATTTTATCCCACCAATACGCCAATGGTGGCTGGCCTAAAAATCAAGCTTACGATTCAGCCGGTAGTGGCGGGGATGGCTTAGGCACTTTCGATAATGGCGCAACCACCTTGGAGATGACGTTTCTTGCTGATGTTTACAATGCAACGCAAGATAATAAATACCTAAATGCAGTACGCAAAGCATTAGATTACACATTAGATGCACAATACGCTTCGGGTGGTTGGCCGCAATATTATCCGCTAAGAGGTGGTTATTCCGATCACGTTACTTTTAACGATGATGCTATGTCGCGCATCTTAACCGTTTTGCATCACGTGGTACAAAAAACAGCGCCTTATGATACCGGCGTGGTTACTGATGCCCAGCGCGAGCGAGCAAAAAATGCTGTCGCCAAAGGTGTGGATTACATTATAAAAGCCCAGTGGAAGCAAAATGGTGTGCCCACGGTTTGGTGTGCGCAGCATGGCAAAGACGATTACCTACCAAAAAAAGCACGGGCGTATGAGCTGGAATCTTTAAGTGGTAGCGAATCTGTTGAGGTGGTTGCATTCTTGATGACACAACCGCAAACGGAAGAAGTTGCGAATGCGGTAAAAGCCGCGTTAGCTTGGTTTAGAAGCCCGAACACTTACCTTGCCGATTACACTTACAACAAATCTGTCGAAGAAAAATTTGTGCCCCAAAATGGCAGCCGAGTATGGTTTAGGTTTTACGACCTCACCACTAACAAAGGCTTCTTTAGCGATCGCGATAGCCGTAAAGTATACGATATCATGGATATCTCTGAAGAGCGCCGCAATGGTTATAGTTGGGGCGGAGGCTACGGCGAAAAGATTATTAACTATGCCGATAGTGTGGGCTACTAGGCTTGCTAATCTATAGGGCACCTCTAAAAATAGTAATTTTTGTGTGAGAGCAAAGAAGAACCGCCCGAGAGCCGCAGTTTACGTGGTGTAAATCATTCAGCGCATCCTTGCGCTTCACCCTTCGGGCAGCAAGCTGTGCAAATTGATCCTCCAATCTGTGAGGATTTGTTGAAGCCCTCCTTGGCTTCAATCCTACGGATTGCCCTGCGGCAACCCAAAACGCTCCTGGCGTTTTGGTCGAGGACCGAGCTAATGTGCATGGATGGACTGAATACAGGTTTTGCATCGGTGCAGGAAGCACCTTATTAGACATTGCAGGAGCTGAATGTCGAGGAGCGAAAACCTGTAAGCCGCTATCGCAGAAAGAGTGCATTTTTAGAAGTGCCCATATTGAAATGTGTGCGATTTATTGCTGAAGCGACCGCCATAAATCGACTTCGGCTAAAGCGCTTTTTTCAAGGGTAATGATTTCTAAACGGCTTTCGATGCAATCATCGAGTTCGGTCTCGGTTATGGTATCTGATGTAATGTTATAGCCAAAAACTCCGTCGTTAGTAATAAAAACGCCCTTTGCGCGTTCTACATTTATACTGCCAAACCAATTAATCAGCGCCGAACGATTAAAGATTCTATCGGGGGCAAACCGCCAGCCGATGCTATGGAAACCCTCACCTGCGTTTTCGATTTTTAAGTAGCCCTTACTGGGAATTTCTGCATCATTAATACTGGGGTCTAATTTAGTCGAGTGATTGTGGTGATGGAGTGTTGTAATGACTTTAGACTTCCCATTGAGGGTTGCTATGTCGAGTTCACCCTGTGCGGTGAAAATAATCGGAACAACATTTTCGCGCTCGCGAGTGACGTAATTAATTAGAGTATTTTGCTCTGCCTTGCCATATAGGTCAGCTTTGTGCCCGACAATAATATCGGCCATTGCTATTTGCTGGTTAAATGTGTCGTGTTTGGTATAGCGGGTATCTGCCAGTTTTCGCGCATCGACTAAAGTAATGCATTGCTGAATATCTAATATGTCTCGATAGTGCTTGGCGCTAAGCACTTCGAGCACCTCTTTGGGGTGGCCAAGACCGGTGGGTTCTATTAGCAAACGGTCTGGTTTGGCTTTAGCTATTAATTGATTGAGCGCAATTTGCATGGGTAAGCCTGCAGCGCAACACATGCAGCCTCCGGGTACTTCACGAATAAATACCTCTTCGGCTTCACTATGATTACCGCTAATAAGGCTGCCATCAACACCTATCTCACCAAACTCGTTTACCAATATTGCCCAGCGCTCGTTTTTGGGCTTTTGTTGTAATAGGCTTAAAATAAATGTCGTTTTTCCAACCCCTAAAAAGCCAGTGATAATATTGGTAGGTACGCCATAAATACGATTTTCTTTTCTGCTCACAGCATGTTTCCTCAACCGCTTAGGTTACTATTAACCACAACGCTTTTTATATTTTTTCCCGCTATCGCACGGGCAGGGATCATTTCGGCCTATTCTAGGGGTGGCGTTAACAAAGGGGGTCGGTGGCGCACAGCAACTAGCCTGCGGGCAACAGTTGTTAGGCTCGTCCGCTTCTAGTGGGTTAGACGCTTCGTTGCATTCTAAATTATTCATAAATATTTAGGGTGTGAATTCTCGTTAATGTTTAATACTCAGCAATGTATACCTTAGAGATGCCCTTCAGTCTGTTTTACTTTAGTGCCTTCTGGGCGGGCACAATCGGTGTTGTTCAGGCAAAGTTTATAGTTTCGGTAGTGAGAAAAAGCAATAAACGTGGCCCCCATGAGCGTCAGTATTTTTTCGCCGATCTCTTTGATTACAGTTTCCGTGAGGGAAACCGCAAGCAATAAAAGCGCTAGGCCGAGTACGCCAATTGAAAGAGTATAGAAACGTTTGTGCGCTTTACAGCCTAATGTCAGCGCATAGAGGCTGATGGGAATTACGATAATGATCATCCAAAAATGAAAGTATTCATTGTCGAGTTGTAGTGTGGCTATGCTTGGAAATACAATCAATGCCAAAGGCAAAGCTAAGCAATGTAACGCACACATCAACGATAGGCTAATGGCGGTTGTATCTGAAAGTGTTTGGACTTTAATCAAGGCGGATTCCTTCGGTAGCATTTTGCTAAACTGTGATCACTTAGGCCGTGCAATTTCAGCTGAGAAATCATTAGCTTGTAGTAGGTATTTTTGCGCAATTCTATTTGCGAATACACGACATGATTGTTGGCGGAGTTATTTGCGAACTAAGGATCTGGCTTTAAGTTAATATAAGTGCCTCCGTCGCAAACAAGATGCATTTTTAGAAGTGTCCTTAGGCGATGGCGGAAGCTAAGCTTCCGCCAAAAACTATGCTAAAGAAAAATGAATATTAATGATCATGACTCTCGCCAATACCAAGCCAAGTAATCATGGCGGGGATGTAGTCAAGTTCAAGATCGCTGACGACTTGCAATAGTTCTAAGTCGATGATTCGTACATGCTGCTCTAGTGGGTCGGCAATATAGACTGTGTGTTCATTTTGGGCGAGCGTCATAGAAAATTTCATGCCTTCGCTCAAAGTGCTGACATCTGCATCGGTAATATCTAGTCGCTCGCCATACTCCCAGTGCGTGTGATCACCATCAAGGTGAGGCTCTATGGTGGTTAGGTAGCCTTGGTCGTCCAAAATAACAAAGTGCTCCGCTTCAAAAGAAAACTGGCTCGCAACTGATTGTGCTCCCGGCATTGGCTGCCAGTCGATAAGCTCCATTTCCATTTCGGTAGGGTCAATCATAAAAAATTGCGCTGTACTGCCCGAATGCGCGCTAGCTTTGGCAATAAATTGACCGCTTTCGGGGTTGCCCCATAGGCTGCCTATGCGCAATCCGTCGGCAACATCTTCTGTATTTAACAGTTTTTGCGCGCTGTATGTATCATTTCCATTATCGGTAACGAGCAATACGCCATCACTACAACCGAATACAATATGGTTTTCGTTTTGTGCAGCACCGTGCAGGTCGGGGCAGTTAACATCTAAAGTTTGCTCTAGAATATATTCGCCGTCATGCAGATGATAGACGCCGACCTGATCTGGTAGGTTAAAATTATTGGAGCTAGAAACGGTATCGTCACGGCGAAGGCTTGCCAACACGTGCTCGCCTCGAGGTTCAGCAACACCGTGCTGCGGCATGGTGAGTGCAATAGTGAGAGGCGCTTCTAGCCCTTCAATTACATGATCATCAAACACTTGAATGCTGGCATTTGATCCAGTATCTGTATTGCCGTCTAAAAATAGCGCAACTTGGCCTTCGTGAGGCACAAAGTGCGTAGGCCGACTGCCGGTTAAACTGAAGTTAGATAGGCTGGGCATCGTAGTTATTAAATCGAAGTGGTCGTTGTGGGCGACTTGCCACAAACCACCATCAATAAAGCCGACTTTGTCGTTGTTGCGCTCGATGAGTGCCGCAAGTCGATAACCCGCAGAGGCATAAACCGCGCTAGGTACTGCATCCAAAGCGAGTGTTGTGATGAGGTCGCCATCAGCCAAATCGTAGATGTCGGCTTCAGAATCATCACTGTTTATTATTAATAATCGCCCTTCGGATTCTCCTCCGTGATTATGATTGTCATGGCCTTCATGCTCATGCTCGTCGTGATCATCATTAGCTGTAATCGATGCTTTTTCATTAATTGTTGTATTTGCATCACCACAGCCAGTTAAGGCCATAATTACAGCACTTGCTGTTAACGAAAGTGCTAACTGTTTAATAAAAAAGGGGGGCATGATTTTCCTCGGATGTTGTTTGGCTCAATGTTTTATCGAATATTTATGATTGGGCTGTCTGTGTTGCCTACGGTTGCGCCAATCACGATGTATCACCGAAACCCTGCGTTGCGTACTATTTGATTTAATACCAGCGTGTTAATGACCCTAACAGAGCAGTGGCACAGTGGTGGGGCCAGGTAGAATTTGATCGGCGCCGTATCGCCGATATTTTCACAAATGCTAGCAGGTGCTTTCCCATTTTTACCGGCTGAAGAGAAGAGAGCTGCCATCGAATGTTGAGGGTTTCTGTTAGTGGGTGAGATGATATACCATATCATTTGTGATTGGCAATGCGCTTTTCAATTAAAGCTGCCTTGCGTTGCTGGAATGGCGTTTAAAGTGGATGCCACGTGAATGTAGGGAAATACTCAATGTCCCCAAATAATACGCGCTGTTTCTTTGAGTGCAGAAAAGGCACTGGGTAGATCGGCCGACAATGTAGAGAGTGCGGCAATAGGTGTGCGTAAGTTGGGGAGAAAAAAGTTGAAAAAAGTTGCTTCAGCGGGTGCGATACTCCGTATTCAGTGCATACAAAATACAGAGCGCATGAAAAATAAAAAACGGGGTAGTGAAGCCACCCCGTTTGAACCTAGAAACCGCAGTTGAGAGTCAAAAAGATGCGCATTCCGTTGGTGTGTATGGCGTGTAGTAAAAATGTGTAGTCACCTTGTTGGTGATGAATCATTTTTATCGCGCGTCAGGTGCACCAAGGGGATGCGTAGACTTTGATGGTTCAGCTGCGGTTTTTAGGTTGAAAGTAACGCTTATAAATTAAGACTCACTAAGAACCAATAATCCCGCCATCCTTCCTTGTGATTACTAAAGTGCAATCCCTTGGGATGGTGTAGCCGTCTGGCTCTGCAGGGAAGTTGGTGGCGCCTGGGTCACCGTTGCCTGGGTGCTGCAAGTTAACGAACATAGTGCGTTGGTCCGGCGTGACGGTGATACCTGTGACCTCGTCAGAATTAACCCCCGTTAATAAACGGCGCGAGGTTCCCGTTTTGGTATCAATCACAAGCAATTGATCTTGCAGGCCAAACTCTTGACCTCCGTCGGTACCAATAAATAAGCGACCGTACGGATCTGCCCATAGGGCATCTGGGCTTCCGAATGTTTCTTCAGTGCCTAAGGTGGCGCTTGCCAGCATGTAGATTTCCCAAGTAAAAGACGTGCCCGTGTGATGCTCTGAATCCTTCCAGCGAATAATGTGGCCGGTGGAGTTTGGAGTCTCTGGGTTGGCAGCGTTTGGCTCGGTACGGCGACTGTTATTGGTTAGGGTGCAGTACACGTATTCTTCTTGGCCTATGGTGGTCCACTCGGGACGGTCCATTGGAGTCGCGCCTAGTATATCGGCAGCAATACGCGCATAAATTAATACTTCGGCTTGCGAGTTAAAACGCGCAGCCAACATTGGGTTGTCGATGGTAAGCTCTAGCCAATCGCCGGTGCCGTCTTCGTTAAAGCGGGCGACGTAAAGTTTACCTTCGTCTAACGGGCTTACGCCTTCGCGCAACATGCTGCGGTGGTTGCGATCAGAAACAAATTTGTAAATGTAATCAAAGCGCTGGTCGTCACCCATGTAGGCAACGGCTTTACCTTTTTTGCCAATCGTGACGGCAACGGCTTCGTGCTTAAAGCGGCCCATTGCAGTGCGCTTAACGGGTTTTTGACTGGCGTCGAAAGGGTCGATTTCTACAATCCAACCAAAACGATTTTGTTCGTTGGTGTAGTCGGCATCGGAAAGGTCAAATCGTTTATCGAATTTTTCCCAGCCATAGCCAAACCCATTGGCGCTAAAGCCATAGCGGTCTTGTTCTTCGGTACCGGTAAAAGCATCGCCTTCGCTTGAACCAAAGTATCCGTTAAAGTTTTCTTCGCACGTGAGGTAAGTACCCCAAGGAGTGGCGCCAGAGCCACAGTTATTTAAGGTGCCTAAGGCTATGTTGCCGGCCGGGTTTTGAAGTAATTTGGATTTTGCCGCTGGGCCAGAAAACGCCATAGGGGTATTGACGGTGATGCGGCGTGATTTGGCGCTTTTGTAGTTTGTCCACTTGCCATCGCGGCTTTTTTTAATCGCCACCACAGAAACACCGTGTACGTTTTGAGACAGGCGCACGTCTTCTAAACTTTCTGGTGCATCTTTTCCTAATACATGCGAGTTGGATCCGTACTCGTGGTTGATGGCCAAAACGCCTTTGCGGTTGCTGCCGCGAAATGGGAAAAACCACATGCCGTCGTGCCCAATGCCCACTTGCAGGCTGGCCTCTTGGGCCGTTGGTCGAGTGCTTGGATCACCGGTATATTCTTTAACGGTGCCAGGCTCTAGTGCTGTGCCCCAAGGGATGAGTACGTCGTACTGATAATCGTCGGAGATCTCTGGCATGACGTTGTCTAGCTCGCCTACCGAGTTTGGAACTGGCGTAAAGCCTACTTTGCATTTGTGGCTTTTTTTGCCCCACTTGTCGCCCTTATCGCGGAAATTGTCATTACCCCAATCGCCGGCTAACGACTTGGTAGAAAGGAAAGATGTAGCGGCTAAGGTTAATCCCCCGGCAACCACCTTACGGCGTGAAACGAAACCCTCTAAAACGCGCTCGAAAGGTTTATTGCCTGAAAGGTTAACACTGTAATTCTCTTGATCGTCAAACTTTACTTCGTTGCTCATGCTTTTTCCCCGTAATTGGTTAATGGGCATCTCTAAAAATGCACTTTTTTCGCGATAGCGGCGTCAGCTCCGTCCTCGAGTCCTCATTTACACTACGTAAACTGCGGCTCTCCGGGCGGTGCTTCCTTGCTCTCACACAAAAATTACTATTTTAAGTGATGCCCTTATGGCCTGCCTTAAGGTAAGCACACAGTCTTACGGTAGTAAGTTTCATTTTCGTGTCGCTTAAATGACCATTCGGTTACGGTTTGAAAGTTGGGTTCCTCAATTAAAGACTTGTAGCGGTTTGATAACTACCGTGCTTAATGAGTACGGTCAGAAAAGATGCTGGGTTTTGAATATTCATACAAACGAAAAGGCAGCCTCAGATGGGCCGCCTCTTCTTATTCTTAAGTTACCGCTGAGCTGTTTTTTTAGGGCATGTTATACAGGCCAAAAAACTCTGGTAAAAACTCACTTAAGGCAGGGATAAAAATAACTAATAGCAATGCAAATATCATTGCGGCGTACATCGGTAATAAGGGTTTTATTAGTGAGCCAATGGATGTTTTAGCAACACTACAGCCAACAAATAATACGCTACCGACCGGTGGCGTACACAATCCAATGCATAGGTTCATGATCATAATAATGCCGAAATGTAGTGGGGATAGGCCTAGGCTTTCGGCAACGGGGAGCAGTATTGGAGTGAATATCAGCACTGCGGGTGTCATGTCCATAAAAACACCGACCAGCAGTAGAATAATATTAATTGTTAACAGTATGACAAGTGGGTTCTCTGTAAGATTTAGTAATTGGGTTGATAGGTCCTGGGGAATATTTTCGTAACTTAAAATCCAAGACATAGCCGTAGATGTTGCAATAAGCAATAATACAATGGCTGTGGTTTCGCCGGCTTTAACCAGCAGTGGCTTTAAATCACCCCATGCAATTTCCTTATACACCACAAGCGAGAGGAAGCCGGCATACAAAACAGCAATAACGCTGGCTTCTGTTGCGGTAAAAATGCCTTTAATGATGCCGCCAATAACAATAAAGATGAGCGCAAGGCTTGGGATTGCCTCCCAGCTGCGAAGGGCGACATCCTTTAAACATGGACGTTCGCCCACAGGAAACTTTTTAATGCGGGCGTAAATAGCGCAAACAATCATCAGAAAAGCCGCCATCAGTAAGCCGGGAATATAGCCTGCTACAAATAATGCCGCAATGGAGACGCCACCACTGGCAAGGGAATAAATAATTAAAATATTACTTGGTGGAATTAATAGGCCAGTAGTGGACGAGGCAACAGTGATCGCGGCATTGAAGTTTTTATCGTAGCCCTCTTTATTCATTGTTGGAATCATAAAGCTACCAATAGCCGAGGTGGCGGCGACGGCAGAACCTGAAATTGCACCAAATAACGTACAGCTGATAACATTTACAAAGGCAAGGCCGCCAGGAAACATACCAATAAGCACCTTGGCAAACTCGACAAGGCGCCTAGCTATACCGCCTTGGCCCATTAACAACCCCGATAAAATAAAGAAGGGGATGGCCAGTAGCGAAAAGCTGTTTAACCCACCGCCCATGCGTTGCGCAGTGGTTGTTACGGCAGGGATAAAATCAATACTCACCAACATGGTCAGTAATGTCGACACCCCGATACTAATAGAAACCGGCGTACCGATAATCAATAAAAAAGTGAAGCTAATGACAAGAATAAGAATAGACGGATCCACGACTTACACCTTTGAGTTATTGTTGTTTTCTGAATGTGATCCAGCATGGATGAAATTATCGAATGCAAACCAACAAATAAATAAGCCGCTTATTGGGATGCAGGCATAAACCCATCCCATCGGTATACCCAGTGCAGCAGAATTTTGTTTAAGGCTTAGGGTCAGTGCCATTAATTTATATCCGCCAAACACCATCACGCATAAAGCAAACGTAAAGGTTACGCATTGAATAAACCGGTTTAATCGAATTTGAGCGGCCGGCGAAACGGATTTAATCACTAAGTCTAAGCTTAGATGAGAGTGCTTGCGGTAGGCATAGGCTGCACCGAGCAAACCTACCCACATTAAAAGAAAGCGTGCGAGCTCCTCTGTGTAGGAGCTTGGGTCGGCTAGCGCGAAGCGCGATATCACTTGCCACAGTACATCTATTACCATGGCAGCCATTAGGAAGGCCAAAAAATTAGAAAGGGCTTTTTCTAGCCTTGTTGAAATAAGAACGACGGTAGACATGCGTTACACTCTATTTGCGGAGTAATTTGATTTTATTAATAATGTCTTTATTGATTTGGGGTTGGTTCTGGGCAGCAGAGGCCGCCGCGGATTGAACCTTTTGTTGGTAGGGCGCTTTATTTGGCCTGATGATTTCCACACCGGCGGCTGCTACGGCTTCAAGCGCTTCTTCTGTGGCTTCGGCCCATAACTTACGTTGATAGACAACTGATTCGTCCATTGCGCTTTGTAGCCAACCCTGTTGTTGTGGGTTTAGGTGGTCCCATGTGTATTGGCTGATAAGGATAATATCCGGCACCATTGTGTGTTCATCGAGGGTGTAATACTTTGCCACTTCGAAATGCTTTGATGACCAGAAACTAGGAGGGTTATTCTCGGCACCATCAACAACACCTTGTTGTAGCGCAGTATAAAGTTCGCCCCACGCGATAGGTGTGGCGCTGCCACCTAGGGTGTTGACCATTTGAATCGCTGATTGACTTTGCTGTACGCGTATTTTTAGGCCGGCCAAATCATCGGGAGTGTGTATGGGTTTGTTGACGCTGTAAAAGCTTCGGCTGCCTGCATCGTAAAAACCAAGGCCACGCAAAAACACAGATTCACCCGAAAGTAAGATGTGGCGGCCTACATCCCCATTAAGCGTTCGCCAAAAATGATCGTTATCTTCAAACAGGTAAGGGGTGCTGAATACTTTCATTTCGTCGATGAATTCTTCTAGCGGGCTAGACGAAACTTTTGTCATGGCTAGGCTGCCGATTTGTAAAAGTTCGATTAATTCGCGCTCGCCACCAAGCTGGCCGCTAGGGTATATATCGATAGCCATAGCGCCATAAGACTTTTCCTTAAGTCGCTCGGCCATATAGATAAGCGCTTTATGCACTGGGTGATCGATATTTAATGTGTGGGCAAGCTTAAGCGTTTGTTGGCGGTCGTTCTTTTGGCATGCGCCGAGCAATAGCAAAAGTGTAACGGAAGCGAAAATGGTGAAAATTGGTTTAATCATGAATGTGTGCCGCATATTTATAGTTGGGTGCTACCACTTGGGAGTACACCTTTTATTTTCTTGCGATGGATTATTTGGTGGTAAAACTTATAGGGTTACGCAATGTTAAAAATTGGTAAGGCCATATTAGCCGCCACAGAATTTTTCCTCAACCTTTAAGATGCTAAAGAAGCGATTTCTATTTAATCAACATAAAAAAGGCCCCTTAAAATAGGGGCCTTCTATTCATATTAGTCGCAGGCTGTGACTGCATTGGCGTTGCCGGCGAGCGCCTAGGGCACTGTTACAAATAGCGCGCCCGTGGTATTCCAAAAAGGCGTCTCGCCCTAGTGTTTTGGCTGAGTTAAGGGGCGCTAGGCCATCTTTGCCTGCAGTAGCCAATACGTAGTTGATGTAATCAGATTTGCCCGCTATATATTATCTAAAACACAATCGTATCGGCAAAGCGCACTAGGGTGTAGTTGCTCTAGAAAAAGCCGTCATCAAACTTCTCGTGTGTTAAGTCGCGCCAAGGATCTATAGCCACTGTCCGACTGTCGTGCCATCATATCGACACCTCGGGCCAAACACTGTGACCGCTATCGCATATTGGTATGACCAAAGTATTGGTTTTGGCTTTCCAAAGTTGCTGGGCGGGTTCATTAAAACCGTTAAATTGCGCTAATGCTGGGGTTTTAGTGCAGTCAAATGTAGCCTGCGTATGGTGTTTAGGTTAACAACCAAAAGCGACAGTTCCAGCAAACTACCGCCGATCGAGCCAATCAGCACGTTGTTGATCAGCCAGCACAGGGTGCCGCCTAGCAGTGCTACCCGCATGGGGATGCCATTAAGGCAAAAGAGTGCGTAAGTCCCGATAGATGCGCCAATTACCGGCAGCATATCTAGCCAACTTTGCGCGGCATAAGCACCAAAAACCAGTACCCCCAGAATAAAAGCATAGGCAACATACTTTGATGAGGTGTAAAGCGACGCACCGGTGCGCACAGCCGAAAATAGGGCGGCAATGACGGAGGTTGTAGCGCCAAGTAGCGCAAAGTGCACTGCATTATTAAGGGTAACGGCCAGCATTACGTATTTGAGGCGAGCATCGTCTTTTTGAAAAAAACAAAAAAGGCCGAGCGCAAAACTTAGCATGCCCAAGGCCTGCGCCCAAAATTGGTCTACCACTGTGTGCTTCTCGCTTTAGCTTTGATGGGCGAACATTCTAGCGCTTGAGTTAGCAATTAGCCAAAATATTTGGTCAGGCCGAAAATTGGCCTGTTAATCAACTTTGCGGTGCTTGCCGCTTTCGGCCCGAATGCGGTTCTCTGTTTGCACGTAAACGGTATCTGTTGTAGCCATGCTTGCGT
Source organism: Marinagarivorans cellulosilyticus (assembly GCF_021655555.1). Taxonomy (NCBI): domain Bacteria; kingdom Pseudomonadati; phylum Pseudomonadota; class Gammaproteobacteria; order Cellvibrionales; family Cellvibrionaceae; genus Marinagarivorans; species Marinagarivorans cellulosilyticus. The sequence continues at coordinate 3,801,516 of NZ_AP023086.1, read as the reverse complement.
GACCTAAATCTTCGGATAAGTCCTTTAATGCGCGGCCGCGCTCTACTTCCATGCTGGCACCGGTATGGCGCAACCAATGGCTAGAGGCCTCTTTAAGCTTGCGGGCATTATCTTCACCTTCTACACGACACATTTTTTCGTAGGCCAAGTCGAATATATCTTGCACGATGCGCGATAGCTGGCGCGAGGTCATGCCGCCGCGGCCTCGCAGTTTTTCAACGATGGGCTCGTTTTCACCCGAGGAGGGCAAAGGGCTTAGTCCCCGGTAAGCGCGGTAGCGTTTTAAATAATCAATAAAGCTATCTGGTACAGTAATGTCGCGCAGCTTACGGCCTTTGCCATAAATTTTTAACCACCAGTTTTTATCGGCATCTTGCCAAAAATGGCTCATCAGTGGTGACCATTGTGCCCGCTCAGATAATTCGGATATCCGTAAAAACAATGTTTTAAGGGCAGAGATAATAAATAGGCTGCGCTCGTAGTCTGGATCTTCGTTGGCTTTTGCCAAGGTAACGGCGTGCACATATTGCCATTGCTCCTGCGTAAGCCGCCTTACCTCCTTTACCTGTGCATCCTTTATAAAATGCCTGCAATCGGTTTTGGCGATTTGCGCTGGGTTGCCATAAAGGTATTCTTCATTCATTAGGTACTTATAAAAGGCAATGATGGCCGTGAAGGTGGCGGTCAATGTTTGCTGGGAGGGTTTATATTTTTTTTTGTCAGGCGTAGCTTTGTTAAGGTCTAGCCCTTTAGCTAACTTTAATTTAAATGGCGCCCAAGCTGGGTTCTGTATATAGCGGCCATTTTCAAACAGGAATTTTTCGTGGTTGGCTAGGCAAATCCAGTTAACCGGTGGCTGCCAGCAAAAGTCGGCATATTCTAGAATATCGGCTTTTCCCAGCTGCGACATGGGTTTTAACTTAATTAAAAAAAGCCACAGTAAAAAGCGCTCTACCTCTGTGCGAAAGCGGGTAAAGGTATGCTCGGATTTGTTGCGCCCAGTATAATTTAAAAACTCCAAACCCCATTGCCAATGCGGCATACGCCAATCGTCGCCGCTGCTTAAAAAATGTTCAAGTTGGTTAAACTCCTCAAAGGCAAAGTCCTTGAAATCTTTATAGCTTGGGTAAAGCGCAACGGGGGTAGGGATTGCCATAATAAGCCTTATTTTGAATGGACTAACTGTTAGCTCGGGGATTGTGACTCGAAGGCGTCTCTGAAAGTAGTAATTTTTTGTGAAAGCCAGAACAAAAGTTGCTCCCCTAACGGTAAAAACCGTCGTTTGGCTAGGTAAGCAGGCCTCGCCGCCAAAGCGGGAGCTATAGGTCTGGCGGGCCTTAGCTTTAATTTGTTGGGATTAGTGGGAGTGATAGTGTTCGCCATCGTGTGAATGCTCGTCAGGTTGATATTTTTGCTCTTTTTGCTGTTCGGGTAATAGCCCAGGAAAGCTGTTGGTGCCGAGGTCGAACGTCTTAGGGGTGTTTGATATAGGCGCCAATGTTCGCTGCATATCTTCGTGAGCGTGATGGTGATCATCCTGATTCAACGGAAAGTCGTGGGGATGTGCCGTGTGTAAGTAACCGTGTAATTGCATCAACAATAACAACCCACCGGCCATCATTAATGCCGCATTGGCCGCTTTGCTAAATCGATGGAACGATGCCGTTTTTCGCCACGCGAGCAAAATAACGAACATCACGCACAATGCAATGATTTGTCCCACTTCAACGCCGATGTTGAAAGATAGGATTTTCAACACAAGGCCATTATCGCCCAAGGGCAATTGTTGCAGTCGTGTCGATAAGCCAAAACCATGGATTAAACCGAATATAAACACCATCGAGGTTAAATTCGGCGAAGACATTTGGAAATATTTTTTAAAACCATCGAGGTTGTCAAACGCTTTGTAACATACCGTTAAAGCGATAACAGCATCAACCAAATAGTAATTGGCGGTGATTCCCCATAGTGTTGCCAATACCAACGTAATTGAATGGCCAACGGTAAACGCTGTAATAAATTTTAAAATATCGCGAAACCGCGTTAAGAAAAACATCACCCCGAAAAGAAACAGCAAATGATCGTAGCCAGACAACATATGCGTCGCACCCAGATGCATATATTCTAAGTGCCCCGCGTTGAGTATTCTGGCTTGATCTTCAGCGGACATGCCGTGTGAAATAGCATTGGCGCTGAATACGCACAGCAAAGCCATCGTTAGTAGTCTAATCATACAATCCTCAAATGATGTTATAGGCATCTCTTAAAAAGCGCTTTTTTTGTGATCTTACCTGATTTAGCTGTGGAAATTTATAGTCAATAGCCCAGGAGTTAATGTAGTGGGCAACCTGTAGCGCGAGCGCAAGCGTGGACGAGATAATATAACGAATAGTTTACTGGATGAGAAAACGAATGCTACTAACCCATCAAGAAAAGCATCCAGCCGTAAGTACGGGTGACCAACTGTATCGGCTCAAAGGATTAGGGTTGATTGCTGGTGGCCTCAGCGCACAGACCCTTTCGTTCTACGAAAACTTGCCCAAGCCAAATCGCTAGCCATCTTAACTAAACTGAAGGCGAAATCAAACAGCATTCAAATCTATTCGATTAAACCGACAGGGTTATATGCGAAGGGGTAAACCTAATACTTTGCCGGTCGATCCTTCATTAAAGGCCCTCTATTTTATAACCCACGCCATATACCGATTGAATAAGCTCTATATCAGGGGCAATGGCCTTCATTTTTTTACGCAGGTTCTTGATGTGGCTATCAATGGTTCGGTCATTGACGATCCGGTGCCCAGGGTAGACGTGATCGAGCAACTCATCGCGGCTAAAAATTCTCCCCATTTGGTCAGACAGTGTCGTCAACAGTTTAAATTCTACGGGTGTTACTTCTAAATCAACTGATAGAAAAGTGGCTTTGAATGTTTTGGGGTCAAGGTGAAGGGGGCAGTTGTTCGCGTCTTCTGGGGGGGCTGTAATATTGGGTGTTCTATTTAAGATGGCTTTCACCCGATAAACCAATTCACGAGGGCTAAAAGGTTTACAGATATAATCGTCGGCACCTAAATCAAAACCTTCTAAGCGATCGTTCTCCTCGACTTTGGCAGTTACCATAATAATGGGTACTTGGGATAAAGCACGAATGCTTTTGCAAAGTTTAAAACCGTCAGTGCCTGGCAGCAATACATCCAGTAATACTAATGCAGGTTGTCTTTGTGTAAAAACATCAAGTGCTTTAGCTCCATCGCTTACCCAGTGGGTAGCAATATCGCTGGCGTTTAAATAATCAACGATTAAGTCGGCTATTTTTTGCTCGTCCTCAATGATGAGCACTTCTTTACCTTCAAAGTTAGACATTATATTGATGAACTTCCAAAATAGGGGAATTCTACCTTTATGCGCAGCCCTCCCAGCGGGGAAGGGTGCGCGCTAATATTTGCCCCGTGCGCCAGGGCGATGTTTTTACAAATAGACAACCCCAAACCCGAACCTCCGTGCTCCCGATTGCGGGAGGTGTCAACGGTATAAAAGCGCTTGAAAATATCATTCAAGGCGTATTTTTCAACGGCTGGGGCAGTATCAGAAAAATCGACAATCACTTGTGCATTTTTTTTGTAGGCGCTAATGGCTAGTGTTCCTTCGCTGAATGTATAGCGAAAGCTATTTTCTAATAAATTTAAAAACAATTGGTGTAAGCGTTGTTGGTCGCCCTCCACAAAAAGCCCCTTAGCCGCTATATTCAGTTTAAGCTCGATGGATTTTTGTTCGAATTTAATTTGCATTTGGGAAACAGCTAGGGTTAATACCTGACTAATATCCACTTTTTTCATATTACATTGCATAGCGCCGGAATCGGAAAGGGCTAAATCGTAAAGGTCATTAACAATTTTTTTGATCATCGTAACTTCACTGCGTATAGATTCAACGGTTGCCATGCTCAGCGGACGTATGCCGTCCTGTACCGCTTCGACCTCGCCGGTAAGGATTGACAAGGGTGTGCGTAACTCGTGCGAAATATCGGCCATAAAGTCTCTTCGCAAGGCTTCGCGCACTGCATTTAAACGAATGATTTCGGCGTTTAGCAACTTTTCTTTTCGGTATTTTAAACGCTGCGCATGTAAATACAAAAGTGCCTGCAATATTAGTATTGCCAACAGAATATAGCCTACATAAGCCCACCACGTTTGCCAGGGGGCAGGGTTTATTGTTATGGCTAGGCTGTCTTGTTGGTCGCTCCAGTTACCGTGCTGGTCTTGCGCTTTAACATGAAAGGTGTATTTCCCCGCAGGAATATTGGTATAGGTGGCCGAGTGGTTTTTGCCAATATAATTCCATGTCGCGTCATAACCTTCTAGCCTATAAGCATATTGGTTCCAGCGCGATAATGGATAACTAAGGCCGGCAAAATTAAGGGTAAACACATCATCTGTGTGGCGTAAAGTGATGGCTTTGGCCTGTAAAATACTTTTATTTTCCAGTGGGTATTCACCGGCTTTAATCGTTTTGTTGAAAAGCTTTAAGCCCGTAATGTGTACGGGGAAGTGCTGTATTTTCGATTTTAAACTTTGTACATTTAATATGCTCAACCCTTTAGCTGCACCGGCGTATAGCGTACCGTCGCTATCAATAAATCCCGCTCCGCGGTTAAAATTACTATCGGCTAGACCGTGGGCTTTATTAAAAACTTTGACCGCTTGATTCGTTTGATTAATACGCGCCAAGCCATTGCGGGTAAATAGCCATATGTCGCCATCGGGAGACTGCTGAATTTTCGTTATATTATTTGAGGGTATCCCTTGCGCTAACCCTAAGTGTTTAAAGTGCTGACTTTGGGGGTTATAGATATAGACTCCTTGATCCTCTGTGCCGACCCAAATGTTATTGCGGTTGTCTTCAAACAAGCTACGAATTCGGAAGCTCGATATAGTGCTTGGATTAAAACTTTCGCTAGACAATTCGACCAATTCCCCTGCGGGCGCCTGCCGATAAAGCCCCCCAATAGAGGCGATCCACAAGTTATCTTTGCTATCGCGCAATACGTTGTATACATGGGTGCCATTAAACGCGGAACCGCCATCAACTAGATGGATACGGCTAAATGATTGCGTGTCAAAGCGGAATTGTAATATCCCTTGAACCCCTTCAGATGCGAATAAAATGTGCTCGCTTTCGGGCAATATACCCCAGAATCTTGCTGCATCTACAGTGTTTGGGTTTGTCTTTGATGGCGCGAAATGGGTCACTTGCTGATTTTGAGGGGAAACGCGATACAGGCCTTCCCCCCAGGTGCTGAACCACAATTGCCCCTTATGATCCTCTGCTATATAAGTGATTGGTACTTGGGGAATTGCCCATGCTTGGCTTCCGTCTGAATAGTTTTCGAAGGTATAAGCGGTTTTGTTAAAACGATTAAGTCCTTTTTCAGTGCCAATCCAAATTGATTGTTGCGAATCTTCAAAAATACTTAATATGCCATTGTCATTCACACTGTGCGTGCTGCTGGAATTTGCATAGAACTGATTTACATCGGCGCTGCTGCGATTAATTAAATCAATGCCTTCTGGGTATAAGCTTACCCAAAGGTTGTTGGCGCTGTCTTCGTACACGGTTGTTGGTTTATTACTTGCAATACTATTGCGATTGTTCACATCGTGGCGATAAGCAAAGAAGCTATCGCTGTCGGCGTTGTAGCCCAGTAAGCCACCGCCATCAGATGCCAGCCAAAGCTGCCCGGTAGAATCTAATTTGATAGACCAAATATACGAGCTACCTAAATTGTAGCTGTCATCGTCATTCAAATAATGTTGAAACGTTTTTTTGTCTTTTAATAGTTTGCTAACGCCACCTTGGTGCATGCCAAACCACAGATCCCCTTGTTTATCCATTGCTATCGTACGCACATCATTGCTTGGCAATAAATTAGGTTGTGCAGGCGTATTCATGTAGTGCTCGAAAAACCCCGTACTCGGGGAGAAATGAATTAGCCCAGAAGCTAAACTGCCGAGCCAAACGCTGTTTGCTGATTCAAAAAAAATTGCGCGAAATTCATTGCTGCGGTTGTGGTATTGCGACTTAAGCGGGGAGCTAAGAAATGTTATATCCGTACGCGCTGGGTTAATAATGGCAAGCTCGCTACTAAAGCCAATATACACCTCATTATTGGGGCTAACATTTATTGCGCTTGCATTGCGCGAAAGCGCTTGCCCCGTGTGTAGGCCAAATGGTTTAAATTTGTCAGTATTGGCTACGTATTGGCATACGCCTTTTTCAGTAGTGATCCAAAGTATGCCGTCGAGATCAATGGCCATCCCGGTAATAAAACTTGAACATATACTCATCGGGTCGAGCTGGTAAGGGTAAAGTTGCGTGCCGTCATAACGATAAAGGCTATCACCGGCAAACCACATCATGCCTGCGCTATCTTGAATAATATGCGGCAGGTTGCTGTGAGGCGAAATACCGTCTGGAAATGCTTCAAAAACATGCTCAAAGCGCAAGAGGGAGGAGTGCTTGGGTACAGGGGATTGTTGTGCGTATGCGATTAATGGCACCAACAACAAAAAAATAACCCACGCGATTAAGCGGCATAAATGGAGCTTCAAATATCTATTCCTAAATCATCTAACGAGCCACATTGCTTTACTTGCGAGGCTATTGGTTTCATACGCTTTTACTACCCATCGGCAGTGTTTGTGATACTGCGCGGTTTGTAATCTCAATAAAACGGTGCGCGACGGTATTCGGCTTGCGTGCTTAGAATTATTCACAAGCGCCTTAATGAGCATATTCTCGCTTTGTGTAAATGCAAGGCAAACGTTTTACGCAATAGCAGCTAGCGGCTGTGCGCGAACTCTCAAATAAACGTAGGGCTATTGGTCTCCATATTGTGTGCACATTTAACGGTTAGCCTTAGGGTGCGATGGCATTGCCAATATGCCTGAAATGCTGACTGCGAGGGCTTGGCTCTGTACCCATAGGCTTTGGATGCGGCTCACAATGTAGCGCAAGCGCCTTATTTTACCCGACACTTTATGCCCGCCACGCCGCTAGAAACTTACAAATATCGACTCGGTGTGCGGGGCTTCACAAATCAAATCCTTTCTCTTTTTTTCTCCACATTGTGTGCACATTTGCTCCTTAGGCTCGCAGGCAGCAAGGTTTACTTTCTTTAAAAGCGCGCCTTAAGGCACGCAAAACAATAAAAACACGTTGGGGTGTTCTACATGGTGAATCGTTATTCAAACTTTTCTCGAACAATAAGGCAGGTAGCTATTGGCTGCGCCTCGTTTGCGCTGGCAGGTTGTGTTGCAGGGCCGGGTACCGAAACAAGCAGCTCTGAAGCCACTGCGGTATCGAGCGTTGCGTCGAGTGTTGCGCTTAGCTCGAGTATGGCCAGTAGTAGCCAGCCAATGATGCCGGTGGAAACGTCAAGTTGTGATCAACCGGTTAATATCGCGGCGGGCCTAGCTGGCGTAGGCTCCAGTATTGATACCAATACGGATGATACCAGCCCCAATTTTGCCTTTGATCAAAACCCTGCAACGCGCTGGTCTAGCGCTTATACCGATAACGAATGGTTGTCTGTCGACTTAGGTAGCGAAGCCGTTATTTGCAGTTTTGCCATTAATTGGGAAGATGCCTACGGCACGGTTTATAACTTAGAAACCTCTATGGATGGCAGTAACTGGCAAACAGTGTATGCCGAGGTGAACGGTAATGGCGGCCAAGATACCATCACATTGGCAGCGCCTGCTCCTGCACGCTATGTGCGCTTTAAAGGCGTCGAACGTGGAACCCAGTGGGGTTACTCATTTTGGGAACTTGAAGTTTTAGGGGCATATGATGGCCCGCCGGTTGCCCAGATTACTGCACCAAACAGCGCGATTATTGGTGAAAGCTTAAGTTTTAGCGGCGCCGCAAGTGTTGACCCTGGCGGTAATATTGTTAGTTACGCGTGGAACTTTGGTGATGGCAACAGCGCGCAAGGCCCCGAGGCCAGCCACAGTTTTAGTGCAGCAGGCAGCTATAACGTGACCTTGAGCGTAACCGATAATGACAACAACCTTAGCCAGCAAACGCTTACCGTAAACGTGCGCGAAAACGTTATGGCCGGTAAAGGGCAGTACGATGAGCAGTGTGCGCTTTGTCACGGAGATAACGGTGAGGGGACTGATTTTGGTACACCGCTAAGTGCGGCTAAATGGCAAGACAATGTCGCTGGCTTAGCACAAGCGATAGACCTAACCATGCCTAAGGGGAATATTCAAAAATGCCAAGGCAGCTGCGCCACAAACGTTGCCGCCTACATCATGACATTTGCCCCTGCGAGCGCAATGGACTGCGACAATAAAGAAGCGCCATTACCGCGAACCTTGCGCTTGCTGACCAACCGCGAATACCAAAACAGCATTAATGATTTATTTTCGGTGCCGGCTCTAACGAACATTACCGCGAGCTTCCCCGGTGGTGTTCGCGTGCACGGCTTCGACAACAATGCTTTTGCCGAAAGTGTTAGCGAATCGCGCATAGGCGTATATTGGGATGCCGCCAATACGGTGGCAAACAGTGTTATAGAAAGTCGCTTTAATGCCGTTGTGGGTTGTGACCAACTTAATGCCAACTGCGCAGGTACTTTTGTTGCCGATATGGGGCGTAAGATCTTCCGTCGCCCATTAAGTAATGAAGAACAGGGCGCTTATGTTGATATTTTCTTGAGTGGTGGCAATGCTCGCGAAGGTGCTGCAAAGGTGTTAAAAGGCTTTTTAATTTCGCCAAACTTTTTATATCGACCAGAGCAAGGCGTTGCTGATGGTGATCACTTCCGATTAACGCCATGGGAAACGGCTACATTACTGGCTTATACTTTTACAGGTTCCACCCCAGACAATGCCTTGCTAAGTGCAGCACAAAATAACCAGTTGCAAACGCGCGCGCAGTTAACCGCACAAGTTCAGCGTTTATTGAGTTCACCCAAAGCTAACGCGGCGATTATCGACTTTGCTAGACAGTGGTTAATGCTGTTCGATTTTAAAGATGTGAGTAAAGACACCCGTGTATACAGTGACTTTACACCGGCTGTAAAAGCCGGCATGGAAGAAGAGTTTCAGCAATTTATGCAAAGCGTCTTATTGGGTGAGGCTACGCAGTTCAGTGATTTATACGTGAGCAATCACACCTACGCGAATGCAGCGCTGGCTAACTACTACGGTTTAAATGGCGCTACTGCAACGACGTCACGCATTGATACTAATGGGGAGCGCGGCGGCATTTTAAAATTAGGCGCGCTGCTTGCTCGTCAAGGTAAAGCAAACGATACCTCGCCAGTATTGCGCGGTGTATTTGTGCGCAAACACTTGCTATGCCAGCCCATGCCACTGCCCGATGCAACCTTGGAAATTAACATTCCCATGCCGGTGCCCGGTGTGAGCCCGCGCGAGCGTTTCTCGCAGCACTCAGCGGACCCTTCTTGTGCATCTTGTCACCAATACATAGATGATGTGGGCTTTGGTTTTGATACCTTTGACGGTGCCGGTAAAGCCGTTGCCAACCCTGATGATGTCGGGGTTTTAACAGGCCTTAACGAACTTACAGCGCCCGATGCGCACCCGTTTAAAGGCGTGCACGAGCTATCGGTTATTTTATCTGATGCCAATAGTGCGGCAGCTTGTGTAATCGAAAACTTCCAGATTTATGCCACCGGGCAAGAGCACCAAGACGCCTGCACCGTACAAACTACGGCCGAGCGCTGGCGCAATGGGGGCTATAGCTTCCAGCAACTTTGGCAGGAAATTGTTTCTGCTAATACCTTTTTAATTCGCGAATAATGGCCCGGGAGATAACACCATGAAAAGACGTGATTTAGTAAAATTGACCACAGCGGCGTTCGCGAGCGTTCAACTTCCTTTGCACTTAACTTTGGCGCGCTCGGCAATGGCGGCGGTATCCGGTACGCGCCCTAAGCGTGTGATGTTTGTTTTTACACCACACGGTGGTGGCCCATCGTGGGATCAGCCCAATTTGTGGCACCCTAACGACCAGCTATCGTTGAATGAATTTTCGCGACCGATGGAAAGCGTAAAAAACCGCATGCTATTTATCGATGGGATGTCCATGTATGGCAACCCTTACAATATTGGTGACGGTCATAAACAAGGTAACCGCAAAGCGCTAACGGCAAATGGTAATGATTCACTCGATATTGTTATTGGCGACCACTACCGTAACGAAACGCCTTTTGGCTCGGTGCAAATGGGGGTTATGCCCAACCGCTTCGACCACCACGATACGTCGTCTTACCGCAATGGTCAGCAGGTTCCGGTGTGGGATAACGCTAAAGCCCTGTATAACCAGCTTTTTTCGGCCGGTGGTGGCAACAATACGGCCGCCGGCAACCCTGATGCGAACGTCTTATCCAACGCCGCTGCAGAATTGGCGCGCTTGCAGCGTCAATTAGGTCAGCTCGAGCGCGAGCGCTTAGAGCAACACGCCGATGCGTTATCCCAATTAGAGCAACGCTTAAACGCAATACCCAGCCAAAATTGCTCAGCGCCTGCTGTTAATTTTAATGGGGTGCCCGATAACAACCCGAACGCCGAAAATAGCATTAATGAAATATCGCGCGCGATGCAAGAAATTGCTGCGCAAGCGATTTCATGTGACCTAACGCGAAGCATTAATTTCCTTTTTGGTCACGAAGCAAACGGTATTCGCTTACCAGGGTTTAGTGCCTACGATCACGATGCATCCCACAATGATCTTAATGGTGAATGGAAGCGCTATCGTATTTATTGGGCCGAGCAGCTGAATAATTTGATTACAACGTTGGCCACGACACCAGATGGTCCAGATTTTGTATTGGACAACACATTGGTAATGCATTACAGCGAAATTGGCCATTCGAATAGCCACGACTTTAATCGCATACCGTTTTTCTTAGCGGGTGGCGACGCTTTTGGTTTGCAAACCGGCAAGAAAATCACCTATAACTACAACGGTAATTACGACCCTAATGGCGAACCGCATTCACATTTATTAGCGACCATTGGCCAGCGCATGGGGTTAAACATGACCCGCTTTGGCGATGGCAACCGCACGCTAAATAACGAAAGCGAAATATTTTCTAGCTAATTAAAATCGTTGTTATTCTACAGGGCACCTCTAAAAATAGTGATTTTTTAGTGAGAGCAAGGGCAGAAGTTGCTCCCGGCAACTTTCTGCATTTCCTCCGTCCGTGGCAATGTCATTAACTTAGCGGCAGCCGACAATTTTTCTGGACTCGCTCAAGCCAACCCATGGACGCTCCGCACGCGCTCCCGGGGCGTGAGGGTCCTGAAAAATCACCGCCTACCGCTTAGCCTGCCTTAAGTTAATGACATTGCCGTCCGTGGCGGTCAAGCACCGCCCGGGCGACTGAATGGATTCAGGAGGTAGAGGGACGCATCGGTACAGGATGTACCTTATTAGAACGGCGCAGGAGCTGAATGTCGAGGATCAAAAAACTGTAAGCCGCTATCGCGGAAAAAGTGCATTTTTAGAGATGCCATAGCGTTAACGATAAATAATGTCTTGGCGGAGCGGCGCAAGTTTTTTTAGTAAGGCATTTTGTGTTGTGTTTTTAATGCCTTGTTGCGTCATTGCGTCAACTAGAATATCCACTAGGTGATTAAAGTCGGCCTCATTGATGTTCATGCCCGTATGAACATCAATCATTGTGTCGCCGTCATAGGTGCAGGGGCCATCGGCAACGTGGCAAAAGTGCAGGTACAGTTTTTGTCTAAAGCGGCTAACTTTTGTTTCAGCAAAATAATCGAAAATTTTCGGGTCTTTACCTATGGCGGTAATCATTTTATCAACCAAAGATTGAACGCCTTGTTCGCCGCCTAATGCAATAAATAAATTTTTCTGCGGTGTTGTAGCACAAGCGCTGCACAGGCTAATTATCACAACGGCAGCTAGCTTTAAAACAATGTGTGACAGCTTCATGCATAGATCTCCATGATTAATAATTGGCCATCAAGGATAAGTGCCAGCCGGTTTGATCCTGTATTCCGGCAATTTCACCAAGATCTAAAAAGGCCGCGGTGACATTAACACGCTTATTTGGAAACCAAGCGATGAATAAGTCGACCCAATCGTCTTCTGGGATGGTTAAGTTATTAGGCTTTTGTCGATACTCAAGGCCTATTGCCCAATGCTGATTAACAAATAGGGCACTAGAGGCTTCTATTTGTAGTTGGCGGCCATAACTTTGGCTACCAAAGCCTAGCAGCCCTAGCTGGTTAGCTTGTGTGCTACGCAAGGTAATATTCCAAAAAGCATTGCGCCCAGCAATAGCCGCTAAGTGTAATTTACTGGCAGCAATGTATATATCTGTGCCTTTATCACTCGTGGAACCAAAGGCATCAACGACCCAAGGATCTTTCAGCGTTTTGGCTTGCACCCCTAAACTGATTTGCGGCCACCGGCTATAAATAATATCGCCATAAAGGCGCAGCTTGGCACTGATTATTTGCTGGCTAATATCAACATTGAGAGGCTCTACTGTAAAGTTCTGCTGGGCCACAGCAAGTTCTAAACGGTCAAATATGTTGACTTGCAAGCCACAATTATTCAGGCTGAAATCTTTAACATTAGACTGGCTACAATAGCCACTAGCCGATATTTCGTCGCGGCTGGCATAACCGGCAAGCTGAGCCCAAGGTACGATGCCGCCGCCGGCTGCGCCTTCTATGGTGGCAACGCCTGGGGTGCCTAGAAGCTTACCATTCGCGGCCATAGCCAAATTGCTTATTAACAGCCAAACAAAACAGAGGCTAATTCGGCTTGCGGTTATCTTCATAGTTTTTTAACCAGCTAATGAATTCGTCGGACGTAATAGGCCGGCAGAAATAAAACCCCTGGATATAATCGCAACCCATTCGGTGTAAAATATCTTGTGTTGCTTGGTTTTCAACACCCTCGGCTACTACGTGCAAGCCTAAGTTATGGCCCAGTTGAATGGTGGACTGGACAATAACTTGATCGGCTTCGGATTGATCTAATTTTAAAATAAAGCTTTTATCAATTTTAAGCTCGTCGATAGGCAATTTTTTGAGTTTGCCTAACGAGGATTGCCCTATACCGTAATCGTCAACTGCAAGGTCGAAGCCTGCATCCTTCAGGGCGTGTAAACGCTGCGCGCCTTCTTGTTCATTTTCCATCAAATCACGCTCGGTGATTTCGAGTGTAATACTTTGGGGGTCTAACTTATTGGCTTCTAAATGCTTGATAATGGAATAAATAAAATCTGGGTGAAGGATGTCTTGTGCAGATATGTTAATGGACACTTTGGTGGATATTTTCTGCTTCTGCCATGCTCTCATTTGCGTTATAACCGTTTTTACCACCCATTGAGTGATTTCAACAATTAAGCCGGCTTGTTCAGCCAAACCAATAAATACCTCTGGTGATACCCACTTGCCATCCGGCTTTTGCCAGCGAATTAAAGATTCTACTTTTTCAACATTGCCGTTTTTTAAATTCAGTTTGGGTTGATAGACCATAAAAAGCTGATCTTCTTGGTTTAATGCCGCTTTAAGTTGGTCAATAATTTTAAGGCGCTCTAGATGTTCTTCGTCTTCGCCACTTTTATAACTGCGTATAGCCACCTTTTCTCGCCGACCTTCCTCTAGCGCGATGATTGCTCTGCGCATCATGCTTTTTGCATCGTTTGCGTGCTGCGGGTAACTACAAGTGCCTAAACTATAGGCAAACGAAAGTGTTAAATCATTCACCTCTATGGGTTTGGCGATCCAGTTGTTAAAAATTTCTATGGTCGATTCGCTTGAATATTCCTTACCTAATTCCAGCAGCGCAATAAATTCATCGCCACCCAAGCGGGCATGCAGTGCTAAATTTGGGAAGGGGAATTTATTGACTCTTTGCGCTACGGCTTGTAAGCAGGCATCGCCAATTTGTGGCCCTAGGCTATCGTTAATATTGCGAAATCCGCGTAAGTTATAGGCAATCACAATAAATGGCTTTTGCTTGTCTATGGCTTGCTCAATACCGTTTAAAAAGGCATTGCGGTTAAGCAGGCGGGTAAGGGGGTCGTGCCGGGCATTAAATGCAATTTGATGTTCGCGCTGCCGAATTTCTATCCCCATTTCGTTGAGTGCTAAAGATAATGCATGCACTTCAAAATTAGCTTGGCTGCTTATACTGTGGCTTGAATAGTCGCCTGCGGCAAAACGATTAGCGGTTTTTACTAAGTGTGCTAATGAGCTTGTTAGCCGGTTGCCGAACCAAATGCTGGCAATAAACCCAAGCAAAAGTATAAAAGCTGTTAACCAAATAACAGTACTAATCAATTGATCGAACTGTGCGTGGCTCGGGCGTAAATCAGCGCTAATGACACCATTAATATCATTCGATCCTGCCAATAGCATTGGAATAGGGCGGTTTCGATAAGTCGGGCGATTAAAAAACAAACCATTACTGTAACGGCTTATAAGGACCTCACTCAGTGCTTGCGAGCGTGGTTGTTTAAATGTGGTTGCAAAAACTTCGTTAGTGCTGGAGTAAAAGCTGATGTCTACGCCGGTTAAAACTTTTATTTCTGATACGGTTTTAGAATCGATAATAAAACCCGCGACGGTGTAAGCAACAGTGCGCGGCGCCCTTACCGGCTGTAAAATTAATTGATAAAGTGTTTTATCCAGCACAACAAAACGCGCTTTACCAGGGTTTTCAATGAGGACTTCTTGGGCATAAACAAGGTCAGCTAATGCATTAAATGTTTTAGGGCTAGATGCGATTAGCTGCCCCTTGGTGCCAGTAATAATCATGAGGTCTGCATTTATCCGCTGGCCTAGATTATCTAATGCGCTGGAAATTGTAAGTTTGTCATTGGTTGCGACCGCGGTTTTAAAACCGTAGTCTGCCGTTAATATTGCGAGGGAGGTAGAGAGTAATTGCTGTTTTTCTGATACATAGCGCTCGAGTACTTTAGCGGCGCTGTCGATGGCACTATCGATGTTTCGCTCTTTGTAGCTGTGACTAAACCACCAAAAGCTAGACAGTATGCTGGCACTGGTCACAACAATTAGTGTAACGCACAGCGCAATAACTTGATGCTTAAGGGGATATTGCCGCATTGCCTTGGAATCGCTCAGAAAAAGTATCAGGTGCTGGCGGTAGCGTTGTGGCTATCGTGACCTGCCAAGGTTTATCACCGCTCACTCCTGTAACGGGCGTTTTACTGTGCAAATCTAAGGCTTGGTTTGGGTGCCATACTGTAATTGGCTGGTCGGCTTGCGGGCTAAACACTAATCTGCCGTTTTCATCTGTGGCCATCGCAGTTTTATCCGCGACATAAATGTAGCCCACCATTGCATCGTGAATATTGCATCCCAGCACGACCACACCGGCTGTATCCATTGTTAGTGGCGCACCGTGTTTACCTTTATATAGCTTTAATTCAAATGTCTTAGTCGGCGAAAAAGAATAAACATGGTGTCTTATTTCATCGCTGTTAGGGAAAGATACCTGATCGCCACGTTGCACAATGAGCTGTTCTGGCTTAAAGCGTTTATCGATTTGATCCATCACCGCAACTGAGGAGCGCCCAGCAGCAAGCGCCGCCGGAGCGAACTCTACAATCGCGCCCTCCAATGGTTGGCCATGCTGGTCTACAACATGCAGCGTTGCAGCTTGTGCTTGTAATAGGGTTGACCACTGGAGTACTGCCAGCGCTAAAACAACATAAATGCGCATTTATATACCTGCAGGCTTTGCTTTGGGCAAAAAAACCTCTGTGTTTAATCCATGTATCATTAGGCCTGGCCAATATGGGCGGCGTACATCGTTATATGTTGGCGTTAAAATCAGGCGCGAGCTTTCTTATGCTCTTATTGAGTATGGTTGCCAAATGGCGATTTATCAAAGTATTGCCGTGATAATTACGACTATTTGGTCTTGTTGTTGAGTTGTACTGGCGGGGATTTTTTTTATGAAAGGGGCGATATCTGAGAGGGGGCTCTAGGGCTTAGCGGGCATAAGCCAATAGGCGCTTTTGCCCGCTAAGCGTTGTGTATTAAATGGCTGCAACACTTGAGTAAGCTGAAAACTCAATGGATATATTCAGCTTGCAACAAAGGGCCATAATATCGACGGGAATATTGATCGACTGCGCACACTGCTCTTGAGCATCCACCGTGCAGCCAATGTCAATAATACATGTCATGCCCATGGTTTTTAGTGCTTCGAAGGCTTCTGTGCTTGATTCTAAAAACACACGCACATGGGCTAGGTTATCTTCTGGCTCTATCTGTTCAGAAACCAGCGCATCAAAGCCGGAGTCTATATTAGGGTTGCCGAGTAAATCGGGTTCGCCCTTTGAGTAAGGCTCTGCGGGTATCGAAAGAGGGTACTGTTTAAGAAACCCCTCGACATCAAAATCTTTCCCGAATACTCGCAGTACGGAATCTAGCATTTTTGCCTCCTAGGCAATTGAAGTTTAATAGTGAATGCACAAATACTACCACGGCTATGGTGTAACTGCCTTTTACGGATAAACAGTAGTATAAATAGCGGTGTGATAACGCGTAACTGGGGCCCAATAGCTTACGGCGTTTTAGTGCAATTACATATCCAATATGGCACCACAACCACCTAGCCCGCAATAACCGTTTGGGTTTTTATCTAGGTATTGCTGGTGATACTCTTCAGCATAATAAAACTCGGTGGCGGATTTTATTTCGGTTGTAATTACGCCCAAGCCTTTATCAGCTAGCGCTTGCTGGAAGACTTTTTTGCTGTGCTCGGCCAACTGCTGTTGATGGTCTGAATAGGTATAAATGCCCGAGCGATATTGCGTGCCTTGATCGTTGCCTTGGCGCATGCCCTGCGTTGGGTTGTGCGACTCCCAAAAAGTTTTAAGTAGCGTATTGTAGTTAATTTGAGCCGGGTCGTAGATCACTAGAACAACTTCGTTGTGGCCCGTGGAGCCTGAGCATACTTCTTGATAACTTGGGTTTGGCGTGTAGCCGGCACTATAACCTACGGCTGTGGCGTATACACCCTTAAGGCTCCAAAACTTCCGTTCGGCGCCCCAAAAACAACCAAGGCCAAATAATGCTTTTTCCATACTGGCGGGGAAGGGCGCCTGCATGCTGTTGCCGGTGACAGTGTGAATCCCTGAAATATCCATAGCCGTAGTGCGGCCTTTAAGTGCGTTTTCAGGTTTGATCATTTTGGCTTTTTCAGGTTTTAAAAACATAATTTGCTAACGGCCTAATGTGCTTATTAAATATCGGATTATTCAAGCGGGTAAGTAAACCACATTTGAATATTGCGCTTTATAGCCTGATACGCGCTGGCATTACAAGTGGCTTTAATAAACTATTGGGCTTAAAGCTTCTCGACTTTATCACCTATGGCAATGACGCCGCTGGTAATAATTTTGGCGCAAATACCTCCATGGCCTAGCATCGCGGCAACAGCCCCTGTGCCTAAATTTTGTTCCATGCGTAAGCACGGGTGGCAATGTGCATTAGCTTCAAATTCGGCCTCGCCAATACGAAAGCGCTGGTGCCTGAGTGCTTGCAAATTAACCCCTGTTACAACAAGGTTCCTTCGGAGTTGTTCTGGGGCTATGCTCGCCAATCCCATCAGGCTTGCAACCACATCTATGTGTTCTTGATTGATCAAAGTTACCTGCCGGCCAGAGCCTGGAGTAGATGCGCAACGCCTATCGCCTTCTAAGCCGAGCGTTGCTATGGCTTTGGCGCTTTCAACTATTGTCATACGAGCTTTGCGCTCTGATCGCAAACCTATCCACGTAAGGGTACCTGCCGGCATATTATTAAGGTGCCGGCTAAGCAGCTTTCCTACTGAGTTCATGGCTGTCATTGCTCTTTAAAGGTAGCGGCTGCAAAAGGTGATTATTCTAGCTTTATGACCCTATAATAGCCCCAACCGACATTTAGTATTTCTCACTGTCTAGTTTAGGCTAAATTTTTAAGACCTTTTAATAGAGGCTCTATGTATATTAATTTTGATGCGCTAACACCAAGTCAGCGTTATTTTGCTATGGTTCAGTCCATTGTCCCGCGGCCAATTGCTTGGGTTTTAACCAGCAACGCACCTAATGGCGAAGCGCAACCAAGTTATAATCTCGCGCCATTTTCGTTTTTCACGGCGGTTTGTAGCGACCCACCTTTGTTAATGTTTTCTGCTGGTAAAAAAGCCACAGGCGACGAGGCCGGACAAGTTAAAGATACCTGCCGAAACATCCAAGAACACAAGCAATTTGTACTGCATATAGCCAGTACAGATATGCTTGATGCGGTTAATGACTCGGCTGCTACCTTGAACCACGGTATTTCCGAGGTAGAGGCGTTAGGCTTAAAAACGGTAGCCTTCGAAGGCTCTGAATTGCCGCGCCTTGCTAACTGCGCTATTGCTATAGCATGTAGTTTGTACCGCATTGATGAGATAGGCAATACGCCGCAAGCGGTTATTTATGGCCAAATTAATACACTCTATGTCGACGATGCGATAATCACGCCCAGCGAGCAGCGCTTAATTATCGACGGTAAAAAGTTAGACCCTTTAGCCCGCTTAGGTGGCAATTATTACGGCAATGTTGGCGACCTTCTAATAGCGGACAGACCTAAATAGTGCAGCAGGCTATTTTTGTTGATGGTAGCGTTAACCCTCAAACGCGCATTGGCTGCGGTGCTTTTTTAGCAGTACCTGTGCCTAGCAGTTTACAACCGCCAACTGGCGTGCCTGATGCCATTAAAACAAAACGCTTTACCAATACCAGCTCAACACAGCTAGAGCTCGAAACTTTGCTTTGGGCGCTTTCGGATGTGGAACTAGGAAGCGACGTCACGGTGTATACCGATTGCCAAAATATTATGGGCTTGCTGGCGCGGCGTAATCGGCTAGAAAGTAAAAATTACTGTAATGCTAAAGGTCAAGCATTGGCGCACGCGGCGCTGTACCAACGCTTTTTTCAGTGCTATGACGGGCTAGCTTTTACTCTGGTTAAACTAAAGGGGCACAAACCTGCGGCTAATCGCTCGGTATTAGATCAGTGGTTCTCCTTAGTTGACCGCGCGGCTAGGGCGGCATGCCTACAAAAGCAGTAGCACGAAAATAGGCATTGCTACAGGTGTAATCAAGTGTAATAGCCTAGCGGCAAACAAGGGCTCTATAGTATTGGCAACAAAGACATAACCAAGGACGCCCTTATGCTTCAGCCTGCTGTAGAGAACTATATTCGCCTCAATACCAATGGCTATACCCTGCAAACAACCTGTCGGCCCCCGCAAACCCTGCGCGAATACGCGCTAGATTTCCAGCGGGATTCTGCCTGCAGTGTATTTCAGAGCCGCTCTTCAGATGGTTTGACCCGCATCGATACCTATGTGGCGATGGCCGTGTCTATTCAAGCGTTGGATCACATTCGAATAGCCTATATTAGTAAGTTGTTAATTATGGATTTGTACCGCTGGTCGCAGGGTTTTAACCCCGTTTCTGGCGTTGCCATTTCCAGTAAAAGCCAGAGCCGGCGCTGTAGTGCGGTGAATGCGTTGCTGGCCGGCGCCTATATTTGGTACCGCTACAGTTACGAGGCCTCTAATGCCGAACGCAAAGCTATTGGCCTAATGCGTAACCAACAAGATATTCCCTTTGATTTATACCGCTACCGATTCAGCCGTTCTGGCTTTAATTTGCACAACGCCCAAGCTCGCCTATACAGAGGTGATACTCGGCCGCCAGCGGTATTATGGCAGGCCGGCGGTTTCTACCCCAAAATGGATGCCGGCCGAGATAGCCACGACCCCCATTTAGGCAGTGGTGCCTCTAACCAAGTTATCTCGACAACAACCGACCCTAATATCGTTGCGCGCTTTGCTTGGCATAACAAAGCGTATTGCCCCAAGCGTTTTTACTATATCCATTATGGGGACACCCCTAAAGCCATTGCCGGCTTTGTCTATGAGGTTGCGAAGCAGGGCCACCAATGCATCGAGGTTACGGGCGTCACGCCAGGCCGAGAGGTGAGCTTTTTGGCGATACCCAAGCAATATATTCGCAGGTTTCGCTTGCGCTATTTTGCCGGCTCACAATCTAATGTTGTGTTATCGGACTGGATGTATATGAATGAACAGTCTGTACGCAACATTAGAATTGCAGAAGATAAAACGGCTTGGGAGCGACTAAAAAAGGACTACCATTCACTGGCTTAAAAGAAGAAGTCTAAATCACCGGCTTGTGCGCTATCGTCCTCTTTTGCGTCGTCTTCGATGGCGATTGTTTCGCTAAACGTTTCGAGCGTGATGCCCATTTCAATGGGCTCTTCGTCGAGCTTGTAGTAGTAGGGTATATACTCGCATTGGTTAATGCTTTGGGTTGTATCTTCACCAAAGTCGTGGCTGGGTAAGCCTGTATTAAGGCGACAGTCGCGGCTCATTAGCTTGGCCTTAAGTAAACCAAGTAGGCGGTTAGAAAGCTCTAGTATCCAATCTTCCAGTTCGCTTTCATCAATTGAAACAATTTGGTCCTGTATCGGGTAGGTCATCGTCAAAGCGGCTAAGGGTAAGCGCAATGTTAGTAATAGCTCAAAATCGTCTGCGCCTGCATCTATATAGGCTGCAGGAATATATGCGCTCTCTACGTCATTGCAAGCGGCAGGTTCCACATTGCAGTGCATTGATTCAAACAGTTCGGTGCACGATTGCTCAAACAATGTGCGAATCAATTCGATGGCTTGGGTTACGTTCATCCTGTCTCGTCTTTTAGTTATGCATAAAACGCGGGCGCGGGTACCTATAGGTGTAAAAAAACCTTTGTATCAAAAGTATAGTTAATTCGATAATTATTTCTTAAAGAAAAGCGATTATTTATCGAACCGTCTAGAATTTAAAACAGGCACTTGAGTTTAGGTTTTTAAAAAATTAGTGTGAAGGTCAAATTATTGGCGCGTACTTTATTAACGCTTAAAATTGCCACTATTAACATGACTCAATTCATTGATTATTGAGTACATGAGCTATACCTAATGCATAGCCATTTTATTCTAGGTGTACTCAGTGATTGTTAAAAACCTGTCGCGATTAGCGCCATGGCTGCTTAGCCTTATTTGTTTCTTGGGTATGGGGGTAACTGCAGCCGATTACCCTAAAAAAATTACCTTTCAAAATGTAATGGCTAGTAAGGACTTTGCATTAGGTGAGGTTGAAGCGCTATTGCAAGATCACGAAGGATTTATGTGGTTAGGTGGGCGCAACGGCTTGTTGCGCTATGACGGCTACAGCTTTTTATCTGTTGCGATAAAAACGGGAAAGGAGCCACCAGAAGATTTTCAAGCCGTAAGCCAGGTAATCGACCTATTTGAAGATAGCCGGCAGCAGTTATGGGTTGCTACACGCGCAGGCCTGTTGCGGTACGACCGTGATGCCGAGGTGCTTTATAAAATGGCACCACAAGATGGCAATGTGCCGGCCGCATATGGCGCTGGTGCACGGCGAGTACTTGAGGCCCCGTCTGGTGAAATTGTTGTTGCTGGGCCAAACGGCATGGTCTTTGTGGACCCTGAAACACAAAATGCAACAGCCATTGCGCACTCAGCAGATGGGCGTGATGGTTTAATCAACGTTGTAATTCACGACCTGTATTTAGACCAAAACAATGTTTTTTGGCTAGGTACCGATGCTGGCATTACCAAGTTTGATTGGAACTCAAAACAGTTTAGCCACTTTACCCCCTGGCCAGAACTGCCAACCTCGCTGCCTGATAACGCCGTTAAAGTGGTGGATGTACACCCCAACGGCGAGTTATGGGCCGGTGTTGATAAAGGTATTTACCGCTTTGATACTAAGACCGAAAAATTTATAAAGCGCTACCTAAAAGACGACAATGATCGTTTTAGTATTGCAGACAATATTACTCGGGATATTTATATTGATCGCAACGGCTGGGTGTGGACAGGGAGTGACGTTGGCGGTTTAAGTTTATACAACGCAGAGCAAGATCGTTTTTTAAGGTATCAGCACGAAGCCGGTAAAATAGGCTCTTTAAGTGCTAATTCGATAAGGCGGATTTACGAAGATACCATCGGCGATCTATGGGTGGGAACTTACCCTGCTGGGGTAAACTTCTACGACCGTTCAACGGCCGCTATTACGGTATATAAACACGAGCCGAACCCAGAACTTGGCCTGCGAAGTAATGAAATAGCCGCAATTGTCGAAGATGCCGATGGCAATCTATGGCTAGGTGGTGGCGGCATTACTAAATTTGACCGGAAAAAAGACACTTTCACCCACTACACACCAAGCAACGGCAAGCTTAAATCAACGGCGATAATATCTGGCTTAGTCGATAGCGATGGCGGCCTTTGGTTTGGCACTTGGGCAGGTAGCTACCACCGCTATAACGCCGAAAAAGATGTTTTCGAAGAAATGCCGTTTGATGGCAGCCTTGCAAGGGGAGGGCATAAGTCTTCGAAAGTATTAAACGACTCTGTGGTATGGGATATCTATGAGGACAAGCGTAAAAACCTCTGGATTGGGACCCATAACGGCGGGTTAAGTCGCTACGACCGTGCTACTGGCGAATATACAATTTATGAAGAAGACGGCACGGGTAGCGGAATTACAAACCAATTAATCTGGACTTCGTTTGAGGATTCTAAAAGCCGCTTTTGGGTTGGCACCGCAAGTGGTTTGAATTTAATGGATCGCGATGCCGGTACCTTTAAACGGTATAAAACAGATGATGCCAACCCCAATAGCCTTGTACATAATTCTGTACTGTCCATATTTGAAGATAGCCAGCAGCGATTGTGGTTTGGCACAGATGCCGGCCTGCACCAATACCGAGAAGAAACCGACGATTTTATTGTGTTTGATACCAAAGATGGTTTTGTCGACCATGGCATTCGTAGCATTGTTGAGGATAAAAACGGTAGTTTGTGGCTAGGGACAAACAACGGTGTGGTAATGTTTAACCCAGACACCAAAGAAGTTCGCAATTACAAAACCTATAATGGCGAAAAGATTGGCGGCTTTGTTACCGGTTCGGCAATAACATCCAAAACAGGTGAGGTTATTTTAGGGGGGCGTAATGGCCTGCGGATTTTTGATGTGAATAAATTGGGTAAAAACGAACATGTACCGCCGGTTGTTCTTACTGATTTTAGAATCTTCACCAAAACAGTACCAATCAATGGCCCCGAAAACATCTTAACCCGTGTTGCCAATCAAACAGATCAAATCGTCCTAGACTATACCAAAACAATGTTTTCTTTTTCGTTTTCCGCGCTAAATTACCGCGACCCCGATAAAAACCAGTATGCCTACAAACTAGAAGGGTTTGATAAGGACTGGCGCGAAGTCGGAAACCAGCGCAGCGCCCTTTATACCAATCTAAATGCGGGTAATTACCTGTTTAAAGTCCGCGCCAGCAATAATGATGGCGTATGGAATGAAGTCGGTCGCTCGATACAAATAAAACAACTTCCACCACCTTGGCGAACTTGGTGGGCGCACACCATTTATGCATTGATTGTATTGGCCGTTATTGTGCAGTTTATTCGTTCGCAACGAAGAAAACGCAAGCTTGTCGAAGAGCAAAACCGCATACTAGAGGTGCGGGTCTCCGAGCGAACTAGCGAGTTGCGAGCAAAAAATAACGATATTCAAGCCATGCTCAGCAATATGCGCCAAGGCCTATTTACAGTTGAGGCGAATGGCGAGATTCATCCAGAATACTCTAAACATTTGGAAGCTATATTTGAAACAACGCAAATCGCAGGTTCAAACGCCGTAGAGTTACTTTTCGGTAATGCAAAGCTTGGCAGCAATACCTTGGACCAAGCTAAAGAAGCAATAGGTTCTATCATCGGCGAAGATGAAATGAACTACAGCTTTAATGCGCATTTGTTACCAGAGGAGTACGAAGCGGACTTTTCAAGCGGTAGCAAGTTCTTAGCGTTGGATTGGAACCCCATTCTAGAAGACGATATTATTGTAAAGCTGATGATATCTGTGCGTGATGTAACACAACTTAAACAAATGGAAAGTGAAGCTGCGGCTAAGAAGCGCGAACTGGATATTATTGGCCAGCTATTAAACATACCGGCCAAAAAATACTTGTCGTTTGCGGACTCTGCAAAGAAATTTATCGTTGAAAACCGCAGTGAAATTAGAGCAAATGATAGTTATGATGAAAATGTGGTGGCTCTGCTTTTCCGCAATATGCACACCATTAAAGGCAACTGTCGAACCTTTGGCTTTACTTTTTTCAGTGATGTTGTTCACGAAGTTGAATCGGTGTATAGCGCACTAAAAACACCGAGTGAAACCCCTTGGCAATCAGATGTATTGCTCAACGATTTGGAAGCGGTTGATGCCATATTGGCTGAATACGAAAATGTTTATTATGCCGTATTAGGCCGCGGCAATAATTCCGGCGCCTCTCGCGATACCGAGGGATTTTGGGCTGATGCAGAAATTGTGGCCAAAATTCGCGATTGCATTGAAAGCATTAATGAAAAACACCCAGAAATCCAAGTAGCAGAAGACTTGGCGCCAATAACTCAAATCATCGATAATGCTCTAGCCAACCCTTTGCCGAAAGTACTCGCGGATGTTGTTGATTCGCTGCCGTCTATTGCAGAGCAACTCAATAAAATCCCCCCGCAAGTTAATTTTACGGGCCAAGTCGTAAATATACGAAATACTGAGGAGTCACTGCTGGGGAATATATTTGCCCATATTTTGCGCAACTGTGTTGACCACGGATTAGAATCGCCTGAAGAGCGGCAAGAGCAAGGCAAAGCAGAGCAGGGGACTATTACCTTAAACACCATCACTGACGAGCAATACTTAACCATTGAGGTGTCCGATGATGGTCGCGGGCTGAATGTTGAGCGTTTGTATGCAAAAGGTGTAGAGCTATCGCTATGGAGCGACGACAACCCGCCAAGCTATGAACAAATAGCCGAATTAATTTTTTATTCTGGCGTTTCTACTAAGCAGGCGGTGAGTGATATATCTGGCCGCGGTGTTGGCATGGATGCGGTTAAGCAGTTCTTGTTAGAACGTGATGGCGATATTTCCTTACGGGTATTGAACCCGCCAGAAGTGTTTAACGCCAAAATATTCTTACCATTTGTTATAGACGTAAAACTCCCAAGTAGCGCTTGCCTATAATTCATGCCCCTAAGTATCATCAGTGTTTCAAAATTGTCTTTGCTGGTGATGCTTAGGCTTAGGCTTAGGCTTAGGATTTAGGATTTAGGATTTAGGATTTAGAGCTCTTGGGTTTTGCTGGGGATTAGAGTTTTCGTGTTTAACGATTTAACGGTGTAACTATTCAGCCATGCTCAAATAGGTCGGCAAACTGACCACTTTCTGGGCCGCTCAAGCCATCTACGACTTTGTGGTCCTGCAAAGTCTACCTCTACGCATCCTTGCTGTAGCTGGGCGCTATGCAAGCGTTTCAGACGCTTGAATACCCAGAAAACAATCAATTCGCCTTTAGGGTGATCATTATTTCGGACCCACCTGAATAGTTGCTTATCGGTTTGGTCTTGCATCGCCGCGATGAAGTAACAAGTACAGCGCCGGCAGTACAAAAAGTGTTAATACCGTAGAGGATAATATTCCGCCGATTACCACGGTTGCTAGCGGCCGTTGAACTTCTGCGCCAGTTCCTATATTAAAAGCCATCGGGATAAAACCTAAGCTTGCAACTAGTCCCGTCATTAGCACTGGGCGTAAGCGTGTTAATGCGCCCTCGACGATAGCATTAGTCAATGTATATTGTCCCTGCCAAAGCTCTCGAATAAAGGCGAGCATAACCAAGCCGTTAAGCACCGCAATACCAGACAACGCAATAAACCCCACCCCTGCAGACATTGATAACGGCATATCGCGTAGTAATAGTGCAAAAACGCCACCGGTTAACGCTAAAGGCACGCCAGTAAAAATAATAAAGGCATCTTTAATCGAGCCAAACGCCATAATTAGTGCACTAAAAATAATAATGAGTGTAAGGGGCACAACGACCATCAAGCGCTGGCTTGCTGATTCCATTTGTTCAAAGGTTCCGCCGTACTTTAGCCAATAACCTGGTGGTAACGTTATATTCTGTCCGATAACTTGCTTAGCTTGCGCCACAAAGCTGCCCAAGTCTCTGCCTCGAATATTGGCTGTAACAACAATGCGGCGCTTGCCATTTTCGCGGCTAATTTGTGCTGGTGCTGGGGCCAGAGCAATAGTGGCAACCTCGTAGAGTAAAACATAACCGCCGCTGGCAAGTGGAACAGGGAGGTACTTTAGATTGTCGATATCGGTGCGCAAAACTTCTGGCAGGCGCACAATCAATTCAAAACGTCGATCGCCTTCGTACATTAACCCGGCATTTTGGCCGCCTATAGCGGTGGCAATCCAATTTTGTAAATCCAATGCCGTAAGATCATAGCGCCCAAGCACCGATAGCTTTGGCGTAATGGCCAAAGTCGGCAGACCTTTGATTTGTTCAACTCGAGCATCCGCAACCCCCTCTATTTGGTTAATCTGCTGCAAAATAGCGTTGCCAGCAATAACCAGTTGGTCGAGGTCATCACCAAATACTTTAATGCCTAAATCTGCACGCACGCCTGAAATAAGCTCATTAAAACGCATTTGTATTGGCTGCGTGAATTCATAATTATTGCCGGGCAATTGTTTTAGCGAGGCTTCTATTTCGGCGATTAAATCGACTTTAGTTTTTTTAGGATTTGGCCATAGTTCACGAGGTTTTAATATTACAAAGTTATCTGCAACATTTGGCGGCATTGGGTCGGTGGCTATTTCGGCGGTGCCTAAACGGCCAAAAACACGCTCGACTTCAGGAAACGTTTTAATACGCTTTTCTAATGCCGCCTGCATGCTAACGGCTTGATCAATACCTGTACCCGGTATGCGTAGCGCATGCAATGCGATATCGCCTTCGTCCAGTTGAGGTATAAACTCTTTCCCTAGTTTTGAGCCAAAAAACACACTAGCCATTACGAGCGCTATAGCTACACTAAGTATTTTGACTGGGTGGCGCAACACTTTTAGCAAAATAGGTTTGTAAGCCGATTTGGTGTGTTTAATAATCGGGCTATCGTTAATATTGATTTTTTTATGCAAAAATATCGCGACGGCGGCAGGTACTAATGTTAGCGATACGACCATTGCAGCCAACATAGCTATAACTACGGTTGACGCCATAGGGTGGAACATTTTCCCTTCAACACCGCTAAGGCTAAAAAGAGGAACATAAACCACTGTGATAATCGCAATACCAAATAGGCTGGGTCGAATAACTTCGTGCGTTGCACGAAAGACGGTATCTAGTCGTTCTTTTAATGTTAGCGTGTTTTTTTGTTGCGCTTGGGCTAAGCGCCGTGTAGCGTTTTCAACAATAATTACTGCGCCATCGACAATAAGGCCAAAATCTAAAGCTCCTAAGCTCATTAAGTTAGCGGATACGCCGGCTTTAACCATTCCTGTTATTGTAATTAGCATTACGATTGGAATAACCGCAGCGGTAATCAAGGCTGCGCGAATATTCCCTAATAATACAAATAGAACCACTATGACCAGTAGCGCGCCTTCAAGTAAATTTTTACTGACGGTGGCAATGGCTTTATTAACCAGCGTCGTTCTGTCGTAAACTGCCTCGACATAAATGCCTTGAGGTAGCGATGCTTGCACTACGGTTAACTGCTTGGCGACATTTTTTGCCACCGTACGTGAGTTTTCCCCAATAAGCATCATCGCAGTGCCTAATACAGTTTCGCTACCATTTTGCGTAGCTGCGCCAGTACGCAATTCTTTGCCAATAATAATATCGGCGATATCAGCAATTTTAACAGGTATTCCGTGATTGCTCTTAACTATGATATTGGCAATATCATCAGGGCTTTTAAGCTGGCTTGCCGAGCGCACTAAAATTTGCTGGCCATTTGTTTCAATATAGCCAGCACCGCGGTTCACATTATTGGCCTCTAATGCATTAACAACATCTTGCCACGACAGCTGAAACTGCAATAGTTTCTGTGGCCAGGGCGTAATATGGTACTGTTTGGCATAGCCACCGATACTATTAATCTCGACTACACCTTTTACTTGGCTAAGTTGCGGCTTAATAATCCAGTCTTGAATTTCACGCAGGGCGATTGCATTGTAGGGTGAGCCATTGGGTTGTCTTGCATCCTCTGCCGCACGCAATGTGTACATAAAGATTTCGCCCAGCCCAGTTGATATAGGCCCTATTTGCGGGGCAATATTTTCGGGAAGTTTCGTCTTCAGGGCGTTCAATTCAATATTAATATTGTTTCGCGCGAAATGAATGTCTGTGTCTTCATTAAAAACGACTGTCACTTGGGATAAGCCGTAGCGAGAAATAGAGCGTGTGTAAGCAAGGTTGGGCAAGCCGGATAATGCCGTTTCTATGGGGTATGTAATACGTTGCTCGGCTTCTAGCGGTGAATAACCTGGGGCGTGCGTATTAATTTGTACTTGCACGTTGGTGATGTCAGGCACTGCATCAATGGGTAACTTCTGATAGCTCCATATGCCGGCAATAACAACTAGCCCCAGTAAACTTACTATAAAATATCGCCGCTCAATCGAGAAGCGTAAAATATGATTAATCATGGTATACGCCTTTGTTAATGATTGTGTTCGGCTTCAGATTTTTTTATGTCTGCTTTGATTAAAAAACTATTGCCAACAACATATTCTTCGCCGGCTGCAAGACCAGAGCTTATCTCTATAAAACTTTTATCTTCTTGGCCGGTTTTCACGGCCCTAAATGTAAAAGCATCGCCAGCTTTAATAAACACACCGGCCTGGCCCTCGAGGCTTTGTAATGCATTTTTGTTTACCGCTACGTTCACATCTATTGTATTGGTATAAATCGCTGCCTCTAGCATAGTGCTTGGGCTCAAGTGCTGCGAGGGGTTGCCGACTTTTGCTCTGGCAATGCTGAATGGCTTGTTTATGCTTGGCAGAATGTGCGCTATATTTGTTTGATATTGCTCGTTATTAATAGTGATTGTAACGGCGGCGTGTTTTTTTATTTGACTTCTTTGAGTTGGGAAAATGTGCAGCTCTGCCCACAATGAATTTAGCTGCGTGATAGAAAAAAGAATTTGCGCTTGCGTAACCTCGCCTGGGTTCGCGTGGCGCTGAATAATGGTACCGCTAATGGGAGCTTTGATTTGGAATTTCTTTAGGCTCTGGTTGGATTCGACAACAGCCAGTAAATCGCCTGCTTTAACGTTATCGCCAATGGTGGCGTAAACAGAGTCAATTACACCGCTGAATCGCGCCCGTACATGGCTCGTTTGTTCTGGCCCGGAATTTAATTCGCCGTAAACTTTAATGCTTTGTTGTAGCGTGCGAGGCCCGGCAATAGAGGTTGTTATACCAACCTCGTCAGCAATAGCTTGCGCAATATGACTTTTGCTGACATGCCCATGGTCGTCCTCATGGCCGTGCTCGTCGTGGTGCTCATGTTTGTTATGGGTGTCATTATGGGGTTCAATACCACTGGCGAGGGGCGTTGCGTGGGTACACAACGAAAATACGCCAACACATACAACAGCCGTTATTTGTTTAATTGAAAGTAGAAATTGGGTCATGGGGTATCCAACTGTGCGACTGTTAAATAGGCGTGTTTAGTGTGGGAGCGAAGGGCTCGCCAGTTAATTGCTCGATGAGTGCTTGGCTAATTCGCAATGTGCTTGCATGCTCGAGCAGGCGATGCTTGGCTTCAAATAAACCCTGCTGAGCCATAGACCAATCAAAGTAACTGTAGCGGCCATTTTCATAGGCTTGCTGCGATAAAGACAGTGTTTCACTTAACGCAGGAATAATTGTTTCACTGATAATGCGCATGGCTTTTGCGTGATGGTTGCGTTGCGAATGGGCAACGAATAACTGTGTTTCTAATGTTTGTAGGGCATGTTTTTGTGCTTTGCTATGGCGCTGTTGTTCTGCGCTGGCAATTGTTATGTGCCCTTGCGTTCGCTGGCGCTGATTCAGTGATGTTGATATGCCTGCAACTAAGGCGGTATCTCCAGTTTCATTAAAGTGCTTAAAGCCAACATTCCAACCTATATCACTTCGCCCTTGCGCAAGAGCTAGTTGGTATTGCGTATCTTTTATGCGCCGTTCAAGGGCTAATTGCTGAGCATGGGGTGACTGCCTAACGTGCTTAAGTAATGTTTCAAATTCAATTATTTCAGGCTCAGCGTAAAGCTCACCAATTAACCGCTTGTAGTGCGCGGTAGGCTCACCCCAAAATTGACTTAACTGTTTAAATTGCTGGTGCAACTGGCTAATTAACGCATCCAGTTGAATATTTGTACGCGCTAGAGCAACATTGGCGCGTTGAATATCAATTTCTGCAGCAGCCCCTTCGCGCGCTTTTCGCTTTACAATAGCAACGCTTTTACGGGCAAGGGCTTGCTCTTCTTGCGTAATCAGAATGGACTCTTGAGTCTTGAGTGTTTGAATAAAAAGCACTGTAAGCCCGCCTAATATATCCAGCGCATCGGCTTGGCGCTGCATCTGAGCCGCTGCCATTTTGCTATCTATGGCATTAAGGCGCAGGCCGCGTTTATTACCGAGTTCTAACACAGACCCGAGTGTTATTGTGCTTTCTAGTGCATCGATACCTTGGCTCTTTCCACTGCCTGCAAAGTTTTCAAACTCCACACCAAGGTGTAAAGGCGGCCGTAAAGAAATCTGGTGTTTTTCGCCTTCTAATGCTTGCTGTTTAAAAGGTAGCGCTTTAAGTTCAGGATTGCTGCTGAGCGTTAATGCAATAGCCTCCTTGAGCGACAGACTGGTATTGGAAGGGGCATCGGCTAGTGAGATAGTCGGCAGTAAAGTAAAAGCAATAAACCAATACTTGCTTAAAAGCGCAGTAAAACGCACGGAATTAATCCATGAGAAATAGGGTAATAATGGCATAACGTTGTCCGTTATTCAGAGTATCTGTAAAGCAAAAAAGTTACAGGTGGAATAATAAGTACGAGCAGACTTGTGATTATTTTGCGCTCACTAAAAGTCTAATCGAACATAGATTTGTCGGGCAGCACGTACAACGCCACCATATAGAGCAGGGCATGGCACGCGCTTTTTGCGTGTTATTTACGCAATTGGAGGGCGGTAAGGTGTAGTGCTATTGCGAGGAAGGAGGTGATTGTCCAATAAGCTGTAAGCTGGCAGTGATGCTAAAACAGCTTCCAAATGCTCGCCGATAGGGATCATAAATGCGTGAATGCTGCTATGGCAATGGCAGCAGTGCTGGCAGTCTTTATGGTTGTCATCTTCTATCGCGTATTCGCATGGTGTGTCGCCGAGGATAGGTTGAGAAGAATCGATTCCGTTTTTAAGGCTTGTTGCTAACGCTGCGGTAGTAAGGTGTTGATCCTGCCCCGCATGAAACTGATGCGCATCGCCACTTGTAGCAAATGCCTGCGCAAGTACTAGCAAGCTCAATAATAATGTTTTTATTGTATGGCGCATAATTATTGGCACATTGAGTAGTAAGGTCCAAGAGTAGCAAGGCCTAAGGAGGGCCCTCAAACCACCGTATTTATTTAGCAGTCTAAACAAAAGCTATCACAAAGCAAACTGCTGCTTTGTCTGTGCTGGCTGAACAAAGTTCCGGAAGCTAAGTTTGCACCGCCTGTAATCGTATTAAGCCATGTATAATTGCGTGATTTCTTAAGCTGTGTTTCTAATGTTCGGCGCCTGAAAGGATCTGGTTATATGTTGTATAGAATTACTCTCGCTTTATGTCTTATGCTCAGCATGCGCGCGCTTGCTGAAGATCCCACTGTTAAAGAGCTGCTTGATGCGGATCAGCGTTCAGAGCAGGTGATTATTAGCTTGCGCGAGCAACCAACGGCCGAATCGTCTCCACTAAGTACTATGGCGACAATGGTCGATGCGATTCGCCGTGATGACTGGGTCAGTGCCGCTGAATATATGGATATGCGTTACTTACCTGCTGAGCTGAGTGCGGCTGACCCTGTCATATTACTTCAGCGCTTAGCTGTTGTCTGGGGGCAGCATCAACTTGTTGATCTCTCTGCGCTAAGTCACAGCCCGGAAGGCGATTTAGCCGACGGCTTACCGGACTATCGAGAATTGCTGGGTTCAATCACTCTTGATAAGCAGGTTATCCCCATTTATCTGCAAAGAGTGCCCGATGGAAAGGGCGGGCGGGTATGGAAAGTTTCTAACGCGACTATTGGTCAAATACCTAAGCTTTGGGCTGAGTTTGGTTATCATCCATTAGTGCTAAAAATTGCAGATTATATCCCTGCATTTTCCGTGTTACATATGCAAAACTGGCAAGTGATAGGCTTAGTCGTCTTGATTTGTGCAGCTTGGTTTTTATCGGCCTTGATTCGCTGGATTTTATTACGACTCGTTTCTTTTTCAGAAAAATACCGCGAAGGCTTGCAGCGATTTTTTACGGTACCTTTGCGTTGGTTTCTGTTTTTTAAGTTTCTTGAAAGTGGAATTGCTGCGCTGGGCTTGCCACTTAAAGCGCGTGTTTATCTTAATGACGGAACACTAAGCTATATCGCAAGTACCTTTCTTGTGCTTGCGGCTATTGAATTCGCAACGGCTGTTTTTTTGAGCAACTCGGCCAACAAGCGTTACTGGTCGGGTATTATTCGTCCGGTGCGAACTATTCTAAAAATACTCGCTGTTATCACAATCCTTTTGATGTGGTTAAGCGATGCAGGTTACAACATTTCAACACTATTAGCGGGTTTAGGTATTGGCTCATTAGCCTTAGCCTTGGCCGCTCAAAAAACGCTCGAAAATGTGATTGGCGCCATCACACTTTATATTGCCAAGCCTATCGCACCTGGTGATTACTGTAAATTTGGTGACGTTAGCGGTACGGTGGAAGAAATTGGCTTGCGCTCAACGGCGATTAGACGTCTCGACCGCACCTTGGTACACGTGCCCAACTCTGCCATTGTTGGGGTCAACCTCGAAAACATCTCGGAAACAGACCGCCGACGTTACAATAAGCAATTGTGGGTTGCCATTGGTTGTAGCGCCGATCAGTTGCGCCTTGCCATTTTAAAAATGAGGGAGCTACTACTAAGCCACCCCAAAGTGTTAGATACGGCACTGCGTGTGCGCTTTGATGAAATTGAGCGCGATGCCTACCGCATTGGCCTTAATGCCTATATTGGTACTAGCTCTATGCCAGAGTTCTTGGCTGTATCTGAAGATATCAATTTTCGGCTTTTAGGTATTTTAGAAAGCACGGGCTTGCAGCTGGCGTTGCCACAGCAGCGGATTGTTTTGGAGCGCCCTGATCAAACCGAGGGTGAGCGCATTGCATCAATTCGGGACGAGTCCGAGAAGGAGATTCAGGCATTGCTCGAGCAAGAGACGCTAGGCTTTCCTGACTATAGCGCTGATCGCAAAGCCGAGCTGCGCGGTTCAATACAATACCCAGAAAAGGGTTGCGCGCAGCTGGGTGAGTAAGCGCGCGGCAAGCAAGGGTCTAATCGAGGGTCGGCCGTCATTCTGGAAAAATTCGCCAAAGTTGACCTAACTCTATGTTTTTAATATAAATATTTCAATGCAGTTGGCTCTTCTCCGCTTTAGTGAGGTGATCTAGTGGCTTCCATAGAACATGGATTGCTCGTCAGGCATCGATGATTGCCTTATTTTTAGCTTGAAGTACTCGGTATCCTTGATGCCTCTTGCTCGCTTGCGAATCATGCCAATGCTGACATTGCCGGCTTCAATTCTGGCGCTAGTCAGCCCGTGTTTTCCGTAGTTACAAATGCCTACGCTATGCTTCCTTAGTGACTTTGCAAATTTCTTGAGATAGAGCATATTCGTCTGTTCCGCGATGTCGCACCACTGCTCCAATGCATTCATCATGGCGTCATAATTCCCTGCATTCCACAAAGCTTGGAGCTGCTCTTTGAGTATATAAAGTGTATTGATATTGGAATTATTTTCGAGCAATGTCTGGAGTTTATTGGCTTGTTTATCATTTAACTTGTCGGCATTTTTTAACAACAGGTAGTGGGTACCTTTAAGCTGCTCTTTGCCTGCGCGATCCGCCTTTCTGAACTCGATCCTACGCTGATTGCTCATGGCTTTACTGTAGTTTTGCATCACATGAAACCGATCGAAAACAATGTCAGCATTAGGCAAGCATTCGCGTACCGATTTTTGATAGGCTGGCCCCATATCCATGGCTACCGCCTCTATGTTTTCAGCGGTTTGTGCTGGTAAGCGCTTTAGAAACGCTGTCAACACCTCGGCTTTACGGCCTGTCTCAACGCCAATTAAATGACCGGATTCCATGTCATAAATCACCGTCATATAATCATGGCCTTTGGCTCTAGCGACTTCATCGACCCCAAGATATTTTAAGTCAATTAATTTTTCAGGATTAAGTGCAGGCAACGTTTTCTCTAGGTGAAATTTATCCATATTTTTCACCGTTTCCCATCGTAGCTTTAGGTGCCGACTGACCGTGCTGATACTCATATGGCGACACAATCCGCTCACCAACTGGCAAAATCTTTGAGTATAGCGATTGCCTGTATCGACAAATTCGCAAGCCTCCATTAGACGCCTACCGCAAGTCGTCACAACTTGAGCGAGCTCAACTTCCAAATAGCACTCGAAGCCACACAAAGGGACATCACGGATCGTTCTGCGCAAGTATCGGTTGATGTTGGCCGCCTCATTACTTGACGGGTCAATCGCTCTATAACGACGGTCTCGCTTGCAGTGTATAGTCAATCTTTGCAGGGCCAAGTCATGCTGAACTTGTTTGACACGCTGACCAGGAAGGCTCAAAATTTTGCTGGAGATGTTAAGGCTCATATATTCGTTTAAGTGTAGTGGCGTGAGAACCTTACATTTCAACGGATATGGCGGGTCTTAGCATCTCTTTTTACCTCACTAAAGCGGAGAAGACCCCAGAAGAAACGTAAAAAGCTCACTATATCAATAAGTTACCATCATTTTGGCGAATTTTTCCAGAATGACGGCCGACCCTCTAATCGGCCTGCGTTTGATTCCCCCTTGCAACAGTTAGTTTGCCGCTATTGTTGGCGCTAAAATCTTTGATTGCCGCTACCTGGGGTTGACAACACCACTTTTAAATATGAATATACGGATATCCGTATATTCATATTTAAAAGTGGTTTATTAGAATGATAACTAATCACCACCTGCAAAGAAGCTAAATCATGCTCGAAGTCGTTCAACTATTTAAGTGTCTATCTGATGAAACACGTTTGCATGCGACCCTGCTAATTTATTTAGAAGGGGAGCTTTGCGTTTGTGAGTTAATGGCAGCACTTAACGACAGCCAACCCAAAGTGTCGCGCCACCTTGCCCAGCTTCGCAATTGCGGCATCCTTGACGATAAAAGGCGAGGGCAGTGGGTATTTTATTCCATGGCGAAAAGCTTACCCCATTGGGCCAAAACAATTTTAGAAACCGCATGCCAATCCAACAAGCCGGTGCTTCAGGGCTTTCAAAAAAACCTAAAGTCTATGCAAGATCGGCCTCAATGCTGTTAACTTTATTACAAACGATTAAATTGCCATGAAAGTTCTATATATTTGTACTCATAACCGGTGCCGAAGTATTTTAAGCGAAGCCATTACCAACCATTTGGCAAAAGGAAGAATTCAAGCATTTAGCGCAGGAAGTCACCCAGCAGAGCACGTGCATCCCCTAACGCTTAAGCATTTAGCTAGAAATGGTATTCCCATTAACGGCCTTAAAAGCCGGTCTTGGGATGATTTTGAATCCGAAAAATTTGACCTTGTAATAACAGTATGCGACAACGCGACGAATGAGCTTTGTCCTGTATGGTTTGGCGATTCCGCAAAAGTGCACTGGGGCCTGCCAGACCCATCCAAACAAGCGGGCAGCGAGGAAGATATAGCGCAGGCATTTAAAGACGTAATGCAAACTATTGAAAAGCGCATTAAAAACCTTTTAGCGCTAAACCTCGACGAGCTATCAATGCACGAACGCGACGGCGCACTAAGTAGCCTTACAAAGGAGCAATAACTGTGGGTATTTTTGAACGCTTTTTAACGCTATGGGTTGGCTTGTGTATTTTTGCGGGCATTGTGTTGGGCTATTTTATGCCTGGTCTATTCCTGTGGTTCGCCGCTTTAGAAGTCGCACATGTCAATATTCCGGTTGCTATCTTTATTTGGGTCATGATTTACCCCATGATGATTCAAGTGGATTTCTCATCGATTAAAGACATTGGGAAAAAACCAAAAGGCCTATTGCTAACATTAGTTATAAACTGGCTGGTTAAGCCTTTTAGCATGGCTTTTTTGGGGTGGTTGTTTTTTCGAGTATTATTTGCGGATTGGGTGGACCCGCAAACCGCCACAGAATATATCGCAGGTATGATTTTGCTTGGCGTTGCACCTTGTACCGCTATGGTTTTTGTGTGGAGCCATTTGGTGAAAGGCGATGCCAACTATACCTTGATTCAAGTATCGGTAAATGATGTCATCATGATTTTTGCGTTTGCACCGATTACGGCCTTTTTGCTGGGGGTTAGTGATGTTACGGTTCCTTGGGATACCTTATTGTTATCTGTTCTTTTATACGTGCTAATCCCTTTAATTGCTGGTGTTTTAACGCGTAAAGTATTGGATAAACAAAACAATCACAGCAAGCTAAACCATTTTATACAAAGCCTTAGGCCCATTTCTATTGCTGGCTTATTGGCGACGGTGGTATTGCTATTTGGGTTTCAAGCTAACACTATACTGGCGAACCCACTGGCCATAGTTCTTATTGCTATCCCGCTGCTTATTCAAACTTACGGTATCTTCGTTATTGCTTATGCGTCCGCTAGGGCTATTAACTTACCGCATAACATTGCTGCCCCAGCGTGCATGATAGGCACCTCTAATTTTTTTGAGCTGGCGGTAGCCGTGGCTATTTCTTTATTTGGGCTACAATCAGGCGCCGCTTTAGCGACAGTGGTTGGTGTGCTCGTTGAAGTACCTGTAATGCTGAGCTTAGTTGCCTTTGCCAACCGAACACGGCATTGGTTTGGCACACCTTCTGAATAATCTCAAGTTAGGCTATTTGCATTTTTAATGCGACCATTTAATCAGAGTGAAACGATGGACACTAAAGATCTTCCAAATATAGATATGCAATGTTTAACCGACATTGATAAGCAAAAATTAACGGGCGTTAACGCAAGCGCGACCAAGCCCAAAATTCTTTTATTGTATGGCTCGTTACGCGAGCGTTCTTTTAGCCGCCTTGCGACAGAAGAGGCCGCAAGAATTCTTGAGTTTTTTGGCGCGCAAACTAGAACTTTTGACCCCTCAGGTTTACCTTTACCTGATGACTCCAGCGACCAGCACCCTAAAGTGCAAGAACTTCGTGAATTAGCCCAGTGGAGCGAAGGCATGGTGTGGTCTAGCCCCGAACGCCACGGCGCAATGACGGCAGTGATGAAAGCGCAAATTGATTGGATTCCTTTAGCGCATCAAGGTGTGCGCCCCACCCAAGGGAAAACGCTAGCATTAATCCAAGTTTGCGGTGGCTCGCAATCTTTTAATGCCGTTAATCAAATGCGCGTTCTTGGCCGCTGGATGCGTATGATCACAATTCCTAATCAATCGTCTGTGCCAAAAGCATGGATGGAATTTGATGACGATAACCGCATGAAGCCGTCATCACTTTATGATCGCATTGTTGATGTTATGGAAGAGCTGGTGAAATTTACGCTTTTAACACGCGATTGCAGTGAATATTTAGTGGATCGATATTCCGAACGTAAAGAATCTGCTGAAGAGTTCCGCCAGCGTATTGATCAACGCTCGATATAAAGGAAATTACTAATGCCACAACATCCCATTTATGTTTTACCGTGCCCAAGTGGCCAGGGTAAATTATTGTTAACGCCATGCCCGGGCTCTAAAGACGCAGATTTAGAAACATCGCTGCTCGATTTAAAAAACGCTGGCGCAAGTGTCGTCTTAACATTAATGACTCAAGAAGAAATGCATATTAATAATGTAGGGGCTATAGCCTCGCAATGCCAAGCTCAAGGCTTTGCTTGGTTCCACTTGCCAATGGATGACGAGTGCGCCCCAGAAAAGCCTTTTTTAGACGCTTGGGCGCAACATCAAGAAGAAATACATCGCCGCTTAGATAATAACGAAACTATTGCTATTCACTGCAAAGGGGGTTCTGGCCGTACCGGTATTGTAGCAGCACAAATATTAATGGAGCGTGGCGCAGCCAAAGATAAAACTATCGCGGATATTAAAGCGCTGCGACCCAATGCGTTTAGTCATGCTGTACAAATAGACTATATCAAGCAATTTCAAGTTTAAATTATTGGTAATCGCAAAAACGAGCCGGTAAATACAGTAAGTACGTAAAGTGCATGTATTTACCGCCGCTACTTTTATTGTGCGCTACTCAAAAACGACTTTTTGTGATCGTACGCTGCAGTGGCCTGAGTAACTATCGCACACCTCAATTATTAAAAAACTTTCGCTAGGGTGACCCGCTAAAATATCGGTAATATCTACGCTGGGGTTTTCGTACTGGCTGGTTGAACAGCTAAGGCTGTCGTAATGGCTCGAGCTTGAATGCTTCGCAACACTATCATAAAAACAATAGGCAAAACCTTCGTAGTCGCAATCTAAGCCTTCACCGCAATAAGTCCGTTCAATTTCGTAACTGCCCCATAAAGAGGGGGTATCGTTGATGGCGATAGATACGGAATAATCATCATAACTACTTACGTCCCACCATAATTCGAAATAACCATCGTCGATGCTATCGTCGATAAATAACTGACTGTGATAACTGCCATGTTGATGATGGTCGTAGTCGATATTGCTGTTGCCATAACTATCGACCACTTCCCAATAGTTGATGATGGGCTTGTTAACGCTGTGGTGGTCCGAATGCTCATCACAAGCGGCTAAAACTAAGCAGGTGGCAATAAGGCTTAATATTTTAAAATTCATGCGGCGCTCCAATTTCTGGTTTAGCCGCATAATATTAAAAGCAGGGTTAACCTTGGATGAACCGTGGTTTGGTTACGCGTTTTTCAGTTTTTGCGCCGCGTCTTTTGCGAAGTAGGTCAATATACCGTTAGCACCTGCGCGCTTGATGCACATTAACGATTCAAGAATAACCTCTTCACCCAAATTGCCTTTTTCGATAGCCAGTTTATGCATAGAGTATTCGCCGCTCACTTGGTACACAAACGTTGGCGCACCGAACTCTTGCTTTACGCGTCGAACAATATCCAAGTAAGGCATGCCAGGCTTAACCATGACCATGTCTGCACCTTCTTGTAAATCTAGGGCAATTTCATGCATGGCTTCGTCACTGTTGGCCGGGTCCATTTGGTAGGTGAATTTATTGCCTTTACCAAGGTTACCCGCCGAGCCAACCGCATCACGGAACGGCCCGTAATAACTTGAGGCATACTTGGCCGAATACGCCATAATTTGCGTATTGATAAAGTCGCTAGCATCCAAGCTTTGGCGAATCGCGCCCACGCGGCCATCCATCATGTCCGACGGCGCGATAACATCAGCACCGGCCGCAGCGCAAACAACGGCTTGTTTTTGTAAGGCTTCAACGGTGATGTCGTTTAGCACATAGCCATTTTCATCAATAATGCCGTCTTGCCCGTGCGTGGTGTAAGGGTCTAGGGCGCCATCACAAATAATGCCCATTTCGGGGTACCGCTCTTTTATCGTTCGCACAGTGCGTGATACTAAGCCGTCTTCATCAAATGCTGCGCTGCCATCAAGGGTTTTAATGTCGTTGGCTACTTTGGGGAATAGGGCAATGGCAGGAATGCCTAGCTCGAGTAACTCTTCTACTTCGCGTTCTAACTCGTCGATGGTCATGCGGAATATCCCCGGCATTGACTCAATCACTTCGCGCTGGTTTTTGCCCTCGATAACAAAAACCGGAAAGATAAAATCGCTAGCGGAAATTTCAGTTTCGCGCACCATACGGCGAGAAAACTCACTAAAACGATTGCGACGCATACGCGTTGAAGGAAAGGAGCGTTCCATAGTGATTAACCTTGTTGGTATTTATAGTAATAGCGGCAGCCTACTGAAGCGCTTTACGCTTGGCAAGCCTGCCAAGCAAAGGCTTCGCGGGTAAATATGTTTGCCGCTGGTGTTAAGTGATAAAGCGCATCGGCGGCTAGTAACACAGCGCCTGCCGTCCAGCTGGTTTTATCTTCAGGCCAAACGGTTTTGTCGCGAAAAACATAGCCTGTTACATAGCCGCCATCGGCTTGCTGCCACTGGGCCAATGTTGCGAACAGCGCTTGTGCTTTTACCGGCCTTTGGGCCATCACCAGCGCCATAACAAGCTCGCTGGTTTCAGCCATAGTCACCCAAGGTTCGTCGCTTACACAGCGGCAGCCCAATTCTGGTTCTACGAACTCCCTCCAGCGATGCTCAAGGCGGTGCGCGGCATCTTCTGAGCTGTAAAGACCTGCGAGTACTGGGTAATACCAGTCCATGGCGAAGCGCTTTTTGCTTTCCCAGGTGCGATCAAAGCGTTGCGGCTTGTGCAATATAGCTTGTGATAACTTGTGCCAAGCTTGCTGCCAGTGGGCATAAGGCCGACCAAGCGTTTGCGCGGCTTGAATGCCATATTCTAGTGAGCGCGCAATAGACGCGCAGGCGGTAAGCAGGGCGTCGGGTTCGGGTTTGTTATGGGCATCTACTGCCCAGCTAATTTCACCTTCCGGGTGCTGAAACTGCAAAACAAAGTCTATCGCGCGCTGCATCACAGGGAAGAAGCGCAAAAGAAAGTTACGGTCGTTTGTGGTTAAAAAATAGTGCCACACGCCGGTAGCAACATAAGCAATAAAGTTAGTTTCTTTGCCTGTAGGCGCTGTAGGTGTACAACTGTTGTTACCAAAATAATACGCCGCGTGCCAACTGCCGTCTGGCAACTGGTTGTCGGCCAACCACTGGTAAGCTTTTTGCGCTTGTGTATGCATACCAGCAACGGTTAAGCCCATTGCCGCCTCTACGTGATCCCATGGATCTAATTTATCGTTAAGGTTCCACAGAATCGCGCCGTTATCGAGCTGTAAGCTTCGAATGTAATCGGCCGTTTTAATCAAATTGAGCGTGCTTAGCGTGGGCTGCAAAAGGTAACCTTAATGATCCGTTGGGGCTGGTGATTTAACAAAATGCCAAACCGTGCTTTTCCCCATTAATGGGTTAAGTAAGCGCTCGAGTAGGCGAGTGAGTGCGGGTTTTTTCATAAGGTCCCACACTAGCAGTTTATGGTATGTGCGACAAAGTAGCGCTTGCTCGCCCTGACGCCAAAATGCACAGCGCAGCCACCAGTAAATACTGTGCAACGCATGAGCGTAGTAATGCTGTGTTTGTAAAAAGCCTAGCCCTTCAATGTGCTGTGCAAGTGCGTTGCCATTAAAAATACGCACATGGCCACCTTCAACCTGATGGTAAGCGGCGCTTAGCTGCCAGCAAACGCGCTCGGGCCAAGCCCTAGGGACGCTAGCGGCAAAAACGCCCCCAGGTTTGAGCACCCGCGTTATTTCATCGAGCATTGCGCGGTAATCGGGAATATGTTCAAGCACCTCTGAGCATATTACGGCATCAAATGTTTGGCTTTGAAAAGGCAATTGGGTGCCGTCACCGCATGCATAACTGAGTAGCGGTGATTGTTTAATTGATGCAAAAAAGTCATCACCTTTACCACGCGCGCAGGTTAGGTCTTTATGGCTTAGATCAACACCCACGGTTTGTATATTGGGGAAGTGCCAAGCGCATGCATGGCTGTGCCTGCCTTCGCCACAGCCTAAATCCAATACAATGCTGCGGGGCTCTAATTGCAGCGAGGCGATGTTGATGGTTTCCACTAGCTCGGCTCCGTTAGGCTTGCGCTAGCGCTCGGTTTGCAAGCTTTGGGGTTGCAAACAGCTGAGGCCCGGGTGGGCCTAGAAATTTGGCGCTGGGCAATGGCTTGACGGTATAGCTCAACGTAATCCTCTGCAACTTTGCCCCAGCTTAATACACTGCACGCTCGTTCTCGGCCGCGTTTTTCAAGGTCTTGTCTGTGGTCGTAGTCTTGGAGCAATTGCCCCGCTGCGTGCGCCAAGGCCTGTGAGTCACCGGCTGGCACAACGAGCCCTGCATTACCTACAACTTCGGGTAATGCGCCGCCATCGCTCACAATTACTGCCGTGCCGCAGCTCATGGCCTCTGCTGCAGGCAAGCCAAAGCCCTCATACAGCGACGGGCAAATAAATACGGTGGCGGCGTTATAGGCTGCTACCATTTCGTCATCACTCAAACCCGAGCGAAACAACACGCGGTTTTGCAGCTTTAAATGGTGAAGGTGTTTTTCACTTTCGCCATTTGTTTGTAGCTTGCCAATAACCGTTAGCTGTAAGCCTGGATGCTTTTTGAGAAGCTCGGCATAGGCATTTAACAACACCTTAAACCCTTTTAACGGTTGATCCGATGAGCAAGTCGCCAGCAATGTATTTGGCTGCTTCTCGACCCCATCTAAGGGCTTAAATAAGGCGGTGTTAATGCCGTTAAATATCACCTGAGTTTTGGCTACTGGGCGCCCAAAGCAGGCGGCTATATCTTCACGCGATGCCTGCGAAACCGTAATAACATGCGAAAGTTTACGCGTAACGCGCGCTTGCATGGTTAAAAAGGAATACCAACGCCGGGCGCCCCAGCGATGCAGCCAGTTTCTAGCTTGGGCAATGGCGTGTTCTTTGTCTCGTGTTATAGGGTGATGCACGGTGGCAACGGTGGGAAGCTTAAGTTTAAGTAGTGCAGTACACAGGCTTTGATTATCGTGAACGATATCAAAACGGTTGGGGTGTTTTTTTAAAAAGGCTTTTAATCGTCGGCCAAAACAATACGGCTCAGCAAAGCCACCGGTTAGCATGCTCCACCACTCGTAAGTATCGGCTAACGAGCTTAAGTGTTTAAAACGCAAAGCCGTAACATGGTTAGGCACCTCGTAAAGGTTAAGGCTAGGCAGCTTAATAAGCGTAATGTCGTCAGGTAATGCCGGGTAGGGAGGGCCAGAGATCACGGTTACCTGGTGCCCTAAAGCATGCAGTGCGCAAGCCAGTTGCTTGATGTATATCCCCTGCCCACCAACATGCGGGTGGCTGCGATAGCCTATCAAGGCAATGCGCAGCGCAGGTTGCGGTGTGCTTGCGGGCGTTGTGCTTTGTGTGTTGTAGGTTGGCAATGCGGGCATCCATTTGCGAAAGCCGGCCATTATAGCGCCCATAACAATATCGCCAACCACCTTAGCGCCTTAAGGGTAACTAAACCTAAAAGTCACAGTTGAAGCTTAATAGTCTAAGCCCATTTTGACTCTCAACTACGGTTTCTAGGTTAAAGCGATAAGGCCGCTTAAATCTGCTGCAAGAAAGCGCTTGGCTCGAATGTAATTTCCAGCTTTTTAACCAGCGTGCCGTCGGGCTTTAAAATCACTAGGGTAGGGAAGCCATAAGCTTGATAGGTTTTGCGGAAGTAAGCTGCCTCGTCAGATTCAGAATCAATACGTGCATAAACGTAGCTACTATCGATAACGCTTTTAACAGCCTTATCGGTAAAGACTTCTTTGTCCAGCTTTACACAATAGCCACACCAATAAGCCGAAAAGTCCGCCAGAATCGGCTTGCCTTGCTCTTGGGCTTTCTCCATGGCCTGCGCCAAAGTTAGGGGCTCAAGCCCAGTTTTGGCGAATGCTCGCTTGCCATTAAAGCTTTGCAGTGAATTAATGCCTATATAAAAAAGCCCCCCAAACGCTATCATCAAAACGATCGAGAAGAACTCTTTTTTTAACCGAGCTTTACTGATATTCACTTTACGACTCCCCTTTAAAACCTTCACCCGGTTAGGACTACCATTATAAAAGAATGTTCAGTTCCAGCCCTGTATAGGGAAGAACTCAAGACACGAGCGCGATGCAACGCTATAATCGCCGCTTTTCAAAATGTCTGGAGTACGTATGGCCGACCGCACGGCGAAAGTTGACCGCGATACACTCGAAACACAAATCAGCGTTGCCTTGAATTTAGACGGCGCCGGTAAAGGTGTTTTTAACACGGGTGTTCCTTTCTTAGAGCATATGATGGATCAAATTGCCCGTCATGGCATGATTGATTTAGATGTGGTGTGTAAAGGCGATACGCATATTGATGATCACCACAGCGTAGAAGATATCGGCATTACCATTGGCCAAGCTATAGATGCCGCCGTTGGTGATAAGCGCGGAATTTACCGTTATGGTCACGCATATGTGCCGTTGGACGAGGCCTTGTCGCGGGTAGTGATTGATTTTTCTGGCCGCCCAGGTCTAGTCATGAATGTACCTTTCACCCAAAAGCGCATTGGCAACTTTGATACCGAGCTGTTTTGGGAGTTTTTTCAGGGTTTTGTCAACCACGCCAAAGTTACCGTGCACATTGATTGCTTGCGCGGCCACAACGCGCACCATCAAATAGAAACGGTATTTAAAGCTTTTGGCCGAGCACTGCGTATGGCTTTAACCGTTGACGAGCGCATGGGCAATGCTATGCCATCCACCAAAGGCACACTCTAGGAGATGATGTAGTGAGCTCCCAGTTAACCGAAGTCGCCATTATTGACTATGGCATGGGCAATTTGCACTCAGTGGCCAGTGCCGTAAAACACGTCGCCCCCGAAGCTAATGTGGTTGTTAGTTCCGATAGCGATGCCATAGCACGCGCCGACCGCGTGATATTTCCTGGTGTTGGCGCCATCCGCGATTGTATCGCAGAGATTAAATCGCGG
This sequence comes from Marinagarivorans cellulosilyticus, assembly GCF_021655555.1. Taxonomy (NCBI): domain Bacteria; kingdom Pseudomonadati; phylum Pseudomonadota; class Gammaproteobacteria; order Cellvibrionales; family Cellvibrionaceae; genus Marinagarivorans; species Marinagarivorans cellulosilyticus. Next base: position 3,756,581 of record NZ_AP023086.1, on the reverse strand, counting down.
GGTTTTGACGCTGCCGTTGCCCGAGAAATAGCATCGGGCAAGCCGGTGTTATCTATTTGCGTAGGCCTACAAGCGCTAATGGCACGCAGCGAAGAAAACAACGGGGTGGAGTGCTTAAATGTATTCTCAGGCGACGTTAAAAGCTTTAGCGCCGCACCGGGTTTTAGCGCAGTTACCGACGAAAGCTCGCACAGTGGCGAACGTTTAAAAGTGCCGCATATGGGCTGGAATAATGTCGCCCAAACGCTATCGCATCCGCTTTGGCATTCGATTGACGACGGTGGCCGCTTTTATTTTGTGCATAGCTATTTTGTACAAACGCAAGACCAAGCCCTTATCGCGGGTAAAAGCCATTACGGTTTAGATTTTGTTGCTGCTTTAGCGCGCGACAATGTGTTTGCAGCCCAGTTTCACCCCGAAAAAAGCCATACTAATGGCTTGCAACTATTAAAAAATTTCGTAGCTTGGGACGGTAAGCCCTAATTTAAAAGGCTTACACCTGCGCTAGAACACAGCTTGTATCTTAAGGTATTTATTCATGTTAATTATTCCTGCCATCGATTTAAAAGACGGCAAATGTGTACGCTTACGCAAAGGCGTAATGGACGATTCCACAGTTTTTTCAGACGATCCGGTCAGCATGGCCCAAAAGTGGGTAGATCAAGGCGCACGACGCTTGCACTTGGTCGACCTTAACGGTGCTTTTGCCGGCGAGCCTGTGAATGGCGATGTGGTTACGGCCATATCAAAAGCCTACCCCAATCTACCGATCCAAATCGGCGGCGGTATTCGCAGCGCAGAAACCATCGAATATTATTTAAACGCTGGCGTTAAGTACGTAATTATTGGTACTAAAGCCGTTAAAGAACCGCAATTCGTTACCGATATGTGCAAGGCTTTTGCTGGTCACATTATTGTAGGTTTAGATGCTAAAAAAGGCCTTGTTGCCACCGACGGCTGGGCGGAAGTATCTACACTCAAAGCCACTGAACTTGCAAAACGCTTTGAACAAGATGGCGTAGACAGCATTGTTTATACCGACATTGACCGCGACGGTATGATGCAAGGCGTTAACGTTGAAGCCACGGTTGCTATGGCTAAAGCCTCGAGTTTGCCCGTTATCGCGTCTGGCGGTATTACCGATATCAACGACATTAGCGCGTTGCTTGCGGCAAGCGCTGAAGGTGCGGGTATTTGTGGCGCAATTACTGGCCGTGCAATATACGAAGACACGTTGGATCTGGCCGAAGCGCAGGCCTTATGCGATCAAAAAGGTTAATTAATTATGGCTTTAGCAAAGCGCATTATTCCTTGCTTGGATGTTGATAAAGGGCGCGTCGTTAAAGGCGTGCAGTTTGTTGATATTCGCGATGCCGGCGACCCTGTAGAAGTGGCTAAAAAATATAACCAGCAAGGTGCCGACGAAATCACCTTCTTGGATATTACCGCTTCGCATGAAGCGCGCGATACAACTATCCACACTGTAGAAGCTATTGCTTCGGAAGTTTTTATTCCGTTAACCGTCGGTGGTGGCATTCGTACCGTTGCCGATATTCGCAATATGCTAAATGCCGGCGCCGATAAAGTGAGCATTAATTCGGCGGCGGTATTTAACCCCGACTTTGTTCAACAGGCTGCCGACAAATTCGGGTCGCAATGTATTGTTGTTGCCATCGATGCTAAAAAAGTGAGCGTCGAAGGCGAAACACCGCGCTGGGAAATATTCACCCACGGCGGGCGAAAACCTACAGGCATAGATGCGGTTGAATGGGGCGTTAAAATGGTCGAACTTGGCGCCGGCGAGATTTTATTAACCAGTATGGATAACGACGGCGTTAAACAAGGCTTTGACTTAGGCGTAACCCGCGCTATAAGCGATGCGGTGTCGGTGCCGGTTATTGCAAGTGGTGGCGTTGGTAACCTTCAGCATTTGGTTGATGGCGTAGAAAAGGGTGGTGCCGATGCTGTACTGGCCGCCAGTATTTTCCACTTTGGTGAATACACTGTCCCCCAAGCTAAAGCTTACATGGCTGAACGCGGCATTGAAGTTAGGCTGTAGCGCTTAACTTTAATCGTACATCCAAATGACTCCCTCCCAATAAATATGCCCCGCAAGGCGAGGCATATTTATTCCTTCAAGACCCTCTTTAAAAATTAAAGCTTTAATTATCCTTTCCCAATTTCCCAATGTAAAGATAGAGTCATTTTATTGTTATAAGCTAGCCATAATAAAAAGCTATATTAACCACTCGCACCAAAAAGGCTCGGCTTGAGTTCGCGCGCACAGGCGTCGAGCATAACAATTACGCCGCCAAAATTAACCTCTATGACGAAGAAAATTCGGTTTATCGATCAAGATCAAAACTATCAGTAGAACGCCTTTTTTAGACAGCGACTAAAGCCGTTGCCGTTTTCGTTATAGAGCGTTAAATGCCTAGTACCCAAAGCTGGTATGTGGGCACTAGAGCAGCCTATTTGGGGGAAATCCTAAACAAAACCCCGAATTCCTCCATAGCAAATAATAATCATTCGCATATATGGCCGATTACCTTTTAGGGTGTTACAGCAGACAGAAAAGTTTTGGCTTGGTGATCTTTAGATGTTTATGCTGGTATCGAAGCGAGGGATAATTTTGGTTAGTATTAGAGTCCCATCAGGCAGACGGCGTAAGGCGGTTATTGAAAAATTGTGGCATAATCTTTCTTTGCTTACTCAACGACCGTTTCGAATAACCGCAAACTTAGCTTTGCCGATAGTGCGCTTCTTTTGAAACGTCATGTGATTGGGTTATTCTAAAGATTCTTTGATGTTCATCCGGCAACCGGCGAAAAGCTGACCATGCGTTTTTTGAATCGTCCAAATAGCCCAAGGGTAGTTTCGTAGGCTTCTGCCAAGCTGGTAAAGGGAAGTGGGGTATTGCCATCGTCTGGGTCACCTAGCGTTAATGATGTTAGATCAGACAAGCTTTCAATATGTTCAGTGGTGTCTCGAGGGGCTGCAGTAAAACCTTCTTCTTCAGTTGAACCCGGCTCTATTTCCGGGGCACCATTCGTTATCGGCGCTATGCTCTCCTCCATCATCTTTATCAAGACCGCAGTGGATGAGGGGATATCCTCGGCGATACGGTGCGCAAATTCCATTAATTTAGGTTCGGCGGGCATGAGGAGCAGTGCGTCTTCATGTGCATTATTTTGCACTCTCAAAATTCTCCCCAGAACTTGTCGAAAATACAATTCCGTCTTGACTCTAGTAAGGTGACAGCACACCTGTAAACGCGGAATATCAGTCCCTTCGCTAATCATTCCTACCGAAACAATCCATTTGGTGTTCGCATTACGAAATTGTTGAATTGCCTGCTGGGAGTCTTCATGCATGTAGGTGACTACGGCCGGAATCTCTCCACAGGTGTTTTCTAAAATTGTAGCGATGAGCATGGCATGCTCTACTGAAGCCGCCACAATAAGTCCACCCGCGCTGGGATTGTACTTCCTAATTGAGTTTAGGCTTTTCTGACTAAGTTCTATTAAGTATTGAATGAGCGTCCTGTTTTCTAGGAGTTGCTGGTAGGTACAATGCGAGCTCTTGAGGAGATCATTAATCGAACGATACACATCCTCCTTGCCTTCGCATTTCACGGAAATTTTCTCATTGTCAATGCCGGTAATTCTAGGAGTGCGGCACACGCCATCCTTGATTGCCTGCGCCAAGCCGTAGGTGTAGTCGCAATGGACCGTTCCTTCATGGCAGTAAGACGTCAATGCAATAGGGATGCGATCCGAACGCCATGGCGTGCCCGTCAGCGCAAGACTATATGTCGCATTACCTTGAATATTCTGGATGATTTTTTGGCCCCAGGCATTGGCGTTACCGAGATGATCGCCTGCGCAGTGATGTATTTCATCAAATATCACCAGCGTACGGTGCGACGTCAGTAGTGACCAGAACGTTTGGTCGAGGTTGAGCATGGATTGATAGGTCAGCACATGGCCTTTCGCTCCCAACAGTCCATCCAATCGATATCCGAGAACGCCCTCCAATGTGGCCTGAAAGGAGTTGGAAACATTGATGGAAGGGGAGAAGCAGAAGACTAGATCAATCTCACCACTATTCAATAATCTTTTCGCAACGGTAGACGCCATGAAAGTTTTACCTGCACCAGGCGTGGCCAGACAGAGAAAGTGGGCTTGACCATTACGGTACCGAGATAAACAGCGTGACACAGCTTCACGCTGCCAACGTCTTAACTTCATAAGGGGGTTACCGCAAATCGTTCGATGAGAGAAGACTTTCCAATGCCTTGATTTTTCCGAGAAGCAGGGCGCTACGTTCCCTTGCCTCAGCATAAAGAGACTGTGCTTCTTCGCTGAATTCAGGCAATTCTTTACAAAGAGATTCGTATTCCTCCGCCTCGCCCAATGCACACAACATGTCGGATCGGTGCTTACTGAGTCTCTCACGTAATGCCGCGACAGGTTTTTTGGGCTGAATCTCTTTGGGTTTTGCTTTGGGTTTTGCTTTTGCTAGTGCTTTTACTGGCGGGGCAGCTTTGGGTGGCAAAGTAGAGAGTGCACTGGCCGGCTTCTTTAGAATGGGATACTGAGATCTAAACTTTTGAGTAAGCTGGTATTTAGGCCAACCACCATCGTCTGGCAATTTCTCCATTAGTCCCGCTTTCATCAAACGCACCATATTTCGATAGACAAACTGTCTCGCCGGCTTTTTACTTTTGTGCGGACTTTCTGGGCGATCCAGATAGTATGTCGTCAACACCGCTACCGTGAAGGAGTCTCCTTGTAGCTCGGAGAGCGCATGAAGGAGTTCGGGTTTTATCTGAATCGTACTCATGAGGTATTTTGTCGCGTGCCTTGTCTCGAATTTCGCGACATTCTACATTGTCTCTATCATCGAGACAATGGAACCGTCCTCCTACTCACCTCATTACGATAAACTGCGCGCTTGGATGAAGCAAAAGCGGGAGGAGAGCGGTTTGTCCTTAAGAGCGGTCTCCGAGGAATTAGGCCGTCATCATTCTGTGATCGGTAAGATGGAGCAGGATCGCCGCAAGATTGAGCTTTTAGAATTTGTAGAGTACTGTCGTGTCATCGGTGCCGACCCTCATGAAGGGCTTGACGTAATGCTCTCAAAATCCGCTGAAAACGGAGCTTCACTTTCCATGCACAGTTACAGCGTGCTAGGCGCAGTTAGACCTAGCCAAATCAATCCAATGACTATGTGTATCTAATCCACCTCATTCGTTCCCTTGCCGGACCTCAGAGCACAATCATACTGAATCGCCCGGTTTTGATTTGGGTCAAGCTCTTAAGTGTAGGTTTGAACCATTATGTAATTGGGTTATCCTATGTAGAGATTGATCTTAATTTGGGTTGATGTGTGACTTCAAAATATACCAACAAAAGGCGCCTTCTTTGGGTGTTCATCGCGCTACTGGCCTATTCGGTCCAGTCGTTAGCGTTTGTCGGTACTATGGATAATCCAGCATCCGCTCCTGCTGACCAAATGATGAGCGGGTGTCATGGTGACCACGATAAGTCGGTCAAACCCCACAGCGATAATACCCCAGCAGATTGTTGTGAGGATGGCTGTACTATGATGGGCTGTCACACCGCCAGCGCACTAGTCGGCAGCCTGAACACTCCTGTATTTAACGTGCGTCAAATGCAAAGTCAGAATGTTAACTTGGGTTTAGTCGCAAAACTATCCAGCTCCCTCTATCGTCCCCCAATTCTCCGCTAACACAGGATTAGTCCGTCTACAGTCGGACCGTTAGCGGGGGCATTTGCCCTCAAAAATTTCATGCTCCGATTAATGGAGCCGAATATCAAGGGTATTCTCGTGAATCTTTTATCCAAAAGTCTAATTCTATTTGTTTTTGCCGTATTGGCTGCCTGTTCTGCGTCTGAGGCGCCAAAGGCGCAGGAAGGAAGTGCGCTTGAAGTCTTCAAAAGTCCAACCTGTGGGTGTTGTGGTAAGTGGGTCACTCATCTTGAGGAATCAGGCTTTAACACCACCGTTCGAAATCAAAACTCGCTTGATAGCATTAAGAAAAAGCTGGGTATTCCCGCCAATATGCAATCTTGCCATACCGGAGTGAGTGCAGATGGCTACTTTTTTGAAGGGCATATTCCTGCAAAGTTTGTTAAGGCTTTTTTAGCTAAACCGCCGGAAAACGCCGCTGGATTGGCGGTGCCTGGTATGCCTGCCGGAAGTCCGGGAATGGAAATGGGCGATCGTTTTAACCCATATAGTGTGATTCTGGTGAAAAAGGACGGTACTACCGAGGTATATGCCGAAGTCGCGTCCCTTGAGGAGCAACATCAATGATCGGCAATTCACAATACAAAATACGCCCTTTGTGCGTGGCGCTCGTGCTAGTTTGGAGCGGCATTTCAGTCGATTTGCATGCTGAGCAATACAGTTTGCTGGAGGCCATCGAAAAAGCACAATCACAGGACCCATGGCTCGATGGGAGCCGGTTTCGTGAGGAAAGCTTAGAGTCTTTGAGTATTAGTGCGGGTACACTTCCCGATCCGACAGTCAGTCTCGGGATTGCTAATTTACCTATCGATAGCTTCGATTTTTCTCAGGAAGGAATGACGCAGTTTAAGGTGGGTGTTAGCCAAATGTTTCCGCGGGGCAAGACACTGGCCCTGCGGCAGGAAAAGTTAGAAAAAATGAGCCAAATGCAGCCGCTTGTTCGGGAGGATAGAAGGGCGCAAGTGTCGGTGACAGTGGCTCAGCTTTGGCTGGAGGTGTATCGCATTCAAAAGACCATCGCATTAATAGAGCAAGATCGAAGCTTGTTCGAGCATCTTGTCGATGTGGCACAGTCGAGTTACACCACGGCATCTGGACGAACTCGGCAGCAAGATCTGATTCGGGCACAGCTTGAATTGACCCGTTTGGAAGACCGTTTGACGATGCTAAGACAACGACGGGAATCGCAATTGGCACAATTGGGGGAGTGGTTGGCAGATTCCAGCTATGAACTGGCTATCGAAATGCCGAAAAATTTGGGAACTGGACATCTCAAGGATCCCCTGATTAATGAAATTGAGACAGGCATAAGGGCTCAAAAACTCGCACAAATATTGATGGCGCACCCAAAGATTCGAAGTGTTGACCAGAAAATCAGCGCCGAAGAATCGGGAGTGAAACTGGCGAAGCAAAGCTATAAGCCACAATGGGGAATCAATGCTAGTTATGGGTATCGTGATGCCGATCCAATGGGTAATGATCGAGCCGATTTTTTCTCTGTTGGGGTGAGTTTGGATGTACCGCTATTCACCGGTAAGCGTCAAGACAAACAAGTACAAGCGGCAGTCGCAGAACGCGAAGCTATTAAAACCGAACGTACCTTGGTGCTACGTCAATTGCGTTCAGGCTTTGAAACCGCCGAAAGTCAGTACCGCCGCTTACTCGAACGACGAGAACTCTACCGCTCACGGCTTTTGAAAGAAATGTCTGAGCAGGCGGAGGCTTCATTGACAGCCTACACCCACGACGACGGTGATTTTGCCGAAGTGGTTCGTGCACGCATTGCCGAACTCAATGCGCGTATTGAGGCACTGAATGTCGAAGTCGACATTCACAAAATCGTTGCGCAGCTGAACTACTTCCTGAATCCCTCTCACAACAAAAATAGCGCAGTACTGACCGATGTGTCCAGTGCTTCTGGAGAGCTAATTGACCATGAATAACTCAAAAAAACTCACTCCCATTTCTATCGCGGCTGCAATTGGGGGCCTCGTCGCAGGTATTGCGCTTACGTTGATATTTGCAGGAGGAGGAGAAACCAATAGCGGGAAATCCGCCTCAACGGAAAAACAACCACTGTATTGGGTGGCCCCAATGGACCCCAATTACCGCCGAGATAAACCTGGTAAATCGCCCATGGGCATGGACCTAATTCCCGTCTACGAAGGTGGTGAAAAGGCGAATGACGAAGGGCCCGGTACGATCAGCATATCGCCCGATGTGATTAATAATTTGGGGGTTCGTACCGGCTTGGTTGAGCGTCAGCCACTTCATACTGAAATTGTCACCGTCGGATATGTTAAATACGATGAAGACAAGCTGATCCACATCCATCCCCGTGTCTCCGGTTGGGTGGAAAAATTATTTGTTAAGGCAGCCGGTGATCCGGTGCAAGAAGGCGAGCCCTTGTATTCGCTGTATTCGCCGGAATTAGTCAATGCGCAGGAAGAGCTGGTGCTCGCACTTAATCGAAAAAATACACGCTTAATTCAAGCAGCGGAAGACAGGCTTAAGGCCTTACAAATTCCAGCGGCCTCCATTAAAGCGCTGAAGCAGACCTTAAAAATTCAGCAAACAGTGACGTTCTACGCCCCCCAAACCGGCGTGGTTGATAACCTGAATATTCGAGAAGGCTTTTACGTTAAGCCAGGCACAACGATGCTCAGTATCGGCGCATTGGATCAAGTATGGGTAGACGCGGAAATCTTTGAACGCCAGGCGGCCCTGGTTAAAGCCGGCGATCCTGTCACGATGAACTTGGACTACCTGCCGGGTAAAACCTGGTCAGGTCAGGTGGATTATATTTACCCAACACTCGATAGCAAAACACGCACAGTGCGTCTTCGCCTTCGTTTTGAAAATCCAGATTTTGCGCTCAAACCCAATATGTTTGCGCAAGTTGCTGTGCACTCCGATAGTGCTGAGCAATTACTTGTCATCCCAAGGGAAGCACTTATTCGTACCGGCAGTCAAGACCGGGTTGTATTGGCCTTGGGAGAGGGTAGTTACAAATCGATTGCCGTCAAAGTTGGGCGTGAAGATCAGTCAATTGCTGAAATCATCGAAGGCGTGAGCGAAGGGGATAGGGTAGTGACATCGGCCCAGTTCTTACTCGATTCCGAGTCTAGCAAAACCTCAGACTTTAAACGAATGCATCATGGCGAAGATCAGCCCAGCTCAGTGTGGGTTGCCGCCACGATCGAGAGCGTAATGCCTGATCATCGAATGGTGACTGTCAAGCATGAAGCGATTGACGCTTGGGGATGGCCAGAAATGACCATGGATTTTCAGGTTAATCCAAAAGTGAATTTTGAGGCGTTAACACCCGGTACTCAGCTGCACATGGAAATCACCAAGCTCGACAACGGCCAGTATGAAATGACGGGTACGCATATTATGAATGGCGGAATTGAAGAGGACATGTCTTCGGAGGAGGAAGAGAAGGTGGACCACAGCCAGATGAATCACGGTGAGATGGATCACAGCCAGATGGGTCACGGTGAGATGGATCATTCTAAAATGGATCACAGCCAGATGAATCATGAAGAAATGGACCATTCACAAATGAACCACAATGGCATGGAAACTAACGCGGTTGATCACTCAAAGATGGATCACTCCAATCACCAACAGCACTCAGGTGACGGGGAGTAAAGCATGATTGAATCCATTATTCGTTGGTCCGTTGGCAATCGTTTTTTTGTCTTACTGGCGACCGCCATACTCGTTGGGGTCGGGTTATTTTCTTTAAAGCGTACGCCTGTGGATGCGATTCCCGACCTTAGTGACGTACAGGTCATTATCAAAACGTCTTATCCTGGGCAGGCGCCTCAGGTGGTTGAAGATCAGGTGACTTACCCGCTCACGACGGCCATGTTGTCGGTACCTGGCGCCGTGACGGTACGAGGTTACTCTTTTTTTGGCGATTCATATGTTTACATCATTTTTGATGAGCAAACGGATCTTTACTGGGCGAGAAGCCGCGTCTTGGAATATCTGAGTCAGGTAGCGCCCTCGTTACCCCCAGCGGCGAAACCTCAACTAGGCCCTGATGCCACTGGTGTGGGCTGGGTCTATATCTACTCACTTATTGATCGAACGGGAAAACACGACCTGAGCCAGCTGCGAAGTTTGCAGGATTGGTTTTTAAAATACGAACTTCAGACGGTGCCGGGTGTTTCAGAAGTCGCGGCCGTTGGAGGTATGGTCAAGCAATACCAGGTGACAGTAAACCCAGAGAAATTACGGGCTTTTGGTATTCCCTTGTCTCATATTCAGATGGCGATTAAACGGGCAAACCAAGAGGTCGGTGCATCGGTCGTTGAAATGGCTGAAGCCGAGTACATGGTGCGTGCCTCGGGCTACTTACAGAGTGAAGAGGATTTGGCCAACATTCCGTTGGGTGTCAATGAAAATGGCACTCCATTACTTTTGAAGGACGTTGCGGATATCGGTCTCGGACCGCAAATGCGCAGAGGAATTGCCGAACTCAATGGCGAGGGTGAAACAGTAGGTGGTGTTGTGGTCATGCGTTTTGGTGAAAACGCCCAGACCACCATCGATGGTGTCAAAGCTAAGCTCGAGCAATTGAAACAAGGCTTGCCTGAAGGCGTAGAGGTTGTCACGGTGTACGATCGCTCCGGTTTGATTGAGCGTGCGGTTGAAAACCTATGGCATAAGCTTCTTGAAGAGTTTGTTGTTGTCGCGCTCGTATGTATGGCCTTCCTTTTTCATATTCGCTCATCCCTGGTGGCAATATTCAGTTTGCCGGTGGGTATTTTGACGGCGTTTATCATCATGCACGCTCAAGGCATTAACGCCAATATCATGTCGCTCGGAGGGATCGCGATTGCCATTGGCGCGATGATCGATGGTGCTATCGTCATGATTGAAAATATGCACAAACATATGGAAAAAACACCACTGACAAACGAAAACCGCTGGCAAATTGTGTCTGAATCCGCGTCAGAAGTCGGTCCCGCTTTATTTTTTAGTTTGCTCATTATTACGGTGAGTTTTGTCCCAGTGTTTACGCTTGAGGCGCAAGAAGGTCGGATGTTTAGTCCGCTGGCATTTACCAAGACTTATGCCATGGCGGCGTCGGCTGCACTCGCAATCACTTTGGTCCCTGTTCTCATGGGCTACTTTATTCGGGGCCGAGTATTGCCCGAACATAAGAACCCGATCAATCGTTTTCTTACGGCCGTCTATATACCAGTACTGAAAAAGGTCCTCACTTTTCCGAAAATGACGCTGGTTATCGCTGTATTGCTCCTTTCTACAGTGATGTGGCCGCTCGGAAAGATCGGCAGTGAATTTATCCCGCCATTGGATGAGGGGGATTTGATGTACATGCCCACCACTTACCCCGGTATTTCAATTGGTAAAGCCCGAGAGCTGTTGCAGCAAACCGACAAATTAATCGCGAGCGTGCCGGAAGTTAAAACAGTATTTGGGAAAATAGGGCGAGCAGATTCCGCTACTGATCCCGCTCCACTGACGATGATTGAAACGTTCATACAACTAAAGCCACAAAGTGAATGGCGCGACGGGGTCACTACCGAATCGTTGAAAAAGGAACTTGATGCTCTAGTAAAACTACCCGGTGTTACAAACGCTTGGGTAATGCCCATTAAAACCCGCATTGACATGCTGGCAACCGGTATTAAAACCCCCGTGGGAATAAAAATCGCCGGTCCGAATTTATCGGTTATCCAAGATATCGGCAAGCAGTTAGAGGTGATACTCAAAGATGTAGAAGGCACAGCGTCGGTCTACTCTGAGCGTGTTGCTGGCGGACGATATCTTAATGTGGATATTGATCGCGCTAAAGCGGCTCGTTATGGATTGAATATCGCTGATGTGCAGGAAGTTATTGCATCCGCTATTGGTGGTATGAACGTTACCCAAACGGTAGAAGGGCTTGAACGCTATCCAGTCAATATACGATACCCCCAGTCCTATCGGGATTCTCCACAGCAACTTGCTTTGCTTCCTATTGTCACCGCCAGAGGTGAGAGGATTGCCTTGGGTGATGTTGCTGATGTCAACATTGCCGACGGACCTCCAGGAATTAAAAGTGAAAACGCCCGGATCAATGGGTGGACGTTCGTTGATATTGATGGCATCGATGTCGGCACCTACGTCGTAAATGCTCAAAAAATCGTAGCAGAACAACTTGATTTGCCCGCGGGGTATTCAGTGGGTTGGTCGGGTCAATTTGAATATATGGAAAGAGCCAAAGAAAAATTAAATTACGTTATTCCTTTGACGTTGGCCATTATTGCCATTTTGCTGTTTATAAACTTCCGAAGTTTTATTGAGGTCGCAATTTTAATGGGCACCCTACCCTTTGCATTGATTGGCAGTATTTGGCTCATGTACTGGGAAAACTTCAACTTTTCCATTGCGGTAGGGGTTGGTTTTATTGCACTAGCAGGCGTAGCCGTGGAAATAAGTGTAATCATGTTGGTGTACCTCAATCAAGCATGGCATCGTGCTAAAGAACAGTCAGATAGAGAGACTTTGTCCTTGGATGAGCTGCGTCAGGCTGTTACCGATGGAGCAGGACTTCGTGTTCGACCGGTAATGATGACTGCAGCGGCTGTGATTGTAGGCTTGCTCCCAATTTTATATGGGAGCGGCACAGGTTCAGAAGTAATGAGCCGTATTGCAGCACCGATGGTCGGCGGTATGGTGAGCGCTGTATTTTTAACACTACTAGTTTTGCCCGCAGTTTATTTTATGTGGAAAAAACGTGTCTCGTAGCAACCAAGCTAGGTGCATTTAACTATGCACCTAGCTAGTTTTTAACAAAAAAAGGAAATGAATAAATGAAAAATAAAATGTTACTTTCAAGTGTGGTTTTAGTCGTTATTATTGCATTGGGCGCATGTAGCTCGCAGACCTATCATAAAGCCCTAATGAAAGGTCAGATTGTGGATGTTGAAGATGGGAAAATAACGATGTGTATCGGCAGTCGAGAAGGCGCGAGTGAGGGGGATGTGTTTCGTGTTGTGCGATCAACGTTTAGAAAAGATGTGGTCGAAGACGGAGAGTCGGATTACGAGCTAGTCGAAGTCGGGACCGTAAAAATATTAACTATAGTAAATGAACATTACGCTACAGCAAAAGTGCTGGATGGGGATGTGAAAATATACGATATCGCAGAAAAATAAGTAGTTTGTGGCTGCACTTAACTTTGTGACTTCGGGGTTAAGTGTCGTTCTGTCTTGGTTTTCGGGTAAGAATCGTAATTGTTGCAGGCATGCTATATGAACCGCATGTTCGTGCGAGAAAACTTTGAGCAATCACCATTGAAAAGTACATTAATAGTGCATTGAAGGCCGTGGGCAAACTGTGACCATAAGCTATATGAATATACATGCCTATGCCTCCGGCGGAGGGGTAAGCAGACGATATCTTAATGTAGGAATAGGCGCCTGCGGCCAGAAAGGCCAATGGAAAAAGTGGGCCGGTCATCTCGGCGATCTGACCGGTAAGCGCTAAAATACCCGCGCCGATCATTGACGTATTGCAGTGCCCCATAAAGACAAACTATCCGATTTATAATGACTTGATCGTTCAGTTTCTTGAGACATATTTTGTCCTTTTGATTTATTTTAGTGAGAAAGGCCATCGACGGGAAGATGTATGGTAAATGTCGTGGAATGGCTATTGGATTGTGCGTGAATTACACCCTTGTGAGCTTCAACGATGGTTCTAACAATGGCGAGTCCTAACCCTGTACCGTCACCGTGTCGTTGTCGAGAAGGGTCGACACGATAAAATCGATCAAAAATACACTCCAAATGTTCCGTTAAAATCGTACTGCCTTCATTCGTGACCGAAATGCTCACCATATCGTTGTCAGTATCAACGAGAGTTACGTGAATAGTTTTTCCTGCTGGCGTATGCCGAATGGCGTTCGATAGTAAGTTGGTCAATGCTCGTCGTAATAATTCTCGGTCACCCGATATGTTGGAGGCGTCGCCAGAGATCGCCAAGGTGATGTGAGTATCTTCTGCGAGCGCTTCGAAAAAATCGAAAAGCGACTGAACTTCTTGTTGGAGATTGATTGGCCCGAAGGTTGGGGTAATTAGTCCGTTTTCACTTTTGGCAAGCCACAGCATATCGCTCACCATTTTGCTCAGTCGCTCCATGTCTTCGAGGTTAGAATACAGTAGTTCTTGGTAGTCTTCAGCTCTTCTTTCTTTACTTAACCCCACTTGCGTTTGTGTCACAATATTGGTCAGCGGTGTCCTTAATTCATGGGCGATATCAGCAGAGAAGTAGGATAGTCGAATAAACCCCTCTTCAATACGCGTTAACATATGGTTAAACGATTGAACTAGCGGTTTCAACTCTACAGGGACTGAGTGCATATCGAGCCGAGAATCTAATTTATCGGTCTGGATAAAATCCACTTGATCACTTAGTCCTCGTAGAGGCTTCAGCCCTTGATGAACGCCCAGCCAAGCCGCGAATAAAGTAAGAATACCGGCGCCAAATAGAATCAACGCGACACTTTGCGTAAATTTTTTGAGAAAGCCTTGGTGAAAATCTCGATCGATAGCACTGGTAATACGATATTGGTTTTTGTCGATGGTTATCAGAGTCACGATGCCTCGATACCCTCTATCCTTATTTCTCCATGTTTGCATGGTGCTTGCCGTAATATTTTTTACCACAGGAAAGTCCGTGGTCGGCGGACGAAAATCTATGTCTGATGAACTGTAATGCACGACGCCATTACGTTCGACTTGATAATAAACGCCATGATGTCCGGATATCGCTTGAGAGAGTGCTTCTTGATTCTTGAGTGTGTCAGTGGGCGATTGGTGAAGTGCTTTTTTAATCGAGTTAACCATCACATTAATTTCGCCCGCATCTTGTTCGATGAAATGATGCTCTATGGAAGAAAGTAATAATTGGCTGATCACTGCTAGGCTTACACCAAATGCGGTAGCAACAAAAAACAGCACGCGCAGCGTCAGAGAGAGCGGTCGTCGTGAACGGCTAGTCATCATTGTGTTCCAAGTCTAGGGTGTAGCCCATTCCTCTTATGGTATGGATAAGCTTAACGTCAAAACCTTCGTCCACTTTCTTGCGTAAGCGGCGAATGGCGACATCAATCACGTTCGTGTCACTATCAAAGTTCATGTCCCACACTTGGGAGGCGATGAGTGAGCGCGTGAGTACCTCACCTTGTCGGCGAACCAATAATTCCAGCAAGCAAAACTCTTTGTGACTTAAGTTAACTTTCTTTCCTTGTCGTGTAACGCGTCGTCGAGGAATATCCAGTATTAAATCGCCAATTTGAAGCTGATCCACTATTGCAGGAGCTTGACCTCGACGCAGCAGTGTACGAACTCTCGCCAAAACTTCTACAAAGGCAAAGGGTTTAACCAAATAGTCATCTGCGCCAAGCTCTAATCCTTTAACTCGGTCGTCGACATTGTCTCGGGCTGACAGAAAAAGCACGGGTGTCTTTTGCCCCGATTCGCGTATTGACTGAAGAATTCGCCAACCATCCACGTCCGGAAGCATGACATCAAGAATCAAAAGGTCGAATTCTTCAGTCATAGCCAAATGATGTCCATCGAGTCCAGTCCTCGCAAGCGACACGAGGAACCCAGCTTCACTCAATCCTTGTTTCAGGTAATCGCCAGTCTTTTGTTCATCTTCTACTATTAAAAGTCGCATGCCGCTCCTCAATATCCCAAGCATATAGTATGTCAAATCTAACCAACAACAAGGTGACGGCAAGATTACAGAATTGTCATCTTTGGGTCATGTGTGTGAAAGCCTTGAAGCAGTATGGTGTATAGCATTGTTTAGTTCGAGAGTGATGTATGAGTGATTCCGATATGACTGACCTTATGTTGCCACGTCGGCGCTTTGTTAAGGGACTAGCGCTTGGCGGCGTCCTGGCGGCAATGCCAAGTGTTTTGCAGGCTGGGGAGTTGTCGCCCCACACTCGCTCAGGTTCTGCACCTGTATTACAAGGTTCCGAGATAGATTTAGTGGTTGGGCAGTCGCCGGTGAATTTCACGGGTGTGACTCGTCTAGCCACTACAATTAATGGGTCAATTCCTGCGCCAACGATCCGTCTGCGTGAAGGGGATGACGTCACGATTCGCGTAACAAACCGACTATCAGTGCCTACATCGATTCACTGGCATGGGATTATTCTTCCGTTTCAGATGGATGGCGTTCCGGGCATCAGTTTTAGAGGTATTGCGCCGGGTGAAACGTTTGTCTATCGGTTCACGCTCCAGCAAAGTGGTACATATTGGTATCACTCTCATAGTGGGTTCCAGGAGATGACAGGGATGTATGGTGCCCTGATTATTGAGCCCCGTGAAAAAGAAGTCATTCAATCAGACCAGGATTATGTGGTGCAGCTATCCGACTGGACTGATGAGGACCCGATGCGGGTCTTCAGTAAATTGAAAATCCAGGGTGACGTTTATAATTTCAACCAGCCAACGGTTATAGATTTTCTACGTGACGCTTCAAATGGCGGGATAAAAGACGCCATGCAAAAGCGACGGATGTGGAATCAAATGCGTATGAATCCTACGGATTTGGCCGACCTATCCGCATCAACACTGACGTATCTGATGAATGGCACCACACCTGCCGGAAATTGGACCGGTCTTTTCAAGAAGGGCGAGCGAATTCGGCTGCGGTTTATTAACGCCGCGAGCAACAGCTTTTACGATGTTCGTATTCCAGGGTTGGCAATGACGGTTGTGCAAGCAGATGGGCAAAATGTCGAACCAGTCAGCGTTGACGAATTTCGTTTTGGTCCCGGTGAAACTTATGATGTTTTGGTGGAGCCTAAAGACGATGCGTATACGGTTTTTGCACAGAGCATGGATAGAACAGGGTATGCGCGTGGAACATTAGCGACCGAGCGAGGCCTTAGCGCAGAAATTCCAGACCTCGACCCCGTTGAGTGGCTTGAGATGAAGGATATGATGGGTTCGATGTCTCACGGTGATGACGGCGCTGCGATGGATCACGCGGCGATGGGTCATTCCATGCCGGGTATGAATCACGGTGGCATGGCGATGGACCACAGCGTTCATTCCACACATCAAAACCCTTTAGCAATGCCCTCACAAACCGTGCGTCATGCCAGCACGGAATTTGGTCCTTCTGTCGATATGCGTGTGGATATGCCTCGCACCAGCCTCGACGATCCGGGCGTTGGTTTACGTAATAATGGTCGGCGAGTGCTGACGCTATCCGACCTGAGATCGCGCGATGGCATTCTTGATAGTGGCATACCCGAGCGTGAAATCGAACTGCATCTCACCGGTAATATGGAGCGCTATAGCTGGTCCTTTGACGGCTTAGAGTTCGGCAAAAGCACGCCGGTGCATCTGAAGCACCGTCAACGCGTGCGCGTCATTTTGCAAAACGACACCATGATGACCCACCCAATGCATTTGCACGGAATGTGGAGTGATCTGGAAAACGATAAAGGTGAGCCGCTGGTTCGCAGACACACGATTCCTGTTCAGCCAGCTCAGAGGATAAGCTTCGTAACGACACCGCACGATCTCGGGCGTTGGGCATGGCACTGTCACCTACTTTTTCATATGGATGCAGGCATGTTCCGCGAAGTGGTGGTGTCATGAGTACCATGAAAATTAAAGTAATCATTAAAACGTCTTTTCTCGTGGGAGCTTTATCGTTATTAAGTCCGCTGCTTCTCGCTCAAGAACATTCGGGCCATGATGCAATGAATCAGGAAAAAGAGGACGAAGAAGAAATGGACCACAGTAAAATGGGCCATGAAAGTGAACCTGCGGCTGAAGAAACGACGGAGGCACCCAAGCAGCATTCGAGTGGTGCTACCGGAACAATGGCTAGCGAAATGAATATGGAGCGTAATGTTTCCAATACCCGTGATCCTCACGCGCATTCTGGAGGATACACACTCACCGAGGGGCCGTATGCGCTGAAGGGACCACGACAATTAAAACTCGCTGATGAACATGTATTCAAATCGCTTCTCGCCAATCGATTTGAATACGACAGTGAAGCAAGTCTTTATGATGTGCAAGCTTGGGTCGGCACAACTTACGATCGATTGGTTGTTAAGGCGGAGGGTGATATTGACAGGGGTACACTAAAAGAAAGTCAAACAGATATTCTTTGGAGTCATGCAACATCCACTTTTTGGGATACCCAAATAGGCGTTCGAGTTGACAGTGCTGAAGAGGGCGAGTCCAGACAATGGCTGGCCGTCGGAGTACAAGGTTTAGCGCCTTATTGGTTTGAGTTGGATGTGGTGGGCTACGTTGATGTTGATGGTAGAACCGCGCTCGCTGTAGAGGCCGAATACGAGTTGATGCTTACACAGCGACTGATACTTCAGCCTCGCGCTGAAATAACCGGCTACGGTAAAGACGATGAATTCAACGGTGTTGGGCAAGGCCTTTCTTCATCAGCATTCGGTGTACGGTTGCGTTATGAATTTTCTCGACAGTTTGCACCGTATGTCGGCGTTGAACGAACAAAAATGTTTGGCAATACAGCCGACTTTGTACGCTCTGCTGGTGAGGCAAGCTCTGAAACACGTTATATCGCGGGCTTGCGTTTTTGGCTTTAGTTGTAAAAAAGTAAGCAATATTTTTAATTAGAGGATTTAAAAAATGAAAAAGAACATCGTCACATTATGTCTAATATTTTCAAGTACGTTGTACACAGTGTCCACGTTAGCGCACGATCCGAAAGAGCATATGGAACAAGCTGCAAAGCTAGATTGTGCACCAATGGAAAAAATGGACCACAGTAAAATGGATATGAATGATCCTGTTATGCTAGCGATGATGAAAAAGTGTATGGGTAAGATGAAACATGACCAATCGAACAGTACAAAGGGTGCTGGCGAAGCCAACGAAAACCATGTTCATGATCATCAAGAAGATTTATCTAATAAAAGTGATGAATCGTCATCCCATGAGAATGGCACCCACTGACCTGTTTGAATAATTTTTTAGGCCGTTTATATTTTTCGGATAATTAGATCGCATGGCTGTTTATTTGTATAAAAAGAGATATCTATGAAAATCATTAAATACACTGCAATATTTTTCTTTGCTGTTTTTATTGGCGGTGTTGTATTTATATATTCGGGAATATATCCGATGGGGGCAGACGTTCCACATAATAAATTAACCTATTGGTTGCTGGAGACATTGCGAGAGCAGTCGATTAGTCGAGCGGCGAAAGATATTGTCCCTCCAAGCAATTTGAGTGATCCCGATCGCTTGCTGGCCGGCGGAGCAGATTACAACGACATGTGCGCTAGCTGTCACTTGAAGCCCGGAAAAGTTCAATCTGATTTCAGTATGGGGTTGTATCCAAAACCGCCGAACCTAAGCAATAAAAATGACGAGCATGGTCACTCGCATGAACTAAGTGAAGCGGAAACAGCATCGCGTCAATTTTGGATAATCAAACATGGTATTAAGGCATCGGGAATGCCTGCTTGGGGACCAGGCCATGACGATGAGCGCATTTGGTCAATGGTGGCATTTCTTCAGCGCTTACCTGATCTAAGTGCAGAGCAATACCAAATAATTACCGCACGAGAACAAAGTGAAAAGTGATGGGCATCATTAAAGATGACTCCATCTCCTGATATTAGCTATCCGCTTAGTTGCTGGTTTGGGTAGCCATTTTTTAAGAACAATGAGCATTATCATGAAAGAGAGATTGAAATTAATACCAATAGCCCTATTTTTAATAGTTTCTTCTGGGGCAGCTTATGCACACAATGGCGAAGATCCGAATCGTGAATTAAGGAAGAGTACGGAACACCTAAATGCATATCAATCAGATTTTGACCCTGGGGATGGTTCTAGGGAGATGAAAAATAATTTGGAGGATCAGCTAAATTCAATTCGATCGAGATTGCTCTTGTTGCGAAACGAGCTTGCGTCGGACTCTTCCATGCGCCGGTGCATAAATAAAGATTCGGAGATAGATTATTTTAAGGAGCTGGATCGTACATTAAAATCAAGCGATCGTTTTCTTAAGCAAGTAAACAAACTATTGGATAGCGTAAAATAGCGTGACGGTGCAATGTCGCGATAACATTATTAATCAATTGAGAATACGATGAAAAAATATATTTTATTGGGGCTTATGATTTTAGGGATTGTTGGTACATTGAGCGCTTGTGGAACTACAGGTTATACGCCAAGAGATAGTGGCGGCCATAGTGGTCACTCGCACTGATATTTACACTGGGGAAAATGTCGTTGTTTTCCTATACGGGGAACTATTCGCGAATAGAGTAATACATCTTCGATGTTCATTCGCTTAGATTTATTGGTGTGCCGAAAAGGTTTGAGATATTTTGTGGGTTCCGTTTCTACAGAGATGAATGGCGATTGATTTTAAAACACATGCTTGAGTTGGTTTTATGCAAGGCTAAAAATAACTCCTAGGTCTAATCTGATTGACTTAAGCCAATATAATGAAAGCTCAAAATTGAGATAATACCGTTTACAATAGCGAAAGCTAATATTCTTGGTGAGACTATGACAAGCAAGCGATTTAAAGCGATAGTGTTAGTCTGGGTGCTGCTCAGCCAGCCCCTACTATCGCTTGCGTTTGCTTGTTCACCTGCAAACGATTCGCATGATCATAGTTCTCATGATCATGCTTCCATTGAAAACAACCTAGGCCAAATGGTGCAAGAAAAGCATCATAGCATTGACACTCACGAAACGTCAGCGCATGACCATCACGCTGCTACAAAAGTGATGTCCACGCATGACTGCAGCCCCTGTTTAAATGGAGATATGAGCCATTGTCAGTGCCATGCCGTAACCCACATGGGGCTCGGGGTAATGCTTAAAAGCTTTTCTGTCTTTGAACCTACAGCTCATTACACTTATGTATTGGCTGCACACGATCAGTCTCTTATTCGTCCTCCCATTTTTGCCTAACCTAGGGCAAATCCGTCTGTCGTTTCCAAAAATGTTATCTGGAAAATAAAACCTCTTCCCGTGCATGTGTTTACCGCGGCATGTGAAGCTGACGCGACAACATTTTTACCCTCCCTCTTTATACCAATATTATTTTTTCATTTTTTTGTGCATGTGCAATATTGCGCCGGCATGTAAGGGGAGATATTCAATGCCTGTTAAATATTTGGCGGCGATAACCGTCGCTGCGTCTTCGTTATCAGCTGCAAATGCCAGTGAAATTGATAGCGCGCGATTCGTACTTAGCGGTTACGGTGAAGTGAAATACGAAACCAGCGAGCTTCAGGACAGTAGTGCTTATAGCGCACGTTTCGTGCCGATATTTTTATTTAGTCTAAGTGACAAAATTCATGTCGAAGCTGAAACGGAGATCAGTCTAAATGCAGAAGGCGAAACCGAAGTTGAACTGGAATACGCCGATTTGCATTATTTTCTTACTGATACCACCACGCTCACAGCCGGTAAGTTTTTGGTTCCTTTTGGTCAATTCGGGCCAAACATTCACCCAAGCTGGATCAATCGTTCGCCGTGGACCCCTGGTATTTATGGATCGCACGGCAGCAACCAGGCAATGGAGGCATTGTTACCGATATTGAGTGATGTTGGCGTCGCTGTTCAGCAAACCATTGTTTTGGGTGGCCATCAAAAGATATTTATCGATCTCTACAGTACCAATGGTCCTGGAGTGGAGGCCGACGATCATGCCGAAGAGCCGGTTGAGGATGAGCATCAAGAGGAAGAGAGTGATCACGCTGAGCTGCCTGAACTTGCCTTTGAGGCCACCAGTGGTGACAACAATAAAGACAAGGCATTTGGTGGTCGCGTCGCTTACGCCATGCTGCCGGGCCTCGAACTCGGCGCATCTTACTATAGCGCTAGCTACGACGAAGAGGAGTCATTGGACTTTCGTGCCCAGGGTATCGATATCAATCTGATTGGCTCACATTACCTGCTGCGCGGAGAGTACATCGAAACGCAAACGGATGGGCGCGAGGAAGAAGAAGGCGAGAGTGAAATTCATACCTTCAAACGCGATGGCTGGTATCTGCAGAGCACTTTTCAAACGGGAAAACTTTGGCCATCGCTTTCGGGTACGGAGTTGGTACTCGAGTACGCCGAAACCAATAAGCTGGCAAAAGCCAGTCGTTGGATGGTCGGAGTGAATTACTGGTTGGATGCCCGCTCGGTGATCAAAGTTGCCTATGACGATACCGATCTCGAAGAGGGAGAAGACGATCAACGTTTTGCCATTCAATTGAGCTATGGCTTCTAGGAGAGACCACTATGAAACAACTTATAAATCGCACTCCTTTATCACCAGCTTCCTGGTCGATCCTGTTTTTATTGATGTTTAGCGCATCTTGGGTAAGCGCTGAACCCTCACCGATCAACGGCGCGGAAGTGTTCAACAACAATTGTGCCCGATGCCATAACGCACGTTCACTTGATGAATTTTCATTGCAAGAGTGGGCCGTCATTATGCCGCACATGCGTGAAAAAGCGCACTTAACTGGCAAAGAAACCGATGCCGTGATGGCGTTCATTACTCTCGTGAAAAAGGGTGAGACCAAAAGCGCTAGCGCTAAAGAGGGAGCCCACGTTTTAAATGGTGAAGCACTGTTCAACAAATACAGTTGCCAGGGTTGCCACAGTGTTAACGGGAAAGGTGGGACAGTGGGGCCTGCTTTGGACACGACAATAGCGGATAAAGGAAAAACGTTTTTTCTTCAGAAATTAAAAAACCCTCAATTTAATAATCCGGCCTCGCCGATGCCAAAAATGCCGTTATCGGATGAAGAGATTGAAGCCTTGGCTGATTATCTATCAACATTTTAATTCACTTAATTAACGAAAAAAATACAGGAATAAGCATCATGAAAAAACACATTAACCATTTCGCCATTCTGTCATTGACCACGTTGGCTGTAGGGTACGCTTCGCTGGCGTTTGCTGAAGACAAAGCAACGCATAAGCACCATAAAGCCACCATGCCAGAAGCGACGCACCAGCAATACATGGAAAAACAGAAAAACGAAGCAGCACCGAGTGATAGCGACAAGCAAACGGTCAGCAAACACTCCATGCGCAATGGTGTTCAGATGCAAGGGAAAACCCATCGTGAACACGCTAACCGTGAAAAACAAGAGGACCTTGTCGATGCAAGCAAAGAAAAAAAGAGCCATAAACACCACAAAATGACTATGGAGGGTGAAAAGCATAATCAATAAGGCTTGACCTGTGTGTTGGACACAGGTTTATCGTGAGTGGTAACGATTAGACCTAGGTTTAACACCTGGGTCTAAGCTGAAATATTTGGATTAAACAGGTGACGTCATGCGAGTCAAAGATTTAGCCAAGATGCTTAAAGTCAGCGCTGAAACGGTGCGGTTCTATACCCGGAAGGGCTATTTGTCGCCGACCAAGAGCCCTGCGAACGGCTACAAAGAGTACAGCCCTAAAGATCAGGCTCGTATGCGTTTTATTTTGAGCGCGAGGGCACTCGGTTTTACGGTCAATGACATCGGCGAAATATTGGCGGTGGCGGATAAACAAAACGCGCCTTGCCCAGTAGTGAGAATGCTGATTGAGCAACGCCTGATGGAAACCGAAGCGCAATTTAAAGCCACCGAAGAACTCCGTAATCGTATGCGCACCGCTGTGCGCGAGTGGAGTGGTTTGCCGGATGAAGAACCCACCGGACATATGATTTGCCATTTGATTGAAAACTTTACCAAAAAACACCACAGGAGGCGAACGCAATGAGTGAATCCACTGTTACTGACAGCCATTGTCATTCCGAACACCCAGAAAAACCAAGCGTGGCACAACCAGTGAGCTGCGTTGTTACAGAGCTCATTATCGACGGTGCGGGATGTGCTAGTTGTGTCGGCAAAATCGAAGGTGCGCTCAAAGCGGTATCCGGGGTGCAGCATGCTGAGATGAACTTTGCGCAACGTACCGTCAGTGTTTCTGGTACAGCACCCAGTGACGTATTGGTCCAGGCAATAGAGCGTGCAGGGTACAACGCCAAAGTCAGCTCTGCTGAGACAGATACCGATGAGTTGGACGAAAAAGAACAAGCCGATCTCGCATACTACAAAAAATTGATGCGAGAGACCTGGATTGCTTTGGCTCTGGGTGCGCCGTTGATGGCCTACGCTCTGATCACCGGAGAGATGAGTGTCAATACCACGACCGAACGTATTGTGTGGCTGATTATTGGTATTTTGACGCTAGGTGTCCTACTCGCCAGTGGGCGTCATTTCTTTGTGGGTGCCTGGAAATCATTTCTCAATCATTCCGCCAACATGGATACATTAATTGCGTTGGGGACTGGTACCGCTTGGCTGTATTCCATGGTGGTGGTGTTTTTTCCGGAAGCGGTGCCAGCGCAAGCCCGGCACGTCTATTTTGAAGCCACCGCCATCATTATCGGCTTGATAGATTTAGGCCTGGCACTGGAGATAAAAGCGAGAGGCCGTACCAGTGAAGCCATTAAGCGTTTGATCGGCTTGCAGGCGAAAACGGCGCGCGTCATTCGTGATGATAAAGAGATGGATTTGCCCATTGAGCACGTGCTGCTGGATGACCTAGTGCGCGTCCGCCCCGGCGAAAAAATCCCCGTCGACGGCGAGGTGGTCGAGGGACACACTGCCATTGATGAATCCATGCTGACGGGTGAGCCCATGCCCGTGGAAAAAGCTAAGGGTGATGAAGTGGTCGCCGGCACACTCAATAAAACCGGCAGTATTGTATTTCGAGCAACGCGGGTAGGAAAAGACACGGCGTTGGCTCAGATCATTAATATGGTGAAGCGCGCCCAAAATTCCAAGCCACCGATTGGCCGATTGGCCGATGTTATTTCAGCGTTTTTTGTGCCGGTCGTCATGATTACTGCTGTCATCAGTGCCTTAGCTTGGCTCAATTTTGGCCCAACGCCAGCCATCGCTTTTGCCATCGTGTCGGCAACCACGGTACTCATTATCGCTTGCCCTTGTGCTTTGGGATTAGCGACGCCCATGTCGGTGATGGTCGGTGTAGGTAAAGCGGCGGAGGCCGGAGTATTAATTCGTAATGGCGAAGCCTTGCAAACCGCTTCCAAAATTACCGCCATGATTCTCGATAAAACCGGCACGATTACCCTGGGCTCACCGAAGGTAACCGATGTTGTCGTCGTGAGTGGGCGAACGGAGCTCGAAGTGCTGCAATTAGCCGCCAGTGTTGAAGCGGGTTCGGAACACCCATTAGCGCTGGCCATTATGGAAACCGCACAAGAAAAAGCGATTGAGTTAAGTAAGGCGTCGTCCTTTAACGCGATTACCGCAAGAGGTGTCGAGGCTGAAGTCGACGGCCGTCGCGTGTTATTTGGTAATGAAAAGCTTATGCATGAACGGGACGTCACCTTGAATGTGGCGGGAGACGATTTTGTTCAAAAGGCACAGTCGTTGGCGGCTGACGCGAAAACGCCCATGTACTTCGCAATTGATGGCAAGTTGGCCGGCATTATCGCGGTCGCCGATCCCATTAAAGAAGACTCCATCTCGGCAATTCAGCGACTGCAGAAAAACGGTATTCGCGTCATCATGCTCACGGGGGATAACCGCGATACCGCCAAAGCTGTAGCGAAAAAGGTGGGCATATCAGAGTTTGTGGCCGAAGTGTTGCCGGAGGATAAAGCCAAGAAAGTACAAGAGCTTCAAATGGCCGGGGAAGTCGTGGGCATGACGGGGGACGGTATCAATGATGCCCCAGCGTTGGCCTTAGCCAATGTGGGATTTGCCATCGGCACTGGCACTGACGTCGCCATTGAAAGTGCCGATATCACGCTGATGCGGGGTTCACTTCATGGGCTGGCGGATGCCATTGCTGTGAGTAAAGCCACCCTGAGAAATATCAAGCAAAACTTGTTCGGCGCCTTTGTCTATAACGTCGCCGGTGTGCCGGTAGCGGCCGGTATTCTCTATCCCGTGCTTGGCATTCTGATGAACCCGGTTATTGCGGGGGCGGCCATGGCGTTCTCGTCACTCACGGTCGTGAGCAACGCCAATCGATTGCGTTTATTTAAAGCCCAAGAACACTAATACACAGCAACACTGAGGAGCGTTCAGATGTTAATAATCAATATAGCCGGCGTGATTTTAATTGCGCTTATTATTTGGTGGTTTTGGTTGTACAAACCCCAAGCCGAGCAGATGGGTGATGATGACTTGGTGGTCGTTGTCGAAAACGGCGTGTATAAACCGTCCCATATTTTGATGGATAGTAACGATACTCATGACATAACGTTTTTACGCAAAGATGCATCACCTTGTGCGGAAACGCTCATGATCCCTCAGCTGGAAATCAGCGAAACCTTGCCACTCAACAAGCCAACAAAAATCCATATCCCGCCATTAGGTGCAGGTGAATACGCCTTTCATTGCCAAATGCAAATGTACAAAGGGACGATCAGCATTAAATAAAGTGGAAGCTGAACTTGAATCAAGAGGTTTGATAATCATACTTCTGATGGATACTCGATCTGTTAGTTACAGCATGACTTATTTGATTGAATCGGCGGACATTGAACCGTTCCATAAGAGCAGTACACGCAGCAGTCTCCTGGCTTGGGGCTTAACACCGCGTGGCACGACTCACACTCATAAAACCACTGGCAAGCATCCGTTGGCATCGTTTCCACTTTCTTAAAGCCGCATTCTGGACACGTGATTTCTGAGTCAGTCACAAGTGGCTTAGTCATTAGACGCTTCCGACTTTAGGGTAGATGGAAAGCCCGCATTGGTGGTTACTGAGATTAAGTCATCAATAGAGGTGACCGTGTTTTCGAACTTCACTGTCGCAAGCTTGGTTTTGTAGGTGACCTCAACAAAATGTACACCTTCAACTTTTTCCAAAGCTTTTTTTATTGTGATCGGGCATACCGCGCAATTCATGGAGGGAAGGCTCAGCTCAACTAGCTGTTCTTCTGCAAATGCGCCGCTGATCGAAAATACGCTTAATAAAAAGACGGTCAACTTTTTCATGTGGGTACCTTTTTATACAAATAGTGGAATCCAGTATGGGCTTGCCACAAAACCAATAGCAGCAATTAGTGATACGACAAATAGGATCTTGCGATTTCTCTGTGTTTCAGGAATCGCGCATGCTTCCCCTGGTTTACAATCACCGCTCCCTGTTGAGCCTGGTTTGAATAATTGCCAGCCTGCCCAGCCAAATAACACAATGACGGTGGCGACAAATAGGGGGCGGTAGGGCTCTAGGCTAGCCAGGTTGGCGATCCAAGCGCCACTCACACCCACCGACAATAATATCAGTGGTCCAGCACAGCAAAGGCTAGCGCCGATAGCGGCGCCAAGACCCGCCAATATTGACCAAAGTGATTTGTTTTTGAGCACCGCTTGCCCCTATTCAGGTTGAATTACCTTAAGTGTATGCTCCGTACATAGGTACGGAGTCAAGGCTATAGCGGGGGTTGTAATGAATCGATGATGGGGCAATGGCTTTTGTCGTCATTCTCATGACATTGAGAGAGTAGTGCTTCAAGTGCATTTTCTAAGCGTCGTAAATCGAGTATTTTGGACTGCACTTTTTCAAGCTTTTTGTTTGCAAGTGTTTGGACCTCGCTGCACGGCGAGTCTTCCAAGCTAAGCAAGTGCACGATTTCATCAAGGGTAAATCCTAGTTCCTGTGCACGCTTAATAAAATGGATTCGATTGACCGTCTCATTCGGGTAGTGGCGGTACCCGGTTGTTGGCTTTAGTGGTTGTTGGATTAAGCCTTTGCGTTCATAAAAACGAATGGTCTCAATATTAATACCCAGCTCTTTAGCAAGGCGGCTGATTGTTCTGGTCATAATTTATTGGTCTCTGCAGGGTTCATTGGGGAACTCCAGCTCGATGGTTGTGTGCTCTAACCCAAATCCCGATAGGCGGTCAGCAATCTCGGTTTTTAATTGGAGTTGACGGGTTGGTTCGATTAGCTTACTCAATTCTAAATGCGCGGTCATGACATGGTGTTCCCCGTCAAGCGACCAAAAATGTAGATGGTGAATCTCTTTGACTTCCGCAAAACTCAGTAGTGATTCACGAATAGTATTGGCCGTATCATCATTTGGCGTCGCCTGAAGAAACAGTTTAGTTGTGGCCCATAAATTACGAAGAACGTTGATTAATATAAAAATCGTAAAAGCAATGGAAAGAATAGGATCGAGTATGGGCCACTCGATAAACATCAAAATGACTGAGACTACCAGTACGGCTACCCAGCCTAGAACATCTTCCAGTAAGTGCCAATTCAGCATCTGCTCATTAAGTGACTTACCTTTGGAGAGTTTAAACGCTGCATAGCCATTGACGGTAACCCCTAGGACGGCCAAGCCGAACATACCTTCGATAACCGGCATTTCGGGGTTAAGGAGTTTGGGAATTGCTTCAGATAAAACCCAAATTGAACCGATAATTAATACGATTCCATTAATGAGTGCGCCCAATAAGGAAAATCTTCGATAACCGTAGCTAAACCTTGAGGTGGACTCTCTTTCGCTCAGGTTACCCAGTATCCAAGCGAGACCAATCGATAAGCTATCCCCTAGGTCATGAACCGCATCAGCCATGATTGCGGTGCTGTTGGTCAGCCATCCCCCAATAAATTCGATGATCGTAAAGCTGACATTCAGGAAAAATGCCCAGGCTATTCTGGATGTACTTTCATTGTGTTGTTCGTAGTTGTGGTACGCATGATTGTGCATGGTATTTCACCTATAGCCAGCGACGAACATGTTGGCAATACTCACTATATGAATCCCCGTGTTGCTTTGTTAAATACTCTTCTTCCATGGCGACTTGTATTTGAATTAACGCGATATCAAGGGCAAGTATTGTTAGCGTAATTGGATTGGGGAGTAACAGAAAAAAACCGAAAGAAATGAAAATCACCCCGACAAAAATAGGGTTTCGTGAATATTTAAATAAACCTTTTTGGACAAACGCTGTCTTTGCGTCATGATCAATTCCGATTCTCCATGACGCGCCCATTTGAGATTGTGCCGCCAGTACCCAAACTAGCGAAACAACCATTATTCCCATTCCCATCCACTGAATAGCGGCATGGTTCATCAGGTCAATCGGCCCGATAGATTGATATAGGTTTGGCAGAAAGCTATAGAGAATAAAAACCAGAATGGAAACAAGAGGTAGAAATTTAAAGTACCACCCCGTAATCGATTCGGCTCCTGCCTTTTGATTAAGTTTAAAGGCGTTAACGCCCGTTCTTTTTGCAACAATAAAATTTCTGAATACAACGGCGAACCCAAAGAAGCAAATAAAGTAAATGCCCAAAAAAACGATAATGGTATTTTGCATAAGTTTGGCCCCTCACACAGAAGGGGCTCCTCCATTGTTATTGATTCACTTTTTCGTTTTTATGCAGCCAGTGATACAACACTGGTAAAACGAGTAGCGTTAACAGTGTTGATGAGATAATGCCGCCGATCACCACAGTGGCAAGGGGTCGCTGAACTTCCGCGCCGGTACCCGTATTAAGTGCCATCGGCACAAAACCCAGACTCGCAACCAACGCAGTCATCAGGACGGGCCGCAAACGAATCATTGCGCCTTCGGTAACGGCCAAAATTAAGTCGCCTTTTTCATGCCAGAGGTCGCGAACAAAGGCGAGCATAACTAAGCCATTAAGTACGGCGACGCCCGAGAGCGCAATAAAGCCAATACCCGCCGAGATGGACAAAGGCATATCTCGAAGATATAGCGACAAGACGCCCCCGGTTAACGCTAGCGGCACGCCACTAAAAATAATCAAGGCATCTTTAAGTGAGGCGAAGGCCATAACGAGAATACCGAGTATCACCAAGAGAGTAATAGGTACTACGATAGACAAACGTTGACTTGCAGACTCCAGTTGTTCAAAGGTGCCGCCATAATCTAACCAATATCCCGGTGGGATATCCGCTTGTTCACGGATGCTGGCTTGCACTTCTTTCACGAAACTGCCCAGGTCGCGACCGCGGACGTTAGCAGTGACCACAACTCGGCGCTTACCGTTCTCGCGACTTATTTGCGCGGGCGCAGGTGAAATATCCAAGGTTGCGACTTCTTCGAGTGGTACGTAATCTCCATTGGGGAGTGGTACCGGTAGAAATTTTAAACGGTCGATATCGCGACGCGTTGTTTCCGGTAAGCGAACCACCAATTCAAAACGTCGATCACCCTCGTAGATAATGCCGGCGGATTCGCCACCGATGGCGGCAGACACCCAATCCTGAAGTTCGGCAACATTTAATCCGTATCGGCCCAAGGCAGTGCGATTCGGTATCACGGAAAGCGTAGGTAACCCAGTTACTTGCTCAACCCGAGCATCGGCCGCGCCTTCAATTGCGTTAACGATGCCTAGGATATCGTTGGCCGTTATGACGAGTTGGTCCAAGTCGTCGCCAAACACCTTGATGCCCAGATCCGCACGCACACCCGAAATCAGCTCGTTAAAGCGCATTTGAATCGGCTGGGTAAACTCATAGTTATTTCCCGGTAGCTTCTCCACAGAACGCTCTATTTCCTCAACGAGTTCGGTTTTCGTTTTGGCGGGATTTGGCCATTCACTTCGTGGCTTCAATGTCACAAAATTATCGGCAACGTTCGGTGGCATTGGGTCAGTAGCTACCTCGGCAGTACCGATACGTGCAAATACCTTATCCACTTCAGGAAAGGATTTGATTCTCTGTTCGAGGATTTCCTGCATTTCTACGGCTTGTTCGAGACCGGTACCTGGAATACGCATGGCATGCAGTGCGATGTCCCCCTCGTTTAATTGAGGGATAAATTCTGAGCCTAAAGTGGAAGCTAACCATAAACAAAACACAACGAGTACTGAGGCAAAGCTCACCACTGCCCAGCGAAATTTCAAAGCGAGGTTAAGCAAGGGTTTGTAGACAGATTTTGCTTTGCTGATAACGATGCTTTCTTTTTCACTGATTTTGCCATTCATAAATACCGCAACAGCAGCAGGCACCACCGTTAACGACAGCACCATGGCAGACAATAAGGCCATCACCACAGTTGCAGCCATAGGGTGGAACATCTTTCCTTCAACGCCGGTTAGGCTGAATATCGGGATGTAAACGATGGTAATAATGGCCACGCCAAACAGACTTGGGCGAATCACCTCGGATGTGGCCTCGAATACTGTGTTTAGACGTTCGCGTAAATCTTGCAGTCTGCCATTCGCATGCTGAGCTTCGGCCAAACGGCGAACACAGTTTTCAACAATGATCACCGCACCATCAACAATCAATCCGAAATCGAGGGCTCCCAAACTCATAAGATTGGCCGACACGCCGGTTTTCACCATGCCAGTGATGGTCATCAACATGGCTAACGGAATTACCGCTGCAGTAATTAATGCAGCCCGCATATTCCCTAGCAAGAGAAACAGCACCACGACGACTAGAAGCGCGCCTTCCATCAGGTTTTTGGATACGGTGGCAATGGCCTTATCAACCAGCGCGGTGCGATCGTAAACGGCTTCCGCCACCACACCTTTCGGTAACGAAGCTTGTATAGCATCGAGTTTAGTTGCCACATCCTGAGCAACCGTACGGGAGTTAGCACCGATGAGCATCATGGCAGTACCTAACACGGTTTCCACACCATCGCGTGTTGCGGCACCAGTGCGCAGCTCTTTACCAATTCCGATCTCAGCGATATCCTTGATTTTAATCGGCACGCTGTCATGTTCAGTAATGATGACATTGCCGATGTCCTCGCTTGTTGCAAGCTGGCCAGGAGAGCGCACTAAAAGTTGCTGGCCATTGCGTTCGATATAGCCTGCACCGCGATTGTCATTGTTAGCTTGTAAAGCTTGCACGACTTCTTCAACGCTGACTTTATAGAGCAGCAATTTAGCGGGATCAGGCATTACGTGGTATTGCTTGTTGTAGCCACCAATACTGTTAACTTCAATGACGCCTTTCACCTGTGCAAGCTGAGGTTTGATAATCCAGTCCTGAATTTCTCGCAATGCGGTTGCGGTGTAGGGTTCACCATTGGCCATCCGGGCATCAGATTTGGCTTGCACGGTGTACATAAATATCTCACCCAGGCCGGTGGAGATCGGTCCCATTTCCGGTTCGAGCCCAGGCGGTAAGACACTTTTGATCGCACCCAGTCGAGCGTTAATCAGGTTGCGGGCAAAATAGATATCAGTGCCTTCTTCAAACACGACCGTAACTTGTGACAAACCATAACGTGACAATGATCGCGTGTAGGAAAGATTGGGTAAGCCGGCCAGCGCAGTCTCCACCGGATAGGTAATGCGTTGTTCCGATTCCAATGGTGAGTAACCCGGAGCTGCGGTATTAATTTGTACCTGAACATTGGTGATATCGGGTACTGCATCAATAGGAAGTTTTTGATAGCTCCATACGCCGACACCGACAATGAGTAAAATAGAACATAAAAACAGTAGGCGCCGCTCAATAGCTAAGCGCAATGTAGATTCAATCATGGTGCGCCCCTTAGTGTTCGTGTTCAGCTTCGGATTTTTCGATATCGGCTTTAATTAAATAGCTGTTTTGACTGACGTACTCAGCGCTACTCTCAAGGCCATCGATGACTTCATAAAAGTGATCGTCTCCACGACCTAGAACAAGGGGTGTAAAGGTGTATTCGTTGCCATGTTTAACAAATACGCCTTGGCGTCCGCCTAGGTTTTGGACGGCATCTTTCGCAACGGCAAGGGATACGGAAAAGCGACCAATCTCTAATTGGGCTTCCACCATCAAGCCTGGAGATAAGGCGTGCTTGCTATTGTCCAGCTTGACCCGCGCCAATTGATAAGGGGAGTCCATCGACGGCACTACATGTTTTACCCTAGACTCAACGCGTCCGTTGGTTGTCAAAACATGCACGGACTGACCTTCTGCGACCGAGGATTGTTGCGCAGGATAAACGCGCAGCTCTGCCCAAACAGTGTCAAAGTTGGCGATAGAAAATAGAATTTGATCCTGAGTCACTTCACCGCTGTTGGCGTGTCGTTGAACAACACGGCCAGAAATCGGTGAGCGTATTTTGTATACCTTGAGGCTTTCATTGGATTCAATTTCTGCCAACACATCACCGGTTTTTACTGTATCACCAATGGTGACTTGAACAGACTTAACCAGGCCTTCAAAACGTGCGCGTACATGACTCAGTTGTTCTGGCCCCGAGACCAAGTTACCGTAAATAGTGATGGTTTGGTGGAGTTCTTGTGAGCCGGCGCTTGCGGTAACGATGCCCACTTGTTGCGCCATGTCGCTATCGATGCGGCTGCTATTTTCATCGCCGTGTCCGTGCTCATCTTCTCCGTCATTCCCGTGACCATGTTCATCATGATCATGATCGTCTTCATCGTGATCAACATGATCTTCATGCTTATCATGGTCACCGTCTTCATGGTGTGGTTCATGTTGTTCATTGGCTTCATGTTCATGGTCGTGGTCACCCTCCGACCAGGCGTTTAATGACAGTGCATTTAGCAGAAATACAAAAGCAATCAGCACGCCTGAAAAAGGTGTTTTGCTTTTAGGTTTTAAATAAGAAAATAAAGTAGTTAAGTCCTTCATTATTTATTCTCCTTTGTTTTTTTATTCGCATGGTCATCGGCGTGATCGTGGTGGTCATGATCTTCATCGTGATCATCTTTGGTGGGACTCTTTTTGTGATCGACGTGGTTCTTATGTTCCTCGTGGTCGCCTTCAGCGTGGTGTTTTTTATGGTTTCCAATTTTTTCATGTTGATGGTCGTGATTGTGTTCTTCGGCTGCGTGAACATACGTACTTAAAACAAAGCTGCTTAAAACAAAGGTTAGTGTCGTGAGTGCTGTGATAATTAATTTTTTCATGATCATAAATTCCTAAGGCCTGATACTGATCAAACCTGAATAAAATGGATTGAATTATTGATTGAGGGATTCACTGGACAGCTTTTCTATCAGCGCTTGACTAATAAGTGCTGTCGATGCCGCATCGATACGTGCTTGCTTGGTGGCAAGCAGCTCTTCCTGGGCAGCAATCAAATCCAGGTATCGATAGCGCCCATTTTCGTAGGCTTTACGTGTGAGTTTGAGTGCGTTTTCGAGCGCAGGAATAATCTCACTTTCGGTTTTATTCACGGCCGCAATGCTCTGCCGTCGCAGCGAATATGCTTCAAAAAGCTGAGCATGCAAACGCAAGAGTAGATCCTGCCGGGCATAATCCACGGCATTGCGGTTTGCTAGGGCAGCCTTCACTTCGCCACTGTTTCGTTTTTTGGAAAATAACGGGATGGAGAGCCCAGCGGTGAATGCTGAATCGCCAGTTTCTTCAAAACGTCTAATACCCGCACGCCAGGTCAGATCACTGCGACCGCCAGCGCGTGCCAGCGTTACTTCGGCATCTTTGATTCGCGCCTCGCTCGCAAACACCTGAATAGCTGGTGATGTCTTTACTCGTGCGTACAGCCGATCGAATCCTTGGCTTGAGCCAAATGCAAATAGGCTTCCCTCCAGAGAGCTAAAGGCCGGAGTGGTATCTCCCCAAAAACGCGCAAGCCGCACCTTTTGACGTTCTAGCCGCTCCACTAACGCAGCAAGGCGGATCTCAGCGCGGGCAACTGCCGCTTGAGCGCGCATCACTTCAGCTTCGGGTGTTGCCCCTTTGTTGGAACGCGTTTTGACAGTATTTAGTAATGATTGAGATAGCTCCAAAGATTCTTCTGCCAGCCGAATGTTGGCTTGGGTTGCCAAACTCTCGATGTAGCTCGCCGTCAGTTCACCGAGTAAATCCAGTGTAGAGGCTTGCTGTTCCCATTCCGCTTGGTGAATTCGAGCATCCACCAAAGACATGCGTGCTTTTCTTTTTCCACCCATTTCAATAACGGAAGAGAGTGAAAGTGTGGCTTCGGGACTATCGAGTCCTTTAAATGCGCCTGAACCCGCAAAGTTTTCCACCTCTATCTCGAGCTCCATTGCGGGGCGTAGTGCACCCGTTTGCTTTTGAGCATTTAAAGCGTCATTTACAAACCGGTATTGATATAACTGTGGGTTTTGCGCGAGGGTCTGAGTGATCGCGTCTTTTAGTGTGAGCGGGGTGTCAGTGCTAGCGTATCCAACTGCTGGTAGTAAACCGCCAGCCAGAATTAACACAATCACACCGATCTTTCTACACCCAATAAGTGTAATAAATCGCATAACTTGATCCTAAATTAAGTCTAATTTTTCCGCTTTCGCGAAATTAAAATAAGGGCTTGAATTAGGTGTGTGCGATCGGAGGGCGTAAGAGCGGGTTAATAACTTTAGATGGGAAGTTTTCGCTGTAATCCGTATTGGATGTGGACGATTTATTTAAGACGAACCCAGAGGGTTTAACTAAAACCGCTGGGGTAAAATGGCCATGACAATGGCAGCAATGATGGCAGTCCTGTTCGTGGTCTTCGAATCCATCAACCAGGTTATGATCAATCTTGATATCTTCGTGAGTATGCTGATGATCGTCAAAAGTGAGGTGCTCGGTGCCTGACTGATGCAACTGATGTGCATCGGCAATCCCTGCGGCGGATTGGAGCACCACCAGTGCAAGGATAAAATATGTCAGGAAACGTTTACTCATTATGCAATTCTAATTCATTCGATATGTGATTCTATTAAATGGGTTATAACTCGATCATCTTAGCAAAAGTATGCGTCGGGTGCCGTTTAAAACAATGAACCCAATGATAACACCGATGATCAAGTCCGGTATTTGAGACCCTGTCAGGGCCACCAGGGTTCCCGCAATGATCACGCCTGGCCAATACATCTTTACCTAGCCCGCTTAATCGGCTGGGAATATTTTTCATTACATGACCTAGATTCTGGAAAGTCTGGAGCGTATTGTATAAGCAACAAATACAGCAATGACCAAGGCTTGAGCTAGGAGGCTTTGCCACGTTGATTTCAGTCCTATCCAGTCTAGCTCGAAAGTCATAGGCAGCGGAGAGATACCGATGATTGCTGCTTCCTGCAAAGCGATAATACCTTTACCGATCAGCACAAAAGATAGTCCAACTAGCAGATAAGTCGTCACGGAGAAAAATCGACCAATCGGAAGTTTAACTGAGTAACGGATTGTCAGCCACGCTACCAC
This sequence comes from Marinagarivorans cellulosilyticus, assembly GCF_021655555.1. Lineage (NCBI taxonomy): Bacteria > Pseudomonadati > Pseudomonadota > Gammaproteobacteria > Cellvibrionales > Cellvibrionaceae > Marinagarivorans > Marinagarivorans cellulosilyticus. The sequence goes on along the minus strand of NZ_AP023086.1, from coordinate 3,720,638 downwards.
CACTAAACAAAGTGTTCCTACTAAGAATCCACTGATAATTGTGGGCGTTTGAGAAGGTAGCGATTGTGTTAAAAGGGCTTCGTAAAACAACACTGTTTCAAAGACCTCTCGGTAGACCGCGATAAACACTAATAGGGCGATCCCCCAAAGTGTGCCGACCTTTAATCTCTGAGTGACCTGTTTTTGGATATAAGCTTTCCATTGTGCGGCATGACTTTTACTGTGCATCCAAACGCCCACGTAAAATAATACTGCAGCGGCAGTCAGGGCGGCCACGCCTTCCATTACCTCACGGCTGGCACCACTGATGCTGATTAGCTCGCGTGCAGCCCACCAGGTTAATCCGCCAGCTACGAGCGCTGTGATCCATCCCGCGTGGACATACCGGAGGACGTCGGCTCGACCAGAGCGTATCAACACCATTGCTAAAGCAAGTGTAACCAGAAGCGCTTCTAGCCCTTCACGCAGTAGGATGATTAAACTGGCACTAAATAAGGTTGCGTTAGATAATCCTTCCGAAGACAAAATCTGTTCGGCACTATCGAGTTGTGCCAGGGTGGCATCCAAGCTTGCTTCTAGCTGCTCCCGGTTCTCCGCGTTTTTAAACTGCTTCCTTAATGCCATCATATTGGCTTCAATTTGCTTTCTCAGGTTCGAGTCTCGAGTATCGAGACTGCTTTCTACCAACTCAAACCCATCTAAGTAGGCGCTCACAGCAAAGTGATTTGCCTTTTCCAATTGACCATTTTTGTAAGCAGAGCGAGCCTCTAACAACTTGCTTCGAGCTATACCTAGGGGGGAAGGGGAGTGAGAAAAAAATCTGCTGGGTGACGCGCGAAGTTGTACAACTTTTTCAAGCTCGTCTATATCCCCATTAGCTAATTGCGTGGGGCTATTATTGATCAATTCCTCCAAGGTAACATTTGGTGATTTCGCAAACTCGACCTTAACCTCTTCAAAAGCCAAACTTCCCGCATAAAAAGCCAGCGACCAACGCTGCTCTTCGCTCAGGTGGTCGTAAGCAACCATGGCTGTTTCATCGATACCATTGGATATCGCATCGTATAACCCGAGAATGGAACGATTCATCGCGCGCGTTCTGTCGGTAAAATCTGTGGGCGGTGGTGCTAGCCCAATACTAGTGGGGCCATCACCTTTGCCTTGGCGGCCGTGACAGGTTGAGCATTGTTGCTGAAATAGAGATTGGGTTGCAGGCTCTGGCAACAGTTGCCGAGGCCGTGTCGCTTGAGGCATTTGCTCCAATAGTTCAGAACGTAGCTCGTTACACAATTGTTGAATTTCTGAAGATGCTTTCTTTTCCTTGATGGACGCTTCCAATATTTCTGCCTTGGAAACGAGCGCACTTACCTTTGATGCCTTTGCCTGTGTTATCAAAATGCCGGAAAACTCCAGCATTTCCTGATACTCCGCATTATTGATAATCTCACCACTATCGATTGCTTCTGGATAGTCCACGCCTATATATTCGGCCAACTGAGCCATCTGCCTGTAGTCTGGTATTTGTGTATTGGCAATACAATTGACCGAGAGTATTGATATCAATACCAACATTGCTGTGTGAACTTTAGAGCCATTAAACCAAGGAAAAAACACGATATAACCTCAGGGGTTTATAAGTGGAATGAGAATTAATCTCGATTATAAACTCTATAGCTAGTATAGAGTCAACCCCCCCCGCTTATAGATGCCCCTCCACGGCTGAAGAGGGGGGGTATTTCTGCTAGCCTTGCTTAACATCTTTTCGATGTACCCACTGATACAGCGCCGGAAGTACGAGCAAGGTTAAGATAGTTGAAGAGATAATCCCTCCAATCACAACTGTCGCGAGTGGTCGTTGAACCTCTGCACCGGTACCGGTATTCAGTGCCATCGGCACAAACCCCAAACTTGCGACAAGTGCCGTCATTAACACTGGCCGTAGTCGGATCATGGCTCCGTCTACGATGGACTGGGTCAATTCTCCCGTCTCATGCCAAAGTTGACGTATGAAAGCGAGCATCACCAGACCATTCAGAACGGCTACCCCTGATAAAGCGATGAACCCGATGCCAGCGGAGATCGATAACGGCATATCACGTAAATACAGTGATAACACGCCACCAGTGAGCGCGAGTGGCACACCACTGAAAATAATCAATGCGTCTTTCAGTGATGCAAAGGCCATGACCAGCAAACCCAAAATCACTATCAGAGTGAGTGGCACCACAAGAGATAGTCGCTGACTGGCCGATTCCAACTGTTCAAAGGTGCCGCCGTAATCTAACCAGTAGCCTGGAGGGATATCGGCTTGTTCGTGAATTTCCTTTTTTACCTCACTAACAAAACTTCCCAGGTCTCGCCCGCGCACGTTTGCGGTTACAACAACACGTCGTTTCCCATTTTCTCGACTAATTTGTGCCGGAGAAGGCGCAATAGTGAGAGAGGCCACTTCTTCCAGAGGAACATAGTCGCCGTTGGGAAGAGGAACAGGTAAGGATTTAAGTCCTTCGATATCCCGTCTGAGCAGCTCGGGAAGACGCACGATCAGCTCGAAGCGACGATCTCCTTCGTATAAAACACCCGCTGATTCGCCACCTATTGCTGCAGCAATCCAATCCTGCAGTTGAATCACATTCAAACCATAGCGACCGAGCGTTTCTCGTTTAGGGCTCACTGACAAGGATGGCAACCCCTCCACTTGCTCCATTCGGACATCGGCCGCGCCTTCAATCTTGCTTACAACCTGTAGGATGTCTTTTGCGGTAAGGGTCAGTTGGTCCAGGTCATCACCAAATATTTTTATTCCCAGATCTGCTCGCACACCCGAAATGAGTTCGTTAAAACGCATTTGTATGGGTTGAGTGAATTCATAATTATTACCGGGTAGTTGCCACAGTGCTTCTTCTATTTCTTCAAGTAATTCATTCTTTGTTTTTGATGGTTCTGCCCATACATTCCTGGGTTTTAGAATCACAAAAATATCAGCAATACTTGGCGGCATGGGATCAGTGGCCACTTCTGGCGTCCCTATTCGCGAAAAGACTTTATCGACCTCCGGAAACGCTTTAATGCGCTGTTCCAGAACCTCCTGCATTTCGACAGATTGTTCCAAGCCTGTACCGGGTATGCGTAGCGCTTGAAGAGCAATGTCACCTTCGTTTAATTGCGGCACAAATTCTGAACCTAGAGTGGTCGCCAGCCAAATGCTGAACGCCACAAGAAGAGCTGCACCTGATACGACCACCCAGCGAAACTTGAGTGTGGCAAGCAATAACGGACGATAAACAGATTTGGCTGCGCTGATGACGACGCTTTCTTTTTCACTAATTTCTCCATTCATAATCACCGCGACGGCTGCAGGAACCAGCGTTAACGACAATATCATGGCAGAAATTAGCGCCATCACGACGGTCGCAGCCATCGGGTGGAACATTTTTCCTTCAACGCCAGTCAAGCTAAATATCGGGATGTAGACGATGGTAATGATGGCGACACCGAACAGGCTTGGACGTATCACTTCAGAAGTCGCTTCAAATACCGTATTCAGTCGTTCACGAAGATCTTGCCGTCCACTCTGATGCTGTGCTTCAGCCAAGCGTCGAATACAATTTTCAACGATAATTACAGCACCATCGACAATCAAACCAAAATCGAGCGCTCCCAAGCTCATTAAATTGGCAGACACGCCTGTTTTTACCATGCCCGTTATCGTCATCAGCATCGCCAAAGGAATGACTGCAGCGGTGATAAGTGCAGCACGTATATTCCCCAGCAATACAAATAACACAACAATAACGAGTAGCGCGCCTTCCAATAAATTTTTGCTTACCGTCTTAACGGCTTTATCAACCAGGCTTGTGCGATCGTATACCGCTTCCGCAATAACGCCTTCTGGCAACGAAGCTTGTATATCCGCCAGTTTAAGCGCGACATCTCGTGCCACTGTCCGTGAGTTTTCGCCAATCAACATCATGGCGGTTCCCAGCACTGTCTCCACACCATTTCGCGTTGCGGCACCGGTACGGAGCTCCTTGCCTATCGCAACTTCTGCAACATCATCTATTTTGACGGGCACGCCATCATTTTGTTTGATGATGACCTGACGAATCTCTTCAATCGTGGCTAATTGACCTTGAGAACGTACCAATAATTGTTGGCCATTGGCTTCGATGTAGCCGGCACCTCGGTTATCGTTATTTGACCGTAAAGCATCGGCAACATCTTCGAGACTGACCTGATGGTATAAAAGTTTTTCCGGGGTTGGCATCACATGGTATTGCTTGTTGTATCCGCCAATACTGTTAACCTCGATCACGCCTTTAACTTGTGCTAATTGGGGCTTGATGATCCAGTCCTGAATTTCTCGTAGGGCCGTGGCTGTATACGGCTCACCGTTGCTCATTCGCGCAGACGAATTCGCTTGGACTGTATACATAAATATCTCACCAAGGCCCGTTGATATGGGGCCCATCTCCGGCTCCAGCCCGGCAGGCAACACACTTTTAATCGCACCAAGCCGCGCATTAATCAGGTTTCTGGCGAAATAGATATCCGTGCCTTCTTCAAATACCACCGTGACTTGAGATAAACCATAGCGAGATAAAGAACGCGTGTGCGAAAGCTTGGGCAAGCCGGCAAGAGCCGTCTCAACGGGATAGGTGATCCGTTGTTCCGCCTCCAGAGGCGAATAGCCTGGTGCCGAGGTATTAATTTGTACCTGTACATTGGTGATATCCGGTACTGCATCGATGGGAAGTTTTTGATAACTCCACACGCCAATACCAACAATCACCAAAATAAAACTTAAAAATAGAAAACGCCTCTCTATCGCGAGGCGCAAAATTGATTCAATCATAATGCACCCCTAGTCGTCGTCTTCAGCTTCGGATTTCAAAATATCCGCTTTGATTAAGTAGCTATTTTCTGAAACATATTCGGCCCCCAGTTCCAGCCCTGAAACAACCTCAATGAAATTGTCGTCGGATTTCCCTAGTACCAAAGGCGCAAACTCATAAGCTTCACCTTCTTTAACAAACACGCCTAATCGTTCCCCCAATTCTTGTACGGCGTCTTTCGTCACCACCAAAGAAACGTCAAATTCATTGGTATGTATTTTCCCTTTGGCAAGCAGACCTGGAGAAAGCTTTAATTCATCGTTATCAAGCTTGACGCGCGCAAGTACGTAAGGTTTATCTTCAGCCGGTATTAGGTGGGCTACATCGGAAAGAATAGTCTTATCGTTGATGGTGATAGAAACAGGCTGTCCCGCGCTCACTTTTGCCTGCTTTTCCGGGTAAATACGGAACTCTATCCACACCGTATCCAAGTTGGTAATCGTCAATAACCGCCGTTGTTGTGTCGGTTCACCTGGGTTCGCGTGGCGTTGCACAATAACCCCGGATGCCGGAGCGTGTATTGGATAGCTTTTTAAGCTTTCATTTGACTCAATGGTCGCGATGCGATCCCCTTTTTTAACGGTATCACCGATTACAACATTGACTGATTTGATAATGCCGGGGAAACGCGCATAAATTTCGTGACTGTTCTCAGGCGCTTGTGTCACGTTCCCATAGACGGTAACGGTTTGACTGATTGTCCCTGCAGTTGCTTTTGCGGTAACAATGCCTACCTTGGTAGATAACTCGTCGTTAATTCGACTGATTTCTTCATATTCATCATCATCGTCGTCATCCGCCAAGGTGCTTTGAATCGGCGCTAAAACGCCAAGCAATAGAAATAGTGTGAGTAAGTATTTATTCATTGTTAGTCCTGTTTGATCCATGTATTGATGGGTCATTTAAATTGTTCAAAACGGTTTATTCAGAGATCGATGCACCGGTTAACTGTTCGATCAGTACCTGGCTTATCTGCACATTCGTGGCGGCATCAATAAGGGCTTGTTTTGTCGCGAGTAACTCTTCCTGTGCTGCGACGAGATCTTGATATCGATATCGTCCGTTTTCATACGCTTTTTTGGTTAATTGAAATGCCTTTTCCAGAGCGGGGATGGCCGTGTCTTCCATCTTCATCACAGCGTCCATGTTTTGGTTTCGTAGAGACCAAGCTTCGAAGAGTTTTGCATGCAAACGCAGGAGGGAGTCTTGCTTGGCATACTCAGTGGCGTTGCGTTCAGCGAGTGCGGCTTTAACTTCACCTCGGTTTCGCTTGGATGCAAACAGCGGCATTGACAGGCCAGCGGTTAACGCAGAATCACCGGTATCTTCAAAGCGCCTAACACCTGCACGCCAGGTAATATCGCTGCGACCACTTGCGCGAGCTAACGTGACTTCCGCATCTTTTATTCGTGCATCACTCGCAAATACCTGAAGAGAAGGCGATGTTTTAATGCGCGCATAAAGCTGATCGAAACTCTCGCTCTTACCAGATTCGAATAAATTTCCATTTAGGTGACTAAATTCGGGAGATGTCTCGCCCCAAAAACGTGCCAGCAATATTTTTTGTCGTTGAAGCTTTGAGGTCAACGCCGCTAATTGAAGCTCCGCCCGAATGACGGCAGCCTGCGCACGCATAACCTCGGCTTCAGGTGTCGCGCCTTGCCTGGCTCGTGTTTGTACGGCCTTGAACAGTGATCGCGACAGATTCAATGAGTTGTTAGCAAGGTCGATATTTGCCTGCGTTGACAAGCCTTCGATAAATACTTGGGTCAGTTGACCCAAGACATCCAATGTGGCTGCTTGCTGTTCCCAATGATTTTTATTGATTCGAGCATCTACTAGGGACATACGCGCCTTGCGCTTGCTCCCTAGTTCAATAACCGATGAGAGTTGTAGTGTTGTTTCTGCACCGTCAAACCCTTGGGTATCGCCGGATCCCGCAAAGTTTTCTACTTCGAGTTCGAGTTCTATTGCTGGACGCAAAGAGTGGGTTTGCTTTCGAGCTTCAAATATTTCAGTAGCGAGGGTGTACTGATATAGCTGCGGGTTCCGTTCTAGCGTCTGGGCAATGGCGTCTTTTAATGTAAGAGCGGGGTCAGTACTTGCATAGCTAGGAGACGCGGATATACCGGCGACCAAAACTATAGCTGACAGGCAAATCGCCCGACACCGATTAAGTGGGTTAATTCGCATAAAATGATCCTGATTAAGTCAATCTATTCCGCGTTAGCGGAGTGAATAGTTTGTTTAATTAAGATCGTAAGATAGGAGGGCGTTGGAGAGGACTAGGCACTTCAGAGGAGATGCGTTTACGATAATCAGGGACATTTGTTCGTGCTTTTTGAAACGTAAAACTCAACGTTTTAACTAAAATCACGGGACAACCATGTCCATGGCAAAGGCTGCAGTGACTGCAATCGTGCTCCTCTTCAAGCGGATCAATATTTGTTTCAGGCGGATCAATCTCGCCGAGCCCAATTAGAATATTATTAATTGAAAAATTATCAGAGCCTGACTGTGTTATCTGGTCTACATCCCCCATAGCGATACTTGACTGAAAAACCGTCAATACGAGCATCAAATATATTAGGGTGGGTTTTACCATCAGGGCTGCCACTAGATTTCGATTAAAAAATACATAATAGGATGTCAAGAATTCACATTTAACTTGGGAACAATAAATATTTCTGTCTCGCCATTTAACACAAAGATGAAGTGTTCACTCTCACCAAGTTTTGTGCCGCTAACCAACCTGCCGCCATAAGCTTTTACTTGAATGGGTGCTAGTTCTATATTGCCTTTCATCAATAAATACAGGCTGTGTATCGCTGCAGGGTAAAAATGTTTTAGCCAATATTCGCGATCTTTCGATAATTGAGATTCCGAAATATTCGCAAATTGTATCGTTCGTTCCTTGCAATAGCGGAAATGCACCTCGATGGAGGAATCTATGTCTGTTGAAAAGTTTTGAAATCCTAACTTAGGTAGGTTTGAGTCCCAAAACCTTAGGGTCCAGTTATAGTCTGCGTCATTGAAATGCAGATCGGCAACATCGAGCCAATCCCCAGTATATGTGGCTGTGTTATTTAGGCGTATTTATTGGCCTTGGCTTGTTCCTTTAAAGCATTGGTTATATCTTTGGCCGCTTGATCGAAATTGTTTGTTTTTTCCTGTACTACGGGGCTTAAATTGTCAAAAATAATGGCATTCACTGCCTTTTTTTGAGTTAAGTCCTCGATACCAATAGAAGTAATATTGTTTGGCCGATTGTTGCTAACGCAAGCGCAGAGCACGCCACTGATGAGCAATAGCATCAATGGCTTATTGGTGAGTAGTTGTCGGATTGTATTGACCATATCGCGTTTAATTCAGTCGCAAGATGCGAACCGCCCCCCACATAACCAGGCCTGCTATTAATAGGCCGATGACCAAATCTGGCATTTGAGACCCTGTCACCGCCACTAGAACTCCCGCTGTTATCACGCCCGCATTGGCCAACACGTCATTGGCAGAAAATATCCAGCTCGCTTTCATATGGGAGCCTTGGTTTCGCGATTTGAAGATCAACAAGAGACAGGTAATATTTGCTATCAAGGCCACGGCGCCAAAGCTCATCATGAGCACCGAGACCGGTTCACTTCCATATAAAAAGCGTCTGGCAACCTCCGATAGAACACCCAGAGCAAGTGCAATCTGCAGCCAACCCGAAAAGTGAGCCGCTTTGAGTTTAAACTTGGCCGCCTTGCCCACTGCATATAGCGACACGCCGTAGACCGCCGCATCGGCGAACATATCCAGTGAGTCGGCGATAAGCCCTGTCGATTGCGCCACAATGCCCACGCCGAGCTCAAGTACAAACATGAAGGCATTAATGGCCAGCAGCCACTTTAATGCCTGAGCCTCCCGCGTTTCATTGATTGTTGTGACTTCCAAGGCAGCCTGAACCGCATTGTGATCTACTGACTCGAATGAGACCAAGCTTGCCCCGAGGCCAACAGACTTCATGGCTTTTTCCACTTTATCCGCCATATTAGGGTGATATATATGCACCTTGCGTCCGGGCAAGTCGAATTCGAAGACGACGGTTGCTTCAAAGCTAGCAAAAGCCGTACGAATCAAGTTCTCTTCGGATGGGCAATCCATCTTAGGAACGTCAAATACGCTCAGGTGGCTCATTTCAGCGTGAGCACTACTTGCTGCTTGCGATTCAGGTTGCAATGACGCGTCTTGACTAGCGTTGCAACCACAAGTCTTCGAGTCTTCAGTCATAACTGGCTCTTGTTTACACAGTAATGGAGAGTGTAGACTCTGTAGTAACTATAGAGTCAAGAGACGGGTTGAAGAAAGATGAAAATTGGTGAACTGGCAAAACGCAGTGGCTGCTCAGTGCAGACAATCCGGCACTATGAAAGGGAGGGGTTATTGAGTTCTGTTGCGCGCAGCGAGGGGAACTTTCGGTTGTATGACGAACGAGCGGAAGAGAGGTTGATGTTTATCAAACGTTGCCGAAATCTGGATCTATCGTTACAGGAAGTAAAGCAACTATTAACCCTGAGCCAGAACCTGGAGGCAGCCTGTGATCAGGCTAACAGTATCGTTGAGCAGCATATAAGCCTGATCGAAGTACGTATTACGGAATTCCAGAATCTACGTCAGCAACTACACGAACTTCGAAACAACTGCTCAGCAAATCGTACGGTGGAAGAGTGTGGGATTATTAAAAACCTGTTGCAACACTAATCATTCCGACCTGTATCGAAAATGGGGGATCAGTCACCCTCCATGTGCGCCTGCAACTTTTCCATTAAAATGTGTGCGGCATTGTTTGTCAGTTGCTGTCCTTCTTCAATGTATTCCCAAACGGTGGCATCACTTTTCCAGCCTCCCTGTTTTTTGATCAGCTCGAAATCTATCCGCTCCCTCGCAGCTGAAGTGGACAAGCCTCTGCGAAAACTGTGACTGCTTAATTCCCCTACAAACTCAAAACCACATTTCGTCCCAAGAGTTTTAAGAAGTTCGTTGATCGCGCCAGCGTTCAGGTGCGTCTCTTTTATCTGATCCCAGCGATTGATTGGCCGAAAAAGCGGTCCCGAGTCAATTTGCGTTAATGCGATCCAATTCCTGATGGCTCTTGCCGGACAAACATTTTTGCTGCCAAAGGGAAGGGCACGTGTTTGTCCCGCAGATTTTTGGTCCGTTTTAGAGCGTGGCATTCTGATGATTAAACCCTCTGGCTCCCATATCAAATCCTCTATCTGAATAGACACGAGTTCACTTCGCCGGAAGGCCCCAAAGAAGCCGGTCAAAACCAGTGCCAAATCTCTTGCGCTTTTATTGGAAGGAGGCGACTGCTGAATATGGCTTACCATCCGTGCGATATGCTCGAGCCGCAAGGCCCTAGCCTTGCGTTTGGGTTTTCCGTGTGATCGACGGATACCTTCCATTGTCTTGCGCACGACCGGCGCATCCACGGGATTGACCAACCCCTGATATCGGTGCCACTGACTGATAGCTGTGAGGTGCAAATCCAGCGTCCGGACACTGGATACTTGAGCCTTATCCAGTAAATATTTGATCACGGTGTGTTGGTCCGTCGGCAGCCGTCCACCCCATTTCTCAAACTGTTTGATGGCTGAGCGGTAGGCTTTGCGCGTGTTTTCAGAGGTCGCAGCACTGAGATATTTCCGCAGTGTCTCCGTCTCCGCAGAAGAGGGCAGTCCGGCAGATAGGTTACCTAACGGTTTTTCTTGAAAAAACGGTTGATCAGTCATTTTAGCCCTGGTTCACGGAGTACTGCGTGTTTGTACCGTTGATAGAAATGATTAGCGTGGATGATTTCCATCTAACCGATGATAAGGGTGATTATCGTTGGTTAGAAATTTAATCTCAAGTATTCTTTCTTAATCGTTATATTATGTTATATTACGGATTACGTAATACGATATTGAATTCTCATAGGTAAAACTAATGGCCCGACCCGGTGTGACTTACTATGACATCAGTCGAGCTGCTGAAGCGGTCAAAGCGCAAGGCAGCGAACCGACTATCGATCGCGTTCGAGAGCAGCTTGGAACCGGTAGCAAAAGCACCATTGCCCCATTATTGAAACAGTGGCGAAACAATGTGGAGTTGAACATCGAGGAGCCTGATACGGGCTTGCCTTCGGATCTCATCAGTGCGGTGAAATCCTTGCGCGACCGCATCCAGCAGGCATCAGAAGAAGCGGTTGAGCAGGCGAAGCAGGACTATCAGTCCCGAGTCCAGACGCTTGAGCGCACGCTGGCTGACGACCAAGAAAAGCTATCTGAAGCCTTGGATCGAGAACAAACCTTAAAGCAGCAAATTACTGATCTTGAAGCCAATTCTCGAAAGTTAAATGGTGAACTTAACGGATTAGCATCTCGCTTTGCGGTAACCGAGTCCGAACGTAATGCGCTCAAAGCCCGGGCGCAGGAGCTCAAGGAAACAGTTTCTGAGTTAAAGGATGAAAACAGAACGGTGCGCGATCATTTTGAGCATTATCAGCATAGAATGGCAGAGGACCGCCAACTTGAAAGAGACCAATTTCAGTCTCAGCTTAGGCAGCTGCAGTCTCAAGTAGAAAGTCTGACAAAGCAATTGACACACTCTCAGGCTGAAAAGGAAAACTATAGAATTCGGTATGAGAGCGCTCAAGACCAGGCCGAGAAAGTCACTTATGAAAACCAGGAGCTAGGACACAGGCTGGAGTCCCTCAGCTCACAGATAAAAAAACTCGAATTGGACTGTGGCAGTAAAAATAAAAAGATTAGCGATTTCGAAATAAATACCAGCAACTTTAATGCTGAAGTTCAGGGTCTGAAAGAACAGCTAACACGCAAGGGCGTTACTTTAGAAAGAGCTGAGACAGATCTTCATGAGATTCGCGAATATGCGGGTCGCCTTGAAGCTGAGAATAAAGAGATCGCAGAGGAAAAAGCCGTACTTCAAGGGCGTTTGGAACAGTTGCAGGCCTCTCTTGGCTTAATCGAATGATATGTTAACTTCGCCTATACAATATCGAAGCATCAAAAAATGGGGATTCTATGACGCAATCATCAGAGTTGGCCGGAGGTGAAGGCTTTACCTATGAAGGCGATGTTGCCGCGTATTATCTTTCTACACTTCTGGCGGAAGCTTATGCTCCGGGTATTAATGATCGAACTGTTGTTCGGGTCTCTGTTCAACAGCGAGACTTTGGTCAACCACTCGATGATGTAATAGTCGATTTCGAAGACTCGAACGGTAATCCCGCGCGACTGAGTTTACAAGTAAAACGGTCACTCACAATAAGCAGTGCTAAATCCAATGAGGATTTTCGCGATATCATTCGTGATAGCTGGTTTACTCTTAAAAATGCCGATTTTCGTATCGACATTGATCGTTATGGCGCCGCTGTTGGCACAATAAGTGCCGCCAAAAAGCGAGCCCTAGCCACACTCTGTGACCTGGCTCGTGAAAGTGTGACGTGCGACCACTTTGATTCTCGGTTTGCCAAAGGGGGCAACGCCAGTGAAGATAGTGTTGCAGTTAAGAACGATATTGTATCTGTACTGGTCTAATAGAACCGGACACATCAATAAGAGATAATAATCTCAGCAGATTGAGGTGTTGATATGACCAAAAAACGTACAAATAGAGTCTATACCCAAGAATTCAAAAAAGAAGCCGTTGCCCTAGTGACCAATGAGGGTTATTCGGTAGCGAAAGCGGCAGAATCGCTGGGCATAAGGGCTAACTTGCTCTATCGCTGGAAAGATAATGAGGAGGCCCAAAAGACCGGAGTCGCTCCCAGTTGCGAGGAGCGCGCAGAGCTTGTTCGGCTGCGAAAAGAAGTTAAAGAATTGCGGATGGAGAAAGAAATTTTAAAAAAGGCGAGTGCCTTCTTCGCGAAAGAAATGAAGTGAAATTTGGCTTTATTGATGAGAGGTCGGCGGATTTCCCGGTACGACTACTGTGCCGTGTAATGAAAGTTGGTAAATCAGCATTTTACAGCTGGCGACAACGCCCCAAGCCTGTGATCAGTGCCGAAGATCTGCATGTAAATTCGCGAATGAAGGCGTTATTTGATCAAAGCCGGGGCAGCTTAGGCAGTCGCGAGCTAGCCAAAAAGCTTAACGAAGAAGGCATTACAATTGGCCGTGGAAAAACGCGGCGTCGCATGAAGTCTTTGGGGCTTATAGTGCAGCAGCGCACGGCTTACAAGGTTACGACCAAACGCGATGAGCGCGCGGGTGTTGCCGATAATTTACTGAATCAAAACTTCAATCCGGTGGGAATTAACCAAGTATGGGCTGGTGATATTACCTATTTGAAAACGACTCAAGGCTGGATGTACTTGGCGGTCGTTATGGATTTATATTCCCGGCGAATTGTTGGCTGGGCAATAGATAAGCGCATGACCACGTCGCTAATTTGCGAGGCAATTAATCGTGCGGTGGCAATAAGGCAGCCACCAAAAGGGCTGGTTTTTCACAGCGACCGCGGCTCTCAATATACAAGCAAGCGCTTTGGCAAACTCCTGAAGAGCCATGGCATTCGCGCTTCAATGGGGGATGTTGGCGCCTGCTGGGATAATGCCGTTGTTGAGCGTTTTTTTGGCAGTTTAAAGCACGACTGGCTTTTTAAAGTACCAATGCACTCTCGAAAATCTATGAAAAAAGATGTGGGTTTGTATATGAAATATTACAACAGTGATCGCCTTCACTCGGCGAATGACGACTTGTCGCCCGCTGCATATGAGCGAAGACATTTACAACAGGAGGCGCTTTATGGGTATAAGGGTTCTGGCATTTATGCCAGGTTCATTTTATCCATAAAGTGGCAAAGAAATGTGTCCGGATCTATTGACCAGAACAATCGTTGCTCGAAGTTGCTAAGGGAAGCACCTGTACAAACGATGAGGTTTATCAATTTCTTTCGCACTTTGTAATTATTGAGTTTGGCTTTCTTCGAGAAGGTGAGAAAGATCCAGCAGAAGCAATCAATCGAATTCGGGATTGTTTGTCGCCGGACGAGGCCTCAAAAGCTCCACTAGTGTGGTCTCAACTTGTACAACTCGCGAGAGCATCTTCGGGAAGGTCAGGTCAGTTTAATCGTGCCAGGCTTGTGCGATTAATTTCTCAAAATACACGCCTTATTGGTGCGAACTCCTTACGCGGCGATCTGAATACAATTTCAGCTCTGGCGAAAGGATATGCTGCATTAATACCTGATGATGTAGGTGGAACAAAGCTTGATAGAAGCTCACTTGTTGATAAATTGAGTTCAAAACTGAAGAAGGTAAGGCTTGTCCAAATTACAGGCCTGCCAGGCAGCGGTAAATCTGTTTTAGTTCGTAGTGAAGTTCAACGATCATTAGAAATTGGTCCGACACTCTTCTTAAAAGCGGAACAACTTGAAGGCACCGGTTGGATTAGCTATGCAGCGTCGCAGGGTCTTTCTGGTGTTTCTTTGGAAACCCTACTCGTAGAGGTCGGAGCATCAGGTACGCCAATTCTGTTTATAGATGCCATTGATCGTATTGAAAAGTCACAGCAGCCAATTGTTCTGGACTTGTTTCGGGTTATCACACAATCGAAATTATTAGACAACTGGAAAATTGTTGTTTCTCTTCGTGATACAGGGATTGAGGTGCTTCGAAATTGGCTTGAAAACTTTTTGAGTCAGGAAACGATCGAAACACTTCCCGTAAATCACTTGAATGATGATGAGGCGGAAATTCTGGCGAAAGCAAAACCTCATTTGAGGAGTCTTCTTTTCGGCGTGCAACAGGTGCAAGAAATTGTTCGTCGTCCCTTTTTTGCAAAGATTCTTGATCAAGGTTATAGAGGTGACGCAAGAACTACTAAATTCGTTCCCGGGTCTGAGATAGATTTAATTGAGCATTGGTGGCTTCGTGGTGGATACGACGCTGATGGCAAAAATGTATTATTACGTCAACGAGTATTGCTTGAACTGGCGAGAATTCGCTCAAGAGAACTGAGTAAGCCAATTCGAATAAGTCAGCTTGGCTCGGTAGATCAAATTGATGGACTAATAGCCGACGGAATTCTTCAACAAGTACGTTGAGGAATATCAGTCAGGTTCACACACGATATCTTTTTCGAATGGGCTTTCTTTTATGTCTTGGCAGATCAAGAAGCAGAATGGATCTGCGAAATAAAGAAGTGCGGCGAGCCTCCGGCCGTTGCCAGGGTTGTGGAACTGGTTTCTCAATGGGAGTTTTTTAATGGGGATGGCTGGATAGACTACCTCAGTCAGACCGAAGATCCGGAGCTAAGGTCTCAATGGCAACGAGCATGGCTTGCGGGCCCAGTTGGAAATGCCAAATTCGAACAGCATGAAGAGCAATTTGAGAAAGCGACATTTGCTGATGATTTTCGATTTCTAAAGAAGGTTTTGGTATGGTTTCAGGCTGAAAAAACCTCACCAAACACTGGAATTCTTGCAGGAAAACTCCCTGTTGAACAACGACAACGTATTGCTGATTACCTTGGCTGGCCTTCAGATTTTTCTGCCTGGCGGCGGCTAATCAATTTTGTTGTTCGGCGTATATCATCGATCCCCCAGAAACTCTATCCAGATGTTGTTGCTATTTTCGAAGTTTGGCAAAACGGGCTTTCTGAATTGTCTAACCCAACATCACGAGCGATTTTGAATCTCTGTGCTTCATGGTTGGAACGAATTGATATTGCAACCGCATCGAAACAGCCAGACGAAAATACTACATTTTGGCAGGAAGTTCCAAATCAAGTCGAATTTAGAAAATCACTGGAACAGATGCTACTGAGGTCGTCAAAATCCGAGCCGGAACTTACCCAAAGCTACTTAAGAAGAACAATAAAGCTTAAAAGAATCACAGAGGATCGTTTTAGAGACATCGTTTCCTTTAGTCCGCTAGTCGCTCAAACTTCGCCCAAATTATTGGTCGACCTCACTCTCAAATTTCTAAAAGAAGAACTTCCGCAAGATCGTGTGGCTAGATTGGAGTGTTCTGGTCAATAGATCCGGACACATTTCTTTGCCACTTTATGGATAAAATGAACCTGGCATAAATGCCAGAACCCTTTTACCCATAAAGCGCCTCCTGTTGTAAATGTCTTCGCTCATATGCAGCGGGCGACAAGTCGTCATTCGCCGAGTGAAGGCGATCACTGTTGTAATATTTCATATACAAACCCACATCTTTTTTCATAGATTTTCGAGAGTGCATTGGTACTTTAAAAAGCCAGTCGTGCTTTAAACTGCCAAAAAAACGCTCAACAACGGCATTATCCCAGCAGGCGCCAACATCCCCCATTGAAGCGCGAATGCCATGGCTCTTCAGGAGTTTGCCAAAGCGCTTGCTTGTATATTGAGAGCCGCGGTCGCTGTGAAAAACCAGCCCTTTTGGTGGCTGCCTTATTGCCACCGCACGATTAATTGCCTCGCAAATTAGCGACGTGGTCATGCGCTTATCTATTGCCCAGCCAACAATTCGCCGGGAATATAAATCCATAACGACCGCCAAGTACATCCAGCCTTGAGTCGTTTTCAAATAGGTAATATCACCAGCCCATACTTGGTTAATTCCCACCGGATTGAAGTTTTGATTCAGTAAATTATCGGCAACACCCGCGCGCTCATCGCGTTTGGTCGTAACCTTGTAAGCCGTGCGCTGCTGCACTATAAGCCCCAAAGACTTCATGCGACGCCGCGTTTTTCCACGGCCAATTGTAATGCCTTCTTCGTTAAGCTTTTTGGCTAGCTCGCGACTGCCTAAGCTGCCCCGGCTTTGATCAAATAACGCCTTCATTCGCGAATTTACATGCAGATCTTCGGCACTGATCACAGGCTTGGGGCGTTGTCGCCAGCTGTAAAATGCTGATTTACCAACTTTCATTACACGGCACAGTAGTCGTACCGGGAAATCCGCCGACCTCTCATCAATAAAGCCAAATTTCACTTCATTTCTTTCGCGAAGAAGGCACTCGCCTTTTTTAAAATTTCTTTCTCCATCCGCAATTCTTTAACTTCTTTTCGCAGCCGAACAAGCTCTGCGCGCTCCTCGCAACTGGGAGCGACTCCGGTCTTTTGGGCCTCCTCATTGTCTTTCCAGCGATAGAGCAAGTTAGCCCTTATGCCCAGCGATTCTGCCGCTTTCGCTACCGAATAACCCTCATTGGTCACTAGGGCAACGGCTTCTTTTTTGAATTCTTGGGTATAGACTCTATTTGTACGTTTTTTGGTCATATCAACACCTCAATCTGCTGAGATTATTATCTCTTATTGATGTGTCCGGTTCTATTAGACCAGTACAGAGCGTGAATCTTTAAAACGGGAGGAAATGCGTCAAGAACTTTTGGCTAAGCCGGAATCTGAGCGTTCTGATCTCGATCTTAGAGTGTTAGATGATTTTTCGTTTCCGATGAGTTTATCCAGTTTTAATGATCATGACTGGGACGGGCTTTCGTTACGTAAAGATTATAGGAGTTTCAACCCGCCTTCACCCCTTAGAGAGCCATTTCATTCTCTTTTCTCATACATGCCGAAGGAAGCCTTGAGATTGCTGAAAAGCCTTTGTAATCATGCGATGACCTCTTGGCGACAATTGCACCAATTTTCTCATAATTCAGAGGGCAACCCTCTACCTTTGAAAATTGCATTTCCTTGGGGAGAGCAAATATTTTGGGGGACGGATAGAGAGTATTTATGGTTTCGATCGATGTGGGCGCCGGATGCAATTGGCTGTGGATTCATGGCGTTAGAAGAGTGGTGCTTTTCTGAATTAGAACGAGGCAGGAATGTTGACGAGTTGATGAAGGAAATCCTTGAAGGAAACGAATGCATCGCAGCATTGGGTATTGCATCAATGATTACAATTCACACTGAGGTTGTTTCTGAAGTAACACTATCTCTAGTTTCTTCTCAACGGCTTTTGGCTGCAGATTTCAATCGCATGAGACAAGATCTCTCGTCTTCAGCAAATCTGATGGGGTTTATGAATAGAGCCGATATGCCTCACGTGGATGCTATACGAGCTGCTAACAATCGCATGGTACGAAAAAAAGAGTTGAGATGGATGGTGCCCAGGTTTGTTTTTTCTGGGGAATCAATCAGCCAGCGAATAAGCGAGGTTATCTTAAATTTTAAGCATAATCTTCCCTATCAATATGAAGAACATCGTAAAATTAGCGGCGCGACTGAACATTTGACTGCTCAAGCGAATAAGTATGCCGAATTGGTAGACGAGAAAAATTATCAAACATATCGAGCGGAAGAAAACTCTGATGATATTGCTATTGTTCATGTGAGCCCATCTGCGTCAACTCCGGAAAATGTTGCCAAGGCAAAAGAAGCATCGACATACCTACGACAATCGAATCTTTGGAACTGGGCATCGGAATGTTTAAAAGATAAAGTTCTGCGAGAAGGGTTTACTGTAGATGGAGCAATAAAGTTTGCTAAGGAAATTGATTCCCATACGTTATTTGAGAATTCCGATGATTTTATCGGAGATGAAGATCAACGATTGGAAATAGGTACTCGTCGAGGAGCAGTTGCATCTGCAGCTGCCATAGCTCTTACTTTCCGAGACGGGGTTGGCGACAGTGATCTTGATTGGGGACGTAGTATATTATCCAGGGCAATTAGTCTAAAAGAAAAGCGTGGGCCAATGTGGGCCGAGCAAAGTCTCATTCCATGGCACCATTTAATTTTCGTTGTGAAAGCTATTGGTTCTGAAATTCGATATGGCACTGCAACTGAAAGTGCAACAATCGATTTGATTTGTCTCGTTACATATCCACTCGAGATAGTGTCCCTGTCTGTAATTGAAGAAGCGGTCAAACTGTGGTCTGATGATCCAAAGTTGGTTTGGGTCATACTTTGGCTAGCTTTTTCGTTGTGTCATATCCCTCGTCGACAGAAGTACGATGAACCGTTGGATGATAGTACTGACGATTTTGCTCTTACAATTCATAAGGCAATAGAGTTTTATACCCAGAGTGAACAATGGCCGCCACTTCCATTACCCCCCCCTGCATGGGTTCGAGTCAGTAAAGAAAAAGAGAACAGATTTCATTTTCATGAAGACTACGAATGGAATGATATTGAAGACACTTCAGTCAACTGGGGTGAGCCTGATGTTTTCTGGAATTCAAAGAAAGCTTCGGAAATTATCAGTAAAATTCCATTTGAAGAGGTGTTGAATAGTGAAGCAAAAGGTTTGCTTATTGATTTTTTTGCATCTGTACTCGTTTGGACCAATGAAAAAAACTCTCCTCCATGGGTAAAGCGAGGACGAAGAAATCAATCACCCACTCGTATTATAGAATGGACCCATGCTTTGGGTTCGCGGCTGGGACATGTAGCAGGCCTTATTCCTTTCGATGAGTTTCAACCCATTTTGTTTGATCCGGTTATGCGATTGGAAGACGAAAATTGCTGGGCTTTATTGTCTCCATTCACAAGTACTTACATTTGTGGGTATGTATATGATGCGACTGTGATACCAGAGGATGCCAAGCAGATACTGGATCTTTGCCTTAATAGATTTCTGGAAGCTCCTGTCTTCAAACGTGATAGTTATAGAGGTGGGAAATTTTCAGGGTTTGATCAACCGAGATTGGTTGAGACATTGATGTTTGTCTCCATCGAACGTGCGGAGCTAGCAGCCAGGTTTGTAAATGGGGACTGGTCAGATATTGGATTTATTATTCCTTTGGTCGATAAATTTGTTAGGGCTGGGGGTTGGGCTGCGTCCGTAATGGATCCATATTTGACTCTTTGCGAGAGATCCAAGGAATATTATCCGGCTGAGGTATTTGCCAATCAAATTATCTCAATAATCCATGGAGGGAGCGATAATCTAAAGGGATGGCACGGAACATTTATTCCTGCTCGTATAGCTGAACTGGTTCAGTTTTTTGCACATCGTGATACGCCACTAAATTTAGCATTGGCTAAGAAATTTTTGAGAATACTCGATATTTTGGTTGATATGGGAGATCGACGTAGCGCTGCTCTCCAGCTAGGAGAGTCCTTCCGCGAAGTTAGATTACCAAGTTAATAGATAAAATTGTCCACTGAGCACCTAAAGACTTTTGGAAAAGCCAAGCAGTTTCGATGAACTGAGTACTGGTTTTAAGCAGCACTCAAGCTAAACTACCTACAAATAAACCAGTGGAATAACCGGATTGGCATGCGGTCAGCTTAGATGTTAAGAGGGTGTCTGGGCTGTGGCCCTTTCTGCCGTTCTGAGTCTAGACTTTAACGGTTGGCGGAGTCTGCAAGACTAACTGTCATGGTTGTCTCTACTGGCGTTATGTTCAACGGCATTAACCGCCGTTTTCTTATAATTTAAATTTGAGCAAAAGTGAAAATCCACACTCGATGCAAAATAACGAAGCTGTTTCAACAGATTTAGCGACCCCAGGTCTAATCAGAATCATCTGCATTGACGCGCACATTCCGCGCAAGCGCATGGAGGTGAAGCTATCCAGGCACGCCAACATCAGTGGCAGCAATGGCTCGGGCAAGACGACCCTATTAAAGTTGGTGCCGTTCTTTTACGGGGCGATACCCACCGAGTTGGTGGAGCGGGTCGGCAAGAAAACGAGCTTCACCGATTATTATCTCGCCCGTCCGACCAGCATGATTATTTTTGAATACATGACCCCGCGGGGCCCGAAATGCGCGGTGGTCTACCGGCATGCCTCCGGCACCAAACCCGCGTACCGCTTTCTGGACGAGCCTTTCAATATCGAATATTTCAGCGAAATAAAAGACGGTGAGTCGGTGTTTATCGAAAGCCGCAGCCTGGGCCGGCACTGGACACTGCTGAAATTGGGCCACAGCAACCAGCTGGATACGGTGACCGATTACCGCGCGGTGATTCAGGGTGACCGAAGTTTGGTGGCGCGCTCCAACCAAGCGCGCGAACTCGCCCAGCTGAGCGCCGCTTATTCCCTGGGCGGCAGCAAAGGCTCGATGTACTGGTCTAATAGAACCGGACACATCAATAAGAGATAATAATCTCAGCAGATTGAGGTGTTGATATGACCAAAAAACGTACAAATAGAGTCTATACCCAAGAATTCAAAAAAGAAGCCGTTGCCCTAGTGACCAATGAGGGTTATTCGGTAGCGAAAGCGGCAGAATCGCTGGGCATAAGGGCTAACTTGCTCTATCGCTGGAAAGACAATGAGGAGGCCCAAAAGACCGGAGTCGCTCCCAGTTGCGAGGAGCGCGCAGAGCTTGTTCGGCTGCGAAAAGAAGTTAAAGAATTGCGGATGGAGAAAGAAATTTTAAAAAAGGCGAGTGCCTTCTTCGCGAAAGAAATGAAGTGAAATTTGGCTTTATTGATGAGAGGTCGGCGGATTTCCCGGTACGACTACTGTGCCGTGTAATGAAAGTTGGTAAATCAGCATTTTACAGCTGGCGACAACGCCCCAAGCCTGTGATCAGTGCCGAAGATCTGCATGTAAATTCGCGAATGAAGGCGTTATTTGATCAAAGCCGGGGCAGCTTAGGCAGTCGCGAGCTAGCCAAAAAGCTTAACGAAGAAGGCATTACAATTGGCCGTGGAAAAACGCGGCGTCGCATGAAGTCTTTGGGGCTTATAGTGCAGCAGCGCACGGCTTACAAGGTTACGACCAAACGCGATGAGCGCGCGGGTGTTGCCGATAATTTACTGAATCAAAACTTCAATCCGGTGGGAATTAACCAAGTATGGGCTGGTGATATTACCTATTTGAAAACGACTCAAGGCTGGATGTACTTGGCGGTCGTTATGGATTTATATTCCCGGCGAATTGTTGGCTGGGCAATAGATAAGCGCATGACCACGTCGCTAATTTGCGAGGCAATTAATCGTGCGGTGGCAATAAGGCAGCCACCAAAAGGGCTGGTTTTTCACAGCGACCGCGGCTCTCAATATACAAGCAAGCGCTTTGGCAAACTCCTGAAGAGCCATGGCATTCGCGCTTCAATGGGGGATGTTGGCGCCTGCTGGGATAATGCCGTTGTTGAGCGTTTTTTTGGCAGTTTAAAGCACGACTGGCTTTTTAAAGTACCAATGCACTCTCGAAAATCTATGAAAAAAGATGTGGGTTTGTATATGAAATATTACAACAGTGATCGCCTTCACTCGGCGAATGACGACTTGTCGCCCGCTGCATATGAGCGAAGACATTTACAACAGGAGGCGCTTTATGGGTAAAAGGGTTCTGGCATTTATGCCAGGTTCATTTTATCCATAAAGTGGCAAAGAAATGTGTCCGGATCTATTGACCAGAACACGATGAGCCACATCAACAAGATGACCGCCGCCATTCTCTCCCGCCGGGGCAATATGGAGGGGATAAAGCAGATGATTGCCGAAATCATGCGCGAAGAGCAGATCGAACTGCCGCACATTCAACTGCATAAAAACGTTCGCGAAATCGTCGCGGAACTCGGTGTGCTGCGCAACCTAGAAAAAAACGAAGCGCTGTTTCGCAAAGCCGTCAATCTGGGCACCAATTATTTCGAGAACAGTAAGCTGTTAGAAACCGGCGCCAAGGAGCTGTACACCCATTGGCACAATGAAGGCAGCAAGGTGGATGCCTTGGAAAATTCGATAAAAAACAACCGGACCAAGCTGGACGCGTTGAAATCGGCCTGGGAGGAAGAGGGCGGCAGCATCCGAAGAGCCCAACAGGATGCTGAACATGCCCGGAACAAGGCCGAGGCCGAACTCGACCAATTGGACGACGCCAAACAGAGCTGGTTGGAACAGGACATTCTCACCAAGGACGATGAATTTGAAAACCTCGACGAGTTTGAAGAAGCATTGAAAGAGGCGCGGGAACATCAACAAGCCCTGGAAGAAGGGGTTGCCGACCTCAAGGCCCACTACGATGGTCTAGCGCAAAAGGAGACTCAGCGCCATACCGAAAAAAGCGCACACTTGGCCGCGGTGAAGGCGGAGAAAACCAAAGCCAGAACCGATGAACAAGCGCGTTGGCAAGAGCAGGAATTAGAATTAGAGCGCAGTCGGAACCGCGCGCTGGAGCAGCATCGAGGGTCTCGCGAAGTGGATGTCGACGAGCACAAGCGCGCGGTGATGGAAGCGGAGTTCGCCACCAGAACCATTGTGCCAACCGAAGAGGAAAAGCTGGCGGAAGTGGCGACCGAATCGCGACGCGATCAACTGGAAGAGCAGTTGCGGGTAGCGAACAGTACCATCGACAATGCCGCGACCCTGGTCGAGCAATGCAAACGCGACGAAGACGCGGCTCGCCACACCCGCTCCACCGCCCAGAAAAAGGTGACCGATGAAACCAACAAATTGGAGCACCTGAGAGCCTTGTGCCACCCGAAATCAGGCAGTTTGTTGGCTGAACTGCGCAAGCATGACGAGACCTGGCCTAACACCCTTGGCAAGCTGTTGAGGGAGGATTTGCTGGAGCGGCGGGATTTAGCACCCGTCTACACGGGCGAGAACGCCAGCGCCGTGATGGGCTGGACGTTCAATTTGGACAACCTCACCAAACCCGAATGGGCGGCATCGCTCGAAGAACAGGAGCTACGACTTACCGAACAGGGCAAGGCCCTGGATACCGCTCACGAACACCTCAAGCGAAAAGTGGCAGACCACGAAGCGGCACTTAAAGCCTTGAAGCAAGCCCAAGAGCAACTTGAGGCGGACAAGCGTCAGGCAGGGCAAACTCAGCGCGAATACGAGGCTGCCAAAGAAGCCGTCAAGCGTGTCAAAGCGCAGAACCGTGCCGCCGAACAGGAGCGCAAGGCCCAGGCGAAAGAGCGTCATAAAGCCATGGAAAAGTCGCTGGCGGACTTACAGGCGCAGATCGCCCAGGAAGCGGAAGCCATCCGGCACAACTTTGACAAGGACCGGAAAGCCGCCCATGACCAGTACCTGATACAACACTCGGAGCTTGAGGAGGCCGAAGCGCTGGCGGCGGAGGCGATACAAACGGAAACCAACGCGCACAAGCAACGGCTTGCGGACATTGCCAAGGAATACAAAGAGCAATGTGCTAAGAACGGCCTTGATGAAGCGATACTGAACTCCGCGATCGAGCGCGTGCGAACTGCGAACGAAAAATTCAACACCGTCAGGGGCTATAAATCCTCGGTGTTGGAGTACCGTCATTGGCAAGCCAACGAATGGCCCCGCCGCCCGGAATATGACGCCATACGCACCGAGGAGGCCCGCAAAGCGGAACAAGCGGGCAGCCAGTATCAGAAGCGGGAGCAACAGTATAAAACGGACCGGGATGAGCTTAATTTCAGTTACAAAGAATTGCTCAGTTCCAAATCCAAAGCGAGCGAGCAGCGCGAGAGCTGCTTAATCATGCTCCGCCGCGCCGAATACGAATGGCTGAAGGAGGGGGTGGTCGAACCGCGACCGCTCGAAGCGGTGCTGGCGGAGGTGGAATCCTTAATTGAGAGCCAACAAACGATACTGAAAGAAGTCCGCACCAGCATCAACAAGGTGGAGACGGTGATCTCCGGCCAGGGCGAGCGCAGTCAGATTACCGACGTTTGGGAACAGCTGCGCAAGCAGGCGGAGGCGGCCACCAGTGACCCAAACAATGTGGATGCATTAAATATCAACCTAACTCGAGGCGTCAGTGAGTTGCTGGGTGTACATTTGCCACAGAAAAAGGAAACCATCGAATCCTTTGTGCAAACCATCAGCGGCCAGCTGGAAGACTTCTACACCGGGCTTAAACAAATTTCCCGCCTAATCAACCAACAGTCCCGCGCCATCTCCCATTCGATCAGCGAAAAGCTCTATTTTGAAGCGATTGGCCATATCGACGTCAGCCTCAGTAGCCGCATCGACAGCCAGGACTACTGGCCGTATCTGGAGGAGTTTGCTCTGCTCTATGGCGAATGGCGCGAACAGCAAAATACTGCGCTGCCACCAGAAAAGTTGGGCGACCTGCTGATCAAAGTGACCGACATTTTGCACCGATCCAAGGTTGCTACAGGGATCGAATCCGTTTTCGATCTGGCAATCACGCTGGAGGAAAACGGCCGGAAAGTCACCGTTACCAACGGCCGGGATTTGGAACACGCCTCCTCCAACGGGCTGAGTTACCTGATTCTATGTTCCATATTCGCAGGTATTACCCGGATGTTGTGCCGGGATGAACACATTCGCATTCATTGGCCGGTGGATGAGCTGGGCGTGATCGACTCGGTCAATATTGCCGGACTGTTTAAAATGCTGAACGATCACAACATCGTTATGGTGGGCGGCTTTCCCACCACCGATCCTTTATTGCTGCAACACTTTAGTGAGCGCCATGAAATGCGCAAAGGCGTGGGCCTTGTGGATATCGCCTTACCGGAGGACAAACTGGAAGCGCTGATGCAGGCGCGGCGCCAGGCCGCCCGTCAACAGGAGGCCAAACATGCGCAATGATGTGACCGAAGGCCTGTTTGCAACGGTGGTGGAAGCGCTGCTGATGGGCCGGTTTATTTGTGAATACACCGATAAGGTGGCTTATGAATACCTGCAACAGGAAGCCTATCGCGAGAACGTCAATGACTATCTCTCCAGGATCGGCCGCAACTTGCAGTTGAGCAGCACCGGGGATGTTTTTTATTGCGCGTACAACGCCATCAATAGCGCGGACCGCAAGGCATCCGTCAAGGCTCAGTTCGGCATTACCATCAACCAGCTGGAGCCGTTGGTGCGCTGGTTAAAACTGGCGATGTCCGCACTGCAAAAGGAGGCCTCGATACAGCCGGGGGATACTTTGCGCCAGGGCGAATTGTTAACGGCCATTGAGGGCGCCCAGACCCTGGCGGACGATCTGGCGAAGATCGTTCGCAGTGGCCAATTCGCCACCACCCGCTCGACACCCAGAGAGCAGCTGAACCACATTATGATCAAACTGGTGGAAAACGCTTACCTAAAACCCCACGATGCCAAATCCACCACTTATACGGCAACTGGCAAATGGTCCTACCTGTACGACCTGCTGGAATTTATTCACACCCATGAAAGCATGGGCTCGCCGGAGGACCAACCGCCGGAAGAGCAACAGGAGATGCTGCTTTGAGCGCACGGGAAGATGGCCTAAAAGTCCTCCGGGCGCTCGCCAAGTACGGCGACATCATCATGGCCGCCTATGAGGAAAACCGCGGCTTTGTTGCCGCCACGGAAGCAAACGCCCGCGCCATTGCCGATATGGACCGGCTGCGCCTGATCGTGTCGGACCCAGCCGACGGCCGTTACCGCTTGAACTCCACCGTCACGGAGCTGCTCGACCAAAGCTTGCGCACCAGCCGCCTGAAAGTGGTGAACGCGGACATCGGTGAGGCCATTGAAGGCATACTGTTCCTGGCCAATCAATATCTGGCCGCCAAGCGCTCGGCCAGCCGGGCGGATGCCGAGGGCTACCTCGACAACCTGGAAACCAATGTGGTGGCCCTGGGGGACAGCATTGTGGGCCAGGCGCAGATGATCTGGCGCCAGATCGACAGCGATTTTGGTTCCGTCTCCCAACTCTCCAGCAAGATCGCGCTGAATAAAAACACCCTGGAGAAGGTGAGGGCGCTGATCGCCTCCCTGGAATTGATCGACACCGAGGCGCTCTACGCCATCGGCAGTCAGGATAAAGAGCTGCGCCTGTTGCAGGTGCGCCTGCCACTGGCCATCGACCAAGGCCGCAAGGATTTGAGCGATGCGCTGCACCGGTTAAACAAAATACTGTTCCGGCTTAACCAGTTGGAGAGCCGGGCCAAGCAAGTGGACGATTTTGTGCGCTATTGCGACGCCGAATCCACCGCCGCCCTCCCGCACTATGTGGAGAAAACCCACGTACCCGCGGTGTGTATGGCTGTGCAACCCATGGCCGCATTCGGCGCGCCAGACCCTTTAAATTCGGTGCTGGAATTGGACCTGGCAGAACTGATTCGTAATGTGCGCAAAGAGGAGATTGAACCGGAAGCAACCGAACACGCCGCACCACTTTCTGCGGACTTACCGGAAAACGCGCTGGAGACGCTTATGGTAACGCCGTTTAAGGATGCGGTGCGCAGTGTCTTTCTAAAAAGCCTGGAGGAGGGCAGAAGCGTCAGTGGCATTGAGTGTTTTGATCTGGCCCCGGAGGGCGTCTCCGCCAGCATTTGGCTCTATGGCCTAATGGCCGAATACAGCGCCATGAGCGAACACGACCGCGCGATTTTTGATGTGCAATTTCCCGGCGTTGTGGGTGCGTTCTTCGATGGAAACTACTACGCCGAGGACGTTGTCATTTGCCCACGCTAAGCAAACAACAAACAAAAATCATTGCCACAGCCATCAAAAACCAACGGCCCGAAATTAAAGCCACCCGCGTTTGGCTGGGGTTGGTAGCGGAATTTTCCATCGGCCGAGTGGATGGCAACAAAATCAATTTCACCCGCAGTGATTACCAACAGTGGCGTGAGCTACTGATCTCCAGTTGCGGCTTCGACCCGACGACAACCGAATTGACCGGCAACCGCACCGAAGTCTCCCGCATCACCCATCAAGAAAAATGGGCACCGGAATCGGAGTTAAAAAAGCAACTGTCGGTAACCGCTCTCGGTGGCGACCTCATCACCACCCAAGGTCGTTGCGCGGTCATCCCGCAAGTGGATTACCGCGTGAATAAAGCATATTTAAAGCCCCAGGACTATAACGCCTGCCTAGTGGTCGAGAACTTCGAAGCCTTTGTGTTTATCCATCAGTTTAATCTGCCCACACTCGGCCACGTGCTGGTGCTCTATCGCGGCCATGACCTCACCGCCCGATCGGTGAACGAGTTTTTGGCGGATGCGAGTGATACCCCGATCATCGGCTTTACCGACCCAGACCCCGCAGGCCTAGGCATACTCAACGACTGGCCCTGGCTAAGCCATGCACTGATTCCCAAATTAACCGACCTGAAAAATTTTACGGATATCCCGAGCTTGCACGATCGATTTATAAGCCAACTGCGGAAAAGACCAAATTTGAGAGAGGAGTGCGCTGATAAACCGCAGGCTTACAGGGACTATGCAAATTGGATATTAAATGCGGGTTTTGCGGGGTCGCAAGAGTGGCTGTGCAGTCATGGGGTGGGGTTGGAGGTGGCGGGGTTTTGAAATGACCGGCTGTAAATTATTCGATTTGGCTGGAATGTCGCCAATAAAGAGCATAATTTACCGGCCTTTATGTCGGAAAATTGACTATACTCACCAAAACCAAGATAAAAAGCATTTCCGCGCTATGGAGCAGGGATGATGGGCCTTACATTTACCTCAAATTCATCATTTTCAAACCTGGTGACATCTTCAGTCGGGCATCATATCTGTCGGGCGCATACCCATCTGATAACGTTCTTTTCATTAACTTCAGAAGTCGATTCTTCTTCATTCGGTTGGGTATTCGATGTCTACGAGAAATTATTGTTTTGGTGGATAAATTTTAATCCCTCCGTCCCCTCAACCGTTGCATTCTCGGGATGGCTCAAACGCGATCGTTGAGTTGGAAAAAAAACAAGACATAAGGAGGCGAGTTAGTGAAATTTATCCACGCTGCAGACATCCACCTCGACAGTGCTCTGCACGGATTAGAGAGGTATGAGGGAGCTCCCGTAGAGGAAATCCGGAGTGCCACGCGCCGAGCCTTTGATAATCTGATTGAGCTGGCCATTGATGAGCAAGTGGCATTCGTGTTGCTGGTCGGGGATCTGTATGACGGGGACTGGAAGGACTACAACACCGGCCTCTATTTTGTTGAGCGCATGGGAAAGCTACGCGACGCCACTATCCGTGTCTTTATCGTGGCTGGCAACCATGATGCAGCCAGCCAGCTTACAAAGCACCTTCGCTTGCCTGACAACGTTACTCTATTTTCAACGAAGAAACCTGAGCGGGTTATCCTGGAAGACTTAGGTGTGAACATTTGCGGACAAGGTTTTGCAACGCGAGCCGTAACGGACGATATTTCACAAGATTATCCGCAAGGCGATCCGCAACTCCTAAATATCGGCTTGCTACATACCTGTCTGGACGGTAAGCCAGGCCATGAGCCCTATGCTCCTTGCACGGTTGATGGGCTGCGCTCCAAAGGATACCAGTATTGGGCATTGGGCCATGTGCATAAACGGGAAGAAATTAGCCAAGATCCATGGATTGTATTTCCGGGCAATATTCAGGGAAGACACATTCGTGAGATAGGACCAAAGGGCTGCACTTTGGTCACGGTGGATGGCGGGGAGATTATTGAGGTAGCACACCGCGACCTCGATGTGATGCGTTGGTCCATTTGCGAGATGGATGTTTCTGCTGCTGAGACGGTCGACGACATTTATGAACAGGTGCGAGAGGAGTTGCAGTCTTCATTGGATGCTGCTGAAGGACGGCCGGTGGCTTTGCGTCTAGTTCTGTACGGGGCTTGCTCTGCACACCAGAAGTTGCATGCTGACCGTGAACTCTGGATCCAGGAGTATCGAGCCTTGGCAACCGGACTCGGCGGTGCAGGTATCTGGTTAGAGAAAATTTCCATCAAGACGAAGCCCGGAATTTCTAGGGATGAAGGTCTTGACCGCGACGATGCATTGAGCGGCCTGCTGCGAGCCATACATGACATGGAGCTGGATTCCTCGGTTCTGGACGATCTGGCAGAGGAAATTTCCGCGCTTCGTCAGAAACTCCCTGCCGAACTGCTGACTGGCGATGACCCATTTGATCCAACTAATCCGGAATTCATTAAAGAGACGCTGGAGGATATCAAGGAGCTTCTAGTCAATCGTTTGCTGTCCACGGAAAATAGAGCATGAAGATTCGGAAATTGAATCTGACGGCATTCGGGCCTTTTACCGATCGGGAACTGGTGTTTGACGAGGTGGGGTTACACATCGTCTATGGCCCTAACGAGGCGGGAAAGAGCTCGGCTCTGCGCGGTTTAAAAGCACTGCTTTATGGTATTGATGAGCGGACGCTTGATAACTTCATTCATGCGAACGATAAGCTCCGCATCCACGGCCTTTTACAGAAAAATGATGATCGTGAACTTGCTTTTGGTCGGCGCAAAGGCCGGAAAAACACCTTGTTGTCTCCCGATGGTGAAGTGCTTGATGAACAGGCACTGACGCCGTTTCTCCAGGGCGTCACTCCAGAACTGTTCGCATCTCTTTTTGGGATCGATCATCATGCATTGGTGCAGGGAGGGAATGAGATCCTTGAACAGAAGGGGGAGGTTGGTCAGGCACTGTTCTCCGCTTCGCTTGGGAGTCATGCACTGCACACCGTACTTGGGGACCTGGATGATTCGGCGAAAATTTTTTTTCTTCCCGCTGGTTCAAAGCCGCTGATCAACTCAGCCATTCGAACATATTCGGACCTGAGGGCTGAGATTAAAAAGTGCTCGCTCTCGTCCAGAGAATGGGATGAACATCGCCGAGCATTGGCACGCACAGAGGAAGAGCTGAAGCGAATTCAGGCTGAACTGGCGGACTACCGGACGGATATAAATCGTTTACAGCGTATCCAGCGCGTTTTACCAAAACTCTCAAAGCGATGCGAGCTTTTTCATGAGTTGAAATCGTTAGGCGACGTTGTCATCCTTCACGATGATTTTTCTGGTCGTCGGCGTAAGGCAATCAATGCGTTGGAGACCGCTCAAGCCATTGTGGGTAAGGCAGCCCCTCGTCTCGAAGGACTAAAACAGCAACTTGCTGAGTTATCCACCAATCGGGCCTTGCTGGAACAGGCTGAGAATATCGAAGATCTTCATGCGCGCTTGGGTGGTCATCGAAAAGCAAAGCAAGAACGACCCCACCTTGAAGCAGAAACCAAGCAATTATTGGCGGATGCCGAGTCCATACTCAGAGAGAATCGCCCTGATCTCGAATTCAAGGAAATTGAGCAATTACGTCCCGTATTAGCAAAGCGACAGACTATTGCTAATTTGGGCAGTAAAGAAGCCGTCTTGAATGCTCGGGCAGAACAGGCGGAGACCAGTCTGTGCGAGACAGAAAAACGCCTGCAGGCTGCGCGCAAGGATCGTGACGAGATTGCTGAATCAGATTCGACGGATGCACTGCTCCGTGCAATATCCGCCGCCAGGAAGCAAGGGGAGTTGGACTCATCCATCCAGTCTACTCAGAGTCAACTTGCAAGCCAGAAAGCAGAATGTGATGACAACTTCTCAAGACTCACGCTTTGGCAAGGTGTGCTGGATGAAGTGGCTCACTTGGCGTTACCAAGCCGGGAAAGTATCCATCAATTTGACGAGAGCTACGCTGATCTCTCAAAACGTATTCAACGACTAGAGGAGAAAAAGGACGAGCTAATCGATGCTTTGCAGGATACATCGCAGAGGCTCGATGAAATTGAGCGAGTCGGGAAGGTTCCGACGGAGGTTTCTCTCAAACAAACCCGGACAGAACGCGATGCGATTTGGCAGTTGCTGCGTCGACAGTGGATAGGCAATGAAGACGTATCCGTCGAAGCGAGTGAATATCAGAGTGAAGGCACTTTGCCTGATGCCTTCGAAAATCGCCTTGCAAGTGCTGATGAGGTATCCGATCGGCTGCGCCGTGAAGCGGACCGGGTTCATACGCTGGCAAGCCTTCAGGCCAAGCAGGAGGGCAAGCAGCAACAAGCTCAGAAGGTGGCTGATCAACTTGAGGCAGCCAGCGCTGAAAAAGCTCAACTGGATTCGGATTGGCAGGAATTGTGGGCACCCTGCGAAATTGAGCCACGCACTCCTCGCGAGATGCGAGCCTGGCTGGATGCCTTTGAAAAACTTCGTGATCAGGTGGCGCAGCTTAAGCAGTTGCGCCAAAAAGAGACTGATCTTGAGCAGAATCGTAGCACCCACCTCCAGAGACTTAATGCACAACTGATGCAATTGGAAAGAGTGGCTTCCACATCAAACGAGCTTGAAATTGTGCTCTTGGAATGCGAGGCGTTAGCCGCTCAGCTTGATGAAGCCAAACGTAAACGGGATTCATTGGCCAAGGAAGTTAAGGATCGGGAATCTGACGTTGAATCATTGAAGGAAGAGCATCGAGTGGCGACTGAGGCACTCGAAGCATGGAAGGCAGAGTGGGCAGCGCAGATGCAGAATATTGGCTTGCGAAGCGAGATATCACCATCGGAGGTTGACGATTTCTATGAAAACCTCAGATCATTGTTTTCGAAGCTGGGGGAAGTGGAGAAATTGAGGATACGGATAAATGCCATCGACGAAGATGCAGCAATATTCCAAACCCAGATAGAGGCCATGGTAGCCACCATTGCCCCCGAACTGGGTGATATCCCAGCCGATGATGCGGTTGTTCGCCTTAACGCTCTGCTATCTGAAAATCGGTCAAGACAGACAAAACGGCAACAGATTGAAGAACAAGTCGAACAGGCAATACAGGAGATGCAGGATTCAAACGCTTCCATCCAGACGATGACTGATCGCCTGGATGCGTTATGCGTGGAAGCAAAATGCGATGGCCACCCTCTACTTGAGGTTGCGGAACGCCGGTCGGCTGATTATCTTCGCATCAAGGCGGCAATTGATTCGATAGAGCAGGAGATCCTGGATGCAGGTGAGGGCAGCACCATTGCCGAGTTGGAAGCTCAAGCGGAGGGTATCGATCCGGATAGTTTGCCGGGGCGAATCGGAGAATTGAAAAACAAGATCGAGGATGAACTCGAACCCAAACGTACTGAACTCGCATCGGCAAAGGGGCGTGAAGAAAAGGAATTGGAGCTTATGGACGGCAGTGATCAGGCAGCCACGCTCGCCAATCAGGCCCAGGCTACTCTTGCCAGTATCCGCTCAGACGCTGAGCGCTACATTCAGGTGAAATTGGCTGGCAAGATATTGCGGGATCAGATTGAACGTTATCGCCAGGAAAACCAGGGACCGCTGGTCAAACGCGCCAGTGAACATTTTTCTGCGCTGACACTAGGTTCGTTCGATAGACTCATGACCGATTTCAATGAAAGAGATGAACCCATTCTCGCTGGCATTCGATCAGGGGGAGAGCGTGTGACTGTGGAGGGTATGAGTTCGGGGACTCGTGACCAGCTCTATTTGGCGTTACGTCTCGCATCGTTGGAAAAGTATATGGAATCCTCCGAGCCGATGCCTTTCATTGTGGATGACATACTTGTGGATTTTGATGATGCTCGTTCACAAGCAGCGTTGATTGCGTTGGCTGAATTATCCGAAAGAAGCCAAGTTATTCTGTTTACGCATCATTCGCGGGTTGTTGAACAGGCGAAAAATTTAGTTGCTGTAACAAATATTCAAGAACTTTAGTTAACAATTATTACACGGCAATCCTCATTCAGAAGATATCGAAACGATAAAAGACTTTAAAGAAAAATAAATATAATGGTTCTTGGCAAAGACGAATCGAGCAAGTCTGAAAAATAGAATAAAAAGGCATAAAATTTACGAGCGGGATGAAATAATATGTTCGCATTCGCCCCAAAGCGGACAGTTAGATATGAGCTTTAAAAGCCGTTGACTCTTCTCATCAGGAAAAATAAGCAATATATAAAATCAATAGTCCACAAGGAATTCTCGCTTGAAAATTTCACATATTGACATTCAAAACTTTCGCAAGCTAAAAACCTGTCGCGTAGAGCTAGCAGATAAAAGTACTATTTTTGTTGGTGCAAACAATAGCGGGAAAACTTCAGCTATGGACGCGCTGATTATGTTTTTGAAAAAATCAAAACGCCGAGAAATAAGCACTACAGATATAACATTATCTAATTGGGAGGCAATTAATAAAATTGCTAATGATTGGATCACTAATGCTTCTGCGAAACCACTAACGCAACCAGACCTATCTCTAAATGCTTGGCGTCCACATTTTCCAACTATTGATGTTTGGCTTAGCGTAGATGGATCACAAATTCATTATGTTCACCACATTCTACCAACTTTAGATTGGGATGGCGGCTTATTAGGTGTCAGGCTGATACTGGAGCCGAAAGACCTAGAAACTCCAGAGGCCATTTACAAATCCTATATGGACGCGTATTCAGCAGCTCAAGAAACGTTAGCGGCGCGTAAGAAGTCAACAGAAAATAAGAATACTGTTGAAGCCGTATCGACATTAACCTTATGGCCAACTTCAATGCGTGATTTTTTGGATAGAAAGCTGCAAGAATTCTTCAGCGTTAATGCTTATGTGTTAGATCCCGCACACGAAAATTCAGATTCCCCCCAGTTATTTACTGAATTAATGGAGCCACTTGAAGGCGACCCTTTCGATGGCCTGTTCAAAATCGACATCATCAACGCCCAAAGAGGGTTCTCTGATCCGAATTCAGGCGAGGGAGCTGCCAATGCCGACCGCCGCCTCTCCTCGCAATTAAGACATTACTTTAATGAACATCTAGACCCAAGCGAGCTACCGGAAGCCAGTGATTTGGATGCACTTGAGGCCATGGAAGCTGCAAGAACAGCATTCGATCAGAAATTGAAGAGCAGCTTTAGTGTCGCAATTAGCGAACTTGAAGGTCTGAATTACCCAGGATTTAGCGATCCACAAATTCTACTATCAAGTAAAGTGAACCCTGTCGAAGGGCTAAATCATGATTCAGCCGTCCAATTTAAAGTTGTTCGCAGTGAAGACCCATCGGTTAATAACCTATGCCTACCGGAAAAATACAACGGTTTAGGCTACCAAAATTTGATCTCTATGATTTTTAATCTGATCCGCTTTCGTGATGATTGGATGCGTGTTGGAAAAATAGGTAAACGAGAGAAAATTAGTAATACGCCTATAGAGCCCTTGCACTTAATGCTCATTGAAGAACCTGAAGCGCATCTACACGCACAAGTACAGCAGGTTTTTATTAAGAAGGCATACGGCGTATTACGCAATCACTCTGAACTAGCTGAAAAACCACATTTTTCTAGCCAGATGGTGGTGAGTACGCATTCTAGTCATATTGCGCATGAGACAGACTTTACCGGATTACGCTATTTTCGAAGAAAACTGCTGGCGAACGAGCTAGAAATTCCCTGTGCCTTAGTCGTTAGCATGAGCACAATATTTGGTGGTGGAACCGATACATCCAAGTTTGCGAGTCGTTATTTAAAAACAACACACTGCGACTTATTTTTTGCTGATGCTGCAATTCTTGTTGAAGGGCCGGTGGAGCGAATGCTGGTACCCCACTTCATTAGAAATCATTATCCAGAGTTGGAGCGAAGCTATATATCCCTATTAGAAATAGGTGGTAGCCATGCGCATACATTGCGCCCTCTGATTCAAGCCTTAGGAATTCCCACCCTTGTCGTAACCGATCTTGATTCAATTAAAAAAGAATCTACTGGTAAAGCACAGCCGAAGAGAGGCCAAAGCTTTAGAACGGGGAACGATACATTGAAAACATGGGCGCCAAGAAAAACCGCTTTAGATGAAGTCTTAGCCGCGACGCCTCAGGAAAAAATAACCGACAAAGGGTTGGTTCGGGTGGCGTATCCCTACCTTACAAAGATTCAATATCTTTCAGAAACAGATGAAGAAGAGGCTATCCCTTATACGTTTGAAGACGCTTTGGTACTGGAAAATATCGCGATGTTTAAATCTATGACGGCTAGTAAAGGTCTCGTAAAGAAAATGTGCGATGCCGTTAACAAAGCAACTCTCAATGAGGCTTGCAAGGGTATGTTTGATGCGCTCGATAAGAATGCCAAAAAGGCTGAAATGGCTCTGGAATTGCTTTACACCACTGAGCCAAATTTACTTAAACCTCCGGCATATATCAAAGAAGGCCTTGATTGGCTTAATACTATGTTAATCAATAATTCCTCTTTGGTAACTTCGTCGTCAGCTAAGTCGGAGGGCGAGTAATGACAGATGTGATCGATACGAAGACTGTTGACGATGAAATATATAACTGTCTCGATCTCGACAAGCCTAAGAGTTTTTTTCTTTTTGCCGGTGCAGGATCAGGTAAAACCCGCTCATTGGTCGAAGTGCTAAAACGGTTTCGTGAAAATAATATTCACCGTTTACGAACCAACGCACAACGAGTAGCAATTATTACTTATACCAACGCAGCATGTGATGAAATTAAACGGCGGTTAGAGTTTGACCCTGCATTCAGTGTCTCAACTATTCATAGCTTCGCTTGGGAGCTCATTCGACCACATACACACGACATTAAAAGTTTGCTTAGAGTATTCCTTCAAAAGGACGTTGAAGCACTTGAACTAGCGCAAAGCAAAGGGCGGACAGGTTCAAAGGCGGCTGAGGATAGGCCTAAGCAAATAGCGTCTAAACGCAAACGGCTTGAGTCACTAAGTACAGTACGAAAATTTACCTACAACCCCAACGGGGAGAACTCAAGCAGAGACTCGCTTAATCATGCAGAGGTAATAGCATTAACAGCAGAGTTACTTTCAATTCGTCCGCTCCTGCAAACAGTATTAATCCGTAAGTTTCCCGTCTTACTTTTAGATGAAAGCCAAGACACAAAAAAGGAATTAATCGAAGCACTTTTTGCAGTTCAGCGAACGCATAAAGATCAATTTTCACTTGGGCTTTTTGGCGATACGATGCAGCGCATCTACATGGATGGCAAAGAAAACTTAGGATTGGCGTTACCTGATGATTGGGTGACCCCGAAGAAAATCTACAATTACAGATGTCCTCGCAGAGTGGTTAAGCTCATCAATAAAATTCGAGAGGAAGTTGATAAAAACCAGCAAGAGCCTGTTAAAAAAAGTGAAGGTTTTGCAAGGCTATTTATTGCAGATACCAGCCAGTCCATTGATAAATCTGCGTTTGAAGAGATGGCTTGCCAAAAAATGGCTGAATTTACGAGCGACGAACTTTGGATGGAGCCAAAAGAAAACAAAGCTCTTACATTAGAGCACCATATGGCAGCACAACGTGGAGGATTCTCAAATTTCTTCAATGCTCTACATGGAGTGGATAAACTTAAAACCGGATTATTGGATGGGACTTTATCCGGCATAACTTTTTTTTCTGAAAAGGTACTGCCACTTATTAGTAGCTTAGAGGTTAATAATCAGTTTTCGGTTTCACGAATACTCCACAAAAATTCTCCGTTGATGCTCAAGGAGAAATTTGAAAATAGTGAAGATCAAAAGGCTGAATTAAAAAAAGTAAACGTAGCGGTAGATGATCTATATGCCCTATGGAAAATCGATTCGAACCCAACGCTAATAAATATTCTAAAAGAAATTAACCGCAGCGGTCTATTTAAAGTGCCCGACAGTCTAGCGACTATTGCAGATAGACAGGAAAAAGACTTTGAGCTACCCGAAGGCGATGTTGATCTCATTATTGATGCTTGGGATACCGCATTAGAATCGAGTTTTAATGAGTTCAAAAGTTATGTGCAATACATCTCCGAAGAATCGCGTTTTGGCACGCATCAGGGCATCAAGGGACTGGAATTTCCTCGTGTTATGGTAATTCTTGACGACGGAGAATCTCGCGGCAATTCTTTTAGTTATGAAAAGTTACTCGGCGCTAAAGAGCCTGCAAAGTCAGACAATGACAATCAGAAAAAGGGTAAAGAAACCAGTATTGATCGCACTAGACGGTTATTTTATGTGACTTGCAGTCGAGCAGAAGAAAGTCTAGCGATCATTGCTTACACCAGTGAACCTAATAAGGTGAAAGAAAATGCCTTAAGGCAGGGGTGGTTTGCAGAAGAAGAAATTGTCAAATCGTAATATTGCTCATCAATATAAAGAAAATACAATCAACCAACATTTTGATCCAAATCCCATCAGTTTCGGGAACACACAAATTAATGTCTATGAGCGAATGGTGAACCAATGAGCATTAATAAAATGGAGTTGTTAAGCAACGTGGCTGAAATCCGTGCCAATCAAATTGAGAAGCTCCGGTTTTCAGGAGAGGGTTTGTATTCGTCACAACTCAGGGAGCTGCTCGGTAAACTCGATCCCATTCAGGCTCCGAAAGGCGATCGCATTCGCCGTCAGCTGATGACACGCTCTTTGTTATTATCTGAAGGAATGTCACCGAAAGCCTACAGTGAAGCTCGCGCTTGCGCTGCACGGTTTGGCATAGCGTCCAGTGTTGAAATTTACCAGGCCGCTGGCTCAGAAAATGCCGCTATGCACTTCTGCGCCGATCCAGTGTTGCTGGAGATTCAAGGACGATTACTGTCCCTGCTCGACGATGAGGGTTTACGAGCAGTTTTGGGACATGAACTAGGGCATTATCTGGCTCATGGCATCGACAACCCCGAGTGCGCGGTGTCCCTCGCGGCTCAGCATATCCTTTACTCTGAAACTGCTCCGGACTCCTGGGTCGATGTGGCCCGGCGATTGAGCATGTCTGCTGAACTCACTGCGGATAGATTTGGTCTGCTGGCCTGCGGCAGTCTGGACGGCGCTCTGCGACTCAGTATGGTGGTTGTCACTGGCCTGCCATCCAGCGATCTTAATTGGGATACTGGCGCTTACTTGGAGCAATCGAAAGCGCTAATCGATTACATGCGACAGGAAGGTGAAACTGCCGAAGGCACGAGCCATCCAGAGCATGGCCTACGAGCTTGGGCACAGTGGCTCTTTAGTGAAACCGATGTATACCACGAACTCACTGGGCTTGGACCGGGCACGCGTACACTGGAAGAGATCGACCGGGAAATCCTTGAAATTTTGGGAACACCTCACATCGAACTCGATGATGCGCAGACGTTTGAGGAGCCTCTGCCTGAGGTACAAGAGTGTGCCCTCGCAGCCTGTGTGCTGGTGGCCCACGCCGATGGTGAAGTCCATGAAACTGAAATCGAGGCCATCGAACACGTCTTCGAACATCTCGTACCACATTGGCGGGAGGTTCTTGAACATGAGACGGCCTATCAGCGCTTTCAGGAATTAGCGTCAGTGCTCTATGTGGCTGGACCTAGAGCGCAACGTAGCTTGTTTATGCTGCTTTTTCACGTAGTGGCTGCGGACGGAGAAGTCACCACGGCCGAGCTGGCTGAAGTCTTGAAAATTGGTAATGCTCTGGGCTGCTCTGCACTGTTTCACCAGTTCCTCGTAGGCATGCTTGGCAAAGATCCTGTTATCGCTGCTGATCAGATCGCAATCCGCGAATCAATCCCTTTAGCGGCAGAGTCCAAGCAGGTTGAGCATGCCCTACAAGTGTATTTTAAGCGAATTCAAAGTCAGGGCGGTGGCGAAGTGACGGCTCGACGGCTGTTTCGCCTCACCGGGGAGTCTCGCTTTACCGAAAAGGTTCGACGCGTGTTACATCGAGCAGCCGCCAATTCAGGTGTTGACATAGAGCCTGCGCTGACGGAAGACCTCGATGGGCAACATCGACTGGTTAGCCAGAAAGCAGCTGAGAATACTTCCTCAGTCAAACCTGCTGTAGCTCCGAGCGAAGCCACACAGCGGCTATTGCATACCGTATCCAAATTACGCGATAAGTTAGTCTCGGGTGATGGACGAAGTCCCTCGGTACGTTTGAGAGAAATACGTCGGGGGCGTAGTTTTGATTGCTATCAGCTGGAGGGAATATCAGTCGGTTTGGCAGAGCGGGTGATTGAACTGGTTCGCGGTGAAACCGAAACTGTGCTGGTCAACTCCGAGGATGCATTGAGCCATGAAGCAGCCGCCCGGTGTCAGCGTCAATTAATAGACTTGCTGCGCGAACACCAGAGCCGTATGGAGGAAACGGGTGCTGATGAACTGTATTTGGGGACAACCTTTGTGTCCGCAGTCCTGAATCGGTACCTGTTGCGCGCACCCCTTATTCTGTACAACGTCGCCCTGGTACGTACGGCCTCCAGTATCAGCCTGAACACACCGCGCGAGGACAGTGCACTCGCCAATCAAGCCTTGCTGCAGACTATGGCACGGTTGTCCGGCAAACCTTGGACAGAAGCACTAGCGTCCCAAGCCGACGACGCCGCTCGTGAGGGCCAGTTAGCAGTACTCGAATTTCTGCAGAACCAAGGATTCAAGGTGGTTGGGGGACTTGGCGAACTGCAACCGCTACGTAACCGCAATGATGAGTTCGAAGACTGGGTAGATGACCGAATTGAGCTTGAGAACTGCGCCGTGCTGGGCTTATTCCCACAGTCACGTTCGGATTTGTTGCACGATTACGATGGACTGCTTGAGCAACTAAGTG
Organism: Marinagarivorans cellulosilyticus; assembly: GCF_021655555.1. Taxonomy (NCBI): domain Bacteria; kingdom Pseudomonadati; phylum Pseudomonadota; class Gammaproteobacteria; order Cellvibrionales; family Cellvibrionaceae; genus Marinagarivorans; species Marinagarivorans cellulosilyticus. The sequence goes on along the minus strand of NZ_AP023086.1, from coordinate 3,680,599 downwards.
CAAAGGCCGCCGCTTCGCCGCTTTTGTCCAGCGCCGTCAATCTGCTGCCGAGCGAGCTGAAAGCACTGGTCGCAGATCCGGACCCGGTGCCAACGGAGAATTCGGAAAATCCACCAAACCTCCCGATCATTCAGGCTGACCCTGTTCAGCGAACGGTCATAGAAACAGCACGATCAAAACCCGCAATGGTCATTGACGGGCCACCAGGAACTGGCAAGAGTCAGGTGATTGTAAATTTGATTTGCGACGCGCTTCTGTTAGGGAAAAAAGTAGCTGTAGTCTGTGAAAAACGCGCTGCTCTTGATGTCGTGGTCAATCGGATGCAGGCCGAAGGGCTACGGCACTTACTCGCACTGGTGCACGACGTCAAAGACGATCGTAAGGACTTGTATGAGCAAATTGTTGAGCGCATTGAAAGTAGTGAACTTGCTACGGCTGATCGGGGTGAGCCCCTCAGCGTTGTCGCTGACCAACTTAACCAGGCGGTAAAACCGCTGGCTGAATTGAGGGCACCGCTGCACCTCGAACAGTCCGGGCTTACGCTGGGGCGAGCCATCACATTGATGAGCGGTCTTGATATCGCGCCAATTGCAGCTCCGGCCACTTTATTTCAGGTGCATAGAAATACTATCGAAGCCTTAGCCTTGCAATTTGAGGAATTAAAGTCGTCTGCACGGCTCTGGTCGAGTGACAGTCTCTGGCGTAGCCCAAAATCGACCAACAACAGGGCGAGTTTTGCGAACGCGAATGAATCAGATCGGCAGTTGTTGCAGACTCAGCTCGATAAGGCAGTGACAACACGGGAGGAGTTTGAGACGGCTTTTCAGTCAACGGGGCTTCCGTTAGATTCCAATACACTCAAGCAGATTCTTGGTCTGCATGACCGGCTAGTTCCCTTTTTGGTTCAACAATCGAAAGCCGATAGCGAACAACTGGAACAAAACCAGGCTCTCTTCACGTTGTTGGTGACACATGGCAGTGAGTCGCTAAGCGACTTTGTAAACGCGTCTCAAAAACTCGAACAACAATTACTTGCAACAGGCTTGGATGCTCATCGACCCACCTTGCAGAAATTGGTGCAAGCTCGTTCTACGTTAGTGGAATTCAAGTCGTTAGCTGAGCGTGATGAAAGCGAACTCCGCGCAGTGTCGGCCTGGCTCCACTGCGGCGATGTGCATAAATTCACTGATGCGCACGTGCAATGCGCTTCCTTGTGGAAGCAATCGCGAGAGGCGCTGGAACAGTACAAAAACCGTGTGACATGGACAGATAATGAGGTCTTCATAAACAGTTTTGAAACCATCAGACGATTTGTCGGGCGCTGGCAGCGCTTTTTCATGCCCGGTTGGTGGTCGGCGCGAAGCGTGTTTCTCTCTCAGGTGCAGTTACAATGGAGTGGCAGTGATTCCGTAAACCTGTCTCCTGCCTTTCTTGCCAAATTTGAAAACTTTCGTAAGTCGGCGAAGTGCTGGCGAGCACTGGATGAACTTCTGCATACATCCGGCGCGAGGGATTTCCCAGATGCCACTGATGAGGCAAGAAAACAGCTGAGCGTGATCGATAAGGGGCAAACCGTGGCTCGTGGTATTACCTCCGCTGAGGGGCAGCTGCAACCTTTGGCTCTGTGGCCTGCCCCTGCGGCGCCAGAGGCCTGGCGAGCCTGGGGTGAGCGCATTGACGCGATGCTTGAGGTGCTACCGACTTTGGCGGCACTAACGAAGGCGCGCACAACGCTCAGCGAGCAAGCCCCGTTGTTGAAGCTACCTGAAACAGCAAGTGACATGTCTGCAATTAAACAATGTATTTCAGTGCTGATGGGATTGCTTAAACAGCGCGATACTCTGCAATCTTTACGGGCCTGGCCCACTGATGATAAGGCTCATACTGCGCTATCGGAGCTGTATGGGACTTTGCAGCAACTCGTTAAGGTTCGCGCTACCTATGCTTCGCTACTTGAGGCGCTCAAGGCTCTGCAGCCACACTTTCCTTGGTTATCTGTAGGCAGCACATTGCGCCGACTCAAAGATATGCAACAACACTGGAGTAGTGATTTCGAAGATCTGGTTAAGTCCGATCAGAAGCTTGCAAAATGTGTTGATCTCTGGGCTGATTCACCCGAATTGCTTGGCATTCTGGCCTCGATAGACGGAAGTGAAAAATTATCATGGGAGATTCATGTCACCGGTCTGTGGGCAAAGGAGGTGGCAGATCAATTGCTAAAATCCCTGCCACAGTTAAGCACCTCAAACAGACTGCTCAGCGATAACGAGAAAACACTGGCTAAACATTTTCGTTCTCTACAGGGCGCATCACACACACAGGTCGCAAAGGCGGTAATCGCTACACAAAATGACAATGATTGGTACCGCGAGCCCCCCGCCGAAAAAGGTTCACGGCGAAGCCCCATTCAGTCGATCAAAGAAGCCATGTTGAAAGAAGCACGCAAGCAGCGCCGTATCATGCCGCTGCGCAGCTTTGTTCGTCAGTATGTGGACAAGGGGTTACTTGATGCGATGCCAGTTTGGTTATTATCCCCGGAAACTATGGCTCAGCTCTTTCCTCGGGAGCCGGTTTTCGATCTTGTGATCATAGACGAAGCTTCGCAGTGCACCGTGGAGACCGGTTTGCCGGTACTGATGCGAGCGAAAAAGATTGTGATCGCTGGAGATGAACACCAGATGCCTCCGAGCAATTACTTTAAATCAAGCGGTGACAGTGAGGATACTCAGGAAGAAGAGGGTGAAATTCCTACCGATGTCATGGATGCAGAATCTCTTTTGGTTCTAGCGCGTGATCGTTGTTTCCATCAACGGCTGTCTTGGCACTATCGCTGCCAGTTTGAAGAATTGATCGCTTTTTCTAATCACGCGATTTATCAAGGCGACCTACGCAGTATTCCAGCCACTCAGAGCCGGCAAGCTCCCGCAGCGATCTCTTGGCACAAAGTTGAGAATGCAAGTTACGAGGAAGGTAGTAACCCCAATGAGGCCGCTGTGGTCGTCGACCTTATGTATCAGCTGCTATGTAAAAATCCTGTATCATCAATTGGTATTATCACCTTCAACCTGAAACAACGTCGGACAATTCTGGATGAAATCGACTCGCGGATGGCGGAAGATAATAGCTTTGCTGAAGTTATCCAGAAGGCCATCACAGCCGAGCAGATAGATCAGCGTCCATTTGTGAAAAATCTGGAAAATGTACAAGGGGACGAGCGTGATCAGATCATTTTCTCTCTCGGTCACGCCCCTCGTCAGCGTCAACGTAAAGATGGCAAAGGTGACTGGTATGTGCCCGCACGTTTTGGGCCGCTCGGTCAACGTGGGGGCGAGCGCCGTCTGAACGTTGCTGCGTCACGAGCCAAGCAGGGGATTCATATCGTATCGTCCTTTGAGCCTACGATGCTCTCTGTAGCAAACGCGAAACACAATGGTCCCCGTCTTTTTAAGGGGTTTCTAGAATACTGCCAGAAAATGGCCGACGGTCGTCGTAGCGAAGCCGAGCGCGTGCTCGACGTCCTTCGCGGCAATCGTCTCCATGACCGTAAATCTAACGAACTGCCTAACACCCATTATGTGCCGTTAAAGGTTCAACTCCTGTTGGCTCTAGAATCAATGGGTTATTCAGTCGAGCTGGATGTGGGCGACTCTGATTTTCGTGTACATGTGGCCATTACCGATCCACGCGATAACGGGCGTTATGCTCTCGGTTTAATGTGCGAGGAGGGCAGTACTGTTTCCGATCCGTTTGAGGTCCATGTACACATTCCAGCTGTGTTGAAATTGCGAGGGTGGAATTTACTACATATCAACGCTGTTGATTGGGGGTTACGGCAACAGGCCGTACTAGGTGAAATTGTCGAGCTCGTAGGCAGACCGTGAAAACCAGCTCAGACTATAAGAGGCGCAGCTTGGGGAGGCTAGATCAAGTAGATTCCGTGGGGCGTAATAGTGTTGCATCGTTTTGACGAATCCATCTTGGAATTAATTATGCGTGTTTTTGGCTAGCTTGAGGTAAAGATCAATGGGAATTAATTATGAAATATATTCTAAGGAAAATATTACGGATGAAATAAGGCATGTTTTTGCTGAATTGCTCAAGCTACAAGGAAAGGTTCAAGGCGATCTGTTGGGCAAAGCTGATAGATGTAACCTATTATGCGTCACTAAGGATAACAGCAAAGTAATTGCTATTGGAGCAATAAAAATTAAAACTGCTTCAGTTTTTTCAAATAGAAAATCAGGTCTACCAGAGTTGGCAAATGATTTCGAATGGGAACTCGGCTACATGTACACGATCCCACAAGAAGCAAGGAAGGGGATTGCAAAAAAAGTTGCGCAAATGCTGGTTGAAACGTTTGGTAAAGGCAATTTAATGGCATCGACTGAAGTCACAGATAATCCAGCGATGGTGAGTATATTAGAACAACTAGGCTTTCAGCGGCGTGGTAAGTCTTGGAAAAGCAATATACATGGCAACGAACTAGGATTATTTCTTAAGTACGGAATCGCCTGATATTCGAAAATATAGGGTGGTTCATCTCGAAACTCATGGATATGCCCATTACTAGTTAAGTAGTACCAAAGAGTAGTTTATAGCTCCAAAATAATTTAAAAGACATGAACAATTTAACAGAAATTGTTAGCCAAGATCTCGCTTTTCTATATGCCATCTCATATTCAGAGTGGGTATTTCTCAATTTTACTCCTTAAGATAGCGAGGGATAATTGTAACGAGTCTAGGCCCTTGTTCTGGTCAATAGATCCGGACACATTTCTTTGCCACTTTATGGATAAAATGAACCTGGCATAAATGCCAGAACCCTTTTACCCATAAAGCGCCTCCTGTTGTAAATGTCTTCGCTCATATGCAGCGGGCGACAAGTCGTCATTCGCCGAGTGAAGGCGATCACTGTTGTAATATTTCATATACAAACCCACATCTTTTTTCATAGATTTTCGAGAGTGCATTGGTACTTTAAAAAGCCAGTCGTGCTTTAAACTGCCAAAAAAACGCTCAACAACGGCATTATCCCAGCAGGCGCCAACATCCCCCATTGAAGCGCGAATGCCATGGCTCTTCAGGAGTTTGCCAAAGCGCTTGCTTGTATATTGAGAGCCGCGGTCGCTGTGAAAAACCAGCCCTTTTGGTGGCTGCCTTATTGCCACCGCACGATTAATTGCCTCGCAAATTAGCGACGTGGTCATGCGCTTATCTATTGCCCAGCCAACAATTCGCCGGGAATATAAATCCATAACGACCGCCAAGTACATCCAGCCTTGAGTCGTTTTCAAATAGGTAATATCACCAGCCCATACTTGGTTAATTCCCACCGGATTGAAGTTTTGATTCAGTAAATTATCGGCAACACCCGCGCGCTCATCGCGTTTGGTCGTAACCTTGTAAGCCGTGCGCTGCTGCACTATAAGCCCCAAAGACTTCATGCGACGCCGCGTTTTTCCACGGCCAATTGTAATGCCTTCTTCGTTAAGCTTTTTGGCTAGCTCGCGACTGCCTAAGCTGCCCCGGCTTTGATCAAATAACGCCTTCATTCGCGAATTTACATGCAGATCTTCGGCACTGATCACAGGCTTGGGGCGTTGTCGCCAGCTGTAAAATGCTGATTTACCAACTTTCATTACACGGCACAGTAGTCGTACCGGGAAATCCGCCGACCTCTCATCAATAAAGCCAAATTTCACTTCATTTCTTTCGCGAAGAAGGCACTCGCCTTTTTTAAAATTTCTTTCTCCATCCGCAATTCTTTAACTTCTTTTCGCAGCCGAACAAGCTCTGCGCGCTCCTCGCAACTGGGAGCGACTCCGGTCTTTTGGGCCTCCTCATTGTCTTTCCAGCGATAGAGCAAGTTAGCCCTTATGCCCAGCGATTCTGCCGCTTTCGCTACCGAATAACCCTCATTGGTCACTAGGGCAACGGCTTCTTTTTTGAATTCTTGGGTATAGACTCTATTTGTACGTTTTTTGGTCATATCAACACCTCAATCTGCTGAGATTATTATCTCTTATTGATGTGTCCGGTTCTATTAGACCAGTACACCTTGCTCAGGAGCAACAGCAGTGCGCAATACTGTAATCGACAAATCATGGCCGTGCTGACGCAGAGACCAAGAACCGGATCGAATAGCTTTGAACTTTTGACGACCAGCCTCAGCTTTTTGAACAAATGCAGCAGATTTGTCGGGAACTTCAGTATCCATGGAAAATTTTACCTTCTTGAGTATTTCACTTCGCGAGCGTATAGCAAATAAGCTGTCTCTTTCAATACCCTCGGTCACTCAGTCGGCAGAGGGCGTAGCGTTTTCAACTAGTCGTTGGGGGAGATGGCGCGAATTCCGGCGACAACTCTCAGGAGCTATGTAAAGGCTTCCGGGCGAGGCATCGAATATATAATTGTCGTACTAAGGCTAATTCACCGTGCGGTGAAAAGCGATGCGAGAGGCTTGGACGACTGTCTGAATACTTTTAGGTAAAACTGAACGGTTTAGGGAATGAAACTGAATACTATGGGGAGTCGTCCATAGGAATCCATTCATCAGAAGAGGCTCCTTGCACTCTTACAAATTCACATACGCTTTAGTATTCGACATAGCTTATTTAAGCCTGTAAACTAGTACCTCCTAAAGATCACAGGTTTTACTATGGCCATCCCACAAACCAAACCTATTGCTCTATATCCCGCATTCTCTGAACTCAAATCTTTAGATTTTAGCGAATATAAAGACCTCAAGCAGTTTCTGGAGTCTGGCGAGTCCTGGTGGCAAAACCATTGGGTTTGGGGCCGTGAATTTCTCAGTTATGTTGGGCGCAACAAATCCGCACACACGTTTACACGGTTCAGAAATGAAACCGAGCGTTTTTTACTGTGGGTTTTTCTGTTCAAGGCCAAGCCTATGGAGCAATTGCGTAAAGCCGACATATTGGAATACGCTGATTTTTGCTGGCAGCCGCCAGTGGCCTGGATTTGTACTGCGAACCACGAAAAATTTGTTTTTCGCAACGGGCATTTCACGCAGAACCCCTTATGGGCGCCATTCAAGCTTCAGCTACCCAAAAAAACGCTGGAAGAACAGCTTCCGGACAAAAAGAAGTACAAGCCCTCTCAGCAAACGCTCATGGCAACGTTCACTGCCATCATTGCGTTCTACAAGTACCTGATGAACGAAGAGTATCTTTATGGAAATCCAGCTCAAATAGCCAAGCCCGACTGCCGTCATTTCATAAAAGACGCACAAGTTAAGGAAGTCAGACGCCTATCTGAATCTCAATGGCAATATGTATTTAATGTGTCGCTGGACCTCGCCAATCAGGACAGGATTTATGAGCGCAGCCTATTCGTGATTACCGCCATGAAAACCCTGTTTTTACGGGTGTCAGAGCTGTCTGAGCGACCAAACTGGACACCGGTAATGAGCCATTTTTGGCAGGATTCCGATGGCAACTGGTGGTTAAAGATATTTGGTAAAGGCCGAAAGCTGCGAGACATTACGGTGCCCAACAGCTTTATTGATTACCTGAAAAGATACCGGCAGTTTCGTGGCCTGGGCCCCCTGCCGTCATTAGGTGAAAATCATCCCATTGTTGAAAAGATTCGAGGTCAAGGTGGGATGACGTCCAGACAACTTATTCGAATTGTCCAACAAGTTTTCGATATGGCTTACGACAAAATGAAGCAATCTGAGGGCGAAGACAATGCACGTAAGTTAAAGGAAGCCTCATCACACTGGTTAAGACACACCGGTGCCAGCATGGAAGTTGAACGCGGTCGTGCGCTGAAAGATCTATCTGAAGATCTAGGGCATTCAAGCATGGCAACGACCGATACTGTCTATGTACAAACCGAAAATCGCGTTCGCGCCGAAAGTGGGAAAAACAGAAAAGTAAATTAGTGACTTGCTGCTCTCAAGCTCTGTAGGCTATTTGCTCTTATCGCTGGCCACCTTGGGCGCTCCGCAGATTCCAACTGTTTTACGACAGGAGGAACTCATATCCGGTCGACACGCATGTTAGCCAATCCGCCCGCGCAATTCAAAGTCCACCACCACTGATCCCATCTCATTCCTAACGACCGCGCTTAGGCCATATACATCTCAAGCTTCAAAAACCAAAGCTATCAATCAGCTACTGCTAAACGATTGACGATGTCACCTTATGACCAGATTTGGAGGCGAGAACATCCAAATGAATACAGACTACTTTTTTCCCAGTATCATTCGTTCTAAAATTGTATGAAATATTTTTAAAGTGAATGGCTAAGTCCAGCTTTAAGGCTAAATAATAAGCAGACACACAGATAATGCACAGAATCGGTGCGTTTTTTGGATCATACAATCCAAAAATTGCACGAAATTGGGGCGAAAAGCGGGTGCTAGAAGAAAAACCGACAACAGAATGCTACCAGACTCTTTCGAGCGCGTACGACTATTTTAACAGCGCGTTGTTTGCCGGGCAATTGCCTGATGTCATCATCACATTTCACCGACAGCGCAAAGTGATGGGCTATGCCTCCATCGGCCGGTGGGTCAACGAAAAGCGCCAGTATGTTGATGAGCTAGCCGTCAACCCTGAATACTTCGCAAAATACCCACTGATAGAAATTTGCCAAACCCTGTGTCATGAGATGGCGCACATCTGGCAGGCTCACTATGGTTCACCCGGACGACGGGGTTACCATAACGCCCAATGGGCCAAAAAGATGGTGCAAATAGGGTTGATCCCATCATCCACTGGGAAACCAGGCGGGCAGAATACGGGCGAATGGATGATGGATTATGTTTTACTTGAAGGCCCATTTCACAACGCCTGTAAAGAGCTCCTCAAAAAGGGTTATCGTCTGCCCTGGGTTGACCGCTATCCTGTATACCGCCTGGAGCTACCTATTACTGCCTACGATGACAAAGGCTCCGAATACGAGCTGACCGAGAATTTAAATCCCAGACCAACCGCAGCAATCGCGGCCATGCGAGCTGAGAAAGACGCTTCGGCAGTTATGACTGAGCAGTCATTAAGCGAACGGAGGCTTGGCAGTGAGCATGAAGAAGTTAACCGGTTTTATGATGACGACAATCTCAGTGAGCTGATCACTTCAAAGCCAAAACCGCGATCAGGGCGCATTAAGTACGCGTGCAAAACATGCCATATCCAGCTTTGGGGCAAGCCGGGATTGAACGTAGTTTGTGGAGACTGTAACAAAAAACTAAGTGAGGTAATTTAGAACTTGGGATAGGGGTTTTCAGAATGGATAATAACACTTCCTTCCATAGGATAACATTAGGAGTGTTCAATGTACACCAAAAAAATCTGTTCCACCGATAAAGAGTTCCACGATACCCCTCCCCAGTTCAAAGCTTTAGACCGCAAGCGCTTTTTCTACGTCGAATCTCACTTCAAACAGCTCATCACGCAGAATGTTCGTGGCCATGCCAACATCGTCTATATCATCGTCGCCTATGGGTACTTCAAAGCCACGGGTCAATTTTTTAATTCTGCGATCCAGGAAGATGTTGACTATGTAGCGGGCCGACTGAAGCTCAAGCAAAGTTTTCGCTGGGAAAGCTACAATACAAGCACTAGAAATCGCCATAGAGAAATGATTATTGATGCGCTTGGTTTTAAGCCATTTAATCAAACCACCATTCAACCACTGCTGCCACTGATAAGAACGGACGCACGCTCTCAGAAAAATCCCGATAAATGCTTTATTTCCGTCTGCGAATGGCTCTTTGAGCACAAAGTCGAGACACCCGATTATAAAACAATTTGTGACACGGTCGAGTCGGTCTATAAAACGCACATGGACCAACAGATTGCCGTTGTTAAAAATAAACTCTCGAACAATGGTGCTCAAAAACTTGATGCGTTATTTTCAAAAGGAAAAGATACTTATGATGAGATGGAAACTTACAGAATTACGTTGCTGAAGAAACTCAACCAGTCAACCAAGACGTCTAAAATACGCGAGAATGTCGCGATATATGATACGCTCAAGCCGCTCTATGATATCGCACTTCCAATAGTAAGCGAGCTGGATTTTACAAAAGATGGACTTAAACGCTACGCATTATCCGTTCACCGGCGGCAGGTTTTTCAGATCAATCGCTTGAAAGATCATGACCGGCACCTTCACCTTGTCATTTTTATCACTCATCAATTTCAACAGCTGGTCGATATTCTGGTCGAAACGTTTCTGGCCTCGGTGAAAACAGCAGTAAACAAGGCCGAGAATCTTGCCAAAGAAGAATACTACAAACAACGCCAAGAGCAATCTGGCCATACGCAAGCGTTAGTAAAGGATACGGTTGATTTAGTGTCGTTGGTGGAGAAACTTAAAGAAACGCTGAACAACCCTATTCTGAGTGATTCAGAGAAAGTCGAAAAAGCGATTCGCTTGATAAGCCCGTCAAAAATATCCACGGAAAACGTAAACTCTCATGTAAAAGATGTCCAGGAGGACTTAGATAAAATCAGCGGGCAGGCTCTTGAAATGCTTTTTTTGGAAGAAGGCGCCACGTCGCTTCAGCTCAAGTGTAGCGATATTCTTCGGCGGCTCAATTTCGATTGTGATGTGAAAAGTAACAAGCTGATAAAAGCAATATCGCAGTACCAAACGAAAAACGGAAAGGTGGATGATACATTCCCGGTCGGGTTTCTTACGAATTCAGAAACCGGCTACGTCGACACAAAAGACTCCTTCCGCGCAAAACTGTATCGCATTCTGCTCTATAAGCACACTGCCGCCGCCATTAAAGACGGAACGCTGAGCATTGTTAACTCAAATCGTTACCGACAGCTAGAGCAGTATTTAATCTCGCGAGAGTACTTTCAAAAAAACCGGGATCACATTCTAAACTTAGCGAACATGGATGATTTTAAAGATGTTAGTAAATTGGTTGAGCGCTGGGAGCTTGAGCTGGATGCACAATACAAGGAGACAAACGAGCATATACTGGAAAATATAAATGAATATATTGAGACTGATGGTCTTGGCGGATTTAAGCTAACGTACGAACGAAATACTCGGACTGAAGTGCTTTCAGAGATGGAAAACGACGTGGCTTTGTTTCCGGATGATCAATACATTCGCATAGCAGAAGCGCTAAGTACAGTGAATGCCGCTTCAGGGTTTCTGGACGAGTTTGAACACAACAGTATCCGATACCGCAAGCCAAGACCCGAAGATAAAAATTTCCTGGCGGGAATAATTGCGCTAGGTGAACATTTGAGCGTGCCCAAGTTATCTAAATTGGCGAGAGAAATTGAACTTGCAACCCTGGAATCCACGACCAATGGTTTTTTTACGCTTGAGAATTTGAGACGAGCAAACGATGCCGTTATTCGTTTCGTCAATCAACTTCCACTGGCCAAAGTATTCATTGGAGACTACGGCTTGCAGACATCAAGCGATGGTCAGAAATGGACCGTCGCATATGAATCACTCAATGCAAATAAGTCATTTAAATATGGCGGTCGTGACCCCGTTGTATCGGCCTATACGTTCATAGATATACGAGGAATGTTCCCTTACTCAATGGTGATCAGTGGTGCCGAATTTGAAGCGCACTATATGGTGGATGGGTTATTGAAAAATGATGTAGTGAAATCAGACCTTCACTCCACAGACAGTCACGGTTACACGGAAGCCATATTTGGTCTTACGCATTTATTGAAATTTTCCTTTGGGCCACGCATAAAAAATCCCGGCAAGAGAGTTTTATACTCCTTCAAAACTCCCTCTTTCTATAAGAAAAAAAGCTATCCGATCTTTCCAAAGGAGCGGATTAATAAAGACAAAATTATTGATAATTGGGAAGATGTTCTTCGTCTATGCTCATCAATCAAGCTAGGCGAAGTTACTGCGTCTCAAATCTTTAAGCGATTGAATTCATACTCAAAAAGCAATCCTCTTTACGAAGCACTAAAAGCATTTGGAGGTATTCCGAAAACGTTGTTCTTGCTCCGGTATGCCGACGATGTAGGTATGCGAAAAGCCATCCACCGCCAGTTAAATAAAGGTGAGGCTGGGAACAAGCTGGATCGAGCGCTGGCCATTGGGCGGGCAGATTATGTGCAGACAATTAAAGAAGATCAGGAGATCGCAGAGACCTGCAAGCGACTACTTAAAAATGTCATCGTTTGTTGGAATTTTATGTATCTCTCCAAACGTCTGTCAGAAGCCAAAACAGATATTGAATATTCCCTGCTACTAAAAAAGATTAAGGCGTCGTCTATGCTGGCTTGGGAGCATTTTGTCTTTCATGGCGAATTTGATTTTTCACAGAACTCTCTAAAAGACTCTCAACAGATAGATTTACAAAAAATCCTTGATCCAGACCTGATCAAAGAATAATCGATCTTCGCAGTTTTGCAGGAGAGTGGCCTCCACTCTCCTCGTTTTCCCAAATTTAACACCGATTTTTAGCATCGCTCCGGGAAAACTAAAACCATATAACATATTGTATTTAAAGGTTATTTTTGAATTCCTATAGTTGCTTTTCTAGTTTTGTTTAGGATTTCCCATTTGGGAGCAGAGGTCACCTTTAATTTCACTGAGCTAACTGAATTTATTCCCGAGCGATGACCGTGACGATAACTATTATCCTTCTTCGGGTCGCTTTTTTGATGTTTGGCTCGGTCGCAACGACAGTCGCTGGGGAAGTGACGCTGAATACAACCGAGCAACATTGAATTACTCTCAATATCTTCCCGTAAGCTCAAACCACATTATCGCTTTAAGCCTGAACGCAAGTGAGGTCGATGGCGATACGCCGTTCTTCCTTAAACCTAGTTTAAATATGCGCGGCTTTGTCACAACAAAATATCAAGACGAAGCCGCTGCATCTACGCATATTGAATGGCGCTATAAGTTCTCTACGCGCTGGGGATCTATGGTTTCATACGAGGCAGGCTCTGTTGGCAGCAGTTTGAGTAAGCTGAAAAATATAATTCTTAGTGTAGGCGCTGGCATACGATGGAAAATTCAAAAAGACAATAATTTGAATTTGGGTGTGGATGTTGGCGTGAGCAAGGATGACAGCGCATTCTATATTGTTATTGGTGAAAAGTTTTAACCTGACAATAGGCCCGCCAGCCACTCTATGCAAAACATCCGATACTAAACAGTATCGGACATAGCGAGGCGGATGTGTAGCTGCCTGCATACCTTCCTTGTTCTAGATTAGATAATCTAGGCAATTCAATAATAGCCAGCCAAAACGATTGAACTGGACCAATCCATGCTGTCAACATAAACTCGCTTGCCTTCAAACTTAAATGCTGGTTTTAGAATGAATTGGTCCTCTCTTTTATTTCAACAGTCATTGCGTATCTTTTGCGTGACGCTACTCATATCCTGTACCGAAGTGTTCGCGAATGACGAACAAGCTAGCACTGATAAGACCTTTGAAGCATGTCGCACGACTCTTCGCGAGAATGCTCAAGCGAAAGGCTTTTCAAACTGGATACTCACCGATGTCATCAATAATCTAAAGCCACTTGAGCGCGTGATCAAACATGATCGCAGTCAACCAGAGTTCACCGAAAGTTTTGTGGGCTACACGCGTAAGCGTGTTAGTGAGTTTCGCATAGCGACAGGCAAAAAAATGCTGGCCGAGCATGCTGCACTGTTGGCTAAACTATCAAAAGAATATGGGGTTCCTGCGCGCTACATTGTTGCATTTTGGGGGTTGGAAACTAACTACGGTGGTTACAAAGGAAAAATTGAGATACTCAATGCACTAGCAACATTGGCTTGCGACCCTCGTCGTAGTGGGTATTTCACGCAGGAACTCTATAACTTATTTACACTATTAGATGATGGGCGCGTTCAGCAAGAGCAACTTTTGGGGTCTTGGGCTGGAGCAATGGGTCACATGCAATTTATGCCTACCACGCTAATAACTTATGGGGTGGATGGCGACGGCGACGGAAAGCTAAACGTATGGGATAGCCTACCTGATGCATTAGCGTCAGCTGCAAACTATTTAAATAAAATAGGTTGGAACAAAGAAGAAATATGGGGGCGCAAGGTTGAGCTACCCAAGAATTTTGCTTTTAGTCGCGTCACCCTGGATACTCGTTATCCTTTAAGTCATTTTAAAAAGTTAGGCATCACAAAAAGTTATCGGCGCCCTCTTCCTGATTACGATACCGAGGCAAAGCTAATTTTGCCGTCGGGCCATTTAGGCCCGGCATTTTTGGTATACGACAACTTTTCCATCATACTCAAATGGAACTACTCACAAAACTACGCACTTGCAGTAGGTTTATTGGCTGATCAACTTATTGATATTAACCATGGGCTTGATAACTATACTGCCGAGCCGCACGCCTTTACCAACGAAGATCTTAAAACCTTACAGCAAAAACTGGCAGATAAAGGCTTCAACATCGGGAAGCCAGACGGGATTTGGGGGCCAAAAACACGTAAAGCTATGCAGCAATACCAACTGCAAAACCAGTTAACGGCTGATGGTTTTCCCAATCAAGAGGTTTTCGAAAAGCTTTCGATAGTATTGAATAATGGCTAGCTTGCGGTTTATACAACAGCGACAACCTTCCTTGGCCGCCGCTGTTGCATTGTAACTATTCAGTCATGCTCAAATAGGTCGGCAAACTGATCATTTTCTGGGCCGCTCATGCCGCCCTTGGTATTTTTGCAACGGTACTTGGGCAAGTTTCGTGTACAGCGCCGGCAGAGGAGCTAATAATGCCAAAGACCCATGGTTGCCGCACTTGAGTTAGTAGGTAAAGCATCGACACTAAATGCTATATTTGAATTAGAGCTGGCTCCGAACCACCATCGCAAACCGCTAATACAGAAAGCAAAGCATCGCGTTCGCGACCTTGTTTTACCTTTTTATTGATTTTTAATTGCTCGCCCCTACGATTAAATAATATGTTTTTGATGCTCAACCGAAGGCTCATACCAAAAGTTAATAAAGTTAATAAAGTTAATAAAGTTAATAAAGTTAATAAAGTTAATAAAGTTAATAAAGTTAATAAAGTTAATTTCGGATCACTCTGTAAATAGCTTTTGCGTGCATGAAAAGTCATTTTTGGCATAAGCAATATTACTGTGGGCACTGCATATAATATTTACGTTTAGGGCCGGTATTAATTTGAGTACCTATAGCAGCTTGAGCTTGATAGCCGTTGTTATTAAAGCTTACGCTCTTCAGTGCATTGCCAGCCTATAAATACGCATTGGTCGGGTGTTAAAAATAACAACCAGGTACTGAGCTTGCGCGTAGAAACGTAAGTTTTATAGCGAAAAACTGTTTTTGTTATTTTTATGGCGTTATTTTTTTATTCGGCTGCAATAAACACCCGTTATTCTGTGACGAAACGCGCGTCAAATTAGGCGCTTTGGAAACTGAAGGGGGTTGGCATTGCGTGATCTTTGCCGACCGAGCTGTTTGTTTAATCACAAAAAGGCATTCAGCCAATTGCATTACGCACAAAAGCTAAGGATACTGGCTCAAAATAATGAACGGTAAGCTGGCAGGCTCCCTATTGATAATTTCTTATGTATAAGTTTTATAAAACCGCACTTTATTCTGGGGTAGCACTATTTGCTATATCGCTCGTAGGCCTCTGTGTCGGCTATAAGGCCTCTTATATTAGCGCTAAACTTAATGTCGGTAGCGATAGCGATATTCCTTGGTCTCCAATCACCGAGCAAATTGATGCGGCCCAGGGCTCCGTCTTACAGCTAAAGCCAAATTCTGAGTTTATTGAGTACGAATCCTATTTGCCTGCGACCCAGGAGTTCCCCTATACCGCCTACACCTTTAAGTTTGGCAACGATGGCAATACAGATAGCGCTATAGATCTAACGCCTTACGACAGCATCGATTTCAATATTACTTGCACGCCGCAAAATGTACTGCTTTTTAACGTATTTACGCATGACCCCGAAATTACTTTGCCGCAACAAAATCCTACCCAGCGCGTTAACTCAACGTTCTTTTCATGCGATGCCAGTTGGCAGCTAATTAAAATTCGGCTCGCTTCACTTGTAACCCCCGTCTGGTGGTTTAACGAATACCGTTTAGAGCTATCTAAACAAGCCTATGATTTAACACGCGCCTACCGATTCAGTATTGTAAATTCCTTGCAAAGCCCGCGAGATACGCAATTGGACATAAAAATAAAAGATGTACGTTTAAGTGGGAGAAAACGGCAGTACTTTTATTTTACGTTGGCTGCAACTGCATTGTTATGGCTAGTTTTCGCCTTTTGGGTGATAAAACGCTACGTCTATTTTTTGACCCTAGACCTTAGGGAGAAAGTAAAAAAGGATCGCCAAATTATTGCCTATAAAGAGCTAACCATTAACCCACAAAAAAATAAAGAAGTTAGCGACGTCTTGCGCTTTATGGCTACCGAGTATGCCAGCCCAGAAATAAGCCTAGATATGGCCTGTGGCAAACTGGGCATTAATAGGACGAAAATCAACGAGATTTTAAAAACAGAGTTAAGCCTTACCTTTAACACCTACTTAAATAAGCTACGCATAACCGAAGCTGCAAGGCTTTTAACCAAGAATAAATCGGCCACAATCGCCGAAATCGCCTACTCGGTTGGTTATAACAATGTCTCCTATTTTAGTAAGTTGTTTAAGGCTGAGTACGGTTGCACCCCAAAAACCTTTAAACAACTCTACGACTAGCAGCTAAGCACTTTCTGATTGTAGTAACGACTTATAGACTTTAGGTGTGCAAGAGTACTCATCTTTAAAGAGTTTGTTAAAATAAGAAACATTGTTGTAGCCGACGCTATAAGCAATTTCTGCTACGTTTATGCTTTCGCTTTCAGCCAATAGCCTAGCGGCTTCTATCAACCGCAATTTGTTAAGGTAAGCACTAAACGTTAATCCAACAACTTCTTTTAAAATGGCATTCATTTTACTACGATTTATGCCTAATGCAGAAACAGCCAGCTCAACATTAAGCTCTGGGTTGGTATATTGCTCCGACATATAAGCGAGCACAGCATTTTTATTTTTATCACCCTGCGACTCCAATTTTAATTCCCGCTTCACATAAAGCTGCTCGTCATTTTTTGATTTCTCGCTTAACATTTCAATCATCGATTGCGTATAGAATTTCAGCCACCAAAAAATAAACCCTGCCCAAATTACAACGAGTACCGCAATTAAAGAGAAAACCCACGCCCAGGCTCGCCCTTGCAAGCGCAAGCGTTCAATAATCACTTGCGTGGTTTGGTGCATTGGCGTTTGGCTGGAGATACCAAAATTCATATGGCTTGCCTTAGCCAAAAAATATTGTCTGTTGGCCAAGTCTATTTGTTGTGCCCTTAGCCACCAGCTCGGTACTTCTAAGCGCCGTAAGTCAATATCGGCGTTACTACCGCCGGCTTTACACGAAAAGTGCGCAACGGCCGGCCGATAACTTAAAGGATCATCAGGGACCGTAATGCTTGAATCCAACGTATTGACAGTCACCGTTAGCGTGCTGGCAGTATCGCATGCCGCATTAAAGGTAAGCGTTGAATACATGGACAAATCAATTGAGGGCTTGAATGGTTCGAGCGAGCCCAGCGCTAAGCTAACTCCCGCATAAGGTGCCGGCGCTGCTGGCGATAACATAAAACTGTAACTAAGGCGCTCTTCTTTTTCATGGAGTACCACAGTAGACTCGCCATTCGTTTGGCTATCTGAATGAGCAGAGGCAAACCATTTCAAATCGCTATTTTGTGCGGGAAAAAGTAGCACCTCAAGGTACGACTGTTTAATACAGATAACGGCTACAATTGCCGAGAACAAGAATAAGGTCGAAAATACCACAGCGGTTTTCCGATAAAAATCTGACATCAATTTATCGCCTTGTCGGGCTTATAGCTTAGCCATACCGGCAAGCATTATTATCTAAAAAATAAGCAAATTCTTAGTATTTAAGCATTAATCACGCGCTCAAACAGCCATAACGAGGAGTTTAACGCAAAAAAGGAGCCGCTGGAATAATGGCCGTTAAAATATGAATACCGGCACAAGAATATAGGCATAAGCTAAAACGAGGTGCTGCCCGCTACAGAAGTACAGCTGCCGCTACCGATAGCAAGACACAACCTGCAATCATCAGCATTACAGGCAGCTGCCAAAGCCGTAAGGTGGCTATTGCCAAGAGCCCAAGCGCCATATCAAGCGGCCCCAACACGGCTGAGGTAAAAACGGGGTCGTAGAGAGCGGCGCCGAGCACGCCTACAACAGCCGCGTTGATGCCTGCCATGGCATTGTTTACCCGTTCCACATGCGCAATGCGCTGCCACAACGGTAAAATACCAGCCAGCAGTAAAAAGCCTGGCAGAAAAATGAATACAAGCGCCACGCCAGCCCCCAGCAAAGCACTCCCTTCAGGGGCTATTAGAGCACCAAGGTAGGCAGCAAAGGAAAACATTGGTCCAGGAATAGCCTGTGATGCACCATAGCCGGCCATAAAGGCCTCTGGTGTTAGCTGCCCTGTAGGCACGAGCGCGTCGTTAAGTAATGGCAGTACTACATGGCCGCCTCCAAAAACAAGCGCACCTATCGAGTAAAAGCTATGGGCCAGCGAAAGCCAGCTATTACCTGTGTATTGCAGCAAAGACAAAGCAGCGAGCAAGGTCAAAAACGCCACAAGTAAAATCGTACCTGTGGTTTTGCCATAACCAACGCGTACAACGGGTGCAGCCTTTGTATTAAAGTCTGAAGTTTGGCAATACAAAACCCCGACAACGGCCCCTGCCGCTATAACGCATAGCTGCCCCCAAAGGGAGCCTATAGCGCATAAAGCGACAGCAGATAGGCATGCGATGCTCGCCCGCAGCCGGTCGGGGCAAAGTTTTTGATACATCGATATAACGGCATCGGCGACCACGGCAAAAGCGACGATTTTTAAGCCGTGCAACGCAGCTTGGCCAGCCGTACTCGATAACACTGGCAGCAGTACAGAAAAAGCCAGCAGCAATAACACCGACGGCAAAGTAAAAGCCGTAAACGCTACTAGGCCGCCTGCCCACCCTGCACTCATAAGGCCAATGCAAAAGCCAAGCTGGCTACTTGCAGGGCCTGGTAGCAATTGGCAAATACCGAGTAGCTGCGCAAATTGCTGCTCGGTTAACCATTGCTTGCGCTCAACAAAGTCTTTATAAAAATAACCGATATGCGCTACGGGGCCGCCAAACGCCGTTAAGCCTAGCTTTAAAAAAGCACAAAAAACTTCGGTAACTCGCAGCGTCATAATCACTTAGCCGTTTATGTAAAATATGCAGTGTTTCAGGCTTCCAGCAGTGCAAGCCCTGCCGGTAAAGCTTCGCCAAATATCTTTTCATTGTCACTTGATGATAATTCATCGGCACTGTTTAGCATGCCAAGCCAAGTGCTAGGCGCTTTACTATGGTGGAGTTTTGTTTCGATCGCTGCGCGCAATTCGCTATCGATATCTCGGTGACGATCGCCGCTCATGCGGGCCATCATTACCGCGCAAAAAGCGATTTGCGCATCGGCTCTCCAATTAAGTTTCAACAAATCGTGCAACCATGGGTTAACAATATCGGCAGGAACCACATGGTGATTACTGCTGTAAAAAGGCACGCGTGTAGCGATGCGGCCAATGGCCCAATAACTGATTGGTGATGGGTTTTTCAACGTGAGGCGGGTTATTAAATGATTAACAAGGGTTATTTTGTGCTGCTGGGGCACCCGCTCTAACGAAGCCAGCAAACGCAATACATCATCGTAAGAGATTAGTTTAGCTTCACCAATTACCTTGCGTGAATTAATGTATTGCGGATCGGCGTAAGGGGCTAAGCCTTCAAAAACATGTAGCTGTTGTTGCGCATCTAAACCACCGGCGGCACGGCGCCAAAATGTCCAAAAATCTATCCAGCTTTGTGTTTCTTTATCGAAGGTTAAAAATTCTTCGTATAACGGCCATACTTTTTCAATTCGCCAAATATCGGCCGCTTCACCACACCCTGGGCGCAAGCAATAACCCGTTAGGTTAAACCAAAGCCTTTCATGTGCAGCTGAACGACGTCGTTTTTCTTTATGTTCGACCAGTACATCAAAGATTGCCCGCAAAAGCTGAACACCCCATTGCTGTCGTGGCCCAAGCAAGCCTTCTAAAGATTTACGTAGGTTTTTAACCGCTTTGTTTTTATCGCTCGCTTTCCTGTTGCCAAAAACTTCTTCTATTTTTTCGCAGGCTTGCGCAAAATTAGGCGGTAATGCTGCTTGTGCCGCCGAAGCTGTGCGCTGCCCAGCGCGTGCCTCAAATTCTAACGCCCATTTATGGCTGTTATCTTGCGCTAAACACTCGACTTGCAACGTGCCGACTTCTGTCAATTGAACATTTAAGTTAACCGGAAGGTAAAGTCCGCCCGGTTTCGTAACAATGGCTTTCGCGTTTGAAACTTCGTGGCTATTAATTTTGGTCACTAACGAGGGCAATTGAAAAAAGTCGTCGTCTAGTGGCACTTTATCGCCCGCTCGGTAAACTTCACTAGATCGAGTTGATGCCAATGTGAAATTCACGGGCTGATCTAGCCGCAGGACAAAATTTTGCTGCGCCAATAAGTATTCAACGCCATCTTCGGCCCCTTTTGGCAACAAACACACCGCTTGTCGCGCTTCGGCTTCTTGAGCGTCTAACACCAAAAAAAACGCCCTCGCCGAGCCACCAGAAATAGTTTTATGTGAACCTGCGCGGGCCATTAAATAACTTACGGCACCAAAAGCTACCGCCAAATGCGGCGTGTTGTTTTCGAGCAAAGCAGGTGCCGCCCCCTTGCGCCAAGCACTTAATTGCGCCAATAAACGCTGGCGAATGGTTGCGCTGTTAAATAAGCCGCCGTTTAACAAAATGCAGTCTGGCACGGCAGGCTCAGCGTCTTGCGCTTGTGATACGCCCAACGCTTGCTGGCATACACTTGCGTGCTGAGTTATAAAACTGGCTAAATGCCTGCTAATTGCTGGGTCGGCCGCGTAAGGTAAGCCAAACTCCATCACAGCGCTGCGCCGCTTTTTAGGCGTTACATCCAAAGGGACTTCGGGGAAAAACCCCTCTAGCGCTAGGCTGGTTACTTCTGCTTGGGTTAATTCGCAGCTTTTTGCACCGGCAATAAGGCGCGAGCCGCTACCTACAAGGGTAATGGTGGCTTGAGCTAACGTTTTGTTATCGAGCAAGCGCTCTTTCGCGCGCCGGGTTTGAGCAATAATTTGCGATAACTGGGCGGCATTAAGGGCTTTGGGTAGATTAAGGCGGCGCTCTACAATATGCGCTAAAGCCAAATCGACATTGTCGCCGCCAAGCATTAAATGGTCGCCAACGCCAACCCGAGTGAGGTTTAGCTCTTCGCCAGCTTTTTTCGATATTTGAATAAGGCTTAAATCCGTCGTGCCGCCACCTACATCGCACACCATCAGTAACCGGCGGCCTTCTAAGGTTTTTTCAACAGAATCTTTATTGCTGCCATACCAGTGGTAGCAAACGGCTTGGGGCTCTTCTAATAAACGAATGTGGTTAAGCCCTGCTAATGCAGCAGCCTCTACCGTTAAAGCTCTTGCGTCGGCATCAAATGAAGCCGGTACCGTGACCACGATATCTTGATTTTCTAACAAAGCCTCGGGGTGTTCGTGATTCCATGCTTGCCGCACATGCAGTAAATAGCTCGCACTCGCCACAACGGGCGATACTTGGCGAATACCTTCCGCGGCACCCCAGGGCAGAATATCAGCGTGGCGCTCTACTTGAGTATGAGACAGCCAGCTTTTAGCACTGTGTACTTGGCGCCCAGATGCCTTTGCTCCTAGCTCACGTGCCCACTCGCCAATAATGGCACCCTCAAAATCGCCTTTAACACACGCAAGCGATTGCTGTGAATTAGACCAGGGTAGTTGGCAATCAACCGCCGCAATTTCGCCGGCCATTGGGTGGTAACGAAACGACGGGAGCATGGGCTTTTTAGCCACTTCTCCTGGCGACACCAGCTGTTCTATTTCGAATATTTTGCGTTTTTGGGGTTGGTCTTTATCCGCCAGCGCAGCATAGGCAACCACTGTATTTGTTGTGCCTAAATCGATACCTACAAAATACTGCGCGGTTTGTTTATTCACTGGGACCTCTTACGTTGATACTAAATTTAACGTGAGCTAATCGCGAACATCCAGCTCAACTTGCCAACGCTGCTGTGTATCGAGCTGGCCGTCGGGCTTTAATAATGTAGCCTCTAGTTTTAAGGTGCCTATTTCTGTGACATAAGACGACAGCCGCACAGGAATAACATCGCCTGCCTTGCCTTGCGCTACAGGTAATTCGACTTTGATTTGTGGCAGCTCATTAAGCTCGCCCTCGGCCCAATGCGCAAGTAAGGCGCCAGCTTGGTCGTTGTGGCGGCTACTAGAGCCAAAGAACCTAAAATGAACCGGCTCGCCTACAACCAAACCAAAACTTTGTTCGCCCGCCTGCGCTTGGGTGCCCTCTTCTAAGCCAAAAGGTGCAATACACAAGGCCTCTAAGGGAGGCTCCATTCCGGGGATGGCCGGCATTGCGCTTTCAACGCCCACATAATAGGCATTGGCCAGCCCACCGCGAATGCGCACTCCCTTGCCTTGGCGCACTTGGCCGTAATAGCTAGCCCCTTTGGCAACACCTAAATCTAAATCGGCACCTTCTAACAAGCGTGCTGGAGCAGCATTCGCTGTTGTTAACCACTGATTAATTTGGCTTAACACACGCGCTTTAATGTGTGCCGCCTTTAGCACGCCGCCGTTTAATAAAATGGCACTGGGTTTGATGAAGTTAGCGGGCGCAGCACTGGCACCGCCGAGCGGATCCGCAAATGCCGCCAACGGGTCTTCATACTGTAAGGGTTCTTGCGCTTCACCTTCGACGGCATTTTTTTGCCGCGTTAAAAACGCGGCCAAGTGGCGGCTAACCGCAGGGTCTTGCGCATACGGCAAGCCACGTTGCGTTAAAGCACTGCGCGGGTTTTGGCGAGGTTGCTCAGCAATATCGGTTAGCGGAAAAAAGCCTTCTACTAATGTTTGAGTCACTTCATCACGGGTTAATTCACAACGCAAAGTACTGCCAAACAGTTTAGAGCCACGGCTAGGTATTGTGATGGGCACAGCTTGCACATCGTTGTCCGCAAGGAGTGATTCCTTAGCATCGCGGCACGCTTGTGTAATACCTTGAATTTGCCAAGGCTCCAGCGCTTTGCCTTGCTCGGCAAGCTTCGCTTTAACACGATACGCAAGGGCCAAATCCATATTGTCGCCACCTAGCAAAATATGCTCGCCTACGGCAATACGATTAAGGCTGAGATTACCGTCTTCTTCGGCTACGGCCACAAGCGATAGATCGGTTGTACCGCCGCCGATATCCACCACCAAAATAATATCGCCAACGCTAACTTGGCTACGCCAGTCATCACCGCAGGCATTTACCCAGCTGTAAACGGCGGACATGGGCTCTTCTAGCAAAGTAAGGTGTTGAAACCCCACATGTTTTGCCGCCTCGGCGGTTAGTTCGCGAGCAACGGGGTCGAAAGAGGCGGGAATAGTGACGGTAACATCTTGCTCTTTTAGCGGTGAGGCGGGGAATTGATGGTCCCAAGCCGCGCAAAGGTGGGCTAAATATTGGCAACTTGCCGCGAGCGGCGAAATTTTTTGAACCTCTTCTGGGCTACCAAAAGGCAAAATATTCGCGCGCCGGTCAACGCCACCATGACACAACCAACTTTTGGCACTGGCCACCAGGCGAATGGGCGTTTTACTGCCCAAAGTACGTGCAATGGTGCCAGTAAGGCTGGCGCTACTACTAGACCAAGGCAACACGCACGCTTCGCTATTAATTTCTGCTTCGTGGGGCTGATAGCTAAATGAAGGCAGCTGCGGCAGCGCTTCTACTGCGCCAGGTCTAGAAAGCTGCTGAATGGGGAAAATCTTAGGCGTTGCACCCTCTTCCCCTAGAGGTAGGTAGGATAAAACGCAATGGGTAGTCCCCAAATCGATCCCCACAGAATAGCGCGAAACAGCATCACTCACAGCTCAACCTCCGCGGGAGCAATAATCGACGTATTGTGCCCCTTGGCTATTTTGGGCAAATTACTCTTCGTAACCTGCCAGCCGCGATGAATCAGCGTGCCATTAAAGGGCGCTTCGCCAACCACGTTACCCGTTAGGCGGTATTCGGCAGGGTTAAAGCCTGCCGGCACTGTAATACTAGACTCTTCTTGGGCCGACGAAACAGCCGCAAAACTAAAATAGGTCGCCAATGCTTTTTTGCTGCCTTCGTGCACTACACGGGCAACCGCGCCTATTTCGGCATCGGAAAAGTGCCCTAAATCTTCTTGCGTAAAGTCGACAAAGCGTGCCTCTTGCTGCAATAAGCTGAGTAACTGCAATGCGGCATCGGGAGAGGCGCTGGCTATAGGGCTTTCGACCTTTGGAGTGTTTTGCTCGGGGGCAGGCTGTTTAGCTTCTGGGCTTTGTTGTACCGGCGCTTGCGTAGGCTGGTTTGATGCTAAACGAATGCGTATAACAATGAGGATTAAAAATACGACAGCCGTAAAAAGCAATATATGCAGTAAGTCGATAGATGAGGGAAATACGCCGGCATTACTAAAATTTAAGCTCATGATGGGACTCTTGATGCGTTTGAACGGTTATTCGCTTTAGAGGGTGCAACCATCGGCATTCACTTGTTCGCCACAGTGAAGGGGTAAGGGCTTAACGATAAGACAGGCTTTAACGCCCAAAAGAAAACGACCGCCGATTGCTCAAGCGGCCGATTATGGTGCTGTTCTGGTGAAATTCAAGCCCTAAAAGTGATTTAGCCCAAGACAGGCTTAGCACGAAGGCAATAAGATTCAATAGTAGCCATCAAACACGGCTTGATGGCTACTATTGATAGGGGTTGTATAAGCGTTACGGGACCGGATTCCAACCTTGACCATTGTTGTAGCTGGCAAATATTTTCTCGCGGCTAGAATACCATTGGCTAACCTCACCGGCATTTAATGCATAGACACTGTAGCGCGCGCCCAAATTAATTGGGCTGCCGGACAAAGTCGTGCTGCCATATTCGCGGTAGCCCGCCAACGCAGTGCTTTGGCTTGGGTTGAGTGTTCGGCCACTATCAAAGCCTTCGCTGCGGATATGCGCATCCATTTGGCAATTAATAAAGGCTGCGCTATCGTAGCTGTCCGTTTTATTCGCCCCGCGCCCAAGTGTTGCTTTACCGTTACCGGGCGTATTACCTGCAGGCCCCTTACCGCGCGTAAAGCGGCTATTTAAAAACACAAAACCCAATGCATTGGTTGGCGAGCGTGATTGCAATACATAGCCGCCACTATCACCGTTTGGATTACTAGAATCACCAACAGTACGGATTTCGCTGTTTTCAAACAATGCCACATTGGGATAACCCCAAATAAAATCGACATTGCCAGAAATTAGGCTGTTATAAAACCACGCATAGCCTTTGGTTAAAATGGTATCTTGCTCGCTGTAAAAGGCCATATTTTTAGCCACAAGCCGGCCGCCACTGTTAAAATAAATGGCCTCCGCTTGACCGTCACCACCGCCGCGCGTTGCCGTATTGTGTATGGAAAAGTTTTCTAACGAGACCATATCACCGCCATTAATTAATAATAGCGGTCTACCGCTGGAGCCGCTATTAATCGTATTGCCATTGCGTGCGCGAACAATGGTATTCGCTTGACTTTCGCCGACTATGCGCAGATTACTTTTATTTTTTAAGTGAAGTAATTCTGGGTAAACGCCATTTTTAATATTAATTTGTGCGCTCGCGTTGCCGCCGTGCTTACTCATAATATAATCAAGCGCGCCCTGTACCGAACCAAAATCGGCTGGCGCATCGTCGTCCACTGTAACATTTGCGCTCGTAGGGCCTGCTGGCTTCGTTCTAAACTGCCACTGCGTGCCAGAAACACCCGCGTAATTTTGCCCTTCGATCTGGCCGCTAAATACCCCACTGCCAATTTCGACATTGTAGGTTTTTCCGTAAGCTAAACGATTGTTGTGAGGATTAATAATAATTGTATTGCCCACAACACTGACCAAATAAGCCGTTAAATTACGCTCGCCGATAGTGTCTTGCTCTTGGCCCACATTAATACTATCGACCTGGGCGCCAGTATTAGCATCAATAATATTTACCGTTCCCGCATTAATCGCAGGCTTACTATCAAACGTAATACGCAAATTAATATCGGGGTTTATATTATCTGCACCGGCCGGTGGGTAGACATCGCCAGGGGCATCGCCAATCACAACATCGCTGCCGCCGTCTTCAACCTGTAATTCACCACACTCGCCAGTACTTAGGCCCTGCCCTTCAATAGTGATCGAATCAATATTCGCTAACCCATTGGCCGTTGTGGCAGATAAGCGCACAATGTTATTGCCTTGCGCTAAGGCTAGCGCTCCACTTTCAACTTGCCAGTTATCCCATGTATTTGTAATACCTAAATTAAATGCTGTTGTTGAACTGGCTTGTTCTGCACTTAAATTGCCGCCACGAGCTTGCGTGCTGCCGTTAGCATAACGAATATCGATACCGTAGCTGCCCGCGTTGCTAACGTTAACAGCAAACACAATACTGGCACCGGCCTCGTTTAATGTGTCAATAAAGCCTGCGCCGCTAAAACCTACGTGTTTTGTATCTACAACACCGCTGTATTGACACATCGCCATGTCCGATTCCTGAACCGTAAAAAGCGGCAAAGAATCAGCGACGCTCGATGCAGATTGCTCACTTGAACTGTTGATTGCCATAGCACTACTCGACATTAGCGCGCTACTTGTTTCCGAGCTAACAGATATTGACGAGTTCTGTGCAGCACTGCTTAGGCTAGCAGGTAAGTCGTTAATTGTATTCCCGTTGCAACCTGCCATAAAAAGTGTTGCGGCTAGAACAGTGGGGCAATAATGTAATCGCATATTTAACCTTGTTTGTATTTAAATAAGTAAAATGGTTATAGGCGCAGTCTTTAACAAAGTGCTCTTATTTATTGCACAAGAGCATTAATATATTCTTCAATATTAACCCAACCATTTTGATTAGAATCTACCATTGCATCAGCAGCATTTTGGGGGTTAAGGCCGCGTTCAATCTCCCACTCATCGGGCATGCCATCATTATCTGTGTCGAGCAAAGCCAAGCCACCTGCAATGTTACCGACAACATTTGCTAAACCTAAAACGCGCTCATCACTTATAGTGGCACCAGCGCTACCCCAAGATTGCAGCTCTGATATTAAAAATTGGTCCACCTCATCGCGTGCTTTAGACGCGCCGGCGTGCTCAATAACGTAATCTAAAGCCTCTGCGGCACTAAGCGCGCTAACCTGGGGGTAATCTGTACTGGGCGTTGTGTGCCAAGTAACACTGCCATAATCTCCCTGCCCTAGAAGGCGGCCATCTAGCTGGCCGTTTTTATCTGGATCGTACCAATTATCTTGCGCATATAAATGGTACACAGCACTAGGGCTTTTTAATGCCGCCCCACTTGTTTCTGGCCCAGAAATAAAATAATTACCAATCATCGCACCGTCGTAACGGGTACCAGAATTTGCTGCAGAATCGCCCAAAATATAACCGGCCACCCGCCAGTGATAAACAACATTATTCACAAACTGTAAAACACCACGGGCTTTGGGGTTTCTTGTGTGATTATCGATATACAAAGAGCGAATAATCGAAGCGCCGCCATTGGCTACCATTAAGCCGCCTGTCGAATGTGTTTGCAGGCCCTGAGCGATTATCGAATCTTGCAGGGTAATGTTAGAAATGACTTTTCCAGAATCTGGATTAACATCAAAATTGCCATCCCTTCCCCAACTTAAAGAGACGTGATCAAAAATTATATTATTGCCATGGGCAATGGATACTGTGTCTTTCCCGCTAGAGCCGACCTTCCCCATGCGAAAGCGGATATAGCGCACAATGGTATTTGATGCGCCCGAAAAAGATGTCCCGTTACCATAAATGCTAATGCCATCACCCGGCGCCGTTTGCCCAGCAATGGTTTGGTTGTGTTTAAAAACTAAGCGTTCTTTAATGTTGATCACGCCACCCACATCAAAAACCACAATACGATTGGGTTGGCTAATGGCATCTCTCAACGAGCCTGGCCCACTATCATTTAAGTTGGTTACGTGAACCACTTCGCCACCCCTGCCGCCAACGGCAAAGCGGCCAAAACCTTGTGCGCCAGGAAATGCTAACGTTTCTCCATCGGGGCTTGCTGGTGGGGCTTCCGCACAATCAACCCCAGTTACGCCAATAGCCTTCACCGTAATTGAATCGATATTGGCTAGGCCAGCTGCTGTATTGGCCAGTAAGGTAATATCGTTAACGCCTTGCTGCAGCTGAATATTACGCGTTTCTAATAGCCAATCATTCCAACCAGCGGTTGCAGGAAAGTTGAGCGCATATTGGCCATCAACCCCGCTATTAATGCTCAGCAAAGCCGAACGTGCCGCGTCACCACCATTAGCGTAACGAATGCTTAAAGTCGCAACGCCAGAATGTTCAACATCTAGCCGCCAAGATAAGCCATAACCGATTGCATTTTGAGTATTGGCATAACCAGCACCTAAATAACCGTCATGCTCGGTTTCTATTGCTGCGCTGAGCGTATTGCAAAACCCAACATCGCCCTCTTCGAAAACGCTAGCAGTGCTCTGACTACTCGATGAATATACACTGGGCTGGCTGCTGGAATCTGTGCTTGAGGTAGCAAAAGCACTGCTGCTCGATAAAGATATTGCGGCAAGCGACGAATGGCTACTTATTGTCGATGGCACTTCATCTTGGCGAGCGACGCCGCCATCGCAAGCTAATAAATTAAGTAGCATTAAAACTAGAAGCAAAGACAACATTGCACGCATTAGACATACTCATTTTTATTTTTTGAACTGAACCCATCGAGTCTATTTTATTGCCCGATTTTTGGCTCTAGAGTAATTTGAATCGCAGCGTTATTTTAATAATTTTTAGATAAATAGTAAAAATATAAGTAAATTGACGCATTCACAGAACCGCAAAATGCGCTTTAGTGACGCAGCACACATTATTTTTTTCAACACTGGAAGCATTTAGCTTCTAAGAAAAATGTTAACTGGGCATAATATAAGAAAGGTAGCGCTCAACTTCGCTGATGGAACCTAGGATAACATCCAAGCGCTGATGCAAAGATGCCGGGGCAATCTCTAAAATAGGTATGCTTTGTGAATACGCCAAACCGCCAGCGCCCTCAATTAGCATTGCCATTGGCGCCGCTTCGTAAAGCAGCCGCAGCTTAGCTTTACGATGACTATTGTGATTTAACGGGTATAAAAAAATACCGCCGCGCAGCAATATACGATGCACATCACCCACCATCGCGCCGCTCCAACGCATATTAAATGGCTCGCCCCGCCCCCGCAGTACATCGCCAATATAACGCTTGACGCCCTCGTCCCAACCGGCTTGGTGAGCCATATTAATAGCGAATTCTGACGTCTTTATTGGCAAGGTCAGCACTTCGTCAACCAATACATAATCACTTTGGGCATCTAATGGTGTGGGTGTTTTGGCAGCATCTTTTGAGTGTTTATTTAACAATGTAAAACTGCGCGTTGGCCCACCACAACATAAAACCAGCTGTGTTGAGGGACCATAAAGCACATAACCGGCACACACTTGCTGCGAACCCGGCCTTAAAAACTGCTGTTCACTATGGTGATCAAATTCTGGAAGCCGATTGTAAACGGTAAAAATTGTGCCGATTTGGCCGTTCACATCGATATTAGAAGAGCCATCAAGCGGATCAAAAGCTACTACATAGGAGCCATTAGCGTAGCACGGCACCACGCCAGCCTCCTCCTCTGACACTAACGCGGCTACAGCAGGAAGGCCTTGTAGCGCAGCTTTAATTAAATCGTTGGCGACGACATCCAGCGTTTGTTGAGTTTCGCCCTGAATGTTTTGTTTCTGTGCGCTTCCTAAAATACCGCCTAGCGCCCCCAAGGCAATACGCGCAGACAAGTGCTGCGTTGCCTGCGTTAAAGTCAGCAATATAGAGCTCAAGGCTTTGCAAGCGCCATCTTCAGCTAATACATCTATGAGCGTTTTCATTCTTGAGCCTCATCATTACTGGGTTTAATACATCAAATATTATATTGTCGGGCATTCACAAGAAGGCACCCAATAAGGCTATTTTATTCTTTAACTGCGCAAGCCTGCTGGCAAATGGCTAAAAAGTGCTCTGTATCTAAACTGGCACCACCGACAAGCAAGCCGTCGATGTCCTTTTGTTGTAACAATTGCGCAGTATTTCCTTTATTAACACTGCCGCCATAAACAATGCGAATACGTTCGGCATCTGCAATGCCGAATAAGCTGGTTAACTCATTGCGAATAATTTCGTGGACGTGTTGCGCGCGCTCTGGCGAAGCCGATAAACCCGTACCAATCGCCCACACTGGCTCGTAAGCGATGCAAAGGTCGCGGCCTTTTAGTGCGATATTGGCCAAACCTTGTGTTAATTGAGATGATAAAACAGCGGATGTTTTACCGGCGTCCTTTTCGGCCTGGCTTTCGCCGATACACAGCACCGGCAACAAATTGTGATTAAGCGCTGTGGCCACTTTAATACAGCAGCCCTCGTTGCTCTCGTTAAACATTGCTCGGCGCTCTGAGTGCCCTATTAAACACAAAGAGCAACCCGCTTCTTTTAGCATTTGGGCTGAGGTTTCCCCTGTGTAAGCCCCGGATTCAAATCGGCTGACGTTTTGACTACCGATTAGCAGCTCAGAAAATTTTAAAAACGCCATCATGTCTCGCATATAGATATACGGCGGACATATAGCGATAGTGCCGTCAAATTGTTTACCAATAAACGAAGCAAGTGACATACAAATTAGGTCTAACCCGCCATTAAGCTTCCAATTAGCTATAACAATTGGTTTTCTATTCACAATCGCCTCACAAAATACCAAACGTACAATATCAGTATAGTGAAACATTGGGTTGCGGCGAAACTACTCGCCCTGAGGGCGGCCAATCGTGGCTAAAATACCACCATCAACATAAACAATTTGGCCTGTAATAAAGTTACTCGCCTGGCTAGCCAAGAAGATGGCAGCACCTTGTAAATCGTTAGGATCGCCCCACTTGCCTGCGGGTGTACGCTGTTTTATAAATTCGTTTAAGGGGTTACCATCGACGCGAATAGGCGCTGTTTGGCTAGTTGCAAAATAACCCGGCCCAATACCGTTGACCTGCACATTAAAGCGCGCCCACTCGGTTGCCATGTTGCGCGTTAGCATTTTAAGGCCGCCCTTCGCTGCAGCATAAGCGCCTACAGAATCGCGGCCCAGTTCACTCATCATCGAGCAAATATTAATAACCTTTCCACCGTCGCGCTTAATCATATTTTTGACAACCGCTTTAGTCATTACAAAAACGCCAGTCAGGTCGGTTTTTATCACTTTATCCCACTCTTCAAGTGGCATATCCAATAACGGAACACGGCGAATAATCCCTGCGTTGTTAACAAGAATATCAATGGGGCCAACGTCTTTTTCTATTTGCGCAACGGCGGCTTCAGCCTGACGCTCATCAGCAACATCAAACTTATAACCATAGGCTGTATAACCTTCTGCTTTGTATTGCGCCAAGGCATCATCTATTTTTTCTTGCGATGAAACACCATTAATAACAAGCGTAGCCCCTGCGCTGGCCAAACCTTTAGCCATTGCCATGCCTAAACCATGGGTTGCGCCAGTAACCAACGCAACTTTACCGGTAAGGTCAAAAAGTGGATGACTCATATGATTACCTTTGTTTGTAGAGTGTATATATATTGAGTAGATAAAAAACGTCAATGCCATGTTGGATATAGGCATCGCTGAACACTATTTGGGGAATGTAATAAAATAAAGCCCGAGAAAAATTCGGGCTTTATTTGTATGTGATTTAATGCAGCGCTAAGGGCTAGCGCTGCATTATTTCAGCGTTGAAGGCTGATGAAAATCCATATCGTTATAATCTAGGTTTTCACCAGCCATACCCCAAATAAAGGTATAGCTGGCGGTGCCAACACCAGAGTGCATAGACCAAGGCGGTGATACAACAGCTTGCTCATTATTTACCCATAGGTGGCGGGTCTCGTTAGCTGGGCCCATAAAATGGCATACAGCGCTATCTTGCGGAAGATCAAAGTAAAAATAAGCTTCCATACGACGGCTATGGGTATGCATTGGCATTGTATTCCAAACACTACCAGCTTTGAATTCTGTCATCCCCATTTGCAATTGACAGGTTTCGACCACACCGCCAACAATCAGCTGGTTAATTCTGCGTTCATTACAGGTTTCTGCCGAACCCAACTCTAGAACATTGGCATCAGCCATACCGACTTTTTTATGCGGGTACGCGTGATGTGCTGGTGCGGAATTCATATACAGCTTTGCAGGATTTTCCCCATCAACACTTTCGAAGGTAACACTTTTGGCACCACGGCCAATATAAATGGCTTCGCGAGTAGCCAGCGCGTATTCTTCACCATCAATGTTAACAGTCGCACTGCCGCCAATATTAATTACGCCAAGCTCGCGGCGATCTAAAAAGTGCTCGGCTTTTTGCTGATCAACCGCGCCCAACACTAGCGGTTTGTCGATGGGCATAGCACCACCAACCATCACGCGCTCGTAGTGGGTGTAAACGAAGTTAATTTCGTTCGGCGTAAAGATTTTTTCTATTAGAAAATGTTTGCGCAGTGTGTCGGTATCGTAATGTTTGTAATCATCAACATGGACGGCGTAGCGCTCGTCAGTTACGTGTGTCATTGTTTAATCCTGTTGTAATAATTTGGCGATTTCGATTCCTGTAATCATAAAGGGCACTGTGCCTTTAGGGTCGTCTTGGAAAACACGCTCGCTCATGTAGTATTTGTAACTGCCATCGCGGCCAAACCCTAAGCCTGCAACCAAGCATTGGTTCGTCATGCTAATTGTTCCGTCGGCGTTAACGTTAACAAATTCGCTAATCAAGCCGTTATACGCTTTGATTGCCTCTGCCTTGTAACCTTGAGATAAGTAGTTTTTGTTTACAGCTTTGGCTAAAAAATAGGTGAACATAGCACTTGCCGAGGACTCTCGGTAATTACCGGGCTTGTTTGGCATATCGGCAATTTGCCACCACGTGTGCGTGGCTTTGTCTTGTGCATCTATTAGCGCTTTAGCCAAATCTTGAGTAATACGAATTAATGGCGCGCGCAATTCGGGTTTAGATTCCGGAATAATATCGAGCACATCAACCAACGCCATAGCAAACCAACCCATGCCACGGGACCAAAAGTGTGGCGATAAGCCTGTTTCGGGACTGGCCCAAACCTGTGCTTTTTTCTCATCCCACGCGTGGTAGTAAAGCCCTGTTTTGGGATCGCGTAGATATTTTTCGGTAAGGACAAACTCTTTTACAACTTCTTCAAGCGCATGGCCACCTTCAAAAAGCATGGAATACTCGGCTAAAAACGGCATTCCCATATACACACCATCTAACCACAGCTGCGAGGTGTATTTCTTTTTGTGCCAAAACGCCCCTTCAGTAGTCCTTGGGTGTTGCTCAAGCTGCTTGCGAAGTAAATCGGCAGCCTTGCGATACTTTTCTTCACCCGTTAATTTATAAAGGGATAGAACCGTTCGACCGGGGGCCACTGCATCAATATTGTAACTGTCGAATGTATAACGCTGAATTTCACCCGCATCATTGATAAAACTGCCGGTAATATGATGAAGAATATCGTCATATTCAGGTTTATCGAGCGCTTTACCTAACTCATGATACGACCATGGCAGCATACCAATAATGTCGTATTCAAACTTAGGTTTGCGCCGGCGATTAACATCCCAACCATCTACGTGATAGCTCATGGTTTTGCGCTTTAATTCTGATTCCGCTAAGCGGTAACTCCAATCAAGTGCTTTTTCAGACGTTAACGCACCAGATTTATCCTTTTGGGATAAAGACGTTTTTAACGATACCCTATTAGCCTGCGTTAATTTTTCTACCTCACGCTCTAAGTAGACAATAAAGTCTTCGCGGTTATTAATGCCCTTGCCGTGTTCGCCTTCCCAGGCGGCAAGAAAGTAATAATTGAGCTCATTGCCAGCGGTGTCCATTTTTATCGCATAGGAATTCTCATCGCTGAGTACATCACGGAAGTCACGTTTGCTAAATATAACAGCCATGCCCAAGTGGTCGCCATTTAAGCTTTGCTGACCCCAGCTAGCAAC
Source organism: Marinagarivorans cellulosilyticus (assembly GCF_021655555.1). Taxonomy (NCBI): domain Bacteria; kingdom Pseudomonadati; phylum Pseudomonadota; class Gammaproteobacteria; order Cellvibrionales; family Cellvibrionaceae; genus Marinagarivorans; species Marinagarivorans cellulosilyticus. Next base: position 3,646,274 of record NZ_AP023086.1, on the reverse strand, counting down.
ATAACTATAACTATCGCCCGCCACATCCCGAGAGCCTTCAATAAACTCCGTATTTTTATGCTTAACAAAGCCTATGGCTAAATTGGGAAGTGATTCGGATAGAGTCAGTGAATTGTGCACAAGCCGGCTACCGGCACGCATTGTTAGGTGTGCATTAACATCAAGCGTTTGCCCGTTAATATTCCAGTTTTTATAGTCGATTTTTACGCCCGAAAAAATTGGCCCGTTATTGGTGACGGTTGCGGTATGCGAAGCCACGTCATTAACACCAACAATTTTATTGCCGTCGTAAAATCCAAAACCGCCTACACCTAAAGAACTACCCACCTTAAGAATATCCATTCCCCAAGGTTGCATCTCGTGATAACTCGAATAACCGACTTGGCCGATTTTTTGTAGTACAGGGTCTGGTGAGATTTTGCCGAAAATGTCAAATCCGTTGCGGCCATCAAGGTAGACTCTATAAGCTACTTTGTCAGACTCAATGCCAGGACCTTCGTAACGAATCCAATTTGAATGATCCGTATACTGTTTTGGCGGTGTGAGTGATTGGACATTCTGAAATTCGCCACCCACATACTCCTGAAAACCTTCTGTACGTGTATGCGGCACCCACTCCCCCCCAACTTTGTGTGATATTTCAGCTTGGGTCAGTTTTTTTGAATTAGGGGCTTGTTTTACCTTTTGAATGGACAGATCTACTTGCTCATACGCTTTGAGATCGAGCGCTATTGCAATGCCATCAAGTATGCCATCAGCATCAACATCGATGGCTTGAGTAGGTTGCGCCACACCATTGCGTAAGGCTACTAGTAGAGTCGTACCAGACACGCCTAATTCATTGTAACTAAAATACAACGGACTCTTTTCACGCATAAAATCAGAAGGGTTCCCTACTGAAATATTTGCAACAAACGTGGAAGGTGCTTCAATAGCCGAAGCTGAGTTATTACTTTGTTTGCTTGTAGCACATGCACATAAAGAAAGTGCAATCGACGCGACAAGCCATTTTTTTGTTGCCCGTAAAAGACAATATTTTTTAATGGGTGGGTAAATCATTTATTGAGTCTCAGCGATTACTGATATTCAGGTACAAGGGCAATAACAAAATAAAATTCAGGCGCCCATTTTGAACGCCTGAATAATATTACTTACAATTTATACTGTAAGCCTAAGGAGAAGTATGTGCCTGTTTCATGATAATAAGACAAACGGTGGTCGGCATTATCTACCCACTGATCATCCCCTTCATTGGTCAAATTATTAATATCAAAAGACAATTTGAAATTATCATTAATCTGGTAAGAAGAAGAAAAATCTAGATTGGTTGTACCATATGTACCATGCTGGACATTGCCATTACGACCACGCGCATCAGTGAGGTAATCAGAACGATCAACCCATGCTAAACGTGCACTATACGTATCATTTTCGAAATAAAATGTCGCCGATTGAGTAACATCAGATAAGTTTGTCAAGTCTGCAACAACGTCAATTTCGCCTTTATCATTTAAATAAGCTAACTGAGTTTTAACGTACGTATAGTTTGCGATATAACCAAAGTATTGACCTACATCGCCAAAGGCACTGAAGTCACCTTGTACCTGAAATTCGAAACCGTGTAGGTCGCCACCTGGGCCATTTAAAGGTACAGAGCGGTCAAATAATGCATTTACGTTACAGTTATCGGGTGATTGCGCAGCTGCAGTGCATTGCTCATCAACTTCTGACGCTGGAATACCAAGTTCAGCAGGTGTTTTTTGATCGCGTAAGCGCTGTACGTGGCTCTCGATATTCTTTTTGAACGCTGTAAGTGACAACATCGAGGTATCGGACATGTAAAGTTCAACACCAAAATCAAAGCTGGTAGCTTTCGTAGGCTCCAGCAACGGGTTACCTCCGGTAATAGTATAAGAACTACCATTAACACTTACACCTTGATCAGCCCTTAAAGAGCTAAGCCCAGCACGCGTAATACCCTCTGAAGCACTAAAGCGAAGAATTACGTTTTCCATCGCCTCTAAACTTAAATTCAACGATGGCAAAATATCATCGTATGAATGCTCGAATACAGTTTGCTCGTTGTTGCCATCGCCATCCACATCAAACCAACCCGTTGAAGACTGGTCGGTATCGAAATACTGTAAACCTAAATTACCAAAAAATGGCATATCGCCAAATTCTGTATTGAAGTCCATTTGGGCAAATAGCGATATAGTATCTTCGCCAATCGCATAAGTGTCACGTTCACGAGGGATAAGTTCAAATGCGCCCTGCCCCGAAAGCATGCCTGCAGCGATGAAAGGCGCTCGATCAGGGACTAACCATGCCTTGTTTTCACCAAGACCTGAATCATAAAAAAATGTATTACCAGTTATACTTAACCCGTTAGCACCTTCACTACCGTAACGCGATTGATAAGTATCAAAATCAAAAGATTTACCGGTCAAACCACCTTTAAAGGTAATCGAATCATTAAGATCAAACGCCAAGTCAAAGCTAGCATTTGTGTACTCGTTGTTCGTACCTTGTGGCCGTTGGCGAATACCAGTGAGTTCATAATTAGATTCTTGATAGGCGCCATCACCCCACGTTAATAGAGTATCGGCGCTGTCGCCACGATAATCCCAAGTCATACCCACGCCATTTGCGCGAGCAATTAAGGTATTTTGAATAGGGTTTTCAAATTCAGATTTAGAGGTACCTAACAATGCATTCAAACGAAATCGATCACTGAACTCATGAGAACCACTTAATAAAAATTGTGTAAAAGTGGTAGACAGCTCGTCGAAGCGATTCTCTACTTGGGCATCCGCGTTACTGATGTTGCCATAAACTAACGAGTTACCTTGAATTTCATAATCTGTGTAGTTGTAACCTGCATAAGCGCTGCTTGAATTACCCACACCTTGCATAAATATTTCATTACGTGTCGAGTCATGCCTAGCAAAAAGCACATCTAAAACAAGGTCTGTAACATCCGTTGGCTGCCATTGTAATGTAGTGGCTAGGCCTGTGCGCTCGATTGTATGGGTATAGGAATCATAGCGTGGAATACGAGGGTGGTATGCGTTATTGATAGCCGTCAAGCTAGCTGCATCCTCGGGTGATATATCCGGGTCATCTAGCGCCTGACCTCGATAACTACCTGCATTATAGGTATTTTCCCAGCGTACAGTGGAGTTACCTTCGTCTAGAATCTCACGATCGGCATAAGACACAGAAAACAATGCGCCAAAGGTATCACTAAACTGCTTGCTAAATAAAACAGCTAATTTTGGGTCTACCGATTCAGCCTGCTCGTTATAGCCAATATTGCCATTAACCGACAAGGTCATATCGTCCATATCCATAGGGCGAGCCGTTTCAAAATCGACAGTTGCACCTAAGGACCCCTCACCTTGCTCAGCAGAATTGGTTTTTCTAACTAATGTATTGCTAATGAGATCTGATGAGAAGGTGTTGAAATCAAAACCGCGACCACGATTATTACCACCGATAGCATCAGTACCGCCGGTAGATGACATAGCGTCCATGCCATTAATACGCACACGCGTAAAACCCGGCCCTAAACCACGCACTGTAATTTGACGACCTTCACCGCCCGCGCGGCTAATTGCCACACCAGGGATGCGTTGCAGTGACTCAGCCAAGTTATTATCAGGAAACTCAGCAATATCTTCGGCAAAAATTGCATCCACAACGCCTGTCGCATTACGCTTGGCATTCATGGAGTTTACAAGAGAACCACGAAAACCGGTGACAACAACCTCTTCAACGACTTTTGCATCGTCACTCTCCGACTGAACATTTTCTGCTGCCCAGGCTTGGTTGGTTAAAACCACAGCCAGGAAAATGGGTTTAATCTTGATAGCGTTCATTGTGATAATTCCCCAAACTTAATCATTATTTTTTATTTTAGCCATATGCTTGGCCGTAGGCGCATGGTCACACCTTTTGGACTACCATTCAAGACATTTTGGACTTACCAATAATAATTTTGGTTGCCAATTATCTGGATAATAATGTCCCGTTGATTGAGACGCCATCAAAAGAGACTTCGTCCGCAAATTCCAGAACACCCAAGCTTTCGGCCTGCACAAAATGCACATCACGCAACACCATTCGACCAATGGGTATTTCCGGAAAACCTCTGAGAATAAAAGCATTTTTAGCGTTATCACAGGTGATATCCGTTAGATAAATATCGCGCACGGTTGGCGGGTGGTTGCCAGCATTGCCTTCCTCGTAATGGAAGTTAACCACTACAGCATCACGAACGCGGCCAATATCCACATGGCGAACATAAAGTTTCTCGATTAAACCTCCGCGTACTGAATTTGTTTTAATTCGAATGCCGCGATCAAGGTCGGGGCTATCCATATGGCAATGTTCAACAAAGATATTTCGCGCGCCACCGGATATTTCACTACCAATAACAACGCCCCCATGGCCGGCACTCATGCTGCAATGGCGAATTAAGATATCCTCAGATGGAATGCCAATATCGCGGCCATCTCGGTTGCGGCCAGACTTTATGGCAATGCAATCGTCTCCAGTGTTAAAGGCACAATTTTCAATAAGTACGTAACGGCACGATTCGGGGTTGCAGCCATCCGAATTGGGCCCAAGGCTTTCTAACGTAACGTTGCGCACAATAACGTGCTGCGATAACACTGGGTGGATCAACCAAAAAGGCGCGCGGCGCACAGTGATATCTTCGACCTTTACCTGGCTGCATTCGTAAAACTGTATAAAAGAAGGCCTTAAATAGTGCCCCTCAGCATAATGCCGATCTGCAATGTCGACGCCATTTGCCACATCCTGCATCAGCTGCTTACGCGCTGCCTGCTGTGCACCAAAGCCCTCGCGCTGCCAGCCCTTTTCGCCTTTCCAAGGCCACCAGTGCTCACGATCTGCCCCGCCATCCAAAATTCCGCTGCCGGTTACCGCAACATTCGTTTGGCGATAGGCGTAGATCAACGGCGAATACCCCATTAAAGCCATGCCTTCCCAGCGCGTTTTTACGGCGGGCAAGTAACGCTTAGGGTCGGTATAAAAAGAAATAGTTGCGCCATCACTTAAGTGCAGATTGACGTTGGATTGAAGGTGAATGGGGCCGGAGTAAAAGCGCCCACTTGGGATAAGTACTCGACCGCCCCCTGATTTATAGCAGGCATCAACTGCGCTTGCGATGGCTTGCGATGCATCACCGCCTTCGACGGCGCCAAAATCAGTAATATTAAAATCTTGCGCTGCAAACGCTGGCTCTTTGAGTTTGGCGACCCAGCTAGCGCAATAGTCCCACGCACGGGACTCGCTTGAGCTTAACTGGGGCTTAGACGGTGCGCTTGCGCAGGCTTGCACACCCAAGCCTGCGGCGATAATAAATGTTCGACGTTTAATGGGGGGGAGCACGAGCATTCCTACCTACTATTGTTATTGCGGGCAATTACACTAGCAAATTGGACTGACCAATACAAAAAAATAATTAAGTATTGGTAATTCCGTCCCACACTAAGCAAGAAGCTGAGTGAAAGCCCGCCACTGAAGACTTAAGAAAGCATAGACGAGGTAAATAGAAGTGGCCGACGGGGAGTCGGCCACGAACGTAAATCACAAAATGGGGGTTAAAGCTGAGGAGGTACGCTAAAGTTGCGCGTCAATTTAAAGCAAGGGCAGCTAGCTAGCGAACCATGGCAAAGCGCTCGCGCTCGCGGCTAACACTTTTTTTGGCTTCTTCTATGGCCTGCGCTTCAGTGGACTCAAGCAATTGGTCGGCGACACGTGAAAGGTGCTCCTTCATCGCAGCGCGAGCGGCTTCGGGGTCCCGCGCTACCAAGGCATCTAAAATAGCCCTGTGCTCTTCTATGCGCGGGCGCGAGCCAGCTTGGCGAACCTTATCTAGAATCGAAGCAGAGACATTCGATTGATTGCGCATTGACCACAGATGCTTACAAACTGAAATCATCGCTTCGTTATGGGTCGCCTTCGCAATGATGTTGTGGAAAATCTCATCAGCGTTTTCAGACACCTCATCTTGTGCGTTTTCGACTTCCATCGAGTGCAGTGCGACCTTTAAATCCTCCAACTCTTCATCCGTAATGGCTTTTGCAGCAACGGCAGCAATTTCGCTTTCAAAAACTAAACGCGCCTCTAAGATTTCAAACGCGCCGACATCAAGCACAGCGCCAGCTAATGCCTCAGAGCTTCCAGAAGATGTTACGTAAACACCCGAGCCACTTTTTACTTCAACACATCCAACAAGCTCCAGCGCAATAATGGCCTCGCGTATTGTAGGCCTGCTGACATTAAAACGTTCGGCTAACTTTCGTTCGGCGGGCAACCTTGTACCCACAGGGTACTCACCTTGCGATATACGCTCTGCCAGCTCATGCGCGACTTTTTGATACAGTCGCCCCGAGGCCACATCCTCTAATGCAGATTGCACTGCGCCACCACCCGTGACGCCGTGATCGCCATCTTTACTTATGTAATTCATTACCCGCTACACCTTAAATCTATATTGTTCACATCCAACCTCGCCAACCTAGAAGCGAGACTCTGTGAGGCGCTTTAGTTAGGCTCCATTCTACCGTTTTTGCTAATTGGAGCTAGCTGTAAAAGCACACAATATGTGCTCAAAGATCACATAAAGCCACAACAATCCCAAAAGGACAAGCCAATAGAAGCATTAAATATTACCAAAGTTAAAATTGCGGCCTTACCAATATGATGATAAATTGAAACTGTCTAGAAAATACAAGAATAAGTAGAGCCTTTAAAAAAACATGAGCAAAGACACGAGCGACCTAAGCCCGAGTACGCAGCAAAGCTTGCTGCAACTCCACAGCCATGACAACGTTGCCGTTGCCCTACGGCCCCTTAGCGCCGGTACAATAGTTAAGCTAGCTAATCAAACCATTACATTACAGTCAGACGTTAGCGTGATGCACAAGGTTGCTATTAAGAATATCTCAGCAGACCAGCCTGTCATTAAGTATGGCCAACCTATTGGCATTGCAATCCAGCCCGTTGCGGTTGGCGAAGACGTTCACAATCACAACTGTGAAATGGCCAACCAAACGAAGGACTTTAACTTTTGCAGCAACATCAGCATGCCTAAAATGGTTGCAGAAGCCGAGCAGGCCCAGTTTATGGGGTATCACCGCGAAGGTGGCCGCATTGGAACACGCAACTTTGTTGGCATTATCACAACCGTTAATTGCTCCGCTACCGTTGCCAGCCATATTGCAGCTTCATTGAATACACCAGAAGTCCTTAAAGATTATCCCAATGTTGATGGTGTCGTCGCCCTAACTCACGAAGGTGGCTGCGGCATGAAATCCAGCGGTGAAGGTTATGAACTACTGGAGCGCGTGCTAACAGGTTACGCAAAACATCCAAATTTTGGTGGCGTTTTGATTATTGGCTTAGGCTGCGAAACAATGCAGATCCAACGTTTAATCAATGAAAACGCACTGCACGAAAGCCCCCGTTGCCAAGCGCTGAACATCCAAGATGCCGGCGGCACCCGCCAGAGCATAAGTAAAGGTATTGACGCTGTAAAATCACTGCTGGCTAAGGCCAACTTAGATACGCGCACTGCTGCCCCGGCCAGCCATTTAACGGTTGCCCTGCAGTGTGGTGGGTCTGATGCGTTTTCTGGTGTTACGGCTAACCCGGCTCTAGGCGTGGCGGCAGACTTGCTGGTCAGCCACGGCGGCACGGTAATCTACTCCGAAACGCCCGAAATATATGGCGCAGAGCATTTGTTAACGCAGCGCTCTATCAACCCAGCGGTAGCAAACGCGGTATTAGATAGAATCAAATGGTGGGAAAATTACACCGAAATAAACGGATTTGAGCTAAACAACAATCCATCGCCCGGCAACAAACTGGGCGGCCTAACAACCATTGCCGAAAAATCGCTTGGTGCGCAATCTAAAAGTGGCACCAGCGCCTTGCAGGCGGTATACCTTTATGCCGAACCTGCCACAGCCAAAGGCCTAGTGTTTATGGATAGTCCTGGCTTTGACCCGGTTTCAGTGACTGGACAAGTAGCCTCAGGCGCCAATGTTATATGCTTTACCACTGGGCGAGGGTCCGCCTTTGGCTTTAAGCCTGTGCCTTGCATCAAGCTAGGCAGCAATAACGCACTTTACGAGCAGATGGGCGAAGATATTGATGTTAACTGCGGTGAGATTATTAGCGGTAAAGAAACCGTGACCGAGTGCGGGCAACGCATTTTTCAAGAGATTCTAGATGTGGCCTCTGGCAAGGCGCCTAAAAGTGAAAGTTTTGGTTACGGCTTAAACGAATTTAACCCTTGGCGCATTGGTGCAACTGTTTAGCTTCAAAGCTGTGTAACCTAAAAGCTGTAAAGCTAAAATACGATTAACGAAAACTCAAATAGGCGAGCATTATGCTCGCCTAAGATGCCGTCTTCAGGCACGCCTGACACACGCAGTCTAGCTCCAACTGCGAGTTCATCAGCTGATAGCCCGCGCCTTTCACCTGCTCATCAAGCTCATCAACAATACTTTTTTGTATGGCAATTTCTTTTACTGACTGGCATTTATTACAAATCAGAAACTGAGGAACCTCGTGGGAATGTGAGCAAGCAATATGGGAGCAGGCAATATATTTGTTGGCCGAAGCCAGCTTGTGAACCAGCTGCCCTGCTTCCAAAAAATCGAGTATTCGATAAACCGACATTGCAGGCATGGCGTTTTCCGCATTGCGGTTATAGGCATCGGCAACTTCATAAGCCGACAAAGGCACTGCCGACGTCACCAGCAGTGTCAGTATTCGCTGACGCTTTTCTGTTAAGCGCCCGCCCGTGGCCGCACAGATCTCAGAGGCTTTGCCAATAATCCGCGTCAGTTCGCTATCCTTCATTAATCATCTCTATTCAAATCTTAATCACACCGCCTATATTACAGTGTTCATGAGCATTTGTAGCGATCCCTTTCCCTTTATGGCGCCAAGCGAGCGACAAAATCGGCAATACTTGCTTGCCCCAATCCTCGAGCCTTACTGATATTATCTGCAAGCTCCGTTACTAAGCTTAATTGCTGCCCCATTTCTTCAGCCAATATGTTGGCTTTTTCTAGCTCTTGTAAAAAATTACCTAAATGCACAAGGTTTTTGCTGGGCTCGGCACGCGCATCGGCAGAACCGCCGGTATCAGCACCGTATGTACTTTGTACCTGTGAAAAACTTGTTTGTGTTAGCTTAAGTGAAAAGCTTTGGATTTCTTCGCTATCAAACCCCATGCTTACTGCTTGCTCAAACGCTTGCTCAACATTGCCACCAAAAAAGCTTTCACTCACAGAGTTAACCTGGTTAAGCAAGTCATTAATTGCTTTTAATTCATCACTATCGAGCTCGCCTTCAACCCGAAACTCAAATTGATTTTGCTGCGCAACCTGGCCTGAGGCACCCTTGCCATTGGCGTGAAGCTCAGCTGCTTTTAATGAATCGACTAAAATCTCAATTTTATCGCCATCCGCGGTCTCTAACTCAAAGCGAAAGCTATTTTGACTAGCCGCGAAAGCATCAAACGCACCTAAAGACGGAGCCTGCGTATTCAGCACTTGTGTTTCTGGCTCGCCTGCGGCCTGCGAATGCTCAGAAAGCTGTGCATCTAAATTACTTTGAGCCTGTACTATCGCGCTTGGGTCTAGCCCTAGCTGTTCGGCTGTTTCCGCTAAGCCAGCAAGTACTTGGGTCTTGGTAGACAAGACATCACCGCGGATATCACCAGTAAACTCCGATAGCGCCGAGAGTTGCTCAAACGCCTCATCAAAGCCGCTCAAAAAGCCACTTAGGCCTGCCTCAAGGCGTGATTGCAGCTCTTCTTGGGTTGCTCCGTCAGCAACATCCACTGCAAGCTGGCCATTAATGGCATTAAGAATGTTATTGGCGAACGGGTTATTTGCAGGCTTATCAATTAGCGTCGGCTGTACGCCATTAGTTGCATTAACGCGCGCAACCTCAATCGAGGCCTGACTTAATGAAACCCGTACGGAAGGTTGGTGAGTACCGTCACTTTGGGCTGACTTCGCGGTATTGGCGGGATCGCCGCCGCCGTCTTTGCCGGCTGCGGAAACGTTGATGCCAAGCTGGCGAGACACCAAAGATTGATTGTGCGGAATAATGTTCATGACAGCCTCCTAAAACAAGTGATGTCTAGTTAACGGCTGCCACTGAATAATTTTTAATAGTTAGTTGGTATTACGAATGCTCGTAAAGGCGATATAGGCTTTAAGTAAGCAAAAACCAAGCAAGCCATGCGACTACGCCAATAACAATGCCCGCACCTAGCAACAGCTTAATGGTATCTGCTGAGGAGTCATCATTAGAACGCCCCGTGCTGGCACTACTTAACCTCGGGCGCACAGGCGGGGACTTTCGACCAGCGCCAGATGACGGCTTTTGGCGCTCGATTTGTTTTGGCGTAACGGCCTGTCTAATTTGCGTTTCATCCAGCGCTGCGCGCAACGTAGTTACATCTTCGACGTTGCTTGCCGCTTCGACCCGAAAGCGCAGCGTATCAAAGCTGACCTCATCTCCATGATGTAACGATATGCGCTCGATTCTTGCGCCATTGATAAACGTACCATTCGATGAGCCCAAATCCTCAACGGTTAAGCCTGCATCTGTAACAATAAATTTGGCATGCTTGCGGGATAAGTGTGATGCCGGAATGCAGATATCACACTCTTTTGAGCGCCCAAGCAACATTGTACCGTGCAGGTCAAAACCATCGCTTTTAGCAAGCGTCGTATTAAGTGGCCTTAAGTGCCACGGCGCTTCAGCTTCGCCCTCTGGCACACTTTTTAGGTTTAGCGCAGAGCGTAAATTGGTCTTATCAGAAAAATCCCTTTTAGGGCCTTCTTGCTTTGGGTCGGCAATGGCAAGCTCTGCCTCTCCCATTGAGATAAGATCCCCAGGTTTCAATACTTGGCTGGCGGCAACGGTGTGGCCATTAACCTGAATAATGGCGCTGCCGTCAATACGAACCAAAGAAACGGCTTCGCCTTCGACAATAATGTCTGCATGGTGCTCAACGACACCCGGTTGGGCCAGCACACAATCGCAATCGTGCTTAGATCCAAAAGTATATTTTGGCGCGACAAGCCACATGGCCGGCTTTGCGGAGTTGGTAAAACGCAGCTGAAGCATAATATTATTATTTCCTGACCCAGTCTTTTTGCTGTGTAGGCGACTTTATACCAAACACATGTAAATACCACCAGAGAGATCACATTCTTTTATTTTTCGACTGACAAGTCCGCCTTTTTGGTTTAGGCTCCGTCCAATAAGACAATAACTGGACTTAAGCGCTTTTCTGTCGCCACTTCAAACGCATGCCGCTACCCTACTATAATGCTAAAACCGATGTTGGTTTAGTCCGCAACAATAATGAGGACGCCCTCCTAGTAAGCCCTTCGCTTAAATTATGGGCCGTGGCAGACGGAATGGGTGGCCACGCTTCCGGCGAAGTTGCCAGCGCGGTTGCCAATATCACCATAGAAGAGTCTATAGAAGCTGGCGCTAGTCTTAGCGAGGCCATTCAGCGCGCGCACAAAGCGGTATTGAATGAAGCGACAGAGCAACCTCAGTATCGCGGGATGGGGTCGACGATTGTTGCGGTTCAATCCAGCGGCACGCAATATCAAGTGGCCTGGGTTGGCGATAGCCGCGCCTACTTGTGGACGCACAGCCAGCTAGGCCGGCAGTTAGAACAGCTCACCACCGATCACTCTTATGTTCAAATGCTGTATCAGGCCGGCGCGATTACCGCCAAAGAACTCAACACGCACCCAGAGCGCAACGTCATCACGCAATGCCTAGGCTCACTAGAGCTTAGCAGCGTGAATGTCGAAACCGTAGACAGAGAATGGCGCAAAGGCGACTGGTTATTGCTTTGCAGTGACGGCCTTACCGATGCTGTTGGCGATCAAGCTATTTGCGATATTCTGAGCGCCCACACAGAAATCCCCTCTGCCGTTGACGCCTTGGTTCAGGCAGCCCTTGATAACGGCGGCCGAGACAACGTGTCTGTGCTTATTGTTAGCCGCCCCCCCACCGGTTTTAATCGAATTCTTCGCGCCTTAGGCGTATAGCCTTTTTAAAAAACTGTAACTATTCAGCCATCTGTGAAACTGAGTACTAATTGATCATTTCCTAGGCCTAGGCCGCTCAACCGATCTACGACTTTGCACTCGTGCAAACTTTAACCTTGCATATCCTTATGCCGGTGCAAAACCTTTCTCCAAACACCCTTGCTGGGGCTGCGTACTATGCACGTGCTCCGAGGCATGCCTAGAAAGCAATCCCCCTTCGAGTAAGCAATATTTTTTAATGGCCGAATAATTACAAAAAACTTAGCTCTCGTTACAGTTCACGCTAATGGTGCACCGAATTAGATCTATGCATTCAATTCGAGCGCCATGCTTTGGACCTTGCACCTCCCGAAACCACAAAATAGGTCAGCAACAACCCAGAGCGCCACAAAATAACCCCTCAAGGTCTTATAAACAGAAGATTTCGCCAAAAATAAATACACAAGCACGGCTTTCCGGCATCAACAACGTGCAACCCAAAAAAAAATAATAACTTGGCACAAAACCTGCTTGGCAAGGTGTAGCGTAATTAAATTGCTGCTAGTTATAGGCAGCAACGCGCACCACTTTATTAATACAAAAACAGGCTATTTATGAGCTCCTCAAACTTAAATCTTCTTGATGTTAGTAAGGCGAATGTTCGCTTATTACACCTCTCTTGGTTTGCATTTTTCCTAACCTTTATGGTTTGGTTTAGTCATGCTCCGCTTAAACCCCTCATTATGGAGGCCTTTAATTTAACCGGCGCACAATGGAAAGCACTGTTGATTTTAAATGTGGCCCTTACTATTCCGGCACGAATAGTTGTTGGCATTTTGGTTGACAAATTTGGCCCGCGCATTGTTTATAGCTTACTTCTATTTAGCTCAGGCATTATGTGTCTGGCATTTGCTTCGGCTCAAACTTATGAGCAACTTGCATTAACACGATTTCTATTGGGTTTTGTCGGCGCTGGTTTTGTTATTGGTATTCGACTTGTTGGAGAATGGTTCCCTGCACGCCAAGTTGGTTTAGCCGAAGGCGTTTACGGCGGCTGGGGTAACTTTGGTTCGGCGGCTGCAGCCTTTACCTTACCGACGCTTGCCATTGCCTTTTACGGCGGCGAAGACGGCTGGCGCTACGCGATTGGCACCACGGGTGTTGTTGCGATGATTTATTCATTCATTTTTTACTTGCGCGCACGCAACACGCCTAAAGGCTCAACCTATTTTAAGCCTAAAAAATCAGGTGGCCTTGAAGTTAGTAACCGCAAAGACTTTTTCTTTTATTTAGCCATGAATATCCCAATGTATTTGATCCTTGCGGTACTCGCATGGAAATTATCACCATCAGGTGTTGGCCTCTTATCTCAAAGTACAACTTATCTTTTGTATGCTGTACTCGTTGCGCTTTTCATTTTTCAGTTTTCTCAAATTTATAAAGTTAACAAAGAGATGCTTAAAACGGGTGATGTTGAGCCTCATCAGCGTTATAAATTTAAGCAAGTGGCCATTTTAGATTGGGCTTACTTTGTTACCTTTGGTTCTGAACTGGCCGTTGTTTCTATGCTTCCTGCATTTTTTATGGAAACGTTTGATGGCATGTCGATAGCCGTTGCCGGCGCACTCGGCGCAGCATTTGCCTTTATGAACTTGGTTGCACGTCCTGGCGGCGGTTATTTAAGTGATAAATTCGGTCGACGCAAATCAATGAGTATATTTATTCTTGGCTTGTCTGCCGGCTACTTTATTTTGTCTCAGGTTTCTGGCTCTTGGCCAATTCCCTTGGCAGTTCTAGCGGTTATGTGCTGCTCTTTCTTTGTGCAAGCTGGTGAAGGGGCTGTATTTGCCATTGTGCCACTGGTAAAACGCCGCATGACCGGCCAAATCGCGGGTATGGCAGGTGCTTACGGTAATGTTGGTGCCGTTACCTTCCTAACCATTTACAGCTTTGTTGATGCATCCACTTTCTTTATGATTATTGGCGCCAGCGCTCTGGTTATTTTTGGTGTCGTACAATTCTTAGAAGAACCTGATGGACACATGGCCGAGGTGCACGAAGATGGTACCGTCGAAAAAATCGAACTAACCTAATTCGTCATTAGCAAAACAAAAAGCGGCGTCACATAAAATGTGCGCCGCTTTTTTCTTTTCTAAAGCAAAACTTTGCGATTATTACCAAAAACTAGCAAAATAGCCGAACCTCACTTTCTCGGCCATATCATGTACATTCTTTCTGCCGCGGTACCAATCTTTTCTGTTTTAGTGCTTTTAGTTGCCTTAAGGTTACCTGCATCTAAAGCGATGCCACTAAGCCTTTTGTTGACCTTTATCGGCTGTTTCTGGGTATGGAAAATGCCTTTCGTCCACATCTTTGCTGCGGCAACGGAAGGGGTAGTCATTGCTGTTAGTATTTTATGGATCGTTTTTGGCGCTATTGCATTACTCAATGTATTAAAAAAAGTAGGTGCCATTGAAATTATTCAGCAAGGCTTTACCCAATTAACGCCAGACCGACGCATTCAAGCAATTGTTATTGCTTGGCTATTTGGCGCCTTCTTAGAAGGCGCGTCTGGTTTTGGCTCGCCAGCCGCTATTGCAGCACCACTTTTGTGCTCACTGGGGTTCCCTCCCATTGCCGCCGTCGTTGCTGCGCTGGTTGGCGATTCCGCACCCGTCACTTTTGGCGCGGTTGGCACTCCGATCCTAATAGGCCTAACTGAGGGTGCCCCAAGCTTGTCACCGACTGAAATACAAGCTATCGCCAGCCGCGCAGCATTATTTGATATCGCAGTTGCAACTTTTATCCCGCTATTAATTGCAATGTTGCTCACGCGCTACTGGGGGGAGCGAAAGTCTTGGCGTGAAGGGCTTGAAATTTGGCCATTTGCTTTGCTTTGCGGCGCAAGTTTCACAATTACCGCCTGGGCTGTTTGCACTTTTTTAGGGCCGGAGTTTCCATCGATTATTGGAGGTTTAGTCGGTTTGGGTTGCGCACTATTGGCGATTAAAAAAAATTACTTAATGCCAAAAAAAATCTGGCGCTTTAAAAATGATGAGCCCCAACTGCTACCGCACGGGCCTAGCCGACAACAGCTCCTATTCGCTTGGGCGCCCTATTTTGCTGTTGCTAGTCTTTTGGTGTTAAGTCGAATTGACGCCTTGCCAATAAAAGCCTTGCTAAAGCAGATCACAATCAACACCGGGCCAATATTGGGTTCGAATATTCAAACAAGTTTTGAGCCGCTGTATTCACCAGCAATGATTTTTATTGTTGTAGCCGTTATTACCCAGCTAGCTGCTAAACAAGTGCAAGCCAACGTTAACCGTAAAACTATCGAGCCAGACTTACAAACACCTTGGCTAAATGCACTTAAAACACTTCTACCGACAAGTATTGCTTTAATGGCTTCCGTTCCGATGGTGCGCATGTTTATTCATTCTGATATCAACAACCAGGGGCTAGAGGCTATGCCCATAGTACTGGCAGAACTCGCGGCCAACCAGTTTAGTGCTGCATGGCCTATTTTCGCACCTTTCGTGGGCGCCCTTGGCTCTTTCGTTGCTGGCTCTGCCACTTTTTCGAATATGATGTTTTCTAATTTGCAGCTCGCCGTTGCTCAGCAACTTAACCTACCCACTACAAATATGTTGGCGTTGCAGCTTCTTGGCTCAAATGCCGGCAATATGATATGCGTATCGAATGTTGTTGCAGCCGCTTCTGTCGTTAAGATCGCCGGCTCAGAAGGCCAAATAATCCGGCACACGTTGCTCCCAATGTTATTGTATGTGCTGGCTGCCGGCACCATTGGGCTATTACTTGTTTAGCGCCATTCACTCTGAAGAAGAATATTATGGACCATTTGCAATCATCCCTTAAAATCGATTTTGCGCAGCTTTCTCAAGCAGGAGTGAAACCCGAAAACCAAGATACTATTGGCGCACGCATACCCGAAGGCAACACGCTGGCAAGCAAAGGAATTGCTATCGCTATCGCAGATGGCGTTAGCACCTCGCAAGCTGCAAGGCAGGCAAGCCAAAGCGCAATTACAGGTTTTTTAAGCGACTATTACGCAACGCCAGACACATGGCGAACAGAACAAAGTGCAACGCAAGTCATTCAATCACTTAATCGCTACTTGTGGGGCCTAGGGTTAAATAGCCCTAGGCAAGAAGGTTTATTAACCACCTTTTCCGCAGTGATTTTGAAAGGAGATAAAGCCTTTTGTTTTCACGTAGGCGATAGCCGCATTTATCGATTAAGAAACGCACAGCTTCAGCAATTAACACGTGACCACGCCCAGCGAATAGATAAAAAAACCACCTATTTAAGCCGAGCCTTAGGCGCTGACTCAGTACTTGAAATAGATATCCAAAAACTGGAAGTGGAAATTGGAGATACTTTCATACTCACCACGGACGGCATTCATGACAGCCTATCGTTAAAACAGTTTGAGGGCTTGGTTAATGCCTATAGTGACGATCTAGATGGCGCCTGCCAACGATTATCACAGCAAGCTCTTGAGAACGACAGCCAAGATAATTTGAGTATCCAAATCTGTAGAATTGCGAGCGTAGGGGCCTCTTCTCAAAGTGATGCCGTAGCCGTGTTATCCCAGCTGCCCTTCCCCCCCCTGTTGAATGCTGGCAACACCTTAGATGGCTTAACAATAAAAGAAATATTACAAGAGTCGGAGCGAAGCCAAGTTTATCGCGTTGAAACCCAAGATGGGCAAAGCGCCATTATGAAAACGCCCTCGGTAAACTACAGCGACGACATAGCTTATATTGAGCGCTTTGTGATGGAAAGTTGGATCGGTACCCGCATCCAGAGCTCCCATGT
The DNA here is from genome assembly GCF_021655555.1 of Marinagarivorans cellulosilyticus. NCBI lineage: Bacteria > Pseudomonadati > Pseudomonadota > Gammaproteobacteria > Cellvibrionales > Cellvibrionaceae > Marinagarivorans > Marinagarivorans cellulosilyticus. The sequence continues at coordinate 3,629,319 of NZ_AP023086.1, read as the reverse complement.
AGTGCGGGTGATTGAGCCACCGCAAGCGCGATCATGTTTATATTATTTAACCGAGCATCTAATAGGGCCGACCTTAACTCAGCTAATCAAGGAGCGCGCGCCTGTCGACATCCCTGACGCAGTAGAATTAATTGGCGAAATTAGCAAAGGCGTTAGAGCTTTTCATCGCAAAGATACGCTGCATCAAGACATTAAGCCCGACAACATAATCGTAACTGCAAAAGGCCCTGTAATTATTGATTTTGGCTCCAGCTGGGTTGCCGGCGTTAGTGAAATGAGCACATCTTTTGAGCGTGATTTTATTTTGGGCACACTCGATTACTCAGCCCCGGAGTATCGGTATGGTGGGCGGGCGAGTAACCGCTCGGATCAATTTAGTGTCGCGGTGCTATTGTACGAAATGCTAACAGGCAAGCGTCCATACGGCGATGGTTACGGAAAAGCAATGAACCTGAAGTCTTTCCAAAAATTAAAGTATCGCCCTGCCACGGCTTATAATCCTTTGGTACCTTTTTGGCTCGATAAAGCGATGGCCAAAGCCCTACAAATTCACCCAGAACAGCGCTACTCGTCCTTTTCTGAATTTTTACAAGACTTGCAGCGCCCCAACCCCAGCTGGCAAAACCCCGAAACCCAGCCCTTATTACAGCGCAACCCGCTGCGTTTTTGGCAAACGCTAGCGGCCTTAGGTTGGTTTATTTCCTTTGTATTACTACTGAGTATGATCGACTAGCTTTCTAGCTTGCTGCTCGGCACTTGTGCCGCAGAAGCTTTAAGTGCTTCTTGCTCTGCTTTTTGCCGAGCGGCAACACGTTTACGCACTTCTTTTGGGTCCGATATTAATGGGCGGTAGATTTCCACTCTCTCACCGGCATGTAATTCATAACTTTGTGGCGGCGCCAAACCCTTAACTCCCAGTGTTTGGCCAAAAATGCCCATCGAAGCATTTGTTAAATCCAGCTCTGGGAAATGCGATTTAATACCGGATTGCTCCGCAGCCTGCAAAGCAGTAGTGCCAGGCTTTACAAGTAGCTCTATTAATTTTTGTTTCTGAGGAAGTGCGTACGCGACCTCCACTGAAATTGGTTCTATATCTGTCACGTGATTACCCATAAATTGCTTTTGCGCGAGAACAAATAACATCGACCTGCTCGCCAGCCAAGTCTTCCATCCACTTACCCGCTGTCACATTAAGCAACATACTCGAAAAAGCAAATGTTAGCTCAAAGCTCACTTCACATCCCCCATTAGCTAAAGCCGCAAAGATCCAAACACCATCAAATTGTTTAAAGGGGCCAGTTACTAACTTAAGCTCCATTTTAACAGGCCGCGTAAGGGTATTGCGCGTGCAAAAGCTATGCTCCAGCCCACCTTTAGATAATGTCAATTCTGCTTCTACTACGCTGTTTTGTTTTGATTGAATTTTTGCAGCAACACAATGCGGTAAAAATTCTGGGTACGATGCAATATCATTGACCAAATCAAACATTTGTTCACAAGTGTATGGCACGATTGCTGTACGACGAATATTACGAGCCAAGTCTATACTCCAGCACTAAAAAAGGTTTCATAAAGTTTTAATGTCATCACCATCACAACCAGTAATGGGGAAATGTAACGCAAGATAAAAAACAGCCAAGTTCGGAAGCCTTCTGACAAGCTACTTAACTCCTCATCGAATACTTTCCTCGGCAAAACCCAAGCAACAAAAATAGCGATAAGCACGCCACCCAAGGGCAATAAGACTTGCGCCGTTAAAAAAGCAAAGAAGTCAAACGGTGTAAAGCTCAAAAGCCAAACCGGTTTAAAATCAGCTAAAACGTTAAAAGACAATACCGACAATATACCAATTGCCCAGGCCACAAATGTCACACAGGCACTAGCCGTTACACGACGCCATTTTTTATTTTCGATCAGCCAAGCTACGCCGGGCTCTATAAGTGACACGGATGAACTCCAAGCTGCAACCGATACTAAAGCAAAAAATAAAGTACCAAAGAGCCCGCCTAAAGCCATGTTACCAAATGCAACCGGTAAGCTTACAAAGAGTAAGCCCGGGCCTGAACTCGGCTCTATTCCAGGGCTAGCAAATACAATCGGGAATATGGCTAAGCCGGCCATTAAAGCAATAACTGTATCGAGCAGCCCCACAGTGATCACCGTGCGCCCCAAACAAGCTTTAGCTGGCATATAGGCACCATAAGCCATAATTGCCCCCATGCCTAAGCTGAGGGTAAAAAAGGCATGCCCTAGTGCAATTAAAACGGCATCAACAGATAATGCGGAAAAATCAAAACCAAACAAAAAGCGGACACTGGCCATAAACTCGCCAGCAAATACGCCGTAGCCCAATAACACCACTAGGCTCGCCAACAAAAAAGGCATCATTATACGAGCAACAGAGCCCAGCCCCTTGCTAACGCCGCCAGCCACAACAGCAAAGGTCATAAAACTAAAAATGCTGTGCCAAGTAAATAATATTTTGGGGCTTGCGAGTAAACCACCAAATACCTCACCGGCTTGCTCGCCATTAATACCCGCGTAATCACCAGAGGCGGTTGTTACAAAATAGTGCAATGCCCATCCAGCGACCACACTATAAAAAGACATAATAAGGACACCGGCTACAATCCCCATGCTACCAATATGCATCCAGCCTGTTCGCGCACTATTTTCTAATGCAATGCTTTTTACGGCATTAACTGGATTTTGGCGGCCTCTTTTACCCAATAGTACTTCAGCAATCATTATTGGGATGCCAATAAGCGCGATGCACATTAAATAAATAAGAACAAATGCTCCACCGCCATTTTCACCCGCGATATAAGGAAACTTCCAAATATTTCCAAGACCCACAGCAGACCCTGTGGCTGCAAGGATAAAGGTCCAACGGTTAGACCACATACCGTGTAAGCTTTTAGACTGCAATGTCATTCTCCCGTTTTATGATTACGGCTTTTCTTATAGTGTTGGCGCTAGCGGTAAACTACTTTGGGTTCGTGAAACCCTTTTTCCACAAAATGGCGCTGAAGGTGAACCAAATCCCAGTTATCTTTCAGTGGCCCCAATAATATTCGGTAAATACCACGCTCGGGTACCGGCTCAAAATTAATGGGGTATGTCGTCAAGGCCGCCGCTGACTGCCGAAACTTCTGCGCTCTTTCAAAGTCGCCAAAAGCACCCAACTGCAAAAACGTACCTTCGGGTATTTCGTAGCCACCAGAATTTCGAGGCTTTGGTGCGACGCCAGGCGATACTGCAGGTGTAGGCGAGCTATCCGATAGACCTTCATAATAACGACTACCGTCAGGTTCAATAACACGAAGCTTTACCCGACCTGTGCCATTATTCGCAAAACCTAACTTTCTAGCGGCGGTGTAAGTCAGATCAATAATACGATCACCGTGAAAAGGACCACGATCGTTGATTCGCACGATAGCTTTTTTACCATTCTCGACATTTGTTAATTCGACAAAGGTAGGGATCGGCAAAGTCTTATGTGCGGCAGTCATGCCATACATATCATAAATTTCACCATTGGATGTTTTCTTACCGTGAAATTTTTTACCATACCAAGAAGCATACCCCTCTTGCTCAAACCCTACAGTCGACTGAACAACACGGTAGGTTTTTCCACGGACGGTGTAAGGTGATTTATTGCCAGCTTTTGTTCGCGGTTCTTTTACCGGCACAGCGTCAGGAATGTGATCCACCGCGAGCGTTGTCGCAGGACCACTGTCTTTAATACCGATTTCGACGGGTGCCTCATAAGTCACGCTATAGGTTTGACAAGCAGACAAAAATAGAACCGCCAACAAGGTGGCTAAATACTGATACAACTTAAATAACAATGTCACTCACCTTAAAGAGGCGCAGGAGCTGCGCTCGCTTTTTTATAGCTAGTAGCAATTTCTTCGCTTAGCTGGTACACGGCCAAAGCATACAAACGGCTACGGTTATATCGGGTTATGACATAAAAATTGTTATAACCCAACCAATATTCGTCGCTATCAAGACCCTTATATTTCAAAGCAACAGCCGGTTTATCTGCAATAGCTTTGCGCGAAATTGGCGTAAAGCCAAGTTTGCCGAGTTCCACAGCTGATGTTTTGGGTCGACTTTTATCGTTGAACATGCGTTCTGGAAACTGTGCTTTTCGAGTCGCTTTTTGTGCTACTGGCTCCCCTGTTTGCCAGCCATGCGCTTTAAAGTAATTTGCTACGCTGGCAATGGCATCGCTTATATTAGTCCATATATCAGCAAAACCATCCTCATCATAATCAATAGCAAAGCTGCGGTAACTGCTCGGAATAAACTGGCCATAACCCATAGCGCCAGCGTATGAACCCTTGAAGGCTAACGGGTCTTGCTGCTGCTCTCGGGTAAGAAGAAAAAATTCTTCTAGCTGCTTACTAAAAAACTTACCTCGTTTAGGGTAATCAAAGCCCAAAGTGGTTAAAGCATCTACCACCCGATAACTTCCCATGTAGTTACCATAACGCGTTTCTACGCCAATAATCGCCACAATGATTTCAGCGGGTACACCAAATTCTTTTTCAACACGCGATAATATGTTGGCATGCTGCTGCCAAAATTTAACGCCGCCCTCAACACGTGCAGGCTTTAAAAAAATCTCTCGATATTCATACCAAGGTTTTGTTTTTTCTGCAGGGCGCGCAATAGCATCTAATATTGCTTGTTTCTTTTCGGCTTGCGCCAAAATACCCTCTACATAACCTTTTTCAAACTTGTGCTCTTTTACCATGCGCTCTACAAACGCTTTCGCTTCTGGGTGCTCGCTAAAGTCGCCAGCCATCACCGTTGTCACCGAGCTTATTAGGAATGCCCAGCTTAAAATAACGTATCTCATTTGCACTCCTCAGCGTGTGCAGTACCCATCTTTCTAACCGCATAGTGATCCGCGGCAAATTAACTTTGTGTTTTTTTCGGCTCTGTTGATATTGCCATCAACAAGCCAAACCCAGCCATTAGTGTGACTAACGACGTTCCCCCTAGGCTCACCAGCGGAAGTGGCACTCCGACCACGGGCAAAATACCTGACACCATGCCAACATTCACAAACACATAAACAAAAAAGGTTAATGTGATACTCCCGGCTAGCAAGCGCCCAAAGTGGGTTTGCGCCTTCAAGGCGATTACCAACCCTCTTATAACTATTGCTCCATATAAGGTTAACAAGAGCAGAACGCCTTTAAGCCCAAACTCTTCGGCTAATACGGCAATAATGAAATCGGTATGGCTTTCTGGCAAAAAATCGAGCTGAGACTGGGTACCTTTCATCCAACCCTTACCGGTTACGCCACCAGAGCCAATTGCAGTTTTCGATTGGATAATATTCCAACCAGACCCTAACCGATCGGCCTCTGGGTCTAGTAAAGTCAGCACCCGCTGCTTTTGGTAATCGTGCATCACAAAGTGCCACATCGGCAAGCTTGCCGCGCCAACCAACAAGATACTGCCTAATATATAGCGCCATTGTAAACCGGCTAAAAATAAAGCCAGTAAGCCAGAGGCTACAACTAATATCGAAGTCCCTAAGTCTGGCTGCTTGATAATTAGTAGTGCTGGTAATAACACAAGCAGCAAGCAACCAATAATATGCTTAAACTTCGGAGGCATCGCGCGCCGGCCCAAGTAAGCTGCAATGCATAGAGGCATTGCCAATTTAAGAATTTCGGAAGGCTGAAATCGAATAAAGCCTAAACTTAGCCAACGCTGCGCACCTTTCGCCCCGACGCCCATCAACAACACCAATACCAGCAAGACAATGCCTACTAAATACAACCATTTGCCCCCTCGCTCTAAAAAACCGACCGGGATTTGGGCCACGCCTATCATCCCGATATACGCTATAGAGAAAAAAATAACTTGCCGGCGAATCATAAAATCGCTAGTGCCGCTTGCACTGTATAAAATTGTCAGCCCAGCACCCGTTAATATCATGAGCAATAGCAATAGCCATGGATCAATATGAATTATTCGCCATAATGCTTCACCTTTTTTAAAGGCCGCCGTAGAGCCAGGCATATGCCGAACAAAGTCCCTACCGCCGTGCATTTTCATGGTGTCACTTCCGTAGCGATAATATTATTCATTTGCTGAGCTTTGCGGGCCGTTTCTATTTTGAACCAGTTATCAAATACTTTACGTGCAATCGGCGCCGCCGCACTAGAGCCGTGCTCGCCATTTTCAATCACAACTGCTAGTGCAATTTCAGGAGCATGTGCTGGAGCAAAAGACACAAATAAAGCATGGTCCCAATTGCGCTTATCGATTTTATCGCGGTCATATTCTTCATCTTGGGCAATACCAATCACCTGCGCTGTGCCTGTTTTACCCGCAATCCGGTACTCCAAGCCTTTACTAATCCCTTTGGCTGTACCACGATGACCGTGCACAACCGACTCCATTGCGCTGTTCACATAATCCCAGTTTTCTGCTTTGGCTTGTACCGCATCAGCGGGAGTCACTTTAATTAATTGTTCGCCAAGTTTGCTCACTAGGTGCGGCTCATAGCGTATCCCCTGATTGGCAAAAGTAGCGGTCATTACCGCCAGCTGAAGTGGTGTCGCTAACACATCGCCTTGACCAATACTGACATTTAGGCTGTCCCCTGGATACCACGGCAGTCGCCGATAGCGTTTTTTCCATTCGCGTGAAGGCCATAAACCGCTGCGCTCATTAGGAATATCAATGCCCGTTTTAGCGCCTAATCCAAAATGAGCGCCAATCGGGTGCATGCGATCAATCCCTAAGCGCACAGCCAGCTCGTAAAAAAACGTATCGCACGATTCTGTAATCGCTTTGTTTAAATCGACATTGTTTCCGTGGCCCCATTTTTTCCAATCGCGATACAAACGCTCACCTTCTGATAGCTGGTAAAAACCTGGGTCGTGAATACGGGTTTGCGGACTAATTAAACCACTTTCAAGCCCACCCAAGCCCAATATGGGTTTTAACGTGGAACCCGGAGGGTACTGCGCCTGAATCGTGCGATTATAAAGTGGCAGGTCTTTCGAGCGATTTAATGCGTTGTAATCTTGATAGCCAATACCGGTAACAAAAAGATTCGGGTTAAAGCTCGGCGTACTGACCATCGCAACAACGCCGCCAGTTCTGACATCGATAGCCACAACAGCGCCACGCCATCCCTCAAGGGCGTCAAAAGCGGCTTTTTGCAGATGTAAGTCTAAGTACAGATGAATATCTTTGCCCGGCGTAGGATCCTGCCGCTGCAGTACACGCAGCGATCGGCCATGGGCATTGGTTTCCATAAATTGGCTACCAACCTTGCCGAGCAGCTCGCGCTCATATTTTTTCTCGATACCGATTTTTCCAATGCTATAAGTCGCGCTGTAGTCTTTGCGGGCTTCCTCATCAAACGAGCCTAATTCGCGCTCATTAATACGTCCAACATAGCCAATCGTATGCGCTAACAATTCACCGTGAGGGTAATAACGAACAAGCTCAGCCTCTACCTCTACACCCTCTAAGCGATATTCATTAACACTGATTTTGGCAATTTCGTCTTCGCTTAAATCAAGTTTTAAAGGAATTGGTTGATACGGAGAGCGGGCACGGCGTTTAGTTTTTTTAAAGCGGTCGATATCTGACTGGCTTAGTTCAACCAAATCACCCAAGGTAGAAAAAAGCGCATCTAAATTATCAACGCGTTCAACAATAACGCTTAAACGGTAACTCGGGCGGTTGTCGGCCAGCAAGATGCCATTTCTGTCATAAATAAGCCCGCGTGTGGGCGCTACCGGCTGAACCTGTATGCGATTACGATCTGAGCGGGTGACAAAATCCTCGTGCTGGGTCACTTGCAAACTGTAAAAGCGGAACAACAGAATGCCCAGCATGACCAACATACCCAATAGCGCCACACCTATGCGGCGCTGAATTACGCGTCGCTCATGGCCTTGGTTGGCCATGCGCAAATCGTTATCACTGCCTAGTGTTGGCATGCGGCCCATCCTGCGCTAAGTTTTTGCTCGATAAACAATAGAACGCTCATTTATTTATGGTAAGGGTGTCCATTCAATACCGTCCAAGCCCGATATAATTGCTCAATAAAAACCACCCGAACCAACGGGTGCGGCAGTGTTAAATTAGACAGCGACCACTTAGCATTTGCACGCTCAAGAATGTCATCAGCTAAACCATCGGGGCCGCCAATCACAAAACTAATATTCCGCCCGTCCATTCGCCAATTTTCTAAATGACCTGCTAGCGCTTCGGTACTCCACGGCTTGCCTTGCACATCCAAAGCAACAACCCAATCGGTAGCAGGAATTGCTTGCAGTATGGCTTGCCCCTCACTCGCAATCGCTGCCTGTATAGAGGCGTTTTTAGCTCTATGTCCAGGGTTTAATTCAATTAAGGTTGGCGATAATTCCTTAGGCAGGCGCTTACCGTATTCCGAATACCCCTTTTGAACCCAATCAGGCATTTTGGTGCCTACGGCAATTAACTGTACTTTCATTGTGGCTTTTTACCAACCGTTGATCGCGTACTAATCACGCTCGGGAATTTGGTTTGCAGGCACTTTAGACCACAACTTTTCAAGCTCATAAAAATCGCGCGCATTTGGCAACATCACATGAACAACGACAGAGCCAAAATCAACAAGCACCCATTCGCCAACATCCATACCTTCCACACCAATTGGACGGAACCCTGCTTTTTTAGCATCATCCAATACGTTATTTGCCAATGACTTAACTTGGCGATTCGACGCGCCAGAGCAAATAACCAAGGTGTCTGCTACATCGGAGACCCCGATAACATCTATTTCGACAATTCTTTCGCCTTTGATATCTTCAAGGGCGCTTTTAACAATATCTTTTAATGGTTTGGTCATGATTTTTCGGTATCGCTCGTTAAATAAAGTTTATGTTGATTAATATATTCAGCCACGGCTTGCGGCACGAGCTGAGTAATCTGTAATGATGTTTCTTTGCACCGCCTTTGTTGCTCTATAAGCCGGCGAATAGTTGTTGAAGATAAATCCATTTCTTCTGTATTTAGCAGTATGCATTTACCGCAAGCACTACCGGCAATATCCCGCAGCGATGCGCGATGCTGAGCCCACCAATGCCCCAATACGCCGTCACTAGGTGCCAAATAGCCGGGCCGATTTACCACAGCAATGTGCGCATACTGCAAAAGTTGCTGCCAGCCATACCAGCGGTCAAGTGTTATTAAGCTATCCATGCCAATCAACCAAAAAAGCGGCGTATTGGCGCCATGCAATTGCCGTAAGTACTGCAGCGTATGTAACGTGTATGAAGAACGATCATGCTTGAGTTCATAATCTTCAACGTGCACATTCATCCCTGTAGGATTCGACGCGATGGTTTTTAATGCGCATTCAAGCATTGCCAAACGGTGCTGGCTACTGGTACGCGGCTGATCTTTATGCGGTGTAATATGGCAAGGCACAAAACCGACGTTAGCGACATTTAAAAGTTGCCCAGCGCATAACGCCGATTGCAAATGACCGTTATGAATAGGATCAAAAGTGCCGCCAAAATACAACCAGGACGCGCACGGCGTTTGACTAGCGATAACAGCAGTCCTTTAAGACAAAACCGACAACCTATCGAATATGGCCATCACCAAAAACAATCCATTTTTGCGATGTTAAACCTTCCAAGCCAACAGGGCCGCGTGCGTGTATTTTATCGGTAGAAATGCCAATCTCTGCACCTAGGCCGTACTCAAAACCATCGGCAAAACGGGTTGATGCATTGACCATGACAGAGCTGGAATCGACCTCACGCAAGAAGCGCCTTGCCGTGGTGTAATTTTCAGTGATAATCGACTCGGTGTGTTGCGAACTATACTGGTTAATATGTGCTATGGCCTCATCAATACCGGCAACCACTTTAATGGATAAAATTGGCGCCAAGTACTCTGTACTCCAGTCTTCTTCAGAGGCAGCACTGCACGCACTAATAATGCTACAGGTAGCCGCACACCCGCGAAGCTCTACGCCCTTTGCAATATAGTCTTCCGCTAAACGCGGGAGAATGCTCGATGCAACAGACTGCGCAACCAAAAGTGTTTCCATCGCATTGCAAACGCCATAGCGGTGGGTTTTAGAATTTAGCGCAACGCGATGCGCCTTATCTAAATCAGCATCGTCGTCAATGTAGACATGGCAAATGCCATCGAGATGCTTAATCACAGGCACGGAAGCCTCGTTGCTAATACGCTCGATTAAACCCTTGCCACCGCGCGGCACAATGACATCAACATACTCGCTGCTAGTGATTAGCGCTCCCACTGCTGCGCGATCTGTCGTTTCAATGACCTGCACGCAGGTTTCGGGTAAGCCGCTTTCAATCAAGCCGGCCTTTACCGCTGTTGCAATGGCTTTATTCGAATGAATAGCTTCGCTGCCACCGCGTAAAATAGCCGCATTACCAGACTTCAAACACAAGCTAGCTGCATCTATTGTTACATTTGGGCGAGACTCATAAATGATGCCGACAACCCCAAGTGGGACGCGCATTTTGCCGAGTTGTATGCCACTTGGACGGTAGCTCATATCGGTTATTTCACCACAAGGGTCAGGTAACGCGGCCACCTGTTTGAGGCCTTCAATCATCCCATCGATGCGCTCTTCGGTAAGCTCTAAGCGGTCGAGTAAGGCATCGTCTAAGCCGGCACTTCGGCCTGCGCTCATATCTAATGCGTTTTGCTGCAACAGCTGATCACGCGATGCATCTAACTGCTTAGCAATAGAGAGCAGCGCGGCATTCTTTTCTTGTGTTGTCGCCTTAGCGATGGCTCTAGACGCTTGGCGCGCATTGCGGCCAACATAGGCCATATAGTCTGAGATATTCATGTGCAGTCACTGGCTAAATAAAACCGAGATTATATCAGAGCCGGCAAGCTAGGTCGCTCAGACTATAACGCGAAGGAACAATAAACATAGCGAACTGGTTTAAACGATCTATAGTTATTCAGGTAATGATTTAAAACAGACAAGCAATAAATAACTTTTTGATCAAGGCCATATTACGCGCCAACACTGGAGGCACCAACCATGTTTTTTGCTCGAGGAAAACAAGAAGCGCTAGACGAATTAGAGCGAGAAAATCGCCAGCTAAAGGAAAGGCTTACCGACCTTCAGCAAGAGCTCTCCAGCGCACAAGAGTTAGCGCGCAATACTCCACCACCGGAGGATACAAGCCACCGCGACGAGCTTAACCAGCTTTGGCTACAGTCGAGCGGGGCTATTAATGCCATTCAACAAGACCTTGCACATTCTGCCGTTAACCTGACAGAGAGCCGCAACGAGTTTGAACAATCGCAAGCCATGTTCGATCAAATAATGGGATTGCTAGGCACCACCACCAACACCACAAGCACCATCAGCAAAGATACCACCGAGGTGGCGGCCGCAGTTAATAACCTCAAAAGTGTAACTGAAGGTATTAATGGCTTTGTATCGATGATTCAAGGCATCTCAGAACAAACTAACCTGCTAGCATTGAATGCTGCCATTGAAGCCGCGCGCGCTGGCGAGCAAGGCCGAGGCTTTGCCGTTGTCGCAGATGAGGTAAGAAGCTTGGCTCAGCGTTCAGCTGAAGCTACCAACGAAATTGCAGCACTGATCAACAAAGTGAATACGGAAATGGATAACGTCGTCGGCGGTATTGACCGCGTTGGCGAAAAGTCTCATACCGTTAGCAGCAACACTCAAGGCATTGAGGAAACAACCAGCAGCCTAGTACAGCTTGCCAAGAAAATGTTTGGCGTGATCGATGCCTCGACCGACGACGCTTTTGTACAAACCATTAAAATGGACCATATGGCTTGGAAGCTAGAAGTCTACAAAGTGCTTTTGGGGCAATCTCATTCACAAGCCAATGATTTTTCCGATGCCGACCAATGCCGCCTAGGCCAATGGTATAACAACGGCGAAGGCGCGAAGAAATATGCAAGCCAAAGTGCCTACAAAGCCTTGGAGAGCCCACACCGCGAAGTCCATACCCAAGGTAAAAATGCAGTCAATGCTTACCACCGCAACGACTTTTCAGGTGCCGTTGCCTGCGTAAGACAGATGGAAAATGCCAGCCAACAGGTCACCTCACAACTCGACAGGCTTGCAGAAAGCATGCGCTAACACGCATAAAAAAGGCTCCTAAAGGAGCCTTTTTACGTTTAACGTACTAGAGCGGCTATAAGTTTAGTGGCTGCAGCCTTCACCATGAATATGGCCATGCTCAAGCTCTTCTTGGGTTGCTTCGCGCACATCAACAACCTCAACATCAAAATTAAGCACTTTACCGGCTAATACATGATTGCCATCCACAGTGATGGTTTCCTCGCTAACTTCAGTAACCTCTACAAACTGCTCGCCCTGTGGCCCTTGTACTTGAAACTCCATGCCAACTTCAATGCTATCTACGCCCGAGAACATTTCGCGTGGCACCGCTTGCACTAAGTTTTCATCGTGCTCGCCGTAACCGTCCGCAGGCTGAACAGTAACGACTTTTTTATCACCCACAGCACAACCTTCTAGTTCACGCTCTAACCCAGGAATGATATTGGCGTGACCTTGCAGATAAGTTAAAGGCTCTGCGCCGGCTGATGAGTCGATAGTCTCACCGCTTTCGTCGGTGAGTGTGTAATGGATGGCGACGGCTAAATCATTAGCAATTTTCACAGAGTAACTCCGGCTGACAAGCAGCAAATAATAAATTAAGCGCGCACCCTAAACCAACGACCAGCCAGTGTCTAGCTTGACTGGCGATTTGCAATTAGGCTATCCACCACACTTGGGTCGGCCAGTGTTGAGGTATCCCCCAAGGACTCAAGGTCACCCTCGGCTATTTTGCGTAATATGCGACGCATAATTTTACCCGAGCGCGTTTTCGGCAAACCCGGTGCCCACTGAATAATATCGGGCTTAGCAATAGGGCCAATCTCTTGCGTGCAAACATCGATTAACGCTTTCTTTTCGACCTGATCCGCATCGACGCCTTGCATCAAGGTAACGTACGCATATATCCCCTGCCCCTTGATCGGATGCGGGTAACCGACAACAGCAGCCTCGGCCACGCTTGGGTGTGCCACCAAGGCGCTTTCAATTTCCGCAGTCCCTAGCCGGTGACCGCTGACATTCAAGACATCATCTACGCGGCCTGTAATCCAGTAGTAGCCATCTTCATCACGGCGCGCACCATCACTGGTGAAGTAATAACCTTTATAAGTGCTGAAATAAGTATCGATAAGACGTTGATGGTCGCCATAAACAGTGCGAATTTGGCTAGGCCAAGAGCTTCGAATGGCTAAATTCCCTTGGCAGGCTCCCGTTAGCTCAACACCATCAGCATCAAGAATTACAGGTTCAACGCCAAAAAATGGCAACGCAGCTGAACCCGGCTTTAGAGCCATGGCACCAGGTAATGGCGCCAACATATGTGCTCCGGTTTCAGTTTGCCACCAAGTATCAACAATGGGGCAGCGGGCATCCCCAACAACATTGTAATACCACTGCCATGCCTCGGGGTTAATCGGCTCACCTACTGTGCCCAACAGCCGTAGACTTTTGCGCGATGATGCCGTAACAAAGTCATCCCCCTGCCCCATTAGCGCGCGCAATGCTGTCGGGGCCGTGTAGAAAATAGCAACCTTGTGCTCATCAACCACATCCCAGCAACGAGAGGCCGTTGGATATGTGGGCACACCTTCAAAAATTAAACTCGTCGCACCCACAGCCAACGGGCCATATACACAGTAGCTATGTCCTGTAATCCAACCGACATCGGCCGTGCACCAGTACACTTCGCCAGGCTCATAATCGAAAACATATTTAAATGTCATGGCTGCTTGCAATAAATAGCCACCGGTTGTGTGAAGCACGCCTTTAGGTTTTCCGGTAGAACCGCTGGTGTATAAAATAAAAAGAGGGTCTTCTGCCGCCATGGCTTCAGGTGGGCAATCGGCGCTCTCGCAAGCTGTAGCCTCGTGATAGCACACATCACGAGGCTGCTTTGGAAGATCGGCCCCAGTATGCTTTAATACCAGAACATTCTGTACGCAGTCACAATCTGCCACGGCCTTATCAACATTGGCCTTTAAAGGTACAAGCCTGCCACCACGAACGCCTTCGTCCGCTGTAATAACTAGGCTGCACTCACTATCTAAAATCCTATCTTTTAGCGCTTCCGGCGAAAAACCACCAAAAACTACAGAATGTACCGCTCCAATTCTTGCACAAGCCAACATCGCATAGGCGGCCTCGCAAATCATAGGCATGTATATACAAACGCGATCACCTTTTCGAACACCCAAGGTTTTAAGTGCATTTGCCAATTTGCAAACCTGAAGGTGTAACTCTCGGTAGCTTACCTCAAAACTTTTACCTGGCTCGTCTCGCTCCATAATAAAAGCCGTGGCATCGGCTTTTTCAGTTAGGTGCCGGTCAATGCAGTTGTAAGCAACATTCAGCTCGCCATCAGCAAACCATTGCGCATGCCCTTTTTCAAAGTCGAACTCACGCACCTGAGTAAAGGGCGTTGACCAACTCAAAAAATTTGTCGCTTGCTCCGCCCAAAACACCTCTGGCTGCTCTATCGACTGGCGGTAAAGCAACTGGTACTGTTCAGCATTGATGTGTGAATCTTTTTCGAATGTACTAGGAACAGGGTAAGGAGTGGATGTCATTGAGGCTCCGAATCAAAGGCATAATTATTAGTAGTAGCAAATGCATAGTCTGCGGTTAATTGACTATCACACGCGTTAAATAAACGTGCGGGCCAGCACTATAACGCGTTCAAGTTTGGCTGTTAAGCGGTTAAAAACCGAAACTAAAGCCAACCCTTGCGTTTAAATATAATGACCTGGGTTGTTACCGTACAAACAAGTACCACCGACATAGCAATAGCACCATAAGGGTAGTCCGTCAGCGGCAAACCGCCAATTTGAAGATCAAAAATGCTTAGAATAAAGCTTAAGGGAAGAAAAAGCGCAGCCACCATCGATAAGATATACATACGGGTATTTAGTTGGTCGGCAACGCGGCTTGCCAACTCTTCTTGAACCACTGCTGCGCGATCTTTTATTGCATCGAGAGATTCCACATAACGCACTAATTGATCGGCGATATTTCGCTGTTGCATTCGTTGGCGCTCACTGAGCCACGACAATGGCTCGATATAGAGCCTAGCCAATGCCTCGCGCTGAGGGGCCAAATATCGCCGCAACAAAATGCATTTACGCCTCAATTCCATAACGTGCACTCGACGCTGCTTTTTGGCATCATCGAGAATGACTTCTTCCAAGGCATCCATTTTATCTTCAAGCGTTTCAATGGCATCGAGCAACTGCACGGTTAATTGGCCCGTAAGCTCTGCCAGCATCACCGCGACTGATCCAGGGCCGACACCATTGTGCATAGAAGCCGCGAGTTCGCGTAACGCTTTTAACGAGCGCCGGCGGGTTGTGATAATACGGTGCTCATCCGCATAAACTCGCACTGCCACCATATCTTCAGGGTCGGCATTGGGGTTGAGATTAATTCCCCGCAATGCCATCACTACCGAATTATTTTCACGCCAAACGTGTGGCCTAGTTTCCTCACACAGCAGAGTTTGAATTGCAACATCGCTCAAGCCGCTTTTAAGGGCCAGCCAATCGCGGGCAGCGGCTTCACGGATATCAAAATGCAACCATAAAAAACCCTGCTCGGGCTTCCAATTTGGAACATCCGCCAGATCAATAGGGGTAGAACGTCCTTGATCATCAACCACATAACCACAAACCAAACCAGACTCTCTCACGGCAACTCCACTTAGTAACTAAAGCACCACTTTACAATGCAAGCAGGCAACGATCTAGTTCCCAAACGGCAGCATAAAGCTAAAAGTGGTACCTCTATCGACATGGCTTGTGACTGATATTTCACTCTGATGAAGGTCAATGATTTTTTTAGTGATAGCTAAACCAATGCCGCCATGAGCGCTATTACCACGCACACTGTTACCCGCTTTAAAGTGCGCATTAAATATATGGGGGATATCTTCTTGTGGAATGCCAATACCCGTATCTTCCACATCAATAGCCACAAAGTGTCCATTTTTCGAGAGCCTCACCGTCACACTGCCATCAACGGGGGTATGACGAAGTGCATTTTCTATAAGGTTGGTAAACACCCGCTCAAGCTTTTCAATATCACCTTTGACCAGAATCGAGGTATCTTTAGGCTCGACCGATAACACAATATGTTTTTGCTGTGCCTCTATTGTGAATTTTTGTAAAACATCTTGCGCCAGCTCCGCTACCGAAAAGGTTTCGCGGTTGACCTGTACATTGCCAGAATCCAAGTGCGCCAACTCAAACAGCTGCTCAATCAAATTGGCAATCTTTTGAGCGTTGCGGGTGGCTATATCGATGTATTGTTCACTTTTTTCAATAGGTATTGTTTTGTGGTTTAAGGTCCAAGTCTCTAGGTAGCCCAGCAGGGATGCCAATGGTGTTCTTAAGTCATGGGAAATATGCGTTAACAGCTCTTTACGCAAATCATCAATGGTAATCACTTGTTGATATTGCTCTTCTAAACGCTCCAACAACGCTTTAAAGCTACTGCCCAACACGTGAATTTCGTTGCGGCTGTTCTGATCCCACCCCTGCAGTGTCAAACTCGCGTTACGCCCACCCTCTTTTGTAAAACCTTCGTCCCGAGCTTGCTGAATTGATTTGGATAATTTGCGTAAGGGCCGTGTAATCAGTGATATCACCACTAAACTTGCCAGCAAGCCAAAACAAAGACTAGAAATTACCAACCAAAACCCAGAGCGCAACATCTTACTTTCCGACAAGGACTCGTAAAATGCATCAAAAATATCGCTCCCCAATATGACATATAAATAACCAATCACTTGATCATCTTTAACAATCGGTGCCGCAGAGAATATTTTTTTTTGCTCTAGCGAACGCGGATTATCGCCCAAAATAGGGGAATCTATTTTTTTGCTGTCCATAAAATATTTTAACGGCGCGAGGTCAACCTGCTTGCGTTTAACAACCGAAGGGTCCGCAGAATACGCCAGCACTTGCCCTTCGGGATTCAAAACATAGAACTCAAAGTTTGGACCAAGCACCATCAGTTTCATAAAGATCATTTTGGCAGCATCTAAATCTAAGCCGGCATCGTTGAAAAGTTTGTATTCTTTATTGACAAGCTTTGCTAGATCGCAATGAAGATGTTGGGTTACCAAGCGCTGATGCGCTGTGGATGCATTAAATAACATGTTGGCGCTTAACGAACCCACAATCAAAAAAATTACCGTTAAGCAAAGGGCCAACTTGGCGTACAAAGTATTTGTTAATTTAACCATTGAATTTATACCCCACGCCCCAAACCGTTAATACATAAATAGGGTTGGCCGGATCTTCTTCGAGTTTTGATCGCAGGCGATTAATGTGTGAATTCACGGTGTGCTCATAGCCGCTGTGTTTGTAGCCCCACACGGCATCAAGTAAATCACCGCGGCTATAAACTCGCCCAGGCGAGCACGCCAAATAGAGCAATAAATCGAACTCTTTTGCTGTTAAATGTACCTCGTCTCCTCTAAGAGAAACCCGCCGCTTATTTCGATCGATTGTTAGCTCACCAAACGTATCCACCGTGTTAGCCACGGGGTCTTGGTAGTGATTAAACTGTACCCGCCGCAACATCGCTTTAACACGCGCTTGCAACTCTAAAATACTAAAGGGCTTTGATAAGTAATCGTCTGCGCCGACTTCTAGGCCAATTACACGATCTGCTTCTGAGTTTTTAGCCGTCAACATCAATATCGGTGTAAAATTTTTGCTTTGCCTTAGCCGTTTGCACAGTGTCAAACCGTCCATTTCCGGCAACATCACATCAAGAATCATTAAATCGAAACCACCCTCTACCGCCAGTGCTAGGCCCTCCCTACCGTTTTCACAGCTGGTGACGTTAAAATCTAATGCCTCTAAATTAAGACAAATCAGTTGGTTAATATCTTTATCATCTTCGACCAATAACAATCGTGGTTGCGATGGCATGTTTGACTGTGACATAAAAAATATCGTTAATAAGTAAAAAGTGAGGCACCTAAGATACCCCACCTATTAGAAAGACTAAACAGGTGAATTATTGAGTCCGTGTCACTTTCAGGTAAAAGCTACCACTATCAAAACGGTAGCTTTCATCCAATACGGATGTTGTTAGGCCACCGTCAAAGCTCACCACGCCTGCATGTCGAGTCACATAATTGTGAATATCATCGCGCTCAGCATCAAAGCCTTCACCACCAACATCGGGGCCCGGCAGTGTGTTGAGCGATTCTGTATTGGCCTCAGTACCGGCATCGTATACCGGTACCGCCATGTGCATAGACTCCCCCAGCATCAAACTGCTGACATCAATATTTTGCAGTCCTACAAAACCATCGTTGGTATAAACTGGCATCGATGCAAAAGAAATATACGCCGGCATCGACGCGGGTAAAGACAAAATAACAGCATTACTAGCGCCTGCTGCCGTTGGACCTGCCGATGCACTATCACTCGCCAGCACACTTGCAAGCAAGGCATCTGGCGAGCCGCTTTCGGCAAGTTGCTCCAGTGCTGGCGATGCTGGCGAGCCAATAGCCCACAGGTTTAGCGGTTGGGTATTTAATAATACCGCTGCCGGCGCTAACAACTGTTTTGCACTGCCATTTGTTATTGAAACTTGGTATTGCGCCATTGTCGTTACTGGAGGCTCATAATTGTTACTCCCTCCGCAAGCCACCAATAAGGCGGATAGCGATAGCGGAGCAAAAGTACTTAGGGCTACATTAAATCGTTTTATCTGAAAGTTATGCATAACCCCTCCTATTTGACAATTACTGTGACTCGGGCAACCGGATTCAACCAGCGATGCACGCTATTATTCAAGTCGCTAATGCCGCCTGTTGTATCATCGTCGCCTAAGCTTCCTCGGTGAATATGAACAAATGGCGCATCTTCGGTAGTAACCCCCATACCATTTACCCCACCTTGTTGCGTTGGATCACCAGGCATATTTTCGTCGCCGTCACCAAGCAACTCATTATTCGCCTCCGTTCCGGCATCGTAGGCATTTAGCATCACATGATAGGTGCCTTTATCGGCAGGGATTTTCCAGCCATTCAAACCAATAAAACCGTCATTTGACGGTAAAAGCATTGCTGTAACACTGAGGTAATCATTGCTGCCAGTATTAATATCGACCATGGGTGAGGTTTGGCCTGAAGGTAAAAAATTTGCCTCGCCCACAGGGTTTAACGCATTAACAGCGCCCATGTCACTAGTATATGTATCGAGATCGCCGATCATACCGAGCTCTGCCATTTTTTCTAACGCCGGTGAAGCCACTTGCCCCACCTCAAATAAAGAAACGGATTCGTTATGTGCGCTAATAAATAATGGGGTGAAATACATACCATAGGTTAAGTTGGTTACGCTAACGGATATCTCGGCAGAGTGAGAGTTAGAAGAAACTCCGGCACCAACAGCAAATAATACAGGCAGTGCGGCGGTAGTCATTAGGCGTTTGAATTTCATGATATTTCCTTGATAAATGTAATGTTATGGTTTTAGGCCCAGCACAATTAGTGCGTAGAGCCAGTCTAAAACCTCAAGATCACATAAATTTCACAGGTCTATCACGTTTTTATCACATCGTCCGAAAAACCTTTTTTCGTCGCACCTTTTATACAGGCACAAAAAAAGGGCTCGTTTGAGCCCTTTTTTATCGGGAAACTACACGTATTATTTTTTGAGTAGCTCGCTTAAGTCTTTGGCATCCCAATGTGGGAAGTGCTTACGCACGAGCGCATTAAGCTCAAGTTCAAAAGCACTGAAGTCAGTTTCAACAACCCCCTTACCTTCTAGCTTTTGGGTCACCATACCTGCACCGACAGTCACGTTAGATAACTTATCAATAACAATAAAGCCGCCTGTTGCACGGTTTATTGTGTAAGGGTCCACAACAACACTTTGATCAAGTTGCAAATCCACAAGCCCGATATCGTTTAAGGCGAGCGCATCGGCTTTGCTAAGCTCTTGCGTATTGACGTCTATACGGTGGCTTATTTTACTGACAATACCATTGGTAACCTTGCCAGCGAATTTGAATTGGTACTCCCGGCCAGCAACTAAAGATTGCTCTGCCATCCATACTAAGTGCGCCTCTAAATGATCAGCAACAGCGACATCATCGTCCACTTTAACAATCATGTCGCCGCGGCTAATATCGATTTCGTCCTTTAGCGTTAATGTAATGGCTTGACCAACAAATGCGCGATCTAAATCGCCGTCGTGGGTAACAATACGGTCTACAACGCTGGTCTTGCCCGAAGGTAATGCTTTAATCGCATCACCTGGCTTAACTTCGCCGGAAGCAATCGTGCCGCAGAACCCGCGGAAATTTAAATTCGGGCGGTTAACCAACTGCACAGGGTAACGGAAATCGGTGATATTTTTATCACCCGCAATTTGCACCGATTCTAAAATTTCCATTAAAGTTTGGCCATCGTACCAAGCACAGCGCTCGCTACGATTAACCACATTATCGCCTTCCAATGCAGACATAGGCACAAAGAAGAATTCATCGACATTCAAGTTTTTCGCAAATTCTTGATAATCTGATTTGATCTTGTTAAATGCTGCCTCGTCAAAATCCAGCAAATCCATTTTGTTCACCGCAATGACCACATGCTTAATGCCTAACAGTGAAGCAATATATGAGTGGCGGCGTGTTTGTGTGACCACACCATAACGAGCATCAATCAGGATAATCGCCATATCACACGTCGATGCACCAGTGGCCATGTTACGCGTGTATTGTTCGTGCCCAGGAGTATCGGCAATAATAAACTTGCGTTTAGCTGTAGAAAAATAGCGATAGGCAACATCAATGGTAATGCCCTGCTCTCGCTCGGCTTGCAAACCATCGACTAACAGCGCTAAGTCTATTTTTTCACCTGTCGTACCGTGCTTAACCGAATCAGACTTTATCGCATCCAATTGGTCTTCATAAATCATTTTGGAATCGTGTAATAAACGCCCAATTAATGTGGACTTTCCATCATCGACAGATCCGCACGTTAGAAAACGCAGGAGCTCTTTGCGCTCGTGTTGAGCGAGGTATTCATTAATATCTGTAGAAATTAAATCGGATTGGTGACTCATAATTGCCTCTAACTCAACCTTAGAAATAGCCTTCTTGTTTTTTCTTTTCCATAGAACCAGAACTATCGTGATCGATAACTCGGCCTTGGCGCTCTGAGGTTGTTGTTAACAACATTTCCTGAATAATCTCCGGCAAAGTGGTCGCATGAGATTCGACTGCCCCCGTTAATGGGTAGCAACCCAAAGTACGGAAGCGAACCATTTTCTCTTCAACCTTTTCGCCTTCGGCAATAGGCATACGGTCATCATCGACCATAATTAAGGTGCCATCGCGTTCTACAACCGGTCTTTTGGCGGCAAAATATAAAGGAACCAAGGGAATGTTTTCTAAATGAATGTATTGCCAAATATCTAATTCTGTCCAGTTAGATAGTGGGAATACGCGAATACTTTCACCTGGATCTACTTTGCTGTTGTAAACATTCCATAATTCGGGACGTTGATTTTTAGGGTCCCAGCGGTGGTTTTTGTCGCGGAATGAATAGACGCGCTCTTTAGCGCGAGATTTTTCTTCATCGCGACGAGCGCCACCAAAAGCAGCATCAAATTTATATTTGTTTAACGCTTGCTTTAACGCTTGCGTTTTCATGATATCTGTATGCTTGGCGCTGCCATGGGTAAATGGACCGACCCCCATATCAACACCTTCTTGGTTGGTATGAACAATCAAATCCCAACCTAAATCTTTCACCATTTGATCGCGAAAAGTGATCATTTCTTTAAATTTCCATGTGGTATCCACATGCATTAATGGAAATGGTGGTTTCCCTGGTGCAAAGGCTTTTTTAGCCAAATGCAGCATCACGGCAGAATCTTTACCGATAGAATACATCATGACGGGGTTATCAAATTCAGCCGCCACTTCGCGAATAATATGTATGCTCTCGGCCTCAAGCTGCTTGAGGTGAGTGAGCGTGTAATCGCTTAAGTTATTACTAGACATCGTATTGTTGAGTCCTAAAATCGCTTACAAAAAATTGTGTCCACGGCATTATACGTTGCTCTGCATCAGCCATTAACAAATAAAAAACTCTAAACTTATAACCGTTTGATCAACACAAGCGGAAAATAGAGCCGTTAGCTCTTTTGCTTGTCCATAACATGGGTAAATTGATCCCGAGCCTGCTTGGCTCGGCTAAAAATCTCTGTGAGTTCATCAGAATCTGATTCGGCAATGGTCTTTCGCAATACTGCCAAATTACTGGAGAATAAATCGATAGCTTCGAGTACCGCATCGCGGTTGGCCAACATAATATCGCGCCACATCACCACATCGCTGGACGCAATACGTGTAAAGTCGCGAAAACCGCCGGCTGCATACCGAAAAATATCTTCGTTATGGCTATCGTGGGCAAGGGTATCGACCAGCGAAAAAGCAATCACGTGCGGCAAGTGGCTTGTCGCACCCAAGATAGCGTCGTGGTTTTCAACATCAAGCTCAAGCACCTCAGCACCAACAGCCCGCCACATATCGGCGACTCGGTCTTTATGCTGATCAGAAGTTTCTTCGGTAGGCGTAAGAATAATGCGGTGATTGGCATAAAGCCCTACCCTCGCGGCCTCTACGCCACTTTGCTCCGAGCCTGCAATAGGATGCCCTAGTACCAGCTGCTCTGGAACTTTGCCATAAACGGCCTTCACATCTTCTAACACACTTCCTTTAACGCTTGCCCCATCTGTAACAGTTACCGTAGCAGGAACGCAGCCTTTTACGCTTTCTAATACTTCGCGAATGGCCAGCGTTGGCACAGCGATAAAAACAACATCGCCCTCACCTAACTGTGCGGCAACATCACCAATAGATGCATATGATTCATCCACCATTCCCCGCTCGATGGCACGCTGGCGAACCAAAGGATCTGGCGCAATGCCAACCACCCGCTTACAAGCTCCAGCCGACTTAAGACTTAACGCCAAGCTACCGCCAATCAAGCCCAGACCAATAACAACAAGGGTATTAATTGGCTGCAAAGCTACTACGTCATCAGCGCTCATAATTAGAGAACGCCCTTAGGGTAGGAACCCAAAATTTTAACATCGGCGGCACGCCTTGAAACTTCCTCAAGCGCTGTTTGAACCTTGGGCGTTTCAACGTGACCATCAAAGTCAATGAAAAACACATAATTCCAATTACCGGTTCGCGAGGGTCGGCTTTCGACACGCGTCAAATCGACACCTAAACGATGAAATGGCTCCAAGATATCATGCAAGGCGCCAGGCTCGTTTTTAACGGCAATAACAACCGAGGTTTTATCATGACCGCTAGGTCCAACATCTTGTTGTCCAACGATTAAAAAACGTGTTGAGTTGTCTGGCATATCTTCAATTTTGTCAGCCAAAACCGTTAAACCATAAAGCTTGGCCGCAGCTTCACCGGCAATGGCGGCAGCATTCCACTCGCTACGCATGCGCTTTGCCGCTTCGGCATTACTTGGCACTGCAATGCGCTCGGCATTAGGGTAATGAGCGTCCAACCATTTGCGACATTGCGCCAAAGACTGCGCATGCGAATATATGCGAGTAATGCTATCGGTTTTGGTTACATCAGAAACCATAAGGTTATGGTGAATACGCAATACCACTTCACCGCAAATATTTAGGTTAGAACTCATAAAAGAATCTAGCGTATGAGTCACTACACCTTCTGTCGAATTTTCAACAGGCACAACACCAAACTGGCAAGCGCCAGATTCTACTTCTCTAAAAACCTCATCAATGGCTGTCATGGGTGCGACTTTTGCGCTGGCGCCAAAATGTTTTAATGCAGCTTCGTGAGTAAACGTACCCTCGGGGCCCAAAAAGGCCACTTTAATCGGGTTTTCAAGCGCTAAACATGCCGACATTATTTCGCGAAACAGGCGCGCATATTCTTCATCAGACAAAGGTCCTTGGTTTCTCGCCATGGCCTTGCGCAACACCTGAGCCTCGCGCTCTGGACGATAAAAAATAGGGTCAGAACCATCACTATATCGACCCTTAACTTCTGCTACAGACTGGGCGCAAACGGCACGCTGGCTAATCAGCGCACCAATTTTTTCATCAATAGCATCGATGTCGTCGCGTAACTTGCCAAGCTCTTTGGCTTCTTCAGAGGAATTATCGACCACGAATTATTCCCCCTCGGCTTCCGGCGCTTCTACGTCGTCCTGCTCTTCGATCCGGCCCAAGCTTACAATATGCTCGCCAGCTTTCGTTTTAATCAATCGAACACCCTGAGTATTTCGGCTTAAAATAGATACCTCATCAGCACGTGTACGTACCAAAGTACCTTGGTCCGAGATAATCATAATTTCGTCACCTTCAAACACCTGCACGGCGCCACGCAATAAACCATTGCGCTCTGAGGTCGCCATCGCGATAACACCCTGGCCACCACGGCCTTTGGTCGGGAAGTCCGCTTGCTCAGTGCGCTTACCATAGCCATTTTCGCTAATAGTCAGCACCTTGCCGCCTTCTTGTGGAATGATCATGGATATCAGGCTTTGGCTGTCATCAAAGCGCATACCGCGCACACCACGAGAAGTGCGCCCCATGGCTCGAACATCGGCTTCCTTGAAGCGCGTTGCCTTACCGTTAGACGCCATTAACAGCACGTCGCAGCTGCCGTCTGTAATCGCGGTGCCAACCAGGCTGTCCCCTTCTACAAGATCTAGCGCAATCAAACCACTGCTTCGCGGGCGTGCAAATTGTGACAAGGCTGTTTTCTTAACTGTGCCATTAGCAGTCGCCATAAAGATAAAGTGATCTTCGTCAAATTCTTTAACCGGCAAAATCGAGGTAATGCGCTCTTCAGCTTCTAATGGCAACAAGTTAACAACTGGGCGCCCGCGGCTTGTGCGGCCGGCAATTGGAATTTGGAAAGTTTTTAGCCAATAGACCTTACCGCGATTGGTGAAGCATAAGATGTAGTCATGGGTGTTTGCGATTAATAGATGCTCGACAAAGTCTTCGTCTTTTACTGAGGTCGCACTTTTACCCATACCACCGCGGCGCTGAGCTTGGTATGCATCTAATGGCTGGCTCTTGGCATAACCACCGTGTGAAATGGTTACCACACGATCTTCTTCGTTGATTAAATCTTCTACGGTTAAATCGGCGCGGGAGGCTTGAATTTCGGTACGGCGCGGGTCGCCATAAGACTGCTCAATAACTTCAAGCTCTTCCCGGATAACTTCCATTAAGCGCGCAGGGTTAGCCAAAATTTCTAGATATTCAGCAATTTGCTCAAGCTTTTCTTGGTACTCAACAAGTAGCTTGTCGTGTTCCATACCGGTTAAACGGTGTAAGCGAAGCTCTAAAATGGCTTGCACCTGTGCTGGCGATAAGTGATACACGCCATCATGCAAACCAAATTGCTCTTCTAGGCCGTCTGGGCGGCAAGCGTTAGCACCGGCACGCTCCAAGAATTGGCTCACTGTACCTACCGGCCAACCTTTGCTTAACAGAGCATCTTTAGCATCTTGCGGCGTTGCAGAGTTTTTGATGGTGGTAATAATTTCATCAATATTCGCAATTGCAACAGCCAAACCTTCTAGCACATGGCCGCGCTCACGCGCTTTGCGCAATAAATATATTGTGCGACGCGTAACAACTTCGCGGCGGTGCTTAATAAAATACTGCAGCAATTCAAGAAGGTTAAGCAGCCTTGGCTGGTTATCAACAAGAGCAACAGTATTAATGCCAAATACGCTTTCCATTTGCGTTTGAGCAAATAGGTTATTTAAAACAACCTCGCCCATATCACCGCGCTTAATTTCGATAACAACGCGCAAACCATCTTTGTCTGACTCATCGCGGATTTCTGAAATCCCTTCAAGCTTTTTATCTTTAACAAGCTCGGCAATCTTTTCAATAAGACGCGCCTTGTTCACCATATAAGGCACTTCAGACACAATAATCGATTCGCGATTGGTTTTCTCATTCACTTCTACAGCGGCTTTAGCGCGCACATAAATGCGGCCACGGCCCGTGCGGTAGGCCATTAATATGCCAGCACGGCCGTTAATAATGCCGCCAGTAGGAAAATCAGGACCAGGAATGTATTCCATAAGGTCGTCAATCGAGAGGTCGGGGTTATCTATAAGCGCCAAACACCCTTTAACCACTTCCGCCAAATTATGGGGGGGAATATTCGTCGCCATGCCCACCGCAATACCGCTTGAGCCATTAACCAAAAGGTTAGGCACGCGCGTAGGCATAACCTCAGGGATCATTTCTTGGCCGTCATAGTTCGGCACAAAGTTAACGGTTTCTTTATCTAGGTCGGCAAGTAAGTCGTGCGCAATTTTGCGCATACGAATTTCCGTATATCGCATAGCTGCCGCGCTATCGCCATCGATAGAACCAAAGTTACCTTGTCCATCGACCAACATATAACGCAGCGAAAACGGCTGCGCCATTCGAACAATCGTGTCATATACAGCAGAATCACCATGCGGGTGATATTTACCAATCACATCACCGACAACACGGGCCGACTTCTTATAAGGTTTATTCCAATCTAGATTCAGCTCATTCATGGCAAATAGCACGCGACGATGGACAGGCTTAAGGCCGTCTCTTACGTCTGGCAATGCTCGGCCAACAATGACACTCATCGCATAATCGAGATAAGACTGTTTTAACTCAGTCTCAATATTGACGGGTAAAACTTCTTTAGCGATATCACCCATAAGATGGCATATTCCTTAGTATTGGTTTGACTCATTATTGTATTAACGCGAATACTGTCTCAGCACGCGGCTTGGCAGAAACGGCTCAGAATGCGTTTTAAGGCTGCGCATGCTACCACACACACCATGCTCGCGCACACCTATTCCCTCTAGAAGGCCCTCAGGCGCCCAACAAGCGCTTTTTGATGGCAAAGAATGGGTTTTGGTCAGCTGTCAAGCCCCTCTCGGTTATTACATTTAGACCAGTAGCGCAGCGAGAAAGCCTTGAGACTGATACAATAAGCGCCACACCGAACTGCCGCCAGGCCACTTAAGTAATGCACAAATGTACAGCATTAACTGGCGCCTAACGCCTTGCTCGAACTGCATTTTTATATGAACAGCTACCCGCAAACCGCAAATAGGCCTGCAACCACAGCGCCGCAAATACTGCCCGAGATTCCGCTAACATTGTCGCCATCGCTCGCGGCAAAATTAGGCGTAGAAGAAGCTTTAATGGTAACGGTATTGCAGCAATTATCACTGCGCCTTGCCGGTCAAAACCAACAAGGCTTTACGTGGTTTACTGCCTCGCAAGCTCAGATTTTTGCTATTGCGCCTTTCTGGGCAGACAAAGACGTGCAGCGCCTATGCACAAATTTACGCGAAGCCAATATTGTCGTGATTGCGTCAGCCCCGTTTAACCAAAGCCAGATGCTTAAATTTGCCTTTAAAGCCAATAGCGATAACCACGCTCAACCCACGGCCAATAACCTACAAACCGCCACAACGGCTTCGCCCACACCAACGCACGCAGTAAGCCCCAATATTATTGCCCCTCACTGGCAGCCCGAGCGCGACACGCTTAACCAGCTTGCTCAACACAACATCCCAGACACCTTTGCACTTAATCAAGTCGGTGAGTTCATTACCTATTGGCGTGAACGCAACGAACCTGCGCGCTCTTGGGAGTCCAAATTCTTTAATCACGTTATTCATAAATGGCGCGACTTTCAGTCGCAAAAAAATCAGCGACCGCAAGTTACACTGATGCACCCCGATTGGCGCCCCAGCGAAGACGCTATGGATGTACTAACCCGCCACGCAGGTATTCGCCGAGAATTTATTGAGGATGCCGTGCCGGAGTTTGTACTTTATTGGCGGGAGCAAGGCAGCAGTTGCGATAACTGGAACCGCCGTTTTCGCGATCACGTAAATCGCCAGTGGGCACGGTACAGCTCTACTTTAGAGCACGACACAACTCCTAAGCGCATACCCGAAGGCTGGCAACCCTCGCGCGATGTTTACGATGTTTTGAGACTTGCAAACATTGAATTACAATTTGCCCACCAACTTATTCCTGAATTTGTCATTTATTGGCGCGATAGCAATCAAGCGCACAGCTCTTGGAATACACGCTTTTTGCAGTACGTGAAGCACCGTTGGGCACAACGCTCCGCAGAGGCTACCGCCATCAACCATTCATCAACACGAGATATGTCCCTTGAAGCACTCGTTACCGACAGAAGCTGGGCAGACTAAAGAAGCCCCTAAACGCGAACACTATATTGATGCTATTAATCAGGTTTTTGCGTTATTTCGCCTGAATTACCATGCCCAGTTTTTTAAGGCATTTAGCACCGAAGCAGAGCTTACTCAAATCAAAAAACTTTGGCTGGGCGAGCTCGCGCGCTTCACACCCGAGACTCTACTGCGCGCAGCAAAATCCATTCTAGAAAGCAGTGATTTTCTACCCACGCTCCACACTATGATTCGCCACTGCGAAAGTCATAGCGACACCGCCAAACTGCCGGACCCGCATAGCGCCTATATCGAAGCTTGCCGCGCGCCCTCACCTAAAGCACGCTATCGCTGGAGCCATCCGGTGGTCTATCACGCAGGCAAAGCTTGCGATTGGTATTTCCTGCAAACCAGCGCAGAGAGTGTTGCCTACCCAGTATTTAAGCGCAAATACCAAGATTTTTGCGAGCGCGTACGCGCGGGTGAAGAGCTTGCACTCGAGCTGGAAAACGTTATCGAGCACAAGCCCCAAACACCTCTCAATAAGGCTGAAAATATCAAGCGCTTGAATATGCTACGTGAAAACCTCGAACTGTAACTAAAAACTCTTAATTAAGCCTGCAACTCACTGTACATTATATAAATTTGCAGGCGAAAATTCGTCCGTAAATACCTTAGCACTCACATTCCAATCTTTTTTATCGGTAATGCTATTGACGATACCTCTAGCATTCCGAATATAGGGAGCAAGAGCTACGAGGTTTCGCTCAACATCCTGCTTAAGCTTCTCTGCATCGCACTTAGAGCCATTGAATGCTACCACCGTACGGGCACCTGCGGATTTAAAAGCACAGAAATCGGGGAAGACCGCTTCGTATGTAACAGACTCCGAATTATAAAAGTCTCGAAAGGAAAATGTATTGGATAACAATAGGCCATTCGGGGAGAGAATCTTTTTGACTTCCTCCAAGAATTCTCGTGTCGTCAAGTGCTCCGGGATGTATTCGCCATTAAATGCATCAAGCAAAATAACGTCATATTTTTCTTTGGCGAAGCCTTGCTTGCGAATAAAATAACGTGCGTCTTGAATCACCACTCGATTATTATCTGCCTGCTTAAAATGCATAAACTCTTCCGCAGCTTCGAGCATTTTTGAATCCAGCTCGACGGTAGTGACATGGGGGGATTTAAAATAACTCATAATGGCTCTTGGCATGGTGCCGCCACCTAAGCCCACACTTAAGACCCTGACATCGTCCTTTTGCGTGCTAAGCGCAGCCATCATCGCTTTAGAATAGAAGAACAGAAGCTCGTCAGGCTTCGCCAAACTTAAGCAGCTCTGGGAATTGAAGGGGTTCTTTTTATTCTTTAGCCGAACGCATCGACTATGCGGCGTTTCTATAACAGTGACATTTCGGTAAAGGGACTTATACTCTTTCAGCACAACAGGCTGTGCTAACGCGCCAAATGATTGAAGCCCCCCTACAAGAAACAATATGCACGAAAGCCAACCTCGGCTGCCAACAAACAGTAATCTCAAAATCATTTAACTTCCCCACGCCTATTACCGAGCAAACAAAGGCTAGCAGCCAACATCAGAGCCACTGCATTACCAAACATAATGGATTTAACCTCGAACAAGGCTACCAACCAAAAAGCCGTGACAAGAGTTCCTACCGCCGACCCCAGTGTTGACACCAGATAGAGGTTCCCTGCACTGTTTCCAACCTTATGAATGTCATGGGAAATTGTCCTAATCGCAACTGGAGACAAAGTCCCTAAAGTTGCCGTCGGCAGTAAATAAAGCGCGAGCGCTGCCAACAAAGAGCCGGATCGGGGGTCGCTAGTTTGGCTAAATGCAATACCCAATACCCAATCTGAAGAAAATTCCACCAACAGCACCTGCAAAGCAGAAAAGCATAACAAGGCGCCCAATATCTTTATCCCATAAAATCGAACAGATAGGCGCCCACCAACACCATAACCTAGAGAGAGGCCGACCATAAAAGTAAATATCAGGCTACCCCATACGTATACGCTACCGCCAAAATAAGGAGCCAGTATCCTGCCCCCAAGCATCTCTACGCTCATCACTGAAAAGCCAGATATGAATACCATGCAAAGCACTAACATATTAGATCGGACAAATACCATACGTAACCAAATATCTTCAGAAGAAATTAAAAATGAATGCAGCTTCCCAAATGACATCCGGCCAACACTTAGGCGGATGCGAAATGGGTTTTACATACCCAATCCACATATGCGCCGATTCAGCAACGCAATATAGATTTAAGAGGCAAATAGCCACACATAACTGAGCCTTAGTAGAGCAATCGCGCAATTGGAAGACCCCAACGGCGGCCCTCGGGCGAACAGCATCATACGCTAAAGCATTGTGTGCGCCCACACCAAATATTGGCGCTTTGTGAAGACGTCGAACTAAATAAAAGCAGGTTCAACTAAATAAAAAAAGAGGGGGGGATAGCAAGGAAATAACAACAATTTAATAGGAGATAAGTCAGCAGCTATGCTGCTGACTTATAGGGCCATACAAAATCTATGGTGCTAAGTAGTAAAAACGTGAACGTGAACCGTCGTGCAACATATTCATAATATCGAAATTGCTATTTGTCGGGACTAGATCCAAATCTATAACACCAGGTGAATCAAAGCCAAACTGATAAGAGCCGCCATTCCATGCAAACCCATAAATTTTGTCCGTTACACCTTGCTTCGCGAAGTATAAACGGTAGTTTTGGCCATCATGAAGCATTGCCCAGCGCGATTTATCAGCATCAGAAGGGGCACCGGTAATTGATATTGTAGGTATTGATCTATGGCCGTATTGATAACTAGAACCATTCCAACCAAACTGGTAAACCTTAGTTTGATCGTAACTTAGCATATAAAGACGATAAACCGACCCGTCATGAAGCATTGCAAAATCTTCAGGGTTAGCATCTGATGGCTTATTGGTAATTCGTAATTGCGCAATTGAATTGTGCCCGTACTGATAGCTACTACCATTAAAACCGAATTGATAGAGGGTGTCTTCACTCCCCTCCTTAAAGAAATATAAACGGTATGTAGACCCATCATGGAGCATTGCACTACGATTGTAATCTGTATCCGAAGGTGCATTGCTTATTTGGATATTTGGGATAGAGGCGAAACCAAACTGGAACGTCTCGCCATTAGCCTGCAGCCCAGCCTGATTAAGACTCTCCGCGTACGAAGTAGATCCAACTAGCATTAATGCTGCGCTTAATCCGCAGGCTTTTAAAAGTCGTAAGTCCATAACTATATCCTTTGTTGAGAAACTTAATGAACATGATATATGCTCGACGGGAAAGCTAACGAAGAGGAGGCAAACGGTCAATGAATGCGTTGCATGAGACGACACGAACCCCCAAAAAAACAAAAACTGTGACGCACTCCACAACTATTACACCAAGAATCCTCGCAATAACTCCCAGCCGCAGTACTACTCATAGCTACGATCGCCTGGTCGCAAGCAAATTATGACGAAATTGCTACTTTTATAGGCATTGTTACTTCCGTTAGCCAGCCACATTGCTAAAACTGCTTTTTTTGCGTTAACACAAAATGTTCTCACGCCGTTTACGGTAAATTCATGCTTCTACATATGTGCAAGGTATGAATTATGGAATCTATCGTAGTCCTAACAGGGGCGGGTATTTCGGCAGAATCGGGGCTGGCGACTTTTCGGGATGCCGACGGATTATGGCAGGGGTATAAAATTGAAGAAGTGTGCACGCCAACTGCTTTTAAGTCTGACCCAGCTAAAGTACAAAGCTTTTACAATCAGCGAAGACAAGAACTCCAAAATAACATTCAGCCAAATGCAGCCCATATCGCACTTGCCGAATTTGCTCGGCAATACCCCGGTCGCTTTACCCTTATAACTCAAAATGTCGACAACCTACACGAGCGCGCCGGTAGCGAAAAGGTGTTACATATGCACGGCGAGCTATTAAAAGTACGCTGCCAGCGCACCTTCAGGGTTTACCATTGGACGTCCCCCATCCTCCCATCAACCCCCTGCCCTTGCTGCAATCAAACAAAAACTTTACGACCGCATATTGTTTGGTTCGATGAAATCCCCTTTTATATGCTCGATATTAACGAAGCATTACAGCAATGCGACCGTTTCATAGCCATAGGTACCAGCGGTCAAGTACAACCTGCGGCCAGCTTTGTCGAAATGGCAAAAAGTTGTAACGCTCAAACCGTCTCGCTGAATTACGCCCCCGCAAATGGCGACTTTGAACAACACATTCAAGGCTTGGCCTCTCAAATAGTACCGGACTATTTCGGACAACTGCTCTCACACGCCGTGTCGCAAAAAAGCCATAAACAGCATCTAATGTAGCAATTAGTTAATCACGCCTTTTGTCTATGCGCCAAGCCTTGTAAAATGCCCGCAAATGAGTCATTGATTCAACCTAGAGATCGCAGTTTAGAGTCAAAAAGCCCCGCATTACCGGGATGCGCATGGCGTGTAGTAAAGTGTGTAGTCACCTTATTGGTGATGAATTATTTTTATCGCGTCAGGTGCACCCAGTGAATGCGGAGACTTTGCTGGTTTAACTGCGGTTTCCAGGTTCAACCTCAAGCGGACAAAGAGACAGCGATGAAAGCACACTGCAACACCGGATCACAAGTCAATTGCGGAGAATGCCGCTTAGGGGATCTTTGCCTACCCATTAGCCTTCTGCGTAATGATATCAACCAACTGGACCAAATCGTTCAGCGCGGCCGCCCACTGCAAAAATCAGACAAACTCTACTTTGCCGGTGACGCTTTTAGGGCTGTTTTTGCGGTGCGTTCTGGCTCGTTCAAAACTGTGGCCGTCTCCACAGATGGAGAAGAGCAAGTCACGGGGTTTTATTTACCCGGTGAAATCCTCGGCATGGATGGCATTGCCACCAACAACCACACCAATACCGCCATCGCTTTAGAGACGAGCTCGGTCTGCGAAATACCATTTAACCAACTAGAAGATCTCAGCGTTAAAATTCCAAACTTACAACGTCGCTTCTTTCAAATCATGGGCAAAGAAATTGCCAGTGATCAAGAGCTTATTAGCCTTCTTAGCAAAAACAGTGCAGACGAAAAAATGGCTTTTTTGCTGCTTAGTATCTCGCAGCGCAACAGTCAACGTGGGCTATCAGCTACGGAATTTTATTTGCCTATGGCGCGGTCTGACATTGGCAATTACCTAGGCTTAACCATAGAAACCGTAAGTCGTGTGCTTGGGCGCTTCCACAAGAGCGGTTTAATTGCTCTCGATAAAAAGCATGTTGTTATCCTTGATATCGATGAGCTTAAAAGGAAAGTTAGCGGCGGCAAAAACACCCCATAGGCCGAGTTTCAGCTCGCCCTCAATGTTATATAGTTAGAGCCACATTACAGATAGCGCGACCACAAAACATCAACGCCTTCCGTGGGTGGCGAGCACGAACTTGTACATGAGCCACCATCAAAATCTGGCACCTCATTGGGCCGGTAAGTTGATGGTAGGTTTTCCAAATCAATTACTGTCTTACCCGCCAAGTCATTAGTTCCAGAGCCACTGCCATTAGCTGCAGCAGAAATATAACCGTGCACAATAGTATCGCCACCCGTATCTAGGTTATTTCCGGCCAATACGGTGCCGAATAATTCATTTGAAGCGGCCAACGTAATATCGCCACCTTGATAAACCCCGCCAGCAAACGGGTTGTTCCCCCCCGCCATAACAACGATATTGGCCAAGGGTAGATAATTCATTACCGCCAAATCTTGATCACAAAGCTGCTCAGGGTAAAGATCTGCAAAGTCTGCAGTTGGGGAAAGTGGATAAGCGAGGGTGCACACAGCGTTGTAACCGACAAAGTTGGGGGCATAGGTTTTCATCGCGCCCGCAGTAGTAATATTGCCGGTAGCTGCAAAAGTGTTGTAATACTCGCCGTTAGACAACACTAGATTGCCTTCAAACCATACAATACCCGGCGCTATATTTTTCCCTCCAATGGTCCATGTTTTACTGGCATTGTCATAACTAAAACAGCTGTTAGCATCGGTATAGCCTTGGCATATTGTTTTTGTCCGCGCCACAGGTGATGTACATTGCCCCATACCATTGATGGCATCGCATAGATAATCTCGATGGTCGCGTAATCCGTCATAGGGGTAACTGCCCAAAAAATATGTTCCGTCAGCAATGCTGTTAACATTTTTTACCGTTACGCGTATAGCACCGCTGACATACTCGAAAGCATAATTGGCGTCAGCTTTAACCATCCAAGCATCAATTTGCGGTTTTGTTCTGCTAAAGGGTTCCAGCTCTTCCATTAGCGGCACATTAACCTCTGTGCCTTGAATCGTATTCAATGAAAGCTCAGGGCAGTTAATTAAGGCAATTTCAGCGACAAGGGAATCATACAAATTCCAGCTTGAATTCGGGCAAGTGATTGATTTTTTCGAAGCAATATCTCTCGCATCTGCCCACGCCCGCAATATAACATCACCGCGTGTGTGTACCTTTTCAACTGGGGCAGCTATATCCACATCCCCCTGCGCCATAATTGTTCCGTAAAATGCCCACTGAGTTACATCTACTGAACCTAGCGTATTCGCAACGCCAACCCTTCCCCCACCAAAAGCTAAACTGCCATTTGCATAAATTAACTCAGCTGTCCCCGCATTTTTTAATGTCACAGTTCCTAAAGCTGATGCTTTATCAACATTTGCTGCACCATCCAATAGTAAATCGCCATTGGTGTACACTTCCTCTAACGGAACTGCACTACCAAGAGTAACGTCGCCAGTAGCATTTAAGTAGGTCACACCTATCAGCGATATACTTAAAGCATTAACATCGCCATCAACATTCACTTTAGTCGGTGTATTTGCTGGGACCTTCATTTCAATATCCCCCCCTAAAATGGTATCATCGAATAAATCGATGTTCGCATCAAGTAACTGGCATAAATCACACACAGCATTAATAACCTGATAAACCACTTGTATGGACGAAGTCGCTTTTGCCCTAGCATCGTAAGCTTTTATATTCGCCGTTACTCGAATACCTTCACTATCTTTCAAACTATTATCGATAGAAACAATAGCGGCTGATAACACTTGCGCTGACCCTGTCACCGCCATTGGAATAGCTGTATCTATCGGCATTGCAGCAACATGGTCGTAATCCAACGTTTTAAGGTATTCCTTGAAAATATGAACCGCAGACCAAGCAGCAGATTGCGCGTGCGTTGCAGCATGCACTGCAGTTTGTTTATGCTGAGTACTTTTAACTGAGCGCGCCAATCCCATGGCCATAGCAGTCATAGATACACCCACCAACAATACAATGAGTACAGTCGCCAATCCCTGCTGCTTATTTAATGTTTGTAGATTTCTCACACCAGCACCTCAAACTATTTATGCGCTACGAATATTGGGAAGGCAGAGTTTTAACTCCGTATTTTCTAGCGGGTTACCATTGGCAATAACACCAGTAATATTGGCCGCCGTACGACCAGACAAGGTTAAAACATAAAAATTACCCGAATCATCCATGCCATATGGCGAGCACGATTGTTGCGTCAAAGCAAAATCAACAATGTCGGTAACATTTTTTGAAAATACAGATATTGTCGAAGACGACTGCCAAGCCATCGTGTTTAAAGCCGCTTCGTCCGTACAGCTGTTACCTGCTGCAGTGATATAATCCAGTGCAAAACCATCGATACCGTTGACAGTTCGCACATACCGCCGCAGCCCCTCGCAAGTCGTTACGCCATCGACTTTGTAGCGCCAATACAAATGTTTTTCATCGTTAACTTCTGTAATGTCAATATTGGATGAATTAGTATCTAACCCAAAACCGGCGTTTTGAACTTTTAGCTGAATTGCTAATAATGTGGTCGCCAATTGACCATCGTGCATGGCATCGACTTTTGCTTCCGTAGCGACAGACACTAAGGTTTTGTACAAACTTAGGCTTGCTAAAATGCCCACTACCGATACCAACAAACCAATCATCAGCCCGATTAGTGTAGTGCCTGCCTGACGCCTAAGAATCCGTCCCATCGAATTACCCTTCTTCTGTTACTAAGGCACCACCAACATTAATTGTGCCCATGCTTGGTGACTCCACAGACAATACGATGGGGGTTTGCACACTATTGATTTCAACGCCTCCAACACTGGCAACCGCATTAGCCCCGCAACCACTGACCTTAACCCGCAACACTTCATCATTCGGCAAATAAACATAAGGAGTTTGATCACAAACATCCGAGCCCGAACCATTTGCTAGCAACATCCCGCGCAGTTCACCAATCACTATTTCTTGCATCGCCATATCGTGCTGGCTAACAGAAACCCTCGAGGTCACAAAGGTAACACCCGCGCCCACAATCCCCATTAGTAATACGCCAATCATGGCTTCAATCAGAAAATCCCCAGCCATTCGGGGGGGCATTGCAGTATTAATAAATCTCAATCGAGTCACTGATACCTCCAGCACTTAGAGCAAACGTTGTGTTCGTTGAACAAGCATTACAGCTACCAGCTTGCGTAAACTGGGCCTTGGCATCAACACAAAGGCACGCAAAATCATTATTCTGTACTGCAATATTTACATTACCCGCCAGGGTTAATTGCCATATTTGACTGGAACCGCCACCGCAATTTGCCGGCGAGCTATCATCCGCCGCTTCAACAACCGTTAACCGATCATTGCTATAACACACCGCCGTTACTGCACCGCCATTAATAATACCCTCAGCATTCCTAAGCGCTTTTGCCTTTGCAAAACCTAAGGCCTCAACCAAGCCAGACTCAGCTTCAGTTACCCTAGCGCTGTTAACCCAATCCATAGTAAAAGGAATGCCTTTCACTAAAGCTAAGCCCATAATCATTATGACGATTAATAGCTCTATGATGCTAAACCCTTGGCTCTGACGATTATGCTTACGGTGAATGATCATCGAAGTAACTCGCTTTTTATTACGATTTAAAGATATAAGACCGCTTAGCATTCAGCGAGCTTATAAAGACAACTGGGCAGAATTGAAGATGGACGCGGAGCGCATTTATAAAGAACCCCAATAGAGTGTCAAAATAATAGCGTATGCATTTTGTTAGATATAAAAACGTAAAATAGCCATTTTCCCATCACGAATTCACTTATAGCTTTTGCAGCAGAAACTCGCCCTTTATCCCATAATCGAGCTAGACTTAAATTGTTAGAATAAGTATTGGAGCTGCGTCGGCCAGAGATATTGTTTCTGACATGAGAGCACCTCTAAAACAGTGATTTTTTGTGCATGCAAGGAAGCACCTTGATTAGACATTGCAGGCACAATGTCGAGGAGCAAAAACCTGCAAGCCGCTATCGCGGAAAAAGTGCACTTATAGAGACGCCCATTAAAATATTCACCGTATCTGAGCGATTACCATGTCTGTTGGCAGTTTACTTAGGAAATTACTTCATAAGAATGCTGATAACGTCAATGCAGCAGCAACGAAATACGAAGTTATTGAAGCGGGCGAATACACTCTTGCCCGCTGCAAGCACATGTACTACCAATACCTCTTTGAGGGCAGCAATGATTCCGAGCTAAACATCCCACAAAAACTTGTCATTGAAGTGGTTATTAATAGCTTAAGAAAAAAAGAACAACGCGCGCATGCTATTCCCCGATTGCCCTCCGTAATACCCAAATTACTGCGTAGCTTAAGGGACCCAACCAGCTCAGCTAAAGATTATGTCGCCATTATTATCAAAGACCCTGTGATGAGCGCTGCCGTACTTAAATTGGCCAACAGCGTTTATTTCAACCCCGTCGGGGCACACATCGATGAAATTGACCGAGCAGTCGTCAAGCTTGGCATTCAAGGGCTGCGATCAGTTTTGTCGGCAGCGGTTATGCAACCCATTATCCAACGCGAATCCCCCTACTTTAGCCAAACCGGGCAAAGGCTTTGGGTACACTCACTCAATTGCGCCGTGGCTTGTGAAGTGATTGGTCAAAGCAGGCAGCTCGACAGGTATAAGGTTTACTTATTGGGCCTAGTCCACGACATAGGAAAAATCACCCTATTTAGTGAACTGTGTAAACAATTTAAATTGAACGAAACAGCCGATGCGCCAGGCCATAGTGCCTTTGCCCCAACGATGAAGAAAATATCTGCGCATCTAAGTTACATTATCGCCTGCGACTGGGATTTGCCCGAAGATATTTGCGTTGCATTAAAACAACAAATAGGTCTACATCAACATACTGAGCTTACAGCTTATGGGCATCTGTTATACCAAGCTAACCTAGCATGTGAGATGTATGCCGTAACGCCTAAATCTCATCGCAGCAAACTGGCCCCCATTCTTACCGAATTTAAGTTGCCCAAAGATTTATGGAACACCCTGGACGCAGTAGACACACAAATATAAAGGCAGCTCTAAAATTAGACTTTTCCCGCGATAGCAGCTTACAGGTTTTTTCTCCTCGGCATCCAGCACCGATGCATTGCGCTACACCCGGAATCCATTAAGTTGACCGGGCGGTACTTAAGGCCCAAGGACGAAGAGAATGCAGAAAGTTGCCTGAATCAGTTGTTGCCCTCGCTTGCACAAAAAATCACTGTTTTTTAGAGACGCCCATAATAAGAAGTTTAAAAGTTACCGTGGATATGCAAGCCCAGCCAAAATATCAGGCTGGGCCCCCGTTTATACGCGTTAGCCCTCGCGGCCTTCGGGCATGGCCACAACGACCGCTTCCGTTAAATTGACGAGCTGACGCAAACTAACATGAAATAGCGAGATATCTTCTTGATCTTTTTCTTGCGTTAAGTCCGACAACCAACCCCACCACTTATCAACCGCTTGATTGGGCAGCATTGCTTCCAGTTGTGGCATAATAGCTTGTTCGCTATCAATGCTATGTACTAAAGCCTCTGTCATTGAGCGTAGTTGGATTTCAATATCTTCCAGTAATGTTTCTCTCGACATTGCCTGCCAAGGTGAATGCACGGCCATATCCGAAACAGCACCTGCAAACTCCCTAATTCGCAAATGATTATGTAATCCATAAAATACGCGCGAACACAATACGGCCTCTTTGCCAGTATTTTGTTGAATACTGGCCACACCGAGTCCTGCAAACAGATTACCAGGCATAGCCAAAATTGTGGCCCAATGATGATTTAAGCCCAATTGAATATGATTATCAAAACGCTGCGTCCAAGAGTCTTTAAGTTCGCCAACCAACGCAATTTCAATGGAACTTGCGATTTCATTAAGCAACGGTTTTAACCGGTCAATTTTTTCTTGTGTACTACCACTGTGTGCATTGCGTAAAAACCAGCGCACACCGCGGCGAACACGCCGAACCATACTGGATTTAAGTGCATACAAGGTTTCTTCAGGTACTTCATTGCA
The DNA here is from genome assembly GCF_021655555.1 of Marinagarivorans cellulosilyticus. Lineage (NCBI taxonomy): Bacteria > Pseudomonadati > Pseudomonadota > Gammaproteobacteria > Cellvibrionales > Cellvibrionaceae > Marinagarivorans > Marinagarivorans cellulosilyticus. Next base: position 3,589,470 of record NZ_AP023086.1, on the reverse strand, counting down.
CAGGCTTTGCAAATAATCGTTAAATGACTGCAAATCAAAGACTTCCCGGGTAATAACATACGCGGTAAACACATCATCTAAGTGCACATTATTTGATGAAAGAAAACGGTAAGCCGCCGTAATACCTAAGTTATTAATAAAATCATTTGCGAGCTGCGTGCTGACGACTTCTTTTAACAAGCGATGCTCTTTCACTTCTGCGCTAAAACGCGCGCCAGCAGCTTTAGGAAAGGCCATAAATACGGTATCGCGCAATGTTGGGTCTTCAACAAGCTGCGTTTTTGATAACTCTTCTTTTAACATAACTTTGGCGTAACTGAGTAGTACAGCCAGTTCTGGGCGAGTTAACGATTCACCGCGTTCGTAGCGCTTACCCAACGCGTGGTCCTCTGGCAAAAATTCGAGCGCACGATTAAGGCCACCGTTTTTCTCGAGGTAACCGATAAATTTACGGTATTCACCCGCCCGCTTATCGACCTGCCGCTGAGCAAGACTCAAGCACTCCGTTTGTGCAAAATTATGACTTAAGACAATGCTCGATATTTCATCGGTATATTCTTTAAGCAGCTGGTTGCGCTGTTTCTCTGTTAATTCGCCATTGTCCATTACCCGTTGCAACAAGATTTTTAAATTCACCTCGTGGTCAGAACAATCGACACCGGCTGCATTATCAATAAAATCAGTATTACAGGCTCCTCCATTCAAACAAAATTCAATGCGCCCCAATTGCGTCATCCCTAAATTACCGCCTTCACCAAAGACTTTACAGCGAAGCTGATTGCCATTTACTCGCAACGCATCATTGGCTTTGTCGCCCACATCTGCATGGCTTTCTTCTGTACTTTTCACATAAGTACCAATACCGCCATTCCAGATAAGATCGACATTCGACTTCAATAGCGCATTCATAAATTGATTGGGCGTCAATGATTTTGCGTCGATGGAAAAGCGCTTACGGATGGCATCGTTCAATACAATGGACTTAGCCTGACGAGAAAATACTCCGCCCCCCTCAGAGATCAACGTTTTGTCGTAGTCTTCCCAAGAGCAGCCTGGGGTATTAAATAAGCGCAGACGTTCCTTAAAGCTAGCGGCAGCATCAGGGTTTGGATCAATAAAAATATGTAAGTGATTAAAAGCCGCCACTAGCTGTATATGCTCAGAAAGCAACATACCGTTACCAAATACATCGCCGGCCATATCGCCAATACCCACGACTGTAATGTCTTGCTGCTGAATATTAATATTGCTTTCACGAAAGTGGCGCTGTACAGAAACCCAAGCACCTTTAGCCGTGATACCCATTGCTTTATGGTCATAACCTTGGCTGCCGCCAGAAGCGAAACCATCACCTAACCAATGGCCGTATTCGACAGAAATCGCATTGGCAATATCTGAAAATGTCGCCGTACCTTTATCGGCCGCAACAACTAGGTAAGGATCGGATCCGTCTATTGCAACAACACCATCTGGGCAAACGGCGCTGCCTTCTACTAGGTTATCTGTAACAGATAAAAGCCCGCGTATAAATAATTGATAACAAGCAATGCCTTCTTTTTGCATTGCGCCGCGATCGCTAAAGCGATGTAATTGCTTGGCAACAAATCCACCTTTTGCACCACTGGGTACGATAATCGCATTTTTTACGGCTTGCGCTTTTACTAAACCGAGCACCTCAGTGCGGTAATCATTTAGCCTATCCGACCAGCGCAGGCCACCACGAGCAACCATGCTCGTGCGCAAATGCACCCCTTCCACACGTGTTGAGTAAACAAAAATTTCGTATTTGGGCTTAGGCGCTGGGACTTCCAACATTTTTGCCGGTGAAAATTTCAGCACCAAAGTATCTTCACAAACACGAGCACCTGTACGCTGGAAAAAATTTGTTCGCAAGGTAGCCTTAAAAGCATCCAGATAACGCTGAAAAACCCGGTCATCGTCTAAGCTGCTCACCCCATCAAGCGATGCGCTAATGGTGTTAATTAAGGCCTCGCAGCGCTGATTATTATCATCGTTATTTTCCTGCTGGGCAGGATCAAAACGCAAATAAAACCAGCGAATTAATTGCTGTGTAATATCACCGTGGCGCAATAACGCGCCAGACATAACGTCCATATCCAGTGGAAATAATGTTTGTTTAAAATAAGCTGCATATGCCCGCAAGACAACAATATCCCGCCAAGGTATTTGGGCGCCAAGTACCAAGCGATTGAACGCATCGTTATCGATTTTCCCGTGCCAAGCGGCATAAAAGGCTTCACTAAAACGGGTTTTGAAATTTTGGTTAAGCTCTATGTCGGTTTGCAATAATTGCAACGTGAAGTCATGCAACCAAATGTTATTTTCATCTTCTTTGGCGCGAATACAAAATGGGTTTTCGCCCAACACACGCACACCGAGATTTTCCAATATCGGGATAACATCCGATAACGCTAAAGCCTCGCCTTTGTTCACCACTTTAAAACGAAGCTGATTTTGCGCATTACCTTGGGGTTTAAAAACATGCATGGCAATATCGCCAGAGCTTAGGGTTTCCTCGAATAAATCAATATCCCCTACCGCAGCACGCGCATCGTAGGCATCTTGGTAAGCTAACGACAGCAACCCGCTGTAGCGCCGGTATAGCGGTAAACCGTATTTGTCACCCTTCGCTTCGATCAATGCTGTTTCAAGCCGTTCTAGCCAACCGGTTGCGATGGTACTTATCGCGTTTTGAAGCGCTGGAACATCAACATCTTGCTGCACATTAATAATCGTGCCTTCTGGCAACTTAAAGACACAATAGGCGCGAGCTAAAACCGATTCGGAAAAAAACGTCGTAGATTCAACCGCTTCACTGCCTAAAGCGGCCGATAATATTTCCTCGATTTTGACCCGTACCCGTGTGCTATAAACGTCACGCGGAACATAAACTAAGGCCGTCACAAAACGGCCATAGGGGTTAACCCGTAAAAACAAGCGCACCTGTTTTCGCTCGTTAATACGACACACCCCGAGCAAAGTATTTGTTAACTCTTCTGATGACGCTTGGAACAGTTCGTCTCGCGGGAAGCCCTCAACAACGCGTCGCAAGGTTCGATAACCGTAGGTGTTTTTAGGCAAGCCGCTGGCTTTGGTTACAAGCTTGAGCTTTTGCCGAATCCATGGAATCGTTGAAGGCGCCGCCTGTCCTACCGCATATGTAAAAAAACCGACTAAGTGGCCTTCGCCAACCAGCTCTTTTTTGTTATTAAAAAGCTTAATCACAATGCAATCGGGGTAAACAGCGCGGTGCACTTTAGAAATACGGGGCGATTTGGTGAAAATTAGCGCATCCTTACATACATCCCCCGAACAAAATGCGGGTACAGGGGTATCGCATGCAGGCGAACTACTCGCCCCCTCGGTATTGCGGCATAAGCCTAATCGTGTTTTTGATTTTTCCTTAACGCTTGCAAGGCTGCCTGCGGTATAACTAAATTCGCGATACCCTAAAAAGGTAAAATGAGAGCCTTCCAGCCATTTGAGTAATGCTGCGGCTTCTTGGCTGTCGGCGCTGCCTTCATTTACCAGCTGCTCTTGCAGTGCCTGTGTTTTTTTAACCAGCTTCGGGTAATCCTCTACCACGCGCCCGAGCTCTGCCAAGGCACCGGCAAGTACGCCTTTAAAATCATCGCCCTCTTGCTCTGTTAACAAACCTAGTTCGGCGTACACCACCGCTCTATCACCACTTTTGTGGCTAATTACAGCGCTAGCTAAAAGATGAAGGCTAATCCCCAGCTCATTTAACGTCATGCGTAAAGTATCAACAAGGAAGGGGCTATCGGGTAATACCAAGTGCATAACGGTTCGGTGACAAGCCCAGCCTTCCTCTTCAACACTGGGCACTTTCAGCGACATAACCGGCTCTTGTGCAACAAGCGCCTTTTGGAAGGCCAACCAAGCACCGTACAAACAATGGCCGTGATCTTCAGTGCTGCGGTCATGTGTTTCATCAACAGGCCAAGCTAAACGCATCTTATTTAAAAATGCCGCCAAAGCCTCTTCGTTGTCGCCAATATCGTAATGCGCCGAAATTGTGGCAAGGACATCCTCATGCAATCCATGACCCGTAGATGAATTCGTTCTGGCCTTCGACATATAAACCTCCGCTCATCAAGAGCATTGAGTGTTGAATTTGTTACTAAGCGCCCTCAAATACCACAACCTGTTAGCGCTAATACGTTGTAATAGCGAGCGTTTGTATAGTTATAAGCATAGCTAACGTAAGGGAACTCGCGCCAATATTGCGAGTCTAGTGACCCCGCGGATGCATCCGCCACACGTTAAGCGCCCTTTATTGACATAACTACTTGATAAAACTTCTTTTAGATCACAGGATTTTCGCGCCATGTCAGAGACACAAAACGCCATTAAAGCCCTAAAAAGTTGGTTAAATAGCCAAATTGTTGGCCAACCACAGCTGGTAGACAGGCTATTGATTGCGATACTTGCCGATGGACACCTATTAGTTGAGGGCGCGCCGGGGTTAGCCAAAACCAAAGCAATTAACAGCTTAGCCAACGGCATTGAAGGCGAGTTCCACCGCGTACAATTTACTCCCGATTTACTCCCATCAGATGTCACTGGGACGGATATTTATCGCCCAGAGACCGGCGAGTTTACGTTCCAACCTGGGCCTATTTTTCACAATTTAGTACTCGCCGATGAAATCAACCGCGCACCTGCGAAGGTTCAATCGGCCTTACTCGAGGCAATGGCAGAACGACAAATCAGTGTGGGTAAGGCAACCTATAAATTGCCCGAGCTGTTTTTAGTGATGGCCACTCAAAACCCGATTGAACAAGAAGGTACCTATCCGTTACCGGAAGCCCAGCTCGATCGTTTTCTTATGCATGTGCGGGTCGGCTACCCCGACATCGCCAGTGAACGTGAAATTCTGCGCCTTAACCGTAGCGAAGCCCGCAAAGATCCCGTCGAAAAGCCTGACATTATCAGCCAAGTACGCCTTTTTGATGCCCGCGACGAAGCCCTGAGTTTGTACATGGCCGAAAACGTCGAAGAGTATTTAGTACAGCTCGTCGGCGCTACGCGTAACCCCGCAGCATACGATGCACAGCTGGCCGAGCACATTGAGTTTGGCGTGAGCCCGCGCGCTACCATTAGCCTAGACCGCTGTGCTCGAGCACACGCGTGGCTTGAAGGTAAAGATTATGTCAGCCCAGACAACATTCAATCGGTGCTGCACGATGTTTTTCGCCACCGTATTCTGCTGAGCTTTGAAGCCGAAGCTGCAGGCATCACCACAGACGCCGTTATAGACCGCCTAATCGACTTAGTACCAGTTGCTTGATAATGATGAGTGAGCCACTCTTTAATAACGCCGCCATCTATTGCCAAGCAGAAGATCTTTTTGCCCTGCGCCCACTAGGGCAAAAGCTGCTGCTAGGCCAAGCTCGAGCTAGTCAGTCGATAATGGCCGGCGACGTGCGTACACGCTACAAAGGGCGCGGCATGAGCTTTGCCGAGGTAAGGCCCTACCAAGCCGGCGATGATATTCGCACTATCGATTGGCGGGTCACCGCACGTACTCAAAAGCCCTATACAAAACTATTTGAGGAAGAGCGCGAGCGGCCGATTTTTTTAATGGTTGATATGCGCTCGTCCATGTTTTTTGGTAGCCAACATCAATTCAAATGCGTGTACGCCGCGCGAATAGCTGTTGCTATGGCGTGGGCCGCTTGCGCCGCTGGCGACCGCATTGGCGCGATGATATTAAGTGATCACGGCGAATGGGATTTACGCCCAAAACGCGGCAAAAACGCTGTACTTGCTTTAATCCATGCGCTTGTCGATGCCAATAAGCAGTTATCTAACCCAGCACAAAGCTCAGGCCGCTCGCTCGCCCAGTTTATTGAGGATGGCAAACGCATTATTCGGCCTGGTGCGATGGTCTATCTCATCTCTGATGGTCACGATAGCCAGGGTATTAACGCCCCGCTATGTACACTCGCACGGCACGCAGACATCACCTTTATGCATGTTTACGACACCATGGAAACTCAACTACCCGCTAAAGGGTTGTTCACTATTAGCGATGGCGAAAATCGCACCACCGTTAATAGCAAAGCGATTAACCAGCGCTACGGCGCTTATTTTGAGCAACAACAAAAAGCCTTAAAAACAGCGTGTATACAGGCAATGGTGACCGGCATTAACGCACCGGTTAGTGGTGATTTAGACAATTGGCTTTTAGATGTACTAGGTAAGCGTAGCGCCGCAAAACATAAACACGCCATGCAAACGTCAGGAGGGCAACAATGACAACAGCCGCCCCCCAAAGTATGCCCCAACCTACAGGCAGTTCACTCGACCCACAAATGCAAGCGCAAATTAAAGCGCAAATGGTCGATATTATAGAGCCCTCGGCCATCGGCATTTGGCCTCTCGCGTGGGGCTGGTGGGCGCTTATCGCGCTGGCTATTGCCGGTATTAGTGTGACAACTGTGCTTATTATTCAGCGCCAAAAACGCAACCGGTACCGCCGCCAAGCTTTAAAAACATTGCAAGATCAACGCTTCGATAACGCATTAAGCCAAAGCCAATTCTTAATGCGGTTAAGCAAACAAGTTGCACTTGCTGCCTACCCACAAGAAAGACAACATATTGCCAGCCTAAGCGGCGAACGTTGGCTGCAATGGCTAAATGGCAAAACTGCCGCCCCGCTTTTTAACACCGCTAGCGCGAAGCAGTGGCAAGCGTGCCTGTATGCACCAGGCACGCAACAAGCGCCGGACAACGCATTAACAATTGCCTTAAAGGCTTGGATCAAAAACCATCGCGCGCAACCAAAAGGAGGAGCAGCACATGTTTGAATTTGCTTACCCGCTAATCCTCGCTTGCTTACCACTGCCTATTGCCGTGTATTTCTTATTACCACGCGTAGAAGTGAAGCAAAGTGCGCTTAAAGTTCCTTTTTACCACGCCCTTGCCCAAATGGCTGGCCGCGGCACGTCACCCAACGGCAGCAACTTAACGCAAAAAATTATTGCTATTAGCCTCTGGGTTACATTGGTACTTGCGGGTGCCAAACCACAATGGATTGGCGACCCTATACCATTGCAAAGCGAAGGCCGCGACATGATGCTGGCCGTTGACTTGTCCGGCAGTATGAAAATACAAGATATGCTATACCGCGGGCAGAATTTTCGCCGAGTCGACGTGGTAAAAAGCGTGGTTGCCGACTTTGTAGAGCAGCGCCAAGGCGATAGGTTAGGTTTGATTTTGTTTGGCGATAACGCCTATTTACAAGCGCCACTAACATTCGACCGCAATACCGTAAAGCAGCTACTTGAAGAGGCGTTTTTGGGTATGGCCGGCAATAGCACCGCCATTGGCGATGCTATTGCATTGGGCATAAAACGCTTAAAAGAGCGCCCCGACGCTGCGCGGGTTTTAATTTTACTCACCGACGGTGAGAATACCGCCGGAGAAACCAGCCCTATTCAAGCGGCCGAGCTTGCCGCTATTGCCGGAGTAAAAATTTATACTATTGGCGTTGCCAGCGACCAACTTATCGAAGATGGTTTTGGCTTCTTTTCCAACACCAAAAAAGCATCAGCGGATCTCGACGAGAACACCCTTCAAGTCATTGCCGACAAAACCGGCGGCCAGTATTTTCGCGCCAAAGATACCCAAGGCCTTAGCGCCATTTACGAGACACTCAATAAAATCGAGCCCGTCGACCAAGATGCTCGCGTATACCGCCCAGTGCAAAGCCTGATGCATTGGCCTTTGGCACTCGCCATGTTGCTGAGCTTATTGCTGGCATTATTGCGCTGTGGTGTTATTAACCATTTACCCGCAATAAAGCGAAAAGGAGGCGCAGCCTAATGGCACTGTTTATTGAACAATTCCATTTTATGCGCCCATTATGGCTATTGGCGCTGTTACCAATTGCAGCGTTACTGGCGCTACTGTGGCGCAGCCATTACCAAAGCCAGCAGTGGCATAAGCACATTGCCCCGCAACTGCTACCGGCGCTATTAGAAGGCGGCTTGAGCCGTACCAACCGTGCTGTATTTTTTGCAATAGCTTTAAGCTGGCTACTGGCGTGCCTTGCACTCGCCGGCCCTACATGGCAAAAACAGCCTTCGCCTGTCGTGCAAAATACCGAAGCACTGGTTATATGCTGGGACTTATCACCATCCATGCTGGCCGAAGATATCAGCCCTTCGCGCTTAGCGCGCTCGCGGCTAAAAATTATCGACTTACTCAAAAGCCGGCCAGACGGTCAAACAGCATTAATCGCGTTTTCTGGCGAGGCTTACACCGTAACGCCACTGACAGACGACATTCAAACGATTATCAACCTGCTGCCCGCGCTTGCCCCAAACACGTTACCCACACTGGGCAGCAATCCAGAAATGGCCTACAAACAAGCCAGTGAACTGCTGAACCAAGCCGGCATACTGCAGGGAAAAATCGTTATGATTACCGACGAAATCCCGAGCGATGCGCTTAGCACGCTTAGCGATCTCGTCGCGAACAGCTCCCATAAACTCACTTTATGGGGCATAGGCACAGCCAACGGCGCTCCCATTCCTTGGGGCAAGCAGGGGTTTGCAAAGGATAGCTCCGGCGCAATTGCCTTAGCCAAACTTAACGAGGACGAGTTGCGCAACTTTGCAGTCCAAACCGGTAGCTATTACGTGCCTGTCGTTAATGACAACTCCGATATTGCCGCACTTCAGTCGTTGTTAGCTGACGCACCGTCAGAAGCAGAGTCGAAAAGTACAGAGCAATTATTTGATCAATGGCTCGAACAAGGCCACTGGCTGGTATGGGCCTGTTTAGTGCTGCTATTGTTTGGCTTTCGTCGCGGCTGGCTATTATGTGCAGCCTTTGTATTACCTAGCACGCTATTACCAACTGACGCCCACGCATCACCGTTTAAAACTAAAGACCAAACCGGTTTTGAGGCCTACCAACAAGAAAACTACGAACAAGCCGCCTCTGCTTTTGAAGATAAAAGCTGGCAAGGTGCCGCCAACTACCGCAACGAAAACTACGCCGCGGCGGCGCAAGCATTTGCACAGCAAAATACGGCCAGTGGTAAATTTAACCAAGGCAATGCCGAATTGCTGCAAGGTGACTTTGAGCAAGCCATAAAAACGTATGACAAAGCCCTAGAGCTAGACCCAAACCTTGAGGCCGCACAAAAAAATAAGCAACTTGCACAAGCTTTAAAACAGCAACAAGAAGAGCAACAGCAAGAATCAAATCAAGAAAGCTCCGACGATCAGGAGCAATCTGACGAGCAAGAGCAGTCGCAAGAGCAACAATCTCAAGACGGTGATTCTGAAAACCAAAACTCCAACGAGCAGCAATCGGAAGAATCCGAGCAACAGTCACAGCAGCAAAATGCAGAGCAAGGAAACTCGTCTTCTGCCGACGCTCAATCTGGCATGCAAGGGTCATCGTCTGAAGAATCGCAAAGCTCGGCTGCGGCGCAGCAAGGCGAAGCGACAAGCAGCGATGGCGAAAACTCTTCTGAGGCGGCAGCCGCACAACAGGCGCTAGAGGCCGAAAAAACTGAAGAGCCGCAAAGTGAAGAGCAGCAAATGCTCGAGCAAGTATTACGTAAAGTCCCCGATGACCCAGCCGGTTTATTGCGCGCTAAATTTCAGCACCAATTCCGGCAACGCCAGCAAGAATTGAGACGCGGCGGCGATTTTGACGACACCAAACAAGCCGAACAACGATGGTAGGAACACGTTTAATGATCACGCTTTTACGAAATAGCATTACGGCTATACTACTGACGCTATTACTCGCTAACAACGCAGTAGCCGAGCGCTTAAGCGCAACGGTAGATCGCAGCACCGTGGCGGAAAACGAAACATTCACGCTCACGGTAAAGTATGAAGACGGCAGCAGCAAAAGTGCGCCAGACTTCACCCCAATTAGCTCGAATTTCGACATTCTGGGCAATAATCAGTCTAGCCAATATATGAATAACAATGGCCGCATAACCAACTTTATACAATGGACGCTAACCTTAGCACCCAAACAACCCGGCAAAGCATTAATCCCTCCTCTGAGCATAGGCAAAACGCAAAGTCGCCCCATTACAATGACGGTCACCAAAGCGCAAGATGTACCACGCAGTGCAAAAGTGGTTTTTATGGAAACCGACATCAGCACACAAGAAGTGTATGTGCAGGAAGAGTTTGCGGTCACCATCAAGCTGTTTTTTAAAGAGAATATTACTGATGTTAAAGCTGCCGACTTCGCCGTGAAAGGAGCCTCAATTGAAGAGCTACCTAGGGCGCAATACCAAACCAGCATTGGCCATTCAAATTATCAGGTCATAGAACTACGCTTTGCGGTAACCCCCGAAAGTAGCGGGCAACTCCATATCCCTAGCTATCTGTGGAATATTCGCACCTCTAATGCACCCAGTAATCGCTTTGGTATGGGCTCTGGACGCTCGACACTGCACCGGCTAAAAACGGAAGAATTTAATGTTACCGTCAAGCCCCGCCCCCCCGAATACCCTGCGGCTGCCTCTTGGCTACCGGCGAAATCACTGACTTTAAGTGAAGCCTGGAGTGATAACCCTCCGCGCTTTACCGTAGGCGAACCTGTAACACGCTCAATCACTATTACTGCGCGCGGCCTAACAGGCGAGCAACTGCCCCCTATTACCGCTAACTTAACCAGTAATGATTTTAAGTTTTACCCGGACCAACCCGAAATTACGAGCGATACCGATGCACAAGGTAAGCTTGGTGCGCGTAAAGAAAGCATGGCCATTGTACCTACCCGCGCCGGTGAGCTAACCTTGCCAGCCATCGAAGTCACTTGGTGGGATACTCAAAGGGACCAACTCCAAAACGCAACCCTACCCGCCAAAACCGTGACCGTTGCACCGGCCACCGCTAAACCAGAACAAAGCTTATCGGCCGTGCTGCCCACCAGCCAACTACAGCCCCAAGCTCAAACAGGGGAAGCAACAATTGTTTATAAAACACAAGCCGGCTACTGGCCCTGGTTATGCGGCGCATTAGTCATTTTAAATTTGATACAGCTAGGTTTATGGCTCAAGCATTTGCAACAACGCACCAACAATCAAGAAACTAAAACGGCAACAGCCCAGCCAAACCTAAGTTTGAAAGCCGTGATTCAAGCCGCGAAAAGCAACGACGCAGCAGCTTGCCGACAAGCTATAGCGAAATGGTGTCGCCATCAAACCGATAGCACCAATAATGCCCGAGAGTTTTTTACCCGGAATGGCGGCTCTAAAGCGTTACTTAATGCAATTGACGAGCTGGATGCGCACCTATACCAAGCGGCCAGTAATAGCTGGAACGGAGGGGACATCGCATCAGCCCTTCAGGGGTGGAAGGCAACGCAGTCCAGCTCTAGCACGTCACCACTGCCAGCGCTCTATCCTGCGTAAGCCGATAATACTAGCCACATCAGGTGGCGGCCCGTAAAATGGCCGCCCTCCGACTTTACTTTGACTACGAACCCAGCTTACAACCTGCGGTTCGATTAGGAATATTGCTCTTATGCGCCTTAGCACGCTTTTTTTGCTGTTTTCAATTTCGCTAGCAACCGGTTGCGGTAGCGATAATGACGAATCGACCACCAGCTCTAGCTCACCCACCTACCCACCCATTACCCAAGAACCAGCCAACGACGTGGTGTTAAAAGCGGGGGAGTTTTATCGCCCCACCGCATTTGTGGACGATGCAGCCAACGATCGCTGGCTTATTGCAGATAGAATGCAGGGCATTATTGCCGTCAATAAAACCAGCGATGCACGCAGTATTCTCACCCCGCTAAGTAGCGATGAAACGGGACTGCAAAACATAACGGATATGGCGCTAGACCCCGCCACAAATACACTTTACATATTAGATACCACCGCAAAAAATATTGCTGTGATAGACAGCGATGGTGATATTACAGCAACACTCGATAGCGACATATTTGACGATTTAGTAGACGCAGGATGGGGAGCCCCAACGTCTTTGTTTTTTGACACTTCAAATCAACGGCTTTTAATTGGCGATCGAGCCGGGTTAGAAATAGAAAACTCTAATGGTGATACAACGTATGCCTTTTGCGTATTTATTTACACTCCGGCTAATGCCAACCTCAGCATTATGTCTGAAGTTGATAGCCGAGAAAGCCCACGTTATTCCATTTACGACATATATTACGATCCAGAAAACGAGCGTCTGTTAGCATCGGGGCTTATATACCTGAGCAACAGTTCAGTCTTTTATGCAGCGCAGATAATTCCTGAAAACGATTGGGGTTCGGCAAGTTATTTTTATATAAAAACAGATGAGAGCATATCCAGTACAGCAGTTTTGCATAATGTTACTTACGACCCAGAAAATACCGCCGCTTACATAGTGGATAGTGATGATAATACTGTTTATGGTTTCAACTTAAGCCTCTTAAGTGACACCACAATAGCGCTAGAAAGAACAGCAATTACCGATGGGAACGACGGTAAAGCATACCCGTTTCAACGCTCCACAAGCATTAGCTTTAACGCTGAGCTCGGGCTACTGTTAATGGACGAAACTAATAGGGCCTTAGTTTCTATCGACCATGTCGAGCTGCCTCAAACGCCCCCAGGTGAACCCGAGGGTGATGAGGCTACCGAAGAGACTGAGTCTGAAGACTTTTCAGCGGCCCGAAACCTACTAATAGCAGGGGTTCCGCTATCAAGCACACCAGAAACCTTTCTTCAGTTTCCTTACGATATTCTCATCGAGCCGATAAGCGCGGCTTTAGTCATTACAGACAGAGCTGACGCCCAACGCAACGCTATTGAATCTAACGCGAATGGTTACACTCCCTGGAGCTTTACCTTTAACGTGGATTCAATTACACCCTACAACGTGAACTATGACTCAAGCGAAGATGCGCAAGTCCCTGCCCCGCCCTCAGTCACAGAGCCTAAGCCCATATTGCTTGCCAAAAACCAGCGCGACGATATGTTCATGTACGCATTATCTTTTAACACACAAAGCGATGATGAATATGTCCATCACCGCTACCCGGCGGGCATATATCAGCGCTTAGGCAGCGAAGGTGGCGATGCTGACTTCGTCCCTATTTCAACATTTGACATCACCACGGATGATGAAACCAAAACGTATATGCAAGATTTTTCAGGTCTTTTCGCCCCTAGCGAGCTTCGTGATTTTGCTGTTACGCAAGATGGGATTATTTTTCATTACGAAAGAAGCACCAATACGGGGACGCGCTCTTTTGTGGCATTTTGGCAAAGAAGCCAAAATGCGCTAATTACGATTTCGAGTAGCTCGACCACATATAATCCGCGTAATGTAACCGGTATGACTCTAAGCCCAAATGAAGATACCCTATACTTCACAGACGCATACCACGACGCGCTAATTTCTGTCGCGTTAAGTAACCTTGATGACACACCAAACTTTGAGTTCACTGTTGTTAGCGGTCGCCAGCACGACGGCGATTATATGGCCCTACCGGCTGGCTTAGCGTTAAATCAAGCAACGACCAAGGCTTGGGTTTTTGATAACGCGACTAGAGCAATAATCGAGATCGACTTAGAAACAGGAAACCGAACACGACTTGATTCTAGCGTTAACTACATTCAGTCCATAAAAAGCGTAGAGCTGAGTGAAGATGAAACGACGCTGTACTTAATTGAAAAAACTTTAAACCGTGTAATTTCAATAGACCTTATCGAGGACTACCCACAAAGCTGGCTAACTCCAACAGGCGAAAGCAGCGCAGAATAAACCAAAAAAGGGGGGCGTTTAGAAAACGCCCCCCCTTTTTTTTCAATCTGCTACTCCGCAGCTACTTGCCAATTAAAGATTTAATCCCCCCCAATGCTGCTTGGCCATTAAAAGGTTTAATAATCCAACCTTTAACACCTGCGGCCTTACCCCTCTCTTTCATACTGGGGTCACTTTCTGTCGTTAGCATAATAATCGGCAGCGCTGCATTACCACTTGCCCGTACCTTCTCACACATTGTAAGACCGTCCATTCTTGGCATATTCACATCACATATCACCAATTTCAGGCCGCCATCGGCTTGGATTTTCCCCAAGCCATCTTGGCCATCACAGGCGGTATCCACGTTAATACCTTGCGCCGCCAAGAAACCACTTACTTCGTTGCGTACTGTCGCAGAATCGTCAACAACCAACACTTCAGCCATTTTTAGCCCTCCAATTAGGCAATTACTTCATCAATTACAAGTCATACTTATGCAGGCACTGCAGGTAAACATTCGCTAAGTGCCTAACGCTAGCAATTAAACTAGCCTCTAAAAAAATTCTAGCTCACCTGTGCCTTCTTGCTCGGCAAATTGTGAATCATCGAGATCTAATTCCACATCTGTTTTACCGTATACAAAAACACTGCCGGCCATCACCGGCGCGCCAGCCTGTTCAAAACGCACATGTCCCTCACACTGCAAATCCGCATTGTGCATATCTTTTAATGTTGTTGTGGCAGACAACACACAAGGCGTAGACATACCCAAGTGGTCAAAGCTCTCATAACACAACCTTTTAGCCTCCCCGCAAAAACGGTTTCCCATCTCCAAAAAATAGGCATCAAGCTCTTCGCTATCATCGATAATATTATTAACGCCGCCTTCTTCGTTGGCCGCCGATTTAATGACCGAACGAATAAGTTCGTCATCTCTATAATGCAGTAAAAAAGTAATGCGAAAATCAATGCCGGCAATAGTCAGCATAATTCTAGACATCTTCACCTTGGCTAAATCTTCATCGTTGGCAGCTGCCTCAAGCAAACTACTTGAAGAAAAGATATCGCTCGCCGCTGTCTTTAAAGAATGACATAACACCTTATTGAAGCACTCTTGCGAACGCGTAGAAAATGCCATAACCGGCTCCCTATAACTGAATCTGGTTTAAGCGGCTAGAGAAGTTGTTAATAGCGGTTAGTATCAGCTGACTACTGGCCTGAATATCCTGAAAGGTCGATATCGTAATGACCTCGTTCTTTGAAAGGTGCGACTTATACTCATTGTTAAGGTCTTCCGATTTCACCGCTAAAGACCTTACCTCGTCCGCAACAACCGCAAAGCCTCGGCCATACTCACCTGCCCTAGCGGCTTCAATACTGGCATTTAGCGCTAAAATAATGGTTTGTTTAACAATCGTACTGAAGTCTTCGTTTTGCGCTTGCATCATTTTGTTGTGATCAATTAACGATGTTAGCTCTAAATTCCAGCGTTCAAAAGTTAATAAAAGGTCTTTCAAACGCTGCATTTCTTTCACCAAACCCTGCAAAATGACTTCATTATGATTTTGGTGATCATTAAAGCGCGTAAGGTCAGCCTGAGAGGCTCTAAGGGCTTGCTCTAACTGGCTTGAGCGAGAGGCTATTTCATCTAATTGGGCGCGAAGGTTGCTGTTTTGCTTCTCTAACTCAGAAACTTCGGCTTGTAATTCGCTAGTTTTTAAATCGGTAGCTTTGGTAGATTCCAACTGGCTAAACGCATCGTCATATTGCATGCGTAACTGCTCAGCTAAATGCTCTTTGTCGGCAAGCGCGGTGCGAGCCTTAGCCGCCTGTACGGCGAAGAAAATGCTGACAACTAACAAAACAGCAGCCACCAACAATAAAAGATAAAGCATAACCACAGCCATCATTCAATATTGAGTTACTTTTCAGTGTAGCCCAATTTTTAGGCTGCGATTATCGGATCAAGGTTTATGCAACAATGTAACCCGCAAGCTTGGGAGCACGCCGGTTACATCATCAAAACACCAAAGGTGCGCAATTAATCGAACAAGCCTTCCATTGATAGGTAACGCTCGCCTGTATCGTAGCTAAATACCAACACCTTAGACCCCGTAGGTATGCCGCCCAAACGGTTTTTCACCGCCGCTAGGCTGGCGCCAGAAGATATACCAACAAACAAGCCTTCCTTCGAAGCTGCTTGAGCGCACATAGAAAAAGCTGCTTCTTCGCTAACCAACTCAGTGCCATCAAGCAACTCCGTATTGAGGTTTGCAGGGATAAAGCCAGCGCCAATACCTTGTAATTTGTGTAAACCCTTTTCTCCACCACTGATAACTGGTGACTTTTCCGGCTCAACGGCAATCACCTGAAGGGCTGGGAAAGCTGCCTTTAGCACCTCGGCACATGCCGTTATATGTCCTCCAGTGCCAACGCCTGTGATCAAGTAATCCAAGCCTTCGGGGAAATCTGCCAAAATTTCTTTTGCCGTTGCCTTGCGATGCGCGTCAATATTGGCTGGGTTTTCAAATTGCTGTGGCATCCAAGCGTTGTTGGTTTGCTCAACCAGTTCCGCCGCCTTATTTAAAGCACCTCCCATCCCCTGCTCTTTTGGCGTCAAAATCAACTGTGCACCATACGCCTTCATTATTTTACGGCGCTCAATCGACATAGATTCAGGCATAACCAACACCAACTTATACCCTTTGACCGCCGCAACCATGGCTAAGCCAATGCCAGTATTACCTGAAGTTGGCTCAATTATCGTCGAACCCTCAGTAATCAACCCATCCTTCTCTGCTTGCTCTATCATTTCTAGGGCAATGCGATCTTTAATGCTCGCTCCAGGGTTAAAACGCTCGACCTTCATCCACACCTCATGTTGATCCCCAAAGAGCTTATTAATTCTTACATGTGGCGTATTACCAATCGTATCGAGAATGGAGTTGTATTTCATTAGTGTCGCTCCTATGCGGTATTGATGTTTTTAAGGTAGTAAGTGGTAGTACTGTTAACGAGTGATAAATGTATCACGAATATAAGGGGGCTTCTGATTTAGCCCTGTAGACATAGAGCGTAAGTTACCAATAAACCGCCGTGCATAAAATTTAGCGGTCAACGAAACAAAAGAAGCACATCCATGTCTGAAGTTTGCTTGCTCGCTAAGTTTGATATATGTTTTATCTTTCTGGGGTTCCATTCGTAAATGCCCTATAAAACGAACAAGTCGATGGTTATGCGCACATATT
The DNA here is from genome assembly GCF_021655555.1 of Marinagarivorans cellulosilyticus. Taxonomy (NCBI): domain Bacteria; kingdom Pseudomonadati; phylum Pseudomonadota; class Gammaproteobacteria; order Cellvibrionales; family Cellvibrionaceae; genus Marinagarivorans; species Marinagarivorans cellulosilyticus. Next base: position 3,572,447 of record NZ_AP023086.1, on the reverse strand, counting down.
GAGTGGTTAGCTTGCCTGTAGTTTCAACACCTAACCACATCGCGACCGTGTAGGTCTCTATTTCAGGGGTAGTATTTTGTTAAAACAGCTTATCGTTACTGGATGCCTAATGGGCTTGAACTTGGATTGTTTGGCAATTACAGCCGAAAAAGCCATTGAACCCACTAAAATGCAGTCAGTCACCACCAAAAAACTTGTCGAGATGCTCAGTAGCCGGCACTACCGAGAACAAGCCGTTGATGATGCCCTATCGCAAGCATTCCTTGAAAAATACCTCGCGAGCTTAGACCCCGCCCGGATGTTTTTTTTAGCCGCTGATGTTGAAGAGTTTTTGAAGCACAAAAACAAGTTTGATGACGATTTCAAGTCTGGCGATCTCACTTATGGTTTCACCATCTACGAGCGCTACCGCCAACGGCTAACAGACCGTCTAGAGAAAGTCGTCGCAGCCCTAAGCGACCCGAAGGTCAAATTTAGTTTCGACAAAGAAGAACTTGTCGAAATCGATCGTGAAAAATCCCCTTGGCCCACAACAGCTAAAGAAGCCAACGAGCTATGGGATAAGCGCCTAAGACTCAGCCTATTAAACCAAAAGTTATCAGGCAAAGAACCCGAAAAAGCGCGCGAAACGTTGCTTAAGCGCTACCAAAATCAGCTCAAGCGAGTAGCGCAACAAAGTGCGGCCGATGTTTACGAGTCGATGATCAACTCATTGACCTTATTGTACGATCCCCACACCAACTATTTTTCGCCCAGAACCTCCGAAAACTTCAACATTAATATGTCGTTGTCCCTTGAAGGCATCGGCGCAGTATTGCAATCCGAAGACGAGCATACAAAAGTCGTACGCTTAGTTGCTGGGGGCCCAGCCCATAAGCAAGGTCAGCTCAAACCTACAGACCGCATTGTCGGTGTAGGGCAAGGCGATAAAGGCGAGGTGGTAGACGTTGTAGGCTGGCGTCTAGACGAAGTTGTCGATCTAATTCGCGGCAAAAAAGGCACTATCGTAAAACTAGAAGTACTTACTGAAAAAGACGAAAGTAGATTTGTATCAATCAAGCGTGATCAGGTTAAGCTTGAAGATCAAGCGGCACAAAAAGCCATCCTAGATGTTACCGAGAACGGAAAAACGCATAAAGTTGGCGTTATCGATATTCCCGCATTCTATATAGACTTCAAAGCTGCCCGCGCAGGAGACCCTAATTACCGCAGTACAACACGCGATGTTGCCCGCTTGGTAAGTGAGTTAAAAGCAGATGGCGTTGAGGGCATAGTGTTAGATCTACGCAATAATGGCGGCGGCTCACTACAAGAAGCCACTCAGCTTACCGACCTATTTATTGATCAAGGCCCAGTGGTTCAAATTCGCAGCTCAGATGGCCGAGTCGCTCGCGACCACCGGGCTTACTCTAGCGCGCTATACAGCGGCCCACTCGTTGTACTCATTAATCGCTTGAGTGCCTCGGCTTCCGAAATTTTTGCAGGCGCAATCCAAGACTACCAACGCGGCCTAGTGGTCGGTAGCCAATCGTTTGGCAAAGGCACCGTACAACTCTTAACCCGCATGCCTGAAGGCGAGCTAAAACTGACCGAATCCAAGTTTTATCGCGTCTCTGGCGAAAGTACCCAGCACCGCGGTGTGGTTCCGGATATCCACCTCCCCATCATTGTTAATCATGACGATGTGGGTGAATCCGCTTATGATAATGCGCTCCCTTGGGATACCATTCACGCCGCAGCTCATGCACGATATTTCGATTTCTCCAATATCCTGCCGTCGCTCACCAAAAAACATAATGCGCGAATCAAAGACAATCCCGATTTTATTTTTATTAAAGAACAGTTCGCTTTAAGCAATAAAAATAGTGAACGTACGCATATTTCTTTAAACGAAAAGACGCGTAATCAAGAGAAAAAAGCAATTGAAGAGGAAGCGCTAGCGATTGAAAACAAACGGCGTATAGCGAAAAAAGAAACGCCCTTTAAAGATGTTCAAGCTTATAAAGATTTTCAAGAAGCCGAAGAAAAAGAGCGTGACGCAAATTATGGTAGCAAGGATAGCCAAATAGATGTCAAAGACGATGCGCTATTGACAGAAGCCGGCTTCATTCTTCTGGATCTTGCCACCGCGCTGTATAGTGAAGCCATTGCAATTAGAACGCCTTTGCAAAAGAAAAAACAATAGGCCTCTTTAACCATATAAACAAAGGGCCACCTTCGGGTGGCCTTTTTGTTATTACCCTTCAACACTCCAAGCCTCCTGCCCCTTATGAAAGTAATCTCTTTTAATGTAAATAGCGCTCGAATGCGCTTACATCAGCTGCAAAATGTTATCGATACTCACAATCCAGATGTCATTGGCCTACAAGAAACCAAAGTAACCGACGAGGACTTCCCGCTCGCGGATATTCAAGCCATGGGTTATAACGCCGTTTACATCGGCCAAAAAACACACTACGGCGTGGCGCTTCTTATCAAGGCAAGCCTTGCCTTCGACAACATTGTTAAAGGCTATATAACGGATACACCAGAAGACCAAAAACGTTTTATTGGTGCGCGCATTATTTTTAATAACAACCGATACGTCACAGTACTTAACGGCTATTTCCCCCAAGGGGAATCGCAAGACCATCCGACGAAATACCCGGCAAAAGCCAAGTTCTATCGCGATTTACAAGACCACTTAAGGCAAAACCACTCCCCTGATGAAGAACTTATCGTTATGGGCGATATGAACATTTCGCATCAAGATATCGATATAGGTATCGGCGAAGACAATCGAAAGCGTTGGTTAAGGACCAAAAAGTGTAGCTTTTTGCCAGAGGAACGTGAGTGGCTTGACCATTTATTGAACTGGGGCTTAAGCGACACGTATCGCCATCAAAAGCCGGACGACAACAGCTTTTATAGCTGGTTCGACTACCGAAGCAAAGGCTTTGAGCGCGAACCCAAAAGGGGCTTGCGCATTGATTTAATCCTTGCCACTAAACCCTTACTGAGCAAGCTCAACAATACTGGTATCGATTACCCAACACGCGCAATGGAAAAACCTTCTGACCACTGCCCTATTTGGGCCGAGTTTTCAGCTTAAATTTAATGCCTCTCAGCAAAAAGCGATAAAATGCACGAAGAAAAAAACACCCAAAAGAAAACCAGCGCGCCCTACGGCACTTGGCCCTCGTCACTTGATGCGCAAACATTGGCTAGCGGCAACATTCGCTTCGGTGAGCCCAAATTAACCCAACAGGGAATAGTCTGGCCCGAGTCACTGCCCTGCGAGGGTGGCCGCACAACATTGATGTATGCCCAAACCTCGAGTGTCGAGAAAAATGCTTTAACCGCAAAACAGCTTTTGCCTGCACCTTGGGATATTCGCTCTAAGGTACATGAATATGGTGGCGGTGCTTATGCCATCACTGAACAACTGTTGTTTTTTGTACACGCTGCTGACCAACAAATTTATCGCTACTCCTTAGATAAAAGTTCACCGCCTACACGGCTGACTAACAGCCCCGAATCACGCTACGCCGACTTAGTCCTTCACCCTTCTGGTGATTGGCTGTTCTGCGTTCGCGAATCGTTTCATAGCACACAGCAAGAACATCCAAGTGCAAGCATTATTGCCATTTCTACACAACAAGAAAATTACACTATTGAAATAGCACAAGGCGAAGATTTTTATGCATCGATTTGCTTAGCACCAGACGGACAAAAAGGCGCTTTTATTTCTTGGCGCCACCCGAACATGCCGTGGGACAATACCAGCTTGTGGGAATTCAACTGGCCAACAGCGCAACCTCAAGAGCCGCGCCGGTTAATTAACGGGGAGGAAACACAGCAATCCATTATTCAACCCAAATACTCCCCCGACAACCAACTATTTTTTGTTAGCGACTTATCTAACTGGTGGAATTTATACCGGTACGACAACAACGGCAATATAACCCCCGCCATTATTAACGATTCGGAGTGTGCCACACCGCAATGGACATTTGGCATGAGCAACTGGGGCTTTTGGGATAGCAATAATGTATTGCTTGCCGAAACAAAAGACGGCTGCTGGTCGCTCAGTCAATACGATTTAATCAGTCATAAAAAAAATGTTATATCCGTCGAGCAAACGGTGTTTAGCCACCTCCATTGCGAAAATCAAAGAGCCACCTTTCTTTGTGGTACCCCCTACGCTGCAGCAGCTCCTAGCTATATTACAAATCCACAAAACGCATTAATGGTCACAGGCGTTTATAACCACAACAGCCCAATCAATGAGCGTGATATTAGCGCACCGGTAAGTCACTGGTTCAATACGAGTAAAAATGAACGCGCACACCTTTGGTATTACGCCCCGAACAACCAACATTTCTGCGGCGACGAAGAGCAGCTACCACCATTGATTATCTTGGGCCACGGCGGGCCTACTGGGGCAACAGAAGCGGCGCTTAACTTGAAAATTCAATACTGGACTAACCGTGGTTTTGCAGTAGCTGATGTTAACTACCGCGGAAGCACTGGCTTTGGGCGACAATACCGGCACAGGTTAAATCTAAACTGGGGCATATTGGATGTTGACGACCTTTGCTTGGCTGCACAGTATTTAGTTGATAAAGGGCTTGCCCACCCAAAGCAAAAAATTATTAAAGGCTCCAGCGCCGGAGGCTTTTCAGTACTTGCCGCACTGACGCAACACAATACCTTTGATGCCGGTGTTAGCCTTTATGGTATAGCCGACCTAGAAGCCCTAGCTAAGGACACCCATAAATTTGAAGCCCGCTACCTAGACCAACTTATTGGCCAATATCCCGAAGCAAAGGCAGAATATATTCAGCGCTCCCCCATTACACACATCAATGGGTTAAATTGCCCACTTTTGGTTGCTCAGGGGCTAGAAGACAAAGTGGTTCCACCAAGTCAAGCCGAGCTTATTGTTAATGCAGCTAACGCAAAGGGTATCCCCGTTGAATACTTAACGTTCGAAAATGAAGGCCATGGATTTCGCCAACCCGAAACCATCATCCAGCTATTTAAGGCCGAGCACGCCTTCTACTGCCAAACATTTAATTTAACGCCATCACAATAAACAACTAAAAATATGACTAGCATTCAAATTATTGTCGGCACCGTAATGGGCACAGCACTCGATGTTGCAGAGCACGCCGAGTCCCACTTGCAGAGCCGCTTTAACACATCGATCAATACCGACTTCAACGATGGTGACATCCATAATGCCGATGTTATTTTAATATGCACATCCAATACTGGCGTAGGCGACCTACCCTCTAACATTATTCCTTTCTACACTTTTTTATGCACCAAGTGCCCCGCTATTGCACAAAAGCGCTACGGCCTAATTAACTTGGGTGACAGCAATTATCCAAGCTTTGGCGAAGCCGGTAAAAAACTTGATGACGCAATGCTTGATCTAGGCGCTAAACGCGTTGGCGAACCTTTAATACTCGATGCAAGCCAATCACAAGACTACCGCGCAATTACTGCATCATGGCTTGAGCGGTGGATCACTTTATTATGACTGAGCACAAAAGAAAGATAGGCTTGTTCTACGGCAGCTCCACTTGCTATACGCAAATGTCAGGTGAAAAAATCGCTGAACAATTAGGCGCAGATACTGTTGATATTTACAACATTGCAGACGAGCCGCTCAGTACCGCATTATTTTACCGCTATTTAATATTTGGCATTCCTACATGGGATTATGGCGAGCTACAAGAAGACTGGGAGGATGTATGGGAGGAGCTCGACGAGCTAAACTTAGACGGCATCACAGTCGCGCTCTATGGCCAAGGCGACCAAGAAGGTTACCCTGAATGGTTTTTAGATGCTATGGGGTTTCTGTACCATAAATTAAAGCAGCGCGGCGCGCAGATTGTTGGTTTTTGGCCCGTAACGGGCTACACCTTTGAAGGCTCTAAAGCGCTTACCGAAGACAAACAGCATTTTGTTGGTCTCGCGCTCGATGATGAAACCCAGTTTGAGCTTTCTAGCAAGCGCATTGAGCATTGGTGTAAACAATTAAAAGACGACTTTAATTATTAACCCCCCCAACCGATATCAATACAGCCTGGATACTATGGCCGAATTTGAAAAACCAGAAATAACATGGACGCAATACGGCGTACCAAAGTCCAAACGTTTTAATGACTTTTATTTTAATGAGGATGGCGGCCTTGAAGAATCGCGCTTTGTATTTTTACAGCACAACCAATTACAAAGGCGCTGGAGCAACCTTAAAGAGCAGAGCAGCCCACCACAGGTATTCTCTATTGCAGAAACTGGGTTTGGCACCGGGCTTAACTTTCTTGTCGCTTGGCAGCTTTGGAATAAGGTCGCGCCTAACACGGCAACACTGCACTATATTGCGGTTGAAAAATACCCATTACACTGCCCCCAAATAACACAAGCCCATAATCAATGGGCCGAGCTAGCTCCTCTTGCCAAGCAATTGGTAGCACAATATCCAAATCCAATAGAAAACAAAGTTAACCGATTAAGTTTTAATAATGGGCGAGTTAAATTAACGTTAATTTTCGATAGTGCCGAAAAAGCGCTAGCAGAATTATTGCCATCGTACGCTTGCGCACAACAAGTGCGCCATCATGCATACCATTATGGCAGTACTTTAAAAACTGTCGACGCTTGGTTTTTGGATGGATTTTCGCCGTCGAAAAACCCCGACATGTGGACGCCAGCGCTTTATCAAATAATGGCCGCATTAAGCTCGAACTCAACGTCTATCTCGACATTTACATCCGCAAGCGATGTACGTAGAGGATTACAAGCCGTTGGTTTTAATGTTCAGCGGGCATCAGGCTTTGGGCGAAAACGCGAAATGCTGGCCGGCACCTATGTTTGTTCTCACCCAGTTAGCTCCCGTTTAACACCAAGCACAACAATAGTGCAGGCTCGAGCAACCCGTCAGCGCGCACAAAACAAAAAAACACCTGCAACCTCTTGGCATTTATCAGCATTCAATCATTCACCAAAAGACATACAGCATATTGCAATTATTGGTGCTGGACTGGCTGGCGCGCATTCGGCTTATGCGTTAGCGACACGCGGTTTTAAAGTCACAGTTTTTGAACAAAGCACTATAGCGAGCGGCGCAAGCGGCAATCCTCAGGGTGTGGTTTACACCCGATTTTCGCATCAAAACGACGCCTTAGCGCAATTTAACCGCTACGCGCTACACTACGCCGATCAGCTTTACAGCGAAGGTTTTTACGGCCGCGATGGCGACCGCTGTGGCGTATTACATTTAAACCAAAATGAAAAACAGCAAGCTATTCAACTAAAAATTGCCGAGCATGCCAAGACCAACAGCACGCTAGCTACGTACTTAAATCGCCAACAAACCATTGAGGCCACCCAATTAGAGGGCAACAACGAAGGGCTGTTTACCCAAATAGGTGGCTGGCTGCAACCAGCAAAAGTTTGCCAAAACCTGCTAAAGCACCCCAACATTTCGGTAAAAGAGCACACCTTTGTTAAACGCGTACAGCCACACGACGGCGGCTGGCAGCTTGAGCTAGGCTCCCCAGAAAAAACAGCCAAAGCAGACCTCGTAATAATTGCTAACGCAAATAGCGCAGCTTTATTTGAGCAAACCGCGCAACTGCCCATCAAACCTATTCGAGGGCAAATGACCTACGGTGAAATATCCAATGTCGATTCATTTGCGTTAACAACCTGCCTGTGCGGCGACGGCTATATCGCCCCTCCGATAAAACATACAAACACGAGCGGGACCGTTTGTTTTGGTGCAACCTTTGATTTGAATAGGCAAGACCTAACCATTACCGAAGAAGATAACCATAAGAACCTAGCCCTTGCCGCGCAACTTATCACCCCCAATACATTGCCTTCGCTGCAAAACCTACAAGGCAGGGCCTCATACCGCTGCACCACGCGCGATTACCTACCCATTGTCGGACCTGTCTGCAATCACCAGAAAATGCTGGAGGCTTTCGCGCCCTACCGTGCAAATAAGTACACCACCGTCGATCAGCCAGGGCGCTTTTATAACAACTTATTTATGAATATCGGGCATGGATCAAGGGGGCTGTCGTACACGCCATTGGCGGCAGAAATACTGGCCAGCGTCATTACAGGTGAACCTCTACCAATAGATGAAAAACTGTACCAGCAAATACACCCAGCGCGCTTTGTGATACGCGACTTAATAAGAAATAAAGCTTAGTTGATTAAATGATTGTAACTATTAAACCATAAAAAACATTGCTCCCTCGGAGGGCTGGTTGATTATTTTCTAGGCATTCACGCGCCGGGCCTTACAGGGATTGTAAGGGGGAGAAAGCGCAGGAGCACGCTTTCCAGAGCGCGTACATAGCGCCCGGCCCCAGCAAGGATGCGTGGGGGTAGACTTAGCAGGAGGCACAAAGTCGTAGATGGCTTGAGCGGCCTAGAAAATGATCGATTAGCACTCAATTTCGTAGGTGGCCGAATAGTTACAAATGATTAAAGATGGCCTTGAGTCAGGGCGACCGGTGAGTTCATAGCCATAATATGGCGAAAATGCTCTGCGGATACCGGCTGCACAGACAGCCTTGGTTGGCGGAGCAACAACATGTCCGCCAGCTGAGGCTGCTGCTTTAATAACGCTAGCGGTATAACACGCTCAAAGCGCTGTTCTAGCTTTAAGTCAATACAATACCAACGCGGCCTATCGATTGTACTTTTAGCATCATAATAAGGGCTAGAAAGGTCAAATTGGGCGGGGTCGGCGTACCCACTTCGCGTCACCAAGGCCAAGCCCGCGATACCTATTAACCGGCAACTGCTGTGATAGATAAACACCCTATCGCCTAACTGCACATCATCTCGTAGATAGTTGCGCGCTTTATAGTTGCGCACGCCATCCCATACCGATGGCGCGCTAGAAGAAAGATCATCAATAGAAAATTCATCCGGCTCCGTTTTTAGCAGCCATGTTTGGGAGGATGCCACGGACTAATCTTCCCACACCCAACGCAGCGGTTCACCAAAATCGTCTTTTATTAGCTTGCGCTTAGGGCGGCGAGGTTTAGGTTTGACAGGGTGCTTGCGCTCTTCCAACGCTTTAACCGTATCGGGAACTGGAGTCCGAGACTCCGATGAACGACTGTTGAATCCCTGCGCAAAGATATTCACATTATTCGGATTACCACTTAACCCACGCGGCACAGCATTGACCTCGCCACCACCAGACATATAGCTGGCGATAGCTTGCTCTAGCTCGGCACGAACTTCGGCTTTTGTTTTAAGTGGTTTCATAGCACAACTGTAAAAAGAATATAGTAATTACCTTAGCGCTTAACGCCATGAAAATAAAGGAACGGCGCCACAGGCGCTACTGCTACGGTTAATCTCGCAGATGGTAAGTGACAAATGGCTCTTCAAAACTGATGCGGCCCATCTTACCAGCGCGCAATTCCCGCACAAAAAGCTCGCCAGCACGCAGGAAATCGACGCGACCGCCTTTTGCACAACCTCGCCGCTTAGCCACCTGCTCCATAGCCTCGTAAGCAATATCTGATAGTGATTTTATCGTAAAATACTCGCTTACACGCGCGGGGTAACGTTGCAGCATATAATCCATCGCAAATAGCCCTAAGTCGTCATACTCTAATGCCGTATCACGAATAGCCCCACTCGCTGCTAAGCGATAATTTACCATTTCGTTTTTAGCGCCAGGCCACGTCATACCGGGGGTATCGATCAGCACAAAGTCATCAGTTACGCGAATTTTAGCTTGCGCCTTGGTAATTGCAGGCTCATTACCCACACTGGCCACTTTACGACCAACAAGCGTGTTAATTAACGTAGATTTACCAACATTGGGGATGCCCAGTATTAGCGCCTGTACAGCCGTCGCGCGCCGCGTGCGCTGGGGTAGCATGGCTAATACCCGATCCGGTATTGTCTTCGCAATACTGGTTTTCTCTGTTGTTATCGCCAGCGCATCAACATTCTTTTGTTCTCGCCAAAAAGCCAGCCACTGTTCGGTAATGGCGGCGTCGGCTAAGTCCGATTTACTAAGCACTTTGAGGTAGGGTTTATCTTTACGCAGTGTTTCAATCATGGGGTTGGTGCTGGAGTACGGCAACCTTGCATCCAGAACCTCAATCACCACGTCAACAGAAGGCATGATGTTTCTAACTTGCTTACGGGCCTTCTCCATGTGCCCTGGGTACCAATTGATTAGCATATTTTGCTCGAATAACAGCTTAAGAGGCAGAGGTTTTATTCTCACCCCGTGTAAAACAGTGCTCGCCGTAGTAGACGAAACCAGCGTTAGCTAGCAACACCCACTTTTGTTACCTTAAACATGATTAGATTAGGGTCGTTCAAGTCTATTTTCTCCCCCAACTTAAAGCACCCTTGGCCCGCCAAAGGGAGGAATTTTCGATGAACTACGATGCTATCCGCACGACCAAACTTTACAACAGAGCCGTTAGTACTGGTATCCAACAAACCCAACTGACCATCTTTCATCACAATTGCACAGTGGTTGCGCGAAGCGAGCTCGCTATCAACAACCAACTGGCAAACGGTCTCATCGCGGCCTATTTGAAAGGGTAAATTGCTAGGTAACAATGCGTATTCTTTACCTTGAAAAAACAGCGCCGCCCTAACATCAAACTCTTGATCCGGCTCGTCGATCAATGTGTTCAAGCGTGTAGCAGATATGTTTTCGCTCATCAGCTTTGCCTCATGAGTGCTAAAACGCCAATTTTGACACGCTAGACCTTAAAGCGATAGTCAAAGCACCCATTAGTCGCCCTCAATCGGACGTTAAAAGCCATTCTGCAATAAAACCTTCACATTTCTGACCCAAGAATTTCATATTTCTCGACGACACTGTCGGCCATCAAATATTGGCGCCTAAATCTTTGTATGCATTACAAACGACACGCACCGAATACTGATTTCATTGATTACTGAACTAACGGAGTTACTCCCATGAATTTAAAAACTATATTTGCCCTTAATGCTTTTGCCGCTGCCCTGGCGGGTTGTGGTAGCAACGGAGATGTCAATATCGATGCTAGCAAAGCATCAGATGACAACAGCACCGTCATCAATAACCCAGACGTATCCGACCCCATCGTTGACGCCAACCCTTGTGCATCTTACGCGGTCGACGGAACAACCTTTAAAGGCTCGTTTGATGGAGCGGACTGTGTTTACTTGGCTAAATTTGCCGACCTCGACAAACCCATAACATCAGACATTACTCTTGCCGAAATTCCTGGCGTGCACTTGTTCAAAGGCAGCTTGATGATAGGCAAAAACTACAGCAGCGACGCCGATCTTGCCGCCGCAGGCATTACACAAGGTGGCGACGCAGCAACCCTGACCATTGAACCTGGCGTTACCGTGGCTTTTGAAAGTAAAGACAACTACTTAGTTATCAACCGCGGCGCCCAAATCATGGCAAAAGGCACGGCACTAAACCCCATCACTATCACCGCCAAAAGCGATATTGAGGGTAATGTTGCCTTCGACGATGTGAGCCAATGGGGCGGAATGATCATTAACGGCTTCGGTATTACCAATAAATGTGACTACGGCGATTACGCCATTGATGATGCCGCTATTACGACCTCTAATTGCCACGTAGAAGCCGAAGGTAAAAGCGGTGTCGGTACAACCCACTACGGTGGCGCTAACAATGCAGATAGCTCTGGCGTACTCGAGTATTTCATCGTTAAGCATACTGGTGCAGAAGTTGGCGCGGGTAACGAACTAAACGGCATTTCGTTTGACGCAGTGGGTTCAGGCACAAGCGTTAATTACCTACAAGCCTACTCAACTTATGATGACGGCATCGAGATGTTTGGCGGCGCCGTCAACATTAATCACTATGTAGCACTTTACGTACGCGACGATTCAATCGATATCGACGAAGGCTACCAAGGCACTATTGATCATGCTTTAGTTATTCATAGTCAAGACAACGGCAACCGATGCGTAGAGTCAGATGGCATAGGTTCTTACAGCAGTAAAACCGAAGAATTTAAGCAAAAATTAATTAGCCAAGGTTTGAATTCTCGCGCAACAATTAAAAACCTTACCTGCATTACTTCAGGGGTTGAACAAGGCACACATGACCCCAGCCAAGGCATCCGCGCCCGAGAAGCTCACTTTTTAACGCTTGAGAACGCATTAGTGACTTCAGCATATGCAGCTGACTCAGACCCAGCGGAAAAAGACGCTACGCATAACTTTTGCTTCAATTTAAATAACGCAGAAGATCAAGCTGCAGCGCAAAGCGGAGACCTAAGCGTCAAGGGCTCCATATTCGTATGCCAAGATTTAACCAGTGGCAAATCACTACCTAATGACACGACGGTTGAAGCATGGTTAAGCGCTGACGCAAGCAACCAACTATTCCAAGCGGATACAGAAGATGCCGGCATCGATTTAAACGCTGACAACCTTGCCATTCTTGATGGTTTCTATTCGCTGCCAATAGCTGACATGAAAATAAACGGCAACGTAACAACTGCAACGCCTGTAAATACTGATTACATCGGCGCAGTCACCAAAACGAGTGACTGGACTCAAGATTGGACTTTTGGTTTACACGACGGCGAGCCACTTTGGTTTAACTAATCCCGTACCTTTTAAACGCAAGAATAAAGGGCGCCTCGCTGTGGCGCCCTTTTCATGTCCAAGATTAAAAAGATTATTAGGTGTGTTATGTCAACATATATGGATAAATTCCCACTAAAAAAAACTGGCTTTGCAGTGTCTGCGCTAAGTGTCGCAATTAGCTCAATTTCTTACGCACAAGATGTGCCCCCACCGATTGAAGAAGTTCAGGTGTTTGGACGTTTAAAAAGCGGCGCCGAGTCTTTAGCTGTCGAACGCATGGACCAATCTGTAGCAGTTGATATTATTGGCATCGAACAAATCAGTCGCATCGGCGATTCCGATGTTGCCGCCGCGTTGCGCCGCGTACCCGGCATTACGCTTGTTGACGATAAGTTTGTCTATGTCCGAGGCCTTGGTGAACGATATTCTTCAACACTACTCAATGGCGCAGTGGTCCCCTCACCGGACCTTACCCGCAGCGTAATACCGCTGGATATTTTCCCAACGTCTATTGTTGAATCCTTGTCTGTACAAAAAGTGTATTCTGCTAATATGCCAGCTCATTTTGGCGGCGGCGCTGTGGACATTCGCACTACGGGCGTGCCTGATGATATCGTTTTCAACCTTGAGCTAGGCTTAAAACAAAATTCCATTTCGCGTAGTGATTTTCTTACTTATAACGGCGACGAAAAATGGGGTAGCGATGAATCTCGGGCTTTATCCGGCGGCATCCAGAGTGCCATCGACGACTACCGTGGCGACATTAGCACTAACAACATCCAAAATACGCTACAAAATCAAACACCCGCCCTTTCAGATGAAGCCGCATACGCTGAAGCGCAACGTTTAAACCGTAATATCGCTCTCGATATTAAACGTGACAACACCATCACCGCAAAAGACCCCAGCCAAGACTATTCGTTTGAAGGTGCGTTGGGTAATAACTTTGATGTTGGCAAAGGCATTGAGTTCGGCATAATCGCGAATACGAAACTCGAACGCGAGTCCAGAAATAAAAACATTACTCAACGCAAGCTGGACAACCCCACCGAACACGTAACTTTCACAAAGAAGTCAACCGAAACGACCAATGTGATGGGCAATTTAGCCATGGGGCTCAATTTAAATTTTGACAATAGTATAGAGACAACCCATATATTTTTGCGTAACACAGAAGATTCCGCCGCACTGGTTGATCAGTTCGGCAACGACGGTAATAATCCACTATCAAGTGGCGAGGGGGAGCGCGATAGCGCGATACGTTTTGAAGAGCGCGAAATGCGTATTAACCAAATACGCGGAAGCCATGAATTGGGAACCGACACACTTGATCTACTTGGCTGGGATGCCCTGCGCGCATTAGAAGGCTTAAAGTTTGAGTGGTACATTTCTGATAGCACCTCAACAACAGACCTTCCCAACGAAACCAACATCAACAGCCGCGTTTTTTATAGCCTAGAAAACCAAGAGCCCAAAAGCTCCGTATTTTCAGGAAAAACGGTAGCAGATCATCGCTTTACCCAGCTGGAAGATGAGCTCGACAACGAAGGCTTTAAGCTCTTCTACCCCATTGAAACAGCTTCACTTGCAATAACGTTGTCAACAGGCTTAGACAACTGGCAAAAGAACAGAGAATACAAACAGCTTCAATTTGCCATTGAGCATGATATTGCAATTAACAGCGCATTATTCAACCAAGACACAACACAATTCTATTCCGACAAAAATATTGTTAACAACGATAATGAATTTTCCATCGGCACAGTAGGAAGCAATAACGAAAGCTACATTGCCACAGTTAAAAACAATTCTATTTTTGGTAACATTGATGCAACAATTAGAGACACATGGCGGGTTAATTTGGGGATTCGTCAGGAGGCCTATCAACAAGTCACTTTAGCTTGGGACCCTCTTGCGTACGACCACAGCCCCCTAATTCAAAACCCTAATGCCCCACAAAGCGAAATCGAGCAGTATTTTGTAGATGCCGTCAGAGAAGAAGACGATACTTTCGCTTCGCTTGCGTTTACTTACATCACCAATAACTTCTGGGCTGATGATTTTCAATTGCGCTTAAGTTTTGCACAGACAGCCATTCGACCCGATATGCGTGAGCTATCATCCAGTGCCTATATTGACCCACTAACGGGCTTTTCGGTAACCGGCGACGGCCAACTAAAATCGTCCTACTTAGATCACATCGATTTACGTGCTGAGTGGTTTTTCAGCGGTGGCGACTCACTCACCATCTCGTTATTTTCAAAAGATATTGAAGACCCCATTGAATACTTTCAAACGCCTGCTGCAGGTGGCAACACCGCGCTTGAGGTGGTTAACGCTGAGAGCGCTACAGTAGCGGGGGTTGAACTTGAATTTATGAAAGGTTTGGGCTCATTGCATTCAACGCTGGACCCATTTTTCACTCAAGGCAATATCACACTACTTGATCACGAGCTCATAGCGGGTGAAAACGCCAGCTCTCCCACCAATGAAAAGCGTGGTTTACAAGGAGCTTCAGATTACGCCGTCAACATGATTTTTGGCTTTGACTCACCCAATGGTGAACACTCAGCAACCTTGGCCTACAACGTCTTTGGAGAACGCCTATTTTTTGCCGGCAGACTAGGCGAGCCAGATGCCATGGAGCAACCCTTCAACTCTTTAGACCTTACTTATTCGTACTACCCCATCGACCAGGTCTCAGTTAAAGCTAAAATAAAAAATATTTTAGACGGCGAGAAAAGTATTGAACGTGATACTTCCAGCGGCAGCGTTGAAGTATTCAACATGGAAATTGGCCGTACCTTTAGCATTGACGTGAAATACAGTTTTTAGTCACGCAACCGCACTTTTCACATTTGATATGCGATGTTTAAATGTGAGAAGTGCATCCCTATTCATATTCCGCTCGTATAGATCGCGCTATTTAGCGCTTCAATATTGAGGTTACTGGTTTTTTGACGTTTAATTAGTCCATTACACAATTGCAACGGGCCTGCTTGGCGAAATCCTGCAGCGTGGTAACGCCCCATACTGGTTAATGGAAACTCTATGATTCTTAGCAAGCCTCGGCTTCCACTGCTTTGCTCCGTACTTTTGACGATTGCTCCAGCAACGTTTGCAGACATCTACAAATGCATTCAGCCAGACGGCACACCATTATTCCAAGCCGATTGCCCACCAAATACGGTAAGTTCAACCAAGCTAAGCATTAGCGAAATAAGCGATTTAGGCTTCAATAAAAATGACCAACGCAACCTAGCTATTGGAGATGATCTCCTAAAAAACGGTGACTTCGAAAGCCATGTGGATCACTGGTTGGTCAGAGGGGACGCCGAAACACTCCCTAAAGAAGGCACCGCCGGCACCACGGCATTACGGGCTTACTCTAGAGGGGATGTCGCGAGTAAAACCCGCTTGCGCCAATGCCTACCCGTTACCGGTATAGGCAAGGCCAGCATTAGCGCATTTATTAAACAAGAGGGCTCAGCCGACCTACGCAACGATGAGCTTCGCGTGGTCTCGTTCACCTCTGACGACTGCTCCACTGGTGGCGAGTACAACGCTCAACTCAATCCAACAGCCGCACCTGGCTGGCAAAAGTTATCAAAGACAGACCTCGTACCGGCTTTAGGTGCGAAATCTATTATGGTTGAAATTGTCCACATTAATGAAGGTGGCGAGCCTGCTGAAGCCCTTTGGGATGAAATCGAATTCTCCCTAACCGAGGTAGACAACAACACTACAGCACAACCCGTCTTCAGCCAGTACACGCGCCCCATTGGTGAAAATCACTTATACAACAGCGATTTTGAAAATGGATTAGAAAACTGGCAAACAGGCTGGCCTGCGCAGTGGAATGAATATGGCGGGCAAGAGGTGTCTGGCGGTGCGCATATCACGGCTAACTCTAACTTTGGCAAAAAAATACGCGGCGAAGCCTTAAGCCAATGCGTTAACATCGGGGCAAACAAAAGCTTTAAAGTTGGCGTAAGCTTCAAACAGGATCAACTATCCTCCCAGCAGGGCAACGGATTATTAAGAGTTGCTTGGATGCAAAACATCGACTGCAGCGGCCGCCAGCAACTTGGTGGCAGCTATGAAACAACAACCAGTACCGACTGGCAAACGCTAGGCGGAAGCGTTACTGCGCCAGAAGGCGCCCAAAGTGCGCTTATACGCATGTATCAGACTATTGATGACACCGGAATGTACGGCGCCTTTTGGGATAATGCATTCTTTATCGCAACAGAGTAAACCCCACCCCGTGTTAAAACATCGAAACTAATCAGCCATCGATGAAATTGAGTGCTAATTGATCACTCCCTAGGCCGCTCAAGCCATCTACGACTTTGCGCGCCAAAGCCTAGCCTCGCGAATCCTCGTTGGGGCTAGGCGCTATATTGGGATAGGCTCCATGCACGCTCTCTCGGCACCTGAATGCCTAGAAAACAATCGCGGCTCTACAAGCAATACTACAACTCTAAGCGCTCACCCTGCGTACTGACGGTAGCAATGTTTGATCAAGCCCATACGCTCCCCTTGACACCAAAATCTTAACTATTTGGCTGCATGTTTTGCCTCTACACTAAGCAAGTAGGCGGGTTTTAGTCTTCGTTTGGGCGCAATATCGTAGTGTCGCGCTTTTAATCATTGTGAACTCGCAATACAATGCCGGCTCATTACTGTTTAAGCTGTATACATGTTTGACGAAATTCCCTCCCAACGCCCCGACACGCCACTGCTTGATACCATTCAAGGGGCTGCGGATGTCCGCGCACTCGACGAAAAATTACTGCCACAACTCGCTAAAGAGTTACGCGCATTCCTATTATTTACTGTAGGGCAATCGGGGGGGCACTTTGGTGCTGGGCTAGGTGTCGTGGAGCTAACCATTGCTCTGCATTATGTACTCAACACACCGGACGACCGCGTGGTATGGGATGTTGGCCATCAAACCTACCCCCACAAAATATTAACGGGCCGCCGAGATGCCATGGGGTCTATACGCCAGCACAACGGTTTATCTGGCTTCCCTAAACGCTCCGAAAGCCACTACGACGCCTTTGGCGTTGGCCATTCAAGCACTTCAATTAGTGCAGCTTTAGGTATGGCGCTGGGTGCGCAAATGGCAGGCAGAGAACAAAAAGCGGTTGCAGTTATCGGTGATGGCGCCATGACTGCTGGCATGGCGTTTGAGGCGCTCAACCATGCCGCGCACACCAAAGCTGACCTGCTAGTAGTATTGAACGACAACAATATGTCTATTTCGCCAAATGTTGGCGGACTAGCCACTTACTTTTCTAAAATTTGGGCGTCCAAAGCCTATACCAGCTTTCGCGAAGGCGGGAAAAAAGTCCTTAAGCGACTACCTCAAGCCTCGGAATTAGTGCGCAAAACAGAAGAGCACATGAAAGGCATGGTATCGCCTGGCACCTTATTCGAAGAGCTAGGCTTTTATTATGTCGGCCCGATTGATGGTCACGATCTACCGCGTTTGACCCACGATTTAAAAAACCTGAGTGAGATACCAGGCCCCAAGCTGCTTCACATTATTACCCAAAAAGGCAAAGGCTTTACACCGGCCGAAAAAGACCCCGTAGGCTATCATGCGCTCAACAAAATTGAGCCGAAACCTGAAAAGCCTCAACAAAAACGTTTGAAGTACCAGGATGTGTTCGGGCAATGGTTGTGCGATACCGCTTCGCAAGACCCAAGCCTTGTCGGTATTACACCGGCTATGTGCGAAGGTTCGGGGATGGTTGAGTTCTCGGAACGCTTTACCGACCGATATTTTGACGTCGCCATTGCAGAACAACACGCTGTGACCCTAGCCGCTGGAATGGCCTGCGAAGGGCAAAAACCCGTTGTGGCTATTTATTCAACCTTTTTACAACGCGCCTACGACCAGCTGGTACACGATGTTGCCATTCAGAAGCTTGACGTTACTTTCGCCATTGACCGCGCAGGCCTTGTCGGCGAAGACGGCCCAACGCACGGCGGCAATTTTGATATTTCTTACCTTAACTGTATACCCGAGCTTACAATCGCCACCCCCAGCGATGAAAACGAATGCTACCAACTTCTGAATACCAGCTATGCCTTTAAAGGGCCATCTGCTGTTCGCTACCCGCGCGGCACTGGCCTAGGTGTAGCGATAGATAAAACAGCTGCCGACCTCCCTATTGGGACTAGCCGAGCGATTCTCACGGGCGCTAGTGTATGCATTCTCAATTTCGGTGTGCTACTACCATCTGCGCAAGCTGTAGCGCAAAAGCACGGCTTTAGCGTAATTGACATGCGCTGGGTAAAACCGCTGGATACCAGTGCCATATTAAAAGCGGCACAACAACACAGCTTAATTGTAACCCTAGAAGAAAACACCATCCAAGGTGGCGCAGGCAGCGCCGTTAACCAAGTGCTTATTCAAAACAGCATAACCACCCCAACATTAAACCTTGGCCTGCCCGATAGCTATATCGAACACGCTAAACGCTCAGAGCAGCTCGCCCAAATAGGACTCGACATTGAGGGCATAGAAGCCTCTATTCAGCGGCGCTTGCAAAGCCTTCACGCTACGCCGGCAGCCTAGCGCTACACTAGGCTCACCTAAGATTTATTTGACCGTCCAATTCACTTTGGCGTTTAAATTGCTCTTGTTATAATCAAAGCCCCTATACTAATGGTCGTTATGCACTTTTATTGTCTATGCTAAGAAAATACAACGCCGTTTTAGTCGACCTAAAAACTTGCTAAATGATCGCACAAATTTATGCCGCACGGGCTTATCGCACCCAGAGAAGACCCAGCGGCCACCAATAGTTTCACACAATACGTGCCTTTAATTATGAATAATCGTGAAAAGCTCGACGCTATTTTTGATCAAGTCGAAACCGTTATTATGTGCCGTCAACACCCTGTAACAGGGCTAATGCCTGCCAGCACGGCTGTTACCACCCACGGTGATTACACCGACGCATGGGTACGCGATAACGTTTATTCCATTATGAGTATTTGGGCGCTGGGGCTAGCTTATCGTAGGCAGCACGAAAGTGAGCGCGCAGATCAACTTGAGCAAACCACCATTAAATTGATGCGTGGCTTACTACTATCAATGATGCGGCAAGCCGATAAAGTCGAAAAATTTAAACACACACTGCACCCTCTTGATGCACTGCATGCAAAATACGATACAGCCACCGGGCTTCCGGTTGTTGCTGATGATGCGTGGGGCCACTTACAGATAGATGCCACTTCAATATTTTTATTGATGATGGCGCAAATGACAGGCTCTGGCCTGCGCATTATTCGCACTTTTGGTGAAGTCGATTTTATTCAGAACTTGGTCTATTACATTTCCAGCGCTTATCGCATTCCCGACTTTGGCATTTGGGAGCGCGGCAATAAAATCAATAACGGCAAACCAGAAATTAATGCCAGCTCCGTTGGCATGGCAAAAGCGGCCCTGCAAGCCCTAGATGGCTTTAACCTATTTGGTCCAAACGCCAGCAAGCGCGCCGTTATTCACACCATCCCTGACGCCGTATCACTGGCGCGCAACACGCTTGCCAGCCTGCTCCCAAGGGAGTCCCTGTCAAAAGAAGTCGATAGCGCCCTACTCAGCATTATTGGCTTCCCAGCTTTTGCCGTTGGCAACAAAAAACAAATAGAAACCACACGAAACGAAATTTTAAGCAAGCTAGCTGGTGAATACGGCTGCAAGCGCTTTTTGTGGGACGGCCACCAAACAGCGATTGAAGAAAGCTCTCGTATTTATTACGAACACTCGGAGCTTGCCAGTTTTGAGCATATCGAATCCGAATGGCCGTTGTTCTATACCTACCTTTACATTCAAGCGCTCTTTGAAGACGACAAAACACAGGCCAAAGCCTATCGCCAGAAGCTCGAGTCGCTGATGGTCAATGTTGATGGTTTTGGTTTACTGCCCGAACTATTTTATGTGCCTACCG
Organism: Marinagarivorans cellulosilyticus; assembly: GCF_021655555.1. Classification (NCBI taxonomy): domain Bacteria; kingdom Pseudomonadati; phylum Pseudomonadota; class Gammaproteobacteria; order Cellvibrionales; family Cellvibrionaceae; genus Marinagarivorans; species Marinagarivorans cellulosilyticus. Next base: position 3,551,865 of record NZ_AP023086.1, on the reverse strand, counting down.
ATAGCGTTGATGCCGAGCGCAAAAATCCACGTAGCCAAAAGCGTGTCGCCAACGAAAACGTGCCATTGGTATGGGCACAAAGCATGTACATCACAGGCTTGCTGCTTGATGAAGGTTACGTCACCAAAGACGACCTAGACCCACTTGTGATGCGCCGCCGCTCGCGCCGCTTTACCAAAAGCCAAATAGCTTTAGTTGTACTGGCTGAAAACGACGAGATCAAACAGCACCTTGCCAAACATGGCGTTATTGCCGAATCGCTCGACGACATCAACCCTGTCAAAGTGATTTCTGCGCCGCACCTGGTGCAGGCATACACTCAAGTAGGCGCCAACGATACCATGGGGCTAACCGGCCGCCCTTCTCGCCGCTTACAAAGCCTAGCCACAAGCCAAACCTATACCATTAACGGTACACACTGTTTGTGCCTGTCATGGCTGCAAAGCGAACAAAATGGTTACCGTAGTTTTGATACCACACTGGCAACGCAAAATATCGAGCGTGAACTCGCCCATATCCACAACCACTGGTTAAGCCAAGAGGTGGCTGTATTTACTTGGATGGTTGATCAACGTTTTTGCGAAACACCCGGCGCCGCTGAGTTTTTTGATGCACTATGGCAGTTACAATTACGCAGCCAACACGAGCATGTGGGCTATGCCTCAGCCAATCTTGCACTACGCGCAGCACGCGACAACCAATTACATTTACCCAACTTATGCCTAACCCCTTTTAAAACACGCTCACGCGATATTAGCGAGTACGCTCCCAAACTTGTTCAAGAACACTTAATTACTGAGGCGGCCCCTTTATTTAGTGCGGATTCTGACTTAGCTCTATTCGATGCCATTAATGCTTTCATGCAGGGTCGGTCGCTAGAAGACAACGTCAACGATAATGATGTCAATTGCGGTGGGCACGCTCGCCTTAAAGACTTAATCAAACATGTATACTTCAACGCTCAAATTAAGAACCAATGGCTAAGCGCTCGTACGTGCTTTTCCATTTTGGGGCACACTCATATTGATCTTGGCGACGCACTAACAATGCTTGCAGCCCGCCACCTATCGATTAGTGTGGGCGATCAACAGAAAAAGCTTATTACCCTTGCGCAAGCTAAACCCAATGCCGAGATTTATAAGGATATTTCCGAAGTCACTGAAAGCGCGCTAGAACACACACTCATCCAAGAGGTTCTCGCCACTATAGGCGGCCTAATGCGTACGCGACCCGACCTGTTTAAAGGCTTAGGGTCAGTTCAACTCCATAATTTGCTGCGTTTGTGTTGTAAGCAAGAAGAAGGCAAGCCTTTATCCTTAGAAGAGCTTGGCGCCCAAGCACCATCCTATATCTTGAATAAAATTGAGACCATCCTTGAGTCACAGCGCCAGCTCTTTTCTCTTGGCGTTACCCAAGCTTATAACAACAAGCGCGCAAGTTATGCAGGCATTGCCAATAGCGATGCCGAAGCAGCGCACGCCATTGATACCGATTGGTTTGAGTGGCGTGTTGAGCGCGGGTTAATTACCAACTTTGACGAAGACTTCTTGCTGGAAATTTGGCAAAGCCTTGCCCAAGCCCGCCACATTGTCTTTGGCGGCAAAGATATGCAGGATTTTACACTCGACTGCGAATTAACCCGCAGCTCCATGACACCCAGCGAAGCAAGCTTTGCCCAACACATAGACCAACTAACGCACCACATTCACCCCGCATACTTTAAAAGCGCAGTGATCGAAGCGCTTTATGGTTTTACACATTACTGCAGCAAAAACCCAGACGTATTTTTTGAGCAACCGGTTGTTATTGCTCAAATTGTCGAAGCCGCGGCCCATAAATTAATTATAGAGCGCAGTATCGACACCGGTGAAACGCGCGATATCGATATTTTACTGCAAGAATCACCCGCAACATTGCAAACTTACGTGGAAAAAGCCATTACAGATATGGCTGAAGCACAACAGCAGTAAGGCTTTTTGCTTTTACATCAAAAACCGCGCTATAGCGGTTTTTGATGTATGTATGGAAATAGTTCGCCAACTTCTGCATCGGTCAGGCCAGTAATGCGCGCTATATTGCGCTCTGGCACTGCGGCTGTATCAGCTCCGCTATCGACTATTTTCGTTAAGCTTTCTTCACGCAATAGATGCAGAATTGGATAAGGCGAGCGATTCGTTAAATTGCCTCTATCATCAGCACTAGATCCGTCGAATTGGTAGTTAGGGTGGAAGCTCGCCACCTGAAAAAGCCCTTCCCAACCGTTTTTTGCCAGCCAATTATCAACGGCCTCTAACATTGAAAGGTAAAAGAAAAAGTCTTCAAACCCTACAGGCAATACAATCAGTGTTGTTTCAAGCTCGCCAGCGGCGCTATTAGCCAGCAATTCAAGCTCACGCGCTAAGCACTCAAACAAACTTTCTTCATCGCTTTCAAAAAAAGTACAAAAGCGAATGCTCCCGGATTTAGCTGGCTGGTGAGCATACGGGCATAAATTCAAGCCTAAAACCACTCGCTCAAACCAAGCTTGGGTCGCCAAAAGCGCCTGCTCTTTTAGTGCTGCCTGATTTACTTCCCCCATGAACACACCTCTGCGTTGTCTTTTTGTGCGCACCAAGGCGAATACTTGAGCATAATTGCCGAAAACAACTCAGAACACTTAAAAGCCGACAACCACTCAAGTACATGTGGCCAATCTCGCTGTTGCTCAAACCAATGGGGTTCAACACCCGAAAATTGCCGCACAAACGGGGCAATAGCGGCATCTAAAAAACCAAAATGCTCGCCAGAAAGGTACGGCTGGTGCTTTAAATGCGACTCCAAAGACATGATGAATACCGATGCTTCGGCCCGCGATTGTTCTTGCGTATAGTCACGATAGCGATCAGCGTATTTGTAGCGATCTAACCAACATTTAAAATGGGTATCATTCACCTCAATAAGAGCATGGTTTAACCTGCTGAGGTTTAGGCTACTTAGGTTCGGCACACTTAAGCTCCCCCCCCCGGACTTGCCACTACAACCCTGACCCTGCTCAAAAGCCCACGCCATAATCTCGAGGCTTTCATCAATCACTCGACCGCAAGGCAACACCATTACCGGCACGGTGCCTTTAGGTGAAGCTTTTAACATATCACTGGGCTTTGCTTTTAAACTCACCTCTCTTAACACAACAGCACAGCCACTCATAGCCAAAGCCAAACGCGCTCGCATCGCATAAGGGCAACGACGAAAAGAATATAAAACAGGCAACACAGAACAATCCTCTTTTGGGCATCGCATTATCGCATAGCCTTCGCTATCACTTAACGAAATATAAACTGCCGCTGCAGTGCGATTAAAAAACGCCTAATTGTGGATAACTTGTGGACGACAGGTACATATGTAGTGCTTAAAACTTTTTTAACCACTACATGTTGTGTTTTAAAGTGTTGGTGACTATATTGATCGCAACTGCAGCAAGAGCGCGCTTCGATAGCCCTTTATAGTTTTTACTCCTTTTAAGCTACCAAGGCAGACATCAACTAGAGCAAGCACCTTGCACACTAAAGCAGACCCTCATCATTAGGCAATTACAGGATTACCCATTATGTTAAGTTGGGACGAGTACGGCGACGATACAGCAACTGAAACCAAGCCAACCCCGAAGGCTCCGGCAAATGCTGCCCCCCCAAAAGCACAAGTTTCAGCTGAAATAGAAAGCACTGCATCCTCGGCACCTAAAGCTGCACTTTCGGATAGCGTTCGCGAAGCACAAGAAGCTATCGCCAATCTTGACCCGACCCCAGGGCTTGAAGAGCTTGAAATGGGTGCCCAGCGCGTACAAGTTGACGACAAACGCATGATCAACTGCCGCGCAGACCTGAACCAACTTGTTCCCTTTAAGTACGAATGGGCTTGGCAAAAATATCTTGATGGCTGCGCAAACCACTGGATGCCACAAGAAATTAACATGACGCAAGATGTTGCAACATGGAAAAGCAAAGATGGCCTTAGCGACGACGAGCGCCGCATCATTATGCGCTCATTAGGGTACTTCTCTACAGCCGACTCCCTAGTAGCCAATAATCTAGTGCTGGCTATTTACCGCCACATTACATGCCCAGAAGCCCGTCAATACTTATTGCGCCAAGCATTTGAAGAAGCCATTCACACACATGCCTACCAGTACTGCATCGAGTCACTCGGTATGGACGAAGGCGAAGTCTTCAATATGTACCGCGAAGTACCTTCTGTTGCTAAAAAAGCGGCATGGAGCATATCGCACACAAGTGGCATTATTGACCCAACGTTCAAAACAGGCACGCCAGAAACCGACCAAGAGCTTCTGCGTAATCTTATTGGCTTCTATGTTGTCACCGAGGGTATCTTCTTCTATTGCGGGTTTACGCAAATCCTATCTATGGGCCGACGCAACAAGATGACCGGCGTTGCCGAGCAGTTTCAATACATTCTGCGCGATGAATCGATGCACCTTAACTTTGGCATCGACGTCATCAACCAAATTAAGTTGGAAAACCCACATTTATGGACTGAATCATTTGTTGAAGAAATTACACAGATGATTCTTGAAGGTACTGAGCTAGAAATCAATTACGCACGCGACACCATGCCCCGCGGTGTACTCGGCATGAATGCAGGTATTATGGAAGAATACCTTCACTTCATCGCCAACCGCCGATTAGCACAACTTGGCCTGCCAGAAGCCTACCCAGGAGCGAAAAACCCATTCCCTTGGATGAGCGAAATCATGGATTTGCGCAAAGAAAAGAACTTTTTTGAAACGCGTGTGATCGAATACCAAACAGGCGGCGCCCTTAGCTGGGACTAACCCCAGTAACGCCCTAACACTTAGCGAACTGACACTGACCGAGCACCGCTCGGTCTTCCGGAGGATATATGAGCAACCGCAAAGCCCCCGAACGCCGCAGCACCATTGATACCAGGCAAGATAATAGCGACCTCAATATTGCAATTACTGAATTGCACCAAACGATTGTGCGATTAAACAAAGTTATTGATCGAGTAAAACCCGAGCAGCGACTTAATGCCAAGCTTGGCCCGCAAGAACTCAACGCGGACCACGATGCTGCATCTGACGAGCTTTGCCTTGCCAGCCTCAATATCCCCAAAGTTTTTCACTAAGCGCCACCCCTAAACACAATTGAATGCGCCAACAAGCCGCCGCTTGCTTGGCGCTGCTGTGACCTCATACAAATTCTGACAAAAAAGAAGCAAAGCACTAAAAGTTTTCTATACTGAGTTAAGGTTAATGTCACCACAAGGACCCCATCCAAATGACCCGAGCCTTAGTTGTCGACCAAAACGTTGAGCGCGCTAAAAATACCGAGTTTTACCTCCAGCAGGAAGGGTACAAAGCCGCCATTACAAGACCTGGCAAACCCTGCAAAGCCAACTGCGACACTCAGCTTCCTGACATTATCGTACTCACCGTTGATAACTGGCAAGACCAGACAATCAATACACTTATCGAGCTTAAATCGGCGACAAAAACAAAATCGGTCCCCGTCTTAGTTATAGCCTCCTGCTCAGACCCCCAAACGCTAATATACAGCCTCGACTTAGGTGCGCACGAATGCGTACTTGAACCAACGGAGCCTCAAGTATTAGCTGCGCGCATACGCTCAGTACTGGCAATTAGCGAGCGACAAAAAAAGCTAGAACTCGCCAACAAAGAGCTTGCTCAACTCGCATCAACAGATGCATTAACGCATGTGTATAACCGGCGACATTTTTTCACTCAAAGTCACGCAGAGTTTGCACGCGCTAAACGCTACAACCGCGGCCTTTCCGTTATTATGCTCGACATCGACGACTTTAAATTAGTTAACGATAGGTACGGTCACGCCGCTGGCGACATGGCATTAGTGAGCCTTGCCGAATGCTGCCGCAGCATCGTTCGCGAATCAGATATAGTCGGTCGACTTGGCGGCGAAGAGTTCGCTGTTTGCTGCCCAGAGGCCGATTTAGAAGGCGCTAAAATAATTGCCGAGCGCATTAGAGGTCAGTGTGAGCAAACACTTTTAAACTATCAAGAGCAACACTTTTGCATCACCGTCAGCCTTGGGGTGACACGCCTAAACACTGAAGACAGCAGCTTTGAAAGCATTATGCAGCGCGCCGACAAGCTACTGTACAGCGCCAAAGATCAGGGTCGAAACTGCGCGATTGCATGCTAGTAAAAAACATTATTTAGCATGCAAACTGACCAAGCGCGCCATCAATACAGCAATATAAAACTGCCCCACCATCGCCTGAACAGCCGCCCAAGCCTGCGAAACCTTATGGACAGGGACAATATCGCCGTACCCCAAGGTCGATAAGGTCACCATACTGTAGTAAATAAAAAAGCCCATTATCTCCCTGCCCGCCACATCGACAAGTTCAACGCCGGACGAAACCGCAAATGCAGAACCATAAAATAAATTGATATTGGCATAAATAGCGGCCCAAATAAGCCCCAGCATTAAATACACACACATCGACGCCAATATCACATTGGTTGTAACTTTTTGGGCGCCTAGAATATAGCGCAACAAAAAAAATACAATAATGCCCAAAAAAACGATCGAGGTTAAATTATCAAGATAAAAGGTAATTTCACTATGCTGACTAAAGTGATCGAGCCATATTGTACTGACCGTTGGAATAAGCAGAATTGCCGTTGGCAGCAAGAACGTTTTGGGGCCTGTAACAGAGTACATAGCGGCGATAAGCACAAACGAAAAACCCAACTTCCACACCACATCAAACAATGGCGAACCATCAAAATAAGGCGGAATTAAAATAGCCGCAAATAAACACGCCAACAACCATCCAAAACGAAACTCATTAGTCTCCTTGTTAATCCCAACATTCAACAACACGCCAAGCCTCTTCAGAAAATTTTGGCAAGAGAATACCACAAGCGCTTTGACAACAACCCACGCCAGAACCCAAAAAGCCTTTGCGATAGACAAAGGCTTTTTGGGTTCTGGCGTGGGCTAAGCCCACCACTATCGCTAGCGCACTGGAATCACTACTGCAAAGTGGCGATCACTGGGTATTCAGTAGCAGCGGCTGTAGGCTGCTCGCGATAAAATAAGTTTACAACTGCTTGCATCACTTCAACTTGAGCACCAGCGGTGTGGTCATTACTTTTAAGCACATCGATAACAAACTGTTTGCGCGCGTTCCAATTCAGCTGCTCCTCCTCTTCAAGCAAGCCTTCTATTGGGCTGCAGGTGAAATGACGATCCACGCAGGCAGCAAAAAATAAGTTTTCTACCCAGTTGGATGTAAACCCCCAGTGGTCGCAATACAAGTTATTACCGGCACATAGAATATTGAGCTCGTTACAGACTTGATCGGGGTATTTACCGTACATCCTTACGGCTTCTTTAATATCATCATCCAGTTCAGGGGAAAACCGGTCACTCATTGGTCTAATCCAAGCTTGATAGTGCCGGCCATTAGCCAAAGACAACGCCACCTCAACGGGGTAGCTCGTAGAATTAAAATCAGGACAATTGATCGCTAAGAAATTAACAGCTGTAGTTGATGATATTAAGCTCATAGGTCATACCCTTTTATTGTTGTTCTCTATCAATATGTAGTTGAGACTTCCTAGCACCACAAGCATGGCGCCAATACCTTGGTCGTTTTGTGACAAACTGCACAACCGCTAGCAAAGTATGCATCAAATAGTAATATCAAAACAGCAAAACCCATACTAAAACATTAATTTTAAAGCCAATAAGTCGACATTCTGTCGCTTCAGCCCGCACAACACACACCGCCCGTCAAAAAAGTGCATTTCAGTTGCGACAAAGCGCCACTTATCGTCGCTAAAGCGCCAATTTTTTGGTCTAGTGTTACATTAGTTCTAAGAATTAAGTTTTTATACTTCGGTGACTAATAGCATAATCTGCCGAATGCCGACGAGGGGTACCTGAAAAGCCTCTGAAGTAGCGTCAGTTTTTAGGCACACCACCGTCGATATTGAATGAACAAACCGCCATAACAATCATAAACGTTTGGAGCACAAGCAACATGCCGCTAAAAGGCCACACCAAAACAAAAGGGTTTACATTAATAGAGTTAATGATCGCCATTGCGATTATTGGTATTTTGGCGAGTATTGCTCTGCCTTCTTATCAGGCTTATGTCGCAAAAAGTAAATTACGGGCAGCGCAGGCTGATGTAGTGGCTTTATCGCTAGCGATCGAAAATGTTTATCAGCGTACGCTTTCGTACCCAGTGCTAACCAATGCTGGCCTAGCAGACATCAAAGATAAATTTACAAGCTGGAGCCCTTCATCCAAAGCGGCTGAATTTGTTTTCACCGTAACCTCAACAGCCACCACATACACCATATCTGCGGCTCCGCCTACAGGCACATCCCTCGCCGGCTGCACGCTAGGCCTGAATCAAAGCAACGCAAGGACATTACCATCAAGTAGCTGTAAATACTCCCCTGGCAATGATGAGTGGCTGTAAGCATGAATAAAGGTTTTAGCTTAATCGAGTTACTCATCACCATTGCAATTATTGCTTTTCTCGCCATGGTGGCGTTGCCGATGACAAGCGCTTGGATTGATGGGCCTGATGTAACGCGCACGCAAACTAACTTTACCCGCGCTTATAGCCTTGCTAAGAATATTGCTATTCGTGAAGGTACAGCGGTGCCCGCCACTGGCGCTACATCAGCACTTTGCATTAAAACAAATGCGGACGGCGATCGGAGTGTGAGTGTAAGAAAGCAATCTAAGGCTGTTGGCGAGGATAATCGAGTCGCAGCAGACTGCAGTGATCTCACCCCCCAAGAGAAAATAGATCACGAAGTCTTCACCGCAGAGCTTCGACCTGACGTAGATATCCAGTACGGCGCAGCGGGCGCACTGATCGACTTTACCTGTGCATGCTTTACAGGTAATGGCGCAATTGCAGATACGGACTCAACCACCAACTGCAAAGCGGTAGACGACTGTCTTGACGGCAGCGTCGTCAACAATACTCAATTCACTTTTAATAAAGGATCCGTCAATGAAACTGCCACGCTTTTCTAAAAACGTAACAAACATGCGTCGTACTCAACGCGGCGATTTTTTAATTGAATCTTTAATTGGTGTTTTATTGATTGGGATTGTGGGTGTTGGTATTGCTCGAACTGCAGGCAAAGTAGCAGAGGTACAAACTCAAACTCAAGAGCAAGCTCGCATTATTACCACTCTCGAGGGAATAGCCTCTGGAGGGCAACTAACTAAAATTTGCGGGGGAAGTGATAGCTTAGGTATTGCCAACGGCAAACACACCAAAAACCTAGAATACAAAAGCGATTTAATCTGCGATGGCGCAACCGGCCAAATTAAAACCATTGAAATAAATATGGGCGGTATTACGATTGAAACAAAACAACCCCTTGTCATGGCGGTATCGTTCCAGGAGGGGCCTAGTGACAACCTTAGCACCTCGTTACTTCAAGTCGGGCAAGTAAGTCAAACTCAATAGAAACCCTATGAAAACACTAAATTGTATTGCTCATAATAAGCGCTGTGCGCCAAAAAAACAGCTTGGCGCAACTCTCATTGGCCTAATGATTGGGTTACTTGTTTCCATGATAGGGATACTGGGCAGCCTGTCTCTTTACAAAACACTCACTAAAACCAGCGTTGATGCCACCTTTGATACAAAGCACGACGGTAACGCAGCGTTGACGTTATCACGTTCGGCGTATGAAATTCAAAGCGCTGGGTTTGGCCTGAAGGAAGTGGAAGCTGGTGTAGTTAACCCCCACCTAAGTATCATTGATGCACAACAACTCGTTTGGCGAACCGGCGGCGTAATAAACTCAGAGGCTGCCGACGTTACCTGCAAAAGACTAAGGGAAATAGAAGCGACTGCTCCTGATATTAAAGCCGGGGTTTTAGGCCGTAAATTGATACTCGAAACCACTGACAACAGTGTTACTGCCACATGTGACGACATATCTTTACTTTCGGGTGTAGCTTGGGATGATGCTGAGGTGGAAATTTTAAACATCACTGTTTTGTCTCGCCTAAATACAGCCTATACCAAGGCCGGCGACTTAGCCCTCATTGCCTTTAAACTTCAAGATACTGATGGGCTGCAGGCATGCTCGCCATACGGCATGGTCCCCACAGAAGACCAAACCAAGCTAATTCGAATATCCCATTTTTCCAGCACCGACATTAACCAAAGTACAAACCCAACCGTGCGCTCACTTTCACATGATGTTTGCATCGGCAACTCGGTTTTATAAATAGGTATTGATCATGAACCTTCAAACAATAAAACGACAACAAGGCATTGCTACAGTACTCATAGTACTTTTAGTAGGCGTTGCATTATCGGCATCTACACTTGGCGTTATTTACTCGGTTAAATCCACCCAGAATAAGCAGGTAACATCTCACGCCTCATCTAATGCTCAGTCTGCAGCATGGGCTTTGGCTGAGGCTACCCGTGCTTATTTAATGAAATTAGAACCTGCCGAATTTGACAATTTAAGAGCTGAAGTCGACGCTGCCGGTGCTGCAGGCTTAGAAATACCAATGACCTTAGACGGCCCACTCGCTCACCTAAGCAAATCGAAAGTCATTGCTAACTCTAGCTATACTGATCCTGTTAGCGGGAAGCCTCACATTGAAATAACGGTTAATGCCGTTGATTCTGTATCCAAGTCTGCAACCACTTTAAACGTGGTTTATGCCATTGTTGCAGGCTCTGCTGGAAAGCAATGTTACCCAGAAGGTAAAAACCGATTTAATGGCGATGTGATCGGACAAAACATTGATTTCAAAATGACAGGCGACCTTAACGAGATAATCGTAGATGGCTCTTATGGTAGCGGCGATAGCAATCTACACTCAATCCGCGGTATTGAACGATACAAGGTTACTGGTGACTTATCTCTCAGTGGATCCGGAAATGATTACGCCCTAACAGAACTTCAAGCCAACGGCAGCATCCATATTGATATTGCTTCAACAAATATCGATGAAAAAACACCTATAAGTGCCGGAGGAGACATTACAATCGCGGCTGCCAATGCAACTCTAGGAACGGTTGTTGCTGGAAACAATATTAATTTGAGCATACACGAAGGTAGTGCCATAAATGTACAAGCTGGAGTAAAAATTCTAGGTAAGATCAAAGGGGTTGTTCTTACAGCGGATGGCTACAGAGTAAATCCCGTTGAACCTGGCTCACCACTTGGTGCCATTAACTTCCAAAGTAGCGCTACCATCTCAACCGTTTTAAGCCGTGCGGATTTAAGCCTGGGCAATAATTTAAAAAACCTCAATAATACCTACAGCTTAAATGATGTTTTATTTAACACATACAGTGGCACCGTAGATGAAACTATAGCCGCTCGATCGATAATATGCACATCAAGCCCCACAATCGCAAAAGCAGAAGCTGGAAAGAGCATTGACAACTGCGCTCCCATTCCCGATGCCACTAACGTGGAAACAGATCCTGAGGTTAAAACAACCGTAGAAACCAAGATGATCAAGTATGTCCCGCTAGATCTACCGCCCAGTTTGATTGCTGACGCCGATAGCTACAAAGCAAATTATGCCTTCCACCGAGTAGGCACAGTAAATCACGTAACCGTTCAAAACATTAACGGCTTAACCGAGACAGCAAAAACCTATAAATTACTTGACGACAATACACTTGAAACACTTGCTGGCGAAAAGACTGGGTTTAATATCTGTGGTAACGCCACTGAAAAATGTATTGATTTTAATGATGAAAGTAGAATTTTAGAAAGTGATGATACGCGCGCACCAAGAACAACCGTAGACGACAGAGGCGTCATAGAAGCTATCGCCCCTAAAGGCTTGTGGACCATAACAAAGAAAACCGCAAAACTTGCTCCTGGGGTTTACTATTTTGATAGGGACCTGCTCATTACCGGTATAAATGATAGTAACTTTTTGACTACGATAATGAGTGCAGGGCATATTATGCAAACAGAGGAGGTTCGCCTTTTAGCGATTAACGCGGTGCCAGAAGAGGTCTTGTGTCTCAATCAAAATCTGTCTGTGGACTATAAGCAGCATATTGCTGATGTCAATATCACACCAATAGCTACCGAAACCTACTATCCACTGCAGAATGGCGTTGTTCCATATCCAACGAATTACTGCAAGATTACAAATGGTTCTTTGGCAAGAGATTCAAGCCCAGATGAAGATTTTGTCGGTCAATTCGCACTAATGGCGGGGCAAGAGAACAACGACGAAGATCCAGTCTCTTACCAAGGAGGGAATATATATTTCACCTCCTCATTAGGAGTATTTGGAAGGGTGATTGCCGGTAATACGATTAAGCTTGAGTCACCGGATGGCCTCAAAAAGTCCAATGCACAGATTTTTGGGCTAATAGGCTCTGAGGCAAGAGCGGCTGGTATTGATAATGCCCAAAATGACTTAACCGGCACCATTGATGTTCATACAGACTTTTATACCGAAGTCCTCAACAAAGGAGATCCTGATGGCGGTGGCGAATGCTCGCCAAACGATGCTGTTAAGCCCGCTAGTACACTAATCTGGTCACGCTACAGGTAAAAAGAGAAATACAAACCCACAAAAAAAGCCCGCATATGCGGGCTTTCAAGTTTTGAAACATTACAAAATCGCTTGGCAATCAGTTATTTTGCAATACCTGCATTCAAATCCAATTAACCTATTTTCGCTCTACGCTTCGTCTGGAACAGCCGCTTCAATCGTCTTTTTCAGCTCACCGTTCTCACTCATTTCCATAATAATGTCGCAACCGCCAACAAGCTCGCCGCCCGCCCACAACTGAGGAAAGGTTGGCCAGTTGGCGTATTTTGGCAAGTTTGCGCGGATGTCTGGGTTAGTCAGAACATCAACGAACGCAAAACGCTTGCCGCAGGCCATAACCGCTTGTGATGCCTTCTGCGAAAAGCCACACTGTGGTGCGTCTGGTGAACCCTTCATGTACAAAATCACTGCATTATCAGTAATTTGCTGTTTAATTGTGTCCATAATATCCATAGAAAACCTCGCTATATCTTAGTAAATTGCTCAAGTATTGCCGTGCATTTTAGGGGATCGCGCTAGGCCATACAAGCGATCAAGCGCTTGACTCTCTATATTGCAATGGCAGAATCACAACAAACTCGCTGCCGCTGTTATATTCACTATGGACAGTAATTTCACCTTGTAACATTTTTACCAATTCGCCAACTAGCGCCAAGCCTAAGCCGGTGCCGGTAATACCAGCGTTTTGGGCCTCGTCAATTTGGGAATATTGGTTAAACAGCTTGTGCTTTTGAGCTTCAGGGATGCCTACGCCGGTATCTGCCACACTCAGTTGCATCACGTCTTTAAGGGCGCTAAGCGTTAATGTGACAGAGCCTTCGCGAGTATATTTAATTGCGTTAGACAGCAAGTTAATGAGAATCTGGCGTACCTTTTGCCGGTCCGACCTTAAGGGGGGCACCCCCTGCAAGTCGATATTAAAAGTAAGGTTTTTAACTGTGGCTAACGACTCTATTTGCGGCAAAAAACTTTGGCACAGCTTACCAACGTCAAACTCGTCAATATCCAACCCCATAAAGCCTGCTTCTATTTTGGATATGTCCAATGTATCGGTAACAAGCTCGTTTAATTGAAAGCCGGCATTACTTATGGCCTGTACGTTTTTGTACTCGCGGTCAGATAGCTTCGCCTTCGAGCGGGCCAATAGTAAGTCACTAAACCCCATAATGGCGTTAAGCGGGGTGCGTAATTCGTGTATCATTTTTGCGTAAAAATCACGGCGTGCTATACGCTTTGCCTCTTCTAGCTCTTCACGTGCACGCTGTTGATGCGTCACATCAAAGGCAAAAGCGATAACCGAAGGCTCCGCCGCAGGGCCGCTTTGGTTTAACGCTAAAAAGTGCCACTTAATAAAGCGCTCGCCTAATGCAACCACTGGCGAATCTAGCCCGGTGTCCGCTTCAGGCACTCCATCGCTATTAGCACTCGCCAAACATAATCCGCATAATGTTTCTGTATCGGCGGGCAAAGCTTCAGATTGCCCTGCGCCATCAAAACCCACACTAACCATTAAGTTTTGCATCGCTGCATTAGCAAATAAAATTTGCCCTTGCGCATCAAACTCCACCATTGGCCCCGGGCTTAATTCGACAAATTGCGCAAACTTTTCAAACTCCGCGTGGTTGTGTATACGCTCGCGATTATCCAGCAAGCTCCATGCAACATAACCAGCACAGTCACCCGATAATACTGTAGCGCGCACATCGACAGATAAATAATCGCCCTGCCCACTACACCAAAAAACGGACTGCCACTGAGCATGCTTATGCGGTGCATTAAATGGGCAATGCTCCAGTGAGTGACTGTGACCACGCGCATTAACACAAAGCCTCTCGTGCGCATTATTACCCAAACAATCTTTATCGTTCCAGGTAAGGATCTCGTGTGCCGCAGGCGAGAAACACACCAATAACCCAGCCTGATCTACTATAACGACAGGATCTGGCCAAAAACTGAGCATATTATTCAAGCAAGCAGCTGCTGCGTTCATACAGTTAAGGCGTCACAAAAACCAATAAGCCAAATGGGTCCACGCGACTATCAGCTGGGTCCAATAACGATTTAATCGACCGCCCCTCCTCTGCCTGCGTAACACACGCTTCAACCGGGTTATCTAGCGCCTTTCCGCTACCATCATAAATAATTTTTATTCGCGTGGTGTGTGCATGCTGATCGTGCTCAACCACAATGCCCTTTTCACCACTTTCAAGCAGCACGGCACTTGTTACCGGATAAACGCCCATCATGGAAATAAAAGCCGTCATCGCTTTACTGTCGAAAGCGCCTTTTTTGGTTTCTTTATACAGCAGCTGCAGTGCGTTTCTGGGAAGTAAGCCAGGCCTATCTTGCAGTTGATGAATGCGCTCGTCATAAGCGTCCGCAATAGCCAGTATTTGGCTCAGGGGGTGAATATCGCCACCTTTTAAGCAATTGGGGTAGCCCGTACCGTCATTGCGCTCGTGATGCTCTGCAATAATACGGCCCACAAGCTCAGGTAAATTAGAGCTTTGCAGCATATTCAGGCCTATATCAACATGCCGTGCAATAAGCTGCTCTTCGTTGGCGGTATATTTTGTACGCTTGCCCATCAGGTTTAAAGGCAGATGCTGCCAGCCCGCCTCGTGTAATAAGGCAGCCAAACCCAGCGCCTGCAGCTCTTCGGGCGAGTGTTTTAGCGCTACTCCCATATTCAGCGCTATACAAAAAGTGCTAAAAGCATGATCTGCTAGTTTTTGTGATTTTCGGCTTAAATGCACAAGGCTCATTAAGGCTTGGTTATTTCGATTTAGGCTGGCCAAAGTCTCATCAACAAGTGGATCAACAACTTTTACATCGATAGCCTTATTTGCATCGAGTGCTTCAAATAATTGGCTTGCGACTTGCTTTACTTGCTCGGCAACTTTTTGGGCAGCGGCAAGCTCAACGGCAACACTAGGATCTCTTGGTTTGGTAGCCTTAACAACGGCAGGCTCAGGGTTACGATTTGAGGCCTCTTTGCTGACATCATCGCGGCTAACCCCAGCTACATATTGCGGCGATACTTTAGGTGCGGCGCCACGCTCGGTGTCAATCACTAGCGTTTTCACCCCTGAGCGGCGTAAAGCATCAATATCTTTGAATGATTTTATTTTTCGGGAGTGCGTTAAAAAAGGACTATTAATCCAAGGAACATCAAGCTCCACTACGAACATGCCTACAGACAAATGCTCTAACGGAATAGATTGGCGATGCACTTCACTCATGGGTAACAACTCATAACATTCACTTAATGAGTATAGCTAGCCCTCGTTTACATCTTCAAAAAAACACCGACACTTTTGGTATGGAAAAGCAATTTACTATGCCAAACAAGCGAGGTTATACCTCTTCGTCAACATGCTGTATCCCGCGTCGATCAACACCCGCCCGCATTTCAAAGGCGCCTCTATGGCGAAAGCTATTCTTACGGCGGTCCGTCTTCTGACGGCGGTCTTTACGTGGCGTATCAGATTGGTTTAAGCGCGATGTTACCGGCTTAACGCGATGCACTTTTAAAGTACCACGCTGAGGCGCAGGCGGTTTCACTGGATCGATAGGGATCATGTAGCCTCCTATTCTTGCCAACTACGTTGTTAAGGTTTACACAGTGTAACGGCTGAAAACTTAACAACTTAAGCGCAACAAAGGAGGCTACATATTAGAACTATTGATCAAACCAATTAAGCTTAGAGTGTAAAGCTACGACCGAACCAATAATCAGTAGTGTAGGAGCATGAACCTCGGTATTTTTAACCAGCTCGGGCAAGGTTTCCAGATCGCCAATATGGACTTGGTGATTGGGCGTAGTCCCGCGCTCTATTAATGCCGCAGGCGTTTTGGGATCTTTGCCGGCACTTATAAGCTTTAAACAAATCTCCGGCAATGCGACTAGCCCCATATAAAAGACTAAGGTTTGGTTCGCACTGGCCATTTCATTGAAGGGCAAATCGCTAGAGCCTTCTTTAAGGTGCCCGGTTACAAAGCGAACCGATTGCGCATGATCGCGGTGTGTTAATGGAATGCCGGAATAAGCCGCGCAACCGCTAGCAGCTGTAATACCCGGCACCACCTGAAAAGGCACGTTATTATCGGCTAGTAACTCAATTTCCTCACCGCCACGACCAAAAATAAAAGGGTCCCCTCCTTTAAGGCGCAATACCCTTTTACCTTGTTTAGCCAAATCAACTAAGCGCTGGTTAATATCTTGCTGGGGCACAGCGTGAAGATCACGCTTTTTACCGACATAAATGCGCTCGGCGTCACGCCTTACCAACTCTAAAATGGGCTGACTCACAAGCCGATCATAAAGCACCACTTCGGCCTGCTGCATTAAGCGTAACGCTTTAAATGTGAGCAAATCCGGGTCGCCTGGGCCTGCGCCCACTAAGTACACCTCGCCTAAGGTATCATCACCAGCTTGGTCAATAGCTTGTGCCATCAGTTGTTCGGCTTTTTCAAGGTTATTGGCGAATACTTGCTCAGCTACTGGGCCTTGCAGTGTTTTTTCCCAAAACCTGCGGCGCTGCTCACCATCGGAAAAGCGTGCTTTAACCGCCTCGCGAAAGCGGCTGGCCAAACTGCCAAGCAAACCATAACGGCTAGGGAATATAGCTTCTAAACGGGAGCGAACCATGCGCGCCAATACAGGGGCCTCACCACCACTGGTAACACCAATAATTAATGGGCTTCTATCGACGATGGCCGGGGTGATAATGCTGCACAAGCTTGGATTGTCGACCACATTCACCGGTAACCGCAGGCGATGGCAATCACCCGCCACCTGCTCGTTGACAACATCGATATCCGTAGCGGATATGACCAATACCGCATCATCAAGATGGTGTTCGTTATACCGCTCGAACAAGCACTCGCCACCCGATTCAGCCACTAAGCTTTGTAGCTCTGGCCCAACACTCGGCGCCACAACGCGCAACCGTGCCCCAGCCTTAATCAGCAGCCGCGCTTTGCGTAAAGCAATAGTGCCGCCACCTACAATCAGGCAGCACTTGTTGTGCAAATCATGAAAAAAAGGAAAGTAACGCACTAGGCTTTAATCACCTCAAGCCCGCCCATGTAAGGGCGCAAAACTTCAGGCACAATAATTGAGCCATCGGCTTGTTGGTAATTTTCCATTACCGCCAAAAGTGTCCGACCAACCGCCAAACCAGAGCCATTAAGAGTGTGCAGCAAAGCTGGCTTGCCGGTTTCCGCACTGCGGTAACGCGCTTTCATACGTCGAGATTGGAAATCGCGGAAGTTACTGCACGATGAGATCTCGCGATACTTTTGCTGCGACGGCAACCAAACTTCTAAATCGTAAGTTTTAGCCGCAGAAAAGCCCATATCCCCAGCGCAAAGCGCCATTTTGCGATACGCAAGACCCAGTTTTTGCAGTATTGCCTCAGCATGCCCAGTTAAAGCTTCGAGGGTAGCATCGGAATCTTCTGGCTTTACGAACTGAACGAGCTCTACTTTTTCGAATTGATGCTGACGGATCATGCCACGTGTATCGCGACCATAACTACCGGCTTCCGAACGAAAACACGGTGTGTGTGCGCTATAGCGCAACGGCAAAGCGGACTCGTCGATAATCTCGCCACGCATTAGGTTAGTCACAGGCACTTCTGCTGTAGGGATTAAATAAAATTCACGATCGTCGGTCAACTTGAACAGATCTTCCTCAAATTTAGGCAGTTGACCTGTACCATATAAGGAATCGCGGTTAACCATATAAGGCACGTACACTTCTTCATAGCCGTGCTCAAGTGTATGGGTATTGAGCATAAACTGCGTCAAAGCCCGCTGCATTAACGCCAGCTGCCCTTTCAATACCGCAAAGCGGGAGCCCGTTAATTTACTGGCGGTATCAAAATCGAGCATCCCTAGCTTTTCACCCAAGTCCACATGATCAAGCGGCTCAAAGTCGAAAGATGGCACTTCGCCAACACGGCTGAGCTCGACGTTGTCGTCTTCTTTCAAACCTGCAGGCACGCTTTCATCGGGTACATTGGGCACCCCAGCTAACATCAGCTCAAGCTTTGCTTGAAGAGCCGACAGCTCGGCTTCGCTTTCTTGCAGTTGCGCCTTCATGGTGTCCACAGCGGCTAATAGCGGAGCAATATCTTGCCCCTGAGCCTTCGCCTTACCAATACTTTTAGCGCTAGCATTACGCTCTTGTTGTAGTGATTCACAATGCACCTGAAGCGTCTTGCGCTGCTCCTCTAGTGTTTGAATCGCAGCAACATCTAAGGAATAACCACGCGCAGCCAACTGCGTGGCCAAATGCTCTATATCGTTGCGAAAAAGTTTAGGATCTAACATAACGGCCTTAAATAATAATTGTTAATAGTGATTGCGCTGGCAGATGCAGAGGCGATTACCCCATCAAACGCATCGCAGTACCAGCAGCAGCAAAACCCAATGCAATTGCACATACACATGCCACAACACTCACGGCAAGGTAGGCAAGCGCCAATAGATGCGCATTGTGCTGAAGCAGGAGCCAAGCCTCAAGTGCAAAGCTTGAAAAGGTGGTCATAGCGCCTAAAAAACCTGCCAATAATAATGGTTTTACCGATAAAGGCAGGTGCGCCTGCTGAATCAAGTAAAAAAGCGCCCCCATAATGGCGCAGCCCAAGATGTTGGCAGTGAAAGAGGCAATAGGCCATTGACCCGGCACAAAAGGAAAAAGTAGCGCCAACGCATAACGCACACAAGCACCAGCGGCGCCGCCAGCGGCGACACTCAGAAATTGGATTACCATTTTTATTTCACCTTAGCATTAGTCGGTTGCACAGGCTCCGAAGAGGCCTTGCGGTCAAGTTCTGCTAGGTGAGCAAGTTTCTCGCCAATTTTAATTTCTAACCCACGCTCTACAGGCTGATAATACTGGCGCGCTTCCATTTCATCGGGGAAGTAGTGTTCACCGGCGGCATAGGCTTGCTCTTCGCTATGGGCATAGCGGTAGTCTCTTCCCATATCAAGCTGCTTCATTAGCTTTGTTGGCGCATTGCGCAAGTGATTAGGCACATCATAGCTCGGCTCGGCTTTTACATCGGCCATCACGGCCTTAAAAGCCATATAAACGGCGTTGCTTTTGGGCGCACAAGCTAGGTACACAACAGCCTGCGCAATGGCCAGTTCGCCCTCGGGGCTACCTAAGCGTGATTGAACGTCCCATGCATTCAATGCCAACTGCAGGCCTCGCGGGTCAGCATTACCAATATCCTCGCTCGCCATGCGTACGACGCGGCGGGCAACATACAGTGGGTCGCATCCGCCATCCAGCATTCGCGCCATCCAATAGAGTGCAGCATCGGGGTTAGAGCCCCGCACCGACTTATGCAATGCTGATATTTGCTCGTAAAAAACATCGCCGCCCTTATCGAAGCGACGTACATCATGAGAAGCTACAGCCTCGACAGTATCAGCAGTAATCACACCGCCATCGGTAACGAGGTCTCCAGCCAGCTCAAGTAAATTGAGCAACCTTCGGCCATCGCCGTCAGCGCATTGTATTAAGCGCTCACGCGCTTGCGCCTCTAGGGTTATCGCGCGCAACCCCAGCCCTTTTTCTTGCTGGCTTAACGCATTATCAGCCAAAGTGCTAAGGTTTTTCCCAGACAATGCTTTAAGCACATAGACACGACAACGCGATAGCAATGCGTTATTAACTTCAAACGATGGGTTTTCCGTTGTGGCGCCAACGAACACCACCGTTCCATCTTCAACATACGGTAAAAATGCATCTTGCTGGGACTTATTAAAACGGTGCACCTCATCAACAAACAACACCGTTTTTTGGCCGTGCAAATGAAACCGGCTTTTAGCATCTTCAGCAGCCTTGCGAATATCTTTTACGCCGGCCAATACCGCAGACATGCTCTGAAAGTAACCATCAACTAGCTCAGAAAAAAGCCGCGCTAACGTAGTTTTACCCACGCCTGGCGGCCCCCATAGGATCATCGAGTGCAATGCGCCTTGCCGCAAGGCCTCACCTAAGGGCTTGCCCTTATCCAGCAAATGATCTTGCCCTACATACTCCTCGAGCGTTCGTGGACGCATCCGCGATGCCAACGGCTGTGGAGCCTCCTGACTAAATAGGTCAGTCATTCATCAAAATATCCGTACCTTGAGGGGGATCAAAGCTGAAAAGGCTATCATCAACAGCCGTATTTGCCGTGGTTTTTTGCAATGTAATGCGTGTTACTTGCCCCAGCCGATCGGTTAAGGTGGCGACCTGCAATACGTCACCGGCAAAGTGCATTCCCAACTGCACAAAAGGTGCATTTGCTGTATCTAGCGGCGTCAAGGTAAAGCGCTCTTGTTCTTTATCGGTCGATTGCTCAATGTGATAACGCGCAGCCAAGTCAGCAATGCCACCACTGAGTAAATTAGCCGGGTTGTAAGGCATAGCATCTTGCTTAGTAATTGTTACTTGCTCTAAGTCTGGGTCGTACACCCAAACCGTTTCACCGTTACCAACCACAATTTGGGGGAAAGGTTCGCTGCTTTCCCAGTGGTAAAGACCTGGGCGCTTGAAAGTGAAGTCGCCGGTGGTTTCTTGTAATTGCTTGCCATCCTTAGCTTGCAGCGTTTGAGTAAATTGCCCTCGCAAGCTTTGCAAAGCGGATAAACGCTCAATAATGGCACTTCTAGCGGCAGAGTCTGCTGCAGTGGCTTTACTCGCCTCAGGTGCATTGATTGTTTGTGTTGTGTTAGCGGCTTGATCATCAGCAAAAGCGGCAGCCAACCCCGCCCCAGTTCCTATTGTAAAAATCGCAACGCTAGCCAATTGTTTAAATGACTTCTGTATTTGCATATTATTCCCAATGACATTTAAGTTATGTTGCGCCCCACTCTACAGACGCTGCTTTAACAGCGGCTGAATAATCTTATTTGGCGCTA
This sequence comes from Marinagarivorans cellulosilyticus, assembly GCF_021655555.1. Classification (NCBI taxonomy): domain Bacteria; kingdom Pseudomonadati; phylum Pseudomonadota; class Gammaproteobacteria; order Cellvibrionales; family Cellvibrionaceae; genus Marinagarivorans; species Marinagarivorans cellulosilyticus. The sequence goes on along the minus strand of NZ_AP023086.1, from coordinate 3,530,344 downwards.
AATCGTTATCTTGGCGGTGGCGGCGCTAATACTTCACGGCTGCCATTATGCCCCATAGCGGTAATGACACCCGATTCTTCCATTTGCTCGATTAAGCGGGCAGCACGATTGTAACCAATGCGCAATTTCCGCTGAACAGAAGAGATGCTTGCTTTTCGCGTTTCGGTAACAAACGCGACAGCCTCGTCATACAAAGGGTCCGACTCGCTATCACCACCGCTTTCACCCTCTTCACTAAAGCCTGGAACCACAACAGCATCTGTCGCCTCGCTGAATATTTCATCCAAATAATCAGGCTCACCGCGCTTTTTCCAGTCGGCAACCACAGCATGGACTTCGTGATCATCAACAAACGCACCGTGAACACGGACAGATAAACTCGTGCCAGGCGGCAGGTACAACATATCGCCATGACCCAGAAGTTGTTCGGCTCCGCCCTGATCTAGAATCGTACGGGAATCAATTTTAGACGACACTTGGAAGGCCATACGGGTAGGCACGTTGGCCTTAATTAAGCCTGTAATAACATCAACCGAGGGGCGCTGGGTTGCCAGTACCATGTGAATACCGGCCGCTCGCGCCTTTTGCGCAATGCGGGCAATCAACTGCTCTACTTTTTTGCCCACAATCATCATCATGTCGGCAAATTCGTCGATAACGACCACAATAAACGGCAATCGCTCAAGCTCCGGCGCCTCTTGCTCACCTATACCGGCTTCGTCAGGTAGCCATAATGGGTCTTTAATTGGCTCACCCGCTTTAATGGCATCGGCTACTTTTTTGTTATAACCCGCAAGGTTGCGCACCCCGAGCGCTGCCATCAATTTATAGCGCCGCTCCATCTCGCCCACACACCAGCGCAAGCCTGTCGCGGCATCTTTCATATCGGTAATAACTGGCGCCAGCAAGTGAGGAATGCCCTCGTAAACCGAAAGCTCCAACATTTTTGGGTCAACCAGTAATAGCCGAACATCTTCTGGCGTTGCTTTGTAAAGGATGCTCACAAGCATGGAGTTCACCCCTACCGACTTACCCGAGCCTGTTGTACCAGCCACTAGCAAGTGCGGCATTTTGGCTAAATCCGCAATAACCGGCTGACCGGAAATATCGTGCCCTAAAGCAAAGGTAAGTGGCGAACGTGATTTTTCGTAAAGGTTAGAGGCAATAACCTCGGACAAGCGCACCATCTCGCGCTCTTCGTTAGGGATTTCAATACCCACAACCGACTTGCCTTGAATCACTTCAACAACACGCACGCTAATCACCGCGAGCGAGCGAGCAATATCTTTCGCTAAGTTGGTGATTTTACTGGCTTTAACGCCTGGCGCAGGCTGAATCTCAAAGCGTGTAACAACAGGCCCTGGCAAGACTTCTACCACCTCAGCAACGATACCGAAATCTTTAAGCTTAAGTTCCAGCAGGCGCGACATAGCCTCTAGCGATTCATCAGAAAAGCCTTTTTTATCATTCTTCTGAACAGGTTCCAGCAGGCCAATAGCCGGCATTTCGCCTTGCACCGGCGAATCAAACAGTACCTGCTGCTTTTCTTTTTCGATGCGCGGGCTTAATTCCACTTTGGGCTTAGGTAGGCTAATGGTTGGGGCTTTGCGCTCTTGGGTTTGCTTAACCTGTTTCTCCACCGCGATTTGCCGTTTTATCACGGTTTCTTTAACTGCTTTTTTCTCTAGCCGGCGAAAGCGCCTGCGTTCGAGGTAATCTCGAAGACGCCGGTACGAAGACAAAATCCCAGCGCCAATCGCATCCATGACTTTTAGCCAAGAAATATCCACAAAAATGGTCAAGCCAAACAGGAATAAGCTCACCAACATTAACGAGCCTCCAATCACCCCAAAGGCGGAATCGACAGAATTCGCAATGGAAACCCCTAAAGCCCCGCCTACTGAAAGCGGCAAGGACACTGAGGCTTCACCTTGGTAATGAACGGCCATGCCTGTAGCCGACACCATAACCAAGCACAGCCCCACAAACCGTAAACCCAGTACGATGGGGTCAAAAGAGTTTGATTGTCTGTCGCGCATAACGCACCAACCTTGGTAGGCCAGCATAATAGGAAACAAATACGCCATATAACCAAATAGCGTAAAAGCCACGTCGGCCAGCCATGCACCAGCTGGGCCACCAGCATTGGCGACGCCGGTATTTGTGCCAGTATTGGACCAACCGGGATCAAAAGGGTCGAAAGTGGCTAGCGCCAATGTTAGGAAGCCACAGGCTGCTGCCAGCGCAATCAGCAAGCCTTCTTTCAGAATGATCGACATCATACTGCTGCTTTTGGTTGGCTCAGGCGGCCTCGACTGCTCGCGTTGCCGCGCTCGGGGCCTGCGGCTAGGCTTATCCACTACAGGGGGCTCGTCATTAATGGGGTTATCTATATTGCTTTCACTCACAAAGTGCCTCGGCGTTAAATTGACGCATTTGAAATATTCTACTGGAATAAAAGCACAAACAAACCAAACTTTCCGCTAAGATTTCAATCTCACAAGTAAAGCACGATAATGAATGCATAACGAACTCATGGCGAAAGGGGTAATTTTCACTTAATATGTCCACCCTTTTTACAAATATAATAAGGTCGTACTTGATATTACCTTATATAACACTAATAACATTGAACCTATCAAACTGAAATTAGGATGTAGCTATGACTGACTCTCAGCACCGTCGCCTTATTATTTTGGGCTCTGGCCCTGCTGGTTACACCGCAGCCATCTACGCGGCTCGCGCAAACCTAAACCCATGCCTAATTACCGGTATGCAACAGGGCGGTCAGCTCACAACCACCACCGAAGTTGAAAACTGGCCCGGCGGCGTTCACGACCTGCAAGGCCCTGATTTGATGGTTCAAATGCAACAACATGCCGAGCGTTTCGATACTGAAATGATTTTTGACCACATCAGCGATGTAGACCTTAGCAGCCGCCCTTTTAAACTAAAAGGCTCTAGCGAATACACCTGTGATGCACTCATTATTTGTACTGGCGCTTCGGCACAGTATTTAGGCCTTCCCTCTGAAGAAGCCTTCCAAGGCAAGGGCGTAAGTGCTTGCGCGACTTGCGATGGTTTTTTCTATCGCGACCAAAAAGTCATTGTTGTTGGCGGTGGTAATACAGCCGTTGAAGAGGCGCTGTACCTGTCTAACATCGCGAAAGAAGTCGTCCTTGTTCACCGTCGCGATTCGTTAAAATCCGAAAAGATTTTGCAAGACCGTCTATTTGAAAAAGAGAAAAACGGCAATGTGACCATCATGTGGAATCACCAGCTTGAAGAGGTGTTAGGTGACGACGCAGGCGTTAACGGTGCGCGGCTAAAAAACACCCTAGATGGCACCACGACAGATGTTGATGTTAACGGTGTGTTTATTGCCATTGGCCATAAACCCAACACTGATATGTTTGAAGGCCAGCTAGAAATGCATAACGGCTACCTTGTAGTTAAAAGCGGACTAGCAGGTAACGCAACACAAACTAGTGTTGAGGGCGTATATGCCGCTGGTGATGTTGCCGACCACATTTACCGTCAGGCCATTACTTCAGCAGGCTCAGGTTGTATGGCTGCACTTGATGCCGAGAAATTCCTCGACAACTAATCCCCCTGTAGTTGTAACTAATGATGATGCAGCCGGTGTGGCTAGGCGAGGACCCAACGCTATTCCCCCCTACCACGCTGGCTCTTACAGACCCTAATGGCTTGCTCGCTATTGGCGGCGATCTTTCCCCTACACGCTTAATTTCGGCTTATTCGAAGGGCATCTTCCCTTGGTTTGACGACGATCAACCCATTCTTTGGTGGTCACCAGAGCCGCGCATGGTATTTACACCAGGCCATGTACATCAAAGCAAAAGCCTAAAAAAGCACCTCAGAAAACACCCCTGCACTGTCACGATCAATTGTGACTTCGAGTCTGTTATTGCCCACTGTCGGCAACCTAGGGTTCAGCAACAAGGCACCTGGATCACCGACGAGATGATGGAAGCCTACATAGAGCTTCACTACCAAGGTTTTGCCCATTCGATTGAAACCCGAGCAGATGATGGCCGCTTAATTGGCGGGCTTTATGGTGTAGGCATTGGCGCTGTGTTTTTTGGTGAAAGCATGTTCAGTCTTCAGAGTAACGCTTCTAAAATTGCCATTAGTCAATTTTCACACTGGGCTCAAGCACAGGGTTTTGCACTGATAGACTGCCAAGTCGAAAACCCCCACTTGCAAACGCTCGGTGGCAGCTTAATGCCTCGAAAAGCCTTTGAGGAAATCTTGCAACAACACACAACCAGCAAAATGGATCACTTTAAAAAACTGTGGCAAACTCACTCTGGCAACGCCATTTTTAGCAACATAGAGACATCGAATACCGCATAGGACTAGCACACAGTGAGTGACCTTTCAGACCTCAAGCTGTTCACAACAGGTGAGCACGATTGCAGCTATTTAAGCGAGCAAAAAGCCACAACACTTTTTGTAGACCCCACGGCCGCAATAGATAGCGACCTTTACAGCGCACTATCGCAACTCGGATTTAGACGCAGCGGCGGCAATATTTACCGACCACACTGCCACGATTGCTCAGCCTGCATCTCTGTTCGCGTACCGGTGCACAGCTTTATTCCATCACGCAATCAAAAACGGTGCCTGAAGCTCAATAGTGATTTAGATATTGAAGCAACACAACTGCCCAACATGGACGAGCACTACTCGCTGTACGAGCACTACATTGAGGTTCGGCATAACGATGGTGACATGCACCCACCTAGCCGGCAGCAATATCTCGACTTTTTAAACAACCCACTTGGCTGCACCGACTATATTGAATTTAGGGAAAAGGGTGTTCTGATTGGCTGCGCCGTAAGCGATCGACTCGATAATGGGCTATCGGCGATTTACACCTACTTCTGCCCACAACAAACCGCCCGAAGCCTAGGGCGGTTTGCAATACTTTACCAAATAGAGCGAGCGCGACTTTTTAACCTGCCCTACCTTTACTTGGGTTACTGGATAAGAAACTGCGAGAAAATGAATTACAAAAGCCAATATAAGCCACTGCAGTTGCTAATCAACCAACAGTGGATTACAACAAATTCTATCGATTAAGGCAGCTCCTCTAACTCCTCACCCTCCACTTCTACTTTGGGCGGCATTAAATCTTCTTGCGTAACCTTCATGGCCAATAAAATTGCTGAAGCAACGTAAATTGATGAATAGGTTCCCACGCCAACACCAATCAATAAGGCAGTAGCAAAGTTGTGTATCATCTCGCCGCCCACAAAAAATAGCGCAAGCAATACAACAATGGTTGTTCCCGACGTCATCAAGGTACGACCTAGAGTTTGCGTTAAGGAATAATTAACAATTTCAACGACTGACATATCACGCACAATCCGGAAGTTTTCCCGTATCCGGTCATAAACCACGATAGTATCGTTAAGCGAATACCCAATTACAGCCAATATGGCAGCAAGAACGGTCAAATCAAAATCTAACTGAAATAAAGAGAAGATACCTAAAACAATAATGACATCGTGAACCAAAGCGGCCACCGCACCAACAGAAAACTTAAACTGGAAGCGCAATGCAACGTAAACCATCACAACAGCCAAGGCAAACAACATACCTAAACCGCCATCATCACGTAGCTCTTCGCCTATTTGCGGCCCAATAAAAGATGCCTGCTTAACGATAACATCATGATCACCGACATTTAAAACCTGCGTTACTTCGTCCGCTAGGTTTTCAGCATTGCCTTGAATACGCACCATTACATCGGTATCTGCGCCATAGGCAACAACAACTGCGCTTGAATAACCAGCATCCACTAATTGCGAACGCACGTCCTCCAAGTTGGGGGCTTTGGCGTATTCCAACTCAATAGATGTACCGCCTGTGAAATCTAAGCCTAAATTTAAGCCATTGATAAATAAAGAACCAATAGATACAACAATCAGAAGCAGCGAGGAAATTGCCGCTACTCGGCCATAGGCCATGAAATTTATATTTTTACGATCGCTCATATGTGACTCCGTATTAAAAGCGTTATATCGATACTTTGGTAATTTGGCGGCCGCCGTAAATAAGATTAACTACAGCGCGAGTCACCACAATGGCAGTAAACATCGAGGTTAAAATACCGATGGACAAGGTCACAGCAAAACCCTTGACAGGGCCAGAGCCAATCCCGAATAAAATTAACGCAACAATCAATGTTGTAATGTTGGCATCTAAAATGGTGGTAAATGCCCGATCAAAACCTGCATTAATTGCGCTTTGTGGAGGCATACCAGCTTTAAGCTCTTCTTTAATCCTAGAGAAAATAAGCACATTAGCATCGACCGCCATACCCACGGTTAATACAATCCCCGCTAAACCCGGCAATGTTAAGGTGGCAAACGGGCTCATAATGGCAGCAATCAGTGCTACGTTAAAAGCCAAAGCAACATTGGCAGCAATGCCGAATATGCGGTAGTAAAGCAGCATAATAACGACGACCAAAATCATACCAAGCTTTATCGATTTAACACCAAGCTCAATATTTTCAGCACCTAACGATGGGCCGATCGTGCGCTCTTCGACAAAAACCATTGGCGCAGCCAGCGAACCTGCGCGCAGCAAAAGCGCCAATTCGCCCGCTTCGGCCTCACTCAAACCCGTGGTTCTAAACTCACGACCCAGGGCACTTTGAACGGTCGCTAAACTAATAATATTTTTAACAGGAATTTGCTCAACAACTTGGCGCTCGGTACCATCAGGATCTTTTACAAAACGGCTACTTGGGCGATATTCGATAAACAAAACACCTAACCTGCGCCCTACATTATTACGCGTAGCCCGGTGCATAGCCGCACCACCTTCAGCATCTAGCGAAATATTCACTTGCGGCTGGCTAGTATCTGGGTCGAAGCCTCGCGTCGCATTAGTAACACGCTCCCCGGTAATAATAGGACGACGCTCTAAGTAAGAGCCGCCAGTACGCGCTTGCATATCTTCTTGGCGGTGATCAAACTTCTGACGCTGACTAAAGCCAGCATCTGGGCGCGCCTCTAAACGAAACTCCAAATTTGCTGTTTTACCAATCACCTTTTTTGCCCGAGCCGTATCTTGAACACCAGGCAGCTCAACAATAATACGGTTGCGCCCCAAGCGCTGAACCAAAGGCTCCGCAACACCCAATTCATTCACTCGATTGCGCAGTGTTGTTAGGTTTTGAGTAACCGCATGATCTTCAATTTCACGGATAGATTCTTCTGTTAATTTTGCCGTTACGGTAAAAACACCACCCTCGCTAAGCGATTTACGCTGCATTTGCGGTAATTCTTCTTTTATAATTTCAGACAACTGAAGTTGCGCAGCTTCATCAGGCACTGTTACCACGAGCAAACCTTTATCAATTTTCGTTTGCACGTTAAAAATACGCGCCTTACGAACGGCTTTTTTAACGACTTCTTCGCTGTCTTCTAAACGATCATTAACAGCTTTAGGGGTATCAACCTCCAAGACAAAATGCACACCGCCGGCCAAATCTAAGCCTAAATTCATAGGGCTAGCACCCAAATCACGTAACCATTGCGGCGTTGTTTGGGCACTGTTTAAGGCAACAATGTATTTATCACCCTCCCCTTTGCGAGCATTTTTACGATTGATGGCATCTTCAATCGCGCGCTGCGCTTTAAGCTGATCTTCTAATGCGACCAAACGAATCAGCGCAGATCCATTACCTTCTAATACCGCACTTTTATATTCTATATCCTCGGCGGTTAGTGCTTGTTTTACTAACTTGAGCGCTTTTTCATCAACCTGAAGATCAGCAGAGTAACCGCTGATTTGCACCGCTGGGTCGGGCGCATATAAATTCGGTAACGCGTAAACAATGCCAAGCCCCAAAACAACAAGGAGAAGCAAGTACTTCCATAATGGATAACGATTCATGAGAGAGTCCAATGTATTTAATTCTTTAGCTGGCTAGCCATTGCCTGGCGCCGAACAAACTATCAAAACTAGGCGCGTGATTATAACCACTTGGCGTTGAATGTGTTGTTTATGGGGGGCAAAGTCTAGAGTTCAAGCTGTATCTAGCGCACCAAGCCCCATTTTGAGCCACAAAACACATCCGCTACTAGCCGTTAATCGCCTCTAAAGCAGGCACTTCGCGCCCTTGCCTGGCATAAAATTCGGCCACAAAGGCCTCAAGCGCGTTGCGCGAAATCGCATCGCGCAGATCGCTCATCAGATTTTGATAGAAACGCAAGTTGTGAATGGTGTTCAGTTGCGCGCCTAATATTTCCCCACATTTGTCTAGGTGATGCAGGTAGCTTCGGCTGAAATTTTTACACGTGTAACAATCGCATTGGCTATCCAGCGCAGCGGTATCGTGCCGGTGTTTTGCATTGCGGATCTTTATAACACCCTCTTGAGTAAATAAATGTCCATTTCGGGCATTACGCGTTGGCATAACGCAATCAAACATATCAATACCGCGACGAACAGCCTCCACGATATCTTCTGGCTTACCAACCCCCATCAAATAACGAGGCTTGTCCTTAGGCATAACTGGGCCCAAATGGTCTAACACTCTAACCATATCCTCTTTGGGTTCGCCAACGCTAAGGCCACCAATGGCATAGCCATCAAAGCCGATTTCCTCCAGCCCCTGCAAAGACTCCGAACGCAAATGCTCATACATGCCGCCCTGCACAATACCAAAAAGTGCACTTGGGTTATTACCATGCGCCTCTTTACTGCGCTTAGCCCAGCGTAAAGATAAAGCCATCGAATCACGAGCTTCCTTTTCTGACGCGGGGTACGGCGTACACTCGTCAAAAATCATGACGATATCGCTGCCCAAATCACGCTGCACTTGCATGGCAATTTCAGGGTTTAGCTCTACCTTACTGCCATCGATAGGCGATTTAAAAACAACACCCTCTTCGGTAATTTTGCGCATAGCCCCAAGGCTGAACACCTGAAAGCCTCCAGAATCGGTCAATATTGGTTTATCCCACTGCATGAAATCGTGTAAATCACCATGGGCTTTTACCACCTCTGTACCTGGGCGCAACATCAAATGGAAAGTGTTACCCAGCAAAATATGTGCGCCGGTTGCCTCAATATCGGCAGGCGTCATCCCCTTCACTGTTCCGTATGTGCCAACAGGCATAAACGCTGGTGTCTCTACAACACCACGAGGAAATTTAAGCCGCCCTCGTCGCGCACGGGCATTGTGTTCTGGGGCATCACTTGTTTCATCAAGCTCAAACTGCATAAAAGACATTAATATGGCCCCTGTTCTTCGGCGTTGGGGTTTTTAGTGATGAACATGGCATCACCATAACTAAAAAATCGGTATTGCTGCTCAACAGCATGCCGATAGGCATTTTTAACGAAGTCGTAACCAGCAAACGCCGATATCAGCATTAACAACGTCGATTCTGGTAAATGAAAGTTAGTAATCAAGGCATCAATCACTCGAAACTGATAGCCTGGGTAAATAAAAATATCGGTATCGCCCGTAAAAGGCTGTATTTCACCACTTTGTGATGCCGTTTCTAGGCAACGCACACTAGTCGTACCAACAGCAACCACGCGGCCACCGCGAGCCTTAGTATCTTTTACCGCTTGGCAGGTTGCTTCATCAACCACCATGTATTCCGCGTGCATGTGGTGATCTTCAATATTGCTTACCCGTACAGGCTGGAAAGTGCCTGCCCCTACGTGCAAAGTTACAAAGGCTATATTCACGCCTTTTGCCTTGATGGCATCAAGCAGCGCGTCATCAAAGTGCAAGCCCGCCGTAGGGGCTGCGACAGCCCCTTTGTGCTCGTTATAAACCGTTTGATAGCGCTCTTTGTCTTCTTCTACATCGGCACGGTCAATATAAGGCGGCAAAGGCATATGGCCAATCCGTTCAAGAACAGCAATTACCGGGTCCTCAGCCGGAAAGTCGACAATAAAAAGATCTCCCTCGCGGCCTACAACCATGATATCCACTTGCTCACCACTATCACCATGCAGCACAAGCTGCGCACCAGCTTTAGGCGACTTACTGGAGCGAATATGCGCAAGTACTTGTGTTGCGCTAACAAGCCGCTCAACAAGCATCTCGATTTTGCCGCCGGTTGATTTGGCACCAAAGACACGAGCAGGAATGACTCGCGTATTGTTAAAGACCATTAAATCGCCAGTATTCAACCCTGCTAACAAGTCAGGGAAGTGTAAGTCTTCGAGCTTGCCTGTCAGCCCCTCAAGGGACAAAAGCCTGCTACCAGTACGCTGCGTTGCAGGTGTTTTGGCGATCAAGTGCTCGGGTAAGTGATAATCGAAGTCAGATAATTGCATAAATCAGTAATTCAAAATCATACGCGCCGCAACACAACGGAAAAAGCACGCTTAAAAAACGGAGCGCAAGGGTAGCCGAAAACGCAAGCTGTAGCCAGCCGCTTAGCTCTGATATAATTGCTGCGCACCGTCAAAACGGGCAATATTGAGCTTTAAAGCGGCTCAATTACGCCAACCAAGATACGCACCAACGCATTGCCATATTCATTCCAACCAATATCGCAACCGAATTTAATTCACAGGCATTCCTTACGATATGCAAAGCAGCACAGCTTCTTATTCAGCGCCGCTTATTTATGTCATCAACTTACCCGAGGCTACGCAACGTCGCGCTCACGTAGCGAGCCGACTCAAAAATGCCGCATTGAACCACGAGATGGTCTGCGGGGTAAAAGGCTCAGAGCTATCGCCAGAGGAAATTAGCCAAGCTTACGATAGCCGCGCCAATACAAAACATTACAGGCGAGCACTATCAATTGGCGAAATAGGCTGTTACTTAAGTCACCGTCAATGCTGGCAAAAGCTACTCAGCAGCCAACATAAATGGGCCGTGATACTAGAAGATGATATTGAGATAAAAGCGCAGCTAACCAGCCTGCTTTACGCCATCCCCAAAAGCATTAATTGCGACATTGTTAAACTCAGTGATGACAGCCACTGCAAAACCATAGCCCATAAAACATTACCACCGGATTTCGAATGGGTTACCTACAAACGCATTCCCAACTGCACAACCGGCTATATCATTACCCGGAGCGGGGCACAAAAGCTCTTATCCAGAACTAAAATTTATCGCCCTATCGATATAGACATGCAGTTTCATAATGAGCTTAACCTCAAAGTTTGCGGCATTAAACCTTACCCCATCTGGCCCAGCACACACTTTGAAAGCCATATTGACGCACAAGGTAGAGGAGGCTCAAGAAAAACCTTCACCTGGCCTTGGCGCAACTGGCAATATCGACTCCAACTTTTTTGGCAGCGCACTAAGCCATCCATGAATATCGAGACTATTGATCAATGAGCAACATTATTGGCATTGCCGGTGCTGGCTTTTCAGGCGCCGTGATTGCACGAGAATTGGCCGAAGCCGGCTATAGCGTAGAAGTCCACGAGACCCGCCAACATGTTGCGGGCAACTGTTTTACCGAGCGCGATACAGAAACAGGCGTAATGCTTCACAAGTACGGCCCGCATATATTCCATACAGACAAACCTCATGTCTGGGAATATTTAAAAAAGCACACAGAGTTTATGCCATACACCAATCGCGTAAAGGCCACCACCGGCGGCAAGGTATACTCCCTACCAATAAACCTATTAACAATTAATCAGCTATTCGAGCAAACCTTATCCCCAAAAGACGCCGAAACATTTATTGCCAATCAAGCTGACAAAACTATAGGGGAAGCAGAAACCTTCGAACAACAGGCACTTAAATTTGTAGGGCCAACACTATACGAAGCGTTTTTCAAACACTACACGATAAAGCAATGGGGGGTTTCGCCCGCATCCTTACCGGCGAGTATTTTAAAGCGCTTACCTGTGCGCTTTAATTACGACGACAACTATTTTAGCCACCCGTTCCAAGGCATGCCAAAGCACGGTTATACGCCAATAGTTCAATCACTGTTAGATCACGCCAATATCAGCGTGCATTTGGACAGCACCATTTCGAAAGACGACATTAAAAAATACTCGCATGTTTTTTATGCCGGCCCGCTAGACGGTTATTTTGGTTACTCACTGGGGCGACTGGGCTATCGCACACTCGACTTTAAAGAATTTAGGGATACAGGCGATGCCCAGGGCTGTGCGGTAATGAATTATTGCGACAACACGAAACCTTACACGCGCATTACCGAGCACAAACATTTTGCCCCCTGGGAAGATCACGAAAATACCGTATGCTACGAAGAATACTCGCGCGACGCCCAACCGGAAGACCCGCCCTACTACCCTATTCGCCTTATGGACGAAAAAACACTCTTAACCCAATATGTAAACCTTGCCAACAAAGAGAGCGGAATCACCTTCGTTGGACGTCTAGGCACATATCGTTACCTCGATATGGATGTCACCATCGATGAAGCACTGCAAACCGCCAAACAATTCTTGGCGACCCAAAACAACCAACAGGAAATGCCGAGCTTTAGCATTTCACCGGTTTAAGCTGTCAACTTTAAGGTTTATCAATGGATAAGCGTTTTTTAATCATCGCACGCGTTGGCGATAACTCGCTCCACCCTGAATGGCTAAAAGGAATCACACCCCAGTTCGATATTTTCTTGAGCTATTTTGGCGACCAAGCCGAAAAATACAAAGATCACGCTGATTTTTACGAACAGCAAAAAGGTGGTAAATGGCCTAAGATTGGCGAAATAGTAGAACAGTATTGGGAGCTGATAAGCACCTACGACGCCGTGTGGTTTCCCGATGACGACCTACTGACAGATGCACAAACCATTAACCGGATGTTTTCCCTGTTTAGTGGCCACCAATTATCGCTAGCCCAGCCTGCACTGACTTTACAATCGTTTTACACCTTCCCTGCACTATTACAAAAGCGCAACGTGCACCTGCGCTATGTTAATTTTGTCGAGGTTATGGCGCCCATTGTCAGCCGTGATGCATTATTGAATATTAAGCACACCTTTAGCCAAAGCCCATCTGGCTGGGGACTAGACAGCTTATGGCCCAAACTTATAGGCAATACAGAGCTCAATAAAGTTGCCATTTTGGACGACACCCCTATTACACACACGCGCCCAGTGGGTGGCGAACTTTACAAAAAAAACCCCGAGCTCTCTCCGCAACACGATGTAAAAGCATTGGCCAAGCAGTACAGTAAGCTCAACATTAAGCGCCGCGCATACGAAAACCGCTTTAGGGTATACCAGTACCTAGCCAAATCTGGCAGCAAAGGAGACACTCTTGCTCTTTTTCGCGGTAAGTGGCAAAAAATAGGCTCCCAAATACGCGCAAAGTTTTGCCGCCGCTACCAACCACAATAAATAGGCTAGCAGCCTTTTTAGGGACACTACATGTCATTTCAAGCGCACTATTTATCCAGCTTAAAACGCCATCAAGCCATATTTGAAACACTCGATAAACATGCACAAGACTTGGTAACACTTTACCAACGCTGCGCCGAATCAGTTCAAAATGGTGGGAAATTAATATTCTGCGGCAACGGCGGAAGCGCAGCCGACAGCCAACACTTAGCCGCTGAATTTATGGTTCGCTACAAAGCGGAGCGCGCACCAATCCGAGCCATCGCATTAACAACAGATACATCAATACTAACCGCGCACAGCAACGACTACAGCTTCGATAGTGTTTTTGCTCGCCAAGTACAAGGCCTTGCCGACGCTAAAGATATTGTTATTGGCTTAAGCACCTCAGGTAATAGTCCAAACGTTAATTTAGCGCTAAAAGCCGCTAACAAACTCGGGGCTTACAGCGTCGCTTTCACCGGACGCGATGGCGGTGAAGTCAAAGATATTGCAGCACAAAGCATTATTATTAGTTGCGATGAAACTGCACGCATTCAAGAGGCGCACTTATTTATGGGTCACTGGTTGTGCGAAGCCTTTGACCATACACTAGAACAAAAAGCCTCCCACTAAAAACCTTTTTAGAGCCGACTAAATGATGGACATCGCCGTTTTTAATCAATTTGACCAAGCCAAAATCCTTGTTGTGGGCGACATTATGTTAGATCGCTATTTAGTCGGCGACTCGCAACGCATTTCTCCAGAAGCACCAGTCCCCGTTGTTAAAATAAACAACCAAAACGATAAACTGGGCGGTGCTGCAAACGTAGCCCGCAACATCCGCTATCTAGATGCCAGCGTCGGGCTATTAGGCATTATTGGTGATGACGAAAATGGCGAACGCATAAAAACTCAATTACATGAAGAAAACATTAATGCTCACCTGATAAAAAGCAACAAACCTACGATTACGAAATTGCGCGTCATTAGCCGCAAGCAACAAGTTGTCCGCTTGGACTTTGAAACCCCCTTTGACCAAGGAGATACCCAAGCGCTACCCGATGCACTGGAAACATTACTGCCGCAATATGACCTTGTCGTATTCTCTGATTACAACAAAGGCACGCTCAACAATATTGAATCGCTGATTGAACAAGCCAAGAAAGCAGGCAAAACGGTTTTAGTCGACCCCAAACAAGCTAACCTTGCCGCTTATAGCGGGGCAGATCTAATCACGCCCAACCTTAGCGAATTTGTACTAGCCGGCGGCTTGGTGGAATCTGAAGAAGATATCGCCAGCAGCGCAAGGCAATTACTGAAGAGCGCAAATATCGCCAGTATGCTACTCACGCGCAGTGAACAAGGCATGTCGGTGATTAATCAAACAGAAAAAACAGACTTCCCCGCCAAAGTACGTGAGGTCAGCGATGTCACCGGCGCCGGCGACACCGTTATTGCAACCATGGCAGTAATGAAAGCCCTAGGACAAAGCGATAGCAGTGCAGCCGAAGTGGCCAATTTGGCCGCCGGCATTGTAGTTGCCAAACTCGGCGCTGAAGTTGTTTCGCCAGAAGAATTAGCCGCCGCAGTCAACGAACAACTACTAACTCACGGCACTCACTATCAATGCCCTGCAGAGCAGGTTTTTCGACACATATCATTAGCCCGCAAGGCCGGTGAAAAAATTGTCTTTACCAACGGTTGTTTTGACATTCTTCATGCCGGTCATATTAGCTACCTTGAAAAAGCCAAGTCCCTCGGGCACAGGCTAGTAGTTGGGCTCAATAGCGATGACAGCATTAGCCGCCTTAAAGGACCCTCGCGCCCCATTAATGAATTCGCACATCGAGCCACATTATTAACTGCCCTCAAATCCGTCGACTGGGTTATCCCTTTTGGCGGCGAAGGCAACGATACGCCGCTAGATTTAATCAATACATTACAGCCCGATGTGCTCGTTAAGGGCGGCGACTATACCCTAGAGACAATCGTAGGCGCCAAAGAAACCTTAGCGCGTGGAGGCGAAGTAAAAATGATAGAGTTCGTCAACGGGTGCTCAACAACAAAAACAATCGAGAAAATACAAAAAATAGCGATTTCTTAATCGATATTTTATATTTTCCCGTAAAGAAAAAAGGCCGGTGTTTGTGCACCGGCCTTTTTTATCCCCCTTTAAACTAATCCAAAACCTCGCGAATATATACAGTCACATCTTTCGCGCACTGCCCCTCGCATGTATCAGGGGTGCTTGGCGGCATCCTGTCGCGGTTGTACACAAACAAGCTGTCACTCTCATCTAAACGCGTGTTACTACGCTGTGCATTCGACAAAGGAATTAGGCTGCGCCGAGTACCATCAGCACCATGGCAACCTTCACAGTAATTAATGTAATTGGTCTTGCCCGCTGCTAGCTGCACGGTGTGCTTCTCTTCGTCGGTCAAACTAGATTCTAATTCTTTTAAGTACTCAATCACATCTGCTGCACACTGCCCAGAGCATGTCTTTGCATAGCCATCAGGAAAACCCTGCGGGCCAAGTGGCATACCCAGATCTACCATAGCAAAGAGATCAACACTCGAATACGTATAGTAAGTCGTTAACAAATAGTCAGTGCCTTGCTTTAGTGGGAATAACGATACATCCTCGCTACCACCAATACCGCGATCACCGTGGCAGCCAGCACACTGTAATTGATACTCCACTTTACCCGTTGCAGCATCCCCCACCAATGCAGAGTAATCCGCATGCTTTTCGCCAAGCGGGCCTTTTATATAAGTCGCTACGTTACGCGCGCATTGATCAACGCAGCCAGTGACATAGCTTTTTGGCATTAATTCATCGATTAATTTATACAGCGAATAGCTTTGACCATTACGAGCATAGCTATCTTTTGCAGGCACTAAACTTGGGCCGCCATCACCACTTTCACCGAAAGAGCCGTGACAGGTAATGCACAATTGCTGGTATTGATGCTCACCCCATTTGGGGTCACCAGCCGAAGGCGACGCACTATTAGAGACACTAACAATATTAACAGCCTTACCTTGGCCGCCCTTATCATCCGATGCCACTAACTGCAATGTATGCTCACCCATCATTAAATCTTTCAATAAAGGATTACCTGCTGCGCGCCACTCAAAAGGCGGGTTGGTATCAACCCCTATCAGGTTTCCATTAATACTCAAACTAACTTCTTTTACCTCGCCGTCGGCATCGCTCGCCTCAACGAGCACATCAAGCGATGAACCCACCGGAAGCCGTAAATTGCTGGCCGGAGACATAAAAGAAACAACAGGGAAATCATTTTGCTCAAGTACGGTAAATGCAATCTCTTGAACGGCGGTGCCATTACGGTTATCTGTTGCGATGGCACGTAGAACATAATCACCTTGCAGCATATCTTGTAGCTGGGTTAAAACGCTCGAAGGCCAAACATAAGGCGCCTCGGTAAGCTGGGCTACACGCTGGTTATTGAGTAGCAGCAAAATACTTTCAATCTTGCCGTCACTATCACCTGCCGTCATGCTCACATCAATAGACGAGCGGAAAGGCAATACATCGCCATCCACAGGGTAAGTAAACGACAAGGTTGGATTGATATTCACAGTCGAATTAACACTGATTAACTGACTAACACTCCCCTTCAACCCCAAAGCGTCCTCTGCCACCAACTGAATAACATGACTGCCAGCATCCAAGGTATTCATAACTGCCGCAGGCCAGCTAAACGGAGCCTGCTGTACAGACGAAACAAAAACGTTATTGATATAAAGAGAGACCGACTTAAGATTATCATCAGGGTCACTCGCCTCAGCGACCACATCCAACTGCCCTAGACCTTGATCAAAAGTGTAGCCTTGCGCTGGGGATGCAAAACTCACTAATGGGGCTGAATTTGTCGGCGCCGACGAGCTGCTTATCGAACTGGCTGCCGAAGAAATCCCCGCCATACTGGATGAGCTGGCTGGCGGATCTGTGGCTACACAAGCAGATAACAATAAAGTAAAAGTAGGCGCAAGAATGCGGGTGAGGGTTGGCGTGAGCATAACAATCAACCTTGGAAGGTATTAATCAAAGTTGACATTATCGTCAGTCACTCATCCGGCGCAATAGCGTAAAGTAAAGATACCGATGGCATTTGGTCACACTGTTAAACAGCCCTCATTCCACCGCAAATTAGCCTGCGGCGTAAGTACTTCTGAGCGTCTTTAAGCGGTCGTAAGCTGTTTTAACGGCGACAAATGTATCGGCATCGCCGCCTTTATCGGGGTGATGCTTGGCCGCCAATGCGCGATAAGCCTGCTGAATCTCCGGCCAGCCGGCATCAATGGGTACGCCCAAAACGTCATAGGCCGAATCAGCTCGCTGATATGCGCCAAAACGCACCCAAAAATCAGCTAGCAGTTTATTTACACTCTCGGGGGTGGCCTGCGCTAAAGTTGCAATATCATCATAAAACTCAGCAATTAGGCTATCGCTTGCGAGCGTTACGTTTTTGCCTGCCGCTGTTTCAAGCCTGTAAAAACGCAAATGCATTAGCTCAAAGCGGATCCCCCAACCACACAAGCTAAAACGTTTTCTTAAACGATAAAGCGATCGCCGGACGACAAAATGCTTAGCAAATAACGCTAAACTGGCCGGTAAATTTTCTAAGCCCGTAAAAAATTTTTGAGACTCTAAATGCTGAATTAATGAATATTCATCAAACTCTACGCCCTCGGCCATAAGCAAAGGCTCTATGTGCCGATAAAGCGCATCCTCAACAGCTTCAAAGCAGAGAGTCTCTAACCAAGGCTCTAATACCGCATTAGTATTAGTATCGCTGCTCTCCAAATTATTTTCCCGCCTTCGCTTGTAATTGCATTAGCTCTTTTAGCTCGGCCAACTCTGCTCGAATAATCTGCAGCTGATCCAACTCTTCTAAATGTAGCTCTTCAACAGTATCGTCCTTTTGCTTTTGCCGCTCCTCTTCCAATACATTAACCACAATGCCAATAACCATATTTAAAAACGCGAATGCAGTGAAGAAGATGAATGTTAAGTAAAAAATCCAGCTAAACGGGTACTCAACCTGCGTTTCATACATAACATCTGTCCAATCCTCAAATGTCATCACCCGAAACAGCGTCAGCATGCTAATGGCAATATCACCCCATAAAGTGGGGTTGACCTGAGCAAAAAAAGTACTGCCTACTGCTGCATAAATATAGAAAATAATAAACATTAGCAGCATTACATAACCCAACTGTGGCAAGGCCTTAAGTAGGGAATTCAATAATAAACGTAGCTCTGGGATAATTGAAATCATCCGCAACACACGGAAAATCCTAATCAAACGCCCAACAACTGCCAACTCACTATTATCAATAGGGATTAAACTTATCGTAACAATAAGGGTATCGAAAATATTCCAACCACTTTTAAAGAAATTCCGCTTAACGGGCTCTGCCAAAAAGCGGATAACGATCTCGATTAGAAAAATAACAGTGATTAGCCAATCCAATATAATGACCAGATTGTTAACAAATGGCGGAATAGGATAAGTTTTTACACCAATAACTAATGCCGAGAAGACAATAATAGAAATAACAAACCACTCAAAAACCTTATTGTGGCGGATGCGAAAAAACAAATTAGTACTCGCAGTGCTTTCTAGCCCTGCTTCTGGTGGCATGCTTGACATAACAACCTGCAAACAAAAATATCGATAATAAAAAACCGCGTTAAGAAAACTTAGCGCGGCCTTGCATTAAGTGCTTATGCATCCTGCATTACTCGGCTACTCAAAACGCCATGTGGTACCTTCTTTTGAATCTTCTAGCACAACCCCTTGAGCAAGCAGCATGTCGCGGATCTCGTCGGAGCGTACCCAATTTTTAGCCGCTCTCGCTGCTAGCCTTTCTTCAATTAAGGCATCAATTTTTGCGGCATCCATTCCAGATTTAACGGTAGATTTAAACCATTCTTCCGGGTCTTGCTGCAATATGCCCATTAAATTGGCTACCGCCAACAGCTCTGATTTAAGCGCGGGCAATTCGCTTTCTTGCGCCTTATTAATACGCTTAGTCAACTGGTGTAATTCACTAATAGCCTGCGGCGTATTAAGATCATCTAGCAAGGCTTTATAAGCAGCACTGTCTGCCAATACCGTGGCTGCCTCCTCCACGCTATCAACTTTTCGAAGCGCACCGTAAATGCCGTCTAAACTTGCCGCCGATTGGTCCAGCAAATCAACCGAAAAGTCCAACTCACTACGATATTGAGCCGATAGCAATGCAAAGCGAATCACTTCGCCTTTATAAGAGCCTAATAGATCTCTAACGGTTTTAAAATTGCCTAAACTTTTAGACATTTTTTCTCCGTCAATATTGACATATCCGTTGTGCATCCAGTATTTCACATACTGTTCACCACCATGTGCGCACTCACTTTGAGCCAATTCATTCTCGTGGTGCGGAAATATTAAATCGCGCCCCCCACCATGCACATCAATGGTATTGCCTAGGTGTTTTTCTATCATAGCCGAGCACTCTAAATGCCACCCTGGACGCCCCCGCCCCCACGGGCTTGGCCAGCCGGGCTCATCCTCAGCAGATGGCTTCCACAATACAAAGTCGCCAGCATATTTTTTGTAATCTGCTACCTCTACCCTTGCGCCATCAAGCATTGCATCGATACTTTGCCCGCTAAGCTTGCCATAATTTGGCATAGACTTAACATCAAACAACACATGCCCCTGAGCTTCATAGGCATGCCCTTTTTCTACTAAGTTCGAAACCATTGCCACCATATCGGTCACATGATGGGTAGCATAGGGCACGATTGACGGTTGTAAATTATTGAGCGCCGCCATGTCCGCTTCGAATTCACGCGCAAAACGGCCGGCGAGCGATTCAATTGTTTCGCCAACATCATTGGCTGTCTTCATTATTTTATCGTCAATATCGGTGATGTTTCGCGCATAGGTCACTTTCGGGTAAAGGCTTTGAAGTACGCGAAACAATGTATCAAAGACAACAACCGGGCGCGCATTACCAATATGGACAAAGTTGTATACCGTTGGCCCGCACACATACATGCGCACATCGCTCGGGTCAACGGGAGTAAAAGGCTCTTTAATTCGTTTTTGTGTGTTGTAAACAACTAAACTCATATTCATCTCTATAATCTTTTAATAGGCCAAGCAGCGAATTTAATTACCGCCATTCCAGCTATCGCGCAAACTAATCGTACGGTTAAATACCAAGGTTTCAGCATGGCTATCGCGACAAAAATAACCTTCGCGCTCAAATTGGTAGGCCGCAGTAGATGCTGCATTTAACAAGCCCTTTTCACCAACGCAACTTGGCAATACTGTCAAGCTTTCGGGGTTGATAAAATCCAAAAAGTTTTTATCGCCAGAATCTGGCGACGGGTCGTTAAATAAACGATCATAAAGGCGCACCTCAAATGTGGCGTGATCATGCGCTGCTACCCATTGAATAACGCCTTTAGCCTTAATACCATCTTCCGGGTCATTTCCTACGGTATTTTCAATAATTCGCGCTTCTACAGCAATTATTTCACCGGCTTCATTTTTAACCGCTTTATCGGCCTCGATAATATAAGCGCTTCGCAAACGTACACGCTTGCCAATGACTAAGCGTTTATACTTTTTGTTCGCCTCCTCCCTAAAATCATCTTCATCAATAAAAATTTCGCGCCCAAACGGTAATGTCCTTGCCGGCAAATCATCGCGCTGAGGATGCCCTGGTGCATTAAGCAGCTCGGTTTTGTCCTCAGGGTAATTCGTCAAAATCACCTTTAAAGGCCTTAGTACACACATAGCCCTTGGCGCATTTTTGTCCAAGTCATCGCGAATTGCATGCTCAAGCATTGCGACATCAACAACACCATCACTTTTACTTACACCAATCATTTCGCAAAATTTGCGTAAAGCGCCTGGGGTATAACCTCGGCGGCGGTAGCCTGCAATAGTCGGCATGCGCGGGTCATCCCAGCCATCAACATGCTCCTCGTCAACCAACTGCTTAAGCTTACGCTTGCTGGTAACCGTGTAATTTAAGTTTAAGCGCCCAAATTCGTACTGCTTTGGCTGGCTCGGTACCGGCAAATGCTCGATCAACCAGTTGTATAGCGGCCGATGGTCGGCAAACTCAAGGGTACAAATAGAATGCGTAACGCCTTCGATGGCATCTTCTTGACCATGAGCAAAATCATAATTCGGGTAAATGCACCATTTATCACCCGTTTGGTGATGCAATTGCTTGCGAATACGATACAAAATTGGGTCGCGCATATTGATATTGCCATTGGCCATATCAATTTTTGCACGCAATACACAGGCGCCTTCATCAAACTCGCCAGCTTTCATTTTTTCGAATAAAGCTTGGTTTTCTTCAGCGCTGCGCTCACGGTAAGGCGAATTTTTACCAGTATGTTTTAGCGTGCCGCGATATTCTCGCGCCTCATCAGGTGACAAATCGCAAACATAAGCATGTCCGCTTTGTATTAAGTGGATGGCCCACTCATATAAAGTATCAAAATAGCTGGATGCGTAACGTACATCACCCGCCCAGCGGTAACCTAGCCAAGTAACGTCTTCTTTAATGGCATCGATATATTGCTGCTCTTCTTTGGCTGGGTTGGTGTCATCGAAGCGTAAATTGCACTCACCACCAAACTCTTCGGCAAGGCCAAAATTCAAACAAATTGATTTTGCATGACCTATATGCAAATAACCATTAGGCTCCGGTGGAAAGCGTGTAACCACTTTGGCATGCTTGCCTGCATCGAGATCCGCTTTGATGAGTTGCTGGAGAAAATTCATGGGTTTGACGGTGTCAGTCATATCTAGCCTGTATTAATACGGTAATAAACAGCCCGCAAGGTTCCGGTTTGCAAGCAAAACGCGTATTATAGCGGCCCTTTTGACGTAAGCCAGCTAAATGGTCATCTACCGATGCCACACTCTGGATCTATAGCATTCTCTCGGACAGGAGCAAGAGATGATTACACTGCACACTAACTACGGTGATATTGAGCTTGAACTCGATTTTGACAAAGCACCGAAATCCGCAGCTAACTTTAAGCAATACGCCGAAGATGGCTTTTATAACGGCACTATATTCCACCGCGTCATTAACAACTTCATGATTCAAGGCGGTGGATTCGACGAGAACATGTCACAAAAGAAGACCCGTGACACCATTGAAAACGAAGCGGATAACGGCCTAAAGAATGACACTGGCACCATTGCAATGGCCCGCACAGCGGACCCGCATAGCGCAACAGCCCAATTCTTTATTAACGTTGCTGATAACGACTTCCTTAACCACTCGAGCAAAACATCACAAGGTTGGGGATATGCAGTATTTGGCAAGGTTACCAACGGCATGGACGTTGTCGAAAAGCTGAAAACGGTAAAAACAGGTAGCGCCGGCCCTCACCAAGATGTGCCCGCTGAGGCGGTTGTCATCGAGCGAGTTACCGTCGCGTAAACATGGCTACTTATTTTATATCTGATTTGCACCTTAGCCCTGAGCGCCCTGAAATTACCGCAGCGCTTGAGAGTTTTTTAGCCAACCAAGCCAAAGACGCAACCGCTTTGTACATTCTAGGCGACTTCTTTGATGCCTGGGTTGGCGACGACGACCACTGCGACTTCGCCACTCACATCAAAGAACTGCTCATCGCACAAAGCAAGCGCGGCGTTAAAGTCTTTTTTATTCGCGGCAACCGCGACTTTATGATTGGCGAAGCCTTGGCAAACGCCTGCGGCTTTACCTTGCTTGAAGACGAAACCGTTGTAGAGCTTTATGGCAAGCGCGTTTTACTGATGCACGGCGATACACTTTGCACTGCAGACGTGGAGTACCAGCAGTTCCGCAAAATGGTGCGCAACCCCGTATGGCAGCAACAAGTTCTTGCTTTACCGATCAATCAGCGCCGCGCAATGGCCGCTGACTTGCGCAGCAAAAGCCAATCGATGAACGCCATGAAAGCTGAAGACATTATGGATGTGACCCCTGATGAGGTCGTAAACATTATGGATGAGTACCGCGTCAAAGTATTGATTCACGGCCATACCCATCGCCCTGCTCATCATCAATTTGATGAAAAAGGAAAGAGCCATAGCCGCTGGGTTCTTGGAGACTGGCACTCTAATGCACGCTACCTTCGCGCCGACGAAGACGGAATAGAGCTTAAAGAACTTGAGATTACACAGCCTTAAGCTCGCAGCTACGGCTTTATCACTCACAAAAACGGGGCTAATTAGCCCCGTTTTTCATTGCCTGTACAACTAGTTGGCCACATTCACCGCATGTATTTTTACGCCTTCGTTATGACGAGGATTGTCCTCAACCGCCTCCGAGCGATCAATCTCTAAATTCACGAAGTCAAAGATGCTTTTATCCGCCAATTGTGACGGTGAAACCTTTTGTAAAGCGGTAAAAATAGTTTCCACCCGACCTGGAAACTCTTTATCCCACCCTTGCAGCATCGCTTTGACATTCTGGCGCTGAAGATTTTCCTGCGAGCCACAAAGATTACATGGAATAATCGGAAAGCCTCTTTCTTTGGCATAACGCTCAATATCAGACTCGCGGCAATAGGCCATCGGCCGAATCACGATATTTCGGCCATCATCGGCGCGAAGTTTTGGCGGCATTGCTTTTAAGCGACCGCCATGAAATAAATTCAAGAACAGCGTTTCTACTATGTCGTCTTTGTGGTGGCCCAACGCGATTTTGGTTGCTCCAATGCGCTCAGCAAACCCGTAGAGCGTGCCACGCCTTAGCCGCGAGCACAGGCCACAGGTTGTCTTCCCCTCCGGAATCACGGACTTCACCACACTATAGGTATCTTTTTCGATGATGTGATACTCAATACCCAGCGTATCTAAATAAGCGGGCAGGATATGCTCAGGAAAACCAGGCTGCTTTTGATCCATATTCACCGCGACAACGTCGAAATT
This sequence comes from Marinagarivorans cellulosilyticus, assembly GCF_021655555.1. Taxonomy (NCBI): domain Bacteria; kingdom Pseudomonadati; phylum Pseudomonadota; class Gammaproteobacteria; order Cellvibrionales; family Cellvibrionaceae; genus Marinagarivorans; species Marinagarivorans cellulosilyticus. The sequence goes on along the minus strand of NZ_AP023086.1, from coordinate 3,506,029 downwards.
GACTGGCGCAATCCTTTTAAGCGCCAACAACATATCGAGCATTGCATAAGAGTCCTTGCCGCCAGACAAACACGCCATCACACGATCGCCCTCTTCGATCATGTTGTAATCAATAATGGCGGAGCCGGTTAAACGGCGAAGGCGCTTTTGCAGCTTATTGAATTCGTAGCGCGCTTTATTTTCAGGTGATTGAACAGTCGACAACCTAGTAACTCCGAGAAAAAGGCGACATTGTACGGTTATTGTTCACAACAGCAAACCACACAATAAGCTTTGAGCTGCCACTGACCGCAAAAATACCAAACAAGTTGGGCGCGATTGTTGCTACGCCCTTAGAGAACATAAGTATTTAGTCAATTTTTTAACGAGGTTTAGCCCATGGGTTTCGCATCTTTACTTCAATGGCTCCCTAGCACCGCAAGCAATGAGATTGATTTAAGCACCGCTAAAGTCACTCTACAACAGTGGCGAATTCTTGCCGATGCAAAGCACAAAAGGCTGCCGCTTATTCTTTACTCAACGCGAGAGTACCGCGGCCAAGGCTATCAATCACTGGTATTGAAAACAGATCAAAAAACACAAACGTGCTTTATTGATATGCCGCTACCGGCATTGCCTAGCGACCACCTGTCACTGCCCAAACGCATATATGCCACCTTAAAATACCCTGGAACCTATCAACACTGGCAAATTGAAGGCAAAATTACCGAGCGAGCACAAGCCGGTGATGGCCCATACTTTAAGTTGCACATCGAGACCATGAAATTCTGCAAAGACCGCAGAAACCAAGCCCGTTTTAACTTTAGCGACAAAAGTGCCGAGGTTACCTGCTCGCCTCCAATGGAGCCCCCAATTTACGGTAACTTAGAAAACATAAGTATGGGAGGGCTTTGCTTTAACGCGCGCGGCAACCCGCAGCAAAGCGATGCATTTTACCTTGCCAATCAAAGCCGGAAGACGCTGATCCCTTCAAGCATTGAGCTCAATAGCGATGACAAGCTCAATGTGGAGCTAGAAGTTCTTTCGCTACAGGTCATAAAAAAACCCTACCTTCACACAAAGGTGCGCGCAAGATTTAAAAGCTTAACACCAAGCCAGCAACACATATTAGCCGCCCTCACAGAAAAACTCAGCGAAACCGCCTAGGCAATACAATCGCGCATTGCATCCAAGCCAAAGAGACTGCTACCCTTCGCTCTTTTGGCTTGCCCTCACTTAATTATGTCCCCTGAAGAAATTCTCGATCTCGATAGAAAAACACTGTGGCACCCATACAGCAATACCAACGCAGACAACCCGTTATTCGCGGTAAAGTCAGCACACGGCTGCACACTCACACTGGCTGACGGCCGAAGGATTATCGACGGCATGGCCTCATGGTGGAGCGCCGTACACGGCTACAACCACCCAAGTCTTAACGGCGCCGCCACTGCACAACTTAACGACATGGCGCACGTCATGTTTGGAGGCCTAACCCACGAGCCGGCTGTAGAACTCGCCAAGAACCTAACCACTTTAACCCCGGATGGCCTAGACCGCGTGTTTTTGGCCGACTCGGGCTCAGTCAGCGTTGAAGTCGCCCTAAAAATGGCACGCCAATACTGGATTGCCAAAAAACAGCCACGCAAACAAAAAATTATCGCTTTTGAAGGGGCTTATCACGGCGACACATATGGCGCCATGAGCGTCTGCGACCCTCATAACGGCATGCACCAATTATTTTCGGACTGCGCCGAAAACACATTTTTTTGCCCAACACCTTCACCTAACTTTGGGCAAACCTGTAAAGCGGAAGACATAACAGCCCTAGAGCAAACGCTACAAAAGTACTCACACGAAATAGCCGCTATTATTATCGAGCCAATTGTTCAGGGCGCAGGCGGCATGCGATTTTATTCTGCGGATTTTTTATCCAAAGCCAAATCACTAAGCCAACAATACAACGTTCTATTCATTGCCGACGAAATTGCAACCGGCTTTGGCCGAACAGGGAAATGGTTTGCCTGTGATCACGCCAACATTTCGCCCGATATTTTATGCCTAGGCAAAGCGCTTACGGGTGGCTATATGACACTTGCCGCCACCTTATGCAGCGAAGAAATAGCCAGCACAATTAGTCAAAGTGAAGCCGGCGCACTTATGCACGGCCCAACATTTATGGGTAACCCATTAGCCTGCGCCGTAGCAAATGCCAGCATTGAATTACTCAAGAAAAATCAATGGCCTGAGCAAGTCAAAAATATTGAAGGCCAACTTAAAACAGGCTTAAGCAACATAAGTAGTATTGAGGGGGTAAAAGAGGTTCGAACTTTTGGCGCCATTGGCGTTGTTGAGCTGGAGACGCCCGTTGATATGCAACGTATTCAACCCTTTATTGTAAAGCAAGGTGTATGGCTACGCCCCTTTGGCCGCCTGCTTTACACCATGCCCCCCTACTGCATTTCGACACACGAGCTACATAAAATTTGCGAAGCCATGAAAAAAACATGCGAGTTTCACCGCGACACCCAAGGCAAAAAAAGCTAAAAGACTAAAGGGGGGAATTTAGCGCAGCATCGTTAACGCTGCGCAACGCTAACTAAAGGTATAAACCGCCGTTACAGTGCTACCACAGTCACTGTAATCAAGTGACTCGCAAAATGTTTCAAGCAGCGATAACCCTCGACCATAACTTACATCGTCATTATCTTGCCGAGCCTTGCGGGCTGTAACATCAAAACCGTCACCGCTATCGGCAATTACAATTTTAAGCCTATTCGGTTCAGCACTTTCGGAACTGCCACGAATGTACTGCATTTCAATATTAATGTATTCGCTTTCGATGGCCTCCAGCCTTTGCCCCCGCAAACGGTAGTACTCATCAAAGCCATCTGGCGTTTCTTTTAAAGCAGAAGACAAGCCTAATACCCCATGCTCTAAAGCATTTGAATATAGCTCACTAATAATGGTGAAAATTTTATCTTGATGCAGCTCAACGCCTTGTATTGTCCCTAAAAACTTACCGACCTGAAGCACGATATCACTAGAGCGTAAGTCATCCGCCGACAAATGCATCTTTAATTGCCATGGAAAACTTTTTGCATTGCGGTAATCTGCCCCCACATCGGTTATTTTTTTTGTAGCGGCACAACGGTGTATTACCGGAGAGCACAGCAGCTCAACAACCGTAACATCATCGGCTTGCTCGCAGCCGTTGGTAAACTCGCGCACCGAGGCCACTAACTCATCAACCACGTCGCCACCGCCAATCACAATGGCATCAATACCGTCCAAACCAAACTCTTCACCCTGAAGGTTTTTAGCTTCATTAATACCGTCAGTAAAAATATATAAAGCCGTATTCTCTGGCAGCTCAACAAGCTCAATGCGCTCATCAAACTCGTCTTCCTCCATCACCCCTAAAGGCATATGTAGGGATTGCAACTTAAGCAACTCTTGAACTCCAGGCTGCCGGCAAACAATATCGTTCATCCCGCCCATCCAAAACTGAACTTGCCTCCCTTGTGGTTCAAGGTATAAAAGTGCAGCGCAAAAGAACATACCTTGGGGTAATAAACGCAACAAACGGCGATTCATAATACGGGCGATATTACTTACACTTTCCTGCCGCGCGACACAGTCGTAAAAAATACTGGAAACAGGCAAGGAGCCAACAGCGGCAGATAATCCATGCCCCGTAAAATCTCCAACTAACAGATAAACTCCACCAGCAGGCGACGGGGCAGAAATTAATAAGTCGCCATTAAATAACGAGGCTGGAGAGGTGTAGCCTGTGACATTGTCACATACGGTATCAATCACACCCACGTCATTTGAGAAGATGTGCTCAACAATGCGGTGCTCGCGATCCATTAATCTTTTGTGGTATTCCAACTCTTCATTGACAGACTTTAAACTGTTGTACATATCTTGGCTGCGTGCATGTGCTTTTAACTTTGAAATAAGAATGCTTTCATTGATGGGCTTTGGTACAAAATCATCGCCGCCGGCATCTAGGCACTGAACGAGCACATCAGCATTATCCAATGCCGTTACAAATATGATGGTGACAAAACGATTTGAAGCAATGGTTTTAATGGCCTTTGTAGCCTCAATGCCATCCATAATGGGCATATTTACGTCCATTAAAATCAGCTGGATATCTTCATCACCCGCAAAAAGTTCGCATGCTATCTGGCCATTTTCAGCCTCGACACATTCGTGCCCCTCGTCTTCTAAAATAAAAACAAGGAGCTCTCGGTTATAAGCATGATCATCAACAATTAATATTTTCATAGACTTACAACCAACACCGCAAAACCTGTAGCAACACTTTAAAACTACTCAATGACAAAACGCTGATCAAAGCGAGATATCGTGAGTATTTTACGAATTTGCTCATTAACGGAAACAATTTTTATTGTTGCACTTGAGGACTTAAAATAATTCTTCACGTTAAGAAGCATGCCCAAAGCCGAGCTATCCATATAGCGGGTATGGGTAAAATCAATGCTCACCTCTTTGCTTTTTTCTAAAGATATACCCTCATAACAAGCACGAAACTCTTCAACGCGCTTAAAATCAAAGACATCATCCAGTACTAAAATAAACTTTCCATTTTCGCGCTCTTCAACAATCATAATTATTACGCCTGTAAGTGTTAAGGTTACCGATAAGCATCAATAAAGCTCTATATCGCCACCTTCGGAAGTATTTTTAGAAAACCCTTGTATATTCACCTCGGGTATTTTTTCCAAGTCATCAATGCACTGCTGCACAATACTCGATACCGATTCTGGCTGGGAAAATCGGCGCTCAAGTACATCAACCAACGCTGAGGTTGCGTGACTGACATGCTCTAACTGATTAACCATTTGGGATACACGGTCTGATGTTTGTAACGCCACAACAGCATTGGCCACCTCTTGCGACATGGATTCACCTAGCTCGGCACCTTTGGCCACACTACCGGCAACATGCTGATTCAGTTGCTCTAGTTCATTTAGCATTTTATCGAGATAATCTTTGCCGTTTAAAGCCAAGCTCATATCCATTGAGGCGATCTTGCTAACCGCGCTTTGTACACTATCTACTGTTTCTTTAGCACTTTGAGCACGCTCTCTGATTTGATCATTCAACTTGTTTGAATCTTGCGAAAGCTTGCGAACCTCATCAGCTACCACCGCGAATCCCCTACCCGCTTCACCTGCCCTTGCGGCCTCAATGGCGGCATTTAAAGCCAGTAAATTGGTCTGGTCAGCAATGCCACGAATTTGCGTAATCAGATCAAACATACTCTCGAACTGCTTCACCATATCTTGGATGCTATGAACCGCCTGAATGCTTTTATCACTCACACCCACAAACAACGAGACATACCCATCCAACACCGACCCAACCTCATTTGCAAAATGCTGCAGGCTAACGGTGTTTTCGGCATCAGCTTGGCTGTTTTGCGACAAGCTCTGAATAACTCCGTCGAGTATTTGACGCTCAGCGGCGGCTTTTTCGCTCAACCCATTAAAACTATGATGTAACGACATCGAAGAGGTCTCAAGCGTTGAGGCTATATCCGCTCGCAAAGTATCGACGCAACTAATACCTTGATGTAATCGGGCACCTAACAGCCGCCCCAATCCCTCCAAGTCACATGCGCCATCAGGCTGCGGCTCGTCCATCGTATGCACCGGCGGAAGCAGGATCCCCCAAAGTGCCGCTATGGCGATTACAGTCAAACCCAGCCAAACTATCACCGCCGATAATGTATAAGAGGCCGCTAAACCTACAGCCACTGCAGCAATAACAATTACTATAGCGAGTATATTTTGACGGTAATGACCCATATGGGCTCCCAACACATGCTTATATAGCGACCATTAATGCCAATAAAATGATTTAAACGAAAAAGGCCGCATAGTCAGCCAATTTGCTTTCGAATTAGGCAAAAACAAATTGGCTACAATTTATATAAGGTTAGTCAGGGAAAAGGAAGGTTGCCAGCAATAAGTCAGCGCTGGCAAAAAAACACTAGGGCATCTGTAAAAATAGTGATTTTTTCGAGTACAAGGAAGTGCCGCTCAGACGACTGAATGGATTCACGAGGTAGAGCGGCGCATCGGTCAGAATGCACCTTATTAAACATCGCATCCGCATGAGGTATACGCTATTAGGGTAATGCAGAAGCCACTACCAAGGAGCAGACTGTTGAGAAGCAAAAACCTGTAAGCGAGCATTGCGGAAAAAGTGCATTTTTAGAAGCGCCCGCTAGACTAGAGGGCGAATGCCAATGGCATGCTTAACGTCAGCCAATAATGCTCGACTGTGTAAGCGAGCCTTTTCAGCACCAGCCTGTAACGCAGCCTCTATTTCGCTTGGGTTAGCCATTAAAGTTTCGTACTTTTCGCGTGCCGGCGCTATGTGTGACTCAATAAGTACACCCAATTGCTTTTTGGCTTCGCCCCAAGCAATGCCATCAGTAAACGCTTTGCGCATTTCAAGCGTTTGCTCTGCCGATGCAAACGCCTGCCAAATTTGAAACACTGTGGATGTATCGGGGTCTTTTGGCTCCTCAGGTTCAAGCAAATTGGTTTTTATTTTATTAATACTTTTTTGCATTTTTTTTGGCGGTAAAAATAACGGTATCGTATTGCCATAGCTCTTACTCATTTTCCGGCCGTCTAAGCCTTGGAGCACCGCAACATTATCGTCAACTACCGCCTCAGGTAGCACAAAGACTTCACCAAAATGATGATTAAAGCGCTGTGCAATGTCCCTTGCCATTTCAACATGCTGAATTTGATCTTTCCCAACCGGTACTTTATGGGCGCCAAACATTAAAATATCTGCAGCCATTAATACTGGATAACTATAGAGGCCCATCGTTACACCGAAATCAGCATCTTGACCTTCCTCAATATTTGCTGCAACGGCAGCCTTATAGGCATGCGCACGATTCATTAAACCTTTGGCAGCCATACAGTTTAAAACCCAGCATAACTCGGATATTTCTGGCACATCGGATTGACGATAAAAAACACTTTTATTGACATCCAAACCCAACGCAAGCCAAGTAGCTGCTATTTCTCGTGTTGATGTTTGAATTTTTTCAGGCTCACTGCATTTGATTAATGCATGTAGGTCAGCTAAAAACAAAAAGCTTTCTTTATCCTCAAGTAAGCTTGAGGCAATAGCCGGCCGAATAGCCCCCACATAATTACCCAAATGCGGTGTACCTGTTGTTGTAATTCCGGTTAAAACACGTTCAGTCATACGGGACCCAATAATATTTAGTAATCGTTTAAAAAAGCAGTTAACAATCGGAAAAGCATTTCGGGGTCTTTGGCGCCAGCCAGCTCCCGAATAGAGTGCATGGCAAAAGTCGGCACGCCTATATCAAGCGTTTCAATCCCCGTTAATGTTGCCGTAATAGGCCCAATAGTACTGCCACAACGCATATCAGCACGTGTCACATAATCCTGCAAAGGAACCTCGGCATTACGAGCCAAGACCCTTACGCGAGACGCCATCACCGACTGGGAAGCATAACTCTGATTAGCGTCAAACTTAAGAACAGGGCCATCATTCAGCTTGGGGCCATGATTACCGTCATGTTTATTAACGAAGTTAGGGTGCACGCCATGTGCATTATCTACACTCATCATCATAGATTGCGTCTCGACGCGATGACGCTCTTGAGTATCGGGTAGTAGTCGATCAAGCACCCCAGTTAAAAAATTACCTGCAGCACCCGCTGTTGAGCGACTGCCAACCTCCTCATGATCATTCAAGACCACTAAGTTTGTTACATCCTCAGCACTTGCCAGCAGGCTCTGCAACGTCACAAAACAGCTCAGTAAATTATCTAATCTGGCGCAAGCCAAAAACTCATTCGCAACACCTAAAGAAGCCCCAGCTTGCGCATCATAAAAACTTAAATCGAAATCAAGCACCTCACTAACAACAACACCTTGTGAAGCTAAATGCGATAATAGCCAAGTCCTAAACGTCTCGCCCTTGCCGCCTGCCTGCCATAAAATCGGGAGCATTTGCTCTTGTGCATTTATCGAGCGATCATTATTAGCATTTCTATCTAGGTGGATAGCCAAGCTTGGTATTGTGGCCACAGGGCGTTTCAAGTCGATTAAGTGTTGCTCTACAGCCTTATCTTGATTCAAAACACTGACCTGCCCTGCAATCGACAAATCACGATCAAACCAAGGCGCCAGCAATACACCACCGTAAACCTCTACACCCACCTGATGATAGCTTTGCCTTGCAACATCCGGCTGAGACTTTACTTTTAGGCATGGGCTATCCGTATGGGCGCCCAGAATACGAATGCCAGTCTCAAGCATAGGTTTCGCGCCATGTTTAAACGCAATTAACGAGCTATCGCGCCGGGTAACAAAGTATTTCCCGCCGGGTGACAATACCCAATCGTCGCTTTCATTCAAACGCTGATAGCCAGCATCAAGCAGCCAAGGGACTGCGTTCGCTACCGCATGAAACGGTGTAGGTGAGCACGAAACATAATCTAACAATTGCGTATTGAAATGCGTCATCAACAAAGCCTATTTACTATGCAAAAGAAATAAATAACAAGATACAACCTAAAATAAGGCGATAAATTACAAATGGCAACATGCCTAAACGGTTGATGAAAGCCAAGAAGAAATAAATACAGGCGTAGGCACTAGCTGCAGAAACAACCGTACCAATAATCAATGCAGTCCAATCCACACTATCTGCCCCTAGCAGCTCCAAAGACATCAAACCGGCACTCAAGACAATAATGGGAATAGACATCAAAAAAGAAAAACGTGCAGCATCCTGCCTAGAAAACCCTAGTAATAGCGCAGCGGTAATTGTTATGCCACTGCGAGAAGTCCCCGGAATTAACGCTAGCGCTTGCGCGCATCCTATAATCACGGCCGCAGCCAAAGTTAACTGCACTAACGTTTTAGCGCCCTCATTTTTAGCGTCAGCAAACCACAACAACAAACCAAAAACCAATGTTGTAACTGCGATAACCATCGAGGATCGCAAATTGATCTCAATAAAATCCTTAAATAAAAGCCCAGCTAAGCCCGCAGGTATTGTGGCGATAATAATAAACCACGCCAAGCGGGTATGCTCATCCGCAGCACGGCCCGATAACTGGCCAAACCAAGCAACCATTAGCAACGCGATATCTTTACGAAAATACGCTACAACAGCAATAAGGGTTCCGAGGTGTACAGCAACATCAAATGCCAAACCTTGATCAGGCCAACCCAATACTTGGCTTGGTAAAATCAAGTGCGCCGAACTTGATATAGGTAAAAACTCTGTAATACCTTGAATCAACGCGAGTAAAATTGTTTGAACAATATCCATACTTTTATCCAATATATAAAACCGTTAGGAACGAATTCGGGTGCGCTTATTCCAAGCAATTGAATTGCGGCAATAACAAAGATCAACCAACTGAGGATCTAGACCGCCCAAAGGGAGCTGTTTATCCGCTAGCGCGGCAATATGACCAGCATCGACCTGAGTTAACAAGGGAGGCATCATTGATAACGAGCCCTGTGCGGCTTGTGCAAAAGCGATATCTTTCCAAGCGCAGCCAACAGGCAGCAATGCCTGCGGCGAAGAGATTGCTTGTAAATCGGCAAATAAAGAATCTTCAGCACCTAATACCGCTTGAAGCGATTCATTAAGGGCAACACCCTGCGAACTATACGCCCCCCAATACACCTCAGCCATTCTGGCATCCATCATTGGCAGTACGATGCAATCGTCCGGCGCTTGAGCTGAAAACGCCAACGCCGAAAGAGAATTTATTGGTACAATTTTTTTATTGGCCGAGAAGGCCAAACCCTGTGCCGCACTTAATGCAATTCTTAACCCTGTAAATGACCCAGGGCCAATAGCGCAAGCGATATAATCGATATCATTTATCGTGCGCCCAGCTTGATCGAGCAACTCTTGAGCAAAGGGTAACAAATGGGCCGCATGCGCCCTTGGCTCATCACTCTTCAATATATTCACTTCTACAGGGGATAACCTTAGCGATACAGAGCAAGCATCGGCACTGGCTTCAAAAGCGAGAATCACACTCATTGATAGATCTCAAAAAAAGGCGACATTGTAGCGCCTTTAAATGTCGCGCACAAAAAAGCCCGCTATAAAGCGGGCTTTTTATAACAACAAGGCAAATATTATTCTGCGCTTGGAGCTTCTACTGGGGCAGGTGCTGGTGCTGCTGCCGCTTTTGGTGGACGACCGCGACGCTTAGGCGCAGAACCAGCCGCTGGAGCACTAGCTGCAGCTTTTGGTGGACGACCGCGACGCTTAACTGCGCCACCAGCAGCAGGTGCTGCTTTTTTCGCCGAAGCTTTTGCTTTAGCAGGTGCTTTTTTGGCAGCTGTCGCTTTCACGCCAGCCGCTTTAGTAGCCGCTGCTAATTTAGCTTTAGCCTTTGAAGACGCTGCTTTAATCTTCTTAGCATCAGCTGCGCTACGTACTTTTTGCCACTTTTTAGTGAATGCCGCTACAGCTTTCTCTAAATCTGCAGCAGCTGCTTCAGCTAGCTTAGCTTCAAGAGCCTCTAAGCGAGCCTCTTCGGCAGCTTTAACTTCTTCAAGTTTAGCTACGCGCTTAGCCGCTACAAGCTCTTGCTTAGCAGCAGCAAGAGCTGCACGCGCCGCTTTCGCCGTTGCCGCCAAAGGCGCAACTTTAGTTTTTGCAGTAGCCGCTGTGCGTTTTGCCGCAGCAGTTTTAGTTTTTGCCGCTTTTTCAGCTGCAGCTGCAGCCTTTTCGCGAGCAGCAGACAATTTTGCTGCCACATTAGATACAGCAGTTTCTGCTTTTACTAACGCTGCTTCTGCTTTCGCAACAACAGGGCTAACAGTTACAGCAACAGCTGCTTTTGCAGGACGGCCAGCTTTCTTAGCAGGACGGCCAGCTTTTGCTTTTACTGCAGTCGTTTTTGCTTTCGCTGGACGACCACGTTTTTTTGCTACATTCGCCATTTTTGTTTCTCCTCTCTCGAAATAGGGTGCACCTCTTCGAAACCATAGCAGAAAATTTCAAACACAAGGCGCACGACGCGAATATTATTTTAAAAAATGATCATTTGCACGCCCTTTTTAACTTTAACGTCTTTAAAAGGCCTTTTTTTGATTGTTTTTTGAATAAAACATAAGAAATGTTCTGAAATTTTTAATAACGGCAATGCAAAACTCCACCAAAATAACAAAAGCCTAATGTCGAATATTTTAGAAAACATTAAAATCTGAGCGAAAAAAAAGCAGGCCATGCCTGCTTTTTGAAGATTGACGGCAACTATTTAACTGCACGCACAACATTTTCTTTTATCTCTTCAAGGGTACCAACACCCTGAATCTGAGTATATTTTAACGCCTCACTCTGGCGAGACCGATAAAAAGAAACCAGTGGCTCAGTTTGATCATGGTAAACCGCTAAGCGCTTACGTACCGTTTCTTCTTTGTCATCCTCACGCTGAATTAAACTCTCCCCTGTTTCGTCATCAATCCCATCCACTTTAGGAGGATTATGTTGCACATGATAAATGCGACCAGAAGCCTCGTGAACACGTCGGCCACTTAAGCGAGCAACAATTTCTTCATCCTCGACATGAATTTCTATCACGTGGTCAATTTCAACGCCAGCGGCTAACAAAGCTTCCGCCTGAGGAATAGTTCGCGGGAAGCCATCCAACATAAAACCATTGCTGCAATCGGGCTGAGCTATGCGCTCTTTTACCAGACCAATAATGAGCTCATCGGAAACTAAACTACCGGAATCCATCACCTCTTTAACTTCTAAACCTAATGGCGTCCCAGCTTTAACAGCAGCGCGTAGCATATCGCCGGTTGAAATCTGTGGAATTGAAAACGTTTCCATCAGAAATTTTGCCTGAGTACCCTTACCGGCACCAGGTGCGCCCAATAGAATGATACGCATAGTGAAGACTCCTCAATTAAACCCCACTAAGGGGTGGTATTATGCTTAAGATATTGTAAATGCGCGTAAGATACACCTCGACCACGGGATTCTCAAGCTGGCGCAACGCTAGCAAAAGTCGCGACACCCCGAGCAAATGCGCATTTAGACTTTAAGATTTTCTTAGCAAGACTTTTGCCTGCTGCCACAAAGCATCCAGCTCAACCTCGCTTAAGTCCTTGAGATTTACATTTTTCTCTTGAGCTAAGCTTGCTGCAGTATTAATCCTGGCAACAAATTTTGCATTAGCGCCACGCAGCATCGACTCAGGCTCACGCTTTAAATGCCGAGAGATATTCACAACCGTAAAAAGTAAATCGCCAAGTTCATCGGTTATGGCTGATGATGAGTTACTGGCAACTGCTTCACGCAATTCACTCAACTCGTCCGTTAAAGTATCAAACAAAGGGGCTAAAGCCGGCCAGTCGTACCCCACACTAGCAGCACGCTTTTGAATTTTGTACGCACGCGTTAACGCTGGCATCCCAACAGGGATATCAGCCAAAAGTGCCGTTAAACCTTTGTCTTTTCGCTCTTGTGATTTGATCGCTTCCCACTGAGCTTTGACATCCACAGTAACGTCCGCCTCTTGGCGCGTAGAATTTAATGTGCCATCAGGAAAAACATGCGGGTGCCTGCGAATTAATTTAGCTGTTAAACCGTCAATAACATCATCAAGTGTAAAACAGCCCTCCTCATCAGCAAGCTGGCTGTAAAAGATAATCTGAAACAACAAATCCCCTAACTCTTCACGGACTTGGCTGCGTTCGCCATTTTCTATGGCATCGACAACCTCGTAGGCCTCCTCAATGGTAGAGGGGGTAATAGAGTTAAAGTCTTGCTGAACATCCCACGGGCAGCCCGTTTCAGCATCTCTTAATCGCCGCATTAAATAGCGCAGATCACTTAATGTATACGGCATAATGACGCATCCTAGGCAAAATAGTTATGTGGTTTGGCGTCGGCGCACCGCCGTCACATTCGGCATTTGGCTTAATTTGGCTAACAAACGACTAAGTACCGTAAAGCTAGCAACTTCTACATTTAAGCTCATTTCTACGGTATTTAAACTTTTATCCGAAAGAGTTTGCATAGCGCTAACATTCACCCGCTCGCGGTCAAGTAACGTTGTAATATCGCGAAGCAGACCATGGCGATCAAAAGCTTCCACAATAATTTCCACCGAATACACTTGTTCAGGCTTTTCTGCCCAATCAACCTTTATAATTTTTTGCGGCTCATCTTCAGCATGCTGCAGAACATTACTGCAATCTTGCCGGTGAATAGAAACCCCACGCCCTTGCGTAATAAAACCAGAAATACTATCGCCGGGAATTGGACGACAACATTGCGCAATATAAGACAGCAAATTGCCGACACCATCAATGTACACATCGCTGCCATCGAATTGGTCTTCGCGACTTGCCCGCCCAACCAAAGAGATCGCTGGCGATGGATTTTTATCCGGGCTAAATAAGCGCTGCGCAGCCTGAATCACTCGATCGACAGTAAGATCTCCGGTACCTGCAGCTGCGTATAAATCATCGAGGGTTTGAAGGTTTAATTTGCGCGCCAAACGCTCGTAATCAATATTATCAACCGCCAAGCGAAGAAACTCTCTGTCGAGCAATGCGCGACCATGGTCAATATTAAGCTCGCGATCTTGCTCGCGAAACCAAGCCTGTAAGCGACTACGTGCGCGTGACGTCGTTATATAGCCCAAAGAGGCATTTAACCAATCTCGGCTAGGCGACTCTCTATTACCTGTTAATATTTCAACTTGATCGGCATTTTTTAACGCGCGGTTTAATGGGCAAATACGCCCATTAACTTTGGCGCCCTTACAATGAATGCCAATATCCGAATGTATTCGAAACGCAAAATCCAGCGGCGTTGCAAACTCGGGCAAATCGATAACATGCCCTTCAGGCGTAAACACATAAATGCGATCCTGATCGATACCCGTAGGCAAATTATCTTCTAAAGTGCCACCACCGACTTCATCATGCCACTCTAGTACCTCCCGAAGCCATGCGATTTTTTGCTCATAACCCGCAGATGCATCGCCCTTATCGGAATTTTTATAACGCCAGTGAGCACAAACACCAAACTCAGCCTCTTCGTGCATTTTTTCTGTACGGATTTGCACTTCGAGTACGCGGTTCGCAGGGCCTTTTACGGCAGTATGTAACGAACGGTAACCATTCTCTTTGGGGTTGGCGATATAATCATCAAACTCATTCGGGATGTTGTGCCATAACGAATGCACAATACCCAAGACCCGATAACAATCCTGCTCCGTATCAACAAGTATGCGCACGGCACGAATATCATAGACTTCCGAAAAGCTAATTTCCTTGCGCCGCATTTTGCGCCAAATACTGTAGATGTGTTTTGCCCTACCGCTTATTTCCGCAATACGGATATTCTCTTTTTCCAGGGCACTTTTTAAAATGGCTAATACACCATCAATATATGTTTGCCGGTCTAAGCGGCGCTCGTCCAATAACTTAGCAATGTACTTGTAGTCGTAGGGCTGTAGATACCTAAACGAAACATCTTCTAGCTCCCACTTAATATGACCAATGCCTAAACGATGAGCAAGCGGAGCGTATATGTCAGAAACTTCACGGGCAACGCGCTGACGTTTTTCTATAGGGGCATTTTTAACTGCGCGAATAGCACTGGTTCGCTCGGCGAGTTTAATCAGAGCTACGCGGACATCATCAACCATCGCTACCAGCATCTTGCGCACATTATCTGCGTGCTCGGTAGCCTCTTGGCCAAACGCTTTTTCACCGCTCTTATTCGATATGCTGCTAATGGCGGCCATTTTCCTAACCCCATCAATTAATGCAGCAATCGTCGGCCCGAAACTCTCAACAACCGAATGTAAACCGATTTTGTTCTCGCGTACGCTACGATAAAGAATAGCTGCAGCAAGTGTTTCTTCGTCCAACTGCATTTCAGCTAGAATTTCTGCCATCTCTAGGCCAGCACTAAACGTGCTATAACCTTCCCCCCACCCTGTTAATTTATCACCAGGCTCTGGCTCAAGGCGCTCGGCTAATTCGCAGGCTCGCGTCAAAACTTGTGCATGGTCGGCATCAATATCGGCTAAAGCCGCAACACGCCCGACCCAAACAGGTGTATTCAACGCGCCGCTATCTAGAGTTGGACGATCTTCACGAACTTTAACCATGAGAACTCAATATCTTAATTAAACAAACCAGAGGATAAGTACCGATCCCCGCGGTCACAAATAATGGCAACAATAACGGCATTTTCAACAGATAAGCTAAGATCTAAGGCGGCAGCAACTGCGCCTCCAGAAGATACGCCGCAAAAAATACCCTCTTTCGCAGCAAGATCACGCATGGTTTGCTCAGCCTTCGCTTGCCCCATAGAAACCACGCTATCGATATTTTCATCATCAAAAATAGACGGTAAGTATTCTTTTGGCCACTTTCTTATTCCTGGAATGCTTGCACCTGACTCAGGCTGCAAACCAACAATATGAATATTCGGGTTTTTCTCTTTTAAAAAACGTGAAGTTCCCACGATGGTACCTGTTGTGCCCATCGCGCTAACAAAATGGGTAATTCGCGCACCGGTTTGATGCCAAAGCTCAGGTCCAGTTCCGCAATAATGCGCTAAAGGGTTATCCGCATTTGCAAATTGATTAAGCACTTTACCTTCACCGCGCTCCTGCATTGCTAAAGCAAGGTCTCGGGCACCCTCCATGCCATCGTCTTTTGAAACTAATATTAGCTCCGCACCATACGCCGCCATAGAGGCTTTACGTTCTTCGGTACTATTTTCCGGCATAATTAATATTATTTTGTACCCTTTAATAGCTGCAACCATGGCGAGGGCAATACCCGTATTGCCGCTTGTAGCCTCTATTAAAGTATCCCCAGATTTAATATCACCACGCTTTTCTGCCGCCGTTATCATTGAATGTGCAGCGCGATCCTTTACGGAACCCGCGGGGTTATTCCCCTCCAGCTTAACCAAGACCACATTACTGGTTTTGCCGGGCAAGCGCTGTAAACGAACAAGAGGAGTTTTACCAATAAAAGCTTCAATTGTTGGAAACTCACCTTCACCAGTAGTGTTCTTGCTAGTGTTCATATTGCAAACCTCTTTTTACAAATATAACAACGTTTTTTTATTGCCCTCAGCCACTTTAATCTGCAACTCGCGTGACTTACGCCTAAAAACACACTCAAAACGGCTTTTATAAAGGGCGCGCATTCTACCTTGACGACGAAAATATAGAAAGTAAGCTCAAATTCGCAGAATTACGCCTCAACTATTAGCTTTTCACTACAGATTCTATTTGGCTATCTGTCGGGTATCACGCCATTCACTATATAATGCAAGTTCTAAGCTAGCCGCTCTGGTGATACGCTAAAACGTTAACGCGACCAAAGAACTTGCGTACACCCCGCTATTCGACACTAACACAAGGACACTAAGTTGCTCACATCACCTATAAAATGGGATGCTAACGGCAAACCCGTACTGACACTCATTGTCACTCCAATTTTCATCACCTGCGTCTTGTGCATTGCAACATTCGTGCTATTGCATAATTCCCATAGGGAGAACTTAAATCGCGCAAGCTACCACTTTTTAGCAAAATATTTCGCACAGCAAATAGCCTCCCCAGCAGACAACAAAAGCATGGAGCAGTGGTTTCAAACACATGCAAATATTGCATTGCATACTAGCCTTTATGAGCAATTCACACTGCTTAACAATTCACTTCAACCCTTAGCTCACGTAGGCCTACCCTCACAACACCGAAGCTTTAATTGGATCAATACAAATAAGGACAGCCAGCTCCAGCACGATGCGCACACCCATTTAGCCTTCCAAAGCAAAAGCCTTAATGGAAAGAAGTTCTGGGTTGTAGCCACAATGAATGACACCCCTGCCTCACTATTATTTTTTCAAACCTTACTGTGGGGCATATTGTGTACTGGCATTGCCGGGATAACCATTGCTTGGCTTGCAATGCGATGCCACCGACAGTTAATAACGCCCATTAGCCGCCTTACGCAAGAGCTACAGCAAGCTGCGGCAGAAAATTTTGATGCCGTACTAACCATTCCGCAAAACCACCTTTACGCAAACCTAATTCATGCCGTCCAACAACTGCTGGATATGAATAAAGACTTAAAAGACAGCACCCAACACTATATTGATCAAGCCACACAAGAACTGCGGGAATCTTTGGAAACCGTAGAAATCCAAAACATCGAGCTTGATATTGCACGAAAAAATGCATTGCAGGCCTCGGCCGATAAATCTGAACTACTTGCAACCACCAGCCACGAAATACGCACACCGTTAAATGGCATTCTTGGCTTCACTAATCTTCTGATCAAGACGCAGCTCAGCGACCAGCAAAAAGATTACCTAGCCACCATTGAACAGTCTGCACAAGGGCTGCTTACGGTGATTAATGACGTCATTGATTTTTCACGCCTTGAATCTGGCACAATGACATTCGAATATAAACCCGTGAAAATCAAGGATACTGTTGCTGAAATTTTGCAGGTTTACGCACCCAGCGCCAACGAAAGCCAATTGCGCTTAATTCAATTGATCGACCCCGCCATTCCACCAACACTGCTGGGCGACCCCCTTAGGCTAAAACAAGTACTTAACAACCTTATTCATTGTTTAGTCGGCATTGAATCCTCTGGCGACTTAATTGTTGAATGCACTATTCAGCACAAAGCCGATAGCAAAATGGGGATTCAATTTAGTTTGAAAAACCCATCCGCACGGCTAAATATCAAACAACAAACACAATTACAGCAAGCATTAGCTAGCCAAGGCAGCCTTCCGGTCGGCGATGCCACGGGGCTTGGCCTAACCATAGCAAAAGCACTCGCGGAACGAATGCAGGGCAATATCACTGTCGACTTATCAGGGGAAGGAATTACTTTCTTTTTCACTATCGAGCTTGGCCAAACAGAAACACAGCTTGACCCAACAATTACACTAGATACAGCCAATATTCGCGCCGTTGTTTGCGACAACAACCCATTTAGCCGGCAAGAAGTCGTGATTGCTCTTAAAACATGGAATATCACACCCGCGATAGAAAACAACCCAGATAAATTAATTGCCGCCATCAGCGCCGCCCGCGCTAACTTAGTCATCCTAGACTTTGCTACCGACGGCCGCCGTTTTAATAAAAGCCGGCTAGAAAAACACTTAGAAGCGCTATTTTCAATCCCTCAACTACACGTTGTTATTATTGCCCCATCCAATATTCGGCGCCAAATAGAAAGCGGAGCCCAATGGCACGATGCCCACTTTATAACCCGCCCCATAATGGGCGACGCTTTTAGCCAGCTATTAAGGCGCATATCGGGCAGCCCCGATGACACAGAAATACCAATTGCACGCCAGCACCTCAAGATTTTGGTTGCCGACGATAACCCCGCAAACACCAAGCTAGTCTGCGCTTTTTTACAGCAAAAAAACCATTCGATAAAAGCCGTTGCCAACGGAAAGCAGGCGCTTAATGCATTTTTAGAAGACAAACCCGATATTATTTTCATGGATGTTCAAATGCCAGAAATGGATGGACTCCAAGCAACAACAGCCATTCGCAAACACGAAGCACAACACAAATCACAACGGGTCCCTATTGTCGCACTCACAGCGAATGCCCTGCCAGAGCAAAGAGCCAAGATTTTGATGTCTGGTATGGATGATTATTTGACAAAACCCGTGAGCGACCACGACCTAAAGCATGCACTGTATCGATGGATAGAAACGCGCACGGCCAGCGTACACAACCACAAACCAGAACTTGCACACGCCCCCAATACGAGCACAGAGGTGCCAGCGGCAACGCCAAACAACGCCCCCAAAAGCGATAAAGACCCCGTTTTTAGTGTACAAAAAAGCCTTGATTACACCAAAGGCAACGCCGCGCTCGCACTGGATATGTATAAAATGCTCATACAAGAATTTGAGCAATTTAAAACAGCTATAGAACAAGGCTTAGCTACTCAATCACTCGAAGAGCTTTCTGGCCCTATTCATAAATTACGCGGCGGATTATCGTACTCAGGCTTTATATTGCTACAACAGCAATGTGAAATTTCAGATAACCTAATAGCACAAAGCTCCGAACTTTCAATGCAAGTAAGGTCAGAAGTTCAGCAGCTATTACTTAAGCTTGAGCAGGCGCAATTATTCACTGCCGAAATAGATGAAAGCGCACTCTTTGATGTATAAACGCTACAACACATGCTGATGCTTATTAGATGACTTATAGGGTATCTCTCAAAATAGTAATTTTTTGGGGAAAGCTTAGCTGAGGAAACGCTCCAGCAAGGGCACTATACTCGACAAGAGTCCTTTAAGAGAATTCGAACAAAGCCACATTATGCATAGCATGCTAATGTGGCAATAAGCAGATAAACAAGGAATACCGAATGTCACTACACAATACTCTCGCAGGCATAGCTATAGCGTGCGCTTGCACAACACTTGTTGCCTGCAAATCCGGCTACAACCGCATTTATGAGGATAACAACCCAGAAGACGAGGATTCGCCAGGCTGCAACTCTGCGCCAATCAACGAAAACATCGCCGATAAAGCCCAAGTTGTTTTTGAGCTAATTGCAGATATAACCTGTACCGTAATATCCGGCTATACCCTTTCAGGCCAAAGTTTAGGTAACGGCAATGAAATACAAGAGACAGGGAATGCATTTCGCAGCTATCAATCGCTCGTTGAAGACCTTGCCGATGATTACGACAAGCGTATTGCGGTGATTAGTATTGATTACGAAAAAAGCCAGCAGTACGACCTCGACACATTAAAAGACGCAAACCTAGCACTAGAAAAACACTCGAATATGGGCGGCATTGTCAGCGTCACTTGGACTCCTATAAACCCCTGGACGGCAAGCGATGGCTCGGTAGAAAATCAGCTTGCAGCATCGGATGATACAGACATCACCATTTTATATGGCGATGAGACTGCACTAGAAGGTGATGCCCTTGCGGCATTTAACGAATTTGACGAGCAACTCGGCATCGTTATTGGCGCCCTCAAAGACTTGGACGACAAGAAAGTTCCTGTGTTATTTGCGCCATTCCCACAAATGAACACCACCGAGTATTGGTACGGTCCCACACCACCGAGTCAAGATGAAAGCAGTGACACATCGGCTAACTCAGTAACAACAGAAAGTGAATTTAAAGCATTGTGGTCACACGTTGCCGACGAACTAGCAAAAGAAAACCTCACTCACCTACTCTGGGTTTATGCACCACGCACCGGCTTGGAATCCGAGCGAAAAACGGCAACTTGGGGCTACCCAGGCGCAAGCGACGTGGATATAGTCGCGGGTATTAGCTACAGCAATGAGGTCAGTATTCTCGACTACGCAAGCTATACCAACTTAGACAAACCGCTTGGTATGACGAGACTCGCACCACAAGCGGCAGACGGAACATTCACCAACACAAACTATATTGTCGAGCTTCAGGGCAAGTATAAGCATATAGCTTACTGGATTGCCGACCACGACACCCAAACCAATAACGCTGACACATTACGCTCTATCAAAAACAACCTTAGTGCTAAAGAGCTACTCGAAGATTCCAGAACCGCCACGGTAGAGACTATCAACGAAAAGGAATGGCTAAAGGAAAACTAACAGACTGTGCGCTACTGAGATTTCAGTAGCGCCCATAATGTTGAATTAGCTATCTAATGCAGCTAGGAAGTTTTGGTAGGCCGCATTATCGCTTTCATCCCAGAAAGGGTAATTTAAAGCCTGTAAATGTGCCTCAACAGCTTTTCGTTGCTGCGGATCCACTTGCAGCCCAATAAGCACACGACCATAAGCTGCGCCGTGATTGCGATAGTGAAAAAGCGAGATATTCCAGCGATCAGCCAATACCGTTAAGAATTTAAGCAACGCCCCGGGCCGCTCAGGGAATTCAAACCGATACACAACCTCATTCGCTAAGCTAGCAGGAGCATGACCACCGACCATATGGCGAATATGTAGCTTCGCCATTTCGTTATCCGTCATATCAATAACGCTATAACCATTATTTTCGAGACTCGAAAGCAGTGCCTGCTTATCGGCGCTTTCCGGCCCAATTTGCAAACCCACAAAAATTTTAGCCTGTTTGCCTTCAGCGTAGCGGTAATTGAATTCTGTGATATTGCGCTTACCGAGCAATTCACAAAAAGCTAAATAAGCGCCCGGTTTTTCAGGAATACTAACCGCCAAAATTGCCTCGCGACGCTCGCCAATTTCAGTACGCTCAGAAATATAACGCAAGCGATCAAAATTAGTATTGGCGCCACTGTGCACGGCCATTAAGGTTTGATCAGCACAACCCGTTTGCTCTACATATTTTTTTAGGCCCGCAAGTGAGCAGGCACCTGCAGGCTCCGCAATTGAGCGCGTATCTTCAAATATATCCTTAATTGCGGCACATATTTCATCTGTTGATACGGTAATAACACCATCTATAGTGTCTTTCAATACTCGATAATTTTCTTCACCAATCTGAGCAACCGCAACACCGTCAGCAAAAATACCGACTTGGGGCAAAACAACACGCGATTTGTGCTCCATAGCGGCTTTTAAGCAGGCCGCGTCCTCCGGTTCTACGGCAAAAACTTTAATTTCAGGCCGAACATACTTGATGTAAGCTGCCATACCAGCACACAATCCGCCACCGCCCACAGGAATAAAAACCGCATGAATGGCCGAGGTATGCTGCCTTAATAATTCAACAGCAACCGTTCCCTGTCCTGCAATAACATCGGGATCATCATAAGGGGCAATATAGGTTAAGCCCTGCTCTTCAACGAGCTTCTTGGCATACTTTGACGCTTCATCATAAGTATCACCATGTAAAACAACGTTTGCACCATGGCGCTTAACTGCATTTACTTTAATCGCGGGTGTTGTTTCTGGCATCACAATTGTAGCGGGAACCTTCAGGTGCCGTGCCGAATAGGCTAAGCCTTGAGCATGGTTACCTGCCGAGGCTGCAATTACACCTCTTGACCGAACATCCGCAGGCAATTGCAATAGTTTGTTGTACGCTCCGCGTAGCTTAAAAGAGAAAACCGGCTGTAGATCTTCGCGTTTTAAATAAACTTGATTGGCCGTTTTTTCTGAGATTAAAGGAACGCTATCAAGCGGTGTCTCAACCGCTAAATCATAAATGCGCGCATCCAAAATGCGCTTTATATAAGACTGTGGCATAACCGTCATATTCTTGTAGAGGCACAAGGCCGTAATGGTACTGGATAGCCTGAACTAAGTCATTTGTGCATTATTTATACAAGCACTTAAAACAGAACTGCAAGCAAAAAAAAGCCCCGATCAAGTCGGGGCTTTTTTAAGTCAGGCCACTTAGTGACCGTGACCGTCGCCCCCGCCATGCGGATGTCCCGCTGGTGCTTCAGGGTTAATTTCAATTAATTCCACTTCAAAAATCAAGGCGGCATTTGGACCAATAGGGCCAGTGCCATTTTCGCCATAAGCTAACTCAGCAGGGATATAAAGCTCGTATTTTTCACCCAGCTTCATTAACTGCAAACCTTCAACCCAACCTTGAATAACGCCAGATACGGGGAAAGTAACTGGTTGGCCACGATCAACCGAGCTATCAAATACTGTGCCGTCAATCAAAGTGCCATGGTAGTGAACTTTAACGGTATCTTCAGCTTTCGGTGATGCTGCATCTTCAACAGCGGTGATCACCTTGTACTGTAAGCCAGATTCAGTAGTTTTAACGCCGTCTTTCTTCGCGTTTTCTTCTAAGAACGCCTTGCCTTTAGCTAGGTTCTCTGCAGAGGCCTTGTCGGTCTCAGCTTTGCGCTTCGCTTCTTGCTGGGTTTGGAATTCCATCATTATTTTTTGCTGATCTTCTTGAGCAATACGAGGCTCTTTTTCATCGGCAACATCTTGAATGGCCATACCCATTACGCCTTTATCAAGCGCAAATTCACCTTGTTGCGCCTGCTTAGCCATACGGTAACCCACAATGTAAGTCACCTTTTGCTCAAGAGAGGTCAACTCTGTCTGTGCTGCAGCTGGCGCTACGGCTTTCTCGGCTGGCTTGTTACAGCCAGTAGTCATTAACGCAGCCGTTACCGCTGCTGCAAGAAAGGTATGCTTGCGAGAAAACAATGTTTTCATAAATCAATCCTGTTTTTTTATTAACAAATACGTACTGGCAACACGCCAAATCTATAAGAGCGCAGCATCTTACCCCATAAGACCTGCCCCCTGCCAACCCCTAAACTCTAAAAATCGTGATTCAATCTATTCGTTGAAGCTAGACAAAGCGTTGGCGTACAAAAAACGAGCACTTTGCTCAGCATTTTGCACCTCCCAAAGCGAGAAATAATCCAACAAGCCAAACACAGTCCCACCGTGCATCTTTTCAACTTGCGGCGTTAAACTTTCATCAAGTGACAACAGCACGGATTTCTCCATTAAGATCTCTGCGGATAACACATACTGATAAATTGTCCTGTCTTCAGACAGTGAAGCTGTCAGTACCTGTTTACGAATAGAACGCAACGGCAAGATCAAGGGATCATAAACAGCATCACTTAAAACTTTTGCTTGCTCGAATAGCTCGCGAGAAACAAAACGGTTATGCGCCTGGTGCCAACACAGCCAAATAATGAGCCCTACATTCAGCTGATATTCGTCTTGCAGCTGTAAACACAAAGTCGCAACCGATTTGCGGCCGTAAAACCTTTCGCAAAATGGCCAAATTTCCATAAGCTCTCTTATTTTTAGGCATTAAAAAGGCGCCTTTCGACGCCTTTAAACAGTACACTAGAACCAGCAACCACGAATGTTGTTAGCTAGACTAGCTCAACGCTATTTAGTTTCAACAACTTCTTTCTTAGCGCTCACTTTTGCAACTACACGACGGTTAGCTGCGTGATCTGCTGGTGTTTTTTCCTCAACGAGAGGCTGTTCTTCACCATAACCCACCGCTTTAACACGACTTGCATCAATGCCGTACTGTTCAGTTAGCAAGCTTGCCACAGCGTTAGCACGTTTTTGTGACAATTTTTTATTGAAAGTCGCTGAACCGCTGGTATCAGTATGTCCCTCAATAACCACCTCACTATTAGCATATTGCTCCATAAAGCGGGCAACACCGCGAATTTCATTAAAATAAGCTGCATCGACAACATCGCTACCGCTAGCAAACTTAACTTTTAAATCAATAGAGACATCTTCAGTCAACACTACCGCGCAACCTGTAGTATCAACTTTGTGCTTACTATCGGTATCCACACAGTTATCTAAATGATCTGCAACGCCGTCACGATCTGTATCTAGCGCACAGCCTTTAGCATCAACATTAACACCGGCTGGTGTACTTAAGCACTGATCTACGCCATCCTCGACACCATCTTTATCTGCATCGACAAAAGCTGAGGCGATAACTTTAGGCGCCTTTTCTGAAGCCCCAAACACATAACCCAAGCCAAGCGTAATAACACTGTGGTCGGTATGAGAATCAAGCCCATGCAACCAACGGCCATCAATTCGTGCGCGCAAACGCTTACCTAAGTGGGTTTTCACGCCTAAGCCGAAATTAACTGATTCTTCACTGTCATCATCAGAACTAATGCCGTCTTGCTCAGCCTTTAATAGGCCAACACCTAAAGCGGCATAGGGTAATATTCCGCCCTCATCAGTGAGGTACCACAATCCGTCTAAGCGTAGATCTTCAACGTCCACATCTGCGCCTAAGCCTTCAACCTCTGTCGACACCTGAGAATAAGACAGCTCTATACCAAACGGCTTATCAAAGCGATAGCCGCCATAGACGTTAATTCCGGCCTTATCCTTAAGCTCTAGTTCATTGTCAAAAGCATAATAAGGAACCCCAACCCCCAACTCAAAATCACTGGCTGTCGCTACGCTCGCAACAGCACTCAATGACAAAACAGCCACTGCGCTTTTCAATACATTTAACTTTTTCAAACGTTCTCTCCTAATACCCCAAGAATGATAACAACATAACACCACTCACAAACTCTAAAGAGAGTGATCCGCAATTATACGGCCATGTTTCCTGAATGGATCCTTAATGAATACTTTTAATTAACATTGTCACAAATATTTCACCCTGTTATTAGCTGGGAGTCTGATAGAGCAAGTCCCATACGCCATGCCCTAATTTCTCGCCGCGTTTTTCAAACTTGGTTTTAGGGCGATAATCTGGCGCAGCAGCATATATTTTGTCGCCAGCCACATTCTGGTAACGCGGGCTTTCAGCCAAAACTTCAACCATGTATTCGGCGTAAGGCTCCCAGTCTGTCGCCATATGCAAAATGCCGCTAGGCTTGAGCTTTCCTGCGATAATATTTACAAAGGGCGCCTGCACAATGCGCCGCTTATTGTGCTTCTTTTTATGCCAAGGGTCGGGGAAAAACAATTGCAACCTAGAAATACTTCCATCTTCAAAGCAATCGCTTAATACATCCGTGGCATCAGCCATAAAAACCCACAAGTTGGCCAGACCTAATTTACCCGCCTCGTTAATAAGGCGGCCGACCCCAGGTGGATGCACCTCAATACCGATAAAGTGCGTACTTGGATCTTTACTTGCCATTTCCAGCAAGGAGTCCCCCATACCAAAACCAACCTCCACAACAACAGGCTTACCCTCAGCAAAAATATCCGCAGTTGCTTTTACTCCATCATGTAATGAACGGCCATATTTTGGCCACCATTGCTCAAAGGCCGTTTGCTGCCCTTCCGTCATACGTCCGCCGCGAATCACAAAGCTGCGAATAGACTTATCTTTAAACTCAGGTTTTACAATCATACTGTTGATCACCGATAAATAGACAATAATTGATTACCGTTCACACGCAGCCAGTCTTTGGCTTTAGCTAACTGCTGATGTGAACAGGCTCGGGCCACTTCGGCCCAAAATAATTTTGAATGGTTTAAGTGCTTAATATGGCAAAGCTCATGAATAACGACGTAATCGCGCACCCAGGCTGGGGCCATCATTAACAGCGTATTAAAGGCCAATTCGGCGTTACAGGTACAGCTTCCCCAGCGACTTTTATAAGGCCTATATTTAATCGAACGAGGATGCAAACCAAGCACTTGCCGCCAAGATTCAACTCGCTTACTTAAATCCGGTTCGATGGCCTGACCACAAAGTTTAAGTAACGCTTGTTTTTGCAGTGTTAACGATAAGCTTAAAAAACTTCGATCCAGCAGAGGCTCCCTTCCAATCAAAGTTTCTATTGACTCAAAATTGCCATTCCAATAAATAACATCAGTCGCTTTATAAGCGCTTGGAACCGCTTCAGCAGGAGCTGGCTCATAATGCTTCAAAATCCAGTGCCGTTTATTATTAACCCAATGCACAACATCCCTTGGCGCGACACTTGCCGGATAAGAAACCAACACTCGTCCGGCAGAAACCTTAAGGCCTAATGTTTTTCGCCGCTTAGAAACCGAGCACTCGAGGGGCAGAGCATGTAATTCCGGCGCAAAAAGATACTTATCCAACATTAACTGCTTGCCTCGTTTTTGCGCTGCAATAAAACGCACAACTCAACATGGGGCGTATGGGGGAACATATCGACAGGCTGAATAGCTTCGACGGTATAACCGGCAGAAACAAACTGCTCAACATCGTTAGCACAGGTGTGTAAATCACAGGAAATATAAGCAATACGCCCAATGCCTTGGTGCTTTAACAACGGCTCAATGCAGACTAAGCCGTCCCTTGGCGGGTCCAATACCAAGGTCTTTGCATCTAGGTGCTGCTCACATAGCTGACTCAAAGCCTGTGCATCAAATAAATTAGCCTGCACAGCGCTAACACCATTGAGCTTTTGCTCAGACAAAGCCTTCACAGCCACCTCTGCAACTTCCGCTGCAACAATTTCCTTGTATCCCATTTCACAAAGGGCTTTGGTAAAATTACCCGAACCACAAAAAAGCTCAAGAACCTTACCACCTGTGTTGTCATTGGCCAACACATCGCTCAACCATTGCTTTAACACCTGATTCTGACCAGCATTCGCCTGCTTAAATGGCCTTCGCGTATTCGGGGTAACCACTCCTAGTTCTAGGTCGTCGTCAACAGCCAGC
Source organism: Marinagarivorans cellulosilyticus (assembly GCF_021655555.1). NCBI lineage: Bacteria > Pseudomonadati > Pseudomonadota > Gammaproteobacteria > Cellvibrionales > Cellvibrionaceae > Marinagarivorans > Marinagarivorans cellulosilyticus. The sequence goes on along the minus strand of NZ_AP023086.1, from coordinate 3,478,871 downwards.
AACGTCATGTTGGAATGCTTTTTATTCTGGCTACGCCACGCCTGATTCGGCAGCGTTGCACGCAATCGCTGTAAATGACTATCAACGCTTTCATTAAGCACAGGGCAAGAAATAACATCAATCAAATAGTTTGACTGCGCTGCCAGAAAGCCCACCTTTTTACCGTCTGATTTAAACTCTGCACGATTTCGATAATGCCAAACAGCTTCACTCCCCTTAACAGGCGCGACAATACAATCAGTAAAGCGCCCAAACCGACGTTCCACCCATAACTGCTTGATTGCTACCTGCGCGCCATAATCAACAAACTGCCACGCACAGCCACCGCAACTAGGCTCGGCATTAAAATGCTGGCACGGTGACGTCACGCGTTCAGCGCAAGCATTAATCACTTCTAACAAAGTACCAACGGCATATCGTTTTTTAAATTGATCTATTTTTACCCGTACCGTCTCACCCACCCAAGCGCCAGCCACAAAAACAGCAACGCCCGACGCATGTTCGATAACCGCTGAACCATTAGGCGCCACGTCTTTGACCACACCAACAAATGTTTGACCCTCCAAGGGGTGGGTCGCTTTTTGTTGTTTTCGACCTTTTAGTGCTCGCGGGTTATTGCGATACATCATGCTTTAAACCTTTTTAATCGGTAGATAATAAATATTCATGCGATGACGTCACCTCAACATCTATACAAGCTCGCGTTGCACTGCAATGACGATTAAACACCGTGAATATATGAGACAGATGTTCTGCCGATTTAACCTGCTTACAATGCTGCAGCAACAGAACAACAGCCTCAGCTGTCGATAACCGAGCACTATCGTTCGATTTGCGCACAGAATAACTACCCTGTTCGGGTTCAGGCAGCATTAAAGTAGGAATGCACTTTAACCATTGGCTGTGGTTAAACATTCGAGCAGCCTGGCGCCAAGTACCATCAAGCAACAAAAATGTTGGGCGCTTATTAGTTTGCGAGCCAGCCACATTTGAATGCCCCGACAGATCTAAACTAGACACGCAAAGGCTTTCACGCATCTGCTTGGCAGGGTAAATAATGGCGCATTGCCGGCTGGGCGATTCAAGAATTTTTATCAACTCCTGATCAGGCTCTAAGCGAGACCACTCAAAAGCAAAACAATTATTTGGAAATGCTTCTGCTAGTAATCGCCCCGTATTAGTCGGCTTTAATATTTCATCGCGATGCATTAATAGCACAAGATCAAAGTTTAAATCGACAGGACAAGCACGCAGGTACTGACAAATGCAATAGGTTTCAGCCAGCAAACAAGCTGTGCAACGTTTAACAGTAATGCCACGAGCCAAAAAAGGCTTGTGCGCCGATTGCAAGCGTTGCTGGTAAAGTCGTTTAAATGCATTCATCTTAATCGGCGCCAACCGCACGCTCTTTGGCCCAAGCGCGTAGATTTTGCATGACTTCAGCCATTACGATTGATAATGGCCTCGTGCGTTGAATCGCCGCATAAATTAATTCAGAGTCGACTTCGCGCTTGCGCGCACGCGCATTGTAAATAGACGAAACAACAGCTTGCTCTATCTCAGCACCAGTAAAGCCATCTGAAATAACAGATAAACGCTGCAAATCAAAACTAGAAGGGTTAAGTTGTCGCTTTTGTAAATGAATTTTAAAAATTTGTGCACGCACAGCACGAACGGGCAAATCAACAAAAAAGATCTCATCGAAGCGCCCCTTACGCAATAACTCGGCCGGCAGTTGCTGAATATTATTACTAGTAGCAACCATAAACACGCGACTTTTTCGCTCGCTCATCCAAGTTAATAACGTTCCCAATATGCGTTTGCTTAAACCGCCTTCAGCATCGCTCTGGGCAAGGCCCTTTTCTAGCTCATCCACCCACAAGACACAAGGCGAAAGCGTATCCGCAAGCGCGAGCGCTTGACGCAAGTTGCGCTCAGTCTCGCCAATATACTTATTAAAAAGCTGCGCCATATCCAAGCGCAGCAGAGGCACACCCCAAACGCCAGCAACAGCTTTGGCCGCTAGGCTTTTACCGCCGCCTTGTACACCTAAAAGCAATACCCCCTTTGGAATATCATCATTGTCTTCAAAAAATGCTGGTCTGCGCTCGTTCAGCCATTTTTTAAACGTATTGAGTCCAGCGACCTCACTTAACTTGGCAGTGTCGTACTCAAAATGTAGAACGCCATCCATATTCATGAGTTCGAATTTCGCTTTGTTAACTTGCGGCAAGTCGCTCTCGGTAATTGCACCATCATCGGCTATTGCACCCCGGGCTAAGCGGCGCACATCAATATGGGGCAACCCCCGTAAACTACTGACTAGCGCATTTAACGCTGGGGCATCAGCCTGTATTTTCTTGCGGCCGTTATTCTGAGCCCATAACGCCGCTTCCTCACGAATTAAATTAAGAATTTCTTCTTCGTTAGGTACCGCTAAAGGTATTTTTACCGCCAAACGAGCCAATTCAGCCGGTAAATTCAATTCGTGGCTGAGTAAAATAATTTTGTGGGCAGGGATTTTATTAAACAAAATATCTTTGATTAGACGAATATTTTTAGGATCATCTAAAAACGCATGGCTATCGCACAAAACATAAATGCCCTGTGTTGTTTGACGCTTAATTTCGCTAAGGGCATCGCTCAGTTCAAACGACTTATTTTCGCTCTCACTCATTAAACTAAGGCCCGCCCTTTGAATGCCGTCAGTCACTGTCCATTTGAATAAAGGTGCCGGATCTGACTTCAAAAACGATATCAGTAATTCGATAGCCCGGGGCTCATCAAAAGTCTCGACAACCAATAAAGAGGCCGTCCCGTGCAAAAGTAACTGTAAATCTTGACTATCCATCGGTTAAACTCCGATACAGCAATAGGTGGAAATCGTGAATTATGCAAAAAAATCATCAAGCCCAAGCATCACTGCGCAATTTATCCTGCCTCGATAACGCCGTGAGCCAATGCGATACCGTATTAAAAACGCTGCTTGGTCAAAAAACAAACAGCCAGCGCCCAAATCCGGCACAGAAAATACCAGAGCCGACCCTAAATGCCGCAGAGAAAATACATAGCGCAGGCTTAATGCGCGTCAATCATACTGGCGAAGTTTGCGCTCAAGCGCTGTACCAAGGGCAAGCACTCACAGCAAAGCTACCCAGCGTAAAAGAAGACATGAAAATGGCAGCTATCGAAGAGGAAGACCATCTCGCCTGGTGCCAAGAGCGCCTCAACGAGCTTGGCGCCACTACTAGCCGGTTCAATGCGCTTTGGTACAGTTTATCTTTTAGCTTGGGCGCAGGGGCCGGCTTAGTCAGCGATAAACTCAGCCTAGGGTTTGTTGCAGCCACAGAGCAACAAGTTTGCAAACACCTAGACAATCACCTTAAAGCGTTACCCCGCAGCGATGATAAATCCAGAGCAATTATTACTCAAATGCGACAAGACGAAGCCGAACATGCGGAAATGGCACTAACGGCAGGAGGCGTTAAATTCCCAGCACCGGTTAAAGCCGCAATGAGTCAAGTCGCCAAAGTAATGACAAGCCTGTCTTATCGCTGTTAAGGCTCAAACTCCACAACTTCAAAGTCATGACTCAAGGCAACACCAGCAGCTTCTAGCATAATGGATGCAGAGCAATACTTCGTCGCAGACAAGTTCACCGCACGCTCAACTTGCGAGGGCTTAAGCGCTTGGCCAGTAACAACAAAGTGCAAATGAATTTTAGTAAACGGCGAAGGCGTACCCTCTGCTCGCTCAGCGCTGAGCTCTACACGACAATCAGTGACCTTTTGACGCGATTTTTTCAAGATAGAAACAATGTCGAAGGAGGCGCAGCCGCCCAAGCCCATCAAGATCATTTCCATTGGCCGCACGGCCAAATTTCGCCCGCCGTGATCAGGGGGGCCGTCCATCAATACTGTGTGCCCACTGCCGGACTCCGCGAGAAACATCGCGCCATCAACCCATTTAACCGTAGCTTGCATAGAAATAACTCCAAACGCTTAATATTCAACCGCCCCAAGGCGAAAGGCGTGCAAGACTACCACAGAGCCTTTTAAATTTGCGTAAAAAACTGTGTGGTCTATAACAAAATGGACACCCCTGCGATAGCCAACCTATACTCTAATAAGCATAATACTGCGCGCAGCAATTCACCCATTGCAAACAGGGTCTATAATTTCAATTGAGCTGCAATTCGGTTTACGCAAAGGTGTTTTACGAGTAGGGTTACTTACCCGGTTAGATTTTCTCTTTTAATACGTTGTAATATAGGAGAACGGTGCTTACTCACCTTGTTTAGCTGCTAATGAGCTTTGTCTTGTAAAACATTCACAGACACCGATTACTTAATGAGGAAAGTCGTTTTGGTTGCCATCCCACATACGCCACATATAAATAACCTCGAGGGGTTTCTTGCGCACTGCCATCGTCGTCGTTACCCAGCGAAAAGTACTTTAATTTACGCTGGCGACAATAGTGATTCGCTGTATTACATTATTAAAGGTTCGGTTACTGTCCTTATTGAAGACGACGAAGGCCGCGAAATGATTGTTGCCTACCTCAATGATGGCGACTTTTTTGGTGAAATGGGGTTGTTCGACGACAAAGACCCCCGCAGCGCTTGGGTTCGCGCTAAGACCGAATGCGAAATAGCCGAAATTAGCTATGCAAAATTTATGGAGCTAAGCCAAACCAGCCCCGAGTATTTCTTTTCGCTAAGTGCTCAAATGGCCCACCGCTTGCGCGCCACCACACGAAAAGTGGGCGACCTCGCCTTTTTGGATGTGACCGGTCGGGTAGCCCGCACACTGCTGGATCTTTGCAAAGAACCCGACGCGATGACTCACCCTGACGGCATGCAAATTAAAATCACTCGCCAAGAAATAGGCCGTATTGTTGGCTGCTCTCGCGAAATGGTTGGCCGAGTACTAAAAACCTTGGAGCTTCAGGGTTTAGTCTCGGTAAAAGGGAAAACGATGGTCGTCTACGGTACCCGTTAGAACTAAATCATCAGTCATAAAAAAAGCCCCCTCGGCATACACCTAGGGGGCTTTTTTATTGCCTCATTGTTAAACCACCGCCTCGCGAAACAGCTCAGCAAGCTTTTCACCAGGGTCTGGCGCGCGCATAAATGACTCCCCCACAAGAAAGCCATAAATATCTTTGGCCCGCATAGCCGCAACATCAGCAGCAGTAAAGATGCCACTTTCAGTAATAACATGCCGCCCTTTTGGCACCATATCCAACAACTCGAATGTTGTATCGAGTGACACGTCAAATGTGTGCAGGTTCCGGTTATTAATGCCGACCAAGGGATTATCCAGCATCAATGCCTGCTCCATCTCTGCCGCATTATGCACTTCTATCAGCACATCCAGCCCTAACGCTATAGCCTGTTGATGCAGATCGTTAAGCTGTTGCTGCTCTAGCGCGGCCACAATTAAAAGCACACAATCCGCGCCCAAGGCGCGAGATTGGGTAATCTGGTAACTATCGACCATGAAGTCTTTACGTATTACTGGCAACGCAACCGCGTCACGGGCCTGCTGCATAAATGCATTACTGCCCTGAAAGAAGTCTTTGTCCGTCAACACTGACAAACAAGCGGCGCCGCCTTTGGCATAGCTTAGTGCCAAGGCTTCGGGGTTAAAATCTTCGCGGATAACGCCCTTGCTCGGCGAAGCTTTTTTAATCTCTGCAATAACGGCATTTTGTTTATTTTCAATACGCTGAATTAATGCATTGGCGAAGCCCCGCGCGGGCGGCTGAGCATCGGCAACGGCCAATAACGCAGCCTCGGATCGAGCCAACTTAGCCTCAGATACCTCTTCATGTTTACGCGCAATAATTTTTTTTAGTATTGTTGGTGTATCAGTCACTAACTTAGGCCTCTTCGAAACACGCGGTCATTTCGACCAATTCTTTTAATTTTTCGCCCGCCAACCCCGTTGCCAAAGTATCTTGCGCTAGCGCTACACCTTCTGAGTAAGAATCAGCAACACCCGCCACATACAAAGCCGCACCGGCATTAATCGCCACCATATCACTCGCTTTTTGAATGCGCTCACCGCCGGCATTACCGAGCACGCCGCGCACAAGCTCTAACGACTCTTGCGCATCTTTAACGGTTAAACCATCAAGGTTTTGGGGTTCAATGCCAGATGCCCCTGGGTAAATTTCATATTCACTCACAACACCTTCTTTTAGCTCAGCTACATGCGTGTTCACCGCTAAAGAAATCTCGTCCAAACCATCGTCAGCGCTAACAACCATCACATGCTCGCTACCTAGGGCCTGCAGTACCTCAGCCAAGGGCCGGCAGAGTGTTTTATCAAATACACCAAGCACTTGGCGCTTGGCGCCAGCGGGGTTAGTTAAAGGACCTAACACGTTAAAAATAGTGCGCAAACCTAGCTCTTTACGCGGGCCAATAGCGTGCTTCATTGCGCTGTGATGCGCTGGGGCAAACATAAAGCCAACACCAATACTCTCGACACACTTTGATACCTGCTCGGCATCGATATTTAAATTAACGCCCGCCGCCTCGAGTAAATCAGCACTGCCCGTGGAGCTCGTAATTGAACGATTGCCGTGCTTCGCAACATAACCGCCAGCTGCGGCCACGACAAAGGCTGCAGCGGTAGACACATTAAATAGCCCTGCACCATCGCCCCCAGTTCCGCAGGTATCTACAATAATTGGGACATTAACATTAACAGGGGCGGCTAATCGGCGCATAACCTGCGCCGCACCGGTAATCTCTTCAACGGTTTCGCCCTTCATCGTTAGCGCAACTAAGAAGCCGCCGATTTGTGCTTGGGTCGCCTCACCCGTCATGATCTGTGTCATCACTGCGCTCATGGCTTCGCGACTTAAAGACTGCCCTGCCATTAACTGGGCTATTGCTACTTTGATATCCATCATGGTCTAAACCAAATTGTGAAAAGTTAAAAAGTTTTTAAGGAGCGCGTGACCGTGCTCACTCAATACGGATTCTGGGTGAAACTGGACCCCGTAAACAGGGAGTTCTCGATGCGATAAGGCCATAATATCTGGCGCTGAGCAAGCATCAACCCAAGCGTCAACCCTTAAAGACTCTGGCAAAGTCACCGACTCAACAACCAACGAATGATAGCGAGTAACAAGGAAACTCGAGGGTAAGCCTTTAAATAACGCGCCCCCTTCGTGGCGAATTAACGAGGTTTTACCGTGCATTACCTTATCAGCGCGAACAACCTTAGCACCAAAAGCCTGAGCAATTGCCTGATGCCCCAAACAAACCCCCAACACGGGAACTTGCAAAGAAAAGTGCTCAATTGCCTTAAGCGTAATGCCTGCATCGTTCGGCGTACAAGGCCCTGGCGAAATCACAAGGCCCGCAGGCTTTAGCGCTTCAAGTTCAGTTAACGATGCAGCGTCATTCTTAACAACTAGCGGCGACGCCCCTAGCTCCTCAAGATAGCGAACAACGTTATAAGTAAACGAGTCGTAATTATCAATAACCAGCAAACGCTTGCGCATGCTACCTGCTCTTAAAAAAGCGGTATTGTACGCCAGCTTAGACGCCGCCGAAACTCAAGCGGCTAAAGCCTGAAGGTGCTGCGTCCCAGGGTGGCGCTCAATCTGCCGGTAAGCGCTTTTTAGCGCAGGCTTTAAATACTTCTTTACATGCTTAGCCACAAAGCGCCGATCTATGTTTTGCAGATAACAAAATAGCGCCAATGCATAGACGCACTCGCTCTCAGATAAGCTCGCCAGCCGATTTGCCCGAGGGTTATAGCATTTAGCACAACTCCCCCTAAAGCTATAAGCTGAGTTTGCCACCATGACCCCGAAGCCCATAAAAACAGCCAAAACTTCAGCCGCCTGTAAAAAATACTCTTGCCCACCAGGTGGCGTAAGCTGGCTTTGCCAAAGCATATGCTGCGCAACACCATGCCCCATTGTCGCTACCAGGTCTTGAGGTTTTGCCACTTGGTCTGGCGTATAAGTCATTAGCAACTCTAATGGCCCGCTCGCTGGCACCAGCGTTTGAACATCGTCATCGCCACGCACCGCGGGGTTCAAACCCAGCAACGGGGGTTGCATCGCTACAAATTGCGAAGGCGGCACCAAGCGCCAGGGCCACCCTTGCAGGCCACCATAACCCACCACTTGGCCAAAAACATATTGCGCCATACCGTCGATACTTTCGACTTTCTTGGGGAAAAAATCGTTGGTCGGCAGAACTAAAGGCGTAGACTCCCTAAAACGCTTTACATCAAAATTCTGCATCGCCCAACTAAAACACTCGGCGAGCCAATCGGCTGTTTCATCCGAAACGGCTGCGCGCGATAACCATTGCCACATATTCTTATCCAAAACACGCCAGCGAAATCGCTAGCGGCACATTTTAGGCGTACAGCAAATACGCCTACGCATTCAATTAAAAGGTATAGCTCACACCAACAGATACCATAGAAACATCTTCAAACTCACCGACGTTAAAATATTCGTACTCAAGGCGAGCATCTATATCAAGCAAACCCACCATAACGCCAATACCATAAGCTAAATCGTAACCGTCGTCTTCACCCTTAACGTTCTCGATAGAGGCTTCACTTTGCCACATAAAACCGCCAACCTTGCCGAACACGCTAGCCGGCCCAAGGCTCAAGTGCAGCAGGCCAAAACCACTGAAACCATCGACTTCAACGTAAGTACCGCTATTGCCATCGATTCGACCAAAGTCGATATAAGCAGCCTCGACGGCGGCTAACGAAAAACGGTAGCCACCAAATATTTTCATTCCTGTGTCGCTATCACTAAGGTCGACCTCTTTCGGGTCAAAGCTGATGCTCCCGCTTGGCTCGTTATACTCAATAGACGACTGGCCAGCCCCAACACCAATATAAGCGCCCGCAGATGCCGAGGTTGAAGCCGCAAAAATGACCACCCCTGCAAAATATTTAACTATCCCCATGGGATCTCCTGATTAATAGGTTCAACAACCACGCCATGAAAACGTGCATTTATACATGAAGCAAACTAGTGTTTAAGGGTATACCACTACCTACAGCAGGTGCCTTATGTCGAACATCAACGACCGCCGATTACTTCAGCGCACTAACCTCGCGCTTTATTTAAAAGTGCTAAACGCCGATAGCGAACAACTGCTTGGCAATATTATAGATATTAACGTGTGTGGCTTTTTACTACTAACAAAGCAAACATTGCAACCACAAACCGTTTTTAATGTAAAAATCGAGCTTCCTGAAGAATTTGCACCAGAAACCTTCGCACGCTGCACAGCCATTATTCGACGGGCCGATGCCAGCATCAACCCCAGCTTTTATGAAGCCGGCTTTGAAATTACCGACATTACACCCCAAGCGCGCGATCAAATAGAACAGCTGGAGCAAGCGCTGCTGCTTAAATTTGGCCCAGAATAAAAACATGGGGCGCAAGCGCTGCCCTCACTGCAGCCATTCGCGCTTTGGCAGGGTATGATAACGCTTTATTCCACTATGATTTACCCTAATGCGCGCAGCCAACACCACCGATATCCCCTTAAGCTTGTATGTCCACATCCCTTGGTGTGTTAAAAAGTGTCCATATTGCGATTTCAACTCACATGTATCGCAATCGCCCATTCCAGAGCAGCAATACACAGAGCACCTAACTGCAGACCTTACAGAAGAGGCCAAGTATGGCTCTGGCCGGCGACTATCGTCGATATTTTTTGGCGGCGGAACCCCCAGCCTTTTCAGCCCACAAGCTATCGGCAGAATTATTCATGCCGCGCAAGAATCCCTAGGCTTTACCGCTGACATTGAAATCACGCTTGAAGCCAACCCCGGCACCACTGAATACACTGATTTTGGCGCTTTACGTGATGCCGGCGTTAATCGGCTCTCGATTGGCATACAAACATTCAATACCCAGCACCTCAAAGCCCTTGGCCGTATACACTCAGAGGAAGAAGCCATAAACGCTTTCCGCAAAGCTCGCGATGCAGGCTTTAATAACATCAACATCGATTTAATGCACGGGCTTCCCAACCAAAGCCAAGCCCAGGCAATGCTGGATTTAACCACTGCGATAGAACTCCAACCCGAGCATATTTCTTGGTATCAACTCACCATCGAACCCAACACCATTTTTTATAACGCTCCTCCTGCGCTACCTAATGAAGACACACTTTCCGACATTCAAGACCAAGGGGAAGTTTTATTAGCCGAACATGGCTACCAACAGTACGAGGTTTCGGCTTACGCCAAAAACAATCAGCATGCCAAACACAACATGAATTATTGGCAATTTGGCGACTACCTCGGTATTGGCGCTGGCGCCCACGGTAAAGTAACCACTTCCGACGGCCACATAGAACGCTACCGAAAAACCCGCTTGCCTGCGGATTATCTCAATGCTGAAAAAGCCAAAACCGTAGGGCGCAGTGTAGTACCGGCACAAAGGCTGCCGCTTGAGTTCATGATGAACGCTCTACGCCTACCACAGGGTATCCAATCACAACTGTTTGAACAACGCACAGGCTTACCGCTAGCTACCGTAATGCCACAGCTTCAACAATTGCAAACAGAAGGCCTTATTGAAGCCGGGGAGCACATCCGCCCTACCACACTTGGTTTTCGCTTTTTAAATACGGTTTTAAGTCGCTTTAACGAAGAAGCCTAAGCCTCAAAGGACCACCAAACATAAGCACTGCTACACTCTAAACTAGAGTGCGCCGGCGTATACCGCGCTGGCAAATATTAACAGGCAGGGCTTCGGGATCGTGACGTTACTTCAAACGTACCAACACCAACCTCTCGCACGCAAGCTCGCCATATTGGTGCTGCTGTGCGGTATCAGCATAGCTGCACTATCCCTTACCATAAGAACGCTAGCAGACTACTCTGCGCTGCGAACCCAACTGTTCGAGCGAATGGATGCAACGATAGAGCAAGAAAGCCAAGCACTCATTGACGCCATTCACCACAACGAGCCACAAGCACTGCAACAAACGCTCGACAAACTGGCAGCAACACCACCGCTATCTCAACTGCAAATATCTTGGCAAACGCACTCAAGCAAACCAGTCTTCACCAGCCAAAAAACACCGGCTGCACGGGTGAGTAGCCGCCTTTATCGCTTCAACATACCCAACAAGGCCGCCACAATTGTAACGCTTAGCGCTCACTACAGTGCCGAACAGCTCTACAGCCGTTTATGGCACAACCTTAGCCGTAACTTGCTTCTTGAGATTTTCAGTATCATTGCCATCGCTGGCACATTGTTTTGGCTGGTAGGCCAACAAATTGTGCGGCCACTCGAAATCATCGCTCGGCATGCGCGCAATATGAATCTCGATAAAATTCAAAACCCCCTATTCGATATTCAACGACTGCGAACCCGAGATGAACTCAGCGAAGTTTGCCAAGCCCTCGAGCACCTCCGCCTTTCTGTCCTCAAAGAGTTAGAGCAACGGCAAGCCATAGAACTTGCATTGATGATGGAAAAAGAAGAAAAGTTAATTTCGCGTAAACAGCAATTAGATGCCGAAGCTGCCAATCGCGCCAAAAGCCAATTTATTGCCACCATGAGCCACGAGATCAGAACCCCCATGAATGGCATTATCGGTATGACAGAGCTTTTACGAAGCACGCCGTTGCTCAGCAGCCAAATCAATCAAGTGGATATCATTAACCGCTCAGGCGAATCCCTGCTCGCAATTATTAACGATATTTTAGATTATTCGAAAATCGAAGCCGGAAAAATGGTGTTAGAAGAACACCCTCTTGCATTAGATACGGTTATTGGCGATTGCCTAGCCCTATTCCACGCCTCGGGTAAATACTCGAACCTAAAGCTATACAGCTGCATTCACGACGACGTACCCAACCACTTTATCGGCGATGCAACTCGGCTACGGCAAATATTGGTTAACCTTATAGGCAATGCCTGCAAATTTACGCCTGAAGGCTCGGTTGCTATCGATGTCGAAATTAGCGCGCCGGCGCCTGAACACCCCATGCTTCGCTTTAGCGTGAGTGATACCGGTATTGGTATCAAGTCAGAAACAGCTTCAACATTATTTGAAGCCTTCAGCCAAGCCGACTCATCCACTACGCGGGAATATGGCGGCACAGGTCTTGGCTTAGCCATATCAAAACAACTCGCCCACCTAATGGGCGGCGATATCGGCGCAACGAGCCAAGAAGGCAACGGGTCGACATTTTGGTTTACCGTACAATTAGCAATAGACACAGCGCAGAACACGGCACACCAACAGCAAAATAAATTACCCGAAATTTTTGTAGCCTGTACCGATAGCGCGGTTATGCGCATAGCACAACAAGTGGCTCACAAAGTACATCCGTTAGATAAAAGCCTGCCCACCCAACGAGCACAGCACCTTGCGCACCCAATCTTATGGGATGGTTCAGAAGGACATCAAAATGACATTACCACTATTGTTACCAACCAAAACGTAAAACTATACATCCCCGCCAACCAAACCAGGGCTATAGAGCAATGGCAAAAAAAGGCCGATGTTTGCCCCATCAGCACACCGCTTTCGGTACAAAGCCTGCTAAATGCCATTCGCCAACCCCCATCAAAAAACGAAGCCTCCATGCACTCGCTGAAACCAGATATACAGCTTTCACACTTATCAGCACTGGTTGCCGAAGATAATATTGTGAATCAAATGGTGATAGAGGGCATGCTGAACAAACTGGGGATTAACTGCGTATTATGTGAAAATGGTCAAGTGGCTTTAAAGCGACTACTCACCGAAAAGCAGATATTCAACATCGTATTGATGGATTGCGAAATGCCGATTATGGATGGCTTTGAAGCCACCCGCCGTATACGTGAGTGGGAGGTGAACAATCAAGCTTCACCGCACATTATTATTGCTCTTACCGCCCACACCGAGGCAGAGCATCGCCAGCGGGTTTCAGATAGTGGCATGGATCTTTACTTAAGCAAGCCACTAACACTCGCAAGGCTACAAGAAACACTAAGCCAATTAACACCCAGGCGGCAAATCGCACAACTGTCACATAATGGCACCTATAATGCTAAGCCATAACTGCAAACACTAGCGTTGCCCATATCAGGCTCAAACGATATAAGTAAATGCGATAAAACGTGCAATTAACAGGTAAGCAAGATACCCCAATGACGAACTCCGACCTACCCACCGAAAAATCAACGCCCACACAAGAAGATACGCCCAACTTTGACCAACACGAATACTATATAAACCGAGAATTAAGCAACCTACAATTCAACCAACGCGTTTTAGCGCAAGCATTAGTTGAGACGCATCCGATACTTGAGCGGTTAAAATACTTGCTTATTTCGGCATCCAACATGGATGAGTTTTTTGAAATACGTGTTGCCGGTTTAATGCAGCGCATACTCTTTGAGCGAGAAGTCATCGGCCCTGATGGAATGCAAACGGCGGAGCTTCTTAATCGCATTAGTCAAACGGTGCACACCTTAGTTGACGAGCAATATCGCATCCTTAACGAGGTGATCATTCCGGCGCTGCATGACGAAGGCATCCGCTTTTTGCGCCGCAGCCAATGGACAAGCGAACAAGAGTGCTGGATAGAAGATTACGTTAACCGCGAAATTTTGCCGCTGGTCAGCCCCATAGGCCTCGACCCTGCGCACCCATTCCCGCGCTTAGTTAATAAAAGCTTGAACTTTATTGTCGACCTAGAAGGTAAAGATGCCTTTGGTCGCGAGCTAGGGCTGGCGATACTCCCAGCCCCACGCTCACTTCCACGCATGATCTCACTGCCAGATAACATCAGCGAAAGCGGACATGACTTTGTTTTCCTCTCATCCATGATTCACGCGCACGCAGACAAACTATTCCCCGGCATGAAAGTGAACGGCTGCTATCAATTCCGTATCACCCGCAATGCTGACTTAGACGTTGATGTGGAGGGCGTTGCAGACCTAGCCATCACCTTAAAGGGCGAACTTCATTCTCGCCGCTTTGGCACTGCCGTTAGACTTGAAGTGGCCGATAACTGCCCAACCGAGCTCACTGATATATTGCTCCGAGAAGTCGGTTTAACTGAAGAGCACTTATACCGCGTTAATGGTCCAGTTAACCTGAAACGCCTCATGCGCCTGCCCTCGATTATTGGTCGAGCAGACCTTCTCTTTCCTCCTTTTACTCCTAGCATCCCAAAAGGCCTCTCTCGTAAAGATAATATTTTTGACGCCATATCAAAACGCAGCTTCCTATTGCTGCACCCGTTTCAGTCGTTTTCCCCTGTTATTCAACTTTTGCGGCAAGCCGCAAAAGATCCAGCGGTGGCAGCGATCAAGCAAACGCTATATAGAACAGGCAATGAATCGGCCGTTGTGCATGCACTACTAGAAGCCGCGCGCAATGGTAAGGAAGTCACCGTTATTGTTGAACTTCGCGCTCGCTTTGACGAGGAAGAAAACTTAGAACTGGCCAGCCGACTGCAAGAAGCCGGCGCCGTTGTGGTTTACGGCGTGGTCGATTACAAGACCCATGCAAAAATGATCTTGATTGTCCGGCGTGAAAACGGCGAGCTAAAACGCTATTGCCACTTAGGTACCGGCAACTATCACAGCGGCAATGCTCGCCTTTATACCGATTACTCGTACCTAAGTGCAGAGCCGGAACTTTGCGAGGATGTGCACAAAGTCTTTCAGCAATTAACAGGCATGGGCAAAACCGAGCGCATGAATAAAATCATTTATGCGCCATTCACCCTAAAAAGACAATTGATCAAGATGATCGACAATGAAGCCAAAGCTGTGCAAGAAGGCAAACCTGCGCACATTATACTTAAGTGCAATGGCCTAACTGAGCCAAAGGTGATTCAAGCGCTGTACAAAGCCTCCCGCGCAGGCGTGACCATAGACCTAATTATTCGAGGCATGTGCTCGTTGCGCACAGGTATTGCTGGGGTCAGTGAGAACATTCGCGTCTTTTCTGTAATCGGGCGATTCCTAGAGCATACTCGCGTGTATTACTTTGCGAACGCCAAAAGTCGAGTTTACTGTGCCAGCGCCGATTTAATGGAGCGCAACCTTAACCGCCGTGTTGAAACTTGCTTCCCCATCGAAGACGACAGCATGGTCGAGCGGGTGCTTAACGAACTAAAGCTTTACATTAATGACGGAGAACAACGGTGGCAGCTTCAGCCAGACGGGAACTATTTGCTTGAACAGCAACCTAACACCCCGTCAGCACAATCAGAGCTACTAAAACAGCTTTCTGGACTTGGAAAATTGTAATTAGCCCTTATTTAAACGACGTGACCCTATTCGATCTTGCTCGGGCGTTTGCACGAGCACCGATTTAAACGTAGAATTTGCCGTCATTTCGTATTACATTCCGTACAAATAATACGTACTGTTCGGCCCGATTAACCCTGAAAAGAACTTACTGCCAAAATTAAGGTTGTCAGCCACTATACGACTCCTTATGATTGCGCGGGTTTGTACACATATTCTCGGAGATAAAACTATGAGCGATGCAATCGTTACCCTAAGCGATGCCAACTTTGAAGAAGAAGTTAAACAAGCAGAAGGTCCTGTACTGGTTGACTTCTGGGCACCTTGGTGCGGCCCCTGTAAAATGATCGCTCCAGTACTTGAAGAGCTTGCAGGCGAGTACGCAGGCCAAATTAAAATTGGAAAAATGGATGTAGACGCGAATAAAGAAACCTCCGCCAAGCTAGGTATTCGCGGCATTCCAACACTAACCATCTTTAAAAACGGCAATGCCGAGAGCACCAAAGTTGGTGCCCTTTCTAAGGCGCAACTAAAAGCCTTTATTGATGCTGCAATCTAAATTATTGTTGAGGCCTGCATAAGCGGGCCTTTTCTTTTTTGCACACTACGCAAATTACCGCTATACTGAAGTTCATTGAGATTAAGCCATCTCGCTATGTCTGCCAATCCTAGGCGTCTCGCATACCACCTCTGAAGACAATCCTTTTTGATTATTCATCAGTAGCTGCGTGATAGATCTCACACGAAACTTCAATTTCTCAAATAAAAATACCCACTTCTTATTAACCCTACGTTTGTGCTGCCCCAAAACAGAGTCTATGTTTAAGGCATCAACGAACCCTACGATAAAAACCACATATCATGCCGCAATCTTGCAATACACCACCTAGCGATCAAACTGAAAAAAAAGCCACTACCTCTGAGACTCAAGCTCAAGCTCCAGCGAAACCGCAGAGACAGCGCCACCAAGGTCGCCCCAAACAAGCCCCACAAAAGAAAGGCGAGCCAGGCGTTCAAATGAGCCTGACCGACCTAAAGAAAAAATCCATTGAAGAATTAATCGAGATGGCCGCCGCTTTAGGCATGGAAAGTTTGGCGCGCTCACGCAAGCAGGATGTCATCTTTAACTTACTAAAGCGCCACGCTAAAAGCGGCGAAGACATTTACGGCGACGGGGTGCTTGAGATACTGCAAGACGGCTTTGGTTTTTTACGATCTGCAGGATCCTCTTACTTGGCAGGCCCGGACGACATTTATGTCTCACCCAGCCAAATTCGACGCTTCAACTTGCGTACCGGCGATACCATTTCGGGCAAAATACGCCCCCCAAAAGATGGCGAACGCTACTTTGCACTATTAAAAGTTAACGAAATCAATTTCGACAAACCCGAAAACTCTCGCAACAAAATTCTTTTCGAAAACTTAACGCCACTTTTCCCGCAAGACCGAATGGTCCTAGAAGTTGGCAACGGCTCAACTGAAGATTTAACTGGCCGCATTATCGATTTAGTATCGCCAATTGGGAAGGGTCAGCGCGGCCTAATTGTCGCCCCCCCTAAAGCGGGCAAAACAATCATGATGCAAAACATAGCGCAGGCAATTACCCGCAACAATCCAGAGTGTCATCTTATTGTGCTGCTCATTGATGAGCGTCCCGAAGAAGTTACCGAGATGCAGCGCTCTGTGCGCGGCGAAGTGGTAGCCTCAACCTTTGACGAGCCGCCAGCACGACACGTACAAGTTGCAGATATGGTTATCGAGCGCGCAAAGCGCCTTGTTGAACATAAAAAAGATGTCGTAATCCTTCTGGACTCCGTCACACGACTAGCACGTGCGTATAACACCGTTATTCCATCATCAGGCAAAGTACTAACCGGCGGTGTCGATGCTCACGCCCTCGAAAAGCCCAAGCGCTTTTTTGGCGCCGCGCGAAACATCGAAGAAGGTGGCAGCCTTTCAATTGTTGCAACCGCACTGATCGATACCGGCTCAAAAATGGATGAAGTGATCTACGAAGAATTTAAAGGCACCGGCAACATGGAGCTGCACTTAGATCGAAAAATGGCAGAACGACGCATCTACCCAGCCATTAATATTCGACGCTCCGGAACACGCCGCGAAGATCTTCTAATGAGCGAAGGCGAATTATCAAGAATGTGGATTCTCAGAAAAATCCTCAATGACATGGAAGATATTGCAGCAACAGAATTCCTTGCCGACAAATTAAAAGCGCACAAAACTAACGACGAATTCTTCCTATCCATGAAGAGTAAATAATTATTTTTGTACGCAATTGGCCGCACCAGCGGCAATTTTAACCAAACACCAAGGGCCTAATAGGCCCTTTTCTGTTTTTAACCACAAAGAGATTTCCATGACCTGCAATGATCTACGTGACTTCATAGCATTGCTTGAAGAAAAAAATCTGCTCAAGCGAATTACACACACGGTTGACCCGCACTTAGAAATGACAGAAATTTGCGATAGAACCTTAAGAGCCGGAGGTCCCGCACTCCTCTTTGAAAACCCAACAGGCCACACCATTCCTGTTCTTGCAAACTTATTTGGCACCCCAGAACGCGTTGCTTTAGGCATGGGACAAACAGATGTTAAAGCACTTAAAGAAGTTGGCGAATTATTAGCTTTTTTAAAAGAGCCAGAACCACCCAAAGGCCTTAAGGATGCGTGGCAAAAATTACCGCTATTCAAGCAAGCCTTAAACATGGGACCCAAGCTGATTAGCCAGCCCAGCTGTCAGGAAGTTACTCTTTCTAATGAAGACGTGGATTTGCACGACCTCCCCATTCAAACATGCTGGCCTGGGGATGCAGGGCCATTAGTTACTTGGCCACTAGTCATAACGCGAGGCCCCGATAAAGAACGACAAAACCTCGGCATTTACAGAATGCAACTTATCGCTAAAAACAAACTGATTATGCGCTGGCTCAGCCACCGCGGCGGCGCACTCGATTTTAGAGAGTGGCAACAAAAGCACCCAGGAGAACACTTCCCTGTCAGCATTGCGCTGGGAGCCGACCCCGCGACTATTTTAGGCGCCGTTACGCCAGTGCCAGACACACTTAGCGAATACGCTTTTGCAGGGCTTCTTCGCGGCAGTAAAACACGAGTAGCCAAAAGTATAAGTAATGATTTACACGTGCCCGCAGGTGCCGAAATTATTTTAGAGGGACATATTGCGCCTGATGAAACAGCCTTGGAGGGGCCGTTTGGCGACCATACCGGGTACTACAACGAAGTTGAAGAATTCCCTGTTTTTACAGTAACCACTATCACGCACCGCAAAAAGCCTATTTACCACAGCACCTACACCGGACGACCACCCGACGAACCCGCCATTTTGGGCGTTGCACTCAATGAAGTTTTTGTGCCCATTCTTAAAAAACAGTATCCGGAGATCGTCGACTTTTATCTTCCACCAGAAGGCTGCTCCTACAGGATGGCTGTCGTCACCATAAAAAAACAATACCCTGGGCACGCCAAGCGCGTAATGTTAGGGGTATGGTCTTTCTTGCGCCAATTTATGTACACTAAATTTGTGATCGTAACTGATGACGACGTAAACGCGCGCAACTGGGAAGATGTTATTTGGGCAATAACCACAAGAATGGACCCTGCTCGCGATACAACACTGATCGAAAACACACCAATAGATTATCTCGACTTTGCCTCACCAACTGCGGGGCTTGGATCAAAAATGGGGATGGATGCGACCAATAAATGGCCAGGGGAAACAACCAGAGAATGGGGAGAGCCCATAACAATGAGCGCAGATATTAAAAATAAGATTGATGCACTCTGGCAAGACCTCGGCATCGACTAAGGTAGTGCGACTAGGCCAGTACAACTAAGCCCTCAAAACATCAAAAACCAACGCGCGCGCAGGCTCCTACGCGCGCGATAATTATTGTTGCATCAATTGACTTTGGGCTTGCCGTAAAGCACCAAATTATGTCCAGTCAATTCAAACCCCAACTCATCTGCCACCTTCTTCTGCAAGCTTTCGATTTCATCGTTATGAAATTCAAACACTTGGCCTGTCTCTGTGCACACCATATGATCATGGTGCTCTCCACTATCGAGCTCAAAAACTGAGTGGCCGCCATCAAAGTTATGGCGCTCAACCAGCCCTGCCTGCTCGAATTGGGTCAATACGCGGTAAACGGTGGCAAGTCCTACCTCTTCGCCAGCCTCCAGCAATGCCTTGTAAACATCCTCTGCGCTCATATGACGCTCATCAGACTGGTCTAGCAAATTTAATATTTTAACCCGCGGCAAGGTGACTTTTAACCCAACCTTTCGTAGCTCTTGATTTTCAGACGACATTTTAACCTCTTCTTATCGCGGCCTCTTATTTAACCCAAATTTGATCCGGATTAAAAAGACCCTTTAAATATTGGAGCCGATTCTAACGGTAGCTACCGCAAGTCACCAGCTTTTGGGGAATATTTCTCGTCATTGAAGGAACTTGTTGACTTGAATGCCCCCCAATATCCGGTATTATCCGTCCACTTTTTACGATTGAGAGTTTTCATGCTTCCGCGCCTTCTATCCCTATCGCTTCTTAGCTTTGCCTTGTCAGGCTGCTCTTCACTGGAATTTCCATGGGTGTACCGCATAAGCGTGCAGCAAGGCAACATTATCGACCAAGAAGAGGTCGATAAACTGGAGCTCGGGATGACAAAGCGCCAGGTGCAATTCGTGATGGGCTCACCGCTGCTTATCGACACCTTCAACCAAAACCGCTGGGACTACTATTACAGCCGCCGCGACGGTGACGGCAATGTAAAAGATAAGCGCTTCACCCTATTTTTTGAAGGCGACAAATATATTCGCCATGAAGGCGATATAGCGCCCTCACCTGCAAGCGAGGAACCCGATAGCGAAACCGAAAATAAAAACCGCCAGCAGGCTGACGACAATATCACCAAAGAAGGCGATAACACCGCTTATTAGTCGGCATATTCTTCAAGGGTGAAATCCATACCCAGCTCCGCAGCTACGACCTCTAGCGCGCTAGAGGCCTCCTCTATGGTCAAGCCCGCCGGCAGCAACATAACACCTTGCGCACAAAATAACGGATCACCACTGTAAGGCATACTGGTGCACTCCGTTGCCAACTCTAATAAGTTTATTCCCCGATCAGCCAAGGCTTGGGACATTTCCAGCACCAAACCAGCGCGGTCAGGCGCATCTGATGAAAAGCGTGCCCGCACCCCCTCATCAACAGTCTGCGTCGCAACAACATCAACAGCGACACTAATTCCTTGATCGCGAAGCTTTTCTACTGAGGCCTCAAGCCCTGCACGGCGATCACCATCCAACTCAACACAAATAACACCCGCAAATTTACCGCCAAGCCGACTCATTTGACAATCAAGCCAATTGCCTTGGTTAAACGCCACTGCATTTGCTACCGCGCGCACCACCCCGGGCTTGTCATCACTCATTACACTTAGAATTAATTGCATAACGCTCTCCTATCTTGGCGTTTTTTTATTGTCAGGGCATACTGCTCCCGAATTTATGAGGCAGTATATGATAATCCCACCATCCAAGCTCGATAACGACGTGCTTAACAACATTCTAGAAGAATTTATCACGCGCGAAGGTACCGATTACGGCCTTGAAGAGCTAAATCTTCACGAGAAAGTTGAACGGCTTCGCCCACAAATAATGAACAGCGAGGTCTTAATTGTATTTGACGACAAGCTCCAAAATATTCAGTTAATCAGCAAGCAGGATTACACTCTTGAATAACCCAGCACTCAAGCACACCTTATGCGGCAAGCCAGTACTCATAAACAAACCGAGAGCTACTACTAAGGCAACGCTATTGCTTGCACACGGTGCCGGCGGCGCGATGGACACACCATTTATGGAGAGCATAGCTGCGACTATTGCAAGCGATGCAAATATAGAAGTTATTCGCTTTGAATTTGAATATATGCACCAAAGACGCATAGGAGGAAGTAAGCGCCCGCCGCCCAAAGTGGAAAAACTAGCAGAAGAATGGAGCAAATGGTTAACGCACTTCAAAAACAGCAACGCACCCTTACTTATCGGCGGGAAATCAATGGGAGGCAGAATAGCGACACTAATTAATAGCCACCACGAAACACCGAGTAACTGGCTTGGCGTCGTATGCCTCGGCTATCCATTTCACCCCCAAAATAAACCCGATGTATTGCGCACAGAACACCTTAGCAAATCACGAAGTCCCGTGTTGATTGTACAAGGCAGCCGAGACCCGTTCGGTAATAGCGAAGAGGTCGCCAGCTATGCGCTACCACCCTTGGTGACAACCATCTGGATCGACAGCGCCAATCACGACTTAAAACCCTTAAAGCGCTCAGGCAGCACTCAAAGCGAGGCTCTCTTACAGGCAGCCAGCGCTATTGGGGCATTTGGCCAAAACCTATACGGCTAATAATGTTATTTTTTCGGGTTCCTGAAGTATTGGAGCAAAACGATTAATCAGCTCGGCTCGCTCAGCACTGTGTAACCATTTTTGCCAATCGCGAGATGTTCGCCACTTACATAATAGAAACCGATGATTATTATCTGCCATATCCTCGTAAGCCTCACCAGAAATAAAACCTGGCACTGCATACGTTTGCTGCAACATGTCGCGGGCACTTTCATCGTAAGTAGTTGCCATTCCCTCAGCAATGCGACGCTCAATTAAAACATAAATCATAAATCACGGGCCTTACGTAAATAATCACTCAAAATAATCACCCAAAACATAGCAAGCACTAATGTGAAAGGCAAATTACCACAGCCGCATTATATGTTTTCCAGTAAATAGGCACCACATAAGAACGCAAAGAGGATGGCAGATAAATACTGTCAGGCGCGCCTTCTAGCACTATTGGCACAGAAATATTAAATGCAGGCCCGAATTCACTGCGCGCATTACCGGAAACCGTATTAGCAATTTCTCCAACCAAATCGAAAACATGCTCAGCGCAGGTATCCCTCTCTCCCATTTGCAACAATAAATGCTTAACCAAAATTCGAGGCGCAGTAAAGTAAACACAACCTCGATATGGCCCCGTCACACCGATAATGCCCGTCACATCAAACGCTGCAGGCTTATCATTCTCAACCAAATAGGGTGTGCCGACTGTAACTGCACTGTTGTCGATATGATCAAAATAACGAACAACCCCATCAATAAATACCCGGAGGGTTTGCTCAGACATCATAATCCTCAATCAACTCCAACAACGCAGCTTCCAGTTGTTTTTCAGTGAAAGGCTTGCATAGGAACCCACTCGCACCTTTTTGCAACGCCTCTATTCCCGTCGCCTTATCCGATAAGGCAGACACAACTAATATTTGCAGGTCCGGATCGCGGGCAATTAAAGCCTCAATACAATCTATGCCGTTCATTTCAGGCATTGTCAAATCCATAGTAATTACTTTGGGGCGGGCTATGCCAAATTTCCTCAAGGCATCACGGCCATTACTGGCTGTCGCCACAACACAGAACCGCTTAGAAGCTTTATTAAAACGATCGATCTTTCGTCGAATTACGTTTGAATCATCAACAATCATTAATGGGAGCATATTTATTCGCACCTACGCGGCTAAACGTTCAGCAGCCGGCTGCGGTAAGGAAATTATAAAACGCGTATATAAACCTGGACGGCTCGACACTTTGATTTTTCCTTGCAAGCTATTGACCCACTTCAATACAGCCGGCATGCCAACACCACGACCAGCATCCTGCGACAATGTATCCGCAGTACTTACATCTCGATAAAAGATTAGAGAAGCCAACTGCGCTCGACTCCAGCCTTCCACCTCATCAGCACTCCAACGTTTCGAAGCCAGCGCTTTTTGCCGCAATACCCCATAATTGATGCCAGCGCCGTCATCTTGTACAACAATTTCAATTGAGCCTCCCGCTATGCTTGCTGCACGCACATCAACTCTGCCGACCTTGGCTTTTTTCCGGCCCAACCGTTCAGACGAAGGTTCTACACCGTGAGCCACACTATTACGCAAAAGCTGAATTAGCGCAGTTTTTAGCCCGCGAATAAAATCATCCGGCAGCCCGCCCAACTCACTCAAGCCAGAGCAAACCAGCTCTACCGACTTACCCTGATTACTAGCCACACTGTCGACCAAAGTATAAAGCGGTTTCCATTGCTCCAAATTAGCAGCCGGCGCCTTTCGTGCGGCACCATAAAGCGCCATTTTGTCAACCAACGTCTCGATCTGCTGGGTATAACTAATCATTTCATCGAGATAAACCGTCAAACTTAAAAAGTCATCGCCCGACAAATCGGCTTTAGCTTTTAAGCGCGCTATATCATCCTCAAAAGCCGTGGCTCTATCGGTAAAGCTTTCTAACTTGAGCGACATAGCATTGCCTTTAAAGTTGTGCACCTCTACAAAGGCATCATCAAGCTTCGACTGCATAGCGCCATTTGACTTTGATGAAACTTTAAAGACATTATTAATTCGACCATAAAACACATATGCGCTGGCGATAAAATCTTGCAGTAATATAGGGTTCACATGCAGCAAACCCGATAACATTTCAACCTGCTTAGATGTGCTTTCACGCGACTCATTAAGTTCGCGCTCCAGCATCACTTTTTCGGAAATATCGGTAACACTGACAAGCACATGAGAGATGATTTTACCCGCCATAGCACGAGAAAACGAAAAACTGAGATGTCGCGTTTCAGGTAGGCCGCTATCATGTCGCAGTATAACTTCGACTTCATCCAGCGGGTTTAGGTCGCCAATAAGCTTTTCTTTTACTTTGGGGTTAAATAGAAGTGCAACAAACTCTGTTGTTGTTTTTGCTTCTTTGTCACTGACAAGCCCCGCGAGCACATCCAGTAGTGATTTACCCTGTAAATTTTTAACGCCAATAATATTTTCTAGCGCTTTTGAATATTGCGAGCCAATAGAGAGATCTTGAGATACAAGAAACAACCCCTCGTTAACCGTATTTAAGATCTCCGTCGTTTCGTTTTTAGCGGCATCTAAAACCGCATCGCTTTCGCGCAATTGACGAATAAAGTGAAACAAAATAAACAAAAAATTGATGATAGCGAGCGAAATACCCACCGTTTGAATCCAGCGCAAACGGTTAGCCTTAGACGTTGCAATATTTTCGAGGGCGACCGTAAAATCATTCATGAGCGTAAGAATAGGAAGGTTATGGCTTCGCGCATTTTTTAGCGCCACAACCAAATGTTCCTGCCCCCGATCATTCCCCAACTCTGTGCGCGCCAAAGTAAAAATGGATTTTTTGTAATCGTCCCAACGCTGATTAGCTTTCACCAAGGCGGCCGTTGCATTAACATCGGTAACTGCTTGCAACATAACTCTCTCGCCCGATGCACCCTGCGCAACACCGCCTGCAATAAAAGCTTTTAAAGTATCTTCAAATAAGGTGGCGCTTGATGTCAACTCTTGAAGGGTATCTGGATTAAAGCGCCCACCCATACGATATTCACCCTCAAGCGCATACAGGCTTTTAGCAATGCGCTGCGACAACATCCGCTGACGCCCCGCCAAGTTTACGCCAACAGCATCATCTGCAATTTGAAAGGAAATAAAGAAGTTAAGCATTAATACCGATGCGTCCAACAAGATAAACAGTGCAACAGAAATTAATACCCCCCGATACTTACCTACATTAAATCGAGAAGAAAACATGAACCAACCCCAGAGGCCAAACAAGACACTCAGCCAATGCCATTAGCATGCCAACAACGAAGCCTCGCTAAAATGTGTTCGCAAAACAACAAAAGCTTGGGCCGGCACGTCAGAATAACGGGGCAGTCAGAAAAACACAGCCGCAACTTGCACTATGTGAAAGCAAAAATAACTTCACAATTGCGCACTCAATAAATTGATAGCTCTAGGGTGCACCGATAACAGGCACGAAAATTTAACGCTTTGCACGCTAAGATATATGACACTACAAAGACAAGGTAATAGACTTACTCGCGATCTTCATCGGCATCATCAATGTCAATACCCACAGTATAATCTCGATAAACAGGGACAAACGCATTCAAGCAATTGAGCGTATCTGCCCACATACCTTCAGCTTTACCTGTCGCAAGGTTAAAGGCAATGCCGTGAGCGCGACAACGTATGGCGCCTTCATCGCCAGAGGCTTCCAGTGTGCCAGTGACTAACGGGATATCCATATGCGGGCAGCGGTCTTCAATAATATACAGCTCGTTTTCATGAACAAAAATTAGCACGGCAATAGATGGCAGTTTAATCGAGCGCTTAAACCCCTCGGTTAATTCATTTGTTTTGGCCAACGCATAGAACGCCATATACACCCCCACAAAGATAAAATAGCTAATTTATTAAAGTGGCACACCAGCATTTACCCACTCAGTGATGTAAAATCACCAACAAGCCCTATGAACACACCACCATGACACGCTGTATAACCGCACCCTATCACAATAATCCCGAGTATTACTTTGCCCAACTTCGCCACCTTGAGGATTTTGTCTGGCTAGATAGCGGGCGCCCTTACAGCCAACAAGGTCGCTACGATATTTTCAGCGCGCTTTCCACCGATAGAGCCTCGATTGACCACAACGGCCTGTTTTCTTGCTCCTCCAACTGCGACATCACAACTTTAGAGGATTGGGTTGAGCAGCATACCCAAGCACAAGACGCTACCTGCACTGATTTAGACCTCCCCTTTACTGGCGGCATTATCGGTCACTTTTGCTACGACTGGCAAAACCCCAACTTCCATTTACCCACTGGGCACTCTTACAACCTGCCACTTGTACAATTAGGGGCTTACGACTGGGCATTAGTTGTTGATCACGACAAACGTCACGCGACCTGGGTATTTACAAGTAAAAGCAAAGCACCATCAACCGTGCTTACGCTATTGGACGAGCAATCAACAGCCGCCTCGCAACAACAGGGACCATTTAGCTGTGCGGCCTTCACCCCAAGCACCAGCTATGATGATTATATTAAAAGCTTACAAGCTATTGCTGAGTATATTTTGGCTGGTGATTGTTACCAGGTAAATTTCAGCCAACGCTTTAGTGCAACCTTCCAAGGCAACCTTGCAACTGCGTATTTGCAGCTTCGCAAAGCGACACCTAGCCCTTACTCCGCATTTTTGCCATACCGCGATGCAGCCATTTTGAGCGTATCACCCGAACGCTTTTTGCACATTAATGGCAAGCACGTTAACACCCAACCCATTAAAGGCACCTGCCCACGTGGAGAAACACTGACCCAGGATCAGCAATTAGCCACTGCACTGTTAGCCAGCGAAAAAAACCGCGCCGAAAACGTCATGATTGTAGACTTATTACGCAACGACCTGAGTCAATGCTGCGAGCCCTTTTCTGTAAAAGTTCCACACCTGTGCGAGCTACATACTTTTGCTAACGTTCACCACTTAATAAGCACAGTAACAGGCGAACTCAAAAGTGAATTCAGCGCTTTTGACCTATTTAAGCGCAGCTTTCCCGGCGGCTCGATTACTGGCGCACCCAAAAAGCGAGCCATGGAAATCATTAACGAACTGGAACAAGAAAAACGAGGTATTTACTGCGGCGCCATTGCTTACTTCAGCAATAACGGAAACGCCGATAGCAGCATTAGTATTCGCACCCTATTAGCCGAACACAACACTTTATACTGCTGGGGAGGCGGCGGCATTGTTGCCGATTCCGACGCCCGCGAGGAATATCAAGAATCGGTTTTCAAAGTGGCAAAGCTTATGTCGGCATTAAGTGAAACATCTGCTGGAGATGATCTTTAATCACTTAGATGCATCTAAATACAATCGCTTGCAATGAGCTGAGATGCCTCGGGAATAAAGTCGTCCATCATGATCATAGAATCGTCAAAGAGTGTATCGGTAATATACTCGCGGAACGCCTCGAAATCTGGATGCAAAGGATCGTGCATACAAATTTTTCGGTACTCACTGGGCGTGTATGTACCCCAATTATTAATCTTTGAGAACTTAACGATGTCGGCGCCCCACTTCTTGGCCAGCCCAACTAAAGGCTTCATATCTCGCCAATTATTCGCTTGCACCACGTAGTTAATTTTAAGCTGCATTTCGGGGTGCTGGGCTCTAACAGAAGCAATAAAATCCATGCGCATCATTAACTCATCCCACTTTGCAGGGTAACGATTAATTTCGTACGAATCCCGCCTGCCGCCATCAATGGAGATTTCAATGAGCGATACCTTGCCATCCAGCTGCGCTAGTTTTTCCCAGCGCGCCGGCGTAAACATAATCGCATTACTGTGCAGGCGGTACTTTAACTTGGGGTATCGCTCGGCAATATCGGATGTTAATAACTCCCAATAATGGCGTGATGCAAAAGGATCACCAGACCCGGTCACATACAAAGTGCCTAAATCATCGGCAAAAACATCCAGCACGTCGTGAATCAAAGCATTATATTCTTCGCGCTCAGCCTTACTGGCCTGCATAATTTCAGTGCGGCACGAAGGGCACTGCAGGTTACACGAGCGATCATAAGCACAGTTAATCGTCTTAGGTGAAGGCAAATAAAGCTCGGGCTGACTCACAGCCAACTGATACTCTTGATACTCAATTTCATCAACATCTTTAATCGGACTTTCTGGCGCGAAAGGGTCAGAAACATACGGGCAAAAGTCTTTACTGCAGTACTTAAAAGAACCATCAATGACAGACTGACGAATCTCAGAAGCCATTTGCCCCTGCCAAATAGTTTTGGCATCGGCGTTGTTTATATTGCCAATCGGTGTTGGCAGCCAACCAGGACAACAAGCATACAACGCCCCCTCTGGCTCATTAAATAACTCCATCCACTCAAAGGGTTTGGTGCAAATCCGCTTTTTCTTTGACATACATCACCACTACTGGGAAAATTATTGCGGCAATAGTATCCCACTTATGCATCAAAAAAATGGCGATACATGAATTACTGGGAGATATTAAGCGTTGTCGTCAAAAATATAATCCTAGCCAGCGCGGCCATTCACAGCACGCTCATTGGCCCAAACTGCATTAACGCAGCAAAAGACATTTCGCCACATAGCCAGCGTAGGGTCGTACCGCTACAATGCGCGCCCTATTGCTGATTGCCGTACGCCTCAGCTAAATGACGAGGTTCCCCATTGAAACAATACATCCCCTTACTACGCCCCGGCGCCCTGCTAACCTATTTTGTGGCCTTTACTATTGGCTCGCTATGGGCGCAAATTCAACCGACATTGAGCGTTTACCTCGTGGAGCGCTTTGAAAGCTCCCCCTTTTACCTTGGTGTGTTTTTTGTTGCGCTAGCGGCAAGCGCCATCGTGGTATCGCAAGTGGTTGGCTTAATGTCGGATAAAGGCATAAACCGGTTAATGCTAATATTTTTGGGTATGGTAGCGGGGGCGATCGCGTGCGTATGCTTTGCACTCAGCCCTAGCTATTGGCTAGCACTCACGGCGGGCGTGGTGATTTTTAGCTTTTCAGCTATTACCTTACCGCAAATTATGGCCCACGGACGCGAGTATGCAGATGGCGAATTCCCGCCTGAACAGGTGCCGCTTTTTAACGCCATTTTGCGCGCAAGCTTTGCCCTGTCGTGGATTGGCGGCCCGCCATTAGGCTTCCATTTACAGTATGTTTTAGGCTCCAGCAAACACTATTTATTGCTCGCCATCGCCTATGTCGTTGTGGGCATTGTGGCTTGGAGCTTCCTACCCAAGGCAAAAGCGAACCCTGCTCCCAGAGACCCCAACGAAAAAGCGCACATACCGCTTAACTTAAAATTGGGTTTCGTCGCGTTTTCAATTTTATTTGGCGTAAACCACAGCTACATGATTGCTCTACCGCAAATGCTAGTAGAGCACCTTTCAATAAAGCCGCACTATGCGGGCTACATACTCGGCGCCGCTGCTGCACTTGAAATACCCGTTATGCTACTAGGGGGCTGGCTAGCCACACGAACCCCTTTATTACCATTACTGCGCATAGGCGCGGCATCGGCCATGCTGCTTTACGTCGGCGTTTGGTTTTCAAATAGCCTATGGCAACTAATTGCGATGCAGGCACTAAATGCACTATTTATAGGCTTTATTGCTGGACTTGGCACAACTTGGTTTCAAGACCAAATGCCAAAATTCGCAGGTACCGCATCATCACTGTTTGTTAACACCATTAACCTTGGCAATATTTTTGGCAGCCTAATTGTAGGAGTCATTGCCGCTTGGGTCGGCTACCACAACATGTATTTAGCTAACGCCCTTGTGGCTGCAACAGCAATAGGTTTTCTTTTTGCATGCAGCAATACTCAAGAGGCTACCAAAACCGCAGAATCACACACGAGCAAAGCGACTTAATCCGCCGCTTTGGCTAAAAACACTAAGGAATCGACTCTGTCGATTAATTCAAGCCCGTACTCTGCAATAACCGCTTGCATAGCATTGTACGGTGCTTGACCACCGTCTTTGGGGTGCTCAAAAATATCATGAATCGCCATGATGCCGGCAGGCATTAGATGCTTCGCCCACAAAAGGCAATCAGCTTTAGCTTGCACCTCACTATGCCCACCATCAACAAAAATTAAAGCTAAGGGGGTTGTCCAAAAAGCGGCTAATAACTCTGAGCGCGCCACAATAGGAATGACCACATCCTCCATATCGCATTGTTTCAAGGTTCGGCGCATCGCAGGTAATGTATCAACTCGGTTTAAAGCGCTATCCCAATGCTCACTATCAAAGTAGCCTTCTCCACGCTGATGTTCTTCCGAGCCAGTATGGTGATCAACCGAGAAAACCGGCTGCGCAGAGCGGCGAGCAGCCGCCCCCAAATACACCGCAGAACGACCACAATAACTACCTATTTCTAATATCGGCCCTAACTCGGCCTGTTTTTGCGCAACTTTAAAAAGCGCTGCGGCTTCGTGAGCTGGTAAAAAGCCCTTTACTTTATGGCTAGCCAGTAATTGATCAATCTCTTGTGCTTCAAACAAATTTAACCCCACCTCTGTATAAGTATTAAGATTCTCTTCTCGTAACTATTCAGCCATAAAAAATATTGCTCATTCTAGGGCTGATTAATGATTTTCTATGCATTTACGCGCCGGGCCTTACAGGGATTGTAAGGGGGAGAAAGCGCAGGAGCACAAAGTCGTAGATGGCTTGAGTGGCCTAGAAAATGATCAATTAGCACTCAATTTCACAGATGGCTGAATAAGCTACCACTTCTCTTTTGATGCATTCGCGCTGCTAGTCTCTTCTTCAACAATATTAACCGCCATTAAAGAAGGGATAGTTTTCTCAGCATGGCTGTCCGAGCATCAGTCATTTGCTCAGGACAACAACATAGGAAATAACATGCCCCAATACGCTTTCGGCGAATATCGCTTTGATGCAGAAACATTGCAACTATGGAAAAACAAATCACGTACCCGCCTTAGACCTAAGGCCGCGGAATTACTCGCATTGTTTATCCTTCATAAAGGACATGTGTTATCAAAAACGACTATCGCACAGGCCATTTGGAAGCAGGAACATGTCCCTGATCACACCCTGTTCCAGTTAATTAGTGAGCTGCGCAAATTATCACCATCCATGATTATTGTTGGATCGCACCCACTAAGGTTATTGAAAAGCACACATACCGCTCGGCCATTTTGGCACTGTGCACGGCAGCGAGCATTGTCAGCCTAATCCTTATTAGCTCAAACATAAGCCCTCCGTTTCACGCCTCTCCTCTACCTGGCCATAAGGCCTTTTTAAATGGCCTAGTGGCCCTAGAGCACGGCAATACTAAAAGCGCCACTTCTTGGCTGACTTTCGCTTTAACTGAAAACCCCGAATCCGTCGAAACACGATTGTTTCTTGCCGAAAGCCTATTCCAACAAAACCGGCTAGAGGAATCGACCAATTACCTAACGCCGATACTCCGTGAGAACAACGCTAGCCCCATAATCGTGAGCCCCTACAACAAAGCTGCGGCTAACAACCTTATGAGTCGCATCCACCAAAAAGATGGCAAGCTTTTAGACGCCCTTGATTATGCCCAACAAAGTAACCTAGGGCAGGCCTCTGCCCATTGCACAGAGGGCGTTATTAACCAGAGGGTTGAGCTACTTGCGAATATTTTAGGGGTTAACCAAGCTCCCGAGGCAACCGCGATTTCGACGACATTAAATACAAAAAACCTCAACCACGATGAGCGCTATGCTGAGCAATGCAGCCAACTCAAAACACTTCACCGCGAGCCCTCCGCTTGTCACTATGCTAAGCCTGTCGAAATTTACGCACTAAACACACCAATTACCCAAAGAAGAAGAATGTCTTAAGGTACTGGTAAGTAAAAACTTTTAGAACATTTTAGATGTTTTTACTTCATTTTTAGCCCACCAAAAACAAATACTGCTCACTCCTTATTACTCATTTTAGGAGCGGCCCCGTGAAAGCAGTACTTTTAGCTTTAATATCCCTGAGCTTTTTAAATTATGCCTACGCAAACGAATCTTCGCCAAACCAGCTGCAGCAATATTTTGGCAGCGAACCAATAGAAGTTACCCCCTACGACAAGTACCTGAAAGAAATAACGGTAGGCACAAAAACCTACTTCGCTAGCCTAGATGGGCGCTACATATTTACCGGCCCAATTTTCGATACACAAAGCCGACAAGATATTGTTGAAGTGCGCACTAAAGCGATGCGACACAAGATGCTAGCAAAACTCCCCAAAGACTCTACCCTTACCTACCCCGCAACCACCCAAGAAAAGCATGTGATTACGGTATTTACTGATATTGATTGCGGTTATTGCCGCAAACTACACAGCCAAATCGATGCATTCAATACGCTTGGAGTATCGGTTAGATACGTCATGCTACCCAGAGCAGGGAAAAACACCCGTTCTTTTAAAAAAGCTGTTTCGGCATTATGCAGTGAAACGCCCAACCCTACGATGACCCTCGCGATGATGGGGAATGAAATTGACACAAAAAATTGTTCGAATAACGTAAATCAACAAATGCAACTTGCCAAGCAACTCAACATCACGGCCACCCCCACTATCCTGTTAACTGACGGCAGCCTTACAGTAGGGTATATCACAGCAGACCAATTAATCGATTTGCTATACAAAGCTTAGCGTAGAAATTTTGACAAGAGATCATGGTACACGGAAGTACCGCGATCACTACCAGTGATTGATCACTCTGAAATTAACAGATAAAACTAGACACGCTTGAGCACCAGTCATAAGCTAAAAACTACAATATTTACAGTAATACCAGAATGATCCGCTATGACAAACATCTCCTCAAACGGCACGATCCTAGGTGGCTGGCTAACAAATACTAAGCACTGCCCCAGCCCAAACTTTAATCACCGCCCAGAGGGCACTGATATCAGCTTGTTGGTGATTCACAACATAAGCTTACCGCCCGACCAATTCGACAATAGCTACATCGAGCATTTTTTTTGCAATACCCTCGATTGCACCCTGCACCCCTACTTTGAAAGCATCAAAGACCTGCAGGTATCGGCCCATGCGCTCATAAAGCGTACCGGCGAAATTATTCAATTTGTCAATTTTAACCACCGAGCATGGCATGCGGGCCGCTCAAGTTTTCAGGGACAACCAGAGTGTAACGACTACAGCATTGGCATTGAATTAGAGGGCTCGGACACCACCCCCTACACGGAAGCACAGTACCAGCAATTAATCAGCACCATACGCAAGCTCCAGCACTACTACCCGAGAATAACGGCCGAGCGCATCACAGGTCACAACGTCATTGCGCCGACGCGCAAAACAGACCCAGGACCTTTTTTTGATTGGTCGCGCTTGCAGGATCTTGACCATTAAATTGTCATAAAACATTAATAGTATTCCCGCTGCTACGTAAGCAATAGCAACAACTGCTATAGTAATGCGCTGAATAACACGTGCATAAAGGAACTCTCTGTGCTTCTCATAAGCCTTTTACTCGCCGTTTTCCTAAAACAATTTTGGGAACCTAGCAACCCGCTCCACCATGACAATTGGCTTGCGAGTTACCAACAGCAACTGCTTCGTCATTTAACTAAGATATCAATAACCAACCCCACTGCTGTATTTGCAGTAGGTTTAATAATACCCGTCGCCACCACTGCAGCTATCGACATAGTATTACACCAAGAAAGTAAATTACTTCACCTTATATTTGCTGCAGCCGTATTACTTTATAGCTTTGGACGTGGTGAATTTACCCAGCACATCACGCAATTTATTGTGGCCGAGGCCAAACAAGATTGGGCAAGGGCTAGCGATGCCGCTCAAAAGCTTCACTGCGACACATCCACCTTAGAGAACAACGACTGGCAAGCATTAAACACTCGCTTTTTATCGCAAGCCAGCTATTTGGGCTTTGAGCGCTTTTTTGCCGTCGTGTTTTGGTTTGTTGTATTGGGCCCCGCTGGCGCATTCGCTTACCGATTAACGCAGCTTTGGCTGCAAAGGCTTCCGAGCCAGCCCGTAGCACGTTGGCTATGGGTTATTGAATGGCCCGCTATTCGCATTCTAGGCTTAACCTATGCCGTTACAGGCAACTTCGGCGGCTGCATTAACGCTTGGAAAAAAAGTGTCTTTTGTCAAACCCGCAGCAGCCAATCCGTATTATTAGACAACATGCTAGGTGCACTTGCCGTTGACGAAACCTTAGCGCAAACGCCTGAAGTAACACGGCGAGAGCTTGAAGCATTACAGCAACTTTTATCGCGCACATTGTGGTGCTGGTTAGGCGTTATTGGGGTTTTATACATGATGTAACATTACGGGCATCTCTAACGATGCACTTTTTCCGCGATAGCGGCTTTCAGGTTTTTGCTCCTCGGCATTCGGCTACTAGATCTCTGTTCCTTGCGTTAGTCTAATCAGCAACTTCCCTGCGCCGATGCAAAACCTGTATAGCATTGACTTACAGCGGCTTTGGACACCACTCAGCAGCCTAGCTTATAATCAGTCACCTTCGATGAACTACATCTTAAAATCGTGTGGGCAGCTACAAACTTAATTCGTATACCTATCGAGTAACGCAAGCTTGATAGTCTGATTTTCGAGGTATTTATGGAATCAATTGCGGTATACAACTTAAAAGGTGGTGTTGGCAAAACCACAACTATTGTTAATTTGGCCTACCTAGCAAGTCATGCAAAGCACAGCACCATTTTATGGGATTGGGACCCACAAGCGGCATCAACTTGGTATCTAAACCCAGAGCACACCAAACACCACAGCAAATCGATAAAGTTGTTAAATAAAGGCGTACCTGTTGGCGAGCTTGAAATGCGCACACCCTACCCGCGCTTAAGCCTAATCCCTGCAGACATCAGCCTGCGTAAAGCCGATACCGAACTCAATCTTTTTAAGAACCCTCGTCGTTTAATGAGTAGCCTCGTTACCCCACTGAGTGAGAACACGCGCTACCTTTTTCACGATTGTCCGCCAAGTTTATCGCCCAGCGTTGAATATATTGTTGCATCGGCCGATATTGTCTTGGTACCCATTATCCCAAGCCCTATGTCGATAAGAGCTATCGAGCAAGTTGTGGCCTTTTTTGACGGCAAGAAATACCAACCCAAACAACTGACCGGCTTTTTCAATCAAGTGGATATGCGCCGTGCAATCCACAAAGATACCATCGCAAACCCTAAAACAATGCCCATCCCCATGCTAAAGACGTACATTCCGTACGACTCCAACGCCGAGAAAATGAGCGAGAACAGAATGCCATTGATGGCCTATAGCACTAAAGGTAGAGCCTACAATGCCTACAACAATCTATGGCGAGAAGTGAAAAAACACTTAAAAAAGCAGCAAACTTAGCGCTTAGAAAATACCCATTGCGCCACTAAAACAACCGCGATGGGCACTATACGGCAAGCTCAAAAACACTAAGGGCTTTTGCGAACAAAAAACAACCAGCCGCTACAACCCTTATGGTCACTGGCCTTGAAGCAGTTATCCACACCTTCTTAATCGTTTCATTGAAGTTATTTGTGGATTGACTTTGATATAGCCAAATAGTGTTTGTTTTTTGAGCCAAACACAGAAGGGAAATAACGTTGTTATAGATAATCAATGGGAGGGAAATAATAAAGCGGCTAGCAAACACTAGCCGCTGCAGTTGCCTTGAGGCTATTTTTTACGCACGCCTTCAACGCTTAAAAACAACTCAACTTCAGAAGCTGAAGGCCCCAAAGATTTAGTCAATTCTAAGCCGTAATCTGCAGGTTTAATTGTCAACTTGCCTTCAAATCCATTACGGTAGCCACCCCATGGGTCTTTGCCGCCGCCAATATGCTCAATTTGAATTGTGATCGGCTTAGTTACGCCATGTAAAGTAAAGTTACCTTTTAAATCAGCGGTTTTATCGCCAGTTGGGACATATTCGGTACTGACAAATTTTGCTTTTGGAAAGGCATCCGTGTCCAAGAACTTCTTACCACGTAAATGCTTATCCCTTTCTGCATGCATGCTATCGATGCTGTTTACATCAATATCTACAGAGATTTTATTCTTGCTGGGGTCTTTCTCGTCATAGGTAAAGCCGCCCTCAAACTCATTAAAACGGCCGTACAACCAGCTGTAGCCCAGATGCTTAATGCGAAACTGAATAAATGCATGAGCACCACGAGTATCAATCACATAATCATCCGCACTTACCGCCGGAGTTGCCATTACGCCTGCAGTACTTAAAGCACAGGCTGCAAGCCATTTTTTAGATCGGTTGGACACAGTGTCTAGCATTGGTTGCAACATAATAAGGCTCCTTTTCGCCTAGAGTTAAAGGGTAGATCTATAAATTTAATGAGCCTAAGCGTTTTTATCTAACCCGAGCATACGCTTAAGAGTGAGGTCTTTATCAATAAAATGATGCTTTAAAGCACCAGCAACATGCAGTACGACAAACCCAATGATGAAAAAAGCCACATACTTATGAATATCACCGGCAATATCTTCTAAGTTTGCAATGCCATTAACCGTAGAGGGAATGCCAAAAAGATTGAAGAAATAAAGCGGGTCGCCTTTCGCGGTAGTAATTAAATAACCGGATATAAACATAACAAAAAGCAGTAACATCAAGCTGTGATGCACCGCAACGGACACAATACGCTCTATACGTGAATGCCCGCTTAATGGTTTAGGCTTAGGTGAAAAGCGATACCACACCAAGCGAGCCACAGTCAGCAGCATTAGCACTATGCCAAAACTACGGTGTAAATCTGGCGCCGTGCGATACCAATCATGATAGTAATCTAAGCCTTGCATCCATAAACCCACAGCAAAAAGGCTAAGCACCAGTAAAGCGCTTAACCAGTGTATGCTTCTACTCAATAACCCGAAGCGGGTTGTGGAATTTTTGATCATGTGGGTTTTATCCTGTCTGTATTTTACAGCTCACTTTAAACACATTAAGGCTACAAGCTTTTTGCAACAACTTCGTACACATCTTTAGACAGCGCAGGCTCGCTCTGAATACGCAACAACTGCTCACGCATTAACCCTTGCCGATTAACATCATACTTCTGCCATTTAGTTAGAGGCCCCAGCAAGCGCGAGGCTATTTGCGGGTTTTGCTTATTCAACACCAAAATCTGGTCCGCTAAAAACACATACCCTGACCCATCAATAGCATGGAAGTTCACAGCATTTTGATTGCAAAATACACTCACAACACTACGAATCTTATTTGGGTTTGCACTATCGTAGGCGGGGTGCTTCAGCAAAGCCTCTACGCGCTTTAAGGCGCCAGGGGTGCTATCTGCAGCCTGCACAGACAGCCACAAATTAACCACTAACGCTTCGTCCTTCCAGCGCTCGTAAAATTGCGCTAACGCATCTACCCTTTCCTTAGCCGCTAACGGTGCTGTGCAATCGACCAGAGCGCTCATTGCCGCCGATTCATCAGTCATATTATCGGCATTATTAAACTGCTTCACACACAGCGCCAAAACCTCTTCGGTTGGCTTGACCATTAAATACTCAAGCGCTACTTTTTTAAGGCTACGCAGTGCCACATCATTAGCATTGAATGCATAAGCTTTTGTCGACAAGCAACGGTTATACACCGCTAACCACAAATCAAAACATTGCTCAGCAATAGCCGCTTTAACCGCATTACGCGCCTGATGAATAAGCTCCACTTCAATCGGGGTCGCTAAGCCACTCATGTACGCCTGCGAAGGCAGCGTACACATCAGCGCAACCATGGCAGGGTCTAGCGCCTCATTAGTCAGCAACTCTTTTACAGCATTTAACAAAAGCGGCTCTAATTGCCACTCTTCTTGTTTACGCAAAGCGGCCATCACATCAAAAATCGCCACTACAGCCAATTGTTGCATGGCATCAAAACGGGCAAAGCCATCGCTATCTTGCGTAGTTATTCGTAACAAGTCCGCCTTTTTATAAGGGTAAGCAGACTTAACTGGCGCAGAAAACCCACGAAATAACGATGGTACAGGCTCTTCCTGTACATCGTTAAATACAAACGTTTGCTGTGCCTCGGTTAACTCTAGAACCACCTCAGTCTGGGGCTGAGCTTGGCTATCCAGGGTCAACGGTAGCAATCCCGCTTTACCTAAAAGCGAAACATTCACGGGAATATGGTAAGGCTTTTTATCGCTGCCTTTCGCTTCCGGTGTATCTGGGCAATACTGCTCGAAAGTTAAAGAAAAAGTTTTCGCTTGGGCACAATAATCACCTTCAGCTTTTACCACCGGTGTGCCTGCTTGGCTGTACCAATATTTAAACTGGCTAAAATCACGCCCCGACACCTCTGCCATTGCAGCGGTAAAATCTTCAATTGTCGCCGCCTCACCATCGTGACGTTCGAAATATAAATCACTACCCTGCCTAAACAATTCAGGCCCTAGCAACGTGTGATACATACGCACAACTTCTGCGCCTTTTTCATAAATGGTCAACGTATAGAAGTTAGAAATCTCCATAAACGAAGCCGGTTGCACAGGATGCGCCATCGGGCCACCATCTTCAGCAAACTGCAGTGTTCGCATGACATTCACATCTTCAACACGCTTGACCGTTCGCGAGCCCATATCAGACGAAAACTCTTCGTCCCTAAATACCGTAAAGCCTTCTTTAAGACTTAGCTGAAACCAGTCTCGGCAAGTCACACGATTGCCGGACCAGTTGTGGAAATATTCGTGCGCCACCACTCCTTCTACCCGCGCAAAGCCGGCATCAGTTGTCGTTTTAGGGTTTGCCAACACACAAGAGGTGTTAAAAATATTCAATCCCTTATTTTCCATCGCCCCCATATTGAAATCGTCAACAGCCACAATCATAAAAATATCCAGATCGTATTCGCGACCATAGACTTCTTCATCCCATTTCATTGCGTTTTTTAAAGACGCCATAGCGTGCTCACATTTATCGAGATCTTTAGGCTCGACAAATATTTTAAGTACAACGTTACGTCCAGAGCAGGTAATAAAATTATCCTCAACCACCTGTAAATCGCCCGCAACTAAGGCAAATAAATAGGCCGGCTTTTTAAACGGATCATGCCATGTGGCACTATGAAAACCATTTTCCAGCTGTTCACTGGCAACCAAGTTACCGTTAGAAAGTAATACAGGGAATTGCTGCTTATCGCCGATTACTGTTGTCGTAAATTCACTGAGCACGTCAGGCCGGTCAAGGTAGTAAGTAATCTTCCTAAAACCTTCGGCTTCACATTGCGTGCAATACATAGTGCGCGACTTATAAAGCCCTTCCAGCGAAGAGTTTGTCGCTGGCGATATTTCCGTCACACAAGTTAAGGTGAATGCGTCTGGTACGGCATGTATCGTTAGACTTTCTTCTTCAACACAGTAATCCGCAGCAGTTAATGCCTTATTATTGAGTTGCAAGCGAACTAGCTTTAGATCTTGGCCGTGTAACGTCAAACTCTGGCTAGGCGCCGCCTTGGGGTTTGCAACACACTGCAAAACCGACGTCACCGTTGTTTTTTCTGGATCCAACTGAAAAGTCAGATGTGTTTTTTCAATAAGAAATGCTGGCGGCAAATAGTCTTTTAGGTAAATAGTCGTTGGCGAGTTTTTGTCAGTCTGATTTACAGCAGTATTTGCAGTCATGGAATGCCTTACAGAAATAAGAGTATTAGAATTAAACGTTACAAATCGAGCAAACTTAATCTTGCGCCCAATTTAATGGCTTTTCTTCCGTGTGGATGTGGCTTTCATCAGCGCACGGGCTTGTTTTAGGTGGAACAAACCCGGTCCTTTCACTTGGTGCTTTGCAGTGATTTTCATAAACAATCACCGCCTTGATGCAGGTCGCTTTTTGCTCGTCGGTCAGTTTGTCACCATTAGGCCAGCGGCCAATTGCTATCGCATTTTGGAAGCGAGTATGTATCTCAGGCGTCATCGCCGATAAAATATTATTAATTTCAAGCGTATTATTAGTCGTCATTTATCTGCCATCTTGTTTTGGCTAAAAATAAGTCTTTACGTGTGTGGCTAAGTTACAAATAGCGTTTTTTCAATGCATCTTTATTGGCGATGAGTGCTAGCACCGCACCGGCCACCGCACCGCCTAAATGTGCCCCATTACCCATTTGCACTCCAAAAAACTGTTCAAAAAACGGGGTAAATCCGGCAAATAGCCATACTGCCAGCATGATGTACATGCCTTTAGGTAAGGCAAATGCCTTTGCAGGCTGCAGAACCTGTGTCACGCCATTAAAGGTAAACAAGCCAAAGACAATACCCGATAAGCCGCCAAACATAGGCGATTGTGACCAGCTATATTGCAAAACATTGCCTGCCACGCCAGAAATAAAACACAACCAAGCGTAATAACGTATACCCCATAAACGCTCGATCCAACTGCCAATTTGCAACATTGCCGCGGCATTAAATACGATGTGAGCAATAGAGAAGTGCAAAAAAACCGGCGTGAATATTCGCCAAGGCTCCGCCCATTGCCACTTTTCGATTAGGGCTTTACTGCCAAAGATTTTAATCGGCGTATAAGTCATGCTTTCATAAAATGCGGCAATAGGCCCGACCACTGCCGCATAGCCTAAGCCGCCCAATGCGATTAACAGCCATGTTACGGGTGACCGCATTAACCAAAGCAGTAAATTAAACGAAGGGGCAGCTTGCTCCTCCTCAGCAACCTCCAGCTGGCCTGCAACAAAGTCATCGACGAGTGCTTTAGCATGATTTAATTGACCGGCATCAGCCAACCATAACCACTGCTGCCCTTGCTCTTCGGTAAAGCGGTGAGCAATGCCTTGCTGATGGAAAGCTTGACTTAAGCGCGACAAGTCTAAATCTAGCGGAAAGCGCGCAACACAATTTGCCGACATCAGCACACCTTTCGCATAGAGCTATGGATTAAGCAAAACCACGTGGCTTTAGTGTGTCGACTCGGCCTTATCCACTGAAACCCAACAAAATTTCCTGTCATCAAGCTGCTGCTCCCCATCAAAGCGATATGCGACTAGTTTTCCGTACTTTACGGCACTGTAGTCTAAACAGGCCACATTAGAACGCAATGTTTTTGGCGTGCCTTGCAACCAATAGTGACCAATAAAAACAGGCTTTTCATGCGCATTATAATGAACTAAGCGCGCCCTTTCGGCATCGCTAAGCGGCGTATTAACGAGGTACTCAGGTAAAGGGTCGGGCTGAAAAACAACATCGGCGTAAGTTTTGGGGTTTTGCGACCAAAAGCGGGTACGAAATAAACTGCGCTCTACACCATCGCGCCCAACGATTACAACACCTGGAGGCAGATGCATAGAAGTGCCTCGCGTTAAGCGCCCCAGCACTGCAGCTTCGAAACTTTTTGGATTTTCAGAGGCGCGAATAAAAGCATCGTCAACGACCGCGGTGTGGTTTTGATCGTGAAACTCAGCTATTAAAGGCGCATCCCAGCACGCGTGCACAACCCTTACTTTAGGTTTTTCAATAAAAAGC
This sequence comes from Marinagarivorans cellulosilyticus, assembly GCF_021655555.1. Classification (NCBI taxonomy): domain Bacteria; kingdom Pseudomonadati; phylum Pseudomonadota; class Gammaproteobacteria; order Cellvibrionales; family Cellvibrionaceae; genus Marinagarivorans; species Marinagarivorans cellulosilyticus. Next base: position 3,437,597 of record NZ_AP023086.1, on the reverse strand, counting down.
GGCAAGGTCCTAAACCACGTTAACATGGACTCCCAATCTTGTGCATGGTCTTCAAACTGCTCAAGGGTTTCTGCAATTAAGCGGTCGTGATGCGCTGTATGGGGGCGCAAATAACGCAAATTGCCACCATCATTCAATAGCGTAAAGTAGGCTATTGCATAAAATTCGTGATTCCCTAAAACGCATTCGGCTTGGCCCGATTCACACATGTCACGAACAATATGCAGCGCCTCTCTAACCCTTGGGCCACGATCAACAATATCGCCGACAAATAGCGTTTTGCGACTAGGGTGATAATAACCTTGGTCGTCTTTTGCGTACCCCATTTGCAGAAGTAATTTAACTAATGTATTCGCACAACCGTGTACATCACCAATAATGTCGTACCGCGAATGATCATCGTGCTCTGTTCGTTGTCTGTTCGGTGTAGTACTGCTTTGTTCACTCACCCATTACCACCTACTCTTCAAAATCGTTGAATGCCGAACCTTCTGAGGCTTGGCGCGCCGCCCAGCCAAGCTTAGAGCGACAAACCTGATAAAAGCGATGCCCCTTTGGATGAATCAAATCAATGCAATCAGGGCTTTTTGTAATTGCGACCTCATCACCCGTTTGCGTCACAATATGTACCTGTCCATCACAGGTTACATGAGGGTGAACATCACGCTGCTCACCTACCACTAATCGAATATCACTACCGCCAGATACAACAATCGGGCGACTACTTAAGGTATGCGGGTTCATCGGCACCAAAACAAGTGCATCAAGCGAGGGGTGCATAATTGGCCCGCCACCACTTAAAGCATAGGCCGTAGAGCCGGTTGGCGTGGAAATAATCAAGCCATCAGAGCTTTGCCGATACACAAACGTCTCGTCAATATAAAGCTCGAAGTCAATCATGCGAATAAATTGACCAGGGTGTAACACTACATCATTTAACGCTAGCGACTGGCCAATGACTTGCTGGTTACGGCTCACTGTTGCTTGCAACAAAAAACGCTGCTCGCGCTCGTAGCTGCCATCAAGCACTTCGCCAACTTTTAGCTCAATATCTTCTGGTGATATATCCGTCAAAAAGCCTAACCGGCCGCGGTTAATCCCTAACAATGGCACACCAGTGCCAGCCATTAATCGAGCACTGCCCAGCAAACTGCCATCGCCACCAACCACAATGACAAGATCGCATAAACTGGGAAGCTGCTCTCGACGGACGCGAGTAACGCTGGCGTCGGGAACAACCGCACCGGTTTCATTATCGAGAAGAATTTTAACGTTGCGCTCATTCAAAAATGCCACTAAACGTTTTAATGAATAGGCAACAGCTTCGCTGCCTAGACGACCAATCAGGCCAACGCAAGAAAACTCGCTCATTTGGGTTTTGCCTTTGTAAAGGATACTGAAACTCAAAGCGCCGCTTCGCCGGCGTAAACGCAAATAACAAGAGCTCGCCTTAAGTTAATAAGCAGTGATTATAGAGGATTTTGGTGTCAATACGGAAAAACGGCTAAGGCGCGATAGTGTTATCTATAAATTGTACACGCCCATCAATAAAACAGCGGGCCTGCGATGTGCTAATAATCGGGCGCCAAGCTTCATCATTAATGCCGCCAGCAAGCATAGCTACCTGAAACCCAGACGCTAACAAATGCGTAGCCGCTTGCGAGCGCCTCCCTGTATCGCAACAAAAAAGATACCGCTTAGCTACATCAAAATACGTTACCACCTGATGCAATTGCGACAGGGGTAATGATACCGCTGTTGGAATATGACCTTGCAGGTACTCTTCACGAGTTCTTACATCAATAAGGCAAGTTGTTTCACCAAAATCAGACTCAGCTTGCGCACGAACAAACTTCGGATAATCCCACTGATTAATAGACGGATACTCCTGTAACTGCCGAAAGGCCTCGCGCCCTAAACGCAAGACAATGCCATCTTCCAGCATAGTAACGCTAGCACTGTGAACACAATCGTTTAGCAGTACCTCTTCAGCAAAACAGTCGCCCGGCGCAATATTCGCTGCAAAGTTAACCTGGCCAGCTGTTGCTCGGCTAATAGCCGCACGCCCTTGGCGAATAAAGTAACAACTGTCGCCGGCGTCACCTTGTACAACAATATTATCGCCTGCTCGCACTTTAACCTCGGTCATTGCCCGCAAAATTTGCTCTACATTCACCGCCGGCACTTGCCTAAAAAGTGCCGAGTGCAATACTGTTCGCATCCAATCGGGTAACGGCGATTGCGCAAAGCGCTGCTCTAAATCGTGCTCGGCGTACTGTAAAACTTGGCTACACGCTAGTGCTTGATCCAAGGCATCAGAATCAATTCGTAAAACTACACAATCACTGGCTGCAAGCCCACGACACGCTCTGGGCTGAACGTTAGCCAGCGGGTACTGTGCGGCAAAGTCCGAATGCAAAACCTTTAGCATCAAGCCTGAGCTAAATTGTAGTTCGACGCCGCCGCGTAAAAGGTAAACATGTTTTCCATCAAAAATATCTTGCTCAAATAAGCGCTGGCCGGCATATACCTGCTGCACTTGGGCACTAGCCAACACATCAGCACGGTATTCAGGCAGCATCGCTTTCAAGGGTACCAAATGTTGCTGCGCTGCATCTTTAGCCAAAGTACCCAGCACCGAATTAGACATGCGCAATCACCTTATGAGTTGACAGACTGCGCCGGCCCTGTAGGCCACCGGTATGTATTAACAGCACCCGCTGCCCCGCAGCCCAAGCGCCCTGCTGCGCCAGCGCAACCACACCACTAAGCATTTTCCCGGTATACACTGGGTCTAAAGGTATCCCCGTAGTAACACTCAACTGGGAAATCGCATCGGCATACTCGCCTTTTGCAGGGCCGTACCCCCCTTGATGCAAATGCGTATGCAATTGCCAGCCTATCGGGGGTTCTTTACGGTACTCATTCAACTGTACTTCTGGCGCTAACCTTCGGCGTAGCACATGCGCCATCGCTAAGGCGCGGCGGCAATATTGCTGATTGAGCTTTGCGCTGCCTTTCAGCATTAATAAGCCATGCACCGAAACCGGCGTTTTGCTCGCTGCCATAATCCCTGCCAAGCTGGCGCCGGTACCTGCGGCAATAACCACAGCGTCATAATCGGGGTTTTCGCGCTGCACACAACGCCAGTATTCGGCCATGCCGAGCGCCCCGCGCAAATCGCCTCCGCCTTCAGGAACAATATAAACACCGGGAAGATTTAAATCCCACTGGGCCTTAAGCGCGATTAAATGTTTATGCCTGTAATCCGAGCGCGACACAAATTTAAGTCGCATACCCATAGCTTCGGCATCGCCGAGTGTTGGGCTTAAGATCGCCGGGCGCTCCCCTCGTATAATACCGACAGTGTTAATCCCCAACTCAAACCCCACCCGTGCTAAAGCATAGATATGATTCGAGTAAGCGCCGCCAAAGGTCGCGATAGTATGCGCCCGCAAAGCTAACGCACGCTGTAAATGAAAGTGTAATTTATACAGCTTGTTACCACCGAGGTATGGGCATAACAAATCTTCGCGCTTAATATCAACAACAATACCTTGTGCCGAAAACTCTCTGTGAGTAACCGGCTCAATAGGTGCAAGTTGTGCAATATCCGCTATCGATTGGCGCCACCAAAGTGCATTTAACAAACGCTTGGGAACGTCTTTAGTAGTTTTATAGCTAGGCTTTATCATCACTACGCGCTGCTACGGTGTTTATCGCAGCAATCGGATGCGCCGGGCAAATACTGCTCTGGGCTGTCTATGCGCATCACGTCAACGCCACAATACTCGCCATTGCTGTCTTGCGCCCGGCATACAGGCGCGTGAAAATGCGCTAACCAATCGAGATAAACAGCTTGGGTAACATTGCAAAACGCGGCCACAAAACCAATGGGGTTAGCCAAATAAAGTGCAATATCGTCGGCAGGAATGGCGATATGCCCAAGCCCAACTTGATATGTCATAAAGGTAATGCCTTTATCACTTAGCTTATGCAGAACATCGTTACCAGAAGTTTGTTCCAGCTCAGCAATGCGAAGTCGTAGTTTGGTAATTTCTTCATGCAATTGCGATTCGCGCTCGGCTCGATACATCAATTCCACTTCGCGCCAATTCAACAGCTCTTTATATTCACTTTCTGCATTGGCAACCTGCTCGCTGGCTTCGGTTTCATAATGCTCACGTAAAGCCCGAATATAATCCGATTCACAACCTTTGGTCTTTTCCAGTTTTAATTCGTAATACTCACGCACCTCAGCCAGTTTTTTTTCTTTTCCGGCAACCGATTGCTCTAGGGTGGCTAGTTGCTCTTTAGCGCTATCAAACTGGCGCACCTGATCGGCTAGCTGCACCTGCAGCGTCGCTAATTTTTGTTCGTATTCAGTTTTGGTTTGCTCAAGCTGCGCCATCGTTTGCGCCATACCATTAGCGCCTAACATTTGGTTTTGTAAAAGCTGCGCAAGTTGCGCCTCAACGCCGGCAGAAATACCACTGGCCTGCCCTACGCCAGCTTGTGCCTCCTGGGCTGGATCTTCAGCAACAGCTTGTCGACTTAAACCCAGCCGATTAACGGCAATTGCCCCTTGGATCCACTCCAATATTTTACTGCCTGCCCCTAAATCCGGCGCCCATAGCATCTCGGTGTAGCGGGCATCGGGGCATTGTTTGGCTGTAGCCGTTCGCATTGCGCCTGCGCCTAAGTTGGGCCCTGGCTGAGCGGTTCTGGCTAAGTTGACTAAAGGAACGTTCCAGCTAGCTTCTACCCAGCCCTCATCATCAAAAGACAGCTTAAAAAATACCGCAGACTTAGGCTTTAAATCTGGGCTCAGCTCCAGATAAACAGCCTTGGCATCGCGCCCTGCCCACTCTATTTCTGGCGTAAAACCTTCTAATAACGCTTCAAATTCCGAATACAGCAATTCTTTTACTACGCCTTCAGGCGCAAAAAATAATACGGCACTTTGGCTGTCTTCCCGGCTACTGAACATAGCGGCTCGTCTACCTTATGGGTCTGTAGTTATCATCACAAAAGCGCTTTGTACCATATAAAGGCAACAAATGCTGCTCTATCAAAAAGTCGCAATTCGGCGAACTCTAGTCGATATAACTATAGGAGAATAACGGGCCGCTATGTAGCTCAATATGCCATAAGGCGCGAAAAAAACCTCGAAAGGCGCACGAAGGTACATCTTAGGTATAGGAATCACCGAGTCAACAAGGAAAGCCAAGCTCGCTGCTGGAGCTTAGCCAAAGGGGAAATGAACATATAACGGCAGGCTCCCGCCCAACCTTCAACACATTGTTACTAACATCACTTGCTGATGACTGATTTCAAACGCTATTGCCAAAGCCATTAAGTACCACATCGAACAGAACTACCAACAGATCAGAGCTTTGCACCGGTTGCATTCTAAAACACCTCCGCCAGCACAAAATCAATTCACATCACATCAGAAAGCCCCCTTCTGATGAATCTCACCGCATTACATGCGCACTTATAGCTTCCCACAAAAAATGCACAACTGTTACCATATCCACCACAAGCAATACAATTATCACTTTATTTTGTGACAAAGCCCGCAACCTTAGGCGTCACTTTGAAATCTATCAGCTAAGCGAGACCTGCGTCCTGCCCATCGTGTATTGTTTATTTTGCAAGCACAGTATGATCATCCACCAAGATGTATTAAGCGCCACAACGACTACATGCCATGAACACAACAAAAAATAACAAAAAGCACGAGCGTAACAACGCCTCAGCAGCATCAAACAAAAGCGGCGCCACAGCACGCAACCCAAAAACTCACGCGCAAGCTAAGCCCCACTTCGCTGAAGTTTTTTTAAAGGCTTTACCGTCTCTACGAAAAGTTGTCACTCGGATTATGCTGTCGAACCAAGATACCGATGATTTATTACAAGAAGCGTTTGTCAGGGGGTTAAGCGCCAGCAAGCGTAGCGATATTCACTCACTCGAAGATTACCTTTTTGTCGTTGCCCGTAATCTCGCACTCAAAGAGCGCACAAAACACCAAAACAACCTAGGTAATGTACTTAGCGAGCTGGAATCAGAACTAGACACCCTAGAGAGCCCGGCGCCGAGCCCCGAAGAAAGTGTTTATAATCGAAATCGTTTTAATGCTTTTATTCAAGCAGCCAACACGTTGCCAGAGCAGTGTCAGCGAGCTTTTTTACTTAAGCATGTACATGGATGCAGCCAAAAGGAAATTGCCAAAATAATGAAGATCACTGAAAGCACCGTTGAAAAACACATCGCCAAAGGTCTGCGCCGCTGCGCCAACGAACTTGAAAAGCTAGATTATTTAAAACAGCGCAAAGCCTCCACCCGAGCATTAGCCGCTGAAGTTTAATTTTTTACTTTTAACCTAGCCTTCAAAATGTTATGAGCCAGCCATCACATAAAGCCATCGAGCACCAAGCAAGCCTTTGGGTTGTTAAAATAGACAACAGCCCGTTATCGCCTCAAGAACATGCTGAATTTATGCACTGGGTTAAAGCCAAGCCGGAGCACAAAATTGCGTTTGAGCGCCTGGCACGCTGGCAAATTAGCATTAACCAGCTGCCCGAGTTATCGGCCAGCAATATAACGCAAGTTACCCCCACCTATGCAAGCAAACCTAAAACAGCAATATCGCTTAAAATACTAAGCCCCGTAGCAGCAATATTTTGCCTGCTAGTAATTACATTTGTAATAACAGCCCGCCACCAAAATCCTATTGCCGAGCCAATTATTTATCAAACGGAAATAGGCGAACAAAAGACAATTACATTACCCGATGGCTCTATTGTTACATTAAATACCGGCAGTAGCCTCCAAGCGCACTACAACAACCAAACGAGAGCAATAACCTTAATTCAAGGTGAAGCTTTTTTTGAAGTATTTAAAGATAAAAAACGTCCCTTTGAAGTTACTGCAAACAATAAAATGGTTCGCGCAGTAGGAACCGCATTCACAGTTTTTGCTAAAAAAAATAGCGCCATTGAAGTGATGGTAACCGAAGGCCGTGTTGAGCTTGCCAATACTCAACAAGCCAGCAGCAACACAATTGCCTTTTTAGACCAAGGCCAACTGGCACAATTAAATGCTGAAAACAATCTTCAGGTCTCCAACGTATCTGCAAATGAGATACGACAAAAGCTTGCCTGGCAACAAGCTATGCTACAGTTTAACGGCGAAGAATTAGCACAGGTCGTTACTGAACTCAGTCGGTATTCGGGCAGCACCTTCATAATTGCATCACCCGCACTGGCAAATAAACGCATCGGCGGTTATTTCAAAGCTAATGATGTGAATGCCTTTTTAAGCACCCTGACATCCCAATTCAATATTGATGCCCATACCGACGAAACGGGCGCCATTGTCCTCACCGAACGTTAAGCGGTTGAAACCCCACTTCGCAACTAACAGACAAGGACAGCAAGCCCACAAAAGCGTTAAATCAATAGCAAAAGCATGGTTGTTTTGTTTATTTTTATTGAGTCATTCAGTTGGATTATTCGCAACTGAAAAAAACTTTCTTGAATTTTTTATTCCCCCAAGCACACTCGATATCGCCCTTAACAGTATTGCAGAGCAGGCCGATATTTCCATAATTTACGATTATGACTTGGTGCAAAATAGCTATGGCCACCCAGTTATTGGGCTGTACACGATTCAACAAGCCCTTGGCGCACTATTAAAAGACACGCCTTACGCAGCGTCTAAAAACAAGGCGGGCATATTTACTCTTATCGCTCGCGATCTGCAAGCTATGCCACCTCAAATACCCCCGCCTATGGCCATAACAACACCTTACCTAGAAGAAACCTTAGTCACGGGCTACCGCTCGAGTTTGCAACGCTCGCTATTTATTAAACGGCACTACGAAGGCGTTATTGATGTTATTCAAGCACAGGATATTGGCAAATTCCCCGATGCAAATGTTGCAGAAGCTCTACAACGTATTACCGGCGTAGCCATTGAACGTAATGGTGGCGAAGGCCAATACCTTACAGTTAGGGGGTTTGGCCCGGAATTTAACACAACACTAATTAACGGCAGAACAATCGCCACAGACAACCAAGAGCGCGGATTTTCATTTGATATATTGCCGGCCAAATTAATATCACAAGCACAGGTTTTAAAAACTCCTAATGCAATACAGCAAGATGGGAGCATCGGCGCCAATATTCAATTAACAACCCCGCGCCCTTTCGACTTCATTAATAGCAAAGACTTAAGCTACTTTGCCGCTAGCGGCCAGATAACGCAAAACTCAATTAGTCACAAGAACACCCTTGAAACATTTGCTCTAGCCAGTCATAACCGGCAAACGGGTAATTCAAAGGTTGGCATTTTAGCAGCAATTGTCGATAGCAATCGTAGCAATCGCACTCAGGGCTACTCGACTGAAGGCTTCCGAAATACAGATATTAGAGTACTCAGCGAAAATAAAGAGCAAGTGGATACCATCAAAAATGCTTATGTTCCTCGCTCTTTTCGACTGTACCAAACGGAAGCCGAACGAGAACAAACCAGTATGGTTATTGCCGGGCAGGCACAATGGAGGGTGGACACTGGCGCCTCGCTCAATAGCAGTATCGATATTCTCTCCACGCGCTTTAACGACAGCGCCATGCTGTCAGGTTTTCAAGCTTATTTTGAAGACAGCTTTTTAGAGATATCCCTTGACGAAAACAATACCGCAACACAGTTTGTGCGTGCCGGCAAAGATACGCTCGCTCAATTACCTGATGATATTCGCCAGCAACTCGGGGGCAGCGCCCAAGGTAACGACAGCATTCTTGTTGATAAAAGTCGGCCCGTTGCCAACGAGCTGTACGGCATCAATCTCGAATGGGACAGTCACTTTCCCCAAAGCCAAAGCCCCTATCAAATCACGTTAGACTACGCCTATAGCCAGGCAGAAAATTTGACCGGCGGCCTACCTTTTTCGTCGCAAGGCTTTAGCGCCACGAGTGATGCGAAATGGACTTTAGGCACCACCACGCAAGCCCCAAGTTACAGCTTTGGTGACAGCCAAGTTACAGACCACCCACTCGCAGCACACTTTTTAGGTCGCTTTGGCGGCAATACTCAAGACACTATTCGAGAGTTTGAAATCACATCAAAATGGGAGCTTGATAATAACGACGGCTTAAAGGCTTTTACGGGGGGCGTGTTGCAGCACCGCCGAGTCAAACAATACACAAGCTTAGAAACCACCTACCCGCGCAACTGCGCTTACTGCGGCAGGCACAATGTTTTTTCAGCACACGCTCTCGCCGCGCTTGGCCTTGAGTATTCTGATGTTTTTCAAGTCGTGCCGATAACCGCTGATTTTGCAGGCGGGCTAGATCATCAAGCACCAAATGCTTGGTACCGCTATGATATCGATACATTAACAACCATTCTCGAAAGCGATGCCTTTATCAATGCCGGCCCTATTGACCCGCAAACGATTCGCGACCGTTTTGGCATAACCGATAGTTTTAGCGGAATTGGCTTTGATGCCATTGAGCTCGAACGCGCCAGTTACCGCATCGCAGTAACCGTCAATTCCGTATTTGGGCAATTAGATTTAGCAGGGCAATGGGGATCTTTATTGTGGTCGGGAAATATAGGCGCACGCTATAGCACAACAGAAACTATCGCCCAGGGCACACAAGCGCAAGTGGCGTCTATTGTACGGGCCAGTGATGATGACCAACTAGATATCACTTATTTAGCGGACCAACCCTATACCAACAAGCACCGCTATGATCACGTTTTACCCTCGGTGAATTTTTCTTTTAACCCTTCAGCCTTGTGGTATTTTCGCCTTTCTAGCAGTAAAACAATTACCAGGCCCAACCTATACGATCTAGGACAAGAAGCACGTTTACACCCGAGGGCTGGAAGCGCTATTCAGTACCAGGGTAACCCTAACTTATTACCTTACGAATCCATCAATACCGATTTAGCCGCTGAATGGTATTTCAAAGAAAATAGCTTTATTGGCATCAACTTATATTATAAATCAATCAGTCATTTTGTTAGCGCCGGCAGCCAAAGTATCGAAATTGACGGCACTCACTTTACACAAATACAACCGACTAACCAGGAATCTGCCAAGGCCAATGGTTTAGAGTTTGCACTGCAGCATACCTTCCTCAGTGGCTGGGGCCTGCAAGCAAACTACACTTACACAGCAAGCAGTGCACAATTTTTAATCGATGAAACCAATACCGGCACACAGACCTTCGCTATAGAAGGGCTTTCACCTACAACATATAACCTTGTTGGTTTTTACGAAAACTCGCGCTTTTCAGCAAGGGCCAGTTTTAATTGGCGGCAAGAATACCTTCGAGCCGTAGTGGGTGCACAATCACAACCCGAAAGCGCACAAAGTTAGGGCCAACTCGACGTAAACTTGCGTTACCACATCACACCATATTTATCAGTATTTGCTGAAGGTACTAATGTGCTTAAAGAAAAAACGCGGTTATTTTCTATTTATAAAAACCGCGTCATTAAAAATGAATATACCGGCGCACGCTACCTTATCGGCATGAGCGCCAAGTTTTAGTTTATCGGCTCATGCCATACTTACGCATTTTTTCGACCAATGTAGTACGCCTAATAGCCAAACGCTCTGCTGCACGCGCAACCACACCGCCAGAGTCATCAAGCGCTTGCTTAATAAGGTTTTGCTCTAGGCCTGTAATATACTCTTTTAAATCGATGCCATCTTCAGGTAACAGCGCACGGTCGCTCATACTTACAACGCTTGGTGTTGCGGCAATATGCTCTGCATCAACATCAAAATCATCTTCTTCGTGGCTATCGCTATGGCGATATTTCTCTGGTAAATCTTGCGCGCCAACAACACCAAAGGGATGCATAATTGCCATGCGCTCGACCAAATTAGCCAATTCTCGCACATTACCTGGCCATGCATATTTACATAAACTTAAAATTGCCGCCGAATTAAAACGCACTGAACCGCGCTGTTCGCTTTCTAAACGCGAGACTAATTCATTAATGAGCAAGGGGATATCTTCTGCACGCTCTTTAAGCGATGGCATTTGAATAGGAAATACATTTAGCCTGTAGTACAAATCCTCACGAAAGCCGCCATCTGCAATCATGGTATCTAGGTTGCGGTGCGTTGCGGCAATAATGCGTACATTCGTTGTAAATGTTTTGTTACCCCCTACACGCTCAAACGTTTTTTCCTGCAATACCCGCAAGATTTTCACCTGCATATGCAATGGCATATCACCAATTTCATCAAGGAAAAGCGTACCACCTTCGGCCATTTCGAAGCGACCTGCTCGCGCGCTAATTGCGCCAGTAAATGCGCCTTTTTCGTGCCCGAACAACTCGCTTTCTAACAATTCACCAGGTATCGCTCCGCAATTAACCGGTACAAACGGGCCTTCTCGTCGAGGGGAATGGTAATGTAAATTTCGAGCAACAACTTCTTTGCCCGTGCCCGACTCGCCTTCAATTAAAACAGTCACGTCAGTATCGGCAACTTGTGCCATAACCTGCCGTACCGTTTGAATTTCTTGGCTGGTACCTACAAGGCTTCTAAATAAATGAACTGGCCGCTGAGATGGAGCCTGAGATGCATTAGCATAAGCTTGATTAAAACGCTGCGCACGATGAAGACCATCAACAAAAGCCGAATAGCCAAATGGGTAAGGCAGTTGCGTGAGCACTCGGCGTTTGAGCGTATCATCAAGGGTTGCGACCTCTTCTTCGTACCCCTGCCCTAAGGTTAAAACCGCTGTGGCAGAAAAGCGGGCTTTTATGCCCTGCATTTCTTGCTCTAAATTGGCGACATTATTAGAACCACTGTTTTGCGTACTGCCAAAGACAATGGCCGATAAATCGCCGGCATGTTTTGCTAACTCATCAGCATTACGTTTCCATTCAGCATAAGTTAGGGTTGTTAATTGCTCCCCCATAAAATGGAAAATTAAGCTTGTAGCTTGCTTAACTTCAGGATTATCTTCAATTAAAAGAACGTAATTTTCGCCCAGCATCAACGTCTACTCCACTTCAGGCAGCCTTGCCACCAATGCACCACGGGTGTGCTTTGTTATTGACAATATATTTATAGTCTTTGGTATTACCTAAGTAATAGTCAACAAACTAGCTACAGTCAAATAACTGACGAAATATTTTGGGGTGCCAGAAGAAAAAAGGATGCGTCAAAACGAAAAATAGCGCGTTTAGTCAGAAGAAGGGCTCTTCTCCGCTTTAGTGAGGTGATCTAGTGGCTTCCATAGAACATGGATTGCTCGTCAGGCATCGATGATTGCCTTATTTTTAGCTTGAAGTACTCGGTATCCTTGATGCCTCTTGCTCGCTTGCGAATCATGCCAATGCTGACATTGCCGGCTTCAATTCTGGCGCTAGTCAGCCCGTGTTTTCCGTAGTTACAAATGCCTACGCTATGCTTCCTTAGTGACTTTGCAAATTTCTTGAGATAGAGCATATTCGTCTGTTCCGCGATGTCGCACCACTGCTCCAATGCATTCATCATGGCGTCATAATTCCCTGCATTCCACAAAGCTTGGAGCTGCTCTTTGAGTATATAAAGTGTATTGATATTGGAATTATTTTCGAGCAATGTCTGGAGTTTATTGGCTTGTTTATCATTTAACTTGTCGGCATTTTTTAACAACAGGTAGTGGGTACCTTTAAGCTGCTCTTTGCCTGCGCGATCCGCCTTTCTGAACTCGATCCTACGCTGATTGCTCATGGCTTTACTGTAGTTTTGCATCACATGAAACCGATCGAAAACAATGTCAGCATTAGGCAAGCATTCGCGTACCGATTTTTGATAGGCTGGCCCCATATCCATGGCTACCGCCTCTATGTTTTCAGCGGTTTGTGCTGGTAAGCGCTTTAGAAACGCTGTCAACACCTCGGCTTTACGGCCTGTCTCAACGCCAATTAAATGACCGGATTCCATGTCATAAATCACCGTCATATAATCATGGCCTTTGGCTCTAGCGACTTCATCGACCCCAAGATATTTTAAGTCAATTAATTTTTCAGGATTAAGTGCAGGCAACGTTTTCTCTAGGTGAAATTTATCCATATTTTTCACCGTTTCCCATCGTAGCTTTAGGTGCCGACTGACCGTGCTGATACTCATATGGCGACACAATCCGCTCACCAACTGGCAAAATCTTTGAGTATAGCGATTGCCTGTATCGACAAATTCGCAAGCCTCCATTAGACGCCTACCGCAAGTCGTCACAACTTGAGCGAGCTCAACTTCCAAATAGCACTCGAAGCCACACAAAGGGACATCACGGATCGTTCTGCGCAAGTATCGGTTGATGTTGGCCGCCTCATTACTTGACGGGTCAATCGCTCTATAACGACGGTCTCGCTTGCAGTGTATAGTCAATCTTTGCAGGGCCAAGTCATGCTGAACTTGTTTGACACGCTGACCAGGAAGGCTCAAAATTTTGCTGGAGATGTTAAGGCTCATATATTCGTTTAAGTGTAGTGGCGTGAGAACCTTACATTTCAACGGATATGGCGGGTCTTAGCATCTCTTTTTACCTCACTAAAGCGGAGAAGACCCAGAAGAAGCCCGCTAATAGCCACAAAAACAAAAGGTTGCAGTTATTCCGGCAGGCGACAAGGATGGCTAAAAAAATCTTCAATAGCCGCTTTTTCCCACATGGCATCTTGGTAACCAAGTTCCATAAGCTCGTTACAATACTGATGCGAAAACAACAAATAACTCGCAACAGAGGCACCACCGCCACGCGCCGTAGCCCCAACAGCACGCATAAAAAAGCGTAAGCTTTTGGGCAAATCACGTACGCGCCGGCCGGCAATTTTATCGATAGGTTTTGACGGTGTAATAACTAGAGTATCTACTGGGCGTAGGTTATACGTTTTTTCGCAAAGCTCTTTATCGGCCGCGAGCTTTAGCAACATATTGGTGCGGTCAAGGTGCTCTAAATCCCCTTCTAGGGTATCAATAAAAGCACTGTTAAACATTTGCCCCAGTATTTGAGCAATCGAGGGAGGATGATCGAGGGCACGCTTAGGTTTAAACCAGCGAGTCTTCATAGGGTTATGACTAACCCCAATAACAAACATTCGGCTAGCACCCAAATGCAAAGCTGGGCTTAACGGCGCCAACTGCCGCATAGCCCCATCCCCAAAAAACTCTTTATTTAAAGGTACTGCTGGAAATACTGCCGGAATAGCCGATGACGCCAATAAGTGCTCAACCGTAAGCAGTGAAGGCGTGCCTACGCGGCGCGCACGGCGCCAACCCCGCAAAGCAGGATTACCCTGGAAAAAACTCACTGACTCGCCAGAAGAATACCCCAGCGCCGTCACGCAAACAGCCTCAAGCAAACCCGCGTCCACTCGGTTTTGAATGTTATCGAAAGGAATGACACCGGAAAGAAGATCTCGCAGGGGGCTATTATCCAACAAGCCCAGTGGCTTGCCGCGAGCCACCCCCTGATGAAACAACGAACCTGCAACTTTAAATAAACCCTTAGTTAAATCGCCCCACCCCGTTTTATACACCTTCTCGACTTCCAACTCGCGCCAAGTTTGCGCGAGATCTTGTGCCGATTGATTAAACGTACCCGGGTGCGCAGCCATCGCCAGCGCATTAATCGCTCCAGCAGATGTGCCGCAAATAATAGGGAATGGGTTTTCTAAGCACGGCAACAATTCAGATAACGCTAACAGCACTCCGGCTTGATACGCAGCCCGCGCACCACCGCCCGATAAAATTAACGCATTTGCCGCCATAGAGGATAAAGCCTTTAGCTGTTGGGTTCTTTATTGTTAAGTATGGCTAGCGCTTGCGCCCTTTGCCACATTAGTTCGCGGCATGCCTTTTTCGAACATTAACACAAATGTTCTAGCGCCTCAGAAATATGCTTAACAGGAACAACATGTAAGCCTTTGACTGGCTCTTTTGGCGCATTATTCGCAGGTACAATAGCGCGCTTAAAACCGTGTTTGGCCGCCTCGCGTAGGCGTTCTTGCCCGTTGGGCACTGGCCGGATTTCGCCCGCCAAGCCAACCTCGCCAAAGGCAACTAAATCCTGCGGAAGTGCAAAATCTCTAAAGCTAGAAACTAAGGCAAAAATCAATGCTAAGTCTGCCGATGTTTCTACCACCTTTACGCCTCCAACCACATTGACGAAAACGTCTTGGTCGCCCAGCATTAAGCCTCCATGGCGATGAATAACAGCTAGCAACATACTTAGGCGGTTTTGATCTAAACCGACAGAAACGCGGCGCGGATTCCCCAAATGGCTTTCGGCCACTAGCGCTTGTATTTCAACCAATAACGGCCGCGTACCCTCCCACACCACCATAACAGCAGAGCCAGAAGTCACCTGATCGCTTCGCTGCAAAAAAATGGCAGAGGGGTTCGAAACCTCTTTCATGCCTTGCTCTGTCATGGCAAAAACGCCCAGCTCATTCACAGCGCCAAAACGGTTCTTGTGCCCTCGCAAGGTTCTAAAGCGTGCATCGTGATCACCCTCAAGCATAATGGAGCAATCAATCATGTGCTCTAACACTTTAGGGCCCGCCAGGCTGCCATCTTTGGTGACATGCCCCACCAAAATAAGCACCGCGCCGCTCTCTTTAGCGTAGCGGGTAAGGTAAGCCGCGCTTTCGCGCACCTGCGAAACACTGCCCGGAGCAGAAGCAATATCATCGAGGTGCATCACTTGGATAGAATCTACAACCATCAATTGCGGGTTTTCGACCCTTGCCGTATCGACGATGCTTTCTACGCGCGTTTGAGAAAGAAGCTTTAACTGATCCGTTGGCAACCCTAAGCGTTTTGCTCGCATGGCTACCTGCTGCAAAGACTCCTCCCCTGTGACATAAAGCGCAGTTTTAGTGGCCGCTAGATAGCAAAGCGTTTGCAAGAGGATTGTCGATTTCCCTGCGCCAGGATGACCGCCTATAAGCACCACCGAACCCGGCACAAAGCCACCGCCTAAAACGCGATCAAACTCCCCCATGCCGGCACTAAAACGCGGTACATCTTCTAAATTAACGTCCTGCAAACGCTGCACCTGCGAAGCCTGCCCACCGGCATAGCCTTTAAAACCGTCTTTACTTGGTTTGCCCAAGCGAACTTCTTTTACCGTGTTCCACTGGCCACATTCACCGCACTGGCCCTGCCACTTGCGGTAATCAGCGCCGCAATCGTGACAAACAAAAGCTGATTGTGTTTTTGCCACACCTACTCTCCTTGTGCTTGCTGAGATTTTTCGCGCAACTTTTGCCGCACGTCCATCCATATGTTGCCCAATTGATTTTCTCCGCGCTGATCACGGCCAATCCCCCAAAAATGTTGATACGCCGAATTTTCAATAATCAACTGATCACCGGTTTCAAGCAAAGCACTCGCAACATCATTATTTTGAATCGCTATGCTGTAGATCGCTCGTGTCATTAGCGTTTTGCGTACTGTTTTAAAATCGGCTCGCTTACGCCGCCACCAAACATTGCCTAACCGATAGGCCTCTTGCGCACTAGGCGCTGCAGCTATGCGCTGGGCATAAGCTGTATTCACATATTTCATGGTTTGATAATAATGTTCAGCACTCGTCCAGCACTGCCCTTCGAGTTCAAAACTAGATTGCGCGTGTGTTGATAAGAAATGGGCGGCATCAAAACGTGAGAATGCAATAGCGTGCTCAAATTCGGTGTTATGGGCAAACATAAAAGCTCCTGTAACAGATGCGCGGATAATACCACGGCCAACTTTTGTTATTGCCCAATACGCAGCCCTAAAGCTTAGCCCCGGTACAGTCTTACTTGCTAAACGTCTTTAATTCCAGTAAAACGCCGATTCAACTCGCGAGGCCAGCATGTCACAAAACGATCAACCTTCATCCGCATCTGCACTTACATCCAATTATCTTCAGCGCTTTGGCGGTATCGGCCGGCTTTATGGTACGGCGGCGCTAACAGCCTTTAGCAAAGCACACATGGTCGTTATTGGCTTGGGCGGAGTTGGCTCTTGGGCCGCAGAAGCACTAGCACGGACAGGCGTTGGCACCTTAACGCTAATAGAATTAGATGATATATGCATAACCAACACAAATCGCCAACTACATGCCACAACCTCTCACATTGGCAAGCAAAAAAATACAACGCTCAGCGCACGATTACTCGACATAAACCCTGAGCTTAAACTGCACACGATCGAAGATTTTATAACCACAAAAAATATCGCCGCGCTAATTACCGACGATCATCATGTTGTTATTGATGCGATAGATTCATCAAGTGTGAAGGCGGCGTTAGCGGCTTTTTGCATTCACCAAAAAAAGCGTTTAGTTATGGCTGGATCATCCGGTGGGAAAACCGATCCTAGCCAAATTAGCGTTAGCGATTTAGGCACAACCATTGCCGACCCAATGTTAGCGAAAGTACGCAATATACTGTTTCGGCACCACAACTTTGAGCGTAATAAAAAACGTAAATTTAGAGTCGACGCTATTTATTCCAGCGAGCATATGCTTTACCCGCAAAGCGACGGTTCGGTATGCGCCAATAAAAAAGATTTACAAGAAGGGACAAAGCTCGACTGCGCTAGCGGTTTTGGCTCTGCCTGCATGGTTACTGGTAGCTTCGGATTTTTAGCCGCAAGCCAAGCCATAAAACGCTATTTACAGGACCAACAGAAAAACTAAGCGCGCTTTACACCGCAAAAACGCGACAGGTATTTTGATAGCAGTAATCAGCAACCTCTTCAATTGGCTGATTGCGCAGTTCCGCCAAGGCGACAGCCACCAATGGTAAATATTCAGGGCTATTGCGCTCCCCTTGCCGGCCACATAAAGGCATATCGGGCGCATCAGTTTCCAATACCAAGGCTTCGTTTGGCAACGCCTTAATTGCCTCACGCGTTTTATTCGCCCTTGGGTAGGTAATGCTGCCGCCAACACCAATACAAAAGCCACGCCGCCAGTACTCCACCGCTAATTGCGCACTACCAGTAAAACTATGCAAAATACCGCCGGCAAGCACTGGGGCTTTATCCAGCAACTGCAGTAATGCATTGTGTGCCTTGCGGCAATGAAGAATTAAGGGCAAGCCGAGCCTATTTGCGGCGTTAAGATGCTGCTTTACTATCACTAGCTGAGTGTCTAACGCGACTGTTTTATCTCGCGGCAAAGCTAAATCTAAGCCGGTTTCGCCAATTGCACGGCAGGCTTCAGCTTGAGCAGCATTTTGTAATTGAAGGCTAAACTCAGATAACGATGAATCCAAAGAAGCACTTTTTGCATTTAACCATTCAGCAAACCACCACGGGTGTAAACCCACACCGTAAAATCCTTGAGTGCTATTTTGCGCCTGTAACTTAGAGACTATATTTGCTGCCTTGCGCCACTGGTCGACATTAACCCCTGGGATAAAAATACTCTTCACACCATTCGAAATCGTATTTTGCCAAACCTCATGCCTATCAGTATCGAAAACTGAAAAGTCAAAATGGCAATGACTATCAAAAAATGTATTCAGACTTTTTGTCATAGTTTAAAACCGAACCAGATCTATTTAGCAGGCAAAAAAAATCCCAGCATTAAGCTGGGATTTTTAATTTTAGGAGCGATTACATAATATCGCAGCCAATTCGTTCCGCTCCAACAGCGATATCGTCCATAAAGAACTCGTACTGATGGTTTTGGTAGTTTTGAATTCCAATACTAAAGGTATCTAACGTACCTGGAACGGGAGTCATAGGGTGCATACTTCCGTCATACTTGACCGCTTGCGACAAGTTAGTCTTGTTTGTCGGTGTGCCGCCATTAGCCAATGCTACCTCTATACCATCTTGGAAGAAGTGGTATTCCTGAGTGGTCGCATTCATCGACCACTCAACACAGACCCATTCACCATCGTACTGGTTAACATAAGGACCTTCTAACGACAAATCGTTTGGCTCAGTATTGTATAAATGCTGATAAAAACCGTCATCAGCGCTTCCCACAGGAGCAGCAACCATATCAACGAATCTAAATTGCGCTCCGCCGCTCAAGCCTTTGACAAACGTGGTGTGGGAATAATTGCCAATAGAGTTTGGCTTAGCCGTGTTTTTGTAGTACAGACGTCCCCAATGACTACCTGGGAAATTGCTTATCCTTAATTCGCCAGAGCCCGATAATTTAAGTGCTCGTGTACCAGTGAATGCCTCTTGGCCGTCAACAACATTGACATTACCAGCTTTTGTAAAGCCCGCCGGTGTAGCGCCCGGAGCAACGTCTTCGAAATCTAAACAGATTAACAAGCCAGAATCATCTGTGCATGAACGATCAGCATCGGTCTCATTGCCTCCAGAGCCATTATTACCATTGTCGTCGGGAACTGAAGACTCCGGCCCTTTAACAGTAATAGCCGCGACATTCGCTTCAGGCATAGACGGTGTAAAAGTAATGTCTAAGGTGCCATCAGAGACTTCTATACCATTCAATTGAATATCATGCGCCACGTCGTGACCGGCTGTAGCTAATGGGTCAAAATCATTAACAAGAATCTGACCTTCGATTTCAACATCAAACTCACGATTACCAGGATTAACCCCGTGCCACGCTTCGATCATATGCAAGGTAACGTCGTATGTTGCAGCTGCGAGAGGTAAGCTATAGCTAAACGTACCATAGCGCTCAGTCTGGTATAGGGTGTCATCTTCAGTATTATCAATCGGATCCATGGTGCTACCACCCATACCGCCAGTAACGTATGAAGCGCCTAAATCAGGCTGGTATACAGTACCATCTGTCGCCGTATAAGAGGCGCGAGCACCGGCATTGATTGCGTAAACAACAACATTTTCACCATTTGATGCGACCGAACTAGATGATACCTCAGCTTCGCTGCTTGAACTCATTGGCGCTGAAGAGCTTGAAGTCACATCAACCAAACCTTCACACCATTCTGTATTGCTAGAAAAGCTATTTATGTAATTAGCAATCTGCTGGCTTTTCTCTTCGCAAGCAGCATCACCTTCACACTTAGCCATTTCAGCGGCGATATAGTCAGCTAACCCCAAGTTCCCACCATTAACAATATTGTTAGGGTCGATATCTGGAGCAAAAGAAATCTGCTTAGTGAATAAGCCTGAGCCTTGATCATAATCATTGTGACAATTTGTGCAGTCTGCAAGGAACGCTGTTTTCCCATCCATTACATCAACCGTCGAACAATCCGCCGCCGCTTCACTAGAACTTGCTACGGGCATAGAAGAACTGCTCATCACGCTCGAAGAGCTAACAGCAGCTTCAGAAGAGCTACTCGGCGCCATAGAGCTTGAGGACTCCATCGCTGATGACATTTCAGAAGACATGGCAGTTTCAGATGATGCCGTCGTCTCGCTTGAAGAACTGGTGCCGCCGCCCACACAAGCTGCCAAACTCACAGAGAGCAAGCCAGCCGAGCCAAATGCTTTGGCAAACGGGATTAGTTGTTTATGCATGAATATCTCCACGATTTTTATCATCAGCGCCAAAAAACGCTCTTTTTAAGTTGGAATAACAAGCTGCAGTGTAAAGAAGTCAAAAAAAAACGCAGCCAACTGATTCACAGCCACTGCGTTTTCGACCTAAATTTGAGCACCCAATCACATTACAAACATAATCTTATGGCATGACAGCGTTATCTTAAGCAGCCTCCAGCTCCGCAACACTCTGCTTACTACCCCGTAAGTCACGAGCAATTAGCATATACAGTGACGGGATAATAAAGAGCGTAAATAAAGTACCAATAGCCATGCCGCCAACTAACACCAAACCAATAGAATTACGCGCCTCAGCACCAGCGCCAGTCACCAGCACTAAGGGGAAGTGCCCTGCCACCGTCGCTATGGTTGTCATCAATATTGGGCGCAGACGCGTTGATGCAGACTCTTTAACCGCAGCCAATTTAGCCAGCCCTCGCTCCTGCATTTTATTGGCAAACTCCACAACTAATATGCCGTTTTTTGCCACCAAGCCAATCAAGGTTACCAGCCCAACTTGCGAATAAATATTCAAAGTTGTAGTAAATCCATCGGTCCAAAACGGCACCATAGGGCTCATCATTTTCCAAAAAGTGAACACGAGAGCGCCAAAAAACGCCAACGGTACAGAGCCCGCCAAAATAACAAAAGGGTCTCGAAAACTGTTGAACTGCGCAGCAAGCACCAAAAAGATTAACAAAATAGCCAGCATCATGGCGGGGATAAACTTATTGCCCTCACGGCGTAACTGGCGGGACTCGCCGGTATAATCAATCATGTAACCGGCTGGCATAATTTTTTCGGCTTCCTCCTCTAAAAACGCTAATGCTTTATCCAAAGGCTGAATAGCAACGCCGCTTATTTTAACCGCATTAAGTTGCTGAAAACGGTTAAGCGAGCGCGGAACAACCTCATGCTCAAGCGATGCCATCGAACCTAACGACACCAAGTCTCCATCGGGGCCAGAAACATAAATGTCTTTGAGTTGTTCTGGCGTTAAGCGCTCTACCCTTTTTATTTGCGGAATCACACGATAACTACGCCCTTCTATATTAAAGCGATTCACGTAAGCGCCACTCATCATCACGGCCACATCACGGCCAACTTGCGACATGTTCAAACCCAAATCGGCCACTTTATCGCGATCTAAATTAACTCGCGTCTGAGGCTGATCGATTTTTGTATCGATCATCGGCGGAAAAGCAAACATGCCGCTCTCCATCGCTTTTTGCTGCAGTTGCTCCGCTATTTTAAGGATTTCCTCGGGCTCTGCTGTTGAAGCCAATACGAATTCGACTGGGAAATCACCGCCGCCAGGCAATGCCGGAGGCGTTACTGGGAATACTCGCAAACCGGGGTTTTGGTGCAACATCATTTGCGCTTCAGGCAGAATTTCAAAAACACTGCGCTCGCGCTCATCCCATGTATCTAACACCATGCCACTAAAACCACCAGACGGGAAAGTAATCTGGAAGGTAAAATCCGTTTCAGGGAAGCTACCAAAAACACGATTAGCCTCTTTAGCATAAACACTCGCCTGATCAATCGTGGAATTAGGTGCACCTTCGACAATGCCAAAAATAACGCCCTGATCCTCGGTAGGCGCAAGCTCTTTCGGGGACAGCACAAACATTGGAATGCATAGCAAACTCAAAGCCCCCCATACGATATAAACCGCTGGGCGCGCCCGCAAAGTCGCATCCAACATGCGGTTATAGCGCAAGCGAATACGTTCGAACGTACGGCTTACAAACCCAGCGAAACCTTTTTCGCTTTCGTTTTTACGCAAGAATTTAGCTGACATAATCGGCGACAAAGTTAGAGCAACCACACCCGAAATAGTCACAGCTCCGGCTAATGTAAACGCGAACTCTTTGAATAAACTGCCGGTTAAACCGCCTTGTAAACCAATAGGCAGATAAACCGCAACAAGTGTTGCTGTCATCGCTATAACAGGCCCAACCAGTTCACGGGCACCAAGCATAGCTGCATCGATTTTACTTTTGCCTGCACTGATGTGGCGCTCTACATTTTCGACAACAACAATGGCATCGTCCACCACCAAACCCACAGATAAGACCACGGCCAGTAGTGTTAACAAGTTAACGCTGAAACCAAAAATCTGCATTAAAAATACAGCGCCAATTAAGGACACAGGAATAGCAACAACAGGAATAATGACCGAGCGAAGCGAACCTAAAAATAAGAAAATCACCAGAATAACAATGGCTAATGTTTCGACCAGTGTGCTAACCACTTCAACAATAGAGCTTTCGATATAACGGGTTGAATCATAAGCAACACGCGCATCCAACCCTTTAGGCAAGCTGGCCTGTAAAGTTTCCATTTCCTCGCGCACCAACTTGATTACATCCAGCCAATTCGCATTTGGTAACGGCCAAATGCCCATGAAAATGGCCGTCTGACCAGAATAAGCGACCTCCAAATCGTACGAATCTGAACCTAGCTCAACATCAGCAATATCACGCAATCGAACAATCGCACCGCCCTCGTTACGCAACACCAATTGCTCAAATTCTTCGACGGTTTTTAAATCGGTATTCGCCGCTAAATTTACCTGAACAAAATTACCTTTGGTCGAACCCAGCGCGGCCAAATAGTTATTGGACGCTAAGGCTTGATGAACTTCGGCTGGGGAAATATTGTAAGCCGCCATATTGTCAGGCTTTAGCCACACACGCATGGCGTAGTTACGGGCACCTAAAATTTCAGCCCGCTGCACCCCTTCAATTGCCGCTAAGCGCGGCTGAACAACACGCGTAAGGAAATCGGTAATTTGATTATCACGTAGGATATCCGATGAAAAACTTAAATACGCCGCCGCAACGGTAGAGTCGGCCGACTCCACATTAATCACCGGAATTTCAGATTCTGGCGGTAAATCACCACGCACCTGATTCACTTTGGATGTAATTTCAGAAAGCGCCTTAATGGGGTCGTAATTCAGCTCCAACCGCACTTTGATGGTAGACATGCTTTGCGTACTTTCGGATTGAATATAATCAATACCATCGGCACCCGAAATGGCTCGCTCCATTGGCGTTGTAATAAAGCCACGCACCAGTTCAGCACTAGCGCCCACATACATCGTTGTCACCGTCACCACGGCGTTATCGTTACGAGGATACTGGCGAACGCTGAGCGAACTTATTGCCTGAATACCAGCAATGACAATGACTAAATTAATGACGATAGCCAATACTGGCTTGCGCACAAAAATATCGGTAAAACTCATAACCACACTCCGTTTTGTGCTATCTGTCGACAGGGTTAGGGCTTTGCTCGAAATCTAAGCCTACGTCATTGTTAATCGCCACAGGGTCACCGTTACGCAACTTAAATAAGCCCGCCGTCGCAACAACCGCATTATCGTTTAACCCTTCAAGCACTTCGACAAAGTCACCACGCGATTCACCCAATTGGACGAACTGTTGGGTGGCTATCAATGCTGATTTATCAGCGCCTTCTTCGGCGGGTTTTTCACTTAAAGTAAATACCGAGTCACCGTAGGTTGCGTAACGTACCGCTGTAATTGGCACCGCAATAATTTCGCGCTGTTCGGGTAAAATCACATCCACAGAGGCAAACATACCGGGCAATAAACGCTCGTTATCGTTATCTAATAGCGCCTGCACTAAAACATTGCGTGAACGAGCATTTACCTCTGGGTTAATCGCAGTAATTTTACCGGTATAAATATGCCCAGGAACGGCATCGGTCTTTAAACGAACCTTCAAACCCAGCTTAATCACCGCGAGATCTTGTTGCGGCAAATTGAAATTCACCAGCATGGAGTCAGCTGTTTGCAAGGTTACAATCGCTTCACCTTGCTGAATATCTTGGCCAATATTGACCTTGCGAATACCTAAACGCCCCGAGAATGGCGCTTTGATGCTTTTCTTCTCAATTGCCACTTCAACGTTTTCTACCTGCGCTTGGGCCGCTTTGTGCTCGGCATCTGCAGCGTCATATTGCGATTGCGAAACCACCTTTTTCGCTAGTAGTTCTTTAGAACGCGACAAGTTAGCCTTCGCTAGCGCTAGGCTCGCTTGAGCTGCTCTTAGCTGTGCTTTTTCAGCATCGACATTTTGCTGGAGTAGTAAATCCCCTTTTTCAACTTCAGCGCCGGAAGTAAATTGAATTTTATCCACTCGCCCTGAGAAGTCCGCTGTAAGGGTAACGCCCCTAACCGCTTCTATAGAGCCAACCGAACGTCGGGTTTGCTCCCATAGCGCTTTTTTCACCACAGCACTAGAAACCACTTCCGGCGGAGGCAGCATCGAAGCGCCGGCATCGGCCATCGCCTTAAATTGCATGCCTTTAATACCGGCCAATACTCCAATTAACAACAGCAACCCAAACAGGGTAACGATTATTCTGACAGCCATGTTAATACCCAATCATGTGAAAAAAAGCTTATAGTTCAGCAACAAAATCGCATTTAACGCAACTGGCGCGTTACATGCGATTTTACTACCCATCAAAAAACAAGATCTGGCTTGCTAACACACCTCTAAAGCACTGCGCTTTAGTTTACGCGTCAACAAACACTCGTTTGAAATTGCGGCCGATGATAACACGCCAACAGCAGCTTTTTGAGTTCATTATGAGACTTTAAAGTGACAAACGCGCCCATTGCACCAACCCAAAGTTATTGTTAGCGTTGCAGCCATGGTTTTGGGCAGCCAAAATACCGCGCCATCGTTTTTGTGCCACTCCAGCTATCGTGTTAATGGGCCGGCACAGTATTCAACAACTAGAGTGTCTAATGGAAAATTTACTGATCGTTTTAGCCGTACTTTTTGTCGGCATTATCATCATGGTTAACCTCGCTAAGTGGTTTGGCCCTAACTCCAACACCCCCAGTATTCAGAAGCTCAGTCGTTGGATATTTCCGCTTTTAGCAATCGGCTTCGTTATTCAACTGATCAACCACTTCATGAATCAATAACCCCCCTGCAAAGGAGACGCTATGAAATACACGACCTTGGGCTCGAGCGACCTCACTATCAGCAAAATTGGCCTAGGCAGCATGACATGGGGCGAACAAAATACCGCCAGCGATGCGGCAGAACAAATGGCGATGAGCTTCGATATGGGCGTCAACTTTTTTGATGTCGCCGAGATGTACCCGGTACCACCAAAGCCTGAAACATTTGGTCAGTCTGAGCGAATTATGGGGGATTGGCTACGCAAAACCGAGCAACGCGACAAAGTCACACTTGCAACAAAAGTGACAGGAGCAAGCTCAGGTAATCGCGGCGTAAATTATATTCGAGGCGGCGCAAGCTTATGCAAGCCACAAATACACGAAGCCTGCAATGCTAGCCTTAAGCGCCTGCAAACAGAAGTTATCGATTTATACCAAGTGCACTGGCCCGAGCGGGCCACCAACTTTTTTGGCAAATTAGGCTACAACCAAACACTACACAACACCACAGCTGAAGGCGCGGTAACAATTGCAGAAACCCTAGAAGCACTGACCGAGCTCGTCCAACAAGGGAAAATACGTTACATTGGCATTTCCAATGAAACCCCCTGGGGCATGCTTGAATATTTAAAACAACACTGGCAAAAAGGTTTTGAGCGTATTGTCAGTATTCAAAACCCCTACAACTTACTTAACCGCACCTTTGAAGTTGGCTGCGCGGAAATTTCCTTGCGTGAAAACATTGGCTTACTTGCGTACTCGCCATTAGCTTTTGGCAAATTGACCGGCAAGTACCTTAACCAGCAAAAGCCCGATGGCGCGCGCCTAACTTTATTTGAACGCTTTACCCGCTACGAAAAAATTCACTGTGACGAAGCAACCGCCGCCTACGCCAGCCTAGCCCTCGATAACAATATCAGCCCAACGCAATTGGCTTTAGCGTTCGTCAACCAGCAAAGTTTTTTAGACGGCAATATCATCGGTGCTACAACCCTAGCCCAACTTAAAGAAAACATTTCCAGCATCGACATTACATTAAACCCCGAGACACTCAACGAAATAGAAAATATTCATCAGCGCTACTCAAATCCCGCACCATAGGCAGTAATGCAATTAATGACCCACCTTATAACCGAGGTATTCAATGGATTGGTCTCAAGTAAACTGGCAGCCCCAAATAGGGGATCCGCACTTTATGGGCTGGGTCACCGTATTAGTCTATTTAGGGTGCGCTATTTTAGCTTTTAAGCTGAGTTTAAATGCAACTCATTGTTTTAAACAACACATTCAAAAACAGCGTACGTTTTGGGGAGTGGTTGCATTCATCACCCTACTTCTCGCTATCAATAAACAGCTGGACTTACAATCACTACTCACCGAAATAGCGCGTACACTTGCGAAAGAACAAGACTGGTACGATAAGCGACGAAAGCTGCAACGAATATTTGTTATTGCCGTTGCTTTTACCGGCAGCACAACAGCACTTTTACTTGCGCTATATTATCGAAAAATAATTATGATAAATGCCCTAGCACTATTGGGCATTTGCTTTGTTATTGCTTTTGTCGTTATTCGCGCAGCTTCTTTTCATCATATGGACCACCTGCTCAACCAATACATTGCAGGGGTTCGCCTCAACTGGGCTTTCGAGCTAATAGGCCTTGCGCTCATTTCAGCAAATGCTATTCGACGCCTTAACAAAAACACGCGACACCGAGCCTCAGTCGACTGAATGTCGGCCAAACACAGCATTCCACTCATTCTTTGACTCAGACCGCAATTCTAAAAAACAGCACGTTGCACCCAGTTAGCGTTTTACATAGTGTGCATCACATACCGAATAGTCAGTTAGTTTAAGTAAGAACACACGAGCATCCGCAATAAACGTGCGCTGCCCCACTATGACGACCTACCACCGATTAGCTCCCAACATGCATACACAACAAAAATTAGGGTACTCACCATGTGCGGCCGCCTAACCATTCTGTTTTTACTGTTCTTTTGCCTGCATGCTAGGGCTGACCTCAAGATACACACCATCAGCGAGCAAGCGTTTAACGGGCCTATAAATAGCGTTTCTTTTCAGCAAGATGCCATTACAACCTATAAGGGCTATCAATATGCAGTTTATTGGAGCGCTAATCGCCATGTTGCCGTCGCTCGACGATCACTCGGCGCAGCCAGCTGGCAAACATTGGAGCTCACTGATTATCAATTTGAAGTTGACAATGCCCACTACGATATCTCTCTCGGCATTAGCCCTCTAGATGGCACAATTCACTTATCATTCTATCAATGGAGCAGCGTTTTTAATTACCGCAAATCCGTTGCGGGCTTGCTCAACAACCCAAATCAGTTTGCTTGGAATTCATCCTTATTTGGCCCGATTCAAAATGGGCTAAGAGATGCTCGAATGGGGCCGACAACCTATCCACGCTTTGTGACCGAACCTTCCGGGAAGCTTTTATTATTACTACGCCATGGCGCCAGCGGCTCTGGAGACAGTTACTTATACGAATACGACGGCAGCAGCGCCCAATGGACTCAACTAGGGCAATTAGTTGATGGCTTAGCGACGGATATTAATGCCTATTTTAACGGTATTCACTACGACGCCAATGGCCGACTACACGCAACTTGGGTTTGGCGCGCAACGCCAGACCCAACCACTAACTTTGACCTGCACTATATTTATTCAGAAGACGACGGCCGCACATGGTTGAATAATAGCGGCCAAATTGTTGCCGAGCTTGGCCGCTTCCCTATTACTCAAAATACAGCAAACACTCGCGTTTGGAATATCGAGCAAAACCGCGGGCTGATAAATCAAGAGGCCCAAGCGGTAGATAAAGATGGGCGCGTGAGCATGTTAATGTCCCATATGCCTGACGACACACCTAGCAGCACCGACTTTGCTGCGAACCGACTAAACGCCCGCGTTTACCACTACCTGCGTAAATTAAATGGGCAATGGCAACGCACACAGCTACCGGGCTCTTCATTTAGTTATGATCGCAATAAAATTGCTTCCGATAATCACAACAACCTTTACGCCATTATTAATCGCGAAGGCATTTACAAAGCAACCGAAGCACAACAATGGCAAGACTGGACCTTGGTGCAATCACTGACTGATCAAAGCCTATTTGCCGAAGTACAACTTGACCGCAAGCGTTTGGCTACAGAAGGTGTTTTATCATTTATAAATATCAGTAACAAAGGGCGAATGCTGCACTTAGAATATTCAGACAATGCCAATACAAAGAACCCGATGATCGTTGGCGGCGGCCCCGAGAATTATATTTTTTGCGCCTTTGAGGGGGATTATTGTCAGCCGCCTGCGGGAATGCGGGATGTTGCTTTTGGCGCAAGCGGGCAATTTAAACACCAAACCGCTAGCGACGGTGTGCAATGCTCAAATAGCAATTTTGAAGAGCCAATACGCGGAACTGTAAAACAATGTTACTACGCGATGGATGCAAACTGGCAACAGCCAGGACCAACAGGCTATAGCTTATGCGCGCAAGAAGGTCAGCTTTGCCAAACTACTGGCCAATCGCAAATTGCCTATGGCGCCAATGGTAGTTTTCATTACCGCTTAAGCAGCACCGCACTACCTTGTACTAGCTCTGAATTTGGCGATCCGATCCGCGGCACACTTAAACAATGCTTCATTAAACGACAAGATATTGCCGCGTCTTCAAGTGCGGCCACAGCATCAATCTCGAGCATCGCTACCCTCTCAAGTAGTTCTCAACATTCATCTGAATCATCTAGCGCTAACATATCTGCTGCGAGCAGCTCAAGCGCTGGACAAACCTCATCGCAAACAGGCAATGTTCTTGCCGGCAGCATTCACAAGCTGGCGTTATTATGCCTATTCATTGCACTAATTGTTCGGCCGTTTTTACTCGGCAAGCCTTGCAAAAAACTACCGGCCAAGCAATGAATGTACTACAGAGTGCGCCTTAAATACGGTCACTCACAACAGACTGTATCTTCTGCTTAAATGCAGCAAGGTCTTCCTGCTTTGAATATTTCAACGTGAAACGGTGTTTAAAAAATACCGTTAAGCTAACTCGGTCATCGTGCAGCGAAACTGTGTAGCCATCAAAATCGGTACTTCCTTTCAGGCCACCATAATGAAACTCCCCCGCACAGCGCTCGCCTTTAGTACGCAACACTTGAAAAGCTTGCACAGCAAGATGGGTATCTAATTCACTTGGATGATTGTATTGATTTTTCATAATAGTCTCCCTTTACACGCCTATACCTTGCTTACGTAAAAGGAGACTATTGTGATGAGATTAAAAACGGTGGTTTACAAAATAAACTACCTCTTTGCCCACGGGCTTAACCCAGTTTATCGCTTACTACGTGGTAATCTGGATCTTCAAGACGATTGATTTCGCATAAGTCACCGGCTTTTTCCAGCAATTTAATACACTCCGGGCTCAGGTGCCTTATATGCAGTGTTTTGCCTAATGCTGTGTACTTTTCAGCCAAGCTATCTAGCGCTTCTATGCCCGAGTGATCACTGACCCTAGAGCGCGCAAACTCGATTACCACGTGTTCAGGATCTTCTTCTGGTGTAAACAGCTCTTTAAAGTTGCTGACCGAGCCAAAAAACAGCGGGCCGCGTAAGGCATAAATTTTCATACCGTTTTCGTCAACACTTTCTTTTGCTTCAATATGTTGCGCGTGCTTCCAAGCAAACACCAGTGCCGACACAATCACCCCAACAATAACCGCTATCGCCAAATCGGCCACCACGGTAATACCTGATACCAGCACA
Source organism: Marinagarivorans cellulosilyticus (assembly GCF_021655555.1). Taxonomy (NCBI): domain Bacteria; kingdom Pseudomonadati; phylum Pseudomonadota; class Gammaproteobacteria; order Cellvibrionales; family Cellvibrionaceae; genus Marinagarivorans; species Marinagarivorans cellulosilyticus. The sequence goes on along the minus strand of NZ_AP023086.1, from coordinate 3,407,339 downwards.
ATAATAAACGCATCCGACATCGGTATTTTGCGAAACATCCGCAAAGAAGCCCATTCAAATGTACCAAGGACCACCATAAACATAACGCCAACTAAAGCCGCCAGCGGAATAATTTCAATTAACGAGGCACCAAACAAAATAAAGGCGAGCAAAACTAACGCAGCAGTAACACCAGACATTCGACCTCGGCCACCAGAGTTAATGTTGATCATACTCTGGCCAATCATCGCGCAACCGCCCATACCGCCAAATAAGCCATTGGTGGCATTGGCAACACCTTGGCCAATACACTCTCGGTTTCCACGGCCACGCGTACCGGTAATTTCATCGATAAGGGTTAAGGTTAATAGCGATTCGATTAAACCCACTGCGGCCAGAATCAACGCTGTTGGTAAAATAATTTTTAAGGTTTCCCAGGTAAAAGGTACCATTGGGATCGCGAACGTCGGTAAAGTCCCTTCTAGGGTAGCGGTAGCCGCTTGATCTGCAGGCAACATATCGCGCACAAAATCAATTACCGTGCGGGCATCCAACCCCAAGCTGTGCACCAATAACGTAACTACCACAATAGCCACCAAGGACGAAGGCACCGCTTTGGTTAACTTGGGCAAGAAGTGAATGATGGCCATCGTTAACGCTATCAAACCCAACATCGTGTACATCATAGGGCCGCTCATTAACACCTTTTCACCAACATCATTATTGATAAAAAACTGCCCTAACTGCGCAAGAAAGATGACAATGGCCAAGCCATTAACAAAGCCCAACATTACCGGGTGCGGCACCATGCGAATGTATTTTCCTAAACGAAACACCCCCGCCAATATTTGCAATAAACCCGACAAAAGCACAGCAGCAAATAAATATTGCACGCCATGCAAAGCCACCAAGCCCACCATAACAACCGCAGTAGCCCCCGTTGCGCCCGAAATCATACCGGGCCTACCGCCAACAACAGCCGTAATTAAGCCCATCATAAAGGCGGCATATAAACCAATCATGGGTTCAAGCCCTGCCACAAAAGCAAAGGCAACCGCTTCAGGCACTAATGCCAATGCTACAGTCGTGCCCGACAGCACGTCGTTCTTCAAATTAGACGGGGTTCGATAGATAAGATTGAACATACAACTCAACATGTTTAAGGAGGGAGGCTCGGCCTAACGACGAGCAGGGGCGCGCATGGTAGCAAACCGCAGCATGCAGCTCAAATCATAGCCATATTTTTGGCCAGTGCAGGCAACAACTACTTAGTGAATTAAATGGGAAACCGGCTGCGCATCTTGCTCAACTTCGACCTCAGCTTGAAGCTCTTGCACTGCATCTAGGCCTGCATCAATCATCGCTTTGGCAACACTCAGAGCGCCATTTTGAAGCGCTTGCTCAAGAAAGTATCGAGACTCCTCCGAAAAGCGAATCGTCACTAGAGGCTCTTCTTCAGCGCGACCCTCACCGGCACGACACAAGCCGATTTCCCCGTCTGGGAATTCAACAATTTCGTAGAGCAACGATTCATCAGTATCGGTAGGCATACGCTATAACCACTTCATTTTAAATAGGTAACACAACTAGCATTCTAGCGCTTGTGATCGCTCGGCAAGTATTAACGACTCTAACACCTGCCACGTCCGGCCTAGTTCGCGCGCAGTTAAAACTTGCGCGGTGCTTGTGCTAGAAGCAATTACAGCGTTAGCTTGTGACTCACGCTCAGATAACGATGTAGCCGCAAGTAGCGAAGAGCGATATTGCGGCAATTCTGGCGCACTTATCGCAGTAATAGTCGCCAACATACCTGCTAACGACGAACCAGAATCAACCTCTTGAGCCAACCAGCTCGCAATAACGTGTGCCTCGCAAGGCACCACTTTGCGCATAGCGGCAAAACTGCCACCACACGCTAATAAAGAGAACCAAACATTCGGCTGGTAACGCTTTTGCGTGCACTCAGCAAAATAACCCGTCAGCGCGTGATGCACCGCGCGCACCGTTGCGGCATATAACGCCCGCTGAGAAACTGCACCGAGCGAATCGGCCTCACTTAACTGCGATAGGAGGCAGCGCACCTGAGCACGCTGATCGTCAACAAAACGAGCAAGAGCAACATCAACCACAAGTATTAGTCGCTCTTTTTGGCTTTTTTGGCCGGCGCTTTTTTAACAGGCTTTTCTTGAACAACCCATTTGCCGCCTTCGTAAAACGCCTTCCATCCCGTAGGCTTGGCATCAACCTCAGATTGCACATATTGCTCTTTGGTCTTTCGGCTATAGCGCACTACCGTATCGTTGCCATCGCTATCTTCTTGCGGAGCTTTTAGGATGTGCGCATATTTGGGATCTAACTGATCTTTAACTGTCAGTAATTCCTTCACTAAAGGCGCACGTGTCTCGCGGTTTTTAGGGAATTGGCTCGCCGCCAAAAACATCCCCGAAGCGCCATCACGCAATACGTAATGATCCTCCACTTTGAGGCACTCTAAATGCGGCATATCAACGGGGTCCATTTTAGGTGGCGCAGCTTCACCGTTGCGCAACAATTTACGCGTGTTTTTGCATTCTTCGTTCATGCAACCAAAGTACTTACCAAAGCGGCCATTCTTAAGCTGCATTTCAGCACTGCATTTATCGCACTCAAGAGTTGGCCCCTCATACCCTTTAATTTTAAAGGCGCCCTTCTCGATTTCGTAGCCATTGCAATCAGGGTTATTACCGCAAATGTGTAGCTTACGCGACTCGTCCAGCAAGTAGTTATCCATTGCAGTATTACACTTAGGACAACGGCGTTTACTGCGCAACTGGAGAGTTTCCGCTTCATCATCGTCAGCATCCATACTGACAGCCTCTTCACCAGGCACCAGATTCATGGTGTTTTTACAGCGCTCTTTAGGTGGCAACGCGTAACCGGAGCAGCCCAAAAACACACCCGTGCTGCCCGTGCGTATTTGCATATGACGGGCACATTTTTCACAAGTAATGTCGGTTTCGGTGGGCGCATTGTTGCGCATACCAAACTCATCACCCGAAGCTTTGGTCAGTTGGTTGGTAAAGTCAGCGTAAAATTCATTGAGCAGCTCCACCCAATCTTTATTGCCTTCAGCAACGGTATCGAGCATGGCCTCCATGTTGGCTGTAAAGCTGTAATCCATCAGCTCGCGAAAACTTTCTACCAAACGGTCGGTAACAATATCGCCCATTTTATCGGCGTAAAAACGGCGGTTTTGCACATGCACATAACCGCGATCTTGGATGGTAGAAATAATCGAAGCATAAGTTGATGGTCGCCCAATGCCTTGCTTTTCTAACTCCTTTACCAAGCTCGCTTCGGTGAAGCGCGCCGGCGGTTTAGTGAAATGCTGATTGGGGAGCAGTTCATGCTTGGTCAGCACATCGCCGACCTTCACATCTGGCAAAATACCATCGTCTTCTTTTTTGCTTACAGGCGGGCTGACTTTCATAAAGCCATCAAATCGAACCACACGCCCTTTGATACGCAATTGGTAATCGCCGGCACCGACCACCACCGATGTACTGGTAAATTCGGCAGGCACCATTTGGCAGGCGACAAACTGCTGCCAAATCAAAGTATACAAACGCTCTGCGTCGCGCTCCATGCCGGTTAACTGTGTTGGCAGGCGAGTGACTTCTGAAGGCCGAATCGCTTCGTGCGCCTCTTGTGCGCCCTCTTTGCTGGAATAGCTCACAGGATTTTCCGGCAAATACTTATCACCAAATTTGTCCACGATGTAATCGCGACAGTTAGCGACAGCCTCGGCACTTAAGTTTGTTGAGTCCGTACGCATGTAGGTAATAAAACCCGCCTCGTACAAGCGCTGCGCCAATACCATTGTTTTCTTTACACCAAAGCCCAAGCGCGTACTCGCGGCCTGTTGCAGTGTAGAGGTAATGTAAGGTGCGCCTGGCTTAGACTTTGTTGGCTTGTCATCGCGAGCAATGATTTCGTACTTAGCATTGCTTAAGGCATCGACGGCTAATTGGGTTTGCTCTTGCGTCTTAGGGGCAAACGCTTCTGACTTATAACGCTTAACTTCACATTTTAAGCGCTCGCCAGTAGATGTATCGAGCTGGGCAAATAACGTCCAGTATTCTTCGGGGATAAATGCACGAATCTCACCTTCGCGCTCGGTCACCAAACGAACAGCAACCGATTGCACCCGGCCCGCCGACAAACCGCGTGCAATCTTGGCCCACAGCAACGGCGAGACCATATAACCCACAACGCGATCTAAGAATCGACGCGCTTGCTGGGCATTAACGCGGTCGATGTCCAGCTTACCCGGTGTTTTAAATGCATCTTGGATCGCCGTTTTGGTGATTTCGTTAAAAACCACTCGGCGATAACGCTCGGGGTCACCACCAATGGCCTCGCGCAAGTGCCATGCAATGGCTTCTCCCTCGCGATCCAAATCCGTTGCGAGATAGATTTCGTCGGCATCTTCAGCCAGCTTGCGCAACTCAGCCACAACTTTTTCTTTGCCTGGCAAAATTTCATAATGCGCTTGCCAGTGATTTTCAGGGTCAATACCCATGCGCTTAACGAGCTGCTCTTTCGACTTTCGAGCTTTGTATTCGGCTTTTTCTTCTGGCGACATTTTGCGCGTCAAGGCAGCTTGAGCCGCCCTAGCTTTAGGGTCAACCGGTGCACTGGAGCCACTAGTAGGAAGGTCGCGAATATGACCAACACTAGACTTCACAACATACTGGCTGCCGAGATACTTATTGATGGTTTTCGCCTTCGCAGGTGACTCCACAATAACAAGAGACTTGCCCATAATAATTCGCTTAGTTGGTTAAATATTGTTCTTTAAGGCCGTAAATGGCCTCCACGGTGTGCGCATATATAAGTGCTCGATGGCGCTAGGTCAAGCAAAGCCAACGTATTAGTTATAGTCGAGCGTAACTTTATGCACTAAAAAAATAACATTTTTGACTCTTAAAACACCCGCCAAAGCGGTCAGGCAAGCCAATACCGAGCTGCTATGCTTGTAGTTATTAGAGGTGTCTTTGCACGCCACCGCCTGCCATCCACACGGGAAACCTAGATAGAGCCTAATGAGTACAGTTGCCATCATCGTGTTGCTTCTCACGCTAGCCGTTATGTCGCTGTTTGTCGTGAACTTTGTCAACAGCCGTGAGACACGTCGTCGGCTAGTGACGCAAAAAATAACCTCACTTCGCAGGCGCATTGCCGAGCTTGAAGAAATGGCCGCGTCACTTGAACCCTTGTTAGAGTCAACCCAAATACCGCGCGCCATCAATGATGAAATCATTGTATTAATAGAAACCATCATGAAGCTCGACCCTAGCAATGAATATATGAAGCCAACGCTAGAAGCGGCCAAAACACTGTCGAGTGATCTCGCCTTAGAAAAACGCTCATGCCAATTGATGCGAGCCCTGTCGAGCGATGCGCAGGTTGCACGCTGCAAGTTTCAGTTAAATGAAGCCGCAAGGCTTGTGCGCCGCAATCAGCTAGCCGGCCGCATAGATGCGCTCGAGGCAGACACATTTATCAAAGAGCTTTCGTGGGCGCTAATGATGATTGAAGTGATTACCTATGTGAACCAGGGGCATGTCAGCATCAAGCAAAATGACGTATTAAAAGCCTACGGATACTACAAACACGCACAGCAAACACTCATCGCCAACCCGCACTCGGACCAGCGCAGGCACCGCCTCATCAGAGAAGTCTCTGACATGCTCACCAACAGGCGCAAAGCACTTTCTGAGGACCTAATGCCAGAAACCGCTAACAACCCCTCAGCAGAAAGTCCTGGCGCTCAGGCGCCGACTGAGCAGCCAGATGCTGGGCCAGCATCAGAGCAGCCCTCGCCTCCTTAGGACAGCGCTACTGACATTGCCCTTAAATTACCCGCTATTTGCTCCAAAGTCTCACTGCCACCGTGTTCAGTCCAGTGCACACCAATGGCGTGCTCATTAAGCTCTAGCATATGCACCGAGCTCGGCAGTTCTAGTAATACAGAAGCCACTGGGGCGGGCAATTTCGTCCCACTCCCCTGCTTAACAAACCAATACTTAGCGATATGTAAGCCGTGCTCATAGTTTTTTCGCTCCAGCAACACAGGCTCCAACGCGTTTTGCTCCGTTACCGGCAACCAGTAAGCCCAGCAAGGCGCACCGTCAGGCGCCTTAACATTACTGGCCCCGACCTTCAAACCCAGCGTGGTTGCCTGCTGGCGCAAAGCGGCTAGGCGTTTTTGCGCTTTGCTCGGCTGCATAAGCATTACAGGCCCAATTAACATCGCCAAAACTAGCAATACAATAATGATTGGCCACATAGCGCTACCCTTCCCCCGCCTGCAGCGCTTCAAGTTCTTGCCAGCGTTCAAAACACGCTTCTAGATCTTCATTTAGCGCTGCCATGGCCTCTAACCTTTTAGTTACGGTATCGGCATCTTGCTGGTAAAAGTCGGCGCCAGCGACTTCCTGCTCTATGCTCGCAATGCTGTTTTCGAGAGTTTCTATTTTAGCCGGCAGTAAATCGAGCTCTCGCTGCAGCTTATAGCTGAGCTTCTTCACTTTTGGCGCTGCCGCCACTGGCGTTTGAGCTACGCTTTTGGCAGCCTCGGCAGCATCTGCCACTTTTTGCTGCTTGCTCTTAACGCTTTCACGCTCTGGCCACTTACCGCCTTGACGCAACCAGTCGTGATACCCCCCGATATACTCCCTGACGATGCCATCACCTTCGAAGCTAATGGTGCTGCTAACAACATTATCCATAAATGCTCGGTCGTGACTGACAAGCAATAAAGTACCCTCAAACGCCAGCAGCAACTCCTCTAATAAGTCCAGTGTTTCAGCATCGAGATCGTTAGTGGGTTCATCCATCACCAGCACATTGGCCGGCTTACTAAAGAGTTTTGCGAGTAGTACCCGGTTGCGCTCGCCACCAGACAACGCCTTGATTGGGGTACGTGCACGTTCACCAGTAAATAAAAAGTCATTGAGGTAGCTAATGGCATGGCGCGGTTTGCCGTTTATTTCAATAAACTCCCGACCACCAGCGACGTTATCCATTGCATTTTGTTCTAGATCTAATTGATCGCGCAGCTGGTCGAAGTAAGCGACTTCGATCTTCGTCCCCATTTTCACAACGCCAGACTGCGGCGCCAATTCGCCCAAAATGATTTTTAATAGCGTACTTTTGCCAATACCGTTTGGGCCAATCAAACCAATTTTGTCACCGCGAACAATTCGCGCCGTAAAATCGCGAATAATCGGCCAGCCATCGTAAGCAAAGCTCACCGATTCTAGCTCGGCAACAATTTTGCCAGAGGCCGAATCTTGCTGCAGGCTAAAGTTAGAGGTTTTCATTTTATCGCGGCGCCCCGCGCGCTCGGCACGCATGGCCTTTAAGGCTCGCACTCGCCCCTCATTTCGGGTGCGCCGCGCTTTAATGCCTTGCCGAATCCACACCTCTTCTTTGGCTAAGCGCTTATCGAATTCGCTATTGTGCTTTTCTTCTTCAGCAAGCTGGCGCTCGCGAAAAGCCAGAAAATCTTGGTATTTACCATCCCATACGCTCAACATGCCGCGATCTAGTTCACCAATACGGTTCGCCACATTTTGCAAAAACGCGCGGTCGTGCGTCACAAAGACAACCGCACCACCAAAGCTCGCCAGCTCTTTTTCTAACCACTCAATCGCCTGCACATCAAGATGGTTAGTTGGCTCATCCAACAATAAAATATCGGGGTCAATAACAAGTGCCCTCGCCAGCGCCGCCCGGCGCCGCCAACCACCCGATAAGTCCTGCATTTTGGCATCGGCATCAAGCTCTAGGCGCGTTAGAACAGTTTCGATACGGTTATCAATAGCCCAGCCATCGTGCGCCTCAATAACACCTTGTAAACGCGCCATTTCATTTAAGGCAGCTTCAGTCATCGCCTCAGAACCGGCATCATGAATAAGCGCATGATATCGCGTTAAACTATCGGCCAACTCCGGCAAACCTTGGGCCACAAAGTCATAGACCGATGTTTCATCGGCATCTGGCAAGTCCTGCATTAATCCGGCAATGCGCATGCCGTCCATATGCCACGCGCTGCCGCTATCGGTTTGAATCGAACCATCGATCACCTTCAGTAAAGTAGACTTGCCTACCCCATTACGCCCGACCAAGCACAGACGATCGCCATTGTTTAGCAGTAAACCTAGGGAATCAAAAATCACCTGTTCACCGTAGGCAAGGTGAAGGTTATCGAGTTTTAACAAGCTCATAAATTTCTCTCACAAAAATGCGGGGCGCAGTTTGCCGCATGAAGCGCATAAAAATCCACGTCTTATGCAAATAAATAAGTGGCAAGTCTGGCATACATGTTCAACAATGAATATGTAGCCACTCATCTTTATCAATAGGGGACGCTAGCCTTGGGCAACTTGCGCAGATCGCCACATAAACGAATTAGCCATTGGTGCACACAAACCGCTGCACTGGCCGCGCTCACTTTGGCACTGCCTGCATTGGCTCAGCCGTTCCCGAGCCACATGCAATCCCCTGTCGAATACCATAATGCCTTGGACGCAGCACTAACAACGCAACCACTGCAATCGCCACTAAGCACAACGCCCTATGCGCCAAAGCAGTCGACACCAGAAGAACTCGAAAGAGAACGCTTTGCTTACCAAGCCGCCAAAAATGCACTTAAAAAACGGCAATTCGTAACCGCTAAAGCTCACTTGGCAGCGCTTCAGAATTACCCGCTTAAGCCTTACATTGAATACGGCCTTATTGCCGCGAAGGCAGCCCAACTACCGCTAGAGGAAATTGATCAATTCTTAACGACTTACCCAGATTCTCTTTTGGCCGATAAACTTACAGGAAATACCTTGTATTTTTTGGCTGAGCAACAACGTTGGCAAGACTTTAACCGCTATTACAGCAAAGGCTTCAGCTCTGCGGCCATGCAATGCCGCAGCATGCTAGCGCGCTACCACACGGGGGATATGAACGCACTCGATGAAGGCGTAGCCCTGTGGGATACCGGCCGCTCACAACCCAAGGCCTGCGACCCTCTCTTTGCCTTGCTCAAACAAAACAAAAAACTTACAGCTGATGTCCTTTGGAGCCGCTTTAACAAAGCCGTTATCAACAACAAGCTATCACTAGCGCGCTTTATACAACGCGGTATGACGGGCAAACAGCAACAAAACGCAGAGCTTTACCTAAAAGTTAGCGCGAGACCTTCGTTGGTCACAAAGCGCCACTTGTTTAGCGACTCTAGCCCGCAAATACAAGACATTATTGCTTACGGCATTGCCAAACTGGCACGCACAGAACCTCAGCAAGCTTGGAAACACTGGGAACAGTATGAGGCGCAGTTTTTATTTAATGCCGCCACCGCCACCGCCACTAAACGGCAAATCGTAAAGTACCTTACGCGCAAAGGCCACCTGAGTGAGGCCGAACAGCTTTTAAGCTACTCCCATTCACTGCGCGAGACCTCACTAGTCGAAAGCCTAATCAGAGAAAACCTCGAGCAGCTAAACTGGCATGCTGTAGCCGCTAATATCCCCTTGTTAACCGAGGATGAGCAAAAAAGCGACCGCTGGCGGTATTGGACCGCGCGCAGCCACGAGGCACTTGGCAACAAAGATATCGACAGCCAAGCCATATACCATGAGCTAGCTTCCAGCCGCAGTTGGTATGGTTTTTTGGCGGCAGACCACCTCGACAAAGGCTACCAACTAGAGGACGCATCTACCCCAGCTAATAGCTTTTTAAAAAGTGACCTAGCGTATATGCCTGCCATGCAACGGGCGAAAGAACTTTGGATTATCGGCGAGCAGCAGCAAGCGCGCACAGAATGGTATTACGCACTCAAAACACTGGATACCGCGCAACTACTCGCCGCCGGCGAACTGGCGAAAGATTGGGGCTGGTACAACTCAGGCATTGTGGCGATGATCTCTGGCAACCTGTGGGATCACCTCACACTTCGCTTTCCGCTGGCTTATACCGATGAGGTTACGCAAGCCGCCGCTGCAAGCCAACTCGACCAAACTTTAATTTACGCTATCGCCCGCCAAGAAAGCGCCTTTGCTGCAGACGCCGTATCGCATGCTGGCGCAAGAGGGTTGATGCAATTAATGCCTGCCACAGCAAAACAGCAAGCACGCCATTCGGGGGTTAAAAACCATCGCACCCAAGACCTATTTACACCCGGGCACAACATTAAGCTTGGCAGTGCTTACTTGGGGAAGTTGTTAAACGAATTTAATGGCAATCGCATTTTAGCTGCCGCCGCTTACAACGCGGGTAAGCATCGCGTAAAAAAATGGCTCAAAACCCCTCAACTTGAAACACCGACAGATGTTTGGGTCGAAACCATCCCCTTTCGAGAGACCCGACACTATGTGCAAAACGTAATGACCTACGCTGTCATTTACAATTACCGCATAGAGGTGAACACATCAGAACAAAATGAAAAAAATCACGACATAAAAGGCCGGCTACTACGCAGCAATGAAGCAAAAATAGCGCTTTAGGCTATGCTGATTAAATAGAGATACACATCACTTATATAGCGCTAAGAACTTCATTATTAAGGATTCCAGAGGCCGCCTCGTATGCAAAAGCACTCAGCAACGCCAGACAGCAGTAAGCCTCCAGCAAGTATTACCCTCGATGATTGGTCGCACGTCCGAGAAACAATTAACATGCTATACTTGGCGGTCTGCCAAATAGAAGCAACAATGTCGGACAGCAACGCTTCTGTCGATACGCTAACGCAATCATTTACAACACTGGCGTCACACAACAATGAAGTGAGCCAAAAAATACAGCGAGTAGCTAACCCCGACGAGTTAAATGCTTTCAAAGATGATATTGTAGAAACCGCAGCACGGATGAACACAAACATCAATTCATCTGTACAAGCGTTTCAGTTTTATGACCGCGTCTGCCAGCGCCTAGACCACGTGGCACGCAGTTTAGAAAAAGTCTCAGGGGTAATGAACGACCAAGACTCATTGCACGAGCCAAAAGAATGGCGCCGCATCCAGAACGACATCAAAGACAGCTACACCATGGAAGCTGAACGCGTGATGTTTGAACATATTATGGATGGTGGCAGCATTGAAGATGCGCTGAAAATTTATCAGCAGTATTTTAACCATTCAACCTCTCACCCTCGTGATGACGTGGATGATGTGGAATTATTTTAGTTGTTAGCCTTTAATGACCAATCCTTTATTTGCTCGACAGGCCATTTTTAATAAAGACCTGCAGGTTTGTGCGTACGAACTGTTATTTCGTGGAGACCCCGCAGCAGACACCTCAGAGTTTGATGGCGACAAAGCCAGTTCTCATGTTTTGCTTTATGCTTTTGGCGAGCGCCGTATCGAAGATATTACCGGCAATAAAGATGCGTATATTAACTTCACACGCAATCTGCTCGTATGCCCGCCACCATTACCCGCATCGCAACTCGTGATCGAAGTATTAGAAGATATAAAACCCGACCCGACATTACTGAAATCCCTGGGCGAATTAAAAAAACAAGGCTATCGCATCGCGCTGGATGATTTCCTGCTAACAGAGCACAGCAAGCAACTTCTTCCCTTTGCCGACATTATTAAAATTGACGTGCTTAGCCTTAGCGACACCGAAATTCGCGAACATATGGCTGCACTTAAATCACCCAAAATAAAATTTATTGCGGAAAAGATTGAAACACACCAAATGTTCAAACTGTGTTGCGAGCTAGGCTTCGATTACTTTCAAGGGTATTTTCTTGCCAAGCCGCAGGAAGTTGCCGGCAAAAAAGCAAAGCAAGGCACGCAATCAATATTACAATTACTCGCCAAGATTACCGCTAACGATAGCGACTTCAAGGGCGTTGCACATGTATTGGCGTCCGACCCTGAATTGAACTTTCGGTTATTAAAAATGGTCAATTCACCCGCGTTTGGCTCTGGTAAAAAAGTCGAATCGCTCAGCCAAGCCATCGCATTAGCCGGCCTTGACCGCATTCGTAACTGGGCAATTTTTTTATTATTAGCCAGCAATAGCCACAAGCCTGCAGAACTTTGCATCATTAGCAGTACCCGCGCCAAGTTCTGCGAGCTACTAGGGCAAAAAATTAAACGCTGCGATACCAATACAGCCTTTACAGTAGGCCTGCTATCAATGTTAGATGCTCACTTAGATATAGCGATGAACACCATCGTTGGACAACTTAATTTATCTGCAGACATTAACGATGCTCTAACCGGAGCCAACACCAGCAATACCTACACCCTATTGCTCGATACGTGCAAAGCACTAGAAAAGAGCGCATGGAAAGCCATCCCTTTAAGCGCCCTAACAAAAGCAGGCATTACTGAAGACGATATTAGCGAAGCTTATACTGAAGCCCTGTGCTTTGCCCAAGACACCAGCGCCATTTAAATAACCACGCTAAACATCCAGATGACGACTTGGCTCGCGGCACAAGCAAAGCTCTCTTAATACGCCTGTTGCATACTCACCAGGGGGCAGCTCAAACGAGATTATCAATACGCCCTCTCCGATTCGCCACTGTAAATTTTTAGGTGTACTTACAAAAGCGCGCCGCTCTTGATTAAGCCCCAAATGCTCGAGCGCATCAGCCCAGTGCCTTAACGGTAAAAGCGCTTGAGCTTCTATATCCAACGCCTTTAGCTGCGTTGCACTGCGGCCGCGCCCCCACAAAGGCCCTGCCGGCACACCTTGAATAGCCACATCGCCCTCTAGCAGATCACACCAATTTTGCGCACTGACGCGTTCAGCCAGAATACAATTAAACAAGTAAGAGCGCGCGGCCGATAGAATAATACCGCGAGGTTTTCTTTTCGATCGCCCCTTTTTAGCTGTCTGCCTTTCACTCTGAGCGCGCTCCAACCATTGCTGGAAAGCCGGTAGGTTATTGCCATTTCGGCCAAAGCGCTGCAACCCAAAGTAATTAGGAACACCACCTTCACGAACGCAAGACAGCCGCCTTTCCAGCGCCGCTTGTGTTTCTGCCTCGCCATCTTCATCAAGTAGCAGTGTAATCACAAATGCATTGCCGGCATGCTGGCCACGGCGCAATTTACTTTGCCCTCTTGTAACTTCCAACAACCGGTTTGCAGGCAGCCTTTCACAAGCCGTGTCCAGCTTCGCTTGCAGTTCAGACTTTGGGTCGTATACCGAAAACCATTGCCGAGTGATCGCATTGCGATCTTTTAAACCGCAAAAGCCAACATCAACATTACGTACCTCTAAACCAATCGCCAACTGCTCTGCAACCCATTGCGTATTATCGCCATCACTTTCCATATGCAAATAAAGGTGCTCACCTTCACCGCTTGGCACAAAACCTAGTTGCTCGTGCACTACAAAATGCTGATTTTCATTCTTTAATAACGCACCCAACACTGGCCGCCCGTAAGCAAAGGGGAAGCCTAAAGAATAATCAACAGAAGAAACCTTAGCACTCATGCAATGCCACCTTGCAACAACAATACTGAGCGCTATTCATAATCACGCGGTATGGCGGCCCACGTTTGCGACTCGATGCTTTGAAATGCAGCATCAATAACAGCCATATTCGCCACGGAATCGCTCAAAGACAAAGGCACAGCGGCTTTATTGCTCACACTAGATACAAACGCCTCCACCATCAACTGATAGTGGTTAATGCTTCCAGCAAAGGCAATTTCTTGATCCGCATCATCGGTTTCCAACCGGATGATACGCTCATCACCCTCGTCGCAATAAAACGGATGCGTTAAGACTATCCGCCCCGCCGAGCCTTCGATTGTCACACTTTGGCTGCGTTGAGATTTAGTACTTACAACTACCGTCGCACTCGCGCCATCAGCAAAAGACATTATCAAATGCGACACATCATCAACCCCAAACTCAGGATGCATCTCGGCCACCGCTACGACTCGACGAGGCTCACAACCCATAACCATCCGAGTAGCCGATATCCCATAGCAACCAATGTCCATCAACGCACCGCCACCGGCAGCAGGGTTGTTGCGAATATTCGCAGGGTCATGATTGTTATAGCAAAATTGACTCGACACGCTGCGCACCTGACCAATCGCCCCCTCGGCGATCCAATCTAGTACCTGCTGCCACTGAGGGTGGAAGCGATACATAAAGGCCTCCATCACTTTTAACTCAGGAAATTTGCTAGCCGCTAGCGATAAACGTTTTGCATCTTCGGCATTTAACGCAATGGGCTTTTCGCAAAGAACATGCTTGCCCGCCTCTAAAGCTTTAATCGATAACTCGACATGCAAATCATTCGGTAGCGGGTTGTAAATCACATCAACCTCCTCGGCATCAAGCAAAGCTTGATACCCCTCAAGCGCAACACCGCCGCCGACCTGCTCAACAAAAGCTTGCGCGGTTTGCCTGTTCCGAGAGGCAACGCCCCAGAATGCTGCACCGTTAGCCATTTCAATAGCGGGAATTAATTGGGTACGCGCAATCTTTGCCGCCCCCAAAACACCAATACGCAATACTGGATTCATAAAACGCTCACAATTCTAAAAGTAATAAAAAATTTAATTCGATTATAAATTGTTCTTAACCTACAGCCTATTTTTTTTACTCTGACGGTAACAGCAAGATCTACGAGCTATAGTCAAGGGAGAGCCTCAGATAAATTTCCTTGCTAGTAGCACTACGACAACTGACGACAATAACGGATGAGATCAATGAAGCAGTGGTTTAAAAACCTGACTTTACCTAAAAAACTAACCTACTCATTATTGCTCGCCGGCCTAACACCGATGGTAGTCGTATCGGTAATGAGCTATCAAATAGCAATGCAGCTTTTAGAAAAGCAAGCCTTTGAGCAACTGCAATCCATACGCGACATCAAAGCCTCTGCCATACAACGCTACTTCGAGCAAGTTGAAAGCCAGGTAATTACCCTCGCCGAGTCGTCGCAAACCGTAGAGGCGGCCAGTGCTTTTGGCCGAATTTTCACGCGAATTGTTGAATCCTCCGGCAATACGCTTGAAAGCACAGAGCAACTTAGGCAAGAACTAAATCAATACTACACTCAGCAGTTTGGCTCAGAATATAAAGCACGCAACGATGGCAAGGCCATAAATACAGACTCATTACTAAAAGCTCTATCGCCTGAAGCGGTTATTCTTCAACATAAATACATTTTTGAAAACCCACACCCGCTAGGTGAAAAACACAATCTCGATGCCTCCGAAGGCCGCAGCGTTTACCACAATACGCACGCATCGTATCATCCGAATTTTAGAAATTTTCTAATCGAATTTGGCTTTTATGATATTTTTATTACCGACACTGCAGGCAACATCGTCTATTCGGTATTTAAAGAGCTAGATTACGGCACGTCATTAACTACCGGCCCCTACGCCAAAACTAATTTTGCTGAGGCCTTCAGTAAAGCAAACAAGCTTTCTCCTGGCAAAGTTTCAATAACAGACTTTGCAACCTACGAGCCCTCTTACGACGCCCCGGCTAGCTTTATCGCCTCCCCCATCTTCCGCGATGGCCAGCGTGTTGGCGTGCTTATTTTTCAAATTCCATTAGAACCCATCAACGCGATCATGGGCGAGCGCTCTGGAATGGGGCAAACCGGCGAAAGTTACCTTATTGGGCCCGATAGCCTAATGCGCTCAGACTCCTACCTTGACCCTAAAAACCATAGCGTGAGCGCATCATTCAAACACCCCGAAAAAGGAGCCGTTAAAACAGCCGCTGGCGATGCCGCTATCGCCGGCGAAACAGGCATTGACATTATTGCCGATTACAATGGAAACATGGTATTGAGTGCTTACGCACCGCTTAAGCTCAACGGTTTGGGCTGGAATATACTCGCCGAAATAGACAAAGCTGAAGCATTCTCCGGCATCTATAGCCTAGGAAAATGGTTAACCCCGATTGCCATTGTTAGCTGCATTGCCATTGCCTTTTTTGCCTTATTGATAAGCAATGTTATTGCTAACCCGATACTTCAGATGGCGAGGGTTATACGCAACGTGCAAGCAACGGGAGACTTCTCACAAAAGATACCTCTAAACCAGAGAGATGAGATCGGTCAAACCGCGCAAGCATTCAATACCTTAACAAGCAGTACAAATAGTGCAATTAACGCTGTCAACGAATCACTTAATCGCCTAGCCAACGGTCAACAAAACAGCCCCATTGATAATAATTATGCTGGCGATTTAAGTGAACTCATTGGCGGGACCAACAACGCCTACACCACCATCGAACGCGCAAGGCAAGCACAAGCAACTAGCGCGAAGGAAGCCGAAGAAAACGCTTCAGAAGCGCGACGACTTGCCGCCCAAGCGAAAGAAGAAGCTGAAAAAAGTTTAGTGATTAAGCAGGCGCTAGATGTTTCAGCAACGGCGGTGATGATTGCCGATAATGATTTCAATATTATCTACATGAACGACTCTATTCATCATTTAATGCAAGAAGCCGAGCCACAACTAAAACAAGAAATACCGCAGTTTAACGCTAAAACACTCATGGGCATAAATATTGATACGTTCCATAAAGCGCCATCACATCAACGGCAATTACTCTCGCAACTTACCAGCACATATACAACCGAATTAAAAATAAGCGGGTTAACGTTTGCATTAAAAGCCAGCCCAATACGTAACGAAAAAGGCGTATTTTTAGGGACGGTAGTTGAGTGGGACAATATTTCCGAGAAGCTTGCCAAGCAACACAGAGAACAAGCGCTTGCACAAGAAAATGCTCGCATACGTCAAGCGCTCGACAGCTCATCCACCAGCACAATGATTGCCGATAACGACTTCAATATTATCTATGCCAATAAGTCTTTGTCGTCACTGATGTCTAGCGCCCAAAAAGATTTGGCACAAACAATTCCCAACTTTGATCCGTCCAAAATCATCGGTATGTCTATGCATAAATTCCATAGGCAACCTGAGCACCAAAAAAGATCAATAGCGGCACTAAACCAAACACTCAATACTGAATTCAAAGTTAACCAACGAACATTCTCAATTGTTGCCAACCCAATAACCAATACCCAAGGCGAACGCCTAGGTACCGTCGTTGAATGGCTAGATAGAACCAATGAAGTAGAGATAGAGCAAGAAATCGATCAGATCATAACATCCGCTGCACATGGCGACTTTAGCCAAAGCATTAATTTGGACGGCAAAAAAGGCTTCTTTAAAGTGGTTAGCGAAGGGCTTAACCGCTTGACGAGCACAACCAATATCGCCTTAGAAGAGATCCTCAGCTTATTTAACGCGATGAGTAAAGGTGATTTAACGTACCGTATTGCTCGCGAGTACAGCGGCGAATTTGCACAACTTAAAACCGACGCCAATGCATCACTCGATAAATTAACTGACGTTATTTGCAGCGTGAATAACGCCGCGAATCATATCACCCGTGGCGCTAATGAGATTTCGGCGGGAACACAAGATTTAAGTTCGCGCACAGAAGAGCAAGCCTCATCACTCGAAGAGACAGCCTCTAGCATGGAGCAAATGACGCAGTCAGTGATCAGCAGCGAGGAACAAGCAATTCTTGCCAGCAAACGAGCACTATCGGCATGCAAGATCGCAGAACAAGGCGACCAATCGGTTAAAAATAGTGCCGAGGCAATGACCGAAATAGCGAAATCCAGCGAAAAAATTTCCAACATTATTACTGTCATTGATGAAATCGCCTTCCAAACTAACTTATTGGCACTGAACGCCGCCGTTGAAGCTGCACGTGCGGGTGAGCAAGGCCGCGGCTTTGCAGTTGTTGCCAATGAGGTTCGCAATTTAGCGCAGCGCTCTGCCAGCGCAGCTAAAGAAATTAAAGACCTAATCGTAGATTCGGGCAACAAAGTGGAAAGCGGCACAATGCTTGTCGAGGCTTCTGGCAAAACCCTGCAATCAATCGTGCAAGAAGTTCAACACGTCACCGAAATGATGGAAAACATTGTCACAGGCTCTACTGAGCAAAAAAATGGTATTACGCAAGTCAATACTGCGGTATCGCAGATGGATCAAATGACGCAGCAAAATGCTGCCCTAGTTGAGCAGGCTTCTGCTGCCAGTGAAAGCATGGCTGAGCAAGCCCGAGCAATGAATGACATGCTGACTTTTTTCAAAGTTAGCCAACAATAACCATTCACTTAAAACACTCGCTTATGCAAATTAAAAAACGCGCTATTAGCGCGTTTTTTAATTTTACCGAAGCCACTTAGGGGCTTTTAGGCAACTTGTACCGGAATTGTATTGCTGGTTCGCTCAACCGTATTGCCTTCACCCAAGTAAACAAGCTTAGGCTTGTGAGCAGCCATCTCCGCTTCGCTGTATTGACCGTAGGCAGCAATAATAACGCGGTCGCCAACTTGCACTTTACGCGCTGCAGCGCCATTCATCGAAATTGTTTTCGAGCCCGCCTCAGCCAAAATAACATAGGTACTGAAGCGCTCGCCGTTATCGACATTGTAAATATCAATGCGCTCGAACTCACATAAACCGGCCAACTTTACAAAGTCACTGTCTATTGCGCAAGAACCGTCATACCAAAGCTCTGCTTGTGTTACACGCGCCATGTGTAACTTGCCTTTTAATAAGGTGGATTGCATGGAAAAACCTCTAAATACTGGTGTAGCGTTTACGCTTCTAGCGTAAGACTGACGTTATCAATTAATCGGGCAGCCTGTGTATACATAGCACCTAAAATTGTTAATTGTGTATCATCGCTCGCGGCCGGCTGCAGATATTGGCTATCGCAAATGGATACATAATCAACACTAAACCCAGCCGCTTTAATTTGTTGTGCGGCTGCCTCTTCTAGCGCGAGATAATTTCTCTCGCCATTTTTTATTTTCTCAACAATCCAGTTTAAGCTACTGTTTAACTGGTTTGCTTTCGGCCGTTCTTGCTCGCTAATAAACACGTTACGCGAACTCATAGCCAAGCCGTCAGGCTCACGCACAATATCACCCGCGACGACTTCAACAGGCATGCACAAGTCTTCAACCATACGCCGAATAATAGCAAGCTGCTGATAATCCTTAATACCAAAAACCGCCTTTTGCGGCTGCACGATATTAAACAATTTAGAAACAACCGTTGTAACACCTTCAAAATGCCCTGGGCGGCTGGCACCACACAATACATCAGCCATGCTCGGCACAATCACCCTCGCCTGCTGGTCCATGCCATTAGGGTATATCTCATGCTCATCGGGGCAAAAGAGATAATCGCATTTCACACCAACTAAACGGGCGCTGTCTTCTTTGAGCGTTCGCGGGTAACGGTCCCAATCTTCATTTAAGCCAAACTGTAATCGGTTAACAAAAATACTAACCACAACAACATCGCACAAAGATTTTGCCTGCTTAACCAATGCAATATGAGCATCGTGTAGGTTACCCATCGTTGGCACAAACCCAATAGTACGACCAGCATCGCGATGTGCCTGCAAAGCTTGCCTTAATGATGCAATATGATGAAAGCTTTGCATTTAAAACCTATATTCAATTTTGGTTACAATTAACATAACAAGATCACAATTAATGCATCTCATTATTAAAATACTCTGGCGCCAAGTTTTCAAAACGCGTGTATTTACCTACGAATGCCGCCCTGCTCGTACCAATTTCACCGTTACGCTGCTTACCAATAATTAACTCAGCAATGCCTTTGTCGGGGCTTTCTTCGTTGTAGTATTCGTCACGGTAAATAAACAAAATCACATCTGCATCCTGCTCAATAGCACCGGACTCCCGCAAGTCACTGTTCATTGGCCGCTTATTAGGTCTCGATTCCACGCTTCGATTAAGCTGAGACAAAGCGATAACAGGGCAACTGTACTCTTTGGCCAACGCCTTTAACGAGCGTGAAATCTCGGAAATTTCCTGCGTACGCCCCTCGGTAGAACCTGCCACCTGCATCAACTGTAAATAATCGAGCATTATCATGCCTGGGTTACCGTGCTCCCTTGCGATGCGTTTAACACGAGCCCTAACATCGCTTGGCGTTAAACCTGGCGTATCGTCAATAAATAGTAGCTTGTCTTTTAACTTTCGGGCCGCCGCTTCTAGTTTCGGCCAATCCTCTTCCAGGAGTTTACCGTTGCGAATACGTCCCTGATCGATACGACCAATCGAAGATAACATCCGCATCACCAAAGAGTCGGACGGCATTTCCATACTAAAAATAAGCGTTGGCTTGGGCTGAGTCATTACCGCAGCCTCAACGAAATTAAGCGCCAAAGCGGTCTTGCCCATCGATGGTCTAGCCGCCAAAATAATTAATTCTCCTGGCTGCCAACCTGCAGTTCGCTCGTCTAGATCGGTAATCCCTGTTGCTAGCCCCGTGAGGTCGCTGTCTGAGCGAAACAACTGATCAATTTTGGCGACCGTAGTTTTTAGTAAGCTGTTTACCCCTTCAAAACCACCCTCTTTGGGTCTATCTTCAGCAATTTCTAGCAGTCGCTTTTCCGCCAACTGTAAAAGCTCATCAGAATCAAGTTCGCCAGGGTTATAACTAGCTTGGCTAATTTCTCCGGCGGCCGAAATTAATTGACGCAAAGTAGAACGCTCGCGAACAATACGCGCATAGGCACTTAAGTTTGCACTACCTGCCACATTGGCGGCCAAGTCAGTTAAGTAACCTAGGCCACCAGCTGCAGCCAGCTCATCACGCCGATTAAGCTCTTCAGACACGGTAATCACATCAATGGGCTGCTCTTGCTCAACCAAATGCAACATGACGTGAAAGATTTGCCTGTGTGCAGCCTTAAAAAAATCGGCCTCTGATATAACCTCACACACAGCATCAAAAACTGTTGCATCCAGCATTAGCCCGCCTAGCACCGACTGCTCAGCCTCAATCGAGCGCGGCAATACAGACTCTTCACGCGCAACAACACCACCATCGTGGTGAAAATCGGGATAATCGGGATCTAGGTCAGCCATAATGAATCTTTCTAGGTAACAACAGGAGTTAGACGTGCGTGCATCATACGCAAAAAAACGACAGATATAAAAAAGGCACGAGCGGATTATCTCCACCCATGCCTTTCTGTAAAGCTAAAGCGAGTAATTAAGGCTTATTCGGCCTCTACTACCAACTTAACAGCTTGGATAACATCAACGTGCAGCTGCACATTAACGTCATACTCGCCCACTTCACGTAAAGTACCTTCTGGCAACTTAACTTCAGCTTTAGCGACTTTAACGCCAGCAGCACTGATTGCATTGGCAATATCGCGCGCGCCAATAGAACCAAATAACTTACCTTCGTCACCGGCATTCGCTTTAATAGTAACGACAAGCTCTGCAAGTTGTTCTGCACGCGCTTTAGAAGATACCAATTTGTCGTTGGCAGCAGCTTCAAGCTCGTTGCGGCGGGCTTCGAATTCAGCGATGTTAGTCGCAGTAGCCGTAATCGCCTTGCCTTGCGGCAAAAGGTAGTTACGACCAAAGCCTGATTTAACAGTAACTTTATCGCCAACCGTACCGAGACGGCCAACTTTTTCAAGCAATATAACTTCCATCTGGCTACCCCTTACTCGTGGCTGTCAGTATATGGCAATAAAGCAACGTAACGTGCACGCTTAACAGCAGTCGCCAATTGGCGCTGGTATTTTGCTTTAGTACCTGTGATACGGCTAGGAACGATCTTGCCAGTTTCAGTAACATAAGCTTTAAGTGTTTCCAAATCTTTATAATCGATTTGTGCAACACCTTCAGCAGTGAAACGACAGAATTTACGACGACGGAAAAAACGAGCCATGATTAATTCTCCTCAGTTTCTTCAGCTATATCGTCACTGTCATCTGCACCAGTGTCTTCAGCTTGGGGTTCATCTTCAGTGCGAGTAGCGGCTTCTTCTTGACGACGCTCTGCACGCTGCTTGCGCTCGCGATTTTCATTTTCAGCTTTCATGATGGGCGACTCTTCAGTCACGGCATCGTCCATACGGACAACCATGCTACGAAGAACGGCATCGTTATAGCGGAAAGTGGTGGTTAACTCTTCCAACACATCACCAGAACATTCAACATTCAAAAGAATGTAGTGTGCTTTGTGAATTTTGTTAATTGAGTAAGCTAACTGGCGGCGACCCCAGTCTTCGAAGCGGTGAACAGTACCACCAGCACCGGTTATAGACGCTGTATAGCGCTCAACCATGCCAGGCACCTGCTCAGACTGATCAGGGTGGACCAGGAACACGATTTCGTAATGACGCATTGTAAGCTCCTTACGGGTTAAGCCTCCCGCAATATGCAGTGAGGCAAGGAGAACCACAACCCAAAGGCCGTGGAATCGGGGCGCGGATTATATGGGCATTCATTACAACATGCAATCACTCTGGGAACTTTTGCGCCAAAGCCTACCAAGCGCGCCGCTATGCATCCATCGAAAGACCAAGTGCGCATAGAAAACAACCACAAAAAACCAAAAATGTCACAGCAACGCAAACAATGACAAAAAATGTCGTGCCTAGCGTTTTTTATTTGACTATGATTGCGGCGCAAGGATACAAATGATGGCGCCGCCCTATAAAGCACCCTATTCGAGCTCGCACTTATAAGCGGGCCGAGTAGAGATACCAATAGCGCCACAGACCCAAGGCGGGTCAACCATAATAGAAAGAAACGAACAAGGTTTTAAAATTCACAACCCGGAACCGTAAGTCAAAAGCTTACGTTGCAAGATTATGCTAGAAATCACCCCTAATCGCGGCATTGGACCCGTGATGCTCGGCATGTCGAGAACAGATGTCTCGCAAGCTATGCAATCACTCAGCCCACAAAAACGCCACACCCAGCAGCGGGACATATACTGCCAAGGTAAATTGGTAGTCGACTTTCAACACGAAAAAGCCGTTGCCATCTGCATCAACAAAGACCCTATTATTACAACGCTAGAGCCTCGACTTTTCGGTTTTAACCCACTAAAGCAACAGGCACATAAAACCGTAATGCGCATGAGCCTGCGGGGCAATTACGACCACGAAGACCCTCAGCTTGGCATGTCTTACATCTACCCAAAGCTCGGCATCTATTTTTGGCGTGACACCACCCCCGAGAATTTACAAAGGGAGATGAGTCTTCAGCGAACCGCCGAAAGCACTTCACACACTTGGTACGCTCAAGCCGTGCAAGATTACAAACAATTCCATGCGGTGGGCGTTTTTAAAGAAGGCTACCTTTAAAAACAAAAAAGGCTTTGAGGAACACCTCAAAGCCTTTTTAGCAAAAACACGAAAACTAAAACATCAGGACATAATCCAAAACTGCGTCTTGCTCCTCCTGCGAAGCGCGATTAAGCAAGGTTAGGCTCGGCTGAACACCAAGCACGCCTTTGTGTACCCGCCTTAGGAAAACAGCACTATTCTCATCTGAAGGCCAATACTCCCTACTCCCCAAACGCAGTTTTTGTGCAGACGGCATGACCGGCGAATAAGGTGCAGCCATTTTTGCCTCTATGCTCTGCTCAACAACCTCCCCCTCTAATACGCGAAAGCCTGAACGATAGCGCTGATCAGATATGCCACTATGGCACTCCACACAGCCAAACGCACTGAATGCATCGCGGCCGTCACCAGCAACCACTTCATTAACACCTGTTTGCTGAGGCTCAAAAAGCGTCAGCCACTCGGCCCAAGCTGCTGGAGAATAGATAGCAGCAAGCAATGCTATGGCGCAAAATGAATGTAATGTTTTATGAAACATATAAAATCGTTAACAAAAAAAGGGGGAACACAGTTAACTGCATATAACCACACAATTAACACCGCCGCTGTTACCTAGCGCACAGCGGTGTTAATTGGCGACCAGCGGCTAAGGCTTATTTCATATGTTTAAGTAAGCGCGACTTAAGCGCCGCCGGAATATTTTTAATGGTCAAGCTATCGCTCTCAGCATCATATACCACCGCCTCACCCAAGCAGCCCGAAGAAAAGCTCATACTCATCTGCTCATTGCGGCCACTTATACGCACATACTGCCTTAGCTGACCAGCATGCGGGACTAAGTCTGATGGCGGCTTCGCATCATGCGTCATTGCAAAGGCTTTAAAGTCTTCCGCACTATCGGGTGTCACATTCTGCGATAACGCATCAATCGTCACCGACTCCCCAGCCTTACTTTGCTCTAAACAATATTCCACAACTTTTTCACGTGTTTGCTCAGCGACCTCATCGGGCAGCTTGCGCGTATAATCCTCGACAACTGCCAGCAGCTGCTCGGTTTGCTTAGCCGTATCCAACTTATCGGTAAAACCGACCACCTTCTCAAACCACTCGCTGAGCTCTTTTTCACCTGGAGCGCGAACAAAAGTAAGGTACTTATTGCTTTCGCCACTTTGCCACTCCGAAAGATTAATTTTCGCCGCCATTAGAATATGCGAGGTATCCAGGTAATGCGTATCATCAAGCGCCATATCGCCATTGACTGCAAACGCTGCCTCATGAGCCGCCAAAAACAACCAGCATACCTCACCGGCCTCTAAAGCCTCGTGCGCAAAAAAACAGTAGGCATCCAAGACTTCCTCTGTTTGCCCGAGCAATACCTCAGCATGCTGAAGCCATTGCGTAGAAAACTTTAAGAAGCTAAAAGCCTCGCCTTGCCAACCCTCAAGCCAGGCCGGCAAGGGGTTCTCGCCAGCCGCATCATGAAAACGACCGTACACCTTGCCACCGCGCTTTAGCCACGCATGCTTTAAGGCGCGCGCGCAGTCCTCCGTTTTGCCCGTTAAAGGCCAAACCTCGCTGCATAGTGTTTTAGTTATCGGCGCCGACGGTGATGCACGGTATAACCGATGCGCAATAATGGACTTAAAAGCC
The DNA here is from genome assembly GCF_021655555.1 of Marinagarivorans cellulosilyticus. Lineage (NCBI taxonomy): Bacteria > Pseudomonadati > Pseudomonadota > Gammaproteobacteria > Cellvibrionales > Cellvibrionaceae > Marinagarivorans > Marinagarivorans cellulosilyticus. The sequence continues at coordinate 3,382,512 of NZ_AP023086.1, read as the reverse complement.
ACAAAGACACTCCTTCAGTGTATTAATAGTTATTTCTGAGTAATTCATCGATTGAAGTTAAGATGCGCACCACATCAGAAAGGGGATTTGGGTAAGCTGCAAAGGCTTGCTCCGCCATTGGCGCAATAGAACTCTCAGACGGCAGGGCCACACCGGATGCAAGCAGGGATCGCACCTGCGGCAAAAAAACAAATTGCAGCCACTGCTCCAGCGTTAGCGCATCCACGCAAAATGGCAAGCTACTTTGCAAAGCGCTAGGGGCGGGCGAACAAGGGCTCCAAAGCCCACCATTGCACAACGCTTCCTCTAGCTCCGCAAGGCACACCAACAACAAATTAGTTACAGCCATAGCGCGACTAGCAATTTAATTCACGTCGAAAAGGCGGCAAAGCATCTAATATTGCCTGCCCGTAACGCTTGGTTAAAAGGCGCTTATCTAAGATGGTAATCACGCCGTTATCGGTTTCGGTACGCAGCAACCGGCCGCAGGCTTGCACCAATTTAACAGCTGCGTCGGGCACGCTCATTTGCATAAAAGCATTCCCCCCCTGCTGCCCAATCCATTCGGCCATCGCCGCCTCGATAGGGTCATCAGGCACAGCAAAAGGAATCTTAGCAATAACGACATGCGCACAGTAATTACCAGGCAAGTCGACACCCTCTGCAAAACTTGCCAAGCCAAATAAAATGCTGCCCTTTTTTGCATCAACAGCCTTGCGATGATCACTTAATAGCGCTTGCTTGGATGCTGCCCCCTGCATGAGCACGCGGTCTTGCCATGAAGACGGCAGTGCCTCGAAGACTTGCAACATTTGTCGACGCGACGCAAATAACACCAACGACCCCATATCAGGGTCGATAATATCCGGCAGCAACTCAATGACGCTTTGCGTATGTGCCTCAGCATTTTGCGCCTCGACTGCGCGCGCAGGCACGCGCAACACAGCATTTTTATCGAAGTCAAAAGGGCTTGGCACCACCTCAAAAGTTGCATCTTTCGGGACGCCGGCACGCATAGAAAATCGGTCAAATGTACCGAGCGCCGTCAATGTGGCCGATGTTGCTATAGCCGCATAAGCTGGCTCCCACAAATGGGTAGAAAGTGTATGCGAAGCCAGAACTGGGCTAGAGACCAACTCAAAATCAACTGTTTCACCCTGCTCGATCAACGTTACCCAGCGCGCCATTGGCCAACGCGGATTCGCGGCACTATGGGCGAAACTCTTAAAAAGGTCTTGCGCAGCCTCTGCCCGCGTCCACCAACTACCCACAACACCAAACGCAGCTTCGCAACTTTGTTTATCGACAGAGCTATGCTCGTCTTCCAACAAACGGCTCAGCTCGTCTGTTAGCTTTTCAAATGCCTGCGCAAGCTGTGTAAACACCTCTTCACCTGCAGCGCACACCTCACCGATATCCGCCGGAACCTCGCCAGAATCAAAACGGTAGCGCACAGTAGGCTGGTTAGCATCCATCAACGGTATTAACGATTTAAGTAGCGGGGGCAGCATGTCCACACACTGACGCGCATCTTTTAGGTGCTTTTCCATGCCCTGAGCGCGACCAACCACGCCGATAGCGCTAGCAAACGGTTCCATAAAGCTCGACCACTGGCCTTCTGTTTGCCCCAACCAACGGCTTGTCGCCATAACGCGCGCATGCGCCGCAAAGTGGCTCAAGGCCTTATCTGGCAGATGGTGCCCTTCGTCGAAGATATAAATGGTATCGCTTGGCTTCGGTAAAATGGCACCGCCACCCAGAGCCAAATCAGCCAATACCAAATCATGGTTAGCGACTATCACATGGGCCTCATCAAGGCTTTCTCTGGCTTTAAAGAAGGCACAATTGCGAATATGCGAACACCGCCGTCCGGTACACTGCCTGTGATCTGTCGTCACCCTAGCCCACTGCTCTTGAGGGATTTCCTCATCCCAACTATCGCGATCGCCATCCCACTGATTACTCGAAAGCTGCGTAATCATGGAGTTATAAAGCGGGAGGTCTGAGTCGCTAGGGCCAACCTCCTCATAAAGGGGGATGTAGGGGTCATCATCATTTGCCAATAAGCGATCCAGCTTACTCAAGCACAAGTAGCGCCCACGCCCTTTGGCTAGCGTGTAATCAAAAGCCAACTGGGAATGCTTACGCACATCAGGCAAGTCTTTGAACATAATTTGTTCTTGCAGAGCAATTGTTGCCGTAGAAATAACAACTTTTTTATCGAGCATTCGGGCAACAGGAATTGCCGACAACAAGTAGGCAACGGTCTTACCAGTACCAGTACCAGCCTCAACTACGCAAACATGGCCATCACTCGTGCGCTCACCGTCGTTATCACTACTAATGCCGCCCAATGTACGCGCAATAGCAGCAATCATTAACTTTTGGCCGTAGCGCGGCTTATGCCCCTTCGCCTTAAGGTAGGTAGAGTAGCCTTGCTGGATGCATTGCTTAAGTTCGCTACTCAGCATGCTGAAGGGCCAACTTAGCAGCCACTGGATTTGCGTAAATACTCAAAAAACGCTCACGCCAAGCGGTAGGACACGCTTTTAATCGCGCTTCAAACTCTGCCATTGCGGCCTTATGGTCTTGCTCTTTATAGAGTTTAACTTCGGCCCCCATTACAACATTAGGCGCACAACCATGCACAATCGTGTGTGCAATGCAGTTAGTGGGCTGCAGCACGTAGTTCTCGGTTATTTGGCGATCCAATGCTGCCGCCACAGCCTCAACAGATTCCAACTCAGCTGTAAATGGCGAACCGAAAGACACATGAACCCGCCCCTTTTGCCCGGTAATGCCGCGCGCAATACTTTGCACATCTTCATGCTCTGCTTTTTCGTAAGCGCCCTGCTCAGCCACTATTGTTAGCTCACGAGCCTTCGCCTCATCACATGGGTCGTATTCATAGGAAATGCTGACCGGCACAATATTTAAAGACGCGATATAGTCGCCAAAAGCCTCCTGCTTAGGCTTATTTAATGCCAGCATACTAATGATGGCAGGGTTCGTAATATCCAAACTGTCTTTAGCCCGCCCCTCGCGCTGCGCAATCCAAAGGTTCGATTTATCCTGTGTTAGCGAATGATGCATATACGCCGACAGTTTTTTAGCGGCCTTTAATTTCTCTCGCGGCGACGTCGCACTTCGGTTAACAATAAAGCACTTATTTAAGCGCATTAAATCGCTAGCGAACGGCTTAGTTAGCAAGTTGTCCCCAATCGCAATGCGCAGGGTCTTAAACCCATTTTGGTACAACACCCAATTGACGAACGCTGGATCCATCGCAATATCGCGGTGGTTACTAATAAACAAATAGGGCTTTGTTTTATCCAGAGCCTCTAAACCAGAAACCGTAATTTTACTGGTGGTCTCATTAAGGTTTTTCGCTAAGTAGCTTTCTATTTTTGCTTGGAAGCCCTCAACAGAATCAACATCGCGAATTTCTTTATGTAAAGCACTGCGGGCCAAAGGGCGGGCCAAAGGTGCCATTAATCGGCTAAGCAATGGGCGCTTAAGGCGCACAATTGCATCGATAAATTCGTTGTCATTCAGTAAACGCAAGAGCGTAGCGCGCACTTCGTCGTCATTGTAGGGGCGAATATCGTCAAAGTCAGACATGGTGGGATAAGTCGGTCCAAAAAAGCCGACAAACATACCGAAATTAGCCCTTAAAAGCCACCTCGATAGGCATCTGATTCACGTAATTAAAGCGGCAAACTCTCAGCACAAAAATCACCCTGTGATACACTTTTTGTAGACACGGAGTAATGATTGCCCCATGAAAATACTACTGGTTGAAGACAGCGCCACACTTCGCTACGCCATCAGCCGCTATATCAACGAGGTTGGCCACGAGGCAATATTGGCGCAAGACGGCGAAGAAGCCATGCACATCGTGGACGAAACCGCTGTCGACATGATCATCATGGACGTAGAAATGCCAGGCCTCGACGGCTTTGAAACCACCAGCCTTATTCGCGAAATGCTGGGCGAACACTGGGTGCCCATTATTTTCGTAACCGGGAAAAGCGAAGAGAGCGACTTCAAAGAAGGCATCGAAGCTGGCGGCGACGATTACCTCATCAAACCCGTTAGCCGGGTAATTTTAAAAGCCAAAATTCGCGCAATGGAACGCATTATCGACATGCGTAACGAGCTCAATAAAGCCAACCGAGAGCTTACTGAACTCAGCGAACGCGACAGCCTTACTCGGCTTTACAACCGACGAACATTTGAAAACCGCGCACAAGATTATTGGCGACAAGCCAACCGTTCACGCGACCCACTTAGCATTCTGCTGCTAGACATAGACCACTTCAAAGCCTTCAACGATAGTTATGGCCATATTGCCGGCGACGATTGCATTCGCAAAGTTTCAGCCTCCATTGCGCAATGCGCCAACCGCCCCGGCGACATGGTGGCACGCTTTGGCGGGGAAGAGTTCATTGTATTACTGACTAACACGCCAGAATCTGGCGCGCGCCACGTGGCAGAACAAATTCGAGAAGCTATCTTGGACCTACGCATAGAGCATAGAGAATCCAGTGCCTGCGAATACGTTACTATCAGTATTGGCGGCGGCACACTCAACAACACCCAAAACGGTGACCTCACCTCCTTAGTACATGCCGCTGATCAGGCCCTTTATCGCTCAAAAGATAACGGTAGAAACTGCGTCTCCGTACGCCAATACACCCCGCTACCCAAGCTGCTATTGCTCGACCAGCATAGTCATACACGCCCAATGATAGAAAAACAGCTGCTTAGCCACTGCACCCTAATTTCTGCAGACACATACACCGACGCACTCAGCGCAGCGCAACAGCAAAACCCCGATATTGTTGTGCTCGATGACGACGACATTAATCAAGCGCTCAACTTTTGTCGTCACCTTTCAGAGCTTAACGCTGTGCGCGTCCCGATTATCCTCATTACCAACGAGGATGACTCCAATGCCCACACGCCATTCGACCAACTTGTGGTACTTCACAAGCCAGTCGACAGCCGCAGCTTGCTGGCCAATATAAACCGCTTTTTGCTATAAAAAACTGCCAAATCACCACGCCACTTCTGTTTTAGCGCCAGGCCTTTAACCCTAAAAACTGCAGTTGAATCAAAAAAGCCTACGCATCTTTTTGCCTCTCAACGGCAGTTTCTAGGTTAAAATGCCCGCTTGCACATAACGAGAATACACCATGCCCTCTTTTGATATTGTTTCTGAAGTCAACACCACTGACGCCCGTCACGCCATTGAAAACGCATCCCGAGAACTTGAAACCCGCTTTGATTTTCGTGGTGTAGAAGCCAGCTTTGAATGGAAAAAAGATCACCTAGTCATTAAGGCAGAACACGACTTTCAACTGCAGCAAATGATCGATATTTTACGCTCCAAACTTAGCCATCAAAAAGTCGACAGCAACACCATGGACATCGGCAAGCCAGCCCACTCAGGTAAAACCGTCAACCAAAGTATTCGCTTTAAAGAAGGCATTGATAGCGATCTAGCCCGCAAAATCGTCAAACTCATTAAAGACAGCAAGATAAAAGTACAAGCAAGTATCCAAGGCGAACAGCTTCGGGTTACCGGCAAAAAACGCGATGAGCTTCAAGGCGTTATGGCGCTGCTGCGCAAAGAAGATTTAGGCCAGCCACTGCAATTTAACAATTTCCGAGATTAATTATGGATAAAGCAAGCGCAAAACAAGAGCTGCTTTCTCAGACGGCCAAAATCAGCTGGGAAGAACTACAACGCTTTTTTGCTGCCGGGAAGCTGATATACGTCTCGCAGCCACTGGACTTAATTGAGGTGGGAGCAGAGCTTATCCAAGATAACAAGGCACAGTTCTTAGAGTGGACGCAAAGCCAAGCCATTCATCCAGTCAATGATGAACAAGCTCAATTGTGGTCCAAAAGCAACCCAACCCTATGGGCTGCTGCCGTGTCACCATGGGTTCTGATACAGGAGTTAAAAGCGGAGTAATGTTTCGCATTAACGCTTTTAAAAAAGTGAAAAAGCCCTGCATCAGTAGCTGTACAGGGCTTTAATTGCGGTAAGCGATTACCGCAATTAAACAAGCCCTAAACTACCACTACCGAATTTTCTTCGTAGCTAACGCGCGAAGGCACGTATTGATCGGCCGATTCATCGTTTTCCCAATGCTCGCCATCTAATAAATAACGAAACTCATGCTTTTCCCCAACGGGCAGCGAGAGTGTAGCGGCGAACTCACCTGTCTTTTGCTTACGCAGCTTCTGAGCATCAATATCCCAATCATTAAATGTTCCGACCAAATGAACGGTTTTTGCGCCCTGTAAGCGCTGCTTCGGAAGGATGAATTTAACCTTACAAATAGGCTTACTTTTAAGATAGTTTTTTTCGATTGTCATAACAGGACCGTAATTTACGTCGTATATTAAACGGAAGCACTTTTCAGGTATTACATCGCCCTTATTCGCGCAAGTTCGATAGCACTTTCATTCTATGACAAAATCGCAGCCTGCTTAAAATTTATTCAACTTTAGGCGTCATAATGGGGCAATAAAAACCATTATTTTATGCGCTAGCTGCCTGAGCCATGTCGGGCATCAGTTGTGTCAACGCTGTTATCAGTTCGTCGTCACTCCAGGGCTTATTTAAATAGATATCGACACCTGCGTTTTCAGCCAATAATTTGTGCCGAGCCGTAGTTCGCGATGTAATCATCGCTATAGGAACGGCGCTATAACGCGATTGCGAACGCATATGCGCAGCCAACTCTAAACCATTCATTCTTGGCATTTCTAAATCAATAAGCGCTACAGTGGGGACAATATTATCAATTTGAGCAATAGCCTCAAAGCCATCTTTGGCAGTCACAACCTCGTAGCCTAAGTCAGCCATAAATTGCGCTAACGCGCGCCGCGCGCTTAGCGAATCATCAACGACTAATGCAATGGGTTTTCGCACCAACTGCTGCGCGCGCTGAGCAGTCACGGTGCGCTCTTGCCAATGGAGAAGCTCCTCTTTAGTAAATCGCAAAGCCGGCAGATCATGGACATCCATAACTGCAGCAATAGAGCCGCTACCCAAAATAGCCGCCCCTGTAACGCCAATAGGTTTGTATGTTAGGCGACCTAAAGGTTTGATTACGTGCTCTTCACTTGCTCGTATTTGCTCCACCGCAATGCCACACAACTCTCCACCAGCCTTACTCGTAATAAGTAGCGCTGTGCAGGCGCTAATATTCGCCTCTGAAGCAAACCCGGCAATAACATTTAATGCTAACACCGGTACCTCATCGTCTTGCAACAGATAAAAATATTCACCTTGATCATTTTGCTGAATATCGCCTGCTTGCAAATAAATAATTTGCTGTAAACCACGACTAATAAGCCCCAACAATTGCTCTTCACACGACACCATCAATAAGTGCGCAGACATCACACTCATAGGGACCAATATTTCAAACTCTGTGCCAGCTCCCTGGTCACTCGACATTGTCAGCGTGCCTTTAAGCTGCCTCACCTGATCATTAACAACATCAAGCCCAATGCCTCGCCCTGAAGTTTGCGTTGCTTGCGCACGCGTACTAAACCCTGGCGTCAGAATCACTCGCTGTAATTCAGCGGAACTATGATCATGATCCGGCGCGATAAGCCCCCTGTCGATAGCGAGCTTTTCGATAGCGGCGTAATCAATGCCCTGCCCGTCGTCCTTCACACAAATACGCACGGACTCGCCCACCCGCTCAAAACTTAGCGTAACCACGCCTTCAGCACTTTTATTATTGGCCTCTCGAGCGGCCGCCGTCGTTTCTAAACCGTGATCAACTGCGTTGCGTAACAGATGCAGAATCGGGTCAGCAATTGTATGCAGCACCCTCGAATCAACCATGACATCATCGCCCTCTACAGCGAGCACCGCCGACTTTTTCGTTAGCCGAGCAGCTTGCCTTACTGCGCGAGAAAAACGAGACGTAAGAACAGACGCCGGCAACATCCTAATACCCAGCACTTGGTTTTGCATTTCAAAACCCATTTGGCGCTGATCGGTGACGATACCTTTTAATTCGAGCAGCGATTGATCCACATCTTTGACTGCCTCTTTGGCATCGGTTGTCACTTCCTGCAAGCGGCTCGCAAAACTGTGCAGCTCGTTATACCGCTCAAGCTCCAAAGGATCCATTTCAGACTCGCCGCTAATGCCAGCCGCTACCGACATTGCGCCTTCACGCGCTAAGCGTTTATCTAAATCTTCAGCTAACTCCAGCAATTGATTCTGAAAACGCAAGACCGACTCAATAACGCCTTGAGCCGCTCCTGCGCGCGACAATATTTGGGTATTGGCAATTTGAATTTCACCTGCAACACGCAACAAGTCCGTCGCCTTATCATCTGAGATAGTAAGGTTAAACTGAGGTTTTGAATCCTCCTCTTCATTGGCACTCTTGTTCTCGCCGGTAAACTGAGGTTGAATTTTAGGCTCAAGTGACGAAGAAATATCTTGCGCTTGTATATCGACATCAGCAGCTGACGCCTCATCGGACGGCACCAATTGCTCAGCAATCGAATCCTCATTTTGGGCCGCAATATTATCGCCCGAGTGCTCCTCAACAGCTTGCGATGCCAGAGCCTCAATATCTAATAACTCATCGCCAAATAATGCATCTAAACCAACATCATCAATATCAACCTCATCCAAAAGCGCATCAATATCACTCAAGGACGAATCATCAGCACTATCCTCTAGCACCGCAAAAAGCTCAGCGTCATCAACAAGCAGCTCATCAATAGCTTGACGGTCAATCGCTATATCTTCGGCTAGTACAATATCCATTTCGTTGGCAGCTGTATTCTCTGCTGGCAATATTTCTAAACGTTCATTCGGCTGCTTGGTTAATGCTGCACCCTCAAAGCTTTCTTGAAAATCGATGTTTTCATGAACATCGACCACACCAGCAACACCGGCCCCTTCATCAAAATCGACACTGCCAGCGCACGGAGCCTGCTCGTCTTTAACCGCCATGTCAGCTTCTGGGCTAATGTCCAATATCGTTAAATCTACATCACCAAAACCCAACGCTTCGTTACTAAGCTCATCCTCCAATTCAACAACAGCGCCTCTTTTATTCACTAGCGGCTCTACTGACTCGCGCAATAAAGGTGGCGCCATCGATTCAGGCATTTCAGGTTCGCTAAGCGAGGCATCACCACGTAACACCTGCAGCAATTGCTCCAGCAAAGCACCAACATTATCAGGAGCAGGCGCAAAGCCTTGCAAGTAATCTGAAATGTTAGCTAGGCAGTCTGCAGCATCTAATAACAGGTCCGCAAAGCCATCACCAGCGCTAGCACCTTTTTGGTGAACCTCAAGCAAATCCTCGCAGTAATGCATTAAGTTAGCGATGCCATGAATGCCGACAACATTGCCTGCACCTTTAATGGTGTGCGCCACCCGCTGGGCCGTCAGCAAATAAGAGCCGTCACCCGTTCGAATATAATGTTCTATAGAGGCTGAAAATGATTCTGACTGTGCAGGCAATTCGGTAATTAAACCATCCAGCAACTCAGGCCGAACATCATCGGGCGCAGCCAAGCTGGCATCTTCATCAGAAACAGCCTGCGGATAAAGATTTTCATGTTCATCCACTATTACATCTGATGCAGCAAAGGCAGCCAATAGCGACTGCCTATCTTCTGCAGATAATGGCATTGGCCAATCTGGACCAGTTAAGTAAGTAATTAATTCTTGCGCACCGCTTGCAGTAATTCCTTTGGCCAACACACCTTGTAAATAGCCTAAAAAAACAATCGGCCAACGCGACACCGCCACCTGCACAGGTTCTGGCGGTGGCAATTTAAGCGCGGCTAACTCATAAAAAGTTTTAACCAGATAGTCACAGCTGATGGCCAAGCCTGCAAGCCCAACCATTTGCACTGCACGAGATAAATGCTCTAACTGCCCTCCGACATACTGAAAATGCTCAGACCATATGCAGTGATCGCTCCACAAATATTCGGGCTCGGAGCCTACATAATCCGCAATTTCATTGCGCAATAAATCAAGAAGCTCTTGCTGATCGGCCGATAAGCTGTCGTATGCCACGGTGCAGCCTACTAACTGGCTTTAGTCAAAAGTGCGGACTCTGCTTCGAGCAGTTCGCTGGGCAACTTAAAGAGGTTTACCTGAGCAACCAGAGAAGCAGATTGATTTTTCAAACCATCGGTATAGGCTTTTTGCTGCCCCAGCTGACTACCCGTTTTTTCGGTAAAGTTTCGAATAATCATCGCTCGGTCACGCACTCGACTCGTTACTTCAGCTTGTCTAATCGCACTTTGCGCCATAACCGCAACAAGCTGCACAAGCTCATTAGTCGTTTTGTCGGTATCGTTCATACGGCGCCCTGCCAATTCAGCAGTCTTTGTGCCCGCCGCCACTTCGGCAATAAGCTTATTCATAATATTTACCGTATCCGATGTCTCGACACGAATATTGTTTACCATTGAAGAAATGTCCGCTGTTGCTTCACGGGCATTTTCAGCCAAGCGCTGAACCTCATCGGCAACAACCGCAAACCCTTTACCCGCTTCACCCGCAGAAGCCGCATGCATACTGGCATTTAGGGCCAGTATGTGTGTTCGTTCAGCAATGGTGTTAATCAAGCTCACAATCCCAGAAACTTCTTGCGAGCGGTCGCCCAAGCGCTTAATACGCTTTTCTGTTTCGGAAATGGTTTCGCGAATACCTAAAATACTGGCAACCGCGCCTTCTACCGACTCACGCGCTTGTTGCGTACTAGAGATCGCCTCTTTGGCTAAGCTATCTGCATCACCTGCTTTAGCAGCAATATCGTTCATCGCTCGCGCGGAGGTTTCTAACGCCTTGGCAGTGGCAATAACTTGTTTACGCTCATCTTCAGCTACGCGTACAACTGCCGATGATTGAACCTGTAGTACATCGGCAACTTTATCGACTTCACCAGAAATAGTGCGCACTTGGGCCAATGTTTTGGCTGTTTCTGATGTTAATAGGTTAATAGCATCCGATACTGTACCGGTAATATCGGCAGACACAGGTACCTTAATTGTGAGGTCTTTGCGTGCAATAGTTCCTACCGCACGAATTAAAGAAATAATTGAGTTATTTAGGCGCTCGTTCTCTAACGATTGCTCCTCTAAGTTTTGAATACGCTCATCAAGCAGTTGGTTAAAAGCACGCCCTAAATCACCTAACTCGTCATTTTCAATAAGCTTTACTCGCGCCTTGAGCTTGCCTCGGTTAATCCGGCGAATCACGCTTTGTATGTGCGCCATAGGGAAAACAATGCTCTTATAGATAAAGTAAACCCCCATCGCTGTTGCCGTCACGATCACAAATACCATCACAATAAACGCAGCAACAATCAACTGTGCCAGTTCAGCCGCTGCAGCTTCGGTCGATAGAACTTGATCGTTCACCGTAGCAGCCAAAACAACCAAGGCATTATTTAAGCTTCGCTCCAGTTCACCTTCACGCGCGCTAAGAACCTGCGCATTTTTCAAAGAATATGCAAACTCTTCAAAAGCCGCCGAATAGCCATCAACGACCTCCAACGCATTGATCACCGATTCTCGGGATACCATCTCGATGTTGTCAAAAACAGCTTCATACCCTGTCGTTGTTGGCTGTGCACGATACGCAAATTCGGCAGCGCGCAACTGCGCCAGTGCCAACGGGTCAACCACCACGTCATCGAGCGCGAGCGCCGCCGCGTCCAACGCCTTTTCGCGTTCAAGCAAGCCGCTTTGTACAGCCGCCTGCTCACCAACCGCCACAAGAAATTGATTCAACAAATCTGTGACATTGCTTAGCTCGGAACCATTTGCCAACTTGCTGCTACGCAACTGATCAAGCAATGCCTCAGCATCGGCTTTACCGTCTAAATTACTCTTAAGTTGACTGCTTTGCGTCGCTAACGATACCAACGCAGCTTGCAACTGGTTGAGTTGTGCACGCTCTTTCGCTTGCTGTGTCTGCATATTAATTTGCACAAAATAAGCGATACCAATTGCGATAAAACCCACACAAAGACCAGCGACAAGCGCCATAATCTTCTGAGATATTCGCAAGTTAAAAAGGAAATTCATAAGAATCACTCCAAGGTGAGCGTGAAATTAAAATTTACTGTGCTGCCAATTGTTTAAAAGTACTTCGAAAATCCAACTCAAACCACGGAACACCATCAATCATAAACCGGCGGGTTAACAAATTCTGAATTGACTCAGGTGCAGCGGTAAAATCTTTATTAAAAGCAACGTAGGTTAAATCGAACGTTCTAGGGGGCGCATCACACAGTAATGCAGCACAATCGTCACCTTTACCTAAAATAATAACCTGGCGAGCCTGCACGGCAGGGGCGGAACGGTCGCCATCTATAAAGCGGTTAATGTCGTAAACTGGCGCCAAGTTGCCACGTAGATTCATCAAACCTAAGAAATAATTAGGAGAATTGGGCAAAGTTGTCAAAATTGGCTGGGAAACAAACTCACAGAACACACCAATAGGGAGCAGGATATGAATACCGCCAAGAATAACGCCGTAGCCCCGCTGCCTATCCCAACGATTTGAGGCCATCGGGGTATCAACAGGCTGAGGCATGGCGTCAGTCGGGTTAAAAGCAGCGCCAGTAAGTTTATTCATAAGCCCGTTAACTTCATGCGCTTTGAATAGCGTTTAAAATTTGTTCGCTTTTGTACGGCTTAGGAATTACCGCCTTACCACCTTGAATTTTTGCCCAGACCTCATCGGCCTTCTGGTTTTTACTGGTAACAAAAATAACGGGGATTTTTCCAGTTTCATGGTCACTGGTTATCAAACGGCAGGCCTCGTAACCATCCACGCCTTCCATAACGACATCCATCAGAATTAAATCTGGGCGCGCCGACTTAGCAATTTTATAAGCTTCTTCTCCATCCGAGGCTGTCACAACGCTATAACCGGCCTCCTCAACAATACCTTTCAAATTAGCCAAATCAACGGGCGAATCATCAACAATTAAAATTTTGCTAGTGGTCATTACTGTTTATCTCCTTGCGGTTTGAAATGTTTTTTCAATACATTTTCAAAGTCATTGTGATTTATAGGTTTAACTAAATAAGTATCGCAGCCGGCCAAAGCCCCCTTTAACTTATCGAAAGAAGAAGACCGGCTTGTCAGTAGAACAATAGGTGTAGACTTATATTGTTTTAACTTTCGTATACGCTTGCAAGCGGCATAACCATCCATGCCAGGCATAACAACATCTAAGAAAATTACGTCGTATTGGATACGCTGCATTTGCTCTAATGCCAGCTCGGCACTCTCGACCAAATGCGCCTGCACGCCAAGCAAGCTAAATTGAATTTCTATTTGCTTGCGCACCGGCAAGCTATCGTCAACGACCAATGCCCGTTTTAAGCCCGGAAGGACATTATCACCAACGCCACCTTTTAATAATCGAATACCTGCCAAGGTCTCACCCGAAACCCGACCATCATCACGACCGATCTCAAACTCAGGGAAAAACTTTAACTCTTTAATCGTATAGTCATCTAAGGTTTTTAAGAATTTACTCGGGTTTAGTGGAACAGGGACAATCAATTCATCACCAATAAGGGCGCTGCCTGTTTTGGCCAAACGGATAATCGGTTTTTGAATATCACCTGACTCGCGACGACTAAACCAGTGCGCCATAACATTAGGGTTATTTGCACATAACACTAAAATATCAACATCGCCGGCGACACTAGTTGCATTCGAGGCAATAGCTACCGCGCGATATGCACGAATTCGATAACCAGTAACACTGAAGATACGTTTAAAAGCAGCAAGCGCATTCGGGTTAGCCCCAATGATGCCAACTGTAAACTCGCGAGATGCCGCTGGTTTTTGCGCTGTAATTTGTTGCATAGACATCAATATGAATTAGAGGTCAAAGACCATAATGTTTAGCTATTCAGGTAATGAACGTTGCTACACTTCAAGAAGTGTCACGCAACATCAGCACTGAAAATACACAAGCCACCAAATACATCATAGCGACACCAAGAACGCATTGCTTAAAAAATAAACAAAATGGCGCAAACCAAATGTTTTTGGCAGCAAGAGCTTCTCGCCACTAGCAATGGCGCGTATTCTAACCTATTACAAGTTCAATACTAGCGTTAACATGAACTACATTTCAGAGTATGCTGATTCATCAAGCCAACTTAGAAACATGTTACTAAAATATCACTCGCCACACTTAGAGGAGTACACAACTCGTGATCCACGCCGAACCTGGCTACAACTATTTTCTTGTAGCGCTCTCATATTTCATTGCAGCCTTTGGTTCATACACGGGGCTTCAACTTGTTCGCGGCATCCGCAACGCCCAAGAAGGCCAACGCGGAAAATGGATTATTTCTGCATCGTTTGCTTTGGGTGGCGGCGCCGTATGGGCAATGCACTTTATTGGCATGATCGCTTACGATATGGGCATGCCTGTCGTTTATGATCCATTACTCACAGCAGCCTCTCTTGCTATTGCTGTATTCGTGGTCGGCCTAGGGCTTTACCTGCTAAGCATTCGCCCTAATTCATTAGCGATGCTGCTAATTGCAGGCGTAATTGCGGGTGCGGGGGTATCGAGCATGCACTACAGCGGCATGGCCGCCATGATTACCGCGGCCGACATGAGCTACAACAACACATTAGTTATTGTATCGGTCATTATTGGAATCGCCGCGGCAACCGCTGCTTTTTGGCTAGCGTTCAACCTTGAAGGCACGCTGCAAATGATTGGCGCTTCGTTTGTTATGGCCTTTGCTGTTTGCGGCATGCACTACGTCGGCATGGAGGCCATGATTATGACACCAAATCACAACCTTTTGATGCCAGAGTCTGGGGTTGAACCCTTAACCATGGGGCTCTTCATTTTCTGTTTTGCCATGATCATGTTGGTGCTTTGCCTAATCGTCACGCTGAGTCAGTTAAATAAGCGTATGTATGAAGCACTTGAAGCAGAAGATGATGAGGACGACGAAGACGCCGTTCGCGCTTAAGTTAGCCACTATTCGCTTTCCTTAAAAACGCTCGATGCCGTCTACGGTTTCGGGCGTTTTTTCCATCATTACGTTATATCCCTTATCTAAGCCTTACATATAACTCCAGACTAATGAGTTCTAATAAAAAGTTATTACTTCCCCGCCTCCTATAACATCCCAAGCAATGATGATAATTTGTCCTTAAGGGTCTTATTTTGTCGCACTTAAGCACCAAAGCCCACAATAACTTGTTGATACAGGCGTCAAGTTATTTCAAAATCAGCTAATAGGAATTGCTGAACATAGCAATTTTTATGGACTTCAATATTCAAGCACTGAATACTTCAGTTTTTAGCCGCGGGCTGTTTAACATATGTTACATATAGATCCTTTAACATCTAGGATGAATAGCTCCAGAAATATTTAACCCACTAACCTAAGGAAGACTTCATGAAAGTTTTGATTCTCGCCTCTTCATTTAGCGGCCTGTGCCAGCGTGTTTTAAGAGAATTAGTATTACTCGGACATGATATTGATCAACATTACGGCATGGACGAGCCAGTACTAAGACGACAGATCTCAGCCTTTCAGCCTGATTTAATTCTGTGTCCATTTCTTACCCATCGCATACCAGAAGACATTTGGCGCGCTCATAAATGCCTTATTGTGCACCCAGGTATTGAGGGGGATCGCGGCCCTTCATCCATTGATTATGCCATTACTCAAGATGCTGCCCAATGGGGAGTTACGCTGCTACAAGCCGATAGCGAAATGGATGCTGGTGACATTTGGGGCACACAAAATTTCCCCCTTCGCCGTGCAGGCAAAACCAGTGTTTATAAGCGCGAGGTTAGCTCGACCGCCGTTGCGCTTATAAAGCAGGCTTTGCTTGACTTCGAGAACACCGCCTTCACACCCAAACCGCTCGACTACAATAACCCCAACGTTGAAGGCACTTGCAACCCGCTGCTACGACAACCGATGCGCGCCATTAATTGGGACCAAGACAACACCCATACCATCATCCAAAAACTCTTTGCTGCCGATACCACACCAGGCCTACTAGACCACCTGCTTGGCCACGACATTCACCTTTTTGGTCCCGCGAACGAGCCACACTTAAAAGGCAAGCCCAAGCAAATACTAGCGATTCGCCACGGTGCGGTTTGTATCGGCACGCTCGATGGCGCCGTTTGGATCAAGCAAATGAAGTGTAAAACACACCCAGACTTGCCAGCCATTAAACTACCAGCGGCCAGAGTGATTAATGTTTTAGCCGGCAATAGCGATTTAGGTTTAATTGGCGACTTCGATTCCAGCGCCATTGACGATATTCGCGTAG
This sequence comes from Marinagarivorans cellulosilyticus, assembly GCF_021655555.1. Taxonomy (NCBI): domain Bacteria; kingdom Pseudomonadati; phylum Pseudomonadota; class Gammaproteobacteria; order Cellvibrionales; family Cellvibrionaceae; genus Marinagarivorans; species Marinagarivorans cellulosilyticus. The sequence continues at coordinate 3,366,146 of NZ_AP023086.1, read as the reverse complement.
AGCGCCAAGGCGACACCGCCTACGTCTATTTTGACTTTTATAATGGCGCTGCCAACACGCAGCAATGCTTACGCCTGAAACACACCTTAGCTCAAGTAAAAACTAGTGATGCTAAAGTGATTGTCCTAATGGGCGGCGAAGACTTTTTCAGTAACGGCATACATTTAAACTGCATTGAAGCCGCTAGCGATCCAGCACTGGAATCTTGGCAGAATATTAATGCTATCGACGACGTGGTTGAGGAAATCATAAATACCCCCAACCAGCTTACCGTTGCCGCGCTTCGCAATAATGCCGGAGCTGGGGGAGCTATTTTGGCGCTCGCTTGCGACAAAGTTATTATCCGCGAAGGTGTCGTACTAAACCCGCACTACCAAAAAATGGGGCTATACGGCTCCGAGTACTGGACCTACTTACTACCAAAACGCGTAGGCCAATCACTCGCCGCCGAACTCACAAGCCAATGCGAGCCACTATTAGCGAGCGAAGCTATTAATTGCCAATTTGCGGATCAAATGCTGCCGGAGGACTGGGAGCAATACCACGAACATTTGCATCACTTCTGCCAACAGCAATCAACTCAAATCGACTTATCAGCTGAGCTTGAACGCAAGCGAGCACAGCGAGCAGCAGACGAGAAAGCGAAGCCTTTAAGTGCATACCGTACCGAAGAACTTGCCAAAATGAGAGAGATTTTTTACAACCCAGAAAGCTCTTACCACATGGAACGCAAACTGTTTGTGTACAAAGGCAAACCGCCAGTAGCAGCGCAGCATGAAAATGCACCGCAGGCCTCAGCCTCAAACGCTAACGTCGCTTAGATCTTTCTATATGCGGGGGGCACACCCTCCCGCTTTTCCTGCATAACAATCCTACTTTAGCTTTTCCATCACGAAGGGCGTATCCCCTACCAGAAACGTCAACAGCTCGGCGTCGCGATCATAGCTAAATTCAAAGTCCGCAAAAACATCACAATTACCCGCGTCATCATGCAAAAAGACCAAATACCCCTTTGGCGCTTTAGGGTCGGCAACCTTGTCGTGTTTATTCGTCTCGTAGCGGCACGTTTTTTTCATGTCGTCGCGAACAAAGCGCGATAGCGATAGCTCGCATAACTCCTCAGCCTGTAAATTCAAACCTATCGTCGTATTGCCATCACTGTACTGCCACTGTCCTTGCAGACCATTTGTCGCACAGCCAACCAAAGAGCTCAGCGCGCCCCCCAGCATTAATAGCGTTTTTCTCATACCCACCTCCTATAAAAACTCATGGCGATAACACCCTATAAAGTTGCACGATTAATGCGCAATTAACGATTGCTTTTGTAGCATGCGTTCAACCACCAAAGCCTCTTCGCGCGTCAGCGGCTTATAACCACGCGGCTCACGCCAGCCATAGCCCCAGCGAAAGGATGTCGGCCAATAAGGCGAGCCGCCTATACGCACACCAATCAGCATCGCTACTCCAACTGCTGGCTCGCCAAGGTCATCGACGCAAACACGCAAAGCCTCATCGGCAGCCATTCTCGTCATGTAATCACCACCTTGCCAATAAGCCATATCATGGGCAACGCAGCATGATTGCCACAAGGTGTAATCCCAAACAGTACCATCGGGGAACATCGAGCAGCCATCAGTTGAAAAGGGTAATAACTGCGGCGCACTTTCTTGCGCTTTGACGCCATTAACAACAGTAAAAGCAGTGAATATCAATAGCATACATAAACAAGAGAATGAACGCTTATGGTATGCTTGCACCCCTTGATTCCTCCATTCAGCAACGTGGCGAGAACTTCGCATGATCCGTGTATATGGCATAAAAAATTGTGACACCGTAAAAAAAGCCGTATCTTGGCTCAATGAGCACAATATAGAGCATGAGTTTTTTGATGTAAAAACTTGCGGCCTCACACTCAAACAAATAGACGCATGGCGCGAGGCACTCGGCGCCGATACGCTCATCAACAAGCGCAGCACAACATGGAAGCAGTTATCGCCAACAGATCAAGAGCGCGTCTTACAACCTCAAGGCTTAGCCATAGTGCTGGCCAACCCAACATTGATCAAGCGCCCCCTTGTCGAGCACCACGATGGCGTCAGTGTTGGTTTTAGTGAAGCACAGTACAGCGCACTCTTTCACTCGCCCTCATAATTTTTATTTTTAAATCGTTTAGTCGTATTAGGAAAACACAATGACACAAGTTTATGCCCTCGGATTAGGTATTGGCCACCAAAACAGCAATGGTGACTGGTTAGACACATTTTTTGCCCTACCGTTGGTCAACCCCGAAAACGCAACAGCACAAGCTTTTATCAAAGCCTTAAATGTTAACGCCGAACAAGGCACCTACATTCCCAGCAGTACACAGCTGGCCGCCCTAGCAGACGCACTAGAGGGTAATAATTCGGAGCAAGCCGCGCTTGCACGCCAATTACAAGACAGCCAAGCTCCAATCGTTGCTGTGGTATTAAGCGAAAACAACGGCCCCAAAACTGTACCCGAAGCCTACCTAAAGCTTCACTTACTCAGCCATCGCTTAGTTAAACCGCATGAAACTTCGCTCGAAGGTATTTTCGCTTCGCTGCCCAATGTGGCATGGACAAACCAAGGTCCTATCGACCTAACCGAGCTGCCCGCCAAACAACTAGCAGCCCGCTTAAAGGGCCAAGTCATCAGTGTCGACAGCGTTGATAAATTCCCCAAAATGACCGACTACGTCGTGCCTTCTGGCGTACGTATTGCCGATACAGCCCGCGTACGCTTAGGTGCGCACATTGGCCAAGGCACAACCATCATGCACGAAGGCTTTGTTAATTTTAATGCAGGCACCTTAGGCGTTAGCATGGTTGAAGGCCGCATTTCTGCCGGTGTTATTGTCGGCGAAGGCAGCGACTTGGGTGGCGGCTGTTCCACAATGGGCACGCTCTCTGGCGGTGGCAACATCGTTATTTCTGTTGGCAAAGAAAGCCTAATTGGCGCCAACGCCGGTATCGGCATCCCCTTAGGTGACCGTTGCACTGTAGAGTCTGGTTTGTATATCACCGCAGGCACTAAAGTAATTTTACTCGACGATAGCAACCAACCAGTCAAAGAAGTAAAAGCGCGCGATCTTGCCAGCAAAGCCGACTTACTCTTCCGTCGCAACTCGCTTACTGGTGCTGTGGAATGCAAAACCAATAAAACAGCTATTGCTTTAAACGAAGAATTGCACGCTAACAACTAAGTCTACCTAGCACTTAGCTGTTTAGTACGCACAAGGCCTGTAGCCACCTTCTTGCTGCAGGCCTTTATATCCGCATCACTTGCAACCCTGCGCTTTTAGCCTACCAACACTAAAGATTTACTCATGACCAACCCCCTAAGCCCTACCCTGCAGCTCGCCTGCGACTTAATCGCTCAACCGTCTGTCACCCCAGAAGATGCCAATTGCCAAGAAATGATGATTGCGCGCTTAGAGGCTATTGGCTTTAAAGCTGAACGTTTACGCTTTGGTGATGTAGATAACTTTTGGGCTGTGCGCGGTAGCGATGGCCCCATTCTGGCCTATGCAGGCCATACCGATGTGGTACCCACAGGGCCACAAGAGCAGTGGGATAACCCGCCGTTTGAACCCAAAATCGAAAACGATATTTTATACGGCCGCGGTGCAGCTGATATGAAAGGCAGCCTTGCCGCCATGATTACCGCCTGCGAAAATTTCATTGCAGAGCACCCCAACCACAACGGCCGCATCGCCTTTTTAATTACCAGTGACGAAGAAGGTCCCGCCATTAATGGCACAGTTAAAGTGATTGAATGGCTAGAAGCCCGCAATGAAAAAATCACTTGGTGCCTAGTAGGCGAGCCCTCCAGCACGAACAAAGTCGGCGATATTATTAAAAATGGCCGGCGCGGTTCGCTAGGTGCGCAACTCACCATTAAAGGTAAACAAGGCCATGTTGCATACCCCCACCTAGCCGCCAACCCCATTCATTTGGTGGCACCAGCCATTGCGCAACTCAGCGCAGAACACTGGGATAACGGCAACGATCACTTCCCTGCCACCAGTTTTCAAATATCAAATTTTAACAGTGGCACCGGCGCAACCAATGTAATCCCTGGCGAAGCGCACATCGTTTTTAACTTTCGCTTTTCTACCGAAGTTACAGAACAACAACTGCGCGAACGTTCAGAAGCCATATTAAATGAGCACAAACTCAATTATGACCTAACATGGACACTCTCTGGCCAACCCTTCCTTACTGCCGAAGGCAAGCTAGTAGAAGCCGCAGCAGGCGCCATTAAAGCCGTAACAGGCTACGAAACCGAGCTATCAACATCGGGAGGCACTTCAGACGGGCGCTTTATTGCCCCCACCGGCGCACAAGTGGTAGAGCTTGGCCCCTTGAATGCCACCATCCACCAAGTGAATGAGCACGTTTGCGCCTCGGATTTAGATAAGCTCAGCTTAATTTACCAATCCATGATGGAACGCCTGTTTAATGACTGAATCTACAAAAAACAGCGATAAAAACGGCTTAACGCACCTTAATGCCGCAGGTGAAGCTCATATGGTCGATGTCGGCCAGAAGGCGGTTACCGAACGCTCCGCGACGGCAACTGGCTATGTCGAAATGCAACCTCAAACACTGCAAATGATTAACGATGGCAATCATAAAAAGGGGGACGTATTTGCGGTGGCGCGCATTGCCGGCATACAAGCGGCCAAACAAACAAGCCAGTTAATCCCTTTATGCCACCCATTAATGCTAACCAAAATTGCTGTCGAACTTACAGCGCAGCCCGAGCTTAGTCGGGTGCGCATTGAGGCAACCTGCAAACTTGCCGGCAAAACGGGCGTAGAGATGGAAGCACTCACAGCGGTATCGGTTGCTGCGTTAACCCTTTACGATATGTGTAAAGCTGTCGATAAAAGCATGACCATCACTGGCACGACATTAGTCGCTAAAAGTGGCGGCCGCAGCGGCAACTGGCACGCTTAGTTTGACCTTCAACCGCACAGCCCCTAACCAACAAGAGTTTAATGTATGTCCTCTATTAAACTGTGCTTTTTCGCCGCACTGAGTGAATCTCTTGGAGTGCGCGACGAAAACTACCCGCTAGATTCCACCATATCGCTTGACGCGCTAAAAAAAGCACTCACACAGCGCGGGCAACACTGGCAAGCGCTGGCCGATCCCAGTATCCTCTGCGCCATCAACCAAGAGATGGCCGCCGGCAATCCAGATATAAACCCCAATGACGAAGTTGCCTTTTTTCCACCGGTAACCGGTGGTTAATCAACAACTTTCAGCCAGCGGCACCCCAATTACACATTACACGGTAACCAATGCCCACCACCGATCCAAACTCTGTCGGGCTCGTTAGCCCTCAAAAAATTCACTTTAGCGAGCCCTTCACTTTAGCTTGCGGGCACACGCTGCCAGACTACGACCTTATGGTCGAAACCTACGGCAAACTGAATGCCCAAAAATCAAATGCTGTCCTTATTTGCCATGCGCTTTCTGGCAGCCAGCATGCGGCGGGTTTTTACGAAGGAGAAGAAAAACCCGGCTGGTGGGATGCGTACATTGGCCCAGGTAAAGCCATCGATACCAACCATTTTTTTGTCGTTTCTATGAATAATATTGGCGGCTGTCATGGGTCTACAGGCCCCACCAGCCTCAACCCAAAAACAGGAAAAGCCTGGGGCAGCGATTTCCCGCCGCTGCGTGTACGCGATTGGGTACACAATCAAGCTAAACTGGCCGATCACCTCGGTATTGATCAATGGGCGGCGGTTGTTGGCGGCAGCCTGGGTGGCATGCAAGCCATGCGCTGGGCCTTAGAATACCCAGAGCGCCTGCGCCATTGCGTCGTAATTGCCTCCGCAATGAAGCTAACAGCGCAAAATATAGCCTTTAACCAAACCGCTCGCCAAGCGATTATGGCCGACCCTGAGTTTATGGACGGCCATTATTTAGAAAATAGCACGCTGCCCGAATCCGGCTTGTCTGTCGCTCGCATGATTGGCCACATTACGTATTTATCCGATGATGGTATGGGCGAAAAATTCGGCCGCGCATTGCGCTCTGGTAGTTTTGAACAAGGCAGCGATGTGCCCGTAGAATTTCAAATAGAAAGCTACTTGCGCTACCAAGGCAGTAAATTTTCAAAATCATTCGACGCTAACACTTACATTCTAATGACTCGCGCGCTGGACTACTTTGACCTTGCCCGAGAATACCAAGACGACCCGGTAAAAGCTTTTCAGCAGGCCCAGTGTGATTTCGCCGTTATTTCATTTGATAGCGATTGGCGATTTGCGCCCGAGCGATCACGCGAAATTGCCACCGCACTATTACATGCAGACAAAAATGTTTTTTATGCTGAAATCGAATCGCCTTACGGGCACGATGCATTTTTAGTTCCCAATCAACCACGCTATGAAGCGCTTTTTTCAAGCTATATGCAAAAGGTCGCCAGCACATGCGCATAGACCAAAAAATCATTGAAAACTGGATTAAACCTAATGCCCGGGTACTGGACTTAGGCTGCGGTGATGGCAGCTTGCTCAACCATTTAACGCAAACAAAAAACATACGCGGCTATGGCCTTGAAATTAGTGAGCAAGGCATTTTGGCATGTGTTAAAAAAGGCATTAATGTTATTGAGCAAGACCTAGATGGCGGGCTCAGCAATTTTGCAGATCAAAGTTTTGATACCGTTATTATGTCGCAAGTACTGCAAACTATGCACTACCCCGACAAAGTACTTGCCGAAATGATGCGCGTTGGCCGCGAAGCGATTGTGACCTTCCCTAACTTTGGTCACTGGCGCGCGCGCTGGCATTTAGCCGTCGGCGGGAAAATGCCCGTCTCCGACTTGCTACCTTATGAATGGTACAACACCCCGAATATTCACTTTTGTACATTCAAAGATTTTGAGGTGCTGTGCAAACAGTTGAACTACCAAGTCATCGATAGGCAAGTTGCAGCAGAAACAGCGCCGGACAAATGGCTCCACCCGCTGCGCCCCAACCTATTTGGCGAAACGGCTATTTATCGCATTCGCGGCTAGTGTAAATGTTATGCGCGATTATTTAATCGCGCGCTATTTGTGCCAACAGCCTATCTAGCACATTAGCAAAAGCTTGTCTGTCGCTATTATTTAATGGCGCTGGCCCGCCCGTTGCTTGCCCGGCATTTCGCATCTCCTCCATAAAATTACGCATAGCCAAACGCTGCTCAATATTATTAGGGGTGAATTTTTCACCGCGCGGGCTAATCACTTGCACGCCCTTTGCGATGACTTCAGCCGCTAAAGGAATATCAGCAGTAATCAGTAAATCCCCCACCTGGCAATGCTGGACAATATAATTATCTGCCACATCAAAACCGGCCGGCACCACAACAGACCGAATAACCGGTGATGGCGGTGTGCGAAGCGCTTGATTTGCCACCAAAATCAGTGGCACCTGCACACGATTAGCCGCTTTAAATAAAATATCTTTAATCACATTAGGACACGCATCGGCGTCTACCCAAATTTGCATTTTTTTGCCATCCCCCATTAACACATGCGTGCAGCCTATTCGATGGACATGCACGACGCCAGCACTAGCTACAACCACAAAACAAAATGAACAAAAAATAGACAGGGCGCGCCATTAGATGTATAGTCGCGCCTCTTTTGACTTGATGCCATAACAGTAAAGCGCTTTTCGGCAGATGCCATGCGCGGGTAAAGGGTGGAGTTTTCAACCAGCAGGAACGCGGTTGATGTGAATACAACGGCGTTGTACCACACAAAACACCACATATCCTCAACCCAACTTTGCTACACATGGCATTGTAATTTACTAGGCACCGAGTACCCCACTGCGAAGACGCAAGGGCTGCAGGTGTAGGGAATCTAACCCAAACCCTATAGGTTTGGGTAGCGACTAAACATTTAGCGGCAGCGACTACGTCTTGCAACACCTCCTTAGCCTTTGGGCTTTCGAGCTCGTCAGACGCCCTCATGCACTTAACCTTCAATTGCGTAACTGCAATTATAAGGTAGCGCCATGAGTAAACCGTATGCCGCCCAACATATTCGCACGCTTCCTTGCACGCACCTTACCGCCCTCGCAATTGGCACCTCCCGCCGCAACACCACAGGAAACCTGCATGACCCAACCTAGCCAGACGTTTGAGCAACTGGGCCTCAACGACCAAATTCTTAAAGCCATTAAACACATTGGCTACGAGACCCCCTCCCCTATTCAACAGCAAGCTATTCCCGTAATGCTTGAAGGCCGTGATATTTTGGGCCAAGCCCAAACCGGTACCGGTAAAACAGCCGCATTTGCACTGCCAATACTGCAAATGGTCGATGCCAAGCAACATTCGCCTCAAGTATTAGTACTTGCGCCAACACGCGAACTTGCAATTCAGGTAGCCGAAGCGTTTCAAAACTACGCCCAAGACATTAAAGGCTTTCACGTACTCCCCATATATGGCGGCCAAGGTTACGAGCAACAAATACGTGCCTTAAAGCGCGGCGTACAAGTTATTGTAGGGACTCCTGGGCGCGTAATGGATCACATGCGCAAAGGTACCCTAAAGCTCGATGGTTTAAAGCACTTAGTACTGGATGAAGCTGACGAAATGCTTCGCATGGGTTTTATCGACGACGTAGAGTGGGTACTCGAGCGCACCCCTCAAGACCGCCAAATTGCGCTGTTTTCAGCAACAATGCCAAAAGAAATTGCCCGCGTTGCCAACACCTATTTACAAAACCCACAGCATGTAAAAATTGAAGTCACCACAACCACGGCGACCACCATTCGCCAGCGCTTTTGGCCTGTGGGCGGCATCAGCAAAATGGATGCCCTTACGCGCATATTAGAAGCAGAAAAATTCGATGCTGTGATTATGTTTGTGCGCACTAAAACCGCCACCGTTGAGCTTGCCGAAAAGCTTGAAGCGCGCGGCTACAGCGCATCAGCGCTTAATGGTGATATTTCGCAGAACATTCGCGAGCGCACTGTTGAGCGCCTTAAAAACGGAAAAATTGATATCTTAATCGCAACAGATGTTGCCGCTCGCGGGCTGGACGTTGATCGCATTAGTCATGTTATCAACTACGATATCCCATACGATACCGAAGCCTACGTACACCGCATTGGCCGTACTGGCCGCGCCGGCCGCCAAGGCGATGCGATTTTATTTGTCGCGCGCCGCGAAATGCGCATGCTGCGCACCATCGAGCGCGCTACCGGCAAAGATATTGAGCAAATGAAACTGCCATCGGTTGCCGATATCAACGAGCAGCGCCAACAACGCTTTAAGCAGCAAATACTTGATACCATTGCCGGCGAAAACTTGGACATTTACACCAAGCTTATCGAAGAAATGCAAGCCGAAAGCCCCAGCGACCTAATTGCACTTGCAGCTGCGTTGGCCAAAATGGTACACGGCGAGCAACCACTATTATTAGAAGATCGCCCAGAGCGCGCGCCACGTGAATTTAAAGAGCGTGACGATCGGCCATCGCGCGACGGCCGCCGCCGTGAGCGCGATGGCCGAGAAGGCCGCAGTAAGCGTCGCACCGAAAGCGATGTACCCATGGAAAGCTACCGCTTAGAAGTGGGCCGCGATGACGGCGTAAAACCCGGTAACATTGTTGGCGCCATCGCCAACGAAGCCGATATCAGCAGCCAGCACATTCACAACATTCGCATTAGCGAAAACTACACAACCGTTGAGCTACCTGCAGGCATGCCACCTGCATTGCTTAACAAGTTGCGGTCGGTGTGGGTTTGCCAAAAACAGCTGCAAATCTCACCAATGACGCCAGGCAGCAATACCAAAGAGCACGCGCCCCGCAAAGAGCGCAAACGCCCTTCTGGTGATCGCCCAAGTTTTGAAAAGCCCAAAACGCGAAAGAAGCGCGCCAACCAAGATTAATTTAAAACTTGCATTTGCGTAGCACCAAAGGCCACCGTTACCCAACGGTGGCCTTTTTGCTTAAAGCGCCAAGCTTTTTCAGGCCATAAATATTCCACCGAGACCCCACATGACATTCGCCACCATGGCTTTAAGCCCGGCCCTATTACAAGCCATTAGCGAAAAAGGTTACCTAAGCCCTACCGCCATTCAAGCACAAGCGATTCCCGCCATTTTGACTGGCGCAGACGTTGTCGCAACAGCACAAACAGGCACAGGTAAAACCGCTAGTTTTGTGCTGCCATTATTACAAATGCTCAGTAATGAAACCACCGAGGGCACGCGCACACGACGCCCCAAACGCTTTCGTGCGCTAATCATTAGCCCAACGCGAGAACTCGCATTACAAATTGAAGACAATATTCACCAATACAGCCGACACCTCGATATTCGCGCAACCGCGATGGTGGGAGGTATGACTTACCAACAACAAAAACAAAAGCTTATCGAAGGCATCGATATTTTAGTCGCCACGCCAGGACGCTTGCTGGATATGGCCAATCAGCGCGCGCTGCACTTCGATGAAGTAAAAACCTTAGTGCTAGACGAAGCCGATAGAATGCTAGATATGGGGTTTATTGACGACATCCATAAAATACTAAATAAACTACCCAAGCAACGCCAAACCTTACTGTTTTCGGCTACGCTGCCTAAAGCCATACGCAAGCTGGCCAACAGTGAAATTCACAACCCTATAGAAATCACTATAGATCCCCAAAAGGCCGCCGCACCCAAAATTGAGCAGTGGCTAGTGGCAATAGATAAACACAACAAATCAGCTCTGCTTAGCCACTTAATTAAAGAGCAGCATTGGACGCAGGCGTTAATTTTTATTCGCACGCAACATGGCGCCGCCAAGCTTGTAAGCCAATTAGAAAAACGCGGCATCGCTGCCGAGGCTATTCACGGCGGTAGAAGCCAAGCATCACGCAGCCAAATACTGGCTGACTTTAAAACCGGCAAAATTCAATTTTTAGTCGCAACCGGTGTTGCCGCACGCGGTATCGATATCAATGAGCTTTCGCGCGTCGTTAATTACGACCTACCTGACGACACCGATGATTATATCCACCGCATCGGCCGCACAGGGCGGGCCGGCCTAAAAGGCGAAGGCATATCACTCGTGTCCAAAGACGATTTCAAACGCCTCTGCGCCATCGAGCGCAGGCTCAACAAAATTATTACTCGTAAAGAAATCGATGGATTTAGCGTTACTAAAGGCCTCCCCCCATCCAATTTAAACTTCACACTAAAAAGTGTCCAAAAATCGCCTTATAGCGCAAGCGAAGAAAACCTTGCCGCCAAAGCAGCTAAAAAACCAACGCCAATAAAAGCCTCAAAAGAGGCCCCAAAAAGTGCAGCCAACGTATGGGCACAATGGGTTGATAAAAACAAGGGCTAAGGCGCCATTGCCCGCCCTGCTGCGCCAATAAAATTATTTTTCAAAGCAACACCAAACATTCCAATAGATAACTTGCGTGTCATTTAATGTTGGCTATTCTGATTTAAGCCACAAGGGTATCGCTAAAAGAATAATTGTTTCGTGCGTGCGAAAAACACCGCCAAAGAGTCGAAATTCACGCAGGGTAAGGCCCACACCAGCCTTACCCTACGGATAGTAGACAGTGAAAATTGATTCTCAGTCAGTTAGGGTTCAATAACAAAAACGGTGACGCCGCAGCACGAAAAAATATACTTTTAGAGGTACTCCAAAATAAAAAACACAAAAGGGCACCTCTAAAAATAGTAATTTTTGTGTGAGAGCAAGGAAGTACCGCCCGGAGAGCCGCAGTTTACATGGTGTAAATGAGGACTCGAGGACGGAGCTGACGCCGCTATCGCGGAAAAAGTGCATTTTTAGAGATGCCCAAAAACTTATATAGGAATAAACGATGAGTGATGCGACTAATTCCAGTGACCCAGTACGCCCACTAAACGAAGCTGATCACCGTTTAGTTAAAGAAATTAATGAGCAATGGACGCGCGAACAAGCGCTAAGTGAATTAAAAGGCCATTTACAAATTGCCATTGAGGTGGAGCTAGCTACCATTCCCATTTATCTATACACCTATTACTCCATTAACCGAACACCAGACTCCTTCCCCGACTCAGACATTTCCCGCTTTGCCGACAAGGCGGGTTCGACCATTATGAGTGTCGCGGTTGAAGAGATGCTACACATGTCTTTGGCATCGAACATTTTATATTCGCTGGGCCAACAGCCAGAGCTTTACCTTAAATCACCAGGCCCCTATCCCAGTAATTTACCCGGCCACAGCAAGTTAGGGCCCGACCACAAGCCGCTAGCCTTGCCTTTGTCGAAGCTTTCACTCGAACAAATGTGGCACTTTTTAGAAATTGAATACCCGGCAAAAGCCGATGCCCCGCCTGAAGGCAAAAACTGGCAAACCATTGGCCAAATTTACGCTTATATTCGCTGCATAATTAGCTCCGAGCACATCAAAGACAGCGACTTTCACCAGGGCCGAGAAAAACATCAAATACAACCCACCAATTATTCACCAAACAGTATCGATACGGTCTACCCAGAACGCAGCTTTGATAAAACCTGCCCTGAGCCCGCCCCAGCTAAAAATTCTGCTGCGGCTGTAGCCAGCTTTTCGAGCCAAGAAAATAGCCACGCAGGGCCTTCGGCCTTAATGACAATTGATTCATGCGAACGCGCACTACAAGCCATTCAAACCATTGATGCGCAAGGTGAAGGCTACGGCCCGAGTAAATTTGATGATCAAACCCAGCAAGAATTATCACACTATTATAAATTCCTAAGCTTGCAGTCCGAGCTAGCAGGCTATAGCGAAAGCCACGAACGTTTGCCTTGCGAGCCCAAACCACCCAAAGCGGCCGACAGACAATACAGCCCTGCAGAACTAACCAATATTGTTTACGACTTCCCAGACAACCCGGTTGCTGCCAGCTATCCGGCTGGGCGTAGCGATGTGGCTAATGTGGTTAGCGGGCTCTATCAATACATGCTGATTATGACTGAGAGTATTTTTTTACAAGATCCAAAAGAGCAAAAAGTCTACTTTAATAAATCCCTCCACCGCTCGATGATCTGGATTTTAGATAAAATTATTCAAGCCATGCGCGAGGTAAACTTAGACGGTGTTACTCCCTCGAAGTCAACCCGCAGCCTTCGCTTAGCGCCAACCTTCGAAAACATCAATTTAGGCCCTCGCGACCAAGCTTTTGCAAACCTAACCAATATGTGTGATCAACTCGATGCAAAATATGGCAACGAGCATTGGTACACTTATGATATTCAATCCTATGTGAAAAAAGTCAAAAGCCTGCCCGATGTAAGCAAACTGTGGAAAAAAGACAGCACTGGATGTGATGTTAAAAAATACCACGGCATCCCTAAGTTCCCAGCCAATCCACCCGCAACAATTAATAGCGATGAAGCCCGACACGCGTGCATGGGGCTAAACAGCTGCAAAAATCAGGGGCGTACTCAGGATAACAATTGCGCGGGACAGGGTTATTGCTCTACTGCGCTATCGTATAATTTTGCCAAACCCGAACAGCCTAGCATTAGTGATCACACATGCCATGTGCTAAATGATTGCAAAGGCCAAGGCGGTTGCGGGCTTTATGGAACCGGCGACGAGCAAAATAACCCAGGCGCCAATGACTGCGCTGTATTAGGCTCTTGTGCCACACCCATTAATGCAGAACGCTTTAGTACCGACGGCCCCAACCAAGGTAAAAGTGTTTGGCTTCGCGCACGAAAAGTTTTTGAAGAAAAAACATGGCCCGAGCTACGCGCTAAAAACAAAAGCCTACCCGAAAAGCCTGCCCCAGTACCGCACCATGATTTATTCAAATACGGCCCAACGATAGAATGGATACACGATTACAGCGGCGAAGGCATGACCGCATGCGGTGCTAGCGGTATGAGTGGCGCCGGTAGTTGTGCATGATTAATATAAAAAAAGAAAATTTGGCACAAGGTCGCATGGAAGCGACCATTAACCATAAATTAGGCTTAGGCGTTGGCTTGCGCAACGTGCATTTCGACCATATTTTAAAACAAAAACCTAACGTCGATTGGTTTGAGGCTATTTCTGAAAATTTTATGGATTCCGGCGGTAGGCCACGTGCAGTAATACGAAAAATAGCGCAACACTACCCTGTTGTATTGCATGGTGTATCCATGTCTATAGGCAGCACCGACCCACTTGATATTCATTATTTGAATCGATTAAAAACACTGGCCGATGAACTTCAAGCGCGCTGGGTCAGTGATCACTTATGCTGGACGGGCGTTCACAGCATTAACAGCCACGACCTATTGCCTTTACCGCTCAACGAAGACACCCTGCAACATGTCACCGCTCGCGTATTACAAGCACAAGAACATTTAAACCGCCCATTGGTACTCGAAAACCCCAGCACTTACGTTCGCTTTCGCCATTCAACACTGAGCGAGCCCGAATTTTTAACGGCCCTGTGCGCCGCAACGGGCTGTAAATTACTGTTAGATGTAAATAATGTGTACGTCAGTTGTTTTAACGCCGGCACAAATCCATATGATTATTTGGCCCAATTCCCTTTTGAGCATGTAGTGCAAATGCATTTAGCTGGCCACCAACACTGCGGCACACATATTATCGACACCCATGATCAACCTGTAAGCCAAGATGTTTGGGCACTTTTTCAAACCGCTTGGCAACGCAGTAATGGCGCCGCCACACTGCTGGAATGGGATGGCGATGTCCCTGCTTTTGAGCAACTCCACGAAGAAATTCTGCGCGCAAGACATTATATGAATGCCGCAAGCCAACCCGTAAAAGCAGCACAAAATACGCTAAATAATCACAATAAAAACCCATCTACGCCCATCGACTTTATGCTGCCCGATGTTATGGCACACAGCCGAGTACATAACGTATGACGACAGCAATACCCCCATTAAGCACTGTGCAACGCTGGATGAAAGATGCCCTAATCAACCCCAGCAGTGCAGATCAACAATCAATTGGCGATACCTTATTAGCCGGTAACATGCTAGATGCTGCAAGCTGTTTAGCGATTTACCAGCGCAGTTATATTTTGCGTTTGCGAAAATGTTTAGCCGAGCAATTCCCCGCAACCTACTTTGCCCTAGGCGAGCCAGTTTTTAACGACTTCACCGACCAATACTTAAGCACCTACCCATCGCAAAGCTACACACTGTACGATCTCGGCAGGCGCTTCCCCGCATGGCTAGAAGAAACGCGACCAGATAAAGATGCTCCCGAACACGAGCGTGAAGACTGGATCAACTTTATGGTTGATCTCGCCCACTACGAACACACTTTATTTGATTTATTCGACGCACCAGGGCAGGAGGAAAAACCACAACCCAACCACCGGACAAGCGATGAAGGACTCATACTCCAGCCATGTTTAACACTGGCACAATACCGCTACCCAGTGGCATGGTATTACCATGAAGTGCGAGCCAAAAACAATCCGCAATTCCCCGCAAGGGCTACTGTAAATATGGTGATATTGCGACACAATTACCAAACAACCACCTACCCTGTTAGCGATCTTCACTTTCGCTTTTTATCCAGCCTTAAACGGTTAGGCTCGGTAAAGGGCGCACTATTAGACATTGCCGATTGGACGCAACAGCCACTTCAACAGGTGACCCTATCTTGGCAAAATGAAGTAAGACAGGCGTGGCTAGATGCTGGTTTTTTCGCATTAAATTAATGTATTAATGGAAGAAGTATTTTTCTCGTGCCTCAGGTTACAACCGTGTAGTACTTTCCTGCCCGAACACCATAAGCTTGATAAAAATCAGCCATTGGCTGTGCCACCTCATTAAATGTTGCATCCATCATTGCTTGGTAGCTTGCAAGTTCACCCGGGGCCTGTACCGAACCCGACAAACAGCGTGCGATACACGCTACTGCATACAATGCTGATTTGACCTGTAATGTAGCCCCCAAGCCGCAAGCCGGATCGACACGAAAAAACGTGGAGCCAATTAAAATAACAGGCCGCAGCTGCTCGTCATAATATTCAAGGCAACAAGCCCTTTTATACCAACGTGCATTTATCGCATTATGCGGTATTGAGATACCAGTGCGAGGTTTTCTCCATCGGGTTTCGCAGGCAAGACCTTCGTCATCATAAGCAATCCAACGCCAGCTGATATCATCCTCACAGAAAAACACATCACCGGCATAGTGCATACTTCTATCCCCGAAATTTCGCACTACCCATAAGTCTTCACTTAGGTAGGTGGGCATTTGCCGTGAAAACTGACTAAATTCACCTTCCGCATTAATAGCCCAATGGCACAATATGTGTTCAGGCGTAGTATGTGTTGATATCCGAAGGCAATTCCGATCAAACGCAAAAATAGCATCAGCGTTTTGAATAATTTTCGCGCGCGGCACTATTTTTTGCATTAATAATTGTTTTAGCGCAACGATTGAAAATTGAAAGCCACAACCAAGCGCCTGATTAAAAGGGCTGTAAATACCATTGCGATTTATGCCACCAAAACGCCCGCGCTGGAGATGCTCGATATCTGCCGGGGCCAGAATATGAGCAAGATAGCGGGCACCTTCTGGTGATAACGAATCGAAACGCGCAGGCTCGGTTTCAATGCTATACCCCGTTCCGCATTCGCTACGCAACCATACTACACGCAAGCCCTGCTCTAGCGCCGCTAACACGGCAACATATCCACCAAGGGTGTCACCTACCACCGCTAAGTCATAGTCGCACGGATTATTTTTTTGCTTGCGAAACCACATAAGGCAACTAATGATCCGCTTAATTAAGCACTTAACGCTAGAGGCATAACCATTTTATCTTCTTTATTGTGTGGTACACAGATACACAATAATTCATCAATGGCCTGAATACGCCGTTTTAAATCGCCACTGCCTTCGTTGGGCATAGAGTATTTAGCAAAAAGGTAAACATAGCCGCCAGATGGTGCCTTAAGGGTATTTAATGCGGGATTAATTGCTAATAAAGGTTCCGGTAGGTTTAACCACTCGACTATGCCCTCATCGGGAGATGGTGGAACCACAACAAAACTCACTAACCAAGAGTGCCCTGAATTCCAGCATTTTAATTGCGCTTTAAGCTCACCATAAACAGATAGTCTCCGGTCCGCTTCGTGCCTATCAATCTTGCGCAATTTAGTAAAATCAATTTTATCGGCCTCGTAATTACTAATGTAATCAGAGCGCTCGATAGACGAATAATTTACAACCCAATGATTTTCACAGCGCGTAATATAGGGGCCATATTCGCCATCCCATCCATTAGAACACTGATGTTCAGCTGCCACTTGGCGTTGCCCCAGAGCAGATTCAGGAGAAACACCTAGCTCTTCATCAGTTAAAGTTAGAGCCGTACCTTGTTTACGCCTAAAAGTGCGCGCAGCATCTGGCGAAGCAGCAGGCCACATACCATTAGCCGCAGCACATAATTTAACGTCCTCTAAAAACGGAGAGCCCAGCCCAGAGGTATGATAATAAGCTGGCGAAAAGAGTGATTCACGCGTGTAGGTAACATCCCAGCCCGGCGCAAAAATATCTGATGCCTCATCGGTCATGTAATGACTATTGTCGTAATCTTTGGCGCCAATAGCGGCATCGCCTTGCCGAGCAGCCGCCGTAATCGCCGTTACCGTTTGCTCACAACGTGAAAATATTGGCTGGCCTGTTACTGCATCGAATAAGCGTAAGTTAACGGGCAAGCGGCCTTCACATAAAGCCCGGGGGCCACCGACCTCAAATAGTTTTTCGTGCTGATAAATATCAATATTGCCAACGCGCGGCATAAAATCGGGTGCAGTCATTAAAGAATAGGCAGCTTTGGCTTTTAAAGCTGCCCCTCTTAGGCCGGTAATTTCTGCCTGAATAAAGCCTTCTGCAATAGGGTCTTCATATAAAACGGCTGCGTAACCACCTTGCGATAACTTTTCTTTAAAACGGGACGGGCTTAATAAATTAAGATCTTCTATCAGACCATTTTCATCGAGCACATGCCGGATATTCGTAAATTCGCCACTCTGGCGCGGCGATAAAAACACGCGTTTATCTGATTTAAAACAGCGCAAGATTCTATTTAAGGCTTGATCTAACGCAGCTAACGAAAGAAACTGCCCAGTACGCAATGTTGTATAGCGACGATTGTTATAGCCCAGCGGAGTTTTCGCCAGCCACTTTTTCAAAGTTCGCAAATTTTCTTTTGGTACAATAAAAGTCGCAATACGCCCTTGTTGTTGCGCCATGCGGCACATAACCTGCGGCTTTCGCCATACGATAAAACTACCAGAGTACCCAGAGGCCTCTGCAATGTCATCTCTATCACTACGGTAATAAAACGGAGGCGCCTGAAGGTCAAACTCGCCATTTAAGCGTAACTTGGCGCGTGTCATCATCCGCTGTAATTTATCGCTTTGATGAAAGTGCGAAAAATTCAGGCCAATAGTCTTCCCCCCTATCACCATGCCATCAAATAGCTTTAGTATAGGCACATAAAAAAACCGACGACTGTCACCAGAGTGCGCCTTTCCCTGCATCGTAACATTGCCGCCTAACTCTTCCCGACATAAAAACACGCCATAACGTGCAGGCTGAACACGCGCCCCACCACTGCCATCGTCTGGCTCTGTATTAAAGCAGCGTCGTTGCGCAGAGTATTCGGGTAAATGGGTACCTACGCGCCCCACGCCTGTGCGGGAATAAACAAGGTCGGCATGCAATCGATGGGGTGTGCGTTGAGTTACGCGGTACTCATAAGCCATCACAACTGGGGTTAAGCCCAGTAGCAACGCTTCACTTTCAGCGGTATTTAGCACCGCGTATTCCTGGCTATAGATATAGTTTTCGAGAGAGTCAATATCTTCTAATGTCGGCCAAAAGGTTATGCCCTCAGGAACAATACCTGGGTGCATCAATGCATGATATAGCAGACTTAACGATGGGTCCCCAGGCTCGATAGCCCTTTTGCCCTGCAATGAAAACTCATCAAAGCCTTCAATACTGCGATCAATCGTTAGCTTGTCTAATCGCGCTTCATACGTTAAGGGCCAACCATGGTGAGCAAATACCTGCCGCCATCCCCCGTCGGCCAAGCGAAACAAAAAGTGATTAAACCAATCTGCCTGCGTATCCATTATCGCCCCACCATGTGCTATTTTATCGAGCTAGCATTGTAAAACCAGTTAACGACTAGACCAATAGCTTAGGAGTACTTTCAAGTCCTTTTACGCATTGCGGCGCCAATACATTTTTTGCGGATTGAGTTTTGAAAAGCTTAGAGATCCCCTCCACAGAAAACAAAGCCGAGAGTTGCGTAAAACCGCACCTTGCAACATTAGCTATAACCGTAGCCTTGCGCCATTAATACAGCCAAAAATGGCAATATAAACAGCATGCTTACTTCAACTTTCACAATTACCAATAGATAATTCGGTACGGCTATTTCGCTCTTCTGTGTTTTTCGATTCTTCAGCAAAAAGGCAGTAGGCGCAATCGAAAGCAGCGCGACTAAAACAAAAAGACCCAACTTTGCATGAAATATTGGATTGCTAGAGTAGAACGATGCCGGTTTAGATCCCGATAGCCATAATAGCCCCCCTGCAACCAAAGTGATTATTGCGCAAGCACCGTATATCCCGTCAATTACCACAAGCTTTCTCAATTCCTTGCTACTCAACTTGGGTGTAAAAAAGATGTTCTCTGCAATAAGCATTGAGGCCAATAGAATTATGGCCGTGAAATGTATGTACCGTATAACTAAATACATCATAGTTTTGCTTTCTATTGCTATGCTGAGTTTGAAGATTCGTAAAGCCAAACCATCCGATCTAAAAACCACATTTTGGTGAGGTATATGTAGGCAACACCGTGAAAAGTAAGACTTATATCTAAACGCCACAAACCACAAACCAGTACCGCACCACCTAAAAATTGTAGTACATTCAATATCCTAATAACACTTAGGTGACCATCTGGAATTGGCGCTTGCTTTCGCTTTATGAATAGTCTTTCGCCTAATACAGCTTTAGACCCCCAGCTATTGTAGTTCTGAGGTTTAGAAAACAGTGTTGGATTGATCCAAGTCCAAAAAGCAAGAATAACAATTGGAATTAGACAGTACCACCCAATCCAAACTCGAGACCAAATACTTAAAACGATAAAAGGCAAAGTAGCAAATCTCGACCAAACTGACCAAGGGTTGGCATGTTTAAACCAGCTTTCATCATCTGATAAAAATAGCTTTGATATTGCGTTATTTAGATCCATGGAATACTCCTATCCATTTTGAGTCCCGTTGGCCGGACAATAGCGGGGGCTATGTTGTTGAGCTTAACAAAAAATTAGCTTTACAGGTATTGCCCCCTGTAACCCGGAGCTAATGTATAGCTATTATACTGCCAGATCCAGCCCGTCATGGCCGTTGCCGCAGAACACAAACGTCATTCCAGCATCAGTCACATTCGTATGAATGTATTAAGGCCTTGGTAGCAAAGCTACAAACCTGCAGGTCTAATAAAGGGCTACTCTAAAGCTCATACCATAAAACCAAACACTAACGGCTAAGCCGATGGCTGAGTTGCGGCTACCCCTGATTTTTTGAGGTTTAAATACCCCGCACTACGAGCACCCCAAAATACATGAGCAATAACGTAATGGGCAATATTATTAGATCCATTCAGGTGATTGGTAAGCCCGAATAATAACGATACGGTTCGTACTTTTTCCCAGCTCATCGCTCTTACTTTCCTTTATCAGCGTTCCCCAAACGAAACATTACATCAACGCGGGAGCTAGCACGCTGTAATAGCGTTTGTATCAATTGCGCTTCAGGCAAGTTCTTCCAATATTTTTTAGCCATTTCCGATTGCATAGCATTCACTTTTACCCGAGCAGGGTTAAAAATGCTGGCATAGTACTGCAACCACAGCTGTTCGGTTTTATCCTCTGGCAATGGTGGGCGCGCTGCCCCCTGTGTAAAAACAAGCTGCTCCTGGTGCCAATGTACGCACTCGTGCGGGGTAAGAATGGACCAGCTCATTGAGCTAAAGCGCTTAGCAAAAAATGGCGCAACTAGCGGCAATATTGCGTGATCCGGTTCGAACCAAGCTACAAAATGTTCTGTTTCTTCGGCGGCCATCACTTTACACGGCTTTGATTGGTTGGATCTACCACCGTATTTATGGCGAGCGCCGTCTACATGCAATTGCTCGGGTTCTATAATTTCAACCGCCTGATACACTTTACCCTCACCACTAAACTCTCCAATCGACTGAAAACGGACAAACGCTTTCATTTTGTGGTGATCACGCGAAACAGCCTTTAGCAATCGATGAAACAAAGCCACCTGCTCGTCTACTGGGTTTTGTAGTAATTTTTTATCTTGGTAAATTTGTCGCCAAGCCAGCGAATAAAGCAATTGCCAGCGCTGCGCAGAAGAGTGATGCCCAACCCAGTACGCCTGCCGCATAAACTCGCGGGATATACCTAAGGGCTTGCCATTTACTTTTTTTAGCGCCCCGCTTAGCTTAATCTCGCGTGTTAACGAAAGCGAGTCGATCGGCGAGCCAAACAAATCACCACTCCCATGCGGTATGGTAAAAGACACCTGCTCCGGGGCAATGCCTTCTAGCAGTAGCGCTCGGGAATAGTTTCGCCACTGGGTAAAATTTTCAATGACAAATTCCATAGCTGGCCCGCCGAAAAATTAAAACAGACCCAACTGCTCCGGCGCCCATTTATTATTGCTCACCATTAGCTGCTGCCTTAAGTTATGGGAATCCAGAGTATTGAGGTGTGGGTTAAAATCCAGCGTTTCAACAAACGGAGCCACCTTTTTTACCGAAATTTTGCATTTAACTAAATCATCAAAACGCAAGACTTTAAAGCGGCGTGCATTAATAATTCTTTGCGCACCAACCGCCCCAATACCTGGAATACGCAGTAGCTGCTCTTTTGGTGCCCTATTAATATTAATCGGAAATAACTGGCGATTAGCCAATGCCCAAGCTAATTTAGGGTCTATATCAAGATCCAACATGCCATTGGGGCGTGTTGCGCCACCGGCAATTTCCTGCACACTAAAACCGTAAAAGCGCAGCAACCAATCGGCTTGATATAACCTATGCTCGCGCATCAAAGGTGGAGACATCGCCGGCAGTGCCTTGGAAGCATGCTGAATAGGACTGTAGGCTGAGTAATAAACGCGCCGCATCTGAAAGCCTTGATACAAACCCTTTGCCGTTGTCAAAATAGCCTTATCATTAGAGCTGTCGGCCCCTACAATCATTTGTGTACTTTGGCCTGCCGGAGCATAAATAGGCACTTTTGCACGCCGACGAACTGGGCCTGCATGGTTAAAACGAGACCCGCCAGCTGCTGGAGTTAGTGATTTAATCGCCTTAGCGGATTTTTTGTTGTCCTTGTATTCATCAATGCCATTTTTAAGCACACCCATAGATTGCCTAATCGTACCAGCGTTTTTCTCTGGCGCCAGTAACACCAACGATTGATCTTGAGGCAGCTCTATATTGATACTCAGCCTATCGGCGTAGCGACCCGCCAAGGCCAATAATTCTGGTGCAGCTTCAGGGATGGTTTTCAGGTGAATATAACCACGAAAGTCATAGTCTTCGCGCAAGCTCCTTGCAACTTCAACCAACTGCTCCATTGTGTAATCAGCTGATTGAATAATGCCAGAGCTTAAAAACAAGCCCTCTATGTAATTACGCTTATAAAAATCGAGCGTTAGCTTAACAACTTCCTCGGGCTTAAACCTAGCCCGCGCGACAGGGCTAGAACTTCGATTAATACAGTAGGCACAATCGAACAGACAAAAGTTAGTCAACAAAATTTTAAGCAGTGAAATACAGCGCCCATCAGGTGCATAGCTGTGGCAAATGCCCATACCACCAGATGTAGAGCCAACGCCCTTGCCTGCGCGGGAATTGCGCTCAACCGTACCGCTACTAGCACAAGATGCATCATACTTAGCTGCATCGGCCAATATGGCTAACTTCGACTGAATATTCATAGAACCTCAAATACTGTATGTATACACAGACAATAGCAAAATTCTTACGCCATTCAAAGGCCTAAAATAATATTCATCTAAACGCTTATAGCACGCGTAAAAATGAGCAGCACTTACAATTGGCACATCACGCTTAGACTCAACCAAAAACTAATGGGGATTTAAACCAATCATGGCAAATGAAAACGATCACTCACAGGCACCTACGGGCAAGTCAGTGAAAATTCTGCACATAAATACTACCGAGCTGCCATGCAGGGGCTGCACTAAACATTGCAGTAACTTTCCGGCTTGTAAAAGCCGCCCGATTTGGATTCGCTAGAGGCTTTCTATATTATCGAGGTAGTTAGCCGCTTGGGCTAAAACCGCTTGCTGTTCGCTTTTGTCCTTTTTCTTCCAGTTGCTATATACCATTGTCATGCGTGGAATACGCGAGAATTGCTGCACGTGGCGATTAATAAAAGACCAATAAAGGCTGTTAAATGGGCATGCGCCATCACCGACTTTCTTTTTCACATCGTAGTGGCAGCCTTTGCAGTAATCGCTCATTTTGTTAATGTAATTACCGCTCGAACAATAGGGTTTTGTTGCCACCCAACCGCCATCGGCCCACTGGCTCATTCCACGGGTATTGGGTAGCTCTACCCACTCTAGAGCATCGATATAAATACCCAAATACCACTCATCCACCTGGTCAGGTGATATGCCCGCTAACAAACAAAAATTACCCGTAATCATTAGGCGCTGAATATGATGAGCATAAGCGGTGTCTAAAGATTGGCCTATAGCATGCGCCATGCAGCGCATTTTTGTTTTCCCGGTCCAAAAATATTGTGGCAACCCACGTTTGGCCGCTAAAATATTCTGACGATGATAGGTGTTAAGGTTTTGCCAATACACCGCGCGAATATACTCGCGCCAGCCCAGTATTTGCCGCACAAAACCTTCTACTTGCGCAAGGCTAATATCGGAATCGCCACGGTTGTAAGCCGCTAAAGCTCGCACTATCACCAAGCGTGGCGTTATCATTTTCGTATTTAAAGCAAAGGATATTCTAGAGTGGTACAGGCTCCACTGATGTGGGCTTTGGCTTGTCATTGCATCTTGAAAACGACCAAATAGTGGCAAGCAATAATCGCAAAAATAATCCAACAATTCATTGGCTTGCCGGCGATTAACCGGCCACAACAAATTTTCTTGCGCAACGCCAATGGTGGCAATGTTGTGGTATTTGATCCGGGCTAGCGCGCTGCCCACATCATTAGCAAAGCATAATGGCTCCGGTATAGCGCTTAAATCGCTTTTTGTCAGTGAAGCGCGGTTTTCACTATCGTAATTCCATTCGCCTCCTTCGGGTTTACCTTCGCGCATTAAGATATTAAAGCGCTTGCGCATTTTTCGGTAAAAAGCCTCCATACGATTATGCTTAGCCGGCGTAATGTAGCTATCGAATTCTTCTGGTTCGAGTAGAAAATGCTCGGTACTGTAGCAATGCTTTTCGCAAGCCAGCAAGCATTGGCTTAATAACTGATGCAAACGCTGCTCATCCGGCTGTTGATATTCAAACGCCGTAGCGCAACATTGCTCGCAAATTTGTGCAACCAATGCCGCCATATCCTTACAGTCGGCTGTATCGTCTAAAGTAAGATGCAATACATTGTGGCCTGCCGATTTTAATGCCGTAGCAAAATGCTGCATTGCGGCAAAAAAGGCACACACCTTTTGAATGTGGTGGCGCACATAACTGGCTTCTTCTTTTATCTCGGCGATTACATAAAGTAGACTATGATCTTGGCTTTTATACCAACTGTGTTGTGCATTTAATTGATCGCCTAAAATCAGCCTTACTGTTGTAATTTTGCAGCCTGCACACGCAGTTGCTATTTTAGTATTTAATTGCGAGCCCACTGTCGTACTTTCTCCTGAATGTCGCGATCGATTAAATGGAGCAAAAGAGTTATTAGCCAACAAGCGTTAGATATCTGTACCCTTTTTTGCCTTTGCGCAGCGCTTCGAACAATATTTGACCTGATCCCAGCAAGACTGCCAGCGTTTTCGCCAACTAAACGGCCGCTCGCAAACCGAGCAATATTTTTTTGCCAGAAAAAGTTTTTTATGCGCCATCAATTGCGCTCACCACAGACAAGCCAGATAAAAAACCATCTTCATAGCGGCCACTGCCACACCAAGCGCCAATAGCCGCTATGCGCCGTGTCCCATCCACAAAGGGCTGTGGTTTTTCGGCTATGGGTGCATTCATTTGGGCGTACTTCCAAAAATGCCCATGGCTGGCAAGCACCGATACTGGGCACACACCAGCCGAGGCCAGCATTTTATTAAACCAACGACTAGCAACAGCTTGAAGTTCGGCGTGTGGCAATGCCCTTCCCTTTAGCTCAGACCACGACTCCTGAAAGTGCATTACCCAAACATCATCAAAATCGACATCACCTTGATCAATGCGTTTAAAGCCAGGTTTTAAAGATGCACGGGATAACCAGCGAACAGTATCGTGGCTAAAAACACCCTGAATAAAAGGGGGCACTAAACCTTTAGTTGCTAGTGCTAACGCCCATACGCTGCGGTGCGGCGGTGAAATATTATTTAGCATCGCACTATGGTTAGAAATTAACGGTAAAGCTTGTTCAAGTGGCAGCGAGCTAACCACCCAATCGAAATACTCAAACGGGCCATTCTCACTCACCAAGCGCCAGCCACGCGGGCAAGGCTCTAGGTGCTTAATGCGCTGCTGCAAAATAATATCTACATTTGAGGCAATATCGTGCGATAAAACCCGCATTGCCGAGGTGCCAACCCAACGTTCTTGGTTATCTGGCGACAGTTTAAACGCACCATCAGCATAAACTGCTGGAGTAAATTGCCACTTTGCGACTTGCCGGCGCTTAAGCCAACGCGCAACTTCACGCTTAAAAACCGGATCGCTAGCTGTAAAGTACTGAACACCCACATCAACATAAGCCCAAGGCAAACGACGCGTACTGGCTCGGCCGCCTAGCCCTTGCGATTTTTCAAACACTGTTACTTCGTAGCCCCGATTAACAAACTCCCTAGCAGCACTTAGGCCACTAATACCGACGCCAACAATCGCAATTTTTTTACCACTATTCATTGGCAACCTCTAGCTACAAAAAAAGTGCTGGAACTGCGCTATGCTGAAGCACGCATACTGTTTGTTGATGTTTTGTCTTGGCAATACCAATACAGCGGTTGCCGACAAACCTTTTCGGTAGAATGCATACCAATCATTTCGTCGTAAGCTGAATGATGTTCCAGCCACACGAAAGCAGGCTGTAATGGCTCAAAGTACTCGCGCACGTGGGCCAAACTGTGAAAACGCATATTCGCTTTGTAACTAAGGCCACGGCGCTGGCATATAACCCGCAGCCAGCGCTCACTGTGCTCCGGCTGGTTTAGCCTTGCGATATACAAGCCACCTTCCACTACCTGAATGACAAGTTCCATAACACCCTCACAATAATTGGTTTGAAAGCTTTGTCAGCATCTAAGCCAACTGCAGCTCTTACGCTGTGGAATACACGATGGATGACAGCGTTTGTGAGGGAAAAACAAGCTCAGAGCAAAGCAATCTAATAGCCCAACCAATGCGTAAAGATCACATTAACCTTTTACACAGGCCGACTATGTTTAAGCTATTCACCAAAAACCCTATTGCAAAACTCGACAAAAGCTATAAAGCAAAGCTCGAACAAGCCATGACAGCTCAAAGGAACGGCGATATTAAACGCTATTCTCAATTAAGTGATGAAGCAGAAAATATCCGAAAAGAAATCGACACCCTAGAAATTTTGCAAAAGAAATAGCGATCTGAAGATGCTAAAGCCTTGCGGCAAAGTGCGGTCTGCCAATAAAGCAATCTTTACCGTACTTAGCAAGCATCAACATTCGTCAAAACTATTAATGACTACTAGAGCGCGACTCAGCAATGTCCAAAAAGTATGTGCTGCACCAGCCTACACTTTACCGCCGAATTAACTGAGTCGTTTAGGGGGCATTGAGCCCTCACATAAAAGAGACTAATTCAAGAAGCAACCTAAGGGCATCTATAATAATGCACAATTCCCGAGATAGTAGCACCACACCTTTATGCTACTGCAAAAAACTAAATTAATTCAGTGATCCGAGCTGTGCTCCTTATCCACACTAAAACACTTACTATTTTTAGAGGTGTTCTTTAATCGCTATCACCGTCAAAATAGTTATCGGCATCCGTAAGGTCATCGACAAGGTCGTGGTCACTAAAAAAGCTATAGCCTACGAAGCAAACACCTAGCAGCAATGTCGATAAGACCCAATAAGTAAAGCTATGATGAAAAGCAAAAGCAAGAGAGCCTATAATCAACAAGATACCTACCCCCCTACAATTTAACGATAGTAGCCCAGTTATCCATAAACCTGCAGCCAAAGTAGCAAGCCCTAGAAATATCCAATTTATGAGTAATAAAGTAAATCCGACTAGTGCGCTTAGGGTGCCGAGAAGTTTCACGTTTTGGCTCGTACTCTTTAGAGTTTTTAGGTTGCTAGGTCAGAAATAATAGGTACCCAACCGGTTGGACCAATAATTTCACAGGTCTCGTAAGCCGTCAATGAAAAGCGAGGGACATATACATCGACGCCTCATTTCTGTAAGCGATAAGGTTTCGCCCTTAGTATTGATAAAAGGGCATATACGGACCCACTCCGTTTGCAAGACATTTGATCAGTTGTCAACATTGGCGCGCGCTTTATCTATGGGTTATCAAAAATAACGAACGTGCAATAGCGCTATACAATAGGTACGGCTTTCAACACGATGGCAATGACAAAATAGGCCGTACGCACTGCGACGCAGCCATTTTGGAATCACGCTACGTAAAATACCTTATCGACAAAGCACTCCGGTAATGCGGCGCCTTGTTTAGCGCAGAAACAGCAGGTAGCCCAAGGAGCTGCGTAGACTTTGATGGCTTAACTGTGCTTTCAAGGTTTTGAGGTACCCAATTGCTGAGTATGGCCTTAGCCACAGCTAAAGCAAAGCAAAGCAGGCAGAAACGCCCCTTCGACCTTGCAATAGTGAAGCTCAAAAATTAAACTCAAGGCAAGACTTCGCCTTACCACCACCATACGGCCCAACAATGTCTAAACGCTTGCACCAACAATTCATGCTATTTGCCCTGCTAGTCTTTGCTGCGCAAAGCTTAGCCAGCAGCGCAAAAGTCTGCGTGATGCTAACCGGGCAAGCGGCCACCATAAGCCAGCAAGCATTGAATAGCGCTGCGCAGCCGACTCCCGCCAGTGAAGCACCACAGGTTGGCAAGCATTGCCACGGCACTGCGCCTACTGTAAACACCACAACAACATTCAATGACCACGGCAAAAAAACACTTAGCAAAGACTGTTTTTACTGCAGCCATAAACTGTGTGGCAATGCCGCATGCTCGGCACACTTTGCATCCCAAGGCCTTCAATTACCGACATTTTCGCCTTATAGCTTTACGCTTTCTGCAAATACCGAAAACTTCACCTCTGCACCGCGCAGCCCCCTTTACCGCCCACCCATACGGGCTTAAACAGCATTCGTGTGCCTGTTATTTGTGTATCAGCAAACTGAACGCCTTGCTGGTCGGTATCAAGCACACAAACTAATGAGCCACTCTGAAGTTTAACCTCTTATTGGGGCGCTCTTTTAGCTTTTAAGTAAATCAACTTTTGTTTTAACCGTGCGGCAAAACACCTGTTTGCTGCAAGTTAGGTACAGCCATGAATAAATCAACACTTCTTATTATTGGTACGGCATTAGTGGCTAGCACATTTATGTTAGGCCGCTGCAGCGTGAATACACCCAGCGACGCACCAGCATCAAGCCTAGGCGGCCCAGCAGCAAATGCGACACCGCCATCTGTTGCCCCAGTACAAACGCAAGTTTGGACCTGCGCAATGCACCCGCAAATACAACAAAGCACCGCTGGCCAGTGCCCCATTTGCGGTATGGATTTGATCCCCACACAAAATCCACAAGCCACCGATGACACACCGCTGGCAAAAAATAACCACAGTAATGGCCGCCATACGTTAAGCCTTAGCGAAAATGCCCGCGCCCTAGCGGACATTCAAACCAGCCCTGTCGAGCGCCGTTTTCCCGAAGCTAAAGTGAGGCTTGTGGGTAAACTCGATTATGATGAAACATTAATAAAATCATTGAGTGCGCGCTTCCCCATGCGTATTGATGAGCTTTATGTCAGTTTTGTAGGTGTGCCTGTAAAACAAGGCCAGCACCTTGCGCGCATATACAGCCCAGAGTTGCGATCGGCCCAAAGCGAGCTAATTAGCGCAACCAAACGCTACGATAACAACAGCACGCTGGTAAAATCGGCGAAAGAAAAACTGCGCCTGTGGGGCCTGCTACCCGATCAAATTAACGCCATTATTAAACGGGGCACTGCGCTAGATGAGTTTGAATTAAAAGCGCCCATTAGCGGCGTAGTAACACAAAAAAATGTTAATACCGGTGATTACCTTCAAACTGGCCAATCGTTGTTTACCATTGTGGACATGCATAATTTATGGCTACGCCTAGAGGCTTACGAATCGGATCTTGCATGGCTGCGTTTAGGGCAAGCCGTTAGCTTTACAGTGGAAGCCTACCCTGGCGAAGTCTTTGAAGGAAAAATCACTTTTATTAATCCCGAAATAGACCGTAAAACACGCACAGTTTCTATTCGCGTTAATGTTCCCAATGAGCATCAAAAGCTAAAGCCCGGCATGTTTTCCAAGGCTATTGTACGCTCCCAAATTGCACTTGCCGGTAAAGTTTATTCACCAGAATTAATGGGCAAATGGATAAGCCCTATGCACCCAGAAATTATTAAAGATACCGCCGGCCAGTGCGATATTTGCGGCATGGATTTAGTCCCGGTCGAGCAACTGGGCTACCTTGCCAATATTGACCACAATGCACCTTTAGTGGTGCCCGCCAGCGCCGCTTTGCGTACAGGTAAACGCGCAGTAGTTTATGTGCAAATAAATGCATCATCAGGCCCCGTATTTGAAGGCCGAGAAATTAACCTTGGGCCACGCGCCGGCGACGTGTTTATTGTCAACAGCGGCCTACATGAAGGTGAGCGCGTAGTCACCCACGGTGCTTTTAAAATTGATAGCGCCCTACAAATTCAAGCTAAACCGAGCATGATGAACCCCAGCCAACACAATCACGGCCACAACCATTTACACGCAGCACCACAGTCATCAAACCCACTCCACGTTAGCCCTGCTAAAACCAGCACAGGACAACTTGACGCTGCAGCACTAGATGCCAAAACAATACAACAGTTAATGCCGCTGTATTTTGCACTGCAAACAGCACTCGCCACAGACGACCTACCCCATGCCAAGCAACAATTGGCGGCCATGCAGCCTATTAGCCAAACACTGCCTT
The DNA here is from genome assembly GCF_021655555.1 of Marinagarivorans cellulosilyticus. Lineage (NCBI taxonomy): Bacteria > Pseudomonadati > Pseudomonadota > Gammaproteobacteria > Cellvibrionales > Cellvibrionaceae > Marinagarivorans > Marinagarivorans cellulosilyticus. Next base: position 3,335,663 of record NZ_AP023086.1, on the reverse strand, counting down.
CGCTTTATCAATTAATCGACAAGATGCAAAACAGCCACACGCTTGACCAAATACGCTTGCCGCATTTTGAAACACTTAGCCATTATTTATTGCAAGGGGTAAACCTGCACAACCAGAGCTTTAACTACCCTATTTACCAAATGTATTGCCCTATGGCGCATCCTGATCGCGGGGCTAATTGGCTACAAAAAAAGCCAGCTTTACAAAACCCTTATTTTGGCGAAGCCATGCTGAAATGCGGTGAAACCAAAGCGCAGTTAACCGCCGGTAATGACCAAACAGGTAATACCGATGAATAAATTTAACCCTTTACACGCATTAATAGGCTTTAGCCTACGCAACAAGGCCGTTGTGTTTTTACTGACGGCGGGCCTGATTTTTTGGGGCTTTTTAGTTGCACCGTTTGACTGGCATAACGACCACGTTGCTAGAAGCCCAGTACCTGTTGATGCCATCCCCGACATTGGCGAAAACCAACAAATTGTTTTCACCGAATGGGCCGGTCGTTCACCGCAAGATATAGAAGATCAAATAGGCTATCCGCTCACCACTACGCTTTTAGGTTTGCCCGCGGTAAAAACCGTGCGTAGTTACTCCATGCTTGGGGTGTCGTCTATTTATATTATATTTAAAGAAGATGTAGAATTTTATTGGGCGCGCAGCCGAATTCTCGAAAAACTCAACAGCTTACCTGCCGGTACTCTGCCAGAAGGCGTACAACCCAAGCTAGGGCCAGATGCTACCGCGTTAGGGCAAGTTTTTTGGTATACCCTAGAGGGCCACGATAACCAAGGCGCCATCACCGGCGGCTGGGATTTACACGAGCTTCGCTCTACCCAAGATTGGTTAGTGCGCTATGCACTTCAAGGCGTAGAAGGCGTTGCCGAAGTATCCTCTATTGGGGGCTTTGTTAAAGAGTATCAAATTGACGTAGACCCAAATGCGTTGCGCACTTACAACATATCTTTAGCCGAAGTGTTTGACGCTGTGCGCGCCAGCAATTTAGATGTTGGCGCACGCACCATCGAAATTAATGCCGTTGAATATGTGATACGGGGGCTTGGGTTTATTAAATCACTCGATGATTTACGCCGCACCGTCATTACACAGCGCAACAATGTCCCGATTACCTTAAACCAAATTGCCGAAATTGAATTTGGCCCGGCATTGCGGCGCGGCGCACTAAACAAAGAAGGCAGCGAAGCGGTTGGCGGCGTAGTGGTTGCCCGCCATGGCGAAAACCCTCTAAACGTTATTCAGCGCATTAAGGAAAAAATTGCAACCATAAGCCCTGGGCTACCAAGTAAAACATTAGCCGACGGCACTGTTAGCCAACTTAATATCGTGCCCTTTTACGACAGAACAATACTGATAAAAGAAACGCTAGGCACACTTGAGCGCGCCATCAGCCAACAACTGCTGATTACGTTTATTGTAGTTATCTTATTTATGCTACATGTTCGCAGTGCGCTATTAATTGCAGGCATTATGCCGTTAGCTGTGCTATCGGCTTTTATCGGCATGAAACTTTTTAATGTTGACGCTAACATTGTTGCGCTTTCGGGTATTGCTATTGCAATTGGCAGCATTGTGGATATGGGCATTGTTCTAACAGAGAACATACAAAGGCACTTACAAGCGGCGCCAGCAAACAGCAAACGGATTGATGTTATTTATCGTGCATGCACGGAGGTTGCCGGCGCCGTAGTTACCGCCACACTCACAACTATTATTAGCTTTTTACCTATTTTTACAATGGAAGCGGCCGAAGGTAAGCTTTTTACACCGCTTGCCTACACCAAAACATTTACCTTATTCGGCGCAATTGTTATTAGCGTAATATTAATACCGCCACTTGCGCATGCGCTTTTAAAGCCAGCGTTCAAGTCTCGTTATTCAGCTATTATTAGCCGTTTAATATGGGCAGTTATTGCACTGGTAGGGCTTGGTATTATTGCCTTGAACATCACGAATAGCAGCGCATTACTGCCGTTATGGCTAGGCATTATAATACTGGCTTTTGCGCTATTTCATGCCGTTAAAGCGCGGCTAAGCCAACCACACCAACGCGCAACAACCATTTTACTTAGTCTACTATTAGCCCTTGTCATGGCTCTGCAATTGGCGGCAAGCTGGCACCCATTAGGCGTGGCACGTGGCTGGGAAAATGCCTTTTTTGTCGTTTTTTTACTGGGCGGCCTTATGGCTTTTTTTGCCGTGTTTTTACGTTTTTACGAAGCCATATTACATGCCCTACTGCGGGCTAAAAGTGCTTTTTTGGCCGTAGCTTGCGCAATAGTTATTTTCGGTTTTTGCGTTGGCTTGGGGGTTAACGTTGTATTTTCGTTTATACCGGCTAGCCTAAAAAACACGCCACAATGGCAAGCTCTCGCCACTGCCCTACCCGGGCTTGGCAAAGAATTTATGCCTTCGCTAGACGAAGGCTCTTACCTGTTTATGCCTACAACCATGCCACACGCCAGCATTGGCGAGGCAATGGACATTTTACAAAAACAAAACATTGCGATTAGTAACATACCCGAGGTGGACCAAGTGGTGGGTAAATTAGGGCGCGCCGAAAGCCCTTTGGACCCAGCCCCCATTTCAATGATAGAAACAATGATTAGTTTCAAAAGTGAATACAAAAGCGATGTTAATGGGCGGATATTACGCTTTGCCTACGAAAATGATGCGTTTATCCGCGATAGCCAAGGGAAGTTAATTATCGACGACGAAGGCAAACCCTACCGCCAATGGCGGGACAACATTAAAAAACCCGATGACATTTGGCAAGCGATAGTGCAAGCCGGTAGCCTGCCCGGCGCCACTTCAGCACCTAAGCTTCAACCCATTGCCGCCCGTCTAGTGATGTTGCAAAGTGGCATGCGGGCACCCATGGGGTTAAAGGTATTTGGCCCCGATTTAACCAGCATAGAAAATACCGCGCTACAAATTGAAGCATTGTTAAAAACAGTACCCTCCATTCAACCCGATACGGTATTCGCCGACCGCATTGTGGGTAAACCCTATTTAGAAATCGAAATAGACCGCAATGCCATTGCTCGCTATGGCATTAAAATTAAAACCGTCCAAGAAGTGATAGAAGTCGCCATAGGCGGCAAGCCCGTCACGCAAACAGTTGAGGGCCGCGAGCGCTACCCTGTACGGGTAAGATACCAGCGCGAATTGCGAGACTCGATTGAAAGCATAGAAAACATCTTGGTAGCCGCCCCCGATGGCACCCAAGTACCACTCAAAGAATTATCGACCATCCATTACTTACGCGGGCCACAAACAATAAAAACAGAAGGCACATTTTTAGTGGGGTACGTGCTATTTGATAAAAGCACCGGTTTTGCTGAAGTTACCACCGTAGAGCAAGCTCGGGATACCTTAAACCGCAGCATCGCAAATGGCGAGCTTACGCTTCCTGCTGGGGTGAGCTACCAATTCACTGGCAGCTACGAAAATCAATTACGTGCTGAAAAAAAATTGATGCTAATTATTCCAATTGCACTATTGGCTATTGCTTTAATTTTACATTTACAGTTTAAAAGCCTTTTTATTACCACAATAATTTTTAGTGCCATAATATTCGCTTGGTGTGGCGGCTTTATTTTTATATGGCTTTACAGCCAACCTTGGTTTTTAGACGTTACCCTATGGGATAAAAACCTGCGCGATATTTTTCAAATGGGCAATGTAAATCTAAGCGTCGCTGTATGGGTAGGTTTTTTGGCACTATTTGGAATCGCAACCGACGACGGCGTGTTAATGAGCACCTATTTAAAACAACACTTTAAAGAACAAAAACCAAAAACAATCAATGCCATAAGAGCAATAACGGTGCAAGCAGGCGCACGGCGAGCACGGCCAGCGATAATAACGACAGCCACCACCCTTATTGCCCTATTGCCGGTGCTTACTTCTAACGGCCGCGGAGCCGACATAATGATACCTATGGGAATGCCAATATTTGGCGGCATGGTTTTAGCCATCATGACTATTTTTATTGTTCCTATACTCTTTTGCAGTGCAGCTGAGTTCAAACTTAAAATGTATGCGCGCGTACAACCATAAGCGCTTACCGGCAAAGCGGTACCTTTGGTGGCTAAAAGGGAAACGCTGCCAACACTTTGCTTTAATCGCTTGCGCGCAAGCTGCACTGCACCATTTTTAACCCATGAAAAATAGCTTTTTACCCGAAAATAGTGAGATTAACCTGAGAGCTTGATCTTGATCACAGCCACATAAAAAGAATACTTTTTTTCGAGTTCACTCTGCATATATTAACGCCATTCCATGGCCGCAAATTTTTATGTCTGCGTACCGTCGTTATTATTTTATTAATGCAGGAAATCCTATGAACTTAAGATGCATTTTTATCCCGTTGATTGCACTAGGTTTTGCTGGCTGCGTAGCTCAAGACTCCACCGTATCTTCGTCCAGCGAAGCCGCTCCCGCGAGCAGCGTTACCACCACGAGTAGTTCACCTACTAGCAGCAGCCAAGCCAGCAGCTCTAGCTTGACGCCGCCGGTTAGCTCATCAAGCGCCGCCGCGATCAGTAGCTCGAGCATGGCCAGCGGCGAAAAAACGATGGTAATGGCCATCAACGTGGGCGCACGCGAAGCGGCAACCTATAACGGCATTGAATACGGGCGCGATCAATTTGGTTCGGGCGGTACGCAAAACAGCACGCCAGATCCAATCGCCAATACCGACGAAGATAGCTTGTTTCAATCTGAGCGTTATGGCGAAGCCATGAGCTACAGCATCCCAGTTACCAACGCCACTTACACCGTCGTTTTGCATTTTGTAGAGATGTACCAAACCGCAAACGCCATGCGTACTTTCGATGTCAGTATTGAAGATCAAACGGTTTTATCGGCGCTCGACATTCATGATGCTGCAGGCCATGACACGGCCTACTCTTATACCGCCGAAAACCTAGCCGTTAGTGATGGCAAGCTCTCCATTACCTTAACAGCACGGAATGACAACGCTACTTTAAGCGGCTTTGCCATTTATTCATCCGATGGTGGTCAATTTGTGGAGCCTGTCATCGATAGCTCTGCGGTATGCCCCGCTAGCGAGCCATGCCGTATTTTACCCTTTGGCGACTCCATTACCGATGGCGTACCCGCCACAGGCGCAGGCGGCTACCGTGCGCCGTTATTTGAGTTAGCGGTTAACGCCGGTAAAAGTATTACCTTTGTGGGCGGCAACCAGAATGGGCCAGCAACCATTGCAGGCCAGCCTTTCCCGCAAAACCACCAAGGCCATAGCGGCTGGACCGTAGCACAAATTAACGACCTAATCCCCAGCCCCGCCTTTGACGGTTCGCCCCATATAGTGCTACTACACATTGGCACCAACGATATGTGGAATGGCCCCAACGGTTTGGAGGGGCGATTAGAAAGCTTGGATGATATTCTTAACGAAGCCCCTAATGCCCTAGTGGCCGTGGCCTCTATTATCCCGTGGCAAGACCATGCCGCTCGTATTGCAAGCTATAACCAAGCGATTCCGGGTATTGTGCAAGCGCAGGTCGATGCGGGATTTAAGGTGATTTTTGTCGATCAATTCCAAGGTTTCCCCAGTCAAGAGCTAGCAGACGGTATTCACCCTAACGCCGCAGGCTACGAGAGAATGGGGCAAAAATGGTTCGACGCCATCGAAAGCTACCTGCCATAGGTAAAAAGCCATAAGCACACCCCAAAAAAGCCCCGCAATTGAACTGCTGGGGCTTTTTTGCGTTCGAACACTCACGTTACCAATACAGGCAATCAGCCTCTTCGACTTCACTTCCCCAAAACACTAGCCTAAAATAGCGGCCTTCACCCTAGAATCCTTAGTTGAAAGCCAAAAGGATGCGTACTCCCTTAGTGTGCATGGCGTGCAGTAAAGATGTGTAATAGCCCCCATAGTTGGGGGGATGCATAGACTTTGATGGCTCAGGTGCGGTTTCTAGATTCATGTTGGCGCTTTGCCAAACGACCTTTCACTCCACCATACGAATCCCCCTATGAGCCGCGTATCTTTTGCCCAATGGTTAACTGTCGACATTTCAATCAGCGATAATTTTTCTTTTCAGCCCTTACCAGAATTTGGCATAGAAGAAAACGTTGTGTGCTTTTGGGAAGATGAGCAAGTCAGCTTTACTGTTGCTATCGACGAGCAACCCCCGCATGCGAGCCATGATGAACATTGGGCCGAGTTAGAAAGCGCACTTAATAAAGAATTTGGCGCTGTGACGGTATTGCAAAACGATGTTTACGCAACAGAAAAAGATGTGCCTATTAGCTATAAGGTTTTTCTCGCTGGCGAGGGCGACGAAAGCTCTCACCTAATTTATCACCTGATAAGCAACAAAAAAGCCGCTTACTGGATTATTGGATCACCGATTTTTTGCACTGACGCGCAAGCAATTAACGAGATTATTATCGCGCTGATGGAAACCGCGAAACTAAAATAGCGGCTGCCAAAATAGCGATTTCGGAATTTTATTAGCGCTAAAAATAACGCCTTCGCGCTCTAAGCGTTCGCGCTGGCGCGTATAGGCCTCGCTACCCACAGGAAAAGACAATCCGCCACTGGCATTAACAATACGGTGCCAAGGCAACGTTGTTTCTTCTGGCATTGCCTTAAGCACTGCCCCCACTTGCCGAGCGTAACCGGCAAACCCCGCCATTTTGGCCACTTGCCCATAGGCCATCACCCGCCCTGGCGGCACACTGGCCACAACAGCCCATGTTTTTTCGGTAAATTCTTGAGACGCCATCATTACACTACGTTAAGAGAGAACACATTTTAGCTACAGCTTGCTGGCCGCATAAAATAGCATTTTGAGCGGTGGCGTCAAAGGCTGTACTGATCTAATAGAACCGGACACTTCAAATATCGCCACAAGCTGATTACTTAGCGATTTGTACCGAGCCATTAACACGAATAATGTAGTGTTGAATCGATCAAATACCTCGTTGCCGCAAGGGTTTAACAAAGGCTTTAGTGCGATTATTCTGCGGCATTGTTATCGCTAACGGCTTGCGCTAGCTCCGCACACATTTCAGCCAACAGCAATGCACTTAAATTCCCTGTCCAATAGCTGTATGCAATTTACTAAGCGCTAGGGGCATCGGCTTTTACCGTGCTCTACGCCGCATTGGGTAGTCGATTACTTCTTCTGGGCAATAATATTTTGTACTGCAACACTAGGCGTAGCAAATGCTGCTGCATCCACATGATGAACAGGCCGCAACCAACGCAATTGTTTTTCGGTGAGTTGTACTGGGTCCACAGGCTTCGGCAAGTAATCGTTCATTCCCTGTGCTAAACAAACATCTTTAGAGCCTGACATCGCATTAGCCGTCATCGCTAAAACCGGAATGTCGGCACCTTGAGCGCCAGTAAAACGACACTTTCACGCGTCCGCGCCGAAAAAGAAATTGCCTGCCAATATTAAACCCAGACCCGCTAGCGCAGGCAGCAACCAGCATAAGAAAAACTATAAGATATTTGGCGGCTGTTGCTGATACTTGGTAATCATCTACATTGAACTTGTCCCAATGACTGCTAGATTTATACTATCCAAGGTGTAGATTGTAACCGTCTACATGCATCACCCCATACCAAGCTACGTCAGGGTTAGAGGTTTAAGCCGGCATTATGATGTTAAAAACATGGGTATTGAGCATCGCGTGCATGCTGTGTGTAAGCACGAATTGCTGGGCAGACACCATTAATATCGCTCGGGCAGCCAACGATAAAGGCCGTCTTCCAGATCTTTTATTGAACGCTGCGCTTGAGCGTGGAGGCATGCATCAAGCCAGCTACCCTTACGGCGATATAGAGACACTGCCACTTAGCACGCGCATTAATGGATTAAAAAACGGCGAGTTAGATGTATTTTTTGCGTTATCCACGCCTGAATACGAACAAGAGTTCATCCCCATTTACATCCCTATTTATCGTGGAATGATGGGCATGCGCCTAGCGATTATTAAAAAAGAAAATATCAATATTTTCGAAGACATCAAAAATGTAGAGGGCCTACAAACCCTTAGCGCGGGCCAAGGGAAATTTTGGGCAGACACCAATATACTCGAGTACAACGCACTGCCGGTGGTTAAGTCGTTAAAATACAAAAACCTATTTAGAATGCTAGAGGCAGATCGCTTTGACTACTTTCCAAGAGGTATTCAAGAACCTTGGGCCGAAGTAGAAAAACACGAACACCTGAACCTTACCGTCGACCCTCATATTATGCTTTGGTACACCGCGCCTTTTTATTATTTTGTACCACGCTCCAAGCCTGAGCTTGCTAGCCATATTACCGAACAGCTCGAAGCTATGATTGAAGATGGCTCGTTTATGTCGCTTTTTAATCGCGAGCCTTATATCCAAACAGCGTTACAACAGGCCAACATTGAACAACGTACCATTATAAAGCTTAAAAACCCCTTTTTAAGCGATAGAACCCCAACCGAACGAAAAGAGCTTTGGTACACACCAGACAGCTCCGCCAACTATACTTCTATTGATGAATCGCTATGAAATCTATTACTTTTAAGGTACTTACCTCGGTATTGGGCACAATTAGTATAATATTGGCGATAGTCGCCGCCACATCGTACCTTTCACTCAAAGAAAACCAACTCAATCAGTTCGAACAACAAGTACAAGATACAAACAAACAGCTTGAAGTTATTATGACTGATGCCATCTTTTCTTATGATATTGATGTTTTAAATAAAATTTTAGATTCTTACAAACCTAATCTTTTAATTGCCAATATTATTATTCAAGACCAAAAATCGCGCGTAATGGCCTCTGTCACAACACAGCGCAGTGTGGCTAACACCTATGATATTGCAATTAATTATACAGAAGGGAAAAAAGTTGGGACTATTTCCGTTAGTTATTCGCGCGACCAAATGGATGCCATTCTTGTCGGAAAAATTACCGAGGTAATTACAAACTTACTCATCACATTAGTGGCACTAAGCTTATGTTTAATCTGGTTGATACGGCAAGTATTAGTTAAGCCTATTACCCGCGTTTCACGCATTATTACCGCCATGAATACTCAGGGGCGATTTGACTTAACCGCCAGAGTTCCCGTTACCAGCCAAGACGAAGTTGGCGTATTAGCCCAGAGCTTTAACGACCTACTAGAAACCGTTGAGCTAACGTTAAAAGATGTTAAAACGAATATTCACCAGGTTAGTCACTGGCTGAATAAGTTTGAAGATATTAGCCATAACGCCAGCAATACTACGCAAAACCAAAAGCACATAACCGATAATGCTTTAGCCCACGTACAAGAACTACAAACGGCTATTACAGGCATTGTCGAAAGCACCGAAATTACCGCTAACGACTGCCAAGAATCACTACTGGTAGCCAAAGAGCGCAAACATGATGTGGAAGAAAATTTACGCTTAGTTCGCGACTTAGTGTCTGAACTCGACAAGAATGCAGCTAAATCTAACGAGCTTAAAGATGCCAGCCGCTCTATCGGTAGCGTATTAGATGTCATTAAAAATATTGCCGAACAAACCAACCTACTTGCCTTAAATGCCGCTATTGAAGCCGCCCGGGCCGGCGAATCGGGCCGCGGCTTTGCCGTGGTTGCAGACGAGGTACGCACGCTAGCACAACGCACACAAGACTCTACATCCGAAATCGAAAGCATTATTGACGAGTTACAAATTAAGGCCCAAGAAGCCTATTCCAGCACGCAACAAGGCCAAGGCTTAGCTAAACAAGCCATTACCCTAACAGAACAAAGCTCTAAATCTTACAATTACATCGCAGAGAAATTACAGTCCATCAATACCAAAATTCAAGACGTTGTACATGCAGCCGAAAAGCAACATGCCCTAAGCAATGAAGTTAATGGCCATATGCAACAAGCTCAGCAAGGCTCGCAAAACCTAGCCAGCGAAATTCAAACTATGCACTCAGACTCCACCATCGTGCACCAAGCAGAAAAACAACTGAACGAAGACCTCAGCAAATTTCATTTTGGGTATTAATAGACCTAGACACACTACCCTGCGCATGCTGATAATCCACCACCCCGTCTGGCAGTATGCTCAGTCCCCTTTGCTATTCACCAAGCCTATGCCTGCCGGCTTTCGAGCAGAGGCTAAGCACAACCCCCATTAATGTAAATGAAAGATAATCGTAACTATTCAGGTGGGTGCGAAATAATGGTCACCCTAAAGGCGAATTAATTGTTTCCTTGGCATTCAGGCGTCTGGAACGCTTGCATAGCGACCAGCCCCAGCAAGGATGCGTGGAGGTAGATTTAGCAGGAGCACAAAGTCGCAGAAGGCTTGAGCGGCCCAGAAAATGATCAGTTTGCCGACCTATCTGAGCATGGCTGAATAGTTACAGATATTCTTTCATTCGCAAGAGCTATCGCACGGAAACAATATTTGACACCGCTACATTTAAAAAGAATAAAACAGCACAGCAATAAAAACGCTTAGTTAAACGTATACGCAGCGGTTGCGGCCTTCGTTTTTAGCTCTATACAAGGCATCATCTGCACGTTTAAAGCCGTGATCTAAGCTTTCTTGCTCGGTAAATAAAGTAGCGCCAATACTCACAGTAACGGTGAGCTTATCGGCTAAACCGGCAAAACGCGCCAGCTCAACCGAATGACGAATTTTTTCGGCAATGGTTTGGATTATATCCGCATCGACATTGGGGCAAACTAACAAAAACTCTTCACCACCCCAGCGGCCAAGAATATCGCTACGGCGAACACTAGACTGTAAAACCTCAACAACACTTTTTAATATTTGATCACCACGATCATGGCCATAATTATCATTAATAAGCTTAAAATGATCGATATCAATGACTAACAAACCGGTAATATCGTTAGCGCTGGCGCTTTCAAAGAGGCTGTCTATCGCGTGATGCATACCCAAACGGTTTAGAATGCCTGTTAGCGAATCTTCCTGAGAGAGGCGCCGGTAATGCCGGCTTTTACCGCGTAAATTCATGTAATTTGCGATCCAGCCGCCACACAAAATAAGCATGATTGCGTATCCCAAATAGGCCCATAGCGTCAACCACGGCGCGGCTTTCATTGTTATGGCTAAGGGGCTTGAAACAATCCAATCTCCGTCGTGGCGACTTGCACGCACTTTAAACTGGTATTCGCCTGGAGGAATATTGGTATAGGTTGCCGTGCGGTTATCCCCCACGGCTCGCCAGTCGTTGTCAAAACCCTCTAGGCGATACGCAAAACTTAGCGTTGATGCATCGCGATAATTAAGTGCAGTAAACGAGAGCGCAACCATAAGATCCTGATGATTTAAGCGAATAGCTGGACTAAATAACGTACTAATCTCAAGCGGATAAGCCCCAGGAGAAACACGTTCGTTCAACAAACTAAAGCCGGTAACATATACAGGAAAGTCGGTATCTTGCGGCTTGAGTTCCTCAGGTTTAAAGCGATTTAAGCCATCGGCCCCACCAATGTAAAAATACCCATCGGAACCACGAACAAAAGCATTTCGGTTAAAATTATTACCAGCCAAACCACTGTCATGAGTAAATACCGATAACTCTAAGGTTGCAGGATCGATCAAGACTAAACCATTGATCGTTGCCACCCAAATGCGCCCAAGAGAATCGTCTAATATTGCCGATGCTGTGAGTGCTGGCATGCCCTCGGCACGACCGAAGTGCTTAATGACATCGCCTTCTGGTGACAACCAAAATACACCCTGATCCTGCGTTCCGACCCAAATGGATCGATCGTGATTTTCAAATAATGCAGTAATACGCTTACTTAAAGCACCTTTTACCTCGCTGTTAATAAGCCAGTGTTTAAAACCCTCCTCGGCGCTGACAAAACTATCCAACCCGCCATGAGTTCCCAGCATAATATCGCCATTTTTACGTTCAATAATACGCCAAATAAAATCGTGCGATATGCTGCTAGGGTTACTGCCAACAGCTTGATAATGCTCCGCCTTGGTTCGATTATGGGTTAAGCGTATAAGGCCATTTAATTCGCTCGCAAGCCACGTACTGCCATCACTGGCGTTTAAAATATCCCAAACAAAACGACTGCGCTCAACAATCGCAGGCACGCTGCCTTGTGCTAAAGCAGTAACCTCACCCGTGGGAATATCGAAGGACACGAGCCCACCGGACCACGTGCCTAACCACAACGTCCGCTCGTCCATTTGAGCTATTGACAGAACCGCCTTGGCCGGCAAACCTGTATTACTGATGGTATAACGCTGCACATTACCGGTTACCGTATTTAATGCATTGAAGCCATCTTCTGTTCCAACCCACAAAACATCGCCAGCACCTTGCTGTAGCGCCAAAATAGAGCTGTGACTTAATGTGTTAGTGTTTTTAGGGTCTTTACGGTAGGTTTGAATTCGTTTTTTTCCGTGGTTAAAGAAGCTTACGCCACGATCAAACGTACCGACCCACATATCGCGGTTGGCGTCCTCAAAAATAACGCGCACCTGATCGGAAGCCAGCGAATTCACATCATGTGGGCGGTGGCGCTCTGGGTAGAAGCGTTGCTTAGCCTCGTCAAACTGGACTAGCCCGCCCTGATCCATAGCAATCCAAATAACATTTTCCTGATCTTCGTAGATATCCCAAATCACATTGCTGGCAAAACCTTTAGTACCATGGCTTTGTAAGTTGTAATTAATAATGTGCTCACCATCGGCGGAGAAGACACTAACGCCTCCACCATAAGTGCCAACCCACAACCGACCCTGAGCATCCATCAGAAGGGCTTTCGTTTTATCACTGACCAAGCCCGTGGTGTTATCACCATTAGCGTCGTATTGAATATGCTGTACAACGCCATGCACAGGGTGATAACGGAATAAACCATTGTAGGCTGTCGCTATCCATAGAAAACCACGACCATCCATTAATAAATCAACTACCGTGCTATTGCGGTATTCATCCCCTTCAGAAGTAAACGGTATTGCTGTTAGCTGCCTATCTTGACCATTAAAAAAGAACAATCCAGCCCGCCCACCTACATACAAATCACCCAGTCTGTCAAAGGCTAGAGCCTGCATGGAAGCTCCGCCCAAAGGCTGGCCCAGCCAGCTAAAATCACAGTCGAACTGCTCTGCTGCATCAAGGTAACGGCAGAGGCCAGACTCCGTTGCCACCCACAAAGTGCCGTTGTTCGCCACTTTTATCTTACGGATATAGCTACTAATAAGGCTGTTTTTGTTTTTCGGCTGATGCTCAAACACCCGCAGCTCGCTGCCATCGTAACGCCCCAACCCCACCTCGCCGGCCAGCCATATAAAACCGTGACGATCCTGAGCAATAGAATTAATCCCGCCAATTTGCCTTACCTGAGAGCTGCTCAAAGGGCTTTTAAAAGACATATCGGCATACGAGATCGTTGCGCAGAACGCTCCTAGAAATAGCGGAAGCACTCGAACACAAATGGCAGCAAAACCGTCAAGAAAATGCCAATTTAAGCTTGTATTATTTATGTTTTTCGAATTCGACAAATAAGTTACTCAATAAAATCTACTGCGAACAGCTCACCAGTCAGCCAAAGGCAATGGAGACACTTGTAAATTTCCGGCGCTTAAGCACGCAGGAATTACAATAAGCGTAGTTCAGTTTTATTCAGACATTAATAACGAGTATTACCTAATATTACAAACCAATCGCCAGTCGTAGCGGCGCTACCCTAAGCATTACATTTGCTTACATTTTTGTACTTGTCCTTAATGCTTGCACTAAATAATACTATGCCAAAGCCTACCCCATACTAGGCAGTAGGGCGAGCGCCAACAGATCGCTTTACAGACACAGGACACATAACTTTAGTGATTAAATGGTGCGGTTTAGCTAGCCCGCCACGTCTAATAAATCATAACAGCCGATGTGCAACTTTTTGGCACTAGCACCGTATAGCAATACAACAGTACACGTGAGCACGGCCAATCAGCAAACTAACGCGCGACACGTCAAGGAGTTACAAAGGAGCCGCCCATGGATGGGTTTAAAGCAGGATGCAATAAGGAAATATAGGAATACTTCGCTTGGAAGGCGAGCAATAGTGCAGGATGCATATAAAGGAGCCGACCAAATAGGAGGATCAAGGGTCACGTTCAACATAAGGCCATGTTGCGGCAATGGAGCTTGCCAAATTTCGCTATAGGAAGGATATAGCGAAGCAAGGAGAACCACCCAAGGATAGCTAGCAAGATGCTTAAGGCCGTCGCGCCCCCCGTTCTCGGTACACTCGAACTCGATGCTTCGAACTCGATATACTGCTTCGCGACGAAAGGTCAAACTTTTGCACCAAGGAAGGTGCCTATATTCATACTCACTAAGCCCCTAAATACACCAACTTGTTAACCCCAATTCTCCTTAACCCTGCCCGACAAGGCTATAATGCCCCCTTTCGCAGCTCTGCGACCCCAATTTAGGTAGTTATCGTGTCCAGTATTTTAGATTTACAACTTCACCCCCGCCTGCAAAAAGCCATCGATAAGCTGGGCTTCACCGAGGCCACCGAGGTACAAGCCCGCGCCATCCCAGCTGCACGAGAAGGCCGAGACCTCATGGTGTCAGCCAAAACAGGCGGCGGAAAAACCGCAGCCTTTTTACTCCCGATGCTAGAGCGTTTTTTAGCCGAAGACCGGCCGCGCTCGAGCACTCGCGGCCTAATTCTTCTCCCCACCCGCGAACTGGCACTACAAACCCAACAAGCTTTTCAAGATATGGCCGCTTTCACGCACCTAAAGTGCGGCCTTATCATGGGCGGCGAAGCCTATAAATACCAAGTGGCCAATATCCGTAAGAACCCTGAAGTCCTTATTGCCACGCCTGGGCGCTTGGTCGAACATATCGAAAAAGGCAACGTCGATTTCAGCGATCTAGAAGTTTTAGTCTTGGACGAGGCCGACCGCATGCTCGACATGGGCTTTGCCGAGGACATGCACACCATTGCCACCCGCTGCGCTACGAACCGGCAAACCCTACTTTTTTCTGCAACGCTGAAGCATCTTGGTATTAACGAAATCAGCAAGCAGCTTAAAGAGCCGCTTCGCCTTGAGATCGACAGCTTATCTCACGGGCATAGCAATATTGTGCAAGAGCGTATATTTGCCGACGATGACAAGCACAAAGCCAACATCATCGGCGAACTGATTAAAGAAGAGGAGCCAAAGCGGGTAATGATTTTTTGCAAAACCCGCGAGCAAGCAGAACGCTTGAGCCATGTGCTTAACTATAAAAAGTTCAAATCTGGCTACATACATGGCGAGCTAAGCCAAAGCTTGCGCAAGCAAATACTCAACCAATTTAAAGACGACAAGCTCCAAGTGGTTGTGGCTACCGATGTTGCAGCCCGCGGGCTAGATATCAAGCATGTTGACTTAGTCATTAACTTTACCGTAGCCCACTCTGGCGACGACCATGTCCACCGCATCGGCCGCACTGGCCGCTCCGATGCCAACGGCAAGGCTATAACCCTTGTTAGCGCACCTGACTATAACCTGATGTCCAGCATAGAGCGTTATTTGAAAATACGCCTAACCCCGCGCAAGATTAAAGGACTTGAAGGCACCTACAGCGGCCCCAAAAAAGTAAAGGCCTCGGGTAAGGCAGCCAGCACCAAAAAGCGCAAACCTGCGAGCAAAAGCAACCCAAGTAAAAAAGGCAGTAACAAAGGAGGCAAGGCTAAAGCAGCCCCAACCCGCCGCGAAGCTGTGAGCACATCCGGCGACGGCTCCACCCCACTAAGACGGAAAAAGTAAGTAGCTATTCAGCCATCTGCACAACTGAACGCTAATTGATCATTTTCTAGACCGCTCAAGCCACCCGTGGGCGCTATGCACGCGCTCTGGAAAGCGTGCTCCTGCGCTTTCTCCCCCTTACAATCCCTGTAAGGCCCGACGCGGGAGTGCCTAGAAAGCAATCATTCAGGCCCCCGAGTGAGCAGTAGTTTTTACGACTGAATAGTCACAAAAGGAAAAGGCGACTCTCGCGGGCCGCCTTTTTATTATTCGCTCACTATAGGTGGGTGGCACTACAACCCAGTCGGAAACGCTAAAACTCTGATAATAGCTTAGGGTTAGTCACTAGCTTGCGAACACCATGGGCATGATCTTCCTTAAAGATATTAGATTTACACCACTGCCCTACCGAGTTGATATCCAGCTTTGCACACTTGGGCCGCACACTCCAGGTCACCTGATAAGGCGAACACACCGCATCATTATACGAAGGTCCCGTAGTCGAGCCTAAAAATTCAACCGGCTTGCCGGTATTCTTTGGCAAGTTGCGCGCGCTTTGCAATTCATTAAAATTAAGCGCCGCGGAATCATTCACCAAAGTAAAGACTTGCGTCTCCACGCGTAAATCTGGGTTTGCGCACGACTCAGAAAAACACGCCCCCAATGTTGGCCCAGGCTTGATGTCGCAACTGGAGTACACCCAATGCACTTCTATTGTATCGCCCGGCACCAGATCACCATGCTCACCCGCACAAATTGAGCCTGCTGTTGGCGCTCGCTCCTTTTTACTTAATGTTTTACTGAGCTTACACTGATAACCCGAGTTATAACCGTCATGGCCGTCACCGGCGTAGATCGAAAATGCTTTAGCTTTATGCTCCGCATTTTCATGAAAATGGATGTTACATAAATTCATTTCTGATGCTTTGGGCGCGACAGTAAAAATAACTGAGTTCCGCCCCTTTGCGCTGTCAATATCGCGCGGAGTTTGCGGCCCAAACCCCTCACAAATATTACCTCTCTCATCATCGCTGGGCTGCGGGCTACTTCCAGCACTTGCAGGCAAAGACAGCAGCAAACCAGCCGCCACAACAAAACACGTTAACCTCATATCAAATCCTCTAAAAGCCTTAAACGTAAATCGACAATTAAATATAAAAACCAGAGCTTTATAACATGCCTATATAACATTACAAGTTATCACGTTAGGTACAGAAACTTAGGGCATATATTAGCCCTACCTAATGCCACGCCCTTTTAGTCAATACATTCCACTTGTCCGTTAAATACGCCGCATCCCGTTTTTTTACTGTCGTTTACGAATGATTGTCTATGCTTTAGATATTGCACAAATGAATGAGGGTTAACTATGAGTATTAGTGCCGACAAGGCTATTGTGAAGCGCGTAAAAGCGATGCTAAAAAGCGGTAAATACCTATACGAGGCGCTGGCGGAAGAAGGCATTAGCTCTAACCGCTGGTACCGCATTTGCAGCGCGCTGAATATTAGCGTGCCAGGGCCGCGCGGCAAAATCCCGACGACTTACACACCAGAGCGGGTCAAAATAGTCAAAAAGCGTATTAATAGCGGCGAGTTACTAAAGGATGTCGCAAAAGATATGGGCATGGACCCGCGCAACCTTGCCCGCTACTGCCGCAATAACGGCATTACGCTATTCACCAAAAAAGCACTGGCCGAGAATTACAAAAAGCGCGGCGAATCCATGCGAGGGCAAAAGCGCAAGCCTTACACTTCTCGCAATGGCGAGCCACTAAAGCGCGCCCAAGTGCTTAAGCTACTCAAAAAAGGCAAAAGCGTGGATTATATAGAAGGCCACAGCGACGCCAGCCGCCACTATATTTACGCCCTGCGCAAAGAGTTTTTAGAAGCCCGAACAGGCTGAGAAAACGGCAGGTGAATAGCATAATAGCATTCGCCTGCCGTATATTTTCAAAGAATAGATCTATAGCGCTTAGTCATTACCAAACAAGTCGCGGGTATACACTTTATCGGCCACATCGCGAATTTCATCAACCATACGGTTGGCAACAATCACATCACAACTGGCTTTGAACTCTTCAAAATCCGTCATCACTTTAGAACGGAAAAACTCAGCCTCAGTCAAAACTGGCTCGTAAATTACCACCTCAATGCCTTTTGCTTTAATTCGCTTCATCACGCCTTGAATAGACGATGCACGGAAATTATCGGACCCAGCCTTCATAATAAGGCGATAAATACCCACACGTTTGGGGTTTTTACGTACGATAGCATCGGCAATAAAATCTTTGCGGGTGGTATTGGAGTCGACAATTGCGCGGATAATATTATTGGGTACCTCGTTATAGTTAGCCAATAGCTGGCGCGTATCTTTAGGCAAGCAATAACCACCATAACCAAACGATGGATTATTATAATGATTGCCTATTCGCGGATCTAAGCCAATGCCTTCGATAATTTGTCGACTATTTAAACCGTGCGTTTCAGCGTAGGTATCTAGCTCGTTAAAATAAGCAACCCGCATAGCCAAGTAGGTATTAGCAAACAGCTTAATTGCCTCGGCCTCAGTGGAGTCGGTAAATAACACAGGGATATCAGCTGCATTTTTTACTGCACCTTCTACCAATAAGCCAGCAAAGGTTTGCGCACGTTCGGATTGCTCACCAACCACAATACGCGAAGGGTGCAAGTTATCGTAAAGCGCTTTGCCCTCGCGCAAAAACTCTGGCGAAAATATAATATTATCAGTACCCAACTGCGCCTTAATACGCTGAGTAAAACCTACAGGGATGGTCGACTTAATCACCATAACTGCATTAGGGTTAACCGCCATAACATCTTTAATCACTGCTTCAACAGAGCCTGTATTAAAGTAGTTAGTTTCCACGTCGTAATCGGTTGGGGTGGCAATCACCACAAAAGCTGCGCCCTCATAAGCATCGCGCTTGCTGGTAGTGGCGCGCAAGTTTAACTTTTTATCCGCAAGGTATTCGTGCAGCTCTTTATCTTCGATGGGCGATTTTCGCTCATTTAGCATCGCCACCTTTTCCTCCACAATATCAATGGCAACAACCTCATGGTTTTGCGCGATTAATACTGCATTCGAAAGCCCAACATACCCTGTGCCTGCTACTGCTATTTTCATAAAATAAAATCTCTATTACCTGTACGCGAACAAATATTAGCTGTATTGGTTTTCTATCCAATCTTTATAACTGCCATCCATTACAGCGCGCCACCAAGCTTCGTTATTTAAATACCACTGTACAGTTTTGGCGATGCCTGTTTCAAAAGACTCTTTGGGCGCATAACCCAATTCGTCATTAGTTTTAGTCGCATCAATCGCGTAACGGCGGTCGTGGCCTGGGCGATCTTTCACATAAGTAATCAGCGATTCACTTTTGCCTGCCAATGCTGCCGTAGCTTTAGGGAAGTGAGTGGCAAGCGCGCTATTTTTAGCAAACTCGTTATCCATCAAACCACAAATCGTTTTAACAATATCGATATTCGCCCACTCATTATTGCCACCAATATTGTAGTTTTCGCCTATTCGGCCTTTGTTCAATACCAAATCAAGACCATAAGCATGGTCACTCACGTACAGCCAATCGCGAATTTGCTGGCCATCACCATAAATAGGCAAAGCTTCGTCATGCAATATATGGGTAATTACTAATGGAATTAATTTTTCGGGAAAGTGGTAAGGGCCATAGTTGTTAGAGCAATTGCTAGTGGTAACTTCTAGCCCGTAAGTGTGGTGATAGGCACGCACTAAGTGATCGGAAGCGGCTTTACTGGCAGAATACGGCGAATTGGGCGCGTAGGCCGTTTCTTCCGTAAAGGCCGGATCAGTCGCCGATAAAGTACCGTATACTTCATCAGTAGAAACATGGTGAAACCTGTGCGGCAATACCTTTTCACCATCCAGCCATACAGTTTTAGCGGCTTTTAATAGGCTATAAGTACCTAAGATATTGGTCTCGATAAAGGCATCCGGCCCAGTAATAGAGCGGTCCACGTGCGATTCTGCCGCAAAGTGTACAAGGGTATCCACTTGATGTTCGCGCAATAGCTTTTCAACCAAAGCTGTATCGCAAATATCGCCGTGCACAAAAGTAAAATTATCGTGGTCTTTTACCGGCTCTAAATTTGCCATATTACCGGCATAAGTTAATGCGTCAATCACAATCACTTTATCGTTAGGGTATTGCGCCACCCAATAATGTACAAAGTTTGCCCCAATAAAGCCGGCCCCGCCGGTTACTAATAATGTTTTCATAAAACTCTCTTTCTATAATAGTATTTTCACTGCGCTCGGCAGGCGCTGCGCGTGCATTGCTAGATTCTCGGCTCCAGACTCTCAAATCCCGATTCCCGATTTCCGATTCCTACCCCCAGCCCAGCCCAGCGCATCTCACATCCGCCCTTTATAATTCATCTAGCATATTTTCAAGCTGTTTTCGCCAGTGCCGTGCGCTGATGCCGGCAGCTTGCTCTGCGGTGCTTTTATCTAATACCGAATAACCCGGGCGCTTAGCTGGCGTTGGGTAACTAGCGGTAGGTATCGCTTTTATGGGTATCTCTTTTGTGAGTAAACCTTTGGCTAGCCCAAGCTCTTGTATTGCAATAGCAAAATCATACCAAGAAGCAGCGCCAGCGTCTGTCCAATGATACACGCCTTTAATATCAGCTTTCGCGACTATGGCCCATAACCACTGGGCCAAGCCCTTCGCCCATGTTGGCGTACCAATTTGATCGGCAATAACGCCCAACTCTGGCTTCTCCGCCATTAAGCGCAGCATCGTTTTAACAAAATTATTACCATAACGGGAATAAACCCAAGCCGTACGAACAATAACGCTAGCATCAGGTAAAAGCTTTAGAACATGCTGCTCGCCAGCCAGCTTAGACGCACCATAAACGTTAATAGGCTCCACCGGTGAGCTAGGTAACAACGGGGCAATACCACCGGCCGTTAATGCACTGTTATTCCCAAATACGAAATCAGTAGATACATGCAACAAGCGCGCACCTACCTGTTTGCAGGCTTGTGCGATATTTTCGACTGCCTGACTGTTAACCGCATAGGCAGTTTCTGGTTCCGACTCGGCTTTATCCACTGCCGTATAAGCCGACGCGTTAATCACAACGCTTGGCTTAAATGTTTGAAAAGCCGCTAGCACATCGCTGGCGCTAATAATATCCAGCTGGGTTCGCCCTAAGCACTGGACATTAGCACCATTAGGAGTCGTCGCTAATAGCTCGTTCGCGAGCTGACCCGACTTACCTATAATTAAAATATTCATTCGATTCACTCATAACAACGGGAACACCGCTTCGCGGTTCTGGAGCGCTTGGTATGGGAGAAAAGACCGCGAAGCTCGAGAAACGGGAAACCCAAAACCCAGCCTCTCGGCACGAAGCACATCCCGAGCGCAGCTTTCTCACTTCATCCCCTAAAACTTGGGAGCATCAGCAAAAGATAAGCCATTTTGATCCTTCCCGGATAACGACGGCGGTTTACCGTCGACTAGCGGCCATTCGATGCCCACGGTCGCGTCATCCCACTTAAGCGACACCTCTGACTGAGGATGATAAAGATCGGTGCATTTGTAAACAAACTCGGCGCTTTCGGTTATCACATAAAAACCATGCGCAAAGCCCTCTGGTACCCATAACTGGCGCTTGTTCTGCGCCGATAGCTCCACCCCCACCCAATCGCCAAAAGTCGCCGAGCTTTCACGCATATCAACGGCCACATCAAATACCGCACCACTCACAACACGCACCAACTTACCCTGCGTTTGCTCTTGCTGATAATGCAAGCCACGCAATATACCCTGCACCGACTTGCTGTGATTATCCTGCACGAAGGGCTTAGCGCCAGTGCGCTCGGCAAACTCGTCGGCACGAAAGGTCTCCATAAAGAAGCCACGCTCGTCACCAAACACGGTGGGTTCGAGTATTTTTACGTCGGGGATTTTGGTATCTATGAATTCCATGGAGTTACAAATTAACCTTGTGTGAAATTTTATGTTCGAGCGCTATCACGCCTTTTCCTCTGCAAACCAAATGCATCGTCAATTATGGTTTGAGTCGTTTGGTATTCATCTTTAATTAGCTCGATAAACGAGCTAAAGCCGTCAGGCAACGGCCACAACCCAGTCGCCTTAGACAGCTGGCCCGCCTCGAGCTGGTATTTGGCAAGATTCCTTAGGTAAACTTGGCGTGACTCGCGCGCAATAACTATGGGAGGCAACCCAGCAGCCAAAACAGGGAGGTTGGCCAAAAGTCGCGCCAATCGGCCATTACCATCCCAAAACGGATGAACGTGAACAAAAGCCACATGTGCTTTCGTGTAAACATCAACCGCAGCATTCAGGTCTAATCCCTTTACTCGAGCACATTCACAGCAAGCATTAAACCACTTCAGCCATTGCTGCATTAAATCAGGAACATCTACGGGTGCCGCATACTCAATAAATACATGCTTTCCTGCATCATTAACCGCATAGGTTCCATTAGGCTCTAGCGTCCATGCACCGTAAGGCTTGTTTATATCACTGACAACCTCGGATTGTATGGCTTTGTGCAAACCGAAGATATCGTCGGTAGTGATTAAACGATCCAGCATCGAATAAATAATCTCGATCGCCTTAGCGTGACCCAGCACTTCCTGATGATCTTTAATTGATTTACCCGATACGGTTAAGCCCTCTTCAATAACAAAGTGGGTATCGCCTAGCGAGAGGGAGTTACCCTCCAAGCCCGTCGATGTGTAAGTCCATAAGTCTCGGAGTTGTCGCAACACCACCGACTTAAGATCTTGATCTAGACCATCGAGAAACTTCATGTAGCGAACCTTAATGTAAACCGGCGATTTAAAAGACCTTGGTATCTATTAGTTTAAGCAAGTACTCACCATAACCACTTTTAACTAGGGGCTTGGCTATTTCACGCAGCTGATCAACTGTGATCCAACCACTACGATAAGCGACTTCCTCAGGACAGTTCACTTTAAGCCCCTGGCGCTTATCCAGGGTGGCAATAAATTGTGCGGCAGCCAGTAGATCGTCGTGGGTACCCGTATCTAACCATGCGGTGCCCCGCCCCATTACCTCAACATCTAAATCGCCTGCAGCTAAGTACATTTGAATAATATCGGCAATTTCAAGCTCACCCCTAGGGCTAGGCTTAACAGCTTTGGCATATTCCACGACTTTTTCATCAAAAAAGTAGATGCCCGGAACAGCATAATTGGATTTTGGGTACTCGGGCTTTTCCTCAACACTCAGCGCCTTTCCAGCCGTATCAAACTCGACCACGCCGTAGGCACGAGGGTTTGCAACATGATAACCAAAAACAGTGCCGCCACTGCTTTTTGCTGATGCCGCCTGAAGCGATTGCACCAAATCGTGACCATAAAAAAGGTTATCGCCCAACACCAAGGCCGCAGAAGAGCCCGCCAAAAAATCTTCGGCCAGTATAAAGGCCTGCGCTAAGCCATCCGGCGACGGCTGTACTTGATAAGTAATATTGATACCAAACTGGCTTCCATCAGCCAGCAGCTGTTTAAAACGGTCGCTTTCAGCTGGCGTTGTAATAATCATTACATCCCGAATGCCAGCTTGCATAAGCGTGGCTAGTGGATAATAGATCATGGGCTTGTCATAAACAGGCATAAGCTGCTTACTGACCACCTGTGTTAACGGATACAGCCGCGTACCACTACCGCCCGCCAAAATAATGCCCTTACGCATACCAACTCCCCAAAATTAACCATGTGCTTAATCGTGGGTGCAGCCTATCAAAAAACGCCAGAAAAGGAAGGCCAAATACTAGCGAACAAACAATTCCCCTCACCCTAAAACACTCAAAAAATACTGGGTTCGCACGGAAACGTAATGCGGGATTCGAGAAAACGAACTAGACCGACGATTGGGCAGCGGTATCGCCGCAAAGCGCAATCCCGTATCCCGTATCCCGTATCCCGTATCCCGTATCCCGTATCCCGCCATGCTATGATTCACCAATCTTCACTCTCAACCGTACCCTCAGCTGCCTATGAAAAAGAAACTCCCCATCGGTATTCAGTCCTTCGAGCAATTGCGCGAGAACAACTGCTATTACGTGGATAAAACACCTAAACTCCTCCAGCTAATCGACGAGGGCAAATACTACTTTATCAGCCGCCCGCGCCGCTTTGGCAAAAGCCTAATGGTAGACACCTTGCAATGCTTGTTTGAAGGGCGCAAAAGACTGTTTGAAGGTTTACACGCTGAGAACGAATGGGACTGGAGCACCAGTTACCCCGTGGTGCGCTTTGGTTTTGGAGACGGCGTAATGCAAAACCGTGAGCAATTGGATGACCGTATCAACCAACAGCTAGCCGACAACCGCAAACGCTTAGGCTTAAATGAAAACACCGCCTTAGATATTCCCGGCAACTTCCGCAACCTGATGCTAGAGGCCAAAGCCAAGTGCGGCCAAAACGTCGTAGTACTTATCGACGAATACGATAAACCCATCCTCGACAATCTTCACAATAGCGAGGCCGCCATTGCCAACCGCGAAGGCTTAAAAAACCTCTACTCGGTAATTAAAGACGCCGACGAATTTATTAAATTCGCCCTACTCACCGGCGTGAGTAAATTCAGCAAAGTCAGCTTATTTAGCGGGCTGAATAATCTTACGGATATTACCCTCACTAAACGCTACTCTGATATTTGCGGCTACACCGATCACGACTTAGACACCATTTTTGCACCCGAGCTGATCGACCATAATCGAGCGCTGATTCGCCAGTGGTATAACGGTTACAGCTGGCGCGGCACAAGTGTGTACAACCCATTTGATATTCTGCTTTACTTCGCCAATCAAGAGTTTCACCCCTACTGGTTTGAAAGCGCTACCCCAACCTTTTTAGTCAATGTATTAAAAGAGCGGCAAATCCAACCGCTCGAACTGACCAACTATTACTCGGACCACGACCTACTCGGCCATTTTGATGTCGACCATATAACCACCGAAGCCCTACTTTTCCAAACAGGCTACCTCACCATCAAAAGCGAAAGCGAGCCCGTACCAGGCGCCATCGGTTACGACTTAAGCTTCCCCAATATGGAGGTGGAAATTAGCTTAAATAAAGCGCTGCTACCCACACTCGGCTTAGAAATCAACGCCGTTACACGTAAACGCCTCCCCATATTTAAAGCCCTGCAAACCTGTGACTTTGCTGCACTGGAAACACACTTAAAGAGCCTTTACGCCAGCATTCCTCACGACTGGTACCGCAAAAATAACATTCAGAATTTTGAAGGCCATTACGCCAGTATTTTTTACAGCCACTTTGCCGCATTAGGTTTACACGTAGCAGTTGAAGACAGCAGTGTGAATGGCAAAGTCGATATGGCCATCCAGTACGACAACAAAACCTTTATTTTCGAGTTTAAAGTGGTGGCCGATAAGCCCCTGGGGAATGCCTTGGCGCAAATTAAGGCCAAGAATTATGCGCAAAAGTATGTGCGCGAAAGCTGGACTATTTATGGTATTGGCGTGGAATTTAGCAAGGCACAAAGGCAGGTAGTTGCGCTGGAGGCGCAGGTGTTGTGAGGTGGGGTTCGGGGTTCGGGGTTCGGGGAGATTTTGTAAAAGCCGCACTGGGCGGCAAAGCAGAGCCTTTAATTCCGAACGATTAACCAATATCATTAGACCAGAAAAATTTAAGGCACACCGCGTATGAAAATAACAGAACGCAGAAGAAATAAACGAGGACATTCACCCGCCACATAACTACAAAGGCATAAAGAACGTCAACCCTAAAACAACCCGCTATTTGACTCCCCTACTAACCCAAGCCTTAGCTTGATTAATGGCAATATGCTGATCACTTAACTTATGCCCGCCCACCGTCACACCATCCATTAACGTTTGGATTTCGGGCAATGTAAAGTTAATACCTTCCAATTGAACTGCGTCATGCACCAATACCGAGGCTTCGCGCTTAGCGAGCATGAGTACTTTTGCTTTGTCTGGTTTTAGATTTGGAAGGGTTAAGGTCATTACGTTTGCCTTGCGGATTTGTAATATCCGTAAATTCTGCTGAAAAATTTTGAGTGCGTGCCCCCTGTTTTTCTATTTTTTGAAAAACTGAGGAATTTTTGTTAAATTCTTACCGACTAAAGCTTTGAATACAGGAATACCTGATGCTCTCATAACCCTAATATCCTCTTTGGATTTTTGAATAATATTTTTTAGTGAACGATTGCTTGCACCTCCAACACGCATTTTTACCAGCACCTCCGATATATAAGCTGGCACCACACCACCAACAAACAAATAGCGCATTAAAGAGTCATAATCGGCTGCGATTTTATAAGATAAATCAAACAGCCCGAAGTTTTCATAGAGAGATTTTTTCATGTAAAATGTTGGATGCGGCGGCATCCACCCCCATTTAAGCTTGGAAGCGTCGTACTTTCCGCTCTTCCAATGGCGAACAACCTTGCTAACATCATCTTTCTGAACATAATTCAAGTCAGCGTAAACAGCATCAGGACTATGCTTCTCAATGTAATCAAGAATTATCTCTACCGATGCATTATCTGCAAAAATATCATCCGAGTGCATAAAGCCTACATACTCTCCTTGGGCCATCTGAATCCCTTTATTCAAGGCATCGTAAATGCCGCGATCTTTCTCACTAACCCAGCGATCTACCACCTCAGATGCTTTAATAATATCCACCGTACTATCAGAGGAGCCGCCATCAACGACGATAGACTCAAAGTCTTGGCAAGTTTGGGCCGCTAGGCTATCAAGCGTGGCCGGTAAGGTTTCAGCACTATTCCAAGTCGCTGTAATGATGGAAAGTTTTACGGGCATAGTAACTTCTAAAATATAAAATACGGTGCAACACCAAATAAAAAAGGGGCTTGCATTACAAGTCCCTTTTGTACAAATAATTTAGCCCCTAAAAGACTCTTGGTTCGCCAAGAACCACTCATACGTTGAGGTTAAACCCTGCTCAAGGCCAATGGAATACTGCCAACCTAAGCTCTTCAGGCGATCCACATTCATCAGTTTGCGCGGTGCCCCATCAGGTTTTGATGCATCAAATGCAATATCACCCTTAAACCCCACCACTTTAGCGACGGTTTCCACCAGCTCTCGAATAGTACAATCGACACCAGTGCCGACATTGATATGACTGAGCATTGCCTCTGTATTAGCATTATAGGTGGATTGATCCAATTGCATGACATAAATACTAGCTGCCGCCATATCGTCCACATGCAAGAACTCACGCATCGGCTTACCCGACCCCCAGGCCACCACCTCAACATCACCCTTTGACTTAGCTTCGTGGAAACGGCGCAAAAGCGCAGGGATAACATGAGAGTTTTCAGGGTGGAAATTATCATTCTCACCGTATAGGTTAGTGGGCATTACAGAGCGATAATTACGACCATACTGACGGTTGTAAGACTCGCACATTTTAATACCAGCAATTTTAGCAATCGCATACGGCTCATTAGTGGGTTCCAAAGTGCCGGTTAACAATGCCTTTTCAGTCATTGGCTGCTCAGCCAACTTCGGGTAAATACAGGAAGACCCTAAAAACAACAAGTTCTGCGTACCCGCTAAGTGAGCACCATGAATAATGTTATTTTGAATCGACAGATTCTCAAAAATGAATTCTGCAGGGTAGCTGTTGTTCGCGACAATACCGCCTACTTTAGCCGCCGCCAAATAGACTTCATCAAACCTATGCTCCGCCAAAAATGCAAAGACAGCGGTCTGATCAAGTAAATTTAGCTCATGACGTAAGCGAACAACAACCTCACAACCACCTTGCTTTTTTAACTGTCCAACAATGGCAGAACCAACCATACCGTTATGGCCAGCGACAAATACTTTTTTCATACTTACACTCAGTGTGCGGATTAACTGGGTTTACTCTACAGACACAGAAACGTCGTAACCATTTGCTTTAAGCAACGCATGCTGTTTAGCTTTTGCTAAATCAGACTGAACCATTTCTGCACACATTTCTTCGACGGTAATTTCCGGGGTCCACCCTAATTTTTCTTTCGCTTTGGTCGGATCACCCAGTAAAGTTTCGACTTCTGCAGGACGGAAATAACGCGAGTCAACACGGACAATAACATCACCCACCTTTAGGGCATTCGCATTGTCGCCATTAATCCCTGTAACCGTAGCGATCTCATCCACACCCTTACCAGAGAATTCAAGAGTAATGCCGAGTTCTTTAGCAGAAAGCGTAACAAACTCACGCACAGATATTTGTTTGCCCGTAGCAATCACAAAATCTTCTGGCTGATCTTGCTGTAACATCATCCACTGCATGCGTACATAATCTTTGGCATGCCCCCAGTCACGTAGAGCATCCATATTACCTAGATACAGGCACTTTTCTAAACCTTGGGAAATATTCGCCAAACCGCGAGTAATTTTGCGCGTTACAAAGGTTTCACCGCGACGCGGGGATTCATGGTTAAACAAAATTCCGTTACAAGCATACATGCCATAAGATTCACGGTAATTCACCGCAATCCAATAAGCGTACATCTTGGCAACAGCATAGGGGGAACGCGGGTGAAAAGGCGTGGTTTCTTTTTGTGGTATTTCTTGCACTTCACCGTAAAGCTCTGAAGTCGACGCCTGATAAAACTTGGTCTTTTTTTCCAACCCCAAAAAGCGGATGGCCTCTAACAAACGAAGAGTGCCCATTGCATCTACATCCGCCGTGTACTCGGGCGCCTCAAAAGACACCGCCACATGCGATTGCGCACCAAGGTTATAAACCTCATCTGGTTCCACCTCTTTTAGAATACGAGTAAGGTTTGAGCTGTCACTTAAGTCGCCGTAATGCAAAAAAAACTTGGGGCTTTCTTCGTGACGATCTTGGTAAATATGGTCAACACGCTCGGTATTGAATAATGAAGCTCGGCGCTTTATCCCATGTACTTCATACCCTTTTCCCAACAAAAGCTCGGCCAAATAAGAGCCATCTTGACCTGTTATTCCTGTTATAAGTGCTTTTTTCATGTCTATTGTCCTAATTTCATAAATTTAAGCCACGCCAAAGTTTCCGCAATACCCTCTTGTAGGCTAACTGGCGAATAAATATTTTCCAGTTCCAATAACATTTCGGGTTCAATCACATTATCGGTAGTCATGTTATTTAGCCTAAATGTGGTCATTGGAAATTTAATTGAAAATATAGCGAGCAAATCACCTACCACTGCAGCTGAACTCAGCACCCACCAAGGCAAAGAAGATGGCATCTTAACACCTGCTACGCTAGAAATTTTAATAGCCCAATCGTCAGCAGACATAGGTAACGAATCTCCAAGGTATTTTGGACCCAAACCGAAATTAACTCCGGCCACTAAACAGCTGAACATTTGATTAACAGCATTACCGACATAACCATATGTTTTGACTGACGCTCTCTCTCCAATCAAGAAATAACTTCCGTTCATCACTCGGTAAAAAAAATTCTTGTATGGTTCTTCAAACCAAGGCCCCCAGATTGAAGTGGGCCTTACCGTAGTCCAAGCGAACGGAAAATCGTCACAAAACTCTCGTATTATATTTTCCATTTCAACCTTGCTCTCACCGTAGACAGTAGAGGGCGAATAATGGTCAGAATATTTCGGCATATCTCCAGCAGAACAAACTAACATGCTGGACGCAAATACCACTGACTCAACAGATGGAGTATCAATTAGTACTCGACATAGGTTTCTAACTGCGTGGACATTGTCCTCATAATCTTGCAATTTACTTCCACCCAGATCTGTTCGCGCTGCGAGATGCAGTACCAAGTTAGGCTTAAATTGCTGAAATACCTTTTTGAGTGCATCTAAATTTTTTAAATCAACTTGTTTGAAGATCTGACTATGGTTTAAATTCTTAGGTTGACGTACATCAATACTCAAAATATCGAACCCTAGAACAAGAGCTCGATCAACAGCATTCGTACCTATGAATCCAGATCCACCGGTGATTAATATTCTAGCTTTGTTCATTTATAACCTTAAGAAGTAATTCGTGATCAAAATTGTTTGACGAAAATTGATTTGAAACTTGTTTAGCAGCAATTTTAAGGCCACATAGCAAGCTTCTATCATGTAGAAGTAATCTTAATTTCACAGCTATATCCTCTGCACTGAGCTTACAAATCAACATCGACTGACCATCAACAAAAAAGGTTGAAACGCCTACATTGCGAGAAAGTAACAACGCACAAGAACAATAAGCGGCTTCAACAACTGAAATTGCAAAGTTCTCTGACTCAGATGTTAGAACGAATACATCCAAACTTTTATACAACTCAACCAAATCATCCCCATACAATTCTCCCAAATAGGTTATTTCGCCACACCCAAACGACTTCTGACTCCTATCATATAGGCCCTCGACGTCTGTTCCAACAACTAAGATTTCGAGTCTTCCCCTATCACATTTTGACATCAAGGAAATAGACTCAACAAGTAAGTCTAATCGTTTTTTACGAGTAACCCTTCCAACAAAACCAATTCGTAATTTGTCATTTAGCTCAGGAGTAGCATCTTTAACATCAAATTTTGTAAGATCAAAACATAACGGCATAACAAAAAATTTAACGTCAGCTCCGACCACTTCACGAACATCTGAGCACTCACTATCTACCGTACAATGAACGAAGTGTGCATGTTTGATATTTGAACGTAAACCAAAGCCCAGCATCGCACGCTTCATAAAAGATGATTTCATCTGAATTAGTAGGGGAACAAGCATCCCGTGTGGAGAAATACAATACTTGATTTTCAACAAACGACAAAATATTGGAATTAATAATGCAAAAAGATTCCAGACACCGCCAATCCAAACGATATCAACTTGAGATCGGGTTCTAAAAAGCTTGTATGCAGCCCGAACCAAAGCGAAAGCGGATAAAGCATATAAAGGTCTTGAAGATCTATATGAAGTAACTGCTACTCCATCAATTACCCTAGAGCCAACATTTTCAGAATCATCACTTGTTGTAATAACATTAATTTCATGACCCAGCCTTACCAACGCTTTATCAAGCTCATAATCAGCCACCACTGACCCGCCGTACTTAAAATCAGGAGCATATACTGGACACAATCTGTATACTCTCATAACTATCCATTTTTCCAAAAAATTTCAATGATATTTATCTAGCAATTTATCAAAAACAACTATACCAAATACACCTACCAAAGCCGAATGAGACAACCAGAAAATACTTTCAAATTAGAACCTATCTATATGATATTCAATTACAAAATATTACTATTCAATTATTTTTGACTGATATCGCAATACAATAAAACAGTTAGAACAATACAAACCTAGTTACGATTAAAACCTTACAAGACGAGAAAATAATACTTAAAGTTAAAAAAATATATTTTTATAAAGCAAAAATACTCCTAAACAAAATACTGCAAAAAATAAACAAAAAGTCTATTTTTGTAGCCAACTAGCGAACATTCAAACCTAAGCCCGGACGCAAAACAAAGGCAACCGCAAAAGGGACAATGAAATTAATTGGGTATAACTCCGTAATCACAGACGTCAAAGAAGATAAGACAATAAAAAGACTCAACAGAATCGAGAAGTCGTGAGAAATAAAAATAGACCATACGAAAAAAAACGAAAGCAGGAACACATAAAACAAAAAACCCAATAAACCCAAATTAGCCAAAACACTTACGTACATTGAATCCGCAATAAACGCATTATAATTTCCGTTAAAATATAATACCGCAGAATTGGTAGCCAACCCAAAAAAACGGGAAACTAAGCCTACACGCCCCCAAGTATCAAGGAAGATATCAGCCCTCGCTCCCCCACTAACAGCAATAACATCATCACCACGCCCCAAGAGATGTGCAAATTGATCAACAGAGAGTATCAACCCGGCACATGCTATACATGCGAATAACATAATCACTCGCGAACTAAAGAAGCGCCTAAAATAAACGTAAGAAACAAAGAGGAACCCTAGGGCAATTCCAGTCAAGCTCACAGTCATCAAAACACTTAGAATAGTTATAGGCGCAAGCACGGAAAATCTAACTTTTGCAAAATAATTAAGAAACAAAAAACACAAACAGCTGAATAGCGCACCCGATGACGGAATCAAAAACAACCCAGGATTTCTTAGAGAATACCCACCCAAAAAACTACCGTACCAAGTCCCTCCAAAGACCAATTGAACTAACTGAAAAGTAAAATGCACAAAAAATACATACTTCAAAAAATTTGAAATAGTAACCATGGCTTCACGATCCACTAAATCGATCAACAGGACCAACAAAATAATAGGCATTACCCACCTGAGACCCAATAGCAAACATATCCATGGCAATTCATAACTTGCAATAAGCGCAGCAAATACAAAAAAAAGCCATGCACTTAGCAAAACTTTGATTGGCGATATTACTCGACATGATAAAACCAGCCAAATCAAGGAAATAGAAATAGAAATCAAAAACAAAATATCTTTTAACACTTTTACATATACAGGCGTTACATTTTGTGTTTGACTGTGCAAAGTACCTTTTACTAAGGCTACAACCTCCCCTAAATTAACGAAAAGAATAAGTGAAACCGAAATAGCCCCGATTACAATGATTGCCTGCTTAACATTAATGACCATGTCGAACTAGGTTCTTTATCTTAACTTTACAGTACTCAATAGCCATATTATATCCATAATATAAATGGCTTGAATTTCCGGAAAATACCCTATACGCCCTCTTATATTCAAGCCACACTGTTTTGCGAGTAGTATCTGAAACGCCACCTGAACTTACGATAGATATATTGTTAGCGGTATTTATAATCCCAACACCCGAGTTGCGTATCGATAGAAATTGAAAAAAATCGGCGGCCATTATATAGGTCAAATCAAAAGGACTGGACTTTGCTTCAGCTACAGGAACGAACATAGACTGATGGCAACATGGCATTTTCCTCGGAATTCTTTTATCTAAAGTTTTAGCCCGACGCACCTTAACTTGTCCATCCGGATATAACACCTGATGATCGCCATACAAAATTTTGAGTGAATCTGGCTTCAACAGAACTGCGACCTGCGACAATATAACTGATGAAGCAAATCGGTCGCCAGCATTCATGAAATTGATAACATCACCGGTCGCCATCTGAATCCCTTTGTTCATTGCATCGTAAATACCTTTATCAGGTTCGCTCACCCACTGAGAAATGTTACTTTCATAACGCTTTATAATTTCCAACGTCCCATCAGTAGATCCGCCGTCGACAATAATATATTCAATATTGGAATAATCTTGCCCCAATACAGAATTAATTGTATTTTCAATTTCGGTCGCGCCATTATAAACGACGGTAACAACGGTTATTTTTGGTAGCCACTTTTGAACCATGATGTTATCTCAAATAAGCTTCATAGAGTTGGCGATATTGAGATGCTACGGCCGCCTCTTCTCTATATAACTTAGAGTGCATTAAAGTATTTCTAGCTGCATCATTAAGCAACTCTGACGCGATAGCATCTGCAAGTGCATCACAGTCTATACTTTGCACCAGCGCTCCATCATTCGACGATCTCACCAAGTCTTGCATCCCCCCTATATCAAATGCAATACACGGCACACCGCAAGCCAACGACTCTACAAGGGTATTTGGGAGGTTATCTTGCAAAGACGGGGCGACAAAAAGGTTGCATGCGTTGTAAAGGGCAACTAGCGATATGTCATCCTTTAAAATACCCATGTAATGAGTTTTGATATCACAAATATCGTCGATCCCAGAGGCGCCAAAAACAACTAATTCAAAATCACACCTGCCCCTCAATTTTTCCAACGCAGATTCCAATAACGCAAAGCCCTTACGAGGGTCGCTTGTACTTGACATTGCTCCGAATAGAATCAACTTCTTATTTTGGGGTAAACCAAGTAAATGCCTACAAACCTGCTTATCTACAGGTTTAAATAAATCATGATCTATGCAATTTGGAATAACCGTGATTTGACTATTAGCCAACAAGCTACTCTCTCGTGCACACCCGGCCAGCCAATTCGTAGGGCAGACATAGGTAATTGACTTTTTTGTCCAACTTTTAGCCTTTGATCGAGCACGCCATTTATTGATATCGACTCCACTCAACGATGGATCGACCTCGATTGCGGATGTTGAATATTGCACATATCGCTTATTACCCGCGGGATCGGAGTAGTGCTCAGCTCCACAAAACGGCCACATATCATGCATCGTCCAAACTGCGGGCTGCTTAATTCGGGAAATTTCTCCAACCGAAATCATCTCACCACCCACCCAATGCAGATTAACAATGTCGGGCGCAATTCGATCAATTTGTTGCAAAATCCCACTTGCAAAGAAATTCAACGAATGGTGTACAGGATTACTTGTTTTTTGTAAGCGCAATAAACGCGACGCAATGATATTGGCGATTTTTATCCTCAGCCATTTCGATTTACCGACAGAGTGTACAAATGGATTGTCAGTCTGCTTATTTACTACCAGCATATGACTATCAAGGCCAGCTTTTCGCTGAGCAATGTGGAGTCTAAATGCAGCTCTTGCTGCGCCCCCATCTGCATCACTGTAACTTAAATGTAATATCTTCATTTGCGGTTAGTTAGTTGTTTTGTCAATACGCCTATAAAACTCAACTGGTCCCGCACTAGTGGCTCTCGCGTTTTACTTTCTAAAAACAAATTTATTTGATCTACAACATCATCGGCATTCAAATCTTGTAATGACATAACGGGCACATTAAAACGCTCTGCGAGCGACTTGACCTTTCCTTTACCTAAGGTGTAATCCAACGCTAAACAATTCGCTCCTTTTGCAACACCAAATACCAACGAATGAAACCGCATAGCCAATAAGACACTACAATTTTCAAAGGCCGCCAGATACTCTTGCGGAGGTAACTCAGGCCCCAATAGACTCAAGTCTAATACAGATTTCAAATCACTTGCTGACCTAAAAAGCTTGCGGTAAAACCACCGGTCATCCGAACCAAAGTGATTGGTACACATTGGCAAGGGCCTAATAATAACGTCAGGATGTAAACCGACAATCGTTTGCAATGCACAAACAATTACGTTTTCATAACGCGACTTAATGGCTAAACATTCGTGCTCAGGTAAATGCCTTGCATATTCCTTATAAGGAAAGTCTCGCAACCCCAACAAAATAACTTTTTTATCCACATATTGAGCATTACTTATTACCGATGAATGAGGCTTCGTTAGCCAAGTAAAAGCAGGGTCTTCGGCAACTTCACCTTCCTGTATGGGCACGCCCAAAGTCTTTGCATAGTCCTGAGACTTATTATCCCGATAGATTCTAATATCAGACAGCAAAAGAATTTGCCGTATACTCTCATTATGGAAATTTTCCCCTAAAGGCCCCACGCCACAACCAGCAACGATAGTTTTCCGCCCATGCTTCTTAGCATTTTCAAATATAACTTGCATTGGAGCCAGCTCGTTAATCGCCATTAATGGACCGCCACCAAATACACAATAGCCACAACTGCCAGCCAATCTAACACCTTCTTCTAGCCCAACTACATTAGCAGACTTGAGCTCCGGCATTTGTAGCTTGGTCATATGGCTGATGTAAGGATTAATTGCTACCAGTACAATTTTAATATTCTGCCCAAGGCTTGCTTGCAACGACTCAATAACGCCACCCAGTATTGCCTTATCACCAAGTGTTTCCGTACCATACCAACCACAAATTAAAACTGACTGCTCAACTGAATCTTTAGCGTTAAGCGATCCTTCAATCGAACTACGATAGTAACTTAGGCTAAAATTAAAAGCTTTTGATTGTCGAAGCTTGTCTATATTGTCAAAAAATGGGGCCTTTCGAATTAAGGATTTAATATGAAATTTATTATTTAACCGTGCAAACAACTGGCGCCGGTATTCTGCCGCAGGCGGAAGCCCGACATAATCGTGGTGACAAGAATCACATTTAGTTTTAATTATCTCGTTAAGATGCCCTTCATTTTTAAAGTAAACTTTATTTGCGTCCCCATCAGAAATATTACTCATTAACGCTTTACTTTCCACCGCACAGTACGCCAGCTCACCTTTTGCTGTAATCGTTGCACCACGATGCTGCCAATCGCAGCCTGCCTGCCTAGGCTCGTCGTAGATAACTTGATCAATTAACGATCGATAAAAAAAGTTTTGTTGAACGCTCGTTTCGTAGTTCGAAATTAGCCCCTCTAAAAATTCAACAAACTCGTACTTTTCTTCAAAAGTCAACGCGTAGGGATCCAACAAGTTCTGAGTGTATAAGCGCTGATGAGGAATACCCAATCGGTACTTTATATACACTTTATTTTCGATACAAAAATCCAATAAAGGAGCCAAATGTAAAACATTTTCGCGGATAACCGTGCAGCCAATACGCACGTTATCAACTAATTTTGACTGCATAATATGCCTTATAACATGCTTGGCATTTTCAAAGTTGCCGTCGCGACCACGCACGGCATCATGAACAGATTCAAAACCATCCAACGAAACCATTACGTCAAAATTAATATTTTTTTGCTTAATAACAGACGCCATTCCGTCTATTTGCTCAATAACTTGCTTATATTTAAAGGCATTTGTAATTAAAGAAACATGCTTTAACGCAGGCAGACATTCGACTACAACCCTGACCATATCGATTAAGTCGGAGCGCAAGGTCGGCTCACCGCCATTGAAGCCTATAGCTTCGACTTCCGAAAATAATTCATTATTCAGGCCTAACTTTAGCTCATCAACCGTAATATCAGTACTTTGTTTATTCTCCCAAATTCGACACATTTGACAGCGGGAATTACAAATATCAATAACGGGGAATTGTATTACCTTAGGCTTCTCTAATTTGGGCTTGCTCTGCCGAACACAGTTGTTTGCAACCCTATACAATTTGCTTAACTTCACCAATATCTACCTTAAACGTTTATTCGCACTTCGCACTAAAGAGCATTTGGCGAAATCTAATATTGCAAATATATGAATTTGATACGGCTGCTTTTTAGCCTCCGTAAATAAACTAATGAAATAACAGCATAGGATTACTAAAACCAATGCCACGCTGTCCAACCATAAAGGAGTAACGGCGCTAAACTGACTTAACGATGCATAAGTAAATAACAAGAAGGGGAAATGCAAAATATATATCGTAAGCGTTGCCCCAGCCGCTTTTCTGATAAATGCATTCACGCGCCTCCCCACCGAAAAATTAATGTGCGATAAACCTGCCGGCAAAAAATACAGCGAAACAGCGAATAGTAAAGCGACAAATATATCATTTATAAATAGGCCAGAATTATTAAAATTGAGATCGCTAAAAAAATAGGTCAATAGAAACCCACTAACATCGGAAGACAATTGACTTAGATGGGAAGTTTTATACATCATGTATATGATGAACGGCGTCACTAGCCCGATAAGTGAAACTGCACGACGGGAGTATAAAGTCGACCCCTGCTTTTTATGCTGATTATAAACAACGACGCCTAACCACCAAATCGGCATAAGCAAAAGAATCTTCAACCCAATAAAAAACGCCAGAGTACAGATCAATAAATACCTATATAGTGGTTTGTCTATAAACCAGAATACGCCAAATATACAGTAATACCAAAACTCGTAACCCAATGACCACAATGGGCCATCGCTAGAAAAACGGATACTAAAAAACTGCCATTCTTGTAGAAATAAAAGATTAATTATTCCCCTCATCAAGATATGACTATTTGCAATTTTACCGTCGTAGACTTGATGGGCAACTGCAGTACCTAGCACATCCAAAAATAACACGATAAATATTGCAGGCAAAAGCACAGAATACAGGCGCGCCAATCTACGCGACATATAATCCAAAAAGCCTTTATTAGTTCTACTCACCGCATGGCAAATAACATAACCACTTAAAACAAAGAATATGACAACGGCATCATGCCCGAGCTCCAACTGCCTTATGAATGATAAAAAATTGCCAGTAAATCTTTCATAGGAAAAATGATGCAGCAGTACTAACAATGCCGCAGCTAGGCGAATAAAATCCAGAGATAAAGAAAGTCGATGATTCATCTATATGCCAGCCAACAAACGGCCGACTCTATTCACAGCACGACGAAAAACGCCCTTAGTTTCTGGGGCATGAACACTATCGTATCGCGCAATAACAGACTCTGGTGAACCACCACGCATAACAATTGGAGCGCCGCGGGGCGTGAATATTTGTTCAAACCCTTGATACGATGCACGAAAAGCTCTGCGAGGTTCATCAACATGAACCTCGTCACTACCGTGGCACAGCATACAATCGAAAATAAGTACATCACCAGCATTTAACTCAAGAAATACAGCATCATTGAGATCTAACCGACTCATATCTATTCGGTCGTGATGAGTTTCTCCTTTAACCCGAAAATAGGGTAAATAGCCACTGAGGTGCGATTTAGGTATTGCTTTTAAAGCTCCATTTTTAATTGTGACGTTGTCGAGTGCAACCCAAACAATAAACTTTTTAGGCTCAGAAGGGCGCGAAATAAAATCCTGATGCCAAGGCACCGCATTAGCTCTCCCTTTTGGCTTATATACCAAACTATTCTCGTAAAAAAATATATCTGGCCCCAAAACACCTTCGAGCACATCTAAAACGGGGTTCAACTTGGCTAACGACTGAAACTCCGGATGACGTTGATACAAGTCGTAAAGAACACCTTGATCAGAGCGATGACGAAGGTAGTATTTTGAGAATGGGTCTATTTTGTTCTTGTCTGCATAGTCGACTATTCGATCAGTTAACTCTCTTAGAGCCATTAACTTATCTTCTAGCACCACATCATTAAGAATGGTAAACCCTTCGGCACGAAGCTGTGCAATATTGTCGCTCGCTAACACTACAAAACTCTCCGCTTGATATAACCAGTCACTCTCTGAACAAATGACAAACGATTTAAATCCATCAATTGTTTGTCAAAACCTGCGTCAGCAACAACTATATTTACATGAGATAGCGGTAGATCTAAGGTTTTAGATTTCACTTTCGCCATAGAATCATTTTTGTCCATGGTATGAGTTGCATCCTCTCCAAAACCAATATTTGAAATTAAATTTACAGCAGGGACTATCGTCAACCCCGATTGGCAGCTTTGAGCAAATGACCATTGAAAATCCCAAGTGTCAATTTTACCCCTATAGACCCCTTCATAGTTAACGTACCTAGAATTGTAATTTTCATCTCCGACAAAAAACTTTACCGCATCCTTGTAATTTTGATCACCCCAAGACTTCATGTCGACGTCATAATAATTCCAAGCTCTTCGCCATCCAGCCCAGCCCCATACACTTCCAAATTTTGAAAAGTGATAACTTTGGGAGTTGCTTTTCCAGCTCCCTAAAGAATTTCGACCACTAATCATCGTTACACGAGAATCATAGCGAAAGCGCTCTAAAAGCTCTTGGCAATAATAAAAAAAAGATTGATCTGGGCAACAATCATCCTCTAAAACAATGCCTTCTTCTTCATTCTTAAAGAACCAATCCATCGCCGTAAACTCGCCCATTTTACAGCCCAAATTTACATCGCTAAATTTAGTAAAGACTTCACACGGCCAGTCTACTTGATTAACTATGTCGCGCACTTTAGCGCATGCTATTGCCTCTTCCGGACGACCCTCTCTTGGACCATCTGCTGCAACATATAATTTCATCGGCTTTACTTTTCGCACAACCTCAAACGTGCTCTGAGTAACTTCTGGACGATTAAATAACACCAATAAAATAGGAGTGTCAAATTGGCCACTATCTTCTATGCTCATTGAAACTCCCGATTAATTCGCTCTGCAACTTCATCTGCAACCCAAACGCAGTGATCAATTTTTCCAGAAAATACGGTATGGTAATTATTGCTGTAACTATTGATCATTGACGGCCTAGCATCGGTATCATCCTTTTTCGCCAGCACCATTCGCGGCCCATGAAGAAAGCCCACCAACTCCGCACCAGCAACAGAAGGAATATATTGCTTACACTTTTCCAACATCGAATTAAAAAAATCATTTAGATCAATGCGAGTGAAAGGATTTTTTGTTTCATCTAGCCACTCCGGATTCAAGACCTGGCCGGTTTCTCTCGCAATTACTGTGTTTTCAACGTGGTACAACAAAGAATGCGATGATGCGCCAAATGGGAGTAGCGTCATAAATGGGCCATCCATGATAGTAACGCCTACTCTTGGTAATTTGGTGTCTACTACCGGCACTACAGTGTACTCATATTGATGATTTTGAGTCTCAAAGCCCAACTGGTTGGTTATCCGATTAATATCAGCATAAGAGCAGTTTACGACAGCATCAAATGCTCCAACATCCAAGTTATTGACTCGCAAGCGGTGGACACCATTCTCGAAATTTACAGAAGTCACTGTAGAGTTCAAATTTATCGATATTTGTTGATCACGCAATTTTTGCGAAATTATTTTAGCAAGTAGTTTGCTATCATAAACTCTCTCTTCACACAAAATACCCAGATCGACATCACACACTTTAATGTCGAAGTTGTTTTTATCAATCCTTTGATAGCCGAGGCCATTCCTTTCACAGAAACTAATGTAGTTATCTGGAGAGGTAAATGATCCGTCTTGCGCTATAAAATACGCATTTGGGAATACTTCTGTAATTGAGCCTGGGTATTCATCGATAAACCGCTGAAAACCGGCGATACATTGCTGAGCCGTTTCATCATCTCGAGGATAATGAAAGCCTAGGTGTAATCGGTTTTGATTATTTAAAGAAGCGCCATTTAAAATTGCTGACTTTTTTTCAAATACAGAAACGTCATAGCCTAGTTCCTTTAATTTCAGCGCAACTGAAGCACCAAAAACACCACAACCGATAATTGCAATTTTTTTAGACATAAATACCTCCATTCAACTTAAGTACTACACCATTTAAGTGTGCCCAATGTGGTTGCTCAATATCGACAATAATTCTTGCGAGGTCTTCGGGACTTAAGAACTGCTTCATTGGGCATTGAGTTAACTGTAACTCTCTTCTTTCAGGTAGCATTTCATCAAACATTACAGTTGATTCTATTAAACTAGGTGCAATGGCGTTCACTCGAACCTTTGGCGCTAACCATGTCGCAAGTGATTTTACAAAGGCGTTAACTGCCCCCTTGGAAGCGGCATAAATTGGGTCATAGCTTCCCCGCTCCGAAGAAATTGATGACATCAATACAATACTTGATCCCATGCAAAATTGTGTTTCGAGTCGTTTTAACAACTTCGCAGTCGAAGTGAAATTAATATCAATAATCCTTGCAAGATCGTTTTCATCATAGTCTTGTAGACTTTTACCAGGCAAGACACCAATTAATCCGACAACTAAATCTAACTGAACTCCACGGTTAAACATTTCTTCCGTAAAATTGGAAATCGAAGCTGAAGACTCTACGTTTAGATGTAAAGCAAGAAAGCTCGGGTGCTTAATAGCCACTTCTCGTCGCCCAAAAGTACCATAGACTTTCCAACCCTCACTTAGCAACCTATCTGCTACGCTAAGCCCTACAATACTTGAGCAACCCAACACCAGTGCTGTTTTTTGTTTATTATTCATGTGATTAGATTAACTTAAGACAATCTTTTCAAAATAATTAATTGTCTTTTTTAACCCTTCCTCTAAATGGATGTGCGGCTCCCAATCAAGTAGGCGTTTAGCTTTAGTAATATCAGGCTGACGCTGTAAGGGATCATCTGCTGGAAGAGACTTGAAAACGATCTTTGATTTTGAGGCCGTCAAAGAAATAACTTTTTCAGCCAACCCTAACATGGTGAACTCTCCTGGATTACCCAAATTTATTGGGGTCAGCATATTTTCTTTACTATTCATTAATCGAATGAAACCTTCCACCAGGTCGTCA
Organism: Marinagarivorans cellulosilyticus; assembly: GCF_021655555.1. NCBI lineage: Bacteria > Pseudomonadati > Pseudomonadota > Gammaproteobacteria > Cellvibrionales > Cellvibrionaceae > Marinagarivorans > Marinagarivorans cellulosilyticus. The sequence goes on along the minus strand of NZ_AP023086.1, from coordinate 3,293,889 downwards.
ACATAGCAAAAACTACGAGTTTGTAGACCATCACCGTAAACGGTAATATCTTCGCCTTTTAAGGCCTGCACAATAAAATTAGACACCACACGCCCATCATTCGGATGCATTCGTGGGCCATAAGTATTAAAAATCCGAGCCACTCTAATATCGAGCCCGTGCTGACGCTGATAATCGAAAAACAACGTTTCAGCACACCTTTTTCCCTCGTCATAGCAAGCCCGAGGACCGAGAGTATTTACGGCGCCTTTATATTCTTCCGGCTGAGGATGCACTTCTGGATCACCATAAACCTCACTTGTAGAAGCCTGAAAAATACGAATTTTAAGACGCTTTGCAAGACCAAGCATGTTAATAGCGCCAATTACGGAAGTCTTTGTAGTTTGCACAGGGTCAAATTGATAATGTACTGGACTTGCGGGGCATGCTAAGTTGTATATTTGATCGACCTCAAGATACAAAGGAAAAGTCACATCATGGCGAATGACTTCAAACATGGGATTCCCAAGCAAGTGCACAATATTTTGTTTTGCGCCTGTGAAAAAATTATCTACGCATATCACTTCGTTTCCCGCATCAAGCAAACGCTCACACAGGTGAGAACCAAGAAAGCCAGCACCGCCAGTCACTAATATCTTTTTCCTAATTGGATTCATCTGTACCCTCCTAACGGGACACACCTACTATAAATTAATTTAATTAAGTCTATTTGAAACAGCGCTCTTGTCTGCATCATAAAGACTTTACGCAACTGAGGCACAAAAAGAAAAACGAAATATGATGCAAAAAACTGAGATACTAACGTTGCTATAGCGGCACCCTTAATACCCCACAGAGGGATAAGAAATGTATTTAGACCAATATTAATAACTAATCCGATGCCTGTTCGAAAAAGTGCAAACCGCTCCATTCCTTGCGCAACAAGCCATCTACCATTTGCGATCCCTAAGTACACAAAAACTGTAGTTAAAGCATATACAGTTAACACTGCTGATGAACCAATGTACTCAACCCCATACAGCAATAATACAATCTGGTCAGAAAAAAGAGAGATCGCAACACTAATTACTAGCGCAAACAATGCTAAAAAATTATAAATGGATTGCATCTTATTATTAAATTCGTCCTCCGATATCAGTTTTGCGCCTAATACAGCAGGAAAAAGCGCACTCATAATAACAGAGGGAAAAAAATACCACGCCTCTGTTAACCTAACCGCGACAGAATAGATCCCGAGATCGGCATAGGAGAGCATAGCCTGAATCATCAACTGATCAACCTTCATATACACAGAAATCATTATCGCCGACATCACCAACGGCCACGCACTATTTAACATTCTTGAAGCTAAGCGCCCATCAAACATTAAACTTGTTAGTCTAACTTTTTGCATAAACAAAAAAAGTAGGATCGCACCCGAGACAAAACACTCAATCATTAAGGGTAGGGAAAAATAAACAAAACTTTTACCGCTAAAAATCAAATAGCACTTAAAAATAGAAGAGGCGAATACAGCCGCGCCACCCGCCACAGCAATGGCCCACCCTTTAGAGTTAGACAGAAAATACCAATTGAAAACTGACAACACGTCTACAAAAAATGATATGGAGAATAGAAAAATGCATAGCCGCACACCATAGTCGTCTACAAAGCAGAATATCAATAATGCCATTATACCTACCGACACCAATGAACTTATGCACCGAATGGCGATCACAGAGCCAATAATTGCCTGCGCATTAGTGGGCTTTGATACCACCTCCCGTATTGTAATCGCTTCGAGACCCAAGGTAGAAAAAACGGCGATCAATCCAATAAAACTCTGAGCAAAACTAAGCCGACCAAAATCATCCACCCCGAGATACCTTGCGATGAGGACGCCAAATACGAACGCAGCCCCCATTCTAATTAATTTATCAGCTAGCTGATAAAATGTATTTCCACCATTTCCTTTAAATAGTTTTAACATAAAATCACATCACTTTATCAGATCATTTCTTTACCCAGATATATCTAAAAATCAAATAAAGCAAGGCGAAAAAAACACCCAGAAGCCCACCAAGAATTACAATTACTTTTCTATTTGGTCCACTTTTCCGCTCGGGAACTTTTGCAGGCACAATTTCAGTCATCAAATAGTCAAGCTTAACTTCTGCAAGCATTAGAACTTTCATTTGAGACTCAATCATGCCGTAGAACACTGACTGCATTTGTGAAATACCTGTTTCTGATATTTTGCGATTTAGATACTCTATATTCTCTTTAGCGTCGCGCATATCCCTTAATTGAAAATAAAGATTAAGTTCAGAAGCCAGTATTTGAACCCACTCTGAGGCCAACTGAGGAGATAAGAATTCAACCGACAACCGGACCAACCCCCCTTCATTTTTAATCAAAATCATTGATGATAACAGCTCATAAGACTCAAAACTTGTTGGCCCATAAGTTTCCCCTGTTTCATAATTCTTTAACCAGGTATTTTTAGACACAGAGAACTTTTCTTGATCCCAGACAAGGCTCTGACTACTCTCCTCCCAGCCCACTACTGCAAACAAGAATGGCGATAGATTATATTTTTGTATCACCGCCTCAAGAAATGGCCAACTTTTGGCAAGTACGATAGCCTGATCAATATCCTCAGTATTTGCTCCACCCAAGTTGATTCCTGCAATTGCAGCTAAACCTCCATATTGCGACGCCAAGCCACTTACGCCTGATTCAGATTGAGCTGGAGCGTATACCGCCTCAACCCTGTATTGGTTTGGTAAAGTGAGCGCATAAGTCATACTTATCAAGGAAAACAGAAAACCTGCGCCAAGTACTAACCACTTACCACGCCAAAAAACAGTAAATAATTCCCCAAGATCGATCTCATACTCGCTAAGCAGAACGGGATCGTTTACAAAGCTGCGCTGATTTTTTTTTGCTTCACGCTCTCGACCTTGACTAATTTTATTCATGAGCTAACTATCAGTTTAATTATTTAATGACTTTAAATTCAGAGAGCAACCGCTATATTAGTTATTAGTACCGACCTCTAAACGCAACTGTTCAATTTCAACCTTTATCAACGCGTGCTGCTTTTGTTTATATTCTAAAAACTGCCGCGCAAGCATAGTTTTTTCTGTAATTCCTTTTGGCGTCAGCAAATATGCATACCTGACCTTATTACTTGAACGCGCAAAGTTACCCGCTTTAACCCAACCCACTTTAACCAAAGCCTTTAGGCAATAGTTGACCTTACCCAAGCTGATGCCTAACTCCGCCGCCAACTCGCGCTGGCTTAGGTTTGGGTTTTGGGCCAGCTTGCGCATTAGCGCTAAACGGACCTCGTCGGGGATGGCTGATTCTTTCATGGGTGGCGAGTTTACGGCAGTTTTGCGGAGTGTTCAACCACTGAACGCTCGCTTCGCTCAAGGTTCACTTCGCTCAAGGTTCACTTCGTTCAGGAGGCGGGGACGCTTCGCTCGGGAGGCGCTTTGCGCCGGGAATCTGGGCTCGCTTCGCTCAGGAAGCGGGATACTGGAATCGAGATCGCTTCGCTCGAGGTTCGCTTTGCTCAGGAAAGGCGCTGCGCGCCGAAAATCCCGACCCCTAAGCGAAGAGCACCCCGATTCCGTTTTTTCCCGCTTCGTGAGCGTAGCGAATTTATAGCGCTTTCTTTTTGGCGTTCATTAATGCGCCCAGCTGCTTTGCAATAATCATTACGCTATCTTGCCATCGCTCACTGAGCACTTCATCTACATAGCCAATTTTTTCGCCGATGATTATTTGCGTCATTAATTCACCTGCTGAGCCTTTGGCTATATTCAAGAACTGTATTTGTTCTTTTAAACCCGCCCTTTCCTCCCGCCATTCAAAGCATCCATGCTTTTCACCCACATGAGCCAGCTAAAGCTGTTCAAAAATTACTCCTGCATTTTTGTCTGCTATGTTCGAGGGCACAGAAAGGCTTGAGCGTGTTATTTCGTCTTTAAAACCATAGTCTTTGCAGTCGCTAAAGTGTCGATAAATTTAAACCGACAACTCTACCGATGACTGCCACACTTCTAGGTTTTTGTATCTCATTGTTCGCTTCGCTCAAGAGTCGGGAGCGCTGCGCGCTAGGAATCTGGAGTTTTAACCCATTTTCTCGCTTCTTGAGCGAAGCGCCTCCCCGACTCCGCTTTTCTCTCGCTTCCCGACTCTTGAGCGTAGCGAACCTGCTATGCGAAGCGGCGTTTGTTCCAGCGGATAAAGCGCCAGCTGCGCTTCATTAAAAGCTGGTAGGCTAGTACAAAGGCTAAGCAGCAGCTAAAGGATACAGCCTCTGTTTGCGGTAGGTAGTTGAAGATCATCCCCAAGGACACCAAGCACATTTGAGCAAACAGCATGATGTATAGCGTCTGGCGAGCATTAAAGCCGGCCCGCATTAGAATGTGATGAATGTGGGTTCTATCTGGCGCAAGTGGCGATTTACCACGCTTAATACGGCGGTACATTAAAGTAACCATGTCTGTCATGGGCAGCAATACAAACCAAAGCGCTGTTATTGGCTTAAACGCGGCAGATTGCTCGTTAGCACCAAATAACAACAATACAGCCAAGGCCATACCTACAAACATGCTGCCGGCATCACCCATAAATACTTTTTTAATGCGCGTTTTATCGCTGGGCTTGCCCCACACGTTAAATAGTAAAAAGGCCATTAAGGAGCCCACCAAGCCTAAGCATAACCAAGCAATATTCAGCTGCCCGCCACCCACAAACAACAGCGACAAACCCAAAAAGCTGGTTAAGCCTAAACCGCCCACCAAGCCATCTATACCATCCAGCATATTAATGGCATTAATAACGGCAATTATTGCCACCAAGGCAAACGGGTAGCCCAACCAACCCAAACGAATTTCACCCAAACCCAATATGTCACCAAACGAGCCAACACCAAGCTTAAGGCCATACACAAATAAAGATGCAATTAAAAACTGTGCGACCAATCTAAAGCGGGCGCTAATGTCGTATCTATCGTCCATGGCGCCCATAAAAACGACCATGGCACCGCCGAGCATAAATACGCGCACAAACGGCGGTTGCTCTAAAAAAATATAGGAGGATAAAAAAATGCCGGCAAACATTGCCAAGCCGCCAATCAGAGGAATAGCGCCGCTATGGTGCTTACGGCCGCCAGGCTTATCGACCAAGCCTATGCTAACGGCTATTGGCCTAAAAAGTTTTACGGCTGCCACGGTTACCATAAAGGCCACGCCCATCACCGCAAATCCATACTCCATGTAGAACTCCAAAAATACTCGGCTCGATAAATCTAAGCTTGTTGCTATTACTGTTAACACTGCCGGCGCACCCTTAAAAACCTGTAACAACCTTAGACTACAATTGTTGCTTTTGGCGCCAAGCTTCGGCGGGCTCTAAAACAATGTCGTTATTTATTTGTGTGCGGCGCGAATAATAACAAACCGCCAACTACCTTTTAGTCAATTTCGATATTTGGCCAGTTTAACAGGCCTTGCCAACCACCATAAAGCACAATTTTGTAACTTTACGTAACATGTGGCGCCGGTAATAGCTATTAGGTGCGACCAAACACATCCTCAAACCGTACAATATCGTCTTCACCTAAGTAACTACCACTTTGCACTTCTATTAGCTCTAACAATACCTTGCCTGGGTTTGTTAGCCGGTGCTTTTCCCCTAGCGGGATATAAACCGATTGATTCTCGGACAGCAGCATTTCATCATCCCCACGCTGAACAACAGCTGTACCAGACACAACAATCCAGTGTTCTGCACGATGGTGATGCATTTGCAGCGACAAACTGGCACCTGGTTTAACCGATATGCGTTTTACTTGATAGCGTTCGCCATTGTCTATGCTGTCGTAACAGCCCCAAGGGCGGTGCACTTCGCGATGCAACGAAAACTCGCTACGGCCTTCTTTTTTCAAGTCCCCCACTACAGCCTTAACCGATTGCGAGTTCTTTTTGTTAATCACCAATACCGCATCGGCGGTATCGATAACGGCAATATCCTCCAGCCCAACCAGCGCGACTAACCGGCCATTGCCATTCACATAGCAGTTACTGCTATCTTTGGCTATTACATCGCCCACAAAGGCATTGCCTTGGGCATCTTTATCGCTTACGTCCCACAGTGTATCCCAGCTGCCTATATCACTCCAACCACTGTCCTCAAGCGGCAATACCCAGGCTTGCTGGGTTTTTTCCATAAGGGCGTAATCTACAGATATAGCGGGGCTTTTCGCAAAACTGGCTTCGTCTAGGCGAATAAAATCGAGATCCTGAACACTAGCATCTAACGCTGCTTTGCAAGCCCCTATTATTTCTGGTTGAAACTTTTGTAACTCCGCGATTAATTGCGCCGCCTTAAATACAAACATACCGCTATTCCAGTAGTAATCACCACTGGCTACGTATTGCTCGGCGGTTGCGCTATCGGGCTTTTCAACAAAGCTAGCAACGGCACTGGCGCCACCTTTTTCTGCGGCTTTAATATAGCCATAGCCAGTTTCTGGCTTTGTGGGTGTAATGCCAAAAGTCACCAATTTTTGCTCGTCAGCCAATATAGCTGCAGCTTGCACAGCTCCATTAAAGGCAGCGGTGTTTTTAATAAGATGGTCTGCAGCGAACACTGCAATAATCGCTTCTGGGTCGCGTGCCATTGCGTGCAATGCCGCAACCGCAACCGCTGGTGCGGTATCACGCGCTGTAGGCTCTAAAATAATATCGGCTTTTGCTTTCAGCACTTCATTTAGCTGATCTGCCACCATAAAGCGCTGTTCGTTATTACACACAACAATAGGGGCAACATCACCAGCCACACGTTTAACAGTATGCTGTAACAAACTGTAGTCGCCATAAAGCTTATGCAATTGTTTCGGGTAATGCTGCCTAGATTTTGGCCACAAACGCGTACCACTACCGCCTGATAACACAACAGGAATAACAACAGACATAAAAATCCTTATAAAGCTTTTAGAAATTGCGCGGGATTATAGAGGGGAAATATCAAAATTAATACGATGGAATAATAATGAGACTGTGAACTAGGCTAAACCTAACGAATATCTGCCAATTGTTCGTTGACTTTCTCGCGCAGCTCTTTGCCAGGCTTAAAGTGAACGGCATACTTGGCGTCCAGTGATACCTGCTCGCCCGTTTTAGGGTTGCGCGCTTGGCGCGGCGGCCGGTAGTGCAGCTCAAAGCTGCCAAAACCGCGAATTTCAATACGCTCGCCAGCGGTAACCGTTTGCGCAAGCTGTTCTACTAGCATCTTTATGGCTAGCTCTACATCGCGCACCTGAATATCTTGCTGAGCATCAGCAATGCGCTCGATAAGCTCGGATCGTGTCACTGTCATTTTCGCTACCTTAAAACTGCGGGCTTATATGGACATGTAAACCTACAAGAAATGGTGAACGGATACATCACGCTACAGATAAAGCGTTGTTATACAACACTTTTATGACAGAAAAAAGGATTAGATTGGATTAATTGAGGCATTATGCAATTTCCCTGTACTAGCTGAAGGAAAATACAAAACTAACAACACCACAAAAGGAAAGAACAGCGACACTCAAGGGCTGCTAAACAAAAAACCACCCCACTTTAGTTAATGGCGTAAAGCAGGGCAGAAAAGACAAAATCAGTCAGTCTTACTATTCATCTGACTAACGACCCACAGCGACGTTAGCCATCAAAATCAAACTCTTTCATTTCACGCATTAAACGCAGCTCTTCAATTTTATCTTCAAGCTTACGCCGCGCATCAACACTTAATGGTTTGGCACTTTCTTCATCAACAAAATCATCAACATCTTGTTGCAGCAAACCAAGATTAATATCTTGCTCAATAATTTCAAGACCCATAGCACAGGCTCCTCATGTAAAAACAACACACAAAAAACTTAAACTAGAGCAGACAGCCCGCATGGGGCGAATCTTTGGGCTAGGTAGCACGCCCACTAACAACAGAATACTTATCTAAAAGATGGCTTTTAATGCATAGCCCACTGGTATAGCTGACTAAGCCTGCACTACTCAATATTAGATAACAATTACGCCGCTTGTTCCGATTATGTCCACTTTTTTCTAGCGAGAAAAGCCCTTAGAAGCACTTTTTTCGGAATTATTAGACTTTTTTAATCGGTGTATTTAAAGCGTTCAAACTTTAGCTTCTAGCTTTGCGTCAACATACCGTCAAGTCTATGTCATAGCCCTCGTCCCTAAGCCGTGCCATCTTGTATCTTAGCGTTCTTGGGCTAATTCCAAGGCGTTTTGCCGTCTCTTTTTTGCTGCCGTTTTCTTTGCGCAAAGTTTGCACAATAATCTCGTACTCTCGCTGCTTTAAATCTTGCCCAAGCACGGCATTATCATCTGCTGCTAGAAGTGAGTCCGACTCTGAGCTTACGCCTGTAGTGCGTAAATATGCCGGTATGGCGCTGGCATCCACCGCTGCTTGGCTAGCCGCAACATCAACCAACGAAGGTTTTTGGCTATAGAGCTGGCCCGCCTGCAGCCCTAGATCATCAGGCTCAATAACATTGCCCGGCTGCAGTATTAAGGCCCTTTGCATTACATTATCCAGCTCGCGTACGTTGCCTGGCCAAGGGTAATTCAGCAACGTGTACTCTGCGCTATCACTTAATCGCACCCCTACGCGATGCTGCTTAATGGCATGGCGCTGCAACAGGCTTAAAGCCAACGGTAAAATATCTTCCTTCCTATCACGCAATGGCGCCCACTGCAGGGGCAATACACTTAAACGGAAATATAAGTCTTCGCGAAACTTGCCATCTACCACCTCTTGGCGCATATCTCGGTTAGTTGTAGCGATTACACGTACATCTAACTGTATACACTTGCGCCCCCCCAGGCGTTCCACTTCGCGCTCTTGTAGCACCCGCAACAGTTTCGCCTGTAACGGCAAAGCCATTTCAGATATTTCGTCCAATAAAATAGTGCCACCATTGGCCTGCTCAAACTTACCTGGCGCCGCGTTATAAGCGCCGGTATAAGCGCCCTTTTCGTGCCCAAATAGCATTGCCTCTAGCATGTTCTCTGGAATGGCGGCGCAGTTAATGGCAATAAATGGTTGATTCTTGCGTGGCGAATGGTCGTGAATATAACGCGCCAATACCTCTTTTCCCGTTCCAGATTCCCCCACCAATAAAGCAGTAGAGTCCGATTGCGCAACACGGCGCGCCAACTGCAATAACTTTTGGCTAGATGGCGCCATCGCGACGGGTTCATCCCCCAAAGCAGAGCCCACATGGCCAACAAACTTGCGCGCGGCAGAAACTAGCACGTCGGCCTCAAAAGGCTTTACTAAATAATCTACCGCACCTTCACGCATTGCCTCTACCGACTCACTAATACTTGCGTAAGCTGTAATCAGCAATACCGGCATATGGGCATAATCTTTGCGAATAATACGCAGTAGGTCATGGCCACTTAACTCGCCCATATTCACATCAGAAACCACTAAAGCTAAATCCAAATGCTCTGGCAGCAACGTTAAAGCCTGCTCTGCACTGCTCGCCTGAATAACGTCAAAATCCGCCAAAAGCAAGGTGTCGCATAATGCCTCGCGAAGATCAAAGTCATCCTCCACGACCATCACTTTGTGTTTAACCTTTATCGCTTGATCAAGTGGCATGGCCAATTGGCTACTCATAAAGCCTCCGCAGATTGATTAACTGTATTCGCCGCCGCAGGAATGGCTACGTTATTCAGCGGTAAGTAAATACGCGCTTTGGTACCAACGCTAACGCCAGATTGCAAACTCATATAACCACCGTGCGCCCTTGCAACAGACTGCACCACAGCCAAGCCCAAACCAGTGCCTTGCGCTTTTGAGGTATAAAAAAGCTCTTTTGCACTATGCAGCTGCTCATCTGTCATGCCTGGGCCATCATCAACAACCGATATACGCACACTTGGCGTGTCGTCCAGCGTTATAACATCAAACCTTAACGCTATATTTACGCCGCCAGCCCTTGCCTGCACGGCATTATTGATTAAATTCCCCACCGCACTGATTAACGCCTCCCTGTTACAACGTATTCGAGTTGATGCTAGCGGGTTAACAAAAATACAGTAGCTTTTGCTTGTTGCTAGGGTTACCTCCGCGGCCGCTCTAATGCCGCTTTCTAGGTCCGCTAGAGTCACCACATCATTCAAAGGTAATTCGTTGCGTACAAATAGCAGCATGTCGCGCACTTGCTTTTCCATGTGCTGTAGGCGGCCTTGAATTTTGGAGGCGAATTTTTTGTGGTTTTCAGGAGTAAGTGAATCGTTTGTTAGATGGTCAGCATATAACATGGCCGCCGATAGCGGTGTGCGAATTTGGTGCGCCAATGCCGATACCATTTTGCCCATGGCCGACAATTTTTCGTAACGGCTAACCTTCTGCTGAAGCTTTCGCGTTTCGGTTTGGTCGGTTAATAAAATGATTTGGCCTTCATCATCCAGCGAGCTTGTTGCCATGCTTACGCGCCGGCCGGCTCGGGTTGATATTTCTAGCCCATCGTCGCCGCGAGGGGCAAAGCACTCGCCAATAATATCGCGCCAAAGGGCTCCATCGAGCTTGTTGTCCAACATCTTTTGCGCAGCAGGGTTACTTTGCACAATACAACCACGCGCATCAATAACAATAATACCGCCAGGTAGAAGATCGAGTAGTTTCTGCAAGCGCTGTGCAAGCTGCGCCTTCTCTTCGTTAGCCTCTTGCTTCTCTGCAGAGACTTCGTCCAACTCTTGAGTAAGCCTAGCTACGCGCTCCTCAAGCAACTGATAAGACCGCCCCAATTGAGTAGAGGTAGAGTTAAAAAACTCAAAAGCATCGCTTAGCTGCTCGACACTTGGGGGCCGAACATCGCCATCCATTAACGCTTGCGTATGCAGCGCTTTGGCCATTAAGTTTTCTTCTGGTGCTGCAGAATCGCGCTGAGCAGACTGCATAAACTAACTCCCGACAAGTTACTGTCATATACCTTGAACTTAGGGAGGTTTTAGCAAACGCAGTGCCAAATATTTTTTACCTTATCAATCAAAAACTTACAAGACGCTTAAGCCGTGCAGTCAAAGTATTGGCTAAAAAAGCAACTAACCAAACACGGCGGTTTGGAAAATACGAGCATTTAAAGCTTAATCAAGCACCGCCACGCGACTCGCAATATCAACCGACAACTGATTAATTAAATCATTTAGCGTAGAGACATAGGGGCCATAGCCATCACCGGCAGCATTACCCGTTAAAACGAGCCGCTCTTGCAGCAATGTTTTCTCACCATTATTTTCTGTAAGTGCCCACTTGGCCTTCAGCGTAACTATGCCGCCGAGCTCGCCTGAAAACTGCTCAAAAACAATACGTATTTGGCGCGTGGGCCGGTTGCGGTTATCCCAAGGGAAGGGCCAAATGGCATCCACGCCTGTAAGCTGGCTCATATTGCTAGCTACAACTCGGGTAACAGCCTCTCGTAAATTCCCCGCCCAAATATTGTACAACGAAAGATTAACGCTTTGGCCCTGCCGATGAGTCACCACCCCCGGCTGCATTAAGGCTTCAGGTAAAAATAACGGGCCGATACCATAGGTATGCTCTGGGTTAATCGCTATAGTGGCCGGCGCTGCGGCATCATCAACCACCAACCCATGCAGGGTATAAAAATGTGTTTTTGGCGTCATCACACAAGCGCTACACAACACCAGCATAGCTAGAATTAAACTGCTTTTAAGAGCTTTCATCTATTCGTCTTTCCCTAAGCCAAACACTAAAGAACTAGGATACCGATACAATTCTTCCACAAAACGATCAAAAGAATCCGAAGCCTCACTCACTGAATCGAGCATTTCCAAAAATTCAGCATGCAATTGGGAGTCCGGTGCAATGGTGTGATCAACACTTTTTAGGGTTTGCGTCAGCTGGGTTAAAGTAAGTCTTGCATCAGTTACAGCCCCCTCTAAATGTCGCGTGGCCTTTTCGGCATTGGCTATAGTTCCGTGCAACGCTTGGGCGGTATTATTTTTATTGAAGACACTCAAGATTTCATTAATCGCCTGCAAGCTTTCGTCTACACCCTCACCAATACTATCAACGGGCACGCGACTAAAAGCATCAGCCACTTTTGATAACTGCCGCTCTAGCTGATCTAAAGGTAAATCCACCGTTGGAATTTGACCAACCGCTCCACTGCCAGCCACCAATTGCGCGGGCTGAGCCTCGTCGACAAAATGCAATTCAATATATTTTGAACCTAGCATTAAATTGCCCGATTTAATTTCCGCCCTTAGCCCTTTAGCAATTAAGTCGCTAAGAATGGCATCGGTTTGCTCGCGGGTTGGCGAGGCTTGATCATCAAAACGCTGTGGCTCTAGCTTAATTAACACTTCCAAGCTTTTCTCTGGAGAATCAATAGACGCCAGCCGAATGTCCGCAACACTGCCAACTTTCAAACCTCTAAACTCAACTGGAGCGCCAACACTTAAACCTTTAACAGAGTAGCTAAATTTCAACAAATACATATAACTCAGCGTATAGCGGCCTTCGTGCGCAGCTTTTTTATCGTCGTATAGTGCAAACGTATAATCGGCCTTTGCCGGTTTTTGCCCCACAACAGTTGGCGGGCTTTCGAAGGCAACGCCACCCAGCAATAAAGATGATATTGAAGCCATTTCTGCTTTAACGCCGTCAATACCCACAGATACATCAAAGCCACTCACATTCCAAAAGCGGCTTCGTTTACTGACTAGGTGGTCGTAAGGTGCTTCAACAAAAATTCTGGCATCCACGTGGCTACCATCAACACTTAATTGGTAATTAATGACCTCCCCAACGCGCAATTGGCGGTAATACACCGGCGAACCCACATCGAGCGAACCCAATGTTTCTGCCCGTAAAATATATTGCGTGCCCTTTTCATCCGACTGCACTGCAGGCGGCTCAGTCAAGCCTAAAAAGCTATCCTTATGGCCCTCTTTTTTACCTGGGTCCATAACAATGTAAACGCCCGATACCAGCGTCCCCAAATTAGAAACCCCTGAGGCGCTAATGCGCGGTGTCACCAACCAAAAGCGGCTATGCTCGCTTAAGTGCCGCGACATGCTTCTATCGAGTGTGGCTATAGCATGCACCCGAGACAAATCGTCGCTTAAATTTAGCTTGGTTACTTTACCAACCGGCACATCCTTTAAACGGATCTCCGTTTTTCCCACTTCGATACCACCTGCTGCATCAAAAATAATTTCAACCGCTACCCCTTTTTGATCCCACGCACGAACCCCCAAAGCAATCGCAATTACTAAGGCAACAAAGGGCACTAGCCATATTGGTGAAACTCGCCGGCGGCGTTCGATCGCTGCCGGCATTGAAGGCTCGGCTTGTTCAAGGGATTTATCTGGCGTTTGATTAGACACTACACCGCTGCTCCACGAGATTGATTCTCTATTTCTAAGTTAAACGTTTTTTCTTGGCCACCGGCGGCATCCCATATAAGGCGAGGGTCAAATGCATGCGCCGCCAGCATTGTTAATATAACCACCGCCGCAAAAGGCAGTAGAGCTTCGCCGGGCGCTATGGAGCCTAAAAAGCCAAACTGAACAAGGCCAGTCAATAGCGTTACAACAAATACATCAACCATGGACCACCGCCCAACCCATTCCGTTATCTTGTACAACCACACACGCTCTTTCATAGCGCGGGTATCACCCCTAATCACAGACCACACCAAATAAATCAGCACTATAAGCTTGGCCACCGGTACGACTAAGCTAGCCACAAAAACCACTGCCGCTATTCCCCATAAGTCATGCGCCACCAAAGCAACAACACCAGAAAAAATAGTATCGCTACGCTCGCCAAGCAACGTACTCATGGACATAATCGGCAAGGCATTGGCAGGGATGTAAAGCAGCGCTGCAGCAATGGTATAAGCCAATGTTTTTTGCAAGCTGTTGGGCTTACGACGATGCAACTGGTTGTCGCAACGCGGACAAAAACCCACTGCATCCAACACCGTTTCACCAACCAGCGCATGACATACATTACAGTCGTACAGCACCTCACCTTTTTTACTCGCAAAACAATTGTTTGGCTGCAGCCACGCCCATAGTGCGCGCTTATCGATACACCAATATGCAGCGCCCAATACTGCCACCAAGGCAAAAAAGGACACCATGGAAACGCCAAGCACAATCGTCGCCATATCACCCAACTTAACCGAGGTTACTAGTACGCCTAGCAAAAAAATTTCTAACATGCTCCAAGGCGCAGCTTTAGTAAACCAACGAAACACCGTAATTTGATACGGCAAGCGCCAGCCGAAATAACACGGTAAAACCAAATAGCATAACGCCAGCAATTCAAACAGCGGGAATAGGAATATCGTAACAAAGACTAAAATGGCAAGGGGGATGTAGTCGTGATGCACCAAGGCCCAAACGCCGCTCAAGATGTTGGCTTCGTGGTAAAAGGCACCCACTTCAAGCCCTAGAAATACAAAGCAATTACTAATAACAAATAACACGGCACCGGTAATAACAAGCGCTGCGGCCTTTTCACGCCATGCGCCTTGGGCGAAGCTTAAGGTTTGATTACAGCACGAACACAGCAACTCGCTGGTAGCCCATACTTTGGCTATCGCCTGCACTTGGCCGCATTGTTCACAGCTTACCCAATTTTTGTGGCTGGCAAGTACCTGCTTTGCACCAGCCATATTTTTCGCGGGAGCTGTTGCTGACCTATCCGATGAGTGATCCATTTACCGCTAAACCGTTACCCAGCTAATAATTTCCAAGAGCTGGACTATACTGGATGAAAGCGCACACGTCATGGACCTTGTGGCAGATTATGAATTCAAAACACCCCTCGTACAGCCGGCCCCTTGGGCAACAACGGCTGGTTCGTGTATTGCACATTGTTGAAAATCCGCGCACGGCATTTTGGTTTTTTCGTAGCTTGCACAAACAAACCGAAGCGCAGTGTACGCTTACGTCTATAGGCGACACCCAACAAGCCGCCGATAAGCTACACCATCAACATTTTGACGCCGTCTTTGTACACATCGGAGCTCAACTCGCCTGTCACCTAGCTGATATTGCCCTACTCAAGCATTGGGCCAGCCATGCCGCTATAGTTGCGATTGTTCACGACACTGACGAATATACTCACCCACAATACATCGATGCGCTATTAGAAGCCGGCATAGACGACTACATTAAAGCTGAAGATATCAATACGCCCCTGCTACCCAGGCTAGTCACCTATACAGTAGAGCGAAAAAAAGCCAACCTGCGCCTAGCCGCCATCACCCAACAAGATTCCACGACCGGGCTTACCAACCGCTCTGAGTTTTTACGCTTATGCGAAGCTCAGCTTGCCAACCATTACGCGCCTTCACGCAACACCGCTATTTTACTAATCGACCTTGACCAATTTAAAAACATTAACGACACGCAAGGGCATTCTACTGGCGACAAATTTCTTCACCATGTTGCAGCGCGGCTAAAAAAATCAATTCGCCAAAGCGATACAATTGCGCGTTTAGGCGGCGATGAATTTGTCGTCATGTTGCCCGATATGCCTGATATAGAAAGCATTCAGCGCATTGCCAAAAACTTACTCGACACCCTATCACAAGCTTCAAATATCGACGGGCGCAACCTTTTTACAACTGCAAGCATCGGCATTAGCATGCTTAGCGAAAAAAACGAAAGCTGCGAGCTACTGTTACAAAACGCTGATATTGCAATGTATTCGGCGAAGCAGCAAGGCGGCAATCGCTATGCATTTTTCACCCGCAACCTGCAGGTTGCAGCTTCACTACGCATTTCGCTAGAAACAGAACTGAACAAAGCCATCGCTAACAACGACTTTTTCTTAACCTATCAACCACAAATTAACGTACAAACAGGCGATCTATATGGGGCCGAGGTTCTACTGCGCTGGAACCATGCCGAACATGGCGAGGTCCCCCCAACTACATTCATCCCCACACTAGAAAGTACAGGCCTTATTGGCCCAGTAACTGATTGGATTATTCGAAATGCAATTAGCCAGTGGCAACAATGGATACAGGCTGGCCACATAAAAACCAGCCAACACCTATCCATTAATTTATCCCCTAAAACGCTAGGCCACCCAGATTTCAAGGCCGCACTACTGGATTTGCGCACACTGCCAACCGAACAAAAAAAACGCATCCATTTTGAAATCACCGAGAACCTATTCATCGACCCCGAAAACAACATCGACAATTTAAAGTTTATTAAAGAATGTGGCTTTCAGTTATCCATGGATGATTTTGGCACGGGTTATTCATGCCTAAGCTACCTTAAGCACTTCCCCTTAGATTGCATCAAATTGGATTGTGAGTTCACGCGAGACATTATCAATAACCCTGTAGATCTCGCCATTACACAGGCCGTCATTAACCTAAGCCAAGACTTACACATCGATCTAATTGCAGAAGGCGTGGAAAACGAACAAACGTTAACGCAGCTTAAAGCGATGGGCTGCAAGCTTATTCAAGGCTACTTTTACTCTAAGCCCCTCAAAAGCTCCGCTTTTCAAGAGTACTGCCAACACTTAAAAAGCTGCTAAGCTGTGCGCTCATGCACTGCTACACAAAGACCTTATGTTTGTTATCAACTCCCAGCTCAGCATTCCATGGCGCTGCATTCAAATTAACGCCATACGAGCCCAAGGCGCGGGTGGGCAAAACGTTAATAAAGTCTCTACGGCTATTTGCCTACAAGTTGACTTAAAATCCACACCATTGCCAAGCTATGTAAGAGAACAGCTATATAAAGCTAATGACTCGCGGATTAGTGATAATCACATTATTACCATCAAAGCGCAGCGCCATCGCACCCAACAAAAAAACCGAGACGATGCGCTTGAGCGCTTAAGTGACCTAATCAATAAAGCCTGCCACAAACCCAAGTACCGCGTGGCCACTAAGCCCACACGCGGTAGTGTTGAGCGTCGTATAAAAAGCAAAAACCAGCGAGGCAACATTAAGAAGATGCGCAGTAAAAACCATTTCGATACGTAATTAGCCAGCATATAACCTAGACCAAATACAATGACAAAGCTTTTAAACAGTATTGAATACTGGGGGAATAAACTGCCCCACCCAACCGCTCTTTTTATTATTTTATGCGGCATTGTTGTGCTAGCCTCAGCTTTACTCAGCGCGTTAAATATCGGCGCCGCTCTTAACCCGCAAGACAAAACAATACTGGTTAAAAACCTCCTAAGCCGCGACGGTTTACATTATTTTTTAACCCACGCGGTCAAAAATTTTGTCACTTTTGCCCCTGTGGGCACCGCGCTTGTGGCCGTTATGGGGCTAAGCATTGCCGAGCATTCCGGCTTATTGCCCGCACTACTGCGAGGGCTTGTAAAGCGCACACCCGAAAAGTGGTTAACCGCCGCTATTGTTTTTAGCGGCGTAATGTCGAGCTTAGCATCAGATTCCGGCTATGTTGTGCTTATCCCCTTGGCGGCCATTATTTTTCTGCAAGCCGGCAGGCACCCTATTGCCGGCATTGCAGCAGCCTTTGCTGGCGTATCTGCAGGCTACAGTGCCAACCTTATACTTGGTCCACACGATGCCATTTTGGCCGGCCTCAGCCAAGAAAGCGCGCGTACTATTTCGCCTGACTACACCGTAAATATTGCCGGCAACTATTATTTTATTATTGCCTCAACATTTTTAATTACCGCCATTGCCAGCTGGGTAAATCATAAATTCACCCAAAAGCAGGTGACAGGCATTAATTTTGACGCGCCAGCAGCAACAACGGGTAACAGCAACCCACTCACGCAACGCGGCCTTATCGCTGCAGGCATTACATTTTTAGTGATACTAATTTTGCTGCTAGCAGCAACACTGCCAGCAAACGGCATATTACGAGGCCTTGATGGCAGCTTATTGCAATCGCCTCTTACTCAGGGTGTTGTCATTATTATTGCTTTAAGCGCCGCATTGTGTGGCATTAGTTACGGCCTTGCTGCACGCACTTACCAGTCGTGGCAAGATGCAATTACTGGCATGGAACAGCACACAGCAACCATGGCAAGCTATTTGGTACTCATGTTTTTTGCCGCTCAATTTGTCAGTTTATTTAATTGGTCGCAACTTGGTATTGTTATTGCTATTAGCGGTGCCAATGGCTTAAAGGCGCTTCAATTACCCTTGCCGGTATTGCTCATCACTTTTGTGTTTTTAGCAGGTTTTATTAATTTATTTATTGGCAGCTCTTCCGCCAAATGGGCGCTAATCGCCCCAATATTTGTGCCCATGTTTTTATTATTAGGCTTAACGCCAGAAGCCACACAAATGGCTTACCGCATTGGCGATAGCACAACCAATATTATCTCACCGTTAATGCCGTACTTTGGTGTTGTGATTGCCTTTATTCACCACTACAACAAAAACTTAGGCGCAGGCACCGTTGTCGCACTGATGCTGCCCTACAGTATTTCATTATTACTTGGCTGGACCTTAGTATTAGCCATTTGGTTGTTTTTTGATTGGCCCCTAGGGCCTGGAGTAAAAGCATTTTTGCCATGAATCAGTTTTCTGAAGTTACCGAATATTTGCGCCAATTCGCCAAAGAGCGCGATTGGGAGCAATTCCATAGCCCCAAAAATTTAAGCATGGCCTTAAGTGTAGAGTGCGCCGAGCTTATGGAGCATTTTCAATGGATGGAGTCCAAAGCCTCCTGTAACCTCGATGCAACTCAAAAGCACGCTATAGGCGAAGAAGTGGTCGACGTACTGCTATACACCCTGCGTCTGGCGGACGTACTCGAGCTTGATTTACCCCAGGCTATATTGCAAAAAACACAAAAGAACGAGGCTAAATACCCAGCGCACAAAGTGAAGGGAAGCTCAAAAAAGTATAGCGAATACGAATAAGCCTACAGCTTGCGCTATAGCATAAGCGTCTATACTTGAAGTGAGTCTAGCTTTAGACACACGCAAGGAGACATACCTAATGGGCACCCCGATCGACCAATACTTAAACATTTTAGCGAAAAAAGATGGCTCGGATCTTTACCTCAGCACTGGCGCCCCACCTTGCGCTAAGTTTCAAGGCACATTAAAACCTTTATCACAAACCCCTTTTAGTGGCGGGCAAATTCGCGATATTGCTTATGCCATTATGGATGAAAAACAACAAAAGGACTTTGAAGCCGAATTGGAAATGAACCTAGCCATATCAATACATGAGGTGGGTCGGTTTCGTATTAACATTTTTAAACAGCGCAACGAGGTTTCGATCGTTGCCCGCAATATCAATACCGAAATACCGAAATTCGACGATCTAGGGCTCCCTGAAATCCTCAAAGAAGTCATTATGACCAAGCGAGGCCTAGTGCTTTTTGTAGGCGGCACAGGGTCCGGTAAATCAACATCCTTAGCTGCTCTAATTGATCATCGCAACAGTAGCAGCGGCGGTCACATCATCACCATCGAAGACCCCGTCGAGTATGTCCACAAACATAAAAAGAGTGTGATAAACCAGCGCGAAGTTGGCGTTGATACCCGCACCTTTAAAGCCGCACTAAAAAACACCCTAAGGCAAGCTCCCGATGTGATTCTGATTGGCGAAATTCGCGACAGAGAGACCATGGAGCACGCATTAGAATTTGCCGAGACTGGCCACCTTGCCATTTCAACGCTGCATGCTAACAACGCTAACCAAGCCTTAGAGCGCATTATTAACCTTTTCCCCGAAGAACGCCGCGCCCAGCTAATGCTTGGCTTGTCGCAAAACTTAAAAGCCTTTGTTTCCCAACGCTTGGTGCCCACAGTTGATGGCAAACGCTGCGCGGCCATTGAAGTCCTTTTAGGAACAAAAACCATTCAGGAGCTAATCCTTAAAAACCGGCTACCCGAAATTAAAGAAATTATGGAAAAGTCGGAAAACTTAGGCATGCAAACCTTTGACGCCGCACTGTTTAAGCTTCATTCGGCAGGCAAAGTCAGCTTCGACGACGCCATGGCCTACGCAGACTCTCCTAACAATTTGCGTCTGCGCATTAAATTAGCCGCCGAAGGGAACAGTAACGCCGTGAGTTCATCAGGCCTGCCAGAGCTTAGCCTTGAGGATATAGAAGAAGATACCCCACCTGAAGAGCCGCCAAACACACGCTTTTAGACATTAGCGGAGGCTCACACCTTAAGGCAGCAACTCGGGCTTAGGCCGAACCAACCCCTCTTGTGCTGTGCTGGCAAGTAACGCACCGTTTTGGTTAAAAATTCTGCCTTGCGAAAAACCTCGCGCACCACCAGCCCAAGGGCTATCAATTTCATAAAGTAGCCATTCATCGACCAAAAAATCTGTGTGGTGAAACCAAATAGCATGATCGACACTCGCGCCAAAAACATCCCCCTTAAAAAGCGAGACAGGGTGTTGAATTAGCGATGATGCTAACAAGCCAAAGTCCGAAGCATAGGCAAGCACGCAAGACTGTAATAATCGATCATCAGCCCCCCATTGCTCTTTACTGCGCATCCAAAAGCGCGAGCCGGCGCTAAGCGCGTCGCTAGAAAACAAAGCCCCTGACAAGGTGCAAAATTCGAAAGCGTCTGCCGATAGCTCGGGCCGTTCTGGCGCCAATTCTGGCGGAGGGTTTGCTAAAGAAGCACTCGGAGGCAAGGGGGTTTTAGTCCAAGGCACAGCATGTTCAAAGCCTTCTTCAGGCTGGTGAAAAGAAACCATTGCCGTAAAAATGACTTTTCCATTTTGCGTCGCGTTTACCGTACGATGACTAAAACTGCGCCCATCTCTATTGCGCGTCACCACGTAATCAACGGGGCTTTGGCTGTTACCTGGGCGCAAAAAATACGCATGCATAGAATGCACAGGAGTATTGTCGACCGTCAAACCCGCCGCCAGCAAGCCTTGTGCTAAAACTTGGCCGCCAAATAATGATTGGTTAAAATTTTCTTTATGGTGCAAAGCACGAAAACAATCTTCACCGTTTTTTGTAAGGTTTAGTACATCTTGGAGCGATGATGCCATAGCAGAGCTACTCAAAAATAATTTGCTGAAACAACTTTTCTAGCCGTAGGCGGACGTTTTATATTCAATCAAGCGTTTTAAGGTTAGCACATTCAGTAATCTTTTTCGGCAACCCAAACGAAAAGAAGCGCCCAATGGGCGCTTCTTAACTTCTTGCAAACTTATTAACTACGCTCAACTAACGATCTTTAACTTCAACGTAGTCTCGCTCTGCATAACCGGTGTACAGCTGGCGTGGGCGGCCAATTCTGGTGCCCTGACTAATCATTTCGTGCCAATGTGATATCCACCCTACTGTACGCCCTACCGCAAAAATCACAGTAAACATATCAGTCGGTATACCGATAGCTTTCATAATAATACCGGAGTAGAAATCGACATTAGGGTATAGCTTTTTCTCAACAAAATAAGGGTCTTCTAATGCGATTTTTTCTAGACGCTTAGCAATGCGTAATAGCGGATCATTTTCGACGCCAAGCTCAGCAAATACCTCATCGCACGTTTTCTTCATCACGCGGGCACGCGGGTCAAAGTTTTTATAAACGCGGTGGCCAAAGCCCATCAAGCGGAAAGGGTCGTTTTTATCTTTCGCCTTTTCGATGTACGCATCAATATTATCTTCAGTGCCAATCTCTTCGAGCATTTGAAGAACCGCTTCATTAGCACCACCATGCGCAGGCCCCCAAAGCGTAGCAATACCTGCGGCAATACAGGCATAAGGATTAGCGCCAGAAGAGCCGGCCAAACGCACGGTCGAAGTAGACGCATTTTGTTCGTGATCAGCGTGCAATAAGAAGATGCGATCCATAGCCTTCGCTAAAATGGGGTTTACTTTGTAATCCTCACATGGCGTGCCAAACATCATGCGCAAAAAGTTTTCTGCGTAGCCTAGGCTATTGTCAGGATAAAGCACTGGCTGGCCCACATGGTGTTTGTAGCACATCGCAGCCAAAGTGGGCATTTTAGCGATCAAACGATAAGCCGCTGTAATGCGGTGCTTTTCGTTGGTGATATCAAGGTCATCATGATAAAACGCCGATAATGAACCTACCGCACCACACATTTTAGCCATAGGGTGCGCATTGTGATGAAAACCTTCAAAGAATTGATGCATAGACTCATGCACCATCGTGTGATTGGTTATTGTGCGCTTGAATGCTTCGTACTCTTCGGCTGTTGGTAACTCGCCGTGCAGTAACAAATAGCAGCTTTCAAGGTAGTCCGATTTTTCAGCCAATACATCGATAGGAAAACCGCGGTGAAGCAAAACACCCTTGCCACCATCGATGTAAGTTATCGCCGAGTCGCAAGCCGCTGTCGAAACGAAACCGGGGTCATAGGTGAAAAAACCATTTCGAGTCAAAGCCCCTACATCGATGACCTCTGGGCCAATTGATCCGGCACGGACGGGTAACTCAATGGTTTGATCTAAACCGTCGACTGTCAGTTGCGCTTTCTTTTCGGTCATTACCGACTCCTGTAACTGGATTTATCTAATAAATAAACTTAGCACGTTAGTGCTGATACCACAGCACTAAGCCATCTTATTTTATGCGGTTAAGACTTGCTTACCGGCCTTCAAACACCCAAACAGACACCAAGGTGGCCACTAAAAACGCCGCTAATCTAGCACGGCGACAAAGTTTATAGCTAGTATCACGCCAAGTTAGCCGCTGTTTATGGTGCACCATGGTCTTGCAATCACCCAATTGGGTGAAAATTAACCGGCAACTACGTGCAATCGGCGCGTAGTATAGTTAAAAATCCTGCACCATAGAAACCATTAATGAAGCGACAGCCAGTAATATCTGCTTTACTTGTATAAGTTTCAGTCAAAAAGCGCCACATTGGTGCGTAAAAATGCAACCGTAATCATATTGGCACAAAACGATCAGCAAGCCCTTGATTCATAAGGCTTAGAAAACAAAAGTTAGTTTGTATTTTAGGTGGCGCATCTCTATAATTCAGCGCGTTTTTTAAGGTTATATAAACGCTTTTTAGAAATGGCACGCTTACCTAAGCGCTAAAAGCAATAATGTGTTAATAGACAGCCACAATATATCTGGCAATAAAACAAAACTAACATACGCTAGCTGCATAACAGATCGAGCGATAGCAAAGTTAGAATATATAAGTGCTTAGTTAGAATTAAACTAGCCATAAATTAATGCGACAGCGATAATCATTAAGACGTAACTATCGCCATTGCGTATAGCTAAACTGTATTACAAGAACCATTCATTCAAAAAAGGTGTGGTGCAACAGTGAAAAAAGACAGGCCTGTCAACTTAGATTTAACAACAATCTCACTACCTATAACTGGGTATGTATCCTTTTTGCACCGTGTATCTGGGATCATCATGCTTGCCGGCATTTTAATTCTTTTATGGATGCTAGACACGAGTTTAAGCTCAGAACAAAGCTTCAACGAGCTCAAAGAAACCCTTAGCAACCCAGTAATTACGTTTGTTGTTTGGGGCGTATTAGCCGCCCTTGCTTACCACACCGTAGCAGGCTTGCGACATTTATTGATGGATATGGGTATTGGCGAATCACTCGAAGGCGGCCGAGCCGGCGCCAAAGCGGTTGTTGCACTAGCGATTTTATTCATCCTGCTTATTGGAGGCTACCTAATATGGTAACTACTGCCACCAGCCTTTCTCGGAACGGCGTATCCGATTGGATTATTCAGCGCTTTAGTGCCGTCATCCTTGCCGCTTACACCTTATTTATAGCTGGCTTTATTGTTTGCCACCCCAACATGGACTACCAAACGTGGCAGGGCCTTTTTGATCAGCTTTGGATGCGTATTTTTAGCTTGCTGGCATTACTGAGCATCGCAGCGCACGGCTGGATCGGCTTGTGGGGCATTGTTACAGACTACCTCACTTCTAGAATGCTTGGCGCCAAAGGCTTGGTTTTACGCCTTATCGTTTTATCAATTTATGCATTAATTACTGTAGCCTACCTCGTTTGGGGTCTCGAAATTTTGTGGGGAGCCTAAAATAATGGCGACAATGAGAACAATCACTTTTGATGGCATCGTTATTGGCGGCGGCGGCGCGGGCATGCGTGCAGCTTTGCAAATGGCCCAGTCCGGTTTTAAAACGGCCGTAATTACCAAGGTATTCCCCACCCGATCACACACTGTGTCTGCGCAAGGCGGTATCACTTGCGCAATTGCCAGCGACGACCCCAATGATGATTGGCGCTGGCACATGTACGACACCGTTAAAGGCTCAGACTACATTGGCGACCAAGACGCCATTGAATACATGTGTTCTGTCGGCCCTGAAGCGGTTTTTGAATTAGAACACATGGGATTGCCCTTTTCGCGCACAGAAAACGGCCGCATTTACCAACGCCCCTTTGGTGGTCAATCTAAAGATTTTGGCCGCGGAGGCCAAGCAGCCAGAACATGCGCTGCTGCCGATCGCACCGGCCATGCGCTATTGCACACGCTTTATCAACAAAACGTCAAAAACAACACTACATTTTTTAATGAGTGGTTTGCTGTAGACCTTGTTAAAAACCAAGATGGTGCAGTAGTTGGCGTTATTGCCATTAATATTGAAGATGGCGAAACCGTTTTTGTAAAATCAAAAGCAACCGTATTAGCCACCGGCGGTGCTGGGCGCATTTATGCCTCAACCACCAACGCCCACATTAATACTGGCGATGGCATCGGTATGGCTTTACGCGCTGGCGCCCCAGTGCAAGATATTGAAATGTGGCAGTTCCACCCCACCGGCATTCACGGTGCGGGCACCTTGGTAACAGAAGGTTGCCGCGGTGAAGGCGGCTACCTTATCAACAAAGACGGCGAACGTTTTATGGAGCGCTACGCTCCCAACGCTAAAGACTTGGCAGGCCGTGACGTCGTTGCCCGCTCGATGGTGCTAGAAATTTTAGAGGGTCGCGGCTGCGGCCCCGATGGCGACCACGTACTCCTTAAGCTAGATCACCTTGGCGAAAAAGCATTAAACGCAAAGCTGCCTGGCATTCTAGAATTATCGCGCACTTTTGCTCATGTTGACCCCGTCAAGGCCCCTATCCCAGTCGTACCGACGTGCCATTATATGATGGGCGGCGTCGCTACAAATATTAATGGCCAAGCCATTACCCAAGATGCTGACGGCAACGATAAAATTATTGATGGCCTATATGCGTGCGGCGAAGTAGCGTGTGTATCGGTGCACGGCGCCAATCGTTTAGGTGGCAACTCGCTACTTGATCTCGTAGTGTTTGGCCGAGCAACCGGGCTATATCTTGAAAAGGCATTGCGCGAAGGCATTGATATGCGCGAAGCCTCACAAACAGATATCGAAAGCGCGACTAGCCGTCTTGAAGCGGTTAATAATACCAATACTGGTGAATCGGCCTCAGTACTACGCAAAGAATTACAAACCGTAATGCAAAACCACTTTGGCGTTTTCCGCAAAGGCGAGTTTATGCAAGAGGGCATCACAAAAATTGCCGACCTACGCAGCCGAATCGAAAACATCAAACTTGAAGACAAAAGCAACGCGTTTAATACAGCACGCATAGAAGCACTTGAAGTGCAAAACTTGTTAGAAGTTGCCGAAGCTACAGCCATTGCCGCCGAAGAGCGCAAAGAATCACGCGGCGCCCATGCCCGCGATGACTTCCAAGAACGCGACGATAAAAACTGGCTATGTCACTCGCTTTACTTCCCTAGTGAAAAACGTGTGGGCAAGCGCGATGTTAATTTTGCGCCTAAAACAATGCCTAAACTCGAACCTAAAATCCGTACGTACTAATTTAAAGGGTTGATGAAAATGCTGAAAGTTGAAGTCTACCGATACAACCCCGAGACAGATGCGACCCCGTATATGAAAACTTACGAGGTCGATACGGACGGAAAAGACGTTATGGTTCTCGACGTTTTAGAAATGTTAAAAGCACAAGATGCCTCATTGTCTTTTCGCCGCTCTTGCCGCGAGGGCGTATGTGGATCCGATGGCATTAATATTTCGGGAAAAAACGGGCTTGCATGCATAACGCCACTATCGGCTTGCGTTAAAAACAATAAACTGGTTTTGCGGCCTCTTCCCGGTTTGCCGGTTATTCGAGACCTAGTGATCGACATGAGTCAGTTTTACGCCCAATACCGCAAAATTGAGCCGTTTCTACAAAACGATACGCCAGCACCTGCAATCGAGCGCTTACAATCACCAGAAGAACGCGCCAAACTCGATGGCTTATACGAATGCATTTTGTGTGCTTGCTGTTCAACTAGCTGCCCATCATTTTGGTGGAACCCCGATAAATTTATTGGCCCTGCAGGTTTATTACAGGCTTATCGCTTTTTGGCCGACAGCCGCGATACAGCGAATGAAAAACGCTTAGGCAACCTTGACGACCCATTCAGCGTATTTCGCTGTCACGGTATTCAAAACTGTGTGGCAGTTTGCCCCAAAGGCCTTAACCCTACGCGGGCTATTGGCCATATTCGCAGCATGCTGTTACACAACGCAACTTAAGCTCGACCGTCGGTGGCGCGAAAAACGCGCTTCCGGCCTATAATGCATACAGGGGTCGCTTATCGCGACTCATTAATCGGCCTTCGGCCAAGACTGTTTAGTCAAGCAGCGTCCAATAGCATTAGCTGTAACCTGTTCGACTGGCGTACCCAGATAGACGGTGGGAAAACAATGCAACAGAGCCTCATGGAGCTTCTATGGAGTACTTCACATATCTCAGGCGGTAACGCCAGCTATGTCGAAGAAGTGTATGAAACCTATTTGCGCGATCCCAATTCCGTTCCAGCCCCGTGGCGCGAATACTTCGATAAATTACCTCGCGTCGAAGGCAACTCAAACCCCGATGTACCACACTCAGAAATTATCGAATACTTTGAGTTGCTCGGTAAAAATCGTGCAAGGCCTATTATTGCACCAGGCTCCGGCGCTGGTAATATCGCACATGAACGCAAACAAGTTGAAGTAGTTCAACTCATCAATGCTTACCGTCTTAGCGGCCATAAAAAAGCCAAGCTAGATCCGCTTGGTTTAAACAACGGCAAAACCGAATTAGAAGAACTCGATCTACATTTTCACGGCCTAAATAACGCCGATTTAGACATTGTTTTTCAAACCGGTGATTTATCTTACGGCGCGGCAGAAGCCCCCTTAAAAGACATTATTGCCGCACTAAATCAAACTTACTGCAACACAGTAGGCGCCGAGGTAATGCACATAACGCATTACACCGAGCGCAAATGGTTGCTACAACGCCTAGAAAGCCAGCGCTCCAAAGCAACCCTGAGCAAAGAAGCCCGCATCGATTTGCTCGAACGCCTAACCGCCGCAGAAGGCTTGGAGAGACACCTCGACAGCAAATACCCTGGTACAAAGCGCTTTGGTCTCGAAGGTGCCGAAAGCTTAATCCCTATGCTTGACGTGTTAATTAAAGGCATAGGTACCCACGGCGCGCGCGAAATGGTATTAGGTATGGCGCACCGTGGCCGCTTAAATACACTGGTGAATATTCTAGGGAAAAACCCTGCCGACCTGTTTGAAGAATTCGAAGGTAAAAAGCTGGTTGATACCTCTGGCGATGTTAAATATCACCAAGGCTTTTCATCTAATGTAATGACGCCTGGTGGCGAAATGCATTTGGCCCTTGCATTTAACCCCTCCCACCTAGAGATTGTTTCTCCGGTTGTAGAGGGTTCGGTTCGCGCCCGCCAAGACCGCCGCAAAGACACCGAGCGCAATCTGGTTGTTCCTGTTGTAATTCACGGCGACGCCGCTTTTGCAGGCCAAGGCGTTGTGATGGAAACATTCCAGATGTCGCAAACCCGCGCCTACCAAACCGGCGGCACGATCCATATCGTCATTAACAACCAAGTTGGTTTTACCACTAGCCGCAAAGAAGATATGCGCTCAACACAGTACTGTACTGATGTTGCCAAAATGATCGAGGCGCCCATTTTCCATGCTAATGGCGACGACCCAGAAGCGGTTGCTTTTGTCACTAATTTAGCAGTAGATTACCGCAACGAATTCAAAAAAGACGTCGTAATCGATTTGGTGTGTTACCGCCGTCGCGGCCACAACGAAACCGACGAGCCCTCTGCAACCCAACCGTTAATGTACTCGGTTATTCGCAAGCACAAAACAACGCGCACACTCTATGCCGAGCAACTTGCAGCGCAAAACATTTACAGCGCAGAAGACTCCGTCAAAATGATGGACGCCTATCGCGCCGCGCTAGATGCCGGTGAGCATGTAACACGCGACCTCGTCAAGGAACCAGACTCTTCATTGTTTGTGGACTGGACACCCTACATTGGCCACGACTGGACAACACAAGCGAACACCACTTACGAATTAAAAACACTGCAAAACTTGGCGGATAAACTAACAACAATTCCGGACGGCATTGTTGTGCAACGTCAAGTTTCCAAAATATATGAAGACCGCCGGAAAATGGCAGCCGGCTCGCTCCCGCTTAACTGGGGCATGGCCGAAATTTTAGCCTATGGGTCAATGCTAGAAGAAGGCATTGCCATTCGCATTACAGGGCAAGATGTTGGCAGGGGAACTTTCTCGCACCGCCACGCGGTAGTCCACAATCAAAAAGATGGTTCCAGTTATATCCCGCTTAAGAATTTATCTGAAGATCAACCCAACCTGCACATTTACGACTCTTACCTTTCTGAAGAAGCGGTACTTGCATTTGAATACGGCTACTCAACAACCAAACCCAATGCACTAGTAATTTGGGAAGCACAATTCGGCGACTTCGCCAATGGCGCTCAAGTTGTGATTGACCAATTCATTACCAGTGGCGAACACAAATGGGGGCGCCTATCAGGCTTAACCATGCTGTTACCACACGGCTATGAAGGCCAAGGGCCAGAACACTCCTCTGCCCGCTTAGAGCGCTTTATGCAGCTGTGTGCAGAGCAAAATATTCAGGTTTGTATTCCGACAACGCCGGCACAAGTGTTTCACATGTTGCGCCGCCAAGCATTGCGACCATTGCGCCGCCCACTTGTAGTAATGAGCCCCAAGTGGATTTTACGCCACAAGCTTGCAACATCCACGCTCGAAGAGTTGGCTGAAGGCAGCTTCCAGAACGTGATTGGCGAAAAAGAAGTTACACCTGAAAACGCTCGCCGCGTTGTATTGTGTAGCGGCAAGGTTTATTACCATTTGCTAGAAGCACGCAACGAGCGCAAACAAAATAATGTTGCTTTAGTCCGCTTAGAACAGCTCTACCCGTTCCCCGATGAAGAGCTGCAAAAAGTATTGGAACCATTTGCTAACGTTACTGATGTTATTTGGTGTCAAGAAGAGCCCATGAACCAAGGGGCTTGGAATTCCAACCAACATCGTATGCGCGCTGCGCTAGAGGGTGTAAACTCTGACGCCTTCTTGCGTTATGCTGGCCGCTCGCCATCGTCGGCACCGGCAGCAGGCTATGCCTCAACACACTTGGAAGAACAAAATCGCTTTATTAACGCAGCGCTAGATGTAACGGTCTAGGCCGTTATTTGCAATGCAATAAATTCACCGCGACAATGCTAATGCCAGCTATAAAACTCGCTAAGAACTGCAGGCATAGGCAAACGACCATTATCAGGGCCTTAACTGAAGGACATATTTGGAATGACCATTGAAATTAAAGCACCAACATTTCCCGAGTCTGTTCAAGATGGCACCATAGCCACTTGGCACAAACAACCCGGCGAAGCTGTATCTCGCGACGAACTGATTGTCGACATCGAAACCGATAAAGTGGTTCTAGAAGTCGTTGCACCTGCTGATGGCGCCCTGACTGAAGTTTTAAAAGGTGAAGGTGAAGTTATTTTAAGCAATGAAGTGATTGCTAAATTCGAAGCCGGCGCTGGCACCGCACAACCGGCCGCCAGCGATAATACCGAAGCCGCACCTGCCGCTAACACCAGCGATAGCGACGAAGACGCCCTTGTTAATCCCGCTGCGCGCAAGCTAGCTGCCGAAAAAGGCGTAGACCTTGCCTCAATTAAAGGCACCGGTAAAGGCGGTCGAATCACCAAGGACGATGTCATTAACGCGCCTGCGGCGCCTGCCGCTAAAGCCCCAGCTCCTGCACCGGTTAATGCGCCTGCGGTTAGCACTAGCGCCGACGGTCGCACAGAAAAACGCGTTCCCATGACGCGCTTGCGAGCACGCATTGCCGAGCGCCTGCTTGATGCATCACAAAATACCGCAATGTTGACTACGTTTAACGAGGTCAACATGGGCCCCATCATGGAGCTTCGCAAAAAGTACAAAGAACAATTTGAAAAAGTTCACAATGGAAGCCGTTTAGGCTTTATGGGCTTTTTTGTAAAAGCCGCTGTAGAGGCGCTAAAACGCTTGCCCGCCGTCAATGCAAGCATTGATGGTAACGACATTGTTTACCATGGTTATCAAGACGTTGGCGTTGCCGTATCCACACCCAAAGGTTTAGTTGTGCCAGTACTGCGCAACGCAGAAAATATGGGCTTAGCCGATGTCGAGAACACCATTCGCGACTTTGGTATGCGCGCTAAAGACGGCAAGCTAGGCATCGAAGAAATGACGGGCGGCACCTTCACTATTACTAACGGCGGCGTGTTTGGCTCTTTAATGTCAACACCCATTCTTAACCCGCCACAAGCGGCAATATTGGGCATGCATAAAATTCAAGAGCGTCCAATGGCTGTTAATGGCAAGGTCGAAATTTTACCCATGATGTACCTAGCCCTTTCTTATGACCACCGTTTAATCGATGGTAAAGAGGCCGTACAATTCTTGGTAGCTATCAAAGACATGATCGAAGACCCAGCACGTATGCTGCTAGAAGTTTAGACCGTCTATTAATTTTTTCTTTGAGCCGGGCGGGACGCACACCCGAGCATTTTCAGCGTTCCCGGCTCTTTCGCTGACTCACACTTGGGGTGTTTATCAATGTCCACTAAATACGATGTAATTGTTATCGGTTCTGGTCCAGCGGGCTATGTTGCTGCAATCCGCTGCGCGCAACTTGGCTTAAAAACAGCCTGTATCGAAAAATGGAAAGACGAAAAAGGTAAAGGCGTTAACGGCGGCACCTGCTTAAACGTAGGCTGCATTCCCTCTAAGGCTTTACTCGACAGCTCTTATAAGTATCACGAAGCAAAAGATCATTTTGATATTCACGGTATTTCAACCAAAGAATTGAAAATTGATGTTAAAACCATGATTGGCCGCAAAAACGATATTGTTAAGCAATTAACCAGTGGTATTGCCGGGCTATTTATGGCCAACAAAGTTACCTCCCTTTACGGTACCGGTAAATTATTAGCCGGCAAAAAAGTTCAGTTTGTCGATTTTGATGGCAAAGAAGAAGTACTCGAAGCTGACAACGTAATTTTGGCTGCGGGCTCTGTGCCCGTAAATATCCCTGTCGCTGCTGTTGATAACGACGTAATCGTCGACTCTACCGGCGCGCTAGAATTTGACGAAGTTCCTAAGCGCCTAGGCGTTATTGGTGCTGGCGTTATTGGGCTTGAACTCGGCTCTGTTTGGAATCGCCTAGGTTCAGAAGTTGTATGCCTAGAGGCTATGGATAAATTCTTGGCCGTGATGGATCAGCAAATTGCGAAAGAAACCAAAAAAATCTTAACCAAACAAGGCTTAGACATTCGCCTAAGCTGCCGCGTAACTGGCAGCGAAATAAAAACCAAAGGCAAGAAGAAAGAAGTTGAAGTTACTTTTACCGACAAAGAAGGTAACGCTCAAACCGAAACTTTCGACAAGCTAATCGTCTGTGTTGGTCGCCGCCCATATACCAAAAATCTTTTGGCTGACGACAGCGGCGTGAAATTGGACGAGCGCGGTTCTATTTACGTTAACGATCTTTGTGCAACAAGCGCTCCCGGCGTATTTGCCATTGGTGATTTAGTGCGCGGCCCAATGCTTGCCCACAAAGGTTCTGAAGAAGGCGTTATGGTTGCCGAGCGCATTGCCGGCGAAAAGACCGTTATGAATTACGACATTATTCCTAACGTTATTTACACTCACCCTGAAGTTGCTTCTGTGGGTAAAAACGAAGAACAACTTAAAGCCGAAGGTATTGAGTACAACGTCGGTACATTCCCATTCTTAGCCATTGGCCGCGCATTAGCAGCCAACGAAAAAGACGGCATGGTGAAGATTTTAGCGCACGCTAAAACCGACCGCATATTGGGCGCCCACATTGTTGGCCCCAGCGCTGCCGACTTAGTACAGCAAGTTGCCATTGCAATGGAATTTGGCTCAAGCGCCGAAGACTTAGGCATGATGGTATTCGGACACCCAACATTGTCTGAAGCGGTACACGAAGCGGCATTAGCCGTTCATGGCCACGCCATTCACATGCCAAACCGCAAAAAACGTTAAATAATAGGCCGCATTTAATGCGGCCTATTATTTATTTTTAAGCGTTAGCTAGACCCGCTTTTATCGTTATAGAGCACAATTTTGATCACCCCCAGCTTAGCAGCTGGGCTTTACTCATTAAGCGCGCGTTCGCGTGTTATTAACAATGGAACATAGTCATGAATTTGCATGAATATCAGGCAAAACAGCTATTTGCTGAATACGGCTTGCCCGTTTCAAAAGGTATCGCCGCAGAAACCCCCAGTGAAGCAGCGGGCGCCGCTGATATTATTGGCGGCGACAAATGGGTAGTAAAAGCACAGGTTCACGCCGGTGGCCGCGGTAAAGCCGGCGGAGTTAAGTTGGTTTCATCAAAAGCCGAAATTGAAGAATTTTCCCGTCACTGGTTAGGCAAAAACTTAGTTACTTACCAAACAGACGAAAATGGCCAACCTGTTAGCCGTATATTAGTGGAATCCTGCACTGATATCGCCCAAGAGCTTTACCTTGGCGCTGTTGTCGACCGCTCTACCCGCCGCATTGTATTTATGGCATCGACTGAAGGCGGCGTTGAAATTGAAAAGGTCGCCGAAGAAACTCCCGAAAAAATCTTAAAAGCGATTATCGATCCTTTAGCAGGCCCACAGCCATACCAAGGCCGCGAGCTTGCTTTCAAATTGGGGTTAAAGGGCGACCAAATTAAGCAATTTACCAAGATCTTCTTGGGCCTTGCAAAAATGTTCCAAGACTATGATTTTGCATTATTAGAAATCAATCCGCTTGTAATTACCGATGCCGGCAACCTGCACTGCCTAGATGGCAAAATCAACATCGACAGCAACGCCATGTACCGCCAGCCCAAATTAAAAGAAATGCATGATCCATCGCAAGAAGACGAGCGCGAAGCGCATGCGGCTAAATGGGAGCTTAACTACGTGGCACTCGATGGCAACATCGGCTGCATGGTTAACGGTGCTGGCTTAGCCATGGGCACAATGGATATCGTTAAACTTCACGGTGGCCAACCTGCAAACTTCCTTGATGTGGGCGGCGGCGCGACCAAAGAGCGCGTTATAGAAGCCTTTAAAATTATCTTGTCCGACGAGAATGTCAAAGCCGTATTAATTAATATTTTCGGCGGCATTGTGCGTTGCGACTTAATCGCAGAAGGCGTTATTGGTGCCGTTAGCGAGGTAGGCGTAAAAGTGCCTGTTGTCGTTCGCTTAGAAGGTAACAATGCAGAGCTAGGCGCTAAAGTACTCGCCGATAGCGGTTTAAATATTATTGCAGCGACCAGCTTAACGGATGCTGCTGAGCAAGTTGTTAAAGCTGCAGCGGAGGCTTAATCATGAGCGTTTTAATTAATAAAGACACCAAAGTATTATGCCAAGGCTTTACTGGCGCCCAAGGTACCTTTCACTCTGAACAAGCAATTGAGTACGGCACTAAAATGGTTGGAGGTGTAACGCCAGGTAAAGGCGGCCAAACGCACTTAGGTCTGCCCGTATTCAACACCATGAGCGAAGCCGTAGCTGCCACAGGCGCTGAAGCCAGTGTTATTTATGTCCCAGCGCCCTTCTGTAAAGATTCTATCTTAGAAGCAGCAAACAGCGGCGTGAAGCTGATTGTATGTATTACTGAAGGCATTCCTACACTGGATATGCTAGATGCTAAAGTGCGATGCGATGAGCTAGGCGTGCGCTTAATTGGCCCTAACTGCCCCGGCGTAATTACTCCTGGCGAATGTAAAATTGGCATTATGCCTGGCCACATTCACTTGCCCGGTAAAGTCGGCATTGTTTCGCGCTCAGGCACCTTAACCTACGAAGCGGTTAAACAAACCACCGATTTCGGTTTTGGACAATCAACCTGTGTAGGTATTGGTGGCGATCCAATTCCTGGCTCTAACTTTATCGACATCTTGGAAATGTTCCAAGCCGACGATAAAACAGAAGCCATCGTAATGATCGGTGAAATTGGCGGCACAGCTGAAGAAGAAGCAGCTGCTTATATTAAAGCCAACGTCACTAAGCCTGTTGTATCTTACATTGCCGGCGTAACGGCGCCCCCAGGCAAGCGTATGGGCCATGCGGGTGCGATTATTTCTGGCGGTAAAGGCACAGCAGACGAAAAGTTTGCAGCCTTGCAAGATGCTGGTGTTAAGACTGTACGCAGCCTAGCTGATATCGGTAAAGCGCTTAAAGAAATTACTGGCTGGTAGTTTCGAGTAGCGTAAAAAAGGCCTTAACTCTTTTTGGAGTTAAGGCCTTTTTTGTATGTCTGAATGTAGGGAAATTCAAAGCGACTAATCTAAACAGTTGTAGACTAGTTGTAATGTAAAAGAAAAAAGTACACCGATATTTTTCATTAAATTCTCGCAGCTTTTATTTTGAAATTTTTACAGATACAGGAATCTTAGTAACGCGGGATATCTCATGCGCTAGAACTTTGGCGGCGGCCACTCCGCGCTCGCCTTTCCACTGCCGGCCTTTCACGTACGAGTCTATCGGCACAGTATTTCTCCCCACGGCATGTAAGACGACCAAATCTTTTGGCATGCTTTTTCTAAATCGACCGTCCCCTTGCACGCTTAAACCAGGATTGTCTGCGTAAGTGATCAGCAAGGTACGAAATTCACTTCGAGGTAACTGACGAGTGTTTTTCTTTGTAAACATTCTCGTTTCATTAATTACAAAACCTCTAGAGCTATAATACAATTTATCCTCATATCCCAGAATCCAAATAGATATCCAGCCAAGAAAAAATGACGCCACTGTCATAAATAGAATCTGAATATCAGGCCCATTCTTAAACAATTCGTACCCCCCTACAAACAGGAACGACAGGGCCCATAAAGCCACCAAACATCCGAGCCACTTGAGATGCTGACCACTTCTTAACGCGCCTACAAGGGCTAAATCTCTCATTAGTTTTGACACCCGCCTGATATTTTCGCATCCACCAATTTTATTTTCTCTGAAACAGAAACACTTGTAGCAAAGAAACCGCCTATGTTTATCTCAAGCTCTAGCACCAGCTCGAACTATACCTTTCTAAACTCGTAGCTTACGCAATTAGCTTTACCACAATCACCGAGATACCAGTTCCCTCTTACACCAAGGTGTATATTAACCAAACCGTCAGCCTTGCCGCCCAAAGCGACAATGTCAGTGCAATTAGTATATCCCGCACCATACCGGTCCGAAAACCCATCGCTGTCGCAAGATTATTAGACCAGAACAATTGACCTGTGCAGTTGCCAACCAGCCAACTCCCAAAGTCCCACTTAGACCCCAACCGCCTTTTGCACAATCACCATTATCATTACATTCAGAGGTTTCTCGCGAGGCATCGCCTTTAATCTGTACAATCGATCGACCACCCAAACCCACTTCTAATTTCCCGCCTAAATGTAAATCACCGAATCCTCGCTTATTAAACGCAAGAGCAACTCCTGCACCCGGAACTACGGCGGTCACCGAAGCCGAGGCTTTTGCTTCTGCAGTCCACGTTTCATAGCCTAGTGGGTCAACTCCTTTGGCACAGTCATCACAGCACTTTTTGCCTGTTTCATGCGCTCCACTCACAGCTATACCAGTGACGCTCAAATTGAATAGAGGATTTGTATTTATGGGCGCGAGTAATTCAGGGATCTTACCACCGAGAAACTCAATCCCTGGACCACCCTTTATCACTACTGGCGGATCGCCCACAGAGCAGTGATTGCCGCAGTCACCTTGAAAGTAGATGTGCACGCTTCACCACACACAGAGCAAGGGAAAAAGCCACCCATACGAAGAGCAGCTTCATTAAACAGCTACGAATACAACCCCGGCAACTCCCCGGTTACACCATTAGTACCAAAGCTTTCAATATCATGGCCCATATACTTAGCAATACTCACTAACAATTTAGTGTGGTCAACACCTCGCCCATCACCCTCGGCATTTAAGTCATAACGAATTTGACGATTACCCTGAATACCAAAATTATGGCCGCCAATTAGCATAAATGGCATATCGCGATGATCATGCAATTTGCCGTCACTCAAACAACTAAAGACATAAATTAATGTATTGTCTAAAAGGTTGCTAGAACCATCCGGTGTGGCTTTAAAGCGCTGTACCATTTCGATTAAGAAGCTATAAAAGTAATCAAGCGAGTTAATCCATGCTTGGCTAAAGTTGTGCGAAATACTGTGGTGGCTTCTAAAGTTTGATGTCGTGTGGGACATTTGCAGCCCGCCTACTCGGGTCATACCGCAACCTAAAAGACGCGTCATTAAATCGACTTGCAAACCCGCAACGGTTGTAAAGTTATCCTCTAAATGAATTTGCGGTGGGTGCACGCCAGGCATAGGGTCAAATTTATTCGGGTTAAAGTTTGTGGTTGAACATAAGCCCGTATCACCACTATCACCGCCAGCATTGGCTACACCATCGAGCTTTTTCTGTAAATCATTTAAAGCATCGATATTGGCCGAAAGTTTTAGACGCTCATCTACGCCTAAATCATTTTTCATTAGGGCTTCTAGTTCTTTGTGCGCTTGGCTAACAATATCGCGGCGTGGATCATAACCACCTGGGGTTGCACCCGGCGCACTTGAAAGACCATAGGCCCGATTAAAGGCTGCCACAGGGTCGTCTTCAGGTTTAACGGATACACCGTTGTAATAATGTGAGTGGTCAGTGGTGCCCGCTTGGAAATTAGCCATTGCGCCTAAATTCACATTTCGCACCGGCGTTTGGCCGCCAATATTATCTTGCTGACCCAGAATAATATCGAGCGAATTATCGCCATTGCCCGTTAAGACTTTACGCGTGCCACCTTGGTGAGAGCCGCCGCCAAGCTTCATATCTAAACCCTGCAAAAACGTCATATGCTCT
Source organism: Marinagarivorans cellulosilyticus (assembly GCF_021655555.1). Taxonomy (NCBI): domain Bacteria; kingdom Pseudomonadati; phylum Pseudomonadota; class Gammaproteobacteria; order Cellvibrionales; family Cellvibrionaceae; genus Marinagarivorans; species Marinagarivorans cellulosilyticus. Next base: position 3,256,576 of record NZ_AP023086.1, on the reverse strand, counting down.
TGTATTGGCGTAAAGGCTTTAGTCATATCGTTCATTACAGGGTTATTCACAATGGAATAGCCATCGCCAGTTGAACTTATGGCACCAGTTGGGTGCCATGCGGCTTCGCCGTGACTTGTTGTACCATCGGCATTTTTGGGGCAGTAGACTCCATCCGGCATATAAACGAACACCACCTTTGGTGTGTCCTGCCCTACGGCGGCTAATGCCGGCTGGGCAATGCGCATAGCAACGGGTGACAATGTACCGGCAACAATAGCGTTTTTCACAAAGCGACGACGGGTATTTCTAAAAGGCGTTTTCATAATGTATCGTCCTATTTACGCACAGAAAAAGAATCAAGCTGAGTAATGCCAATCAATAACGATTGAATATCAAACTCGCTGTCGGCGAAGGTTTTATTTAGATTCTCGATAGCGCAGTTATCCGCCTCCTCTAGGGTGTAACCTGCCACATACCGGTAATATTGCGTGGTCATACACGACTTTGTCGAATCGGCATTCGCCATCATTTCAGAAAATTCCCAGCGATCTGCAAAGTAACGCTCGTCATCACCACCATCTACATTAATCACTTTACCTTGCGTTAAAATATCCAGTTCGTCCAAGATATCGAAAGTCGCCCAGTCGACCATTTTTTCACGCTCGCGATATTTACCCGATGCATCAAAGTTCTCCAAGGTAAAACCAATATCATCAAAATATTTATGGCAGCTTTGGCAGTCTGGGTTTACAGAGTGCTCTTCAAAGCGTTGGCGCATGGGCTTGGTAGGATCTAAATCGGGGTTAGGAATTGCCACATCACGCGGGAATGGCGGCAATGGGTCACACATCAATTGCTCCCGTACAAATACACCGCGTTTAACGGGCGAGGTTTCTTCCGTGCTGGCATTAGAGGCCATAATACCGCCCATCATTAAAATACCGCCGCGTTGATTATTCGCCACCTTTGTAAAGCTAGCGCCTAAGCCACTACCAATGCCATAAAAACGCCCGAGGGTATCGTTAAGCATGGTGTAATCGGCAGTGTAAAGCTCTTGGAATTTACCGGTGGAATCAAAAGTAACGTGCTTAAAAAATGCTTCCATTTCCAGCACCATTGCTTCGCTTACTTCGGGGCTATAGCCGGCATAAATATTATTATTTTTAGCGCCGATTAACTCTGTACCGGCATCCCACCATTCAATGGCAAAGCGCGCCATTTGGTTTTTACCCTTTTCTGTGGCCAATAAACGTTCGGCTTGGGCTTTATATTGCTGCTTGGTACGAACCTGCTGATTGCGCGCAGCAGCTAACAATTCATCATCCGGCGTGGAGCCCGTAAAGGTGTAAGCAATTAACGTTGCCATTTCGTAATCATCTAACTGATAAACATCACCATTGGCTTTACCTAGCTCTTTGCGGTAAATAAAGTGCGGCGACATTAATAATGCAGGTAAGCCAACACCAATGGCCTCTTTAAAGCGGTCTGAATGGTTAAAAAAACCCTCGTTTTGATCTGCAGGTTGCAATGCGGTAAAAAAGGCTAAATAGTCTTCAACTTCCTGCCCCTCTAGAGGACGGCGGAAAATCTTCTGACCAAAGGTTTCTACAAACGTACGCAAACAATGGTAGTTCGCACTGCAATTAAGCGCATCACGTATAAAGCCACTATTAAGATTATTTTGTACTTCAGCCGCAACGCGTGTCGCCGCCGAATAATACTCGTCGAGATGGCGCGCTGTTACAAAAGCCAAATCGGCATTGTTAGTAAAACCGTGTTCGCGGCTTTCTGGCGGGAAGTTGGTGGTTAAATTTAAATCTAAACCAAAAATATCGTTAACCGTATTCTGGTATTCGTGACGCGTAAGCAAGCGAATAGCACGTTTTGCTGGCGCGCCTTCTTGGCTACTACAACCGGAAAAACCCAGCTCTTGCGCGGCCTCCACATCGGTAGCTCCAGGAAAGCCAGCCGTTATGTAGCCCGCAACTTGATGGGCGCAATCACCAACACAGTGCTCTGGTTTGTACTCTTTACCCGTTAAAGGGCCTTTGCCATCAGGCATATTACCACCGGCATCTGCACGCGACATCACACCGTTGTAATCAACACCAGCTATGGGGAACGGTCGCTTAGCGGTGCCTGTCCCTTGAATGCCATGACATTCTAAACAGTTAGTTTCATAAAGCTGTTTACCCAAGGCCAAATCGAAGTCACCGCTCGGCAACGAAACCGAGCTGGCACTGTTAGCACTAGAAACCGCCAGCGATGACGAACTTTGCATAGCCGCCAAACTACTTGAACTGGAAGCTGGCACCGAGGAGATAGCAAGGCTGCTATTCCTGCTACTGGACGAGCCATTAGGGTCTTCAGCAACACACGCTGCAAGCGCGAGTGAAGCCACTATCAAACCGATTTTTTTTACCATGCGTATCTCCTCGCCATTTGCAGCCAAAAACACCCCAAGACAACAAATGAAGGTTGCTGCGCCGTGCGCGCATTAAATTTATATTTGTTAGGAGTTAAAAATAACAAAGCCTTCAAAATAAACAATGCAAAACAGGGATACAATTAAGCCTTTATTAATTATTTGAGACGCAAGGCGCACGATTAAGAAAATGTAAAGTAGACATGATTCACAACAATTGATATGACCGCGATGTCATGCCTGAACAAGCAAAACATCGGCCCTGAGAGATATAAATCTGAAAGGTATAATCTGAAAGGTATAAAGAGGTATGGCCGACACAACCAATAAATTAACCGGCAACTGGCCTCACCACCGGCAACTTCAACCAGCTGTGGCTATCGGTAAGGTATAAAATAGGTGTTACCGGCTCGGCCAACAAATTAGCGAGTAGCTGACCATAATGAAGTAAATCGACACGGTAATGCTCAAGCTGCTCACACTCAAAATCATGCTGTGAGCCTGCCCCGGAATAAATGGCCGATTTATAATCGAGCAATGCAACGCCACCATCGGCTTCACGCCACCACAAATCTATTCGCCAATGCTGGGCGGCACCTTCGGCATCCGCCCCGCTAATGGCAAATTCTGGATGCACCTCTTGCGCCCCCATCAAGGCCTGCCATAAAGGCGAGTTTTCGCTAAACACCTTATCAAGTTGCGCGGCCGCTTTTTCGCACAATGCGTTTAGAACAACACTAGGCTGCGCTACCAGCAACTGCCCAAACCTTACATGCCACGCGGCAAAAAAGTCTTGCCATGTAGGTGCTTTAGGGAGGAGCTTAGCCTGCGCACAAACAGCCGGCACCATGAGCTCAAGCACTTCGTGCACCAAACTACCAACGGCTCGAGCGAAGCCTTCGGCTTTTTGCTCATCATTATTACTAAGCGTTAAAAGCGAAAGCTCGCCCTGTGGCGACGGCCCCGAAACAGGTTGAAAGTCTCGCGCTTTAGCGACCAATTGCAATCGCTGTTGCTCAATTTGGGCCGGCGCCAAACGATGCAAATTGGCAACAGTTGTGCCATCTACATAATCAATTTGCTCGGCCGTATCCGTTCGCAAGCAATGCAGCGCAAATGACGAAGCCACGGACGGCCAAATATGCGCCAACAAACTGCCACTGCTCGGCGCGGTAATATCGGCCCCGTCTTTTTGTTTTAACACAGCACTTAAATACAACTGTTTTTTAGCTCGCGTACAGGCCACATAAAGTAGCCGGCATGCCTCTAGGTGTTCGCGTTTTTTTTGTTGGTAGCCCAACCATTGGTATAACGCATCTTTATCTTGGCCGCGCTCGCCAACCGGGCTTAACAACCAAGTGCTGGCGGCGCCATCGCCCACGTATTGGTATTCAAACAGCTGCTCATGCCAACGCATTAAAGGGGTGTCCGGTACGCCACTTGCTGCCGCCAAACCCACCAAAAACACGGCGTCAAACTCCAACCCCTTGGACTTGTGCATCGTCATCACTTGCACTTGGCTACCCGCTTCTGGGTCGGGCAAGGCGTACAGCTCGGTCAGCAATTTTTCTAGGCGATCAGGGTGTTGAATCAATTGGGTTTCATCACATTCCGCTAAGGCATCAAAAAAGCGCTCTACATTATTTTGCTGTTCAAGGGTTAAAGCCGCCGCGCCACCTAAAGCCAACCACGCACCTTTTACCCACTCGGCTAACGGCTTGCGCGCGCGTTGCGCCAAGCACGCTGAGAGCACATCAAAAACCAAAGTTAATCGCGATATAGAATCTTGATCGACGATATTTGCATTTTTTTCGACGCCTTTTAGCAGCTCATGGACTTGAGCAAGTACATTCACACCTGGCTGCGCGCGCAGCGCCAACAAAGCATTTAAACGCAACCCGCACCAAGGCGCACGCAATACGCTAAGCCATGCAATGGTATCGCTGGTATTAATCAGTGCCCGCGTTAGCACCCATACATCTTGCACCGCTGGCACGGCCGCCAACGGGTCTAAATCCACTGCGCGGTAACGAATGCCTGCACTTTTTAAGGCAGGTAAAACATTATGCAGTTGGCGCCGGCCACGGCCCAATATGGCAATAGTTGCTTGCGCATCAGCGGCCAATACCTGCTGTATTTGCGTTGCTAGCCATTCGCCTTCGGCGCACTTAGCGCCATCACCCACAAACCCTTGCACACAAACCGCTGGCCCGGCATCGGCATTAAATGCAACCGCCTCATTAAACGGCACTGCACCAAGATTCAAGTCTACCCGCTTAGGGAATGCCTGCGAGAATACCGTATTTATCCACTCCACCACACCGGCGTCAGAACGGAAATTGGTATTTAGTTTTAGCGGCTCAAGAGCCAGCACACCCAAGCTGCCGCCCTCTTCGGCTGAACCCAAACAACGTAAAAACAAGCCAACATTAGCACTGCGAAACGCATAAATCGATTGCATGGCATCGCCCACGCAAAACAACGTGCGGCCATCGTCTCTCTGCCAACCTGCGGTCAGCTTTTGAACCAACTGCATTTGGTTAGATGAGGTATCCTGAAACTCATCAACTAATACATGGCTAATGCGATGATCCAAGCGCAAGGCTAAATCAGTCGGCTCGTCTTCGCTGCCAAGCGCCCTATCGGCACGCAAACTTATTTCGGTAAAGTCCAGCTGGCCCTCACCGGCAAACACCAACTGCAAGTGCGCAACCAGCCGCGGCAACAAAACCGTCAGCGACTGCAATATTTGCCACTGCTGCTCGGGGTATTCGGTATAAGGCAATAGCGCAACTTCAAACAGGCTCTCTCGCAAGGTTTCGTTGGCCGAAAAGGCCGTAATTAGCTCGCCCAAGTCGGCTTTTAATGCCTTTAGCTCTGCAGGCTTTACCCCTTCAGCCTTGGTAGGGAAACCCTCGTTTTTGGTTAAGCGTTTACGCCACCCACCAGTGCCACTAAGCAGCAGTGCCGCCAAGCCCTGCCACTGCGCCAAGCCTTGCTCGCTGGCATCGGGAAGCTCACTAATATGCTCACAATTGCGTATTGGGCTGGCGGAATCCGCAGGCAAGTTGCGCGCGGCAAACACCGCCAATGCCAGTAATCGGCTTGTCGCTTGCTCATCAAACAGGCCCTGCAAGCGCTCTATGTGGGCTTCACGAATATTCTGTAAACACGCCTCTAAATGCTCTCGAACCCGGCCATCACCCGCCATAATTAACGGCAGCCAAGCGGCACGCGTTTTGAGCAACGCCACGAGCAATTCGGCCACGCGCTGTTGCTGGTTATCGAGGTGCATCAGCAGTTGCGCTAATGCCTCAGCCGGCTCGCCGCCGCTTTCTAGTTCGGCCATTACATTATTAGCCGCTAAGGTGAACAGTCGATCTGGGTCGTCGCTTAACGCTACACCCGCACCCATTTGGGACTGTAGCGGCAACGCCTTTACCAAGCTTGCACACAAACCATCGAAGGTTCGCACCTGCAAGCGATGCGGGCTTTGCAACAACTGCCAACCGTTTTTTGCATCCGCCTGCAACGCCGCCTTAGCCAACGACCAGGTATGCTGCTTGTGAGCCTCCGTGGGTTTAGCCCCTTGCGCCAACCGCAAAGCCCCTAATACGCGGTGCTGCATTTCGGCCGCTGCTTTACGGGTAAAGGTAATGGCCAATATTTCCTCGGGCTGCTGCACCCGCGTAAGCAATACCAGCATGCGCTGGGTTAATAGCTCGGTTTTACCGCTGCCTGCAGGCGCCACGCAAATAAAGCTGTGATCTGGGCACAAAGCACGCTCGCGCGCTAGCGCATCTACCGGTTGCTTACTCATATCAATGCATCCTCGCTTTGCACCGCAAGGTTTAGCTCGTTAATGCGGCACAAGCTTTTAAGGTCGCACCACTGGCAGCTACTGGCGTTTTTAGGCGAAACCTGCGCATCTCCCGCAACAAAAGCCGCGGCTACAGCCTGCAAGTGGGCATGCCATTGTTCGAGTACTTCTGCAAAGCTGGCAGGCCAATCTTTATGATTAGCCACATCCGTTAATTCAGAAAACAACAACGGCATAGCCGACAACCCCATGTACTGCATTTTTTGCGTGCTCACCTGCGCAAACACGGCAGCACCTACGCCCGGCAAAGCTGTGGCATAAAGGGGGATTTGCGGCTCGTCAATACGCGGCCACTGCCAGCTTTTAATGTGCGAATTACCGGTTTTATAATCAATAACCGCCAGCGTTTTGCCATCGGCCAAACAATCGACTCGGTCCATACGCAAGGTTAAGCGCAGGCCTTCTAGCTCTAAAGGCAGTGTTTTTTCTTGTAGAACCACACTAAAGGGTTCGCGCTTGCGCTCCTCCTCTAGCCATTGCTGAACGCGGTTATGTAACCGCTGGGCTTCTAGCTCGAGCAATCGAGCACCAAATTGCCGGCCCTTGGCAATGCGGGCAAGCACGTAAGCAACCGCTTCGTCGATTAATGTAGCTATGGCCTCTGGCGTTTGCGCCAACAGCGCTTGCTGCGTTTCTAGCCGTTGCCAAATAAACTCGAGCACCTCGTGCATAGCATTACCGCGATCGCGACTATCCAAACCCTCCGTCAGTGCTTCGCGATTCGTCGCCCCTAAGCGGTGTACTGCAAACGCCTGAAAGGGGCACGCCGCCTGCCGTTTAATAACACCAACACCGCCACTTAACTCTAAGGGCACAAGCACTGGCGCCGCGGTGTAATCCACCACGCCCTCAAGCTGTACCGCAGGCGCGAGCTGCCACGGGTGCAAAACGGCGGGCTCACTAACAGCAATAATCGGCAAATCTTCAATTAAGGGGCTTGGGCTTAATGGCTCGTCGCCATCAAACGCCGCGTAGCTAACCACCACTTGCGAGGCACTATGGCATAAACGATGGGTAATCGATTGCGCGTAGCTAAGCTCTGCACCGGCGTGGCTGCGTGGCATTTTGTGCTCGCGCTGCAAGGCAGCGGGTAACAGCGGGTTAAGCTTTAATGCTTCTGGCCACGTGTGGCTGTTTAGTCCCAACCACCAAATACCATCAAACAACTGCCCTGCCGCTTCGAGCACACCCAAAATTTGCACCTTAGCGGGCGGTGTTTGCTTGTGGAAAGGCGCTTTAAGCACTTGCGTTAAAAGCTGCAGCGCACGGTTAATATCGCAAATTGCCACCACATCATCTAGCGCGGCAAAACTATCGAGCGCTTGCAGCCAATGCTCATGCTGTTGGTATTCTGTAGAGTTTAACGTCCGGCTACCGGGCCAGCCCCAAGCGTGCAAGCGCAGCTTAAAAACATCGCGCCAAGCCGATGGCGATAAACGTGCGCAGCTATTCGCCCCAATATGCTTATGAACGGTCTCGAGCACCACATAAAAATGCTCCAATAATACGGGTAAGCCTGCTTCGCGGGCCGCCGCATTTCGCTCGGCAACAGCTGCTTTTAACTGGGCCAAGTTAGTGGAAGTATATTGGCCGGCCAACTCGGTTAATAGCGCGGTGCGCGCGGCTAAATCGGCACTAGAGCCCACCATCGGCGAAAGCAACCAAGCGCTTAGTTCGGCAACGGCAACCTTCTGGCCAGGCCAAGCCAATAGGCGCAGCGCGCAACTGACTAACGGGCACTGGGACAAAGGCCGGCCAGACGAAATATTGATTAGACTAGAGTCGAATGCTGCATTGGGCAAAAGTGACTCAGGTGCAAACACCTGCTGAAAAGCCCGCTCGACTTCGGCTAAGCGCTGGCCAAGTTCCGGCACAACCACCGCTACCGACAACCCCAGCTCGCTTTGCGCCAAAGCCCACTTTGCCGCAGCAAACAGCTCGTGCTTTGGGCTTGGCAATACCGTACATTGCGCATTATTTTTGTCGCTACGCCATATTTGTTGCTGCTCACAAACAACCCCAGCGGCACACAACGATTGCTCAAACCGCTTTAAAGGCACAGACCATTGATCAAAGCCCGTAAAAATCACTTTTTTAGGCAATAACGCATTAAGCTCGCCACTAGCGATGGTGCTAAATAACAAGCCTTGTACAGCTTGCTCGTCCAAAATGGCCCGTACACCTTGCGCCTTAGCCAACGCCTTTAACTGGCCCTTATACTGCTTGGCCCAGGCTTGAAATAACACAAATTCGTCGGTACTGGCATCGACCTCGCTAGCCGCCAAACCCCACGCGGCCAGCAGTTTATCGGCCTCTAATGCCACATCCAGCACATCGCCTGCCGACCAAAGGGTTTCGTCATTATTTAAAATATCCTGCCACAACACACGTTTTTGCAAAGCCGATATGGTAACGCCTGCTTGTGCGCAGCTGGGTATAGATAAACTCGCCTTGCGCCATAGCTCGCTTTGCCACAATTCTAATGCGGTGCAGGTTAATGGCCGGAACAGTTTGCAGCCGCGCGCCAACTGGTAGCGCTGGTATTGGGCCTGATAAAACCGGCTTAAGCGCTGGTTGGGTGTGCAAATCAAAGTGTCTTCGGTAAGTGTGTCAAACCATTGATCCAAGCCCCAAAAGTTCATCAAGCCACCCCGAATTAAAAAACGCTAGAAGAAAAATGACGCCAGACTACAAGGTGCCGCCATACCCGAAGGCGCAATACCAGCACTAATCAGCCGCTACACAGGCCCTAAACAGGCACCCCAGAATGAAACCGAAACTCCTCATCCACACCTTCGATTAGCTCTTTTTCGCGCTCCAAAAATAGCTGCACACGCTCGTCTATACACTCCCCCGCCGCTTCGCGCGCCAGAGACAGGTAATCCATAAAGTGGCGGGATTCGGACTTTAATAGCGAGGTGTAAAATTTATTCAGCTCGTCGTCAAGGTGCGGGGCGAGTTTGGCAAAGCGCTCGCACGAGCGGGCTTCTATAATGGCACCCACAATAAGGGTATCTACAAGTTTGGCAGGCTCAAAGGTGCGTACGGGCTTGCGCATTTGCGCGGCATAGCGCCCAGCATTAATAGCGGCGTCGTACACAATACCGCGTTTTTCCATAATTTCGATCACTTGCTCAAAGTGCCGCAACTCTTCGCGGGCTAGGCGGCTCATTTTATGGAGCAAATCAAAGTTGTCGACGTAGCGGTACATTAAATTCATAGCCGTGCTGGCGGCCTTTTTCTCGCAATTGGCATGGTCGATTAGCAGTATTTCGGGTTCTTGCAGTGCTTTTTCTACCCATGCATCGGGGGTCTCACACAAAAGGAAGTCAAGAATGGCTTGCATCAATACACCTTTGAAAAATAGCGTTCGTAGTGCACTTGGGAGAGCACAAAAAAGTCTTCATCCACCAAGGTTTTAAATTCTGGTAGCGTCATATGGGCGTATTCGGGCAAAAGGCGTGCACCAAAAGCCTCTAGGTTGCGGATTTGCCCCGCCCCCACTTTAAGAATCTCGAATAACCAGGCAAAAGGCGACTGCTCGGGATGATGCCGAACGTTTTGCATTTGCAGTTGCTGGCGCAATAGCGGCTCATCAAAGATCTCAACGCGGGCCTCTAGGACTTGGCGAATCAAGGCATCTAAGCGCAGGGAAATACTCACTCGCTGCGCCTCGGTATAGGCGTTCCAATCGACAACTTCATGGGTGTAGCGCTTACAGCCCCTGCACACGCTATCGCCTATGCCTGTGGAGCAAACCCCAATGCAGGGCGTTTTAACTTTATTGACCATGAATAAGAAACTTTGCTATTGCCGAAAACGGGTGCGCAAGGTAGCAAATTTAGGCCCGCGGTTAAACCTAAAAGCGGCCGTAAAACGATAAAAGGGCTAGTGACGCCCTAACAGCGCTAACTAAGTTCTAGTTCCGGCTTAGCGTGAGTGCTCTTAAACACCAAGCAGCATGGGCTTACGGCTACAGGTTGTAGCCGTAAAGATTTAGCTCTAACTTTAGAATTTAAAACCAATACCCGCGCTAATCTCGTATTGAACAGCTAACGTGCCCGAAACAGCAATGGAGCAACCATTGCCAGAGGTGCCAACACCGCAAAAGATACCCGAACCAGAATCTAAAAAAGTACCGAATAACTTGCCATCAGCACGCAATATTAGCCTTTCACCAATAGAGTGCTTGGCGCCAAGCCCAAAAGATACTGAAAATCGCGTTTCTGAATAATAATCGCCAGAAGGCGAAAAGTGCGTAGCACCTAAGCCGCCAGAACCAAAAAAGACCGTGTCACCCGAACGCGATATCTCGTTGGTACCGCCTATGTGGTAGTAATCTATACCTAAATCAAGCAATGTCTCGCGAGTACGGTCATTCCTTAGGGAGGTGCTTTGGTGAGAATAAAGGAACTCTAAGGTGCGCTTAGCATCCAGCTCGTGACCAAGCACTATAGAAGTCGCAGGGCCACCAGCAAGCGAATAAGACACAGGCGGAATATCAGCCTCAAATTTACCACCATCACGATACCCCTGCGAAATAGATAACTCCATCGCCGATGCCGCACTCGCAATAGAGCACAACATGATAGACGCAGCCCAAACCACCGTATTTTTTTGCCTAAACATTATTTTCCCCAAGCTGTTGTTAAGTAATGCCGGCATTATGCCATCTCTTACTTAAGGGCATCTCTAAAAATGCACTTTTTCCGCGATAGCGGCGTCAGCTCCGTCCTCGAGTCCTCATTTACACCACGTAAACTGCGGCTCTCCGGGCGGCGCTTTCTTGCTCTCAAGAAAAAATTACTATTTTTAGAGGCGCCCTTAAGCTTTTATTATTTATTCAGCAATATACTTTAACGTGAATAGACAACAGCATGAAATAGACAGCCATAGCACACAAGCTAGCTGTAGCCGCTAAGGATTGTCGAAAAAGAACGCCCAGGACAGGCAGGTAATACGAAATTTTGATTTAGCACTATGCAAAGTATCGCCCCCTTTACATAGTGCTAACGTGATTTACAACTTTGTTGCTTTAAATGGCGAAGCTGGTAGGCCGGCTTTGTTGTAAAGGTTGGCGTGCTCAGGGTTGTTGCGCCATGCGTATTGCACCTGCTTTGGCTTTTTCACTTGATCACTCCAAACAATCACAGTGCGGCCCTTTACTTTTGCTTTGGCTGGTACAAATTGACCATCATCACCGGCCAATTCAAACCCTGCCAGTTCACCACCTTTTGCGAGTAAACCTTTAGCATGGTTAAACTTAATTTTAACTTTGCTGCCTTTACGCTTAGCCGACTTGTAAAGCGGGCCAGAGTATTCGACGTTATGACCGTAAGCGAGCTTTTGTGCCCCAAGGGCCAAGCGGTCGCCTACTGTTTTTTTATCTAGCGGGTGAATGTCGTTCCACTCACCCACATCAATGGTAACGGCCATAGCCGTATTAGGTACTTTTAGCGTTTCTAGCTGGGCATCACGTAGTTCAGGCCAGTTACCCCTAATATCTCTTGGGTCACCCGGCGACACATAATTAGACAGCTGCGTGTATAAAAAGGGAAAATCACCTTGCCCCCATTTTTTACGCCAATCATTAATAAGCGCAGGAAAACGCTCTACGTATGTATCTGCCCTACCCGCATTAGATTCACCTTGGGACCAAATAACCCCCTTAATGGCATAAGGTGTTAAAGGAGCAATCAAGCCGTTATACAAACCCATTGGCTTCCAGCGAATGAACGTTTGCGAGGCCAATGCCGGCATATTGGAGCCGCGCTTAAATAGCCACTCACCTTTTAAATCCAGCACACTGCCTTTAAGGTGTAGGGCGTATTCTTTATCGGGTATAAAACCGCCAAGCCCAGAGTTATTTACAACCCTTACCACAATACTGTTTTTCCCGGCTTTTAATAATTTCGAATCTACCTTGTAGCGCCTTGGCGGATACATATAAGTGGTATTACCCACTTTTTCACCATTAACAAATATTTCGTCGGCATCAACAATCGTCCCCATCACCAGTAATGCCGAGTCGGCCCCTTGGGCCGCGATTTGTTCTGCTGTGATATGCACCGTTTTTCGGTACCATACCGACCCTTCTCCAGCATCCACAACACTTAATGGCGCTTTAAGCGAATCATCTTCTACCCCCCAATAACTTGGAATAAGCGTAGACTGCCAGCCCGCCGCTTTAAAATCAGGGTCCGCCCAGATGAACTTGCCATCTTTAATACCTGAATCCTTTTGATAGATAGACCCATACCAACTATTTGCACGGGCCTTATCTTTCGCTTTTATGTCTTCGATTAGCTCATCATTGCGAAACTTAACCGCTTCGGCGTATGGCTCGCTGTAATTCGCAAGCACTTCTTCGCTCAGCCATGCCTCTACAGGTGAGCCACCTAAACTGGCATCAATAATACCAACGGGCACCTTTTCAGATTGATGAATGTTATCGGCAAAGAAATAAGCCACCGCCGAAAACTTTCTGATATTGTCTTGTGTCGCTGTTTTCCAGCTGCCATGGGCTAAATCTTTTTGCGGTGCTTTAAAATTAAAATGATCAGGCACTTCAAATTGTCTAATTTGAGTATTGTTTATTTTGGGGACCAGGTCCGCAAACGCCGGTTCTGCACGCGATAGCGTAAGCTCCATATTCGATTGCCCAGACGCCAACCAAACATCCCCGACTAATACGTCTTGTAATGTAATTTGATTATCGCCTTGAACATTAACCGTAAAGGGGCCGCCGGCTTTCATTGCCGGCAACGTGACTGTCCACTCCCCTGCGGCATTCGCCACGGTAAACAGCTCAGTTTTGTTAATACTGACACGCACCGCTTCACCTGGGTCTGCCCAACCCCAAACATTAACGGCCATATCACGCTGTAAAACCATGCCAGACGAAACCAACTTAGGTAAGCGTACATCTGCGCTGGCTGTACTGGCGGCGAATGACGCGCATAATGCTAAAACACTCGCAGCGATACCACTTAAAGCCAATGTCGTTGTCACCACTGGCTCAAAAGACGACGATAATCTATTAATCATAACCTGCTCTCCAAAATGAATCGCTTAATGTTTAGTGCTTTGCAATGGCCCTAAGTAACTGGGTTTTAAGCCACCAGTATCGATAATGATTTTTTGAATACTTAAACCTGGATCTAAGCCGTAAATACGAATTTTAGTTGGCCCCGCTTTTTTTACAATATGCTCGCTGCTACCAACCCTAATCGCATCTTTAACCATTTCTTCCCAAGGCTTACCCATGCCCATTAAAGGCTCGGTAATATCGATAACTTTTGGTTTTTCGCTACCAATAGCAACGCCATAGCGGACACCTTTGCCTGGTTGAAACGGTAAAATAGGATTCGCCAAAACCTGTACGTTCACAGCCCCAGTGGTCAATAGTGTTATGGGGTATTCAACATAAGGGGCCTTAGATGCTGTTGCGAAGGATTGATCTGATAAGGGCAATAGCGTAATGGCGCCGCCCGTTCGACCCAACTGATCTACCGCGGCCCAACCAATACCTTTACGCGATTTGGCCCGCTCGAAGTTTTCAGCATCAATCGAAACATAGCCATCAGATTCGACAAAGCCTTTAGCCTTTTTTAGCATTTTTTTAGAAGGCTTGGTGGCCTCGACATAAACTGAAGCGCCTTGCCAACCAGTGCCTTTAATGGCTATTTTGGCGGTGTGCTTGCCTGCGGGCAATGCCGCCCAATCAATGGTCACCGCTACCGCCTGCTCAACGTTAACAGCGCCGCTTGGGTGGCTCAATTTCACCCAAGGCGCGCTCGCTTTAGCTTTATATTCAAACTCCTTGGTACCCCGGTTATATATTGTTAATGCGCGCTGCTGCTCGCCAAAATAATCGAAATCTAACACATAGCTGCTTTTATGCGGCCAATGACCACTCACATCACCAGGCCACCCTGCCTCATACCCCTCTACGGCAATGCCCATCTCGGCATAATTACCGGGTTCGTAGTGATATGTCATTGGCATTTGATCACCCTCAGGGTTATTCCAGTTGGTATAACCGATATGGGGTTGGCTCATAAAATGATTCCACTTACCGTTATTAAGTGCGTGGTATTCTTGCTCGAGCTTGGCATCTTGCTCAAAGTATTGCTTGGCTTGGTCGGCAAAGGTGTTGGCACTGGCTCGCCCTTGCGCCGCGTATAGGCGGTTTTTCGCCGTTGCAATGTGCAGTAACGTTACCGTTGCGCTTGCTTTAACCGGAAATAACACTAATTGAAAAAATGCCGCTTTTTTTGATTCTGGCAATTTTTTATAAATCGCCTCGGCTTTAGAAACCTGCTCTTTGAGCGATGTAGCAATGCGATCGGCCTCATCATAATTAAGAACACTGTAGGTGCTAGTATCCATAAGCTCAGGCTTGCGGCGGCCGTTATGTTGCGTATAAACCGAAATTAGCTCTGCGATATCCGCCGAAAATTCTGGGCCAAAATCACGCGCCGCCCATTGTTGAGTAAATGCCGTCATTTGCTTGTGATCCCAGCGCTCTGGGTCCCACGCCATGCGTAAAAAGAATTCTGTAGGAACCTCCATTGGCTTGAGGTCACCCACATTAACAATCCAAATTTTATCGGCGCCGTAATTGTACGCCAGGTTCATTTGCTGCCAAACTTTGGCAATCGGCATAGTATTAATCCAACGATAAGACCGTGGGCCACCAACATAATCAAAGTGATAATAAACACCGGCACCACCGCTGCGCCCGCGTTCTTCTGGTGTAGGTAAACGACGCAAGTTGCCCCAGTTATCATCCGCCCATAATAAAATCACATCATCCGGTACCCGCATACCTTTTTCATAATAAGCTTGAACTTCTTTATAAAGGCACCACACCTGCGGCACTTTATCGACATTATCTTCGCCAAAAACTTCGGCAAGAATTTTTCGCTGGTCTTTAACAATCTTTTCGAGTAACTCGATGTTTTCGCCTTCGCTCATTGGCGTATCTTCTTGCCCGCGCATCCCCATTGTATAGACGCTTTCAAAGGGTTTATTTCGTTTGGCGCCGTCTTGCCAAAAAGCATATAGATTTTCTGGGTTTGTTGCGTAATCCCAATCGCCCTTGCCATAGCGATTCCATTCTTTATCTGCACGCATCATTGGCTCGTGATGCGAAGTACTCATTACGATGCCGTACTCATGTGCTAAGGCTAAGTTTTTAGGGTCGTCATCGCCAAACGCGTTGTTCCACATAGCCGGCCACAAAAAATTGGCCTTTAAACGCAATAATAATTCAAAAACTTTATCGTAGAATTCATGATTATAATTACCGAAATTTTCTTGCACCCAATTAGTGAGCGCTGGCGCCTCATCATTGAGAAAAATACCGCGATATTTCACCTTGGGAATTTCTTGAATGCTCACCCCAGACTTAAGGTAAAGCGCATCCTTAGCTTCAACTGGCACATCAGCCCAGTAATACCAAGGCGAAACACCCATTTGCTCAGAAATATCATAAATCCCATACATGCTGCCGCGCTTATTAGCCCCTACCACCACCAACGCACTATCAACACCTTCATAGGGTTTAACGACTTGTTGAATGCGGTATCCATCCCATTGATCTCGAATGCCAACAACATCAATAAGCTTACGCGCAACTAGATCATCAACCAAACGACTGTGGCCTAAGGTCCCCACCAATATGAGGTTTTTCGCTTGCTCCGGCACTTTATTTTTTACCGTGCCCGCAACACCCAATACCTTTTGAAGATCCGAAGAAAGTACGCCGGCTGCACGCAAAACGCCTTTTTCGTCGTTAGCATCAACAACGATTGGTAAGCTAGATGTGGCGTCTGCCAACAATTTAAAATCGCTTGATGGGGCGAAGTTAATATAGCGCTCGCCACCCAATGAAAAACTAAAAGGTGCGATTAGCATCATCAGACTTAACGCCATCAGCTGAATAACCTTAAACCTTGTATGCCGATTATTAGAGTTTTTATTACGCAAAGGACCCTCCTAAGGTTCTACTGTGTTCGCATATAATGTGAATGGAAAATACAAAAACGACAAATATTAACATCAAAGTGACACTCTACTTTTACAAACAGTAGGATATTACTAACAAATGGACACTGATTAAAAAGTAAGGTTATTTTTAGCAAGAAATCGTGATAAAAATGGATCACAATATAGCTTTTGAGGTAAAAGCTTTTGTCGTAGTCGCGCCAAAGGACATGGATCGAAGGATATCCAATAGACCTAACTCAGAGTTTGAATTCTCCGATAAGGTCACTCAGTTGACCACTTAGGCTCTGTAGTTGCTGCTCAGATTCACGGGCTTTTTCAAACTGCAGATAAGTTGACTCTGTCGCATCGACAATATTTTGTACCGACTGATTAATCGATTTAGAGACTAAGCTCTGCTCCTCTGCGGCGCTAGCGGTTTGGTTAATCATTAGCGCTATATTATTCATTTCTTCAACAACCGACGCCAAAGATTCAGCCCCTTTTAATGCACTCGCAGAGGCTTGTGCGGTTACCTCTCTACCCGCCGTCATCGCGGCTACAGCGCTGACACCACCACTGGTTAAAGACTCCACCATGCCTCGGATTTCCTCTGTTGAATCTTGGGTGCGAGCCGCCAGAGTTCTCACCTCGTCAGCCACCACAGCAAAGCCGCGCCCCTGCTCGCCGGCGCGGGCCGATTCAATCGCCGCATTTAAAGCCAGCAAATTAGTTTGCTCTGCTATGCCGCGAATCACCTCAGACACTTTGGAAATTGTCTGGCTATTATTGGCAAGGTTTTGAATAATTTCGGAGGTGGTTTCAAACTCAGAAGAAACATGCTGCACTAGGTCGGAAGTTTTGACCACAACGTCTTTGCCAATATTGGCAGCCGTTTCGGCCTGGTTAACATAAGACGCCGATTGCTCTGCATTTTGTGCAATGTTAATAGATGCCGATAACATCTCATCCATGGCTGAAACAACCGCTGCGGATTCGCGTCGCTGCGCCTCTATAGCCTTTACGCTCTGGGCAAAAGAGTCTTTTAATTGATCAGTCGTTTTGTTTAACTGCGTTGTCGAACCTCTGACTTGAAGCAAAAGCCCGCGAATTTTTTGGGTAAAGGCATTAAAGTGACTTGCCAAAAGCGAAAGTTCATCATTGCCCGCAACAGGCAATGCTTTTGTTAAGTCACCCTGCCCCGATGCGATACCATTTAAAGCATCGACCACTTCATCGATCGGCCGCTTAATCGAACGGCTAATTAAATACGCCAACCCCGCTACAAACAAAACAATAACCGAACCAATCGATAATAGAATTTTGGCAAAACGCCAAAATATGACTTGAACATCATCCAGGTACACACCAGAGCCAACTATCCAGCCCCACTGGGGAAAGCCCTTAACATAAGAAATTTTATCGACCGGTTTATCAGAACCAGGGAACGGCCACATGTAATCAACAGAACCCTGGCCATGTTTTCTAACCACCTTGACCATTGCCACAAATAACGCTTTGCCATTCGGGTCTTTTACACCACTAATGTCTTGACCATTTAGTTGAGGCTTCGTGGGGTGTGTAATCATATTGGGATGCATATCATTTACCCAAAAATAATTATCGCCGTCATAACGTAGCTTATTAATGCCTTCAATTGCCTCTGCTTTTGCGGTTGCTTCGTCAACAAGGCCCGACTCATATTGCTTATAATGCTTTTCAAGCACTGAATATGCAGCGTCTACCAACATTCGCGTATTATCGGTTTTGCTGTTAACTAATGCCTGTTTTAATTGCCACAAAGACACCCCGAGTGACACAGCTAAGCCAACGACAATCACTAACAGCTGAATAACAAGGCGTCGACTAATCGATATTTTGCGTAGAAGCATTCTAAAAAACCTGTCCCATATTCACGTTTGGAATATCAATCCGGCGTGCCAGTATTAATAAAGTGCTAACTAGAAGTATAGACAGGTATATTGAAATTACAGATTTAAAGCGGTGCTAAAGATGGACAGCCTAGCGGGGAAAACGACGCAGTGCTCGAGTTAACTCGGCCTTGCAGCGTTTATCGTCAGCATAAAGCGCTCGCTCAGAGACTTTAGCAAGCTGTTTGCACGGTGCGCTCAATTCTGGCTGCTGCTCTGCCAAGCGAAAACAAAAAGCCGCTATCGTTTCATCGCGCTCGCGCTGAAGCCCAAGTTGCTTAGTCGTGCTATCAAAGATGTTTAGCGCACGCTGCAAAGGGGTGCTTCTTTGCCATTTAGGGCGAATAACCATCACAGCATATGCACCGAGCAACAGCACAATAATTACAATAAAACTCAGCCCGACTCGCCAAGGTTCCACCCCACCGAACAAGCGTGTTAATAACTTATTTTGCTTGTCGGAATCGTAGCTGAGTACCCAGCGGTTCCACACATAACCTGCAGCATCCAAACGATGGCGGAGGTTAGTCATCCATTGCGGGGCATCGAATTGGCCAGAAGCCACCATTTCTTTTTCGTCGCCAGTTAATGCATTGCCAATGCCTTGCTCTATGCGCTGCGGGGCTACAGCGCTAGTAGGGTCAATGCGTTGCCAACCTTTACCGTCCAGCCAAACTTCTGCCCACGCGTGGGCATCGGCTTGGCTTACGATCCAGTAATCCTCTAAAGTATTGTAGGTCCCCCCTTGATACCCCACCACCACCCGTGCTGGTACTCCGGCGGCGCGCATTAATACAGTAAAGCTACTGGCGAAGTGCTCGCAAAATCCACGTTTCGTATTAAAAAGAAAATCGTCAACACTATGCTGCCCCAGTAAAGGAGGCTGTAATGTGTAGTGGAATGATTCGTTATACCAACTAAGTGCTTTTTCTATTAATGCTTGCGCTGTTAAACCTTCGAGCGTCCAGCTTCGTGCAAGTTGAAGTGTTTGCGGGTTAAATTGGCTGGGCAAATGAAGCAACCGAGCGCGCTGCTGGGGCGTTAAATCTGGCCAATTAAAGTCGGAAGCCGGCATGCTCACTACGCTGTATTGCAAACGCGACATCACCGGCCCTTGCGCGGCAATCAAACCTTGCTGGGTAATGCGTGCACGCGTACGACCTGCAGCAACTTTAATAGGTTCTGCCAACGAAAATAACCAACGGTATTGGTGCGGCTCAACAATAATGTCGTAATCCAATAAGCCTTCAAGCTGCACATCGCTAGCGCGTTGGCTCCAAGCTAAATCCCACTGAGGATCTAAATCCCAGCTGCGACCATCGAAGTTTTCCAAAACCAAGCCACGCCAGTACATATCACGCGGTGCCGGTATTTGTGCGCCCTTAAATGTCACCCGAAATGCCGTACCCGTTGAACGCACTAAATTGCCAAGATCGCCAGGCGATAAGGAATCACTAAAGCCGGTATTGCCACTACCTTGCGGCATAGGCACCCGCCATAACGGACCTATGCGCGGCATAATGACAAACATCACCACCATCAGCGGCATGGCATGCAATAACAAAATGCCACCGGTTTTTAACTTATAACGATAAGAGAACTTGCGCGTTAAATAAATGGTTTGCCAAGCGGTAATTAACACCACACACGATAAACAAGCGTATAGCGCCGCCAAAAAGGTTTGGGCAAATAAGAATTGAGCCGCAACGGCAATAAAACCAATAAATAGTAATAATAAACCGTCTTTTCGGGTGCGTAGCTCTAGCAACTTAAGCACAAAAGCACAGACTAAAAAACCTATCATAGGCTCCACGCCCACGGTGCCCTGATATGATGCCATCAAACCCGCAACACAGCCGCAACCCAATACAAACTTAATTGCCGTAGAGGGAAAATTAAGCTTGCCGGCATGTATGCGAAAGCGCCAAACCATCGCACTTAGCCACACCGCCCAAAGCCAAAAAGGCAAGCGGATAAGCAGCGGCAAAATAACAACGCCTTGAGCAAGAATGAGCCACAGAAGATTTTCGTGGCGCACCAGCTTTTGTCGCTGAAAAGCCTCGGTGGATGCGTCCACAATTAATGCCCGCTCAAGCTAATATCGAAACGGGCCAGTGCCGACAACACACTTAAGCGGTGACCATCATCCAGCGCCGGCGGCAACTGTTTGCCCGGCAAGCGTAAACCGTAAGCAATGCCAAGCCGGTCAAATTCTAACGCCCAATAACACAATGCACTAAGCCTGTCTTCAGGGGCTAAATGCAAAAAGCTATTCCACTCTAGCCATGTGTCGTTGTTGCGTGCGCTGGCATATTCTTTTGAATACAAACCCTGCTCGCGCGCATAGTGCTTCCACGCTATGTGCTTTATGGGGTCGCCAGCGCGATATTCTTTTAAGCCCGCAAAGTCATCGCCGCCTGCAACTTGCTCACCGGTTTCCCCGTCGCCATCACCTTCGGCTTGCAACGGAAATTGCACTTTTAATGGCTTAGGAAATACAACGGCACGAGCATCTAAATTTAACCACGTCCAACAGCGAATAAGCCCTAGCGGGAAAGTGCTTTCCAGTAATAATTTACCCGGATATAAATACCCCCGTTTAACAGCATGTAACCCCACTTGTATTTGCGTTGTTTGCTTGCCGTCGCTGCCCGCTTCAAAATCAAAGCAAGCGTCTTCGCCATTCCACCAACGAATGGTTAAATTATCGCTACCTTTTGCGCGAGCACCTTCCACCTCTAAAATAAAATATACCGTCTCGCCAACAAACGCCGGCTTTGCACCCAGCACTTTAATACGCAAGCCAGCCAAGTTGGCGTAGGTATGCAAAATGGCCACAACAACTAAGCTCATCAATAAATAACTTAGCGCCAATATCAGGTTGTTCTGGTAATTAGTGCCTAGCAGCCACAACACCAAACTCAAAGTTAAAAAGCCAAAACCGGTTAAGGTCGGGAAAGTGTATAAATTTTTACGCGTTAGCAGCACACTGCGTGCAGCGGGCACGCGCTTGTCGATCCAGCGGAAAAAGCGCGCTTGCCAGCGATTGGGTTGGCGGTCTATATATGTGGCTCGTCTTACAGCTTCCTGCGGTGAGGTAACTGCCAGCTTAGGCAAAAAACGGGATAACCACATTTACGCAACCACCGGAACCGATTTAAGTAAATATTGCACTAAGTCTGTGTGCTCGTGATTGCCCTCGATATCTCCACCGCGTACCCGGTGCCCAACCACCGAGGATGCCACCGCTTGAATGTCTTCTGGAATAACGTAATCGCGCCCAGCCAATAACGCCCACGCCTTACTTGCACGCAGCCAAGCTAACGCGCCCCGCGGCGACAAACCATAAGTAAAACGCGCATCCACGCGGGTAAACTCTACCAACTGCTGAACATAATCGAGTAAAGCATCGGTGGTGCGCACAGCGGCAACACTGGCCTGTAAGTCAGCCAGTTGCGCAGGGGTGATTATTGCTTGCATCGCTTGAATGCGCGCACGCGGATCGACGCCTTGCAGCAATAAACGCTCGGATTGATGATTGGGATAACCCAAGCTTAAACGCATTAAAAAGCGATCGAGCTGGGATTCTGGCAAGGCAAAGGTACCCGACTGCGACAATGGGTTCTGCGTGGCTATAACAAAAAAAGGCGATGGTAACGGGCGGGTTTCGCCCTCAATGGTTACCTGCCCTTCTTCCATGGCTTCGAGCAACGCGCTTTGGGTTTTAGGGGTGGTGCGGTTAATTTCGTCGGCCAGCAGCAGCTGGGTAAAAACAGGCCCAGGGTGAAACTGAAAAGCCGATTGGGCTTTGTCGAATACGGCTACACCTAAAATATCGGCTGGCAGTAAATCGCTGGTAAATTGCACTCGCTCGTACTGCAAGCCTAGCGCTTTTGCCAAACACTGGGCTAACGTTGTTTTACCCATGCCGGGTAAATCTTCTATAAGCAGGTGCCCTTTAGCAATAAGGCAAGCCACGGCGAGCTTAACTTGCTGATCTTTACCAAGAAGCACTTGCCCCACGGCGGCGACAGTCTCTGTGAGAAGTGGCTGCATTATTTATCCTTCTATCATCCCAAACCTGAGCATAGCCAAACTTTGCCGGCAGTGCTTCATACGAAAGAAGATAGGCAGCCACGCGAACAAATAGTTCACGCGTGATAATGCGCTAAAGTGCCGCGAACCCGCGCTGAAGATCTGTAATTAGGTCCTCAACGTCTTCTAGGCCAACCGCAATGCGAATAAGATTTTCTTTAATACCCGCAGTCGCTTTATCCTCTGCGCTTAAACGACCATGGGTTGTGGTTGCAGGGTGTACGATGGTCGTTTTGGCATCGCCAAGGTTCGCCGTTAAAGACATTAAACGGGTGGCATTAATAAAGCGCCAACACGCGGCCTTATCGCCTTTAACTTCAAACGATAGCACTCCACCAAAAGCCGACTGCTGCTTAGCCGCCAAGGCGTGGCCTGGATGCTCGGGCAAGCCCGCGTAGTGAGTGGCCTCTACTTGTGGGTGGCTATTTAGGTACTCTGCAATTTCTTGTGCATTGGCACTGTGCGCTTTCATGCGCAGGCCTAGCGTTTCTAACCCCTTACTAAAAACCCACGCATTAAAGGGGCTCATGGTTGGGCCGCAGGTGCGAATAAAGCCCAATACTTCGGCCATATGCTCTTTATTACCCACCACAGCGCCACCTAAACATCGGCCTTGGCCATCCAGGTATTTAGTGGCCGAGTGAATAATAATATCGGCGCCAAGCGCCAGTGGCTTTTGCAATGCTGGCGTACAAAAGCAGTTATCCACCGCTAGCAAGCAATCATTCGCTTTGGCAATAGCCGCAAGGCCCGCTATATCGGCCACATGACACAAGGGATTTGACGGAGTTTCGCAAAATAGCAGCTTTGTAGCTGGCGTTATTGCGCCTTGCCATTCGGCTAAATCGGTAAGGCTAACCGTAGAAACCTTAACGCCGAACTTCTGCAAATATTTACCGAACAATACCGTCGTAGTACCAAACACACTGCGCGAGCACACAACGTGATCGCCGGCTTTTAACAACGCCATGCAAGTGCTTAAAATGGCCGCCATACCCGATGCCGTTGCCACCGCAGCCTCACCACCTTCCATTGCCGCTATGCGCTCTTGAAAAGTATTAACCGTTGGGTTGGTATAGCGAGAATAGACATTACCGGGTTCGTCGCCAGAAAAACGCGCTGCGGCTTCTTCAGCACTGTTAAACACATAGCTGGATGTCGCAAAAATAGGCTCGGCGTGCTCGCCTTCGGCGGTACGGTGAATGCCCGCGCGAATTGCCAATGTATTAATACCCGCATTATCTAGCGGATTTTCTAAAGGGTGGTCACTCATAAAACATCCCATTCATTTAATCTGTGGCGTAGCGACTGTGCTCGCCGATGTGCAAATTCTACCACTGCTTTCACCTGTTACGCTTTACTTGCCGCTTTAACAACGGCATCAAACCAGCGATGCGGTAGCAAACGCTTTAAGCCCCCCAGCACGTATGTGGGTGTTGTCACAGGGTAGCGTACCTTTGGCCGCCTGCTTTCGAGCGCATGCAGCACTCTTTTCAACACGGCCTCTGGGCCAACCGTAAAAGGCACCGCCGCCCCTTGGGCTTGCAAACGGTCCAGGCTTTGTTGGTAACTTTTAGCGTGCCGGCTATGGCTGTAGTCGACATTGGCTTTTAAAGCCTTAAGCGCATTGGCACGAAATTCACTTAATACCGGGCCTGGCTGAATCAAACTCACTTTAACCGAGGTACCTGCAAGCTCTTGCCGCAACGTATCGGTTAGGCCTTCCAAAGCATATTTACTGGCGTTATAAGCACCGCGATAGCCCATGCCCACAAAGCCCAATACAGAGCTGTGTTGAATTAACCGTGCGCGCGGCTGTGCCATCAGTGCTGGCAATAACGCTTGCGTTAATTGGTGGGTGCCAAAAAAATTACTGGCAAACTGTTTTTCTAGGGTTTCGCGCGTTAAATCTTCCACCGCGCCTGGCTGGCCATAGGCAGCATTATTAAACAGCGCATAAAGCTTGCCCTCGGTGATGTCCAAAATAGCCTGTGCGCCTTGTGCCACTTGCTCGCTGTCGGCAAGGTCAAACGCCACCGCACGCTCAAAACTTTGCAGTAAACGTTCGCGCTGCTGCTCTGTTCGGCAACAAGGTAAGACCCGATAACCTTGTGCTCGCAGGCCTTCGGCCACATGCAGGCCAATACCACTGGAACACCCTGTAATCACAACCCAAGAGGATTTATCACTCATTATTTGCTCGTTGTTTTTGCGTATAAATTGTATGCAGTAATGCCGCCAAAGCTTGCGCTGCTGCGGCACTTTGGCGCGCAACAATCACTGCGCCTTGCTGTGTATAGGCTTTATTGGGTGGCCGCGACTGCGGCGTACTATAAATAAAAGCTGCTTCTTGCGCGCTAGCGCTAAACACGGCATTAAAATCGCTAAGCTTTAGTAGATCGCCGCCTAAAGGCTCGCTTTTTATTGGCTGCTGAAAAACCTCGAAACCGGCATCCCATAGGCGATGCAAGTTAAGCGCACAGCGCCGCTTACCGGCACTTAAGCAATAACCATTACCGCCCGCATCCGAATGGCACTGTGCATCCAATCCAGCAAGAGTATGTAACGGCTGGTACGCATCAGCCATTAAATGACCAATAAATGCCAATACCACGCCCTCGGCCGCGGGTGTTTTAAGTTGGGAATAAGCTTCGATTAAAGCCGGTAATGCAACGTCGAGCTGACCTGTACGCTCAACCTTGCAGCGTCCATGGACCGAAGCCGCCGGCAATAACTTCAGGCCCACTGTATCCCAGTATTGTGCATTCACGTAGTGCCACTGCTTAGTATTAGCGCTAGCAAAAGGCTCTAAAGCAGGCGCAACGGTCGTTTTGGCAAAGCGTGAAAAAACCGTATTTAAAACCATATCACGCCGTGTATCTGGCCATACGGCAGCTTGAGAAAACGCTGAATATTGCGCTAACGATTTACGCCATTTTTTGGCGCGCTCATTAGTAATGAGTGCTTGCGCTTGCTTATCAAAGTAGCGCTGCTGCTCGGGACTTAATTGCGCAAAGGCCGCTTCAGCAATAGCCGCATGCCCTTGGGCCGACCATGCCAGCCCTTGCAAAGGTAATAGTAAGCCACCGAGCAACAGAATAAACCACAGCCAGTGATACAGCATTTAAGGCTTGCGCGCCTTTTTAACCGTATCGTAAGCGGCTTGAATCTCTTGCGAGCGCTCGGTCGCTACTTTTAACATTTCTTCGGGTACACCTTGGCCGGATAACTTATCGGGATGGTATTGGCTCATTAATTTGCGATAAGCTTTTTTGAGTTCGGCATCCGTACAGTCGGCTTCTACGCCAAGCGCGCTGTACGCATCTTTAAGTACATCAGCAGAGGACGGTTGTTGCGCACCTGCGTGCCCTTGGTAATGCCCACCTTTGAAATTGCCTTGCGCCTGCGCCATTTTGAGCATTTGCTCGAATACAAATCGGCTAAAGCCCATTTGCTCGGCTATTTTTTGCATCGCTGTTTGTTCTGCGGCATCTAAGGAGCCATCGGCCATAGCGATAGTGATCAAGTACGCCAGTAAAATTTGCTTAACATCGGCATATTGGCCACACACCTGTAAAAAGTGCCCCACTAAAGGCTCGGGGTTAAACTCTGCGTTGGTGCCACCTTTAAACAACGCTATAGCCTCTTTGCGCTGCTCTGGCGATAACTGCATGCGCGCCATCAACTGCTCGGCCGCTTGCACCTCTTGCTCGCTAACACGGCCATCGGCTTTAGCTAAGTACCCCATCAAAGGGAAGGCCGTCGAAAACAACGTACTTTCTATTTGGCGGCGTAACTCTGGGTTCAAACGCTGCCTCTGCGTTTGAATACCTTTGGCCAAAAAGTGGCCAGCCACAAACCCCAGGATAATACCCAACAAGCCAAATAATTTGACGCCAATATACAAACACACAAGGCGGATAATAAAACCCATAACCGCTACCTTCCCCACTCTTTACTTAAGTTCATCAACAAAGGCATGCAGCCTAAACTAGCGCGCCGACAAAACCAAGCGCCGGCTCTGCTTGCTCGCGCGCGCAGTGCCATGGCATTTGGCAGCAAAAAGCACCTGCGGTCACCCAAAGAGCCTAGCAATACAGGCGACACGCATACGTTGACTATACTCAAGCATGCTTTGTCAACGAGAACGCGTCATGCGCCTGATTGCTTATTTCAGTGTTTTGTGCACCCTGTGGTTCAGTGCTTACAGCTGTGCTTTGCCTCTTGAAACCATGCGCTTTAAGCGCTTGTTACATGGCACTACCGATACCGACGAAGTCATAAACGCTGTCCATGTTACCCAACAAGACCCACACGGTTTTATGTGGTTTGGTGGTGAACATGGCCTAGCACGCTACGACGGCCACGATGTTAAAATTTATCAGCATACCCCTGGCGATCCTGACTCGCTTACCAGCAACGCCATTTGGGATATTGCCTTTGACCACGATGGTGTGATGTGGCTGGCGACAGACTCGGGCCTAGGCCGCTACAACGCCGCAAGCGACACCTTTACCAGCTTTCGCTCTAAGGGGTTTGATACCAATTCCATTACCGGCGACTCGGTGCGCTCGCTTGCGGTAGATAAAAACAACAACCTCCTAATCGGCACCGATAACGGCTTTAATATTCTCGACCCTAGCCGCAAACACTACCGCACCTACACTGATCGAGAAAACGACCCCTTTAGGCTACCGAATGCCGCCATTCGAGCCATTTACACCGAAGACGACGGCCATATTTGGCTTGGCACAACATCGTCGGGGTTGCTGCGTTTAACGCTCAAACCTTTCGCGATAGAAATCTTTGCTCACGACCCCAACAACGCCCACAGCATTGGCCACAATCGCATTACCGACATTTTGCGCGACCACACCGGGGCCTTGTGGGTAGCCAGTTTTGGCGGCGGCATTAGCCGAATGAATCCCGACGGCAAAAGCTTTACCAATTATGCCCACAACCCTAACGACCCTACATCACTTGGGTCGAATACAGTTTGGAATATTTTTGAAGATAGCTTTAATAATTTATGGGTTGCGACAGATCACGGCGGCCTTGCGCAATATAATCACACCAGCGACAACTTTAGCCATTTGCGCCACAACCCTTACGATAGCTCTAGTTTAAGCTCTAACAATATTCGCAGTATTTTTGAAGACAAGCATGGCGATTTATGGATTGGCGCCTTTCCAATTGGCACTAACTTTTTTGACCGCTCAAGCACTGTTTTTGAAAACTATTCCCATGTGCCAGGCACGCCCGACAGCCTAAGCCACTCCACAATACTGACGATACAAAAAAGTCGTCAGGGGCACTTATGGGTTGGCACCGAAGGCGGAATAAATGCCTTTGACCCCGTCACTAAACGCAGCCAACGCATTGTCGCGCAAGCCGGCGTAGAGGGCGCACTACAATCCAATGCCGTACTCGCGCTAGCGGAGCAAAACAACGGCGATTTATGGGTTGGTACATGGTCTGGCGGGCTTTTCCGTCGCACTGCCGGCCACGATGAATTTGAACACTTTATGCCCTCGCCCAGCGGTGCAGCCGGCACAAAAGGTAACACCGTTAACAGTGCTTATATCTGGAGCTTATTGATTGATCAAAACCAACAAGATTTGTGGATTGGCACCGAAACCGGCGGGCTAAATCGCTACAACTTTAAAAGCCAACAGTTTCACTATTACCTCCCCAACCCACAACCAACCCCCGACAATGTTTCTAACCCACACGTTTGGACACTGCTGCAAGACAAGCAAGGAACACTCTGGGCCGGCAGTTTGCACGGGCTTAACCGTTATCACTCAGACAGCGATACCTTTAGCCACTACTTCCACGAACCTAGCAATGAAAAATCTCTTGGCAACAACCGAGTAATCGCTTTATTTGAAGATTCGAAAAACAATTTATGGGTCGGTACGCAAGGCGGCGGCATCAGCGTTATGGATGCTAAACGGCAGCATTTTAGCCATATTGGTGTCGATGATGGCTTGCCTTCAGGCAACGTTGCAAGCATCGTCGAAACCCCCGACGGAAAAATATGGGCAACAACCGATAAGGGGGTTGTGAGTATCGTACGCAATGGCAGCCCATCGGGTTACCATATTAAAAAATATCAAAAAAGCCACGGCCTAATTGGTAACAATTTTAACCGCGATGCCAGTTATGTTGACCAAGACGGTACGCTCTATTTAGGCTCAACCGAAGGGCTGAGCATTTTCGATAGTAAAAAAATAGAAACCCGGCAAGGTCCACCAGATGTTGTGTTTACTGATTTTAAAATCTTTAGCGAAAGCATTAATAGCGAGACCGTGAACAGCCCTTTAAAAGATACTATTCAAAATACCCGACGCATTGACCTTAACTATGACCAGCGCTTTTTTTCCATTGGATTTTCGGCTTTAAGTTATCGCTCCTCAAACCGAAATCAATACGCCTATAAATTAGAAGGATTTGATAAGGATTGGAATAATGCAGGGAATCGGCATATCGCGAATTACACCAACCTTAGCCCTGGCCATTACACCTTTAGGGTAAAAGCGGCTAATGCAGCAGGCGCATGGAATGAAAACGGCGCAACACTTGAAATAAAGGTAAAACCGCCGCTGTTACAAACCTGGTGGGCGTATGGCATTTATTCGCTGTTATTTATAGGCTTAATGTGGGCTTATTCTCGCCACAAAGCCAAACGCATAGAACTACAAAAAGAGCGCGACGTTAATGCCGAGCTTATAAAGCTCGACAAAATGAAAGATTCATTTTTAGCCAATACCTCGCACGAGCTGCGCACACCATTAAATGGCATTATCGGTTTAGCCGAAGCCCTACGCGATAGCTGCAGCAGCCTATTAGACCCGGCTAAACTTGGCCAGCTAGGCATGATCATATCTAGCGGAAAACGCCTGTCGCACCTAATCAACGATATTTTAGATCTTTCTAAGTTGGCCGACCGCACCATTGAGCTGAAACGCGAACCCGTCAACTTACGCTACCTAACAGACACCGTCATTACATTACTTGAACCGTTAACCAACGAAAAACCGATTAAATTACAAAATGAAATACCCGGCCATTTTTATGCGGTTTTAGCCGATGAAAACCGTTTACAACAAATCATGTTCAACCTTATTGGCAACGCCATTAAATACAGTGATCGAGGCCATGTAAAAATTAATGCTCAGCAAGATAACAACACAACCACCATTCGCGTTAAAGACACAGGAATAGGCATAAACCCAGAAGACCTCGAAACCATATTTCAATCTTTTTGCCAGTTAGAGCACAGCGATGCACGCGAACACGGTGGTACAGGGTTAGGGCTTGCGATTACAAAACAGCTCGTCGAGTTACACGGCGGAAAAATTGATGTGATATCGCAGCCCACGAAAGGAACAACCTTCATCTTCACCATGCCCACCAGCAACGTTCTATGCGAACGCAAAAAAGACCCAATTCCCATCACAAGGAAAATCAACACTAACGAGTACAATACACAACAAGAGAACAGCGCTTCCCTCCCACAAACGTCACAACAACAGCCTAAGAAAACGCATAAAGAAAAACCCGACAGCACAGTAGCCGAACCCCAAAGCACCAAACCGGCTAAACCCAGTTTAAAAATTCCAGCACTCGATAACGCAGAGCAAATTACCATATTAAGTGTTGATGATGACCCGATTAACCGAATGGTACTCAGCGGTATTTTAAAATTACACAACTACAATGTGATTGAAGCTGACAACGGTCAATCGGCAATAGAAAAAGTGCAGCAACACCCTGAGATTGACCTAGTCGTTTTGGATGTCATGATGCCCAAAATGACAGGATACGAAGCCTGCGAAATTCTAAGACAAAGCCGCCCTATCTACGATTTACCTATTATCTTTTTAACGGCAAAAGATGTCGAAACAGAACTGACACAAGGTTTTTTAAGTGGTGGCAACGACTTTGTTAGCAAACCGGTTAAAAAAGAAGAATTACTCGCTAGGATTAAAGCTCAGCTGAGTGTTTTATTACATGCTAGAGCGATACAAGAAGGGGCAACCAATAAAAACGTGACATCTATATCTAACCCTTAGTACTCAACGGCTAAACGCACAACCTAATGGGTTGCAGGCTACAGCCGCAACGGCGTGGGTTCTGTACAACTATTTACACGCGTGCTTAATAATTTCTGCACTTATTTTTTCGAGGGGTAACATAGCGCTGGCGGCACCTAGTTTATAGGCGGCCCCTGGCATGCCCCAAACAACCGACGTTTGCTCATCCTGAACAATTGTAAATGCGCCCCTTTCTTTTAGACGTAATAAAGCCTGTGCGCCATCAGCGCCCATCCCCGTTAACATAACCCCCACCGCAAGCTTGCCGGCAGCCGCATTAACAGAATCAAACAACGGCTCAACCGATGGCCTATGGCGGTTAATTTCAGGGCCGTCGTCTAACATACAAACATAACCACTTCCCGCACGCCTTATACGAAGATGTGAATGCCCAGGCGCAAGATAGACATGGCCCGCTTCAATCGGCTGTTGGTGCGCGGCTTCGTGAACACTAACGGCCGAACACGCATCCACCCGCTTAGCAAAAGATTGGCTAAAAGCCGCAGGAATGTGTTGAGCAATAACAATGGGGGGGGCGTGCTCAGGTAAAGCAGAAACAACGCATTTAATAGCCTCTGTCCCGCCTGTTGAGGCACCAATAGCGCAAATAAAACCCGCTTTAGCGCGACCAGACATCGTCACGCGTGATTTCTTAGGCTCGCTAGTTTGAGAAAAATGCGCCACATTTGCCTTTGCCGCCCAAAATACCTTCTCACAAATATTCTTACCGTACTGCTCAAGAGCGTGCGGATCATCCCCTTGAGGTTTCGCCACATAATCAATAGCGCCAATTTCCAGCGCTTCTAAAGTGGCTGGAGCACCAGCTTGGGTGAGTGTCGATATCATCACCACTGGCATAGGGCGAAGGCGCATTAAATTTTTCAAGAACACAATGCCATTCATTTTAGGCATTTCTATATCAAGCGTAATCACATCTGGCGAGAGCTGCTTAATTTTTTCGCGAGCTTCAAAGGGGTCGTTTGCAGTCCCTACAACTTCTAGACGGCGGTCTTCATTGAGCAAAGCCGTTAGCAATGTTCGAATTAAGGCCGAATCGTCAACGATTAATACTTTTATTTTTTTCCGTTCCAAGGGTATTCACCTTAACGTGGTTTAAAACCAGGAAAAATTTCCTACAACACTATTGGGCATCTCTAAAAATGCACTTTTTCCGCGATAGCGGCGTCAGCTCCGTCCTCGAGTCCTCATTTACACCACGTAAACTGCGGCTCTCCGGGCGGTGCTTCCTTGCTCTCACACAAAAATTACTATTTTCAGAGGTGCCCTATTAACAAAACCTCTAAAACAGCTCTATATCGGTCGAAGTAGGTTTTGCCATAGAATCGAGATACTTTTTCTCTTGTTTTGAGACTTCTGGCGCTCTTTCTGTTTTCAATTTTTTCATTTTTACATTACCCGTCTCAGGGAAATACAAAACCTTGCGCGGGTAAATATCACCAACATCTTGCGCTTTAAGTCGTAAACCTTCGCTTGCAATATACTGGGTAATAAAATCAATGTTTTGCTTGCCCACATCAATATTGGTCATACCGGCAAGCACCCTGCCGCCACCAAAAACTTTCACTTCTAAGCGATCTTTTCGCCCGCCAAGCTTTAAAATCTCGTTCACCAAATATTCCATTGCCCAATTACCGTAACACAGGGCTGGGTCCATCGCCGCAGTACGGGATATACCCGTTGCGCCAGATTGTAAGGGCAACATAAAGTGGTTCATGCCGCCAACCCTAGCAATTGGGTCGCGAACACACGCCGAAATACAAGAACCTAAAACCGTACTAATCATTTCTGTGCCGCCTGATACATAACACTCACCAGGCAAAATTTTTGCGGTAACAACTTGATGCGTTGGATCCCAGAATCGTTTGATATGCTCAAACCCTTTTGGCGCCTTGGGCATTTGGAATGGCTTAACGGAATGACTCGACATACACGTTACTTCTTTTGGTACATCGTTTTTCCCAACGAGGTGAAATCGTTGGAAACGCGGTTTAAATTCTCGGAGTGACCAATAAATAGATAGCCGCCTTCAGCTAACATTTTATGGTAACGTGCGAACAGTTTTTTTTGTGTTTCTTGATCAAAATAGATAACAACATTTCTGCAAAAAATAATGTCGAACGGCCCTTTCATGGGCCATTGATGCAGCAAATTAAGCTGCTTAAAAGCAATTTTTTCTTGTACATCTTCGCGTATTTTTATTTCCCCGGTACTTGGATTTCGCTTTAAATAGCGGGTGTACTCATTGGGTATTCCTGTACAGCGGTCTTCCTGATAGATTCCGCGGCGACCTTTGTCAACCACATTCGAATCAAGATCTGTCGCTAATATTTTAGCATTCCACTGGCTAAACCCTGCCGTTGCCGACAGCGTCATTGCAATACTATAGGGCTCCTCACCCGTAGAGCAGCCTGCAGACCATATGCGCAGCCGCTTAGACGCCATATTTTTTCGAATAATATTGGGGAAAGCGGTTGTTTTTAAAAAATCAAAATGATGGTTTTCACGAAAAAACGCCGTCAAATTTGTGGTAATGGCGTTAATAAACTCATGTAATTCAGGGGAATCTTCCGATAATAAATTGCAATAATCATCAAAAGAACTTAAACCTAATGCCCGCAAACGACGCGCCAAGCGGCCATAAATCATATTTTGCTTGTGGTCCGAAAGTGTAATGCCAGTTAAGTCGTAAGCGATATCTCGAATATGTGCAAAGTTGGCATAGGTCATCGTAAATTCACGGTTACCTTGGCTCGGCGCTTCAACGCGTTTACTCACTCCAACCATAAAACACACTCTATTAAAGCCATATGAATACAGAAACTACCAATGCCTGCGCAATAGCCTTAAGCTATTGCACAAATTTGCTCAGCCCTAAAATTCTTCCCAGTCATCGTCTGACTTAACCGATTTACTGGGCTGAGGCGTAGAGACCTTGCGCGATACCGATGGCGATGACGCCGCTGGGGCCGGAGAGCTAACCCGATAACTGGCCGACATCCCACCGCCAGCGCCAACACTAAAAAACTCCACAACTGCGTTCATTGTTCGCGCTTGATCCGCCATGGCTTGGCCCGCAGCCGAGGCTTCTTCCACTAATGCGGCGTTTTGCTGCGTCATTTCATCCATTTGTGAAATAGCGGTATTTACTTGCTCAATACCACTTGTTTGCTCTAGTGCGGCGGCAGCGATTTCCCGGATCATACCGCCAACCTTCTCAACCGACTCAACAATTTCTGACAGGGTCGCACCAGAAGCATTCACAAGTTCGCGACCATCTTCCACTTTAGCTACGCTATCGCGAATAAGGTCTTTAATTTCTTTTGCGGCACCAGCTGAGCGCTGCGCAAGGTTTCGCACTTCACCAGCGACTACCGCAAAGCCGCGACCTTGCTCGCCAGCGCGCGCAGCTTCAACCGCCGCATTTAATGCCAACAAGTTAGTCTGAAAAGCAATCTCGTCGATAACGCCAATAATATCGCTGATTTTTTTGCTTGCGACATTAATGTCTTCCATCGCCTGTATGGCTTTGGATACCACTTCTCCGCCACTGCGCGCCTTCACTTTTGCATCATCAGAAAAAGTATTGGCTTCCTGCGCATTAGTAGCACTTTGCCTTACCGTAGAAGTCATTTCTTCCATGCTGGAAGCGGTTTCTTCTAGGGAGGAGGCTTGCTCTTCTGTGCGCTGGCTTAAATCGGCATTGCCTTGTGCAATTTCATTTGCAGCGGTAGATATTGCCCCGGATGAGGCTCTAATTTTACCGATAATTTCGGTCAGTTTATCGGCTGTTAAGTTAGCATCGCTTTTTAGCTGGCCAAAGGCACCTTGATAATCGCGGGTAATGCGCTCTGATAAATCGCCTTTTGCCATCGCACCTAACATGCGTAAGACATCGTTCAGCGAAACCTCTACGGTCGATACCAGTGTATTTAATCCCTTACTTAAATCTGCAAAAAAGCCCGATTTTCCGTCCAAGCTTAACTGACGGGTAAAATCCCCACCCATGGCCGCTTCCAACATGCCATCAATTTCCCGCTCTATATTGATTTCAGCGGTTTTATCGGCCCACTCAACAACAGTGCCTGTACGTTCACCATCAACCAATATTGGTGTCGCGATCACAGAAAAGTGCCGGCCTGCCACTTCCGCTTTGCCCTTATAAGTTGTGCGCAAATTTTGAATTAAACCTCGTTGATGCGCTGGGTTTTTATGGAAAATATCCATATTTTTACCCAGCAAATCGTTAGCATTAAAATCGCGAAGCTCTTGTCTTAAATCTTGTTCGGCGGTACGCATCATGGATTGCACCGAGTCATTCATGTATATAATATTTGCATCGTCATCGGCAATCATGACATTGGCTGTAACCGCATCAAGCGCTTGCCTTACACGTGCGTTTTCAGAGGACAGATTGCGCTCTCTTTCAAGGGCTGCTAGCTCTACCGTACGATCCTTCCATTCGACTACAGTGCCGGTCCGATTTCCTTGTTGATCAAACAACGGGGTAGCAATCAAACCAAAGGTGAGTGATGCGACATTAATATCGGTGGTATAGGAGGACGTAAGCCCTGCTAACATACTGCGCTGATGGGCAGGATTTTTATGGAAATCATCAATACAAGAGCCCATAAGGTTGCGCGAATCAAAACCGGGAATAGCGCCTTGTAATTCCTGCTGTCGATTTTGCAGCATTTCGGATACTGCTTTATTCATATAAATAATATTAAGGTCTTGGTCGGCAACCATCACGCTTGTATCACATACATCTAATGCTTGCCGAATGCGTAGGTTCTCGGTCGCGATGGCCTCGGCCTCTTCCTCTTTGGCAAGCTCATCCGTTTTATCCTGCCATTCCACTAATGTACCTAAACGATTACCGTCTTCATCACACCAAGGTGTCGCAATTAAACCAAATGTCAATTCGTTTAATTTCAAATCGGTGCTATAAGGTTTCTGCAGGCCCCCTAACAAATTGCGCTGGTGCGCAGGATTTTTATGGAAGGTATCTACGTTGGTACCAATTAAACTATCCACACTAAAATTAGGTAAAAGCGCTTTAAGTTCTGTTTCACGCGCGCGCAACATGGCTTTAACAGTATCGTTCATATATACGATATTAAGATCGTTATCCGCCAGCATTACATTGGCTTGGCATTGCTTAAGCGCATCGGCATAACGGCTATTTTGTGCATTCTTTTCTTCTTGCTGCTTTCGCTCGGTAGCATCTTTAGCAAAAACAATAATACTATTGACACCACCACTTTTATCCATAACCGGTACAAAATGCAGCAAACACCAAACTTGGCCGCGGGGGGTTTGGCTTGGCATATAAACTTCTGCCCCCTCTCTGATAGTATGAGAGCGTGAATTATCTACAATTTTTTTAGCGATTTGTGCATCGCTACAATAACTATCTAGCGCAGTATCAATCACGGAATCTGGCTGCAAACCCAATAAATTACAAAAGTAACGGTTAACGCTTTTGATAAGTCCCGAGTGCGCATCCATTTCGATTACGCCCTGCGCATGATTAAGCGCATCCAATACTGCCGAATGTTTACCGCCGCCTAATAGTTGTGAAATCGCATTCATGCCAATATTCCTCTCATATTCCTGAGATAATTTTATGCGCTTAATGCGCTTTTAAGTTCAGCCAGACTAGGTAACTCTTCAGTCGTCAGCAATTTATCGATATCTAATAAAATAACCATTTTTTCGTCAACGGTAACCAAGCCCTGAATAAAATCGGTATCAATACTATTGCCTAAATCAGGAGCGCTGCGCATATCACTGCGCGATAAGGTATAGACATCCGATACGGCATCTACCACAATACCCATGACCCTAGCGCCTTCTTGTGTTCGCACTTTTAGGACAATCACAACAGTTACAGCGCTGTACTCAATGCCATCTAGGCCAAAGCACTGACGCAAATCGACTATAGGCACAATGGTGCCACGAAGATTTATTACGCCTTTTATCTGCGAGGGAGCATTAGGTAATGGCGTGGTTGGTTCCCAGCCTCTAATCTCTTGTACGCATAAAATATCTACGCCATACTCTTCATCGTTCATAATAAATGTAAGGTATTGCCCAGAAGGTGCAGCATCTGATTGCCCATCAATACCTGATTCTATTTTTTCAGCTTGCATACGATTACCCTATGCCGATTTCCGTAAAGAATTTTGTAATACGAGTTGATCAGCGCCTGCCAATCTAACAACACCAGGCACATCGATAATCAGCGCAACCCGACCATCACCCAAAATGGTTGCCCCCGAAATACCTTCTATACGCTGATAGTTTTGCTCTAGGCTTTTAATAACAACCTGCTGTTGCGCCATAAGCTCATCCACTAGCATTCCAACTTTAAAGCCATCACATTCAACAACCACCATGAGTGAATTGTTGCAATCAACAATTTTTTCGTTACCAAAAGCTTCGGATAAATCCACAATAGGAACATATTCATCGCGCAATTTAAAAACACTGCAGCCGCCGGCAATATGGTTAACAAGCTCTTCGCGATACTGCATAGACTCCACAATGGACACCAACGGGAAGATGTAAGTATCGGCCCCTACGCGCACTAATTGGCCATCCAAAATAGCGAGCGTTAGCGGTAAACTAATGCGAATTTTAGTGCCCTCACCTTTTTTGGATTGTATTTCCACAACACCGTTGAGCGCTTGAATATTGCGTTTAACAACATCCATCCCGACCCCGCGGCCAGATAAATCACTCACTTGTTGCGCAGTAGAAAATCCAGGCTGAAAGATAAGGTCAAAGATTTGTTCATCACTAAAAGTAGCGGCATCCGTTTCATTGACTAAACCGCGCTCGATACCCTTCGCGGCTATTTGCGCCCTATCTAGGCCGCGACCATCATCAATAATTTCGATAACAACGTTGCCACCTTGGTGGTAAGCGTTCAGCGTTACCGTACCCGTTTCGGGCTTGCCATTCGCTATGCGGTCTGCCGAGGTTTCAATACCGTGATCAACAGAATTGCGAACCAAATGCACCAATGGGTCGCCTATTTTTTCCATCACGGTTTTATCAAGTTCGGTATTTTCGCCTTGTAAAATGAGGTCTATTTTTTTATCGAGCGTTTGACCTAAATCGCGCACCATGCGTGGGAAGCGACTAAATACAAAGCTAATTGGCAGCATCCGTATACGCATAACACTTTCTTGTAACTCACGCGTATTTTGTTCTAACTGGCTTAAACCTTCGATAAGCTTAGGCAAACTTTGAATATCAAAATCTGACCCTAACTGCCCCAACATCGACTGTGTAATCACTAGCTCGCCAACCATGTTAATCAGGCTGTCGATCTTATCGATACCCACTCGAATAGACGATGATTCCGACGAAGCTTTCTTTTGTACCGGCTTTGCGGCAGCCTTATCAATAGTTGGCGCGGGGCTATTTGAGGCTGGCGAATCGGAAGGTAATGGTTTTTCTGGTTCGAGGGCTGTAACTGCCTCAGGTGTTGAAATGGATGCTATAGGTTCTGCTGTGGTAGGAGCAGGCAGTGCACTCGAATTAACAGCTTCTATATGAATGTCGCCCTCACCTGTGACCCATTCAAAAACTTCGTCTATTTCACTTTTGCTGGTTGGCCCTAACAGCTCTATATCCCAAGATATATAACACTTTTCGCTATCCATCAATTTAAACGAGGGCAGCTGCGATGCATTAAGCGTACACGTGACCATTTCACCCAAGTGAGACAGCTCGTTCAGTATTCGCAATGGGTCATTGCCCGTCTGAAATAAGTGCGGATATGGCGCAAAGTGAATACGCCAACGATGTTCAGAAGCACCAGAATCGGCGAGATTATTTTCGCTAGAGCTAATCACAAGCTCGCAATCATCTTCAACCCACTCAAAAACCTCGCGAATAGCAAGCTCTGTAATGCCTTCACCTTCTATATCAACCTTCCAGTGAAAACAACAATCTTCAGCAACAAAGCGATCGAGGCTAGGAATATCCCCTAACAGCTCTATTGACGAATTTTGTGCTAATTCGCATAAATCACGAATTAAACGCAATGGGTCGTTGCCTGTTCTAATAATGCTAGGTTCAGGCTTAAATATAATCTCCCAGCAACCCGCATGCTCGCCAGCACAATCTTGCTCGCTATTTTCAACGGTATTGCTTTCACCTAAAACCGCTTCCAGTGCAGCTTGTATTTCTATAGCCGCTGGCGTGTACTCATTGCGCTCGTCCTGAATTAAAGACAGCATTTCACGCATACAATCAACTGAACGCAACAACAAGTTAACTTGCTCTGTTGTCAATCCGCGAGAGCCCGACCTAACTTCGTCTAGTAATGTTTCTAAAACATGCGTAAAGCTAGCCAGCGCACTAAAACCAAATGTACCGCCGCCGCCTTTAATAGAATGCGCACTGCGAAAAATCGTATTGATGACCTCGTCATCAATGGATTCCACGTCGAGATCCATCAGCGCAGATTCCATAGCATCTAAGCCTTCTACGCTTTCTTCAATGAATACCTGATGGAACTGTTTTAAATCGACAGCCATTACACTTACCTTAGTTTTAGTGCTGTTAGAGCATTATATTCAACAGCATATTTAACGACTTAAGCTTTTATAAAACCTTACCAATCGTTGCTAACAACTGGTCGGGGTTAAAGGGTTTTACAATCCACCCTGTTGCCCCAGCAGCTTTGCCTTCCATTTTTTTGTCGGCACTGGATTCTGTGGTCAACATTAAAATCGGTGTGAATTTATAGGGCGCTAAGGTACGCAGTTCTTTAATTAAAGAAATGCCATCCATATTGGGCATATTAATATCCGAAATAACGAGATCGACTCCCGATTCCTGATTAGCCAGTTTTAATGCTTCCACCCCATCCGACGCTTCAATCACATCATGACCAGCACCTTTTAATGTAAATGAAACCATCTGTCGCATTGATGCAGAATCATCCACGGCGATTATTCGTGCCATACCCTATCTCCACACGTTATTGAATATCTAATTTTGTATGCATGCCAAGTAAGCGAGCGCCACCGACAAGAACGTCCGAAGGCTCATCCCAGACCCAAGATATTTGCCTTTCTTTGGCCGCCTCCTTGGCCACCAGCAGCAGTTGCAAACCAGCGGTATCAACCCGGCGCACATCCTTTGCGTGGGCAATAATGCTGTCATTTTTTTTATCGTCTACAAGGGTTTCTAACTGCTCATGTAAGGCTTGTACATGTGCCACAGTTAAATTCTCTGGCAACTCAAGCTCAACGCTTTGTGACATACTATTTCCTCTGCCGTGTAATGGTGGCAATTCCTGCCCTACGAATAATCATTGCTCCCCCCCTAATTTACATCATAGAATTTCGAGGTAGCCGTAATAACATAATTGTAGACGTAGATTATTCTTACGCTAGGCGCTTAACACGACAGAAAAGCATGAACTTAACTTGCTTTTATTCAGTTTGCTGCGTAAACGCACAATGCTTACCAGCAGCAATAAAGAAGGGACTAATAATGAATTTTATGAATAAGTAGAGTCACACTGTCGCAGATCTATAACAGCTTTAACGATTAAATCGCTTTAGTGTTCTAAAAAAGTATTAGGCAATTAAGAACAAAGGTAACTATTTAGGTGGGTGCGAAACAATAGTCGCCCTAAAGGCGAATCGATTGTTTTCTGGGTATTCAAGCATCTGGAACGCTTGCATAGCGGCCTAGAAAATGATCAGTTTGCGGACCTATTTGAGCATGGCTGAATAGTTACGAACAAAGAAGGTGTATCCCCGAAGAATAAGCTTACATATTCCCGTGCGTGGCCAATTACTTTTGCAGGTGCAGAGATAGTGCTTCTAATTTTTCAGGGTCGTCATCAACAAAGCGAACAACAACTTTAATGCCTCGGCTGGCCGGTGTAGGTTCAACCGCTAAAACGCTATGCACATAACCATTTAATGTTACGACGAGCTGCCCACTTTCATCCGCCAAATCAACAACTGCCTGATCGAATACCGTTGGGGTTTTGTCTTGGCGCACTAAAAAACCCGCTAACGATTGCAAAGAAACTTCTCTTACCATGCAATCTTGTGGCTCACTACCGGCAAAACGCAACACAGCTTTACCCTTAAAGGCGGGCAACGCATTTTTTTTCGCAGCCGAGGAAGGCTTAGCGGTACGGATGGAATTAGCCTCAGCGGGGTCAGGCGAAATAGTTTTAGGAGAGCCGCCCGTTAATACGCCCAAAGAGCTAAATGCCGAGGCTTTTTGATCTGGATCTTGGCCGAGTTTTAATGGAATGTTTAGCTTTTTAAGCTGTTTAGCGACTTTGCGGGTGAGTTCTTCCGGGGTGAATGGCTTCGATATGTAATCGTTAACACCCGCTTTAACAGCAGTCATTACATGGTCACGATCACCACGACTGGTAATCATAATAAAAGGAATACTTGCGCTAGCGGGGTTTTCGCGCACCCACGCCAGCAGCTCTTCGCCACTTAAACCGGGCATTTCCCAATCGGATAAAATAAGGTCCGGTAGTTTTTGTTTAATCAGTGTGCGCGCTTTCGCGCCATCGGGGGCCTCGTATAGCTCGGCCCCGTGCAGCATTTGCCGCAGCGTACGCTTGATCATATCGCGTACAAAAGTGGCATCGTCTGCCACTAGGATTTTTATTGGCATTAGCGCCCACCTCACCGCAACAGGTTTTACCTAAAACGGCTTAAGGCTGGGCTATTGTTTACGTGTAAAAACCCACTTATTGCCTGAGGTCATGGCTTCGTTAAAAGCATAACCCTCAACATCAAAAGCCTTAAGGTCTTCAGGATTTGTTAAAGCATTCTTAATACTATAGGCGCTCATTAGGCCTCGCGCCTTTTTCGCGTAAAAGCTAATGATCTTGTATTGGCCATTTTTGTAATCTTTGAACACCGGCTCAATCACCGTTGCTGCTAACTGCTTCACCTTCACCGCTTTGAAATACTCGCCAGAGGCCAAGTTAACCACGGTATCGGCCTTCAGTTTTTTAAGCTCGGCATTAAGGGCTTCGGTAATAATATTACCCCAAAAGGCGTATAAATCTTTTCCGCGCTCATTACTCAGCTTTGTGCCCATCTCAAGACGGTATGGCTGTATTAAGTCTAACGGGCGCAATAGACCATAAAGGCCAGACAAAATACGCAGGTGCTTCTGGGCAAAAGTAAAGTCTGCGCGACTAAAGTGAGCCGCATCGAGCCCTTGGTAAACGTCGCCGTTGAACGTTAAAGCAGCTGGCCTTGCGTTTTCGGCAGTAAACGGCTGAGACCATTCTTGAAAGCGCTGATAATTTAAAGCACCCAGCTTATCCGATAGTTTCATCAGTTCAGACACATCGTGTGGCGCCAAGGTTTTTAGCTGATCGATAAGCACTTGAGCATGGTCAAGTAGGCTAGGCTGAGTCGCGCGCACGCTCGGTAATGCCGATGTTTCATCAAGGTTTTTTGCCGGCGAAATTACTAATAACATAAAAGAAACCTTATTGTGGTTTAAGGATGTCTTGCCACCAATTTAATGGTGTTTGGCCATCGTCTTGGCTGTAAACATTGCTGTATAGCCACTGGCTACCTTCGCGCATGCCCTCATTTAAAATGGACTCAATCGTTTCGAAGCCGCAACTGACATGAATGCTGTATACCAGCATGCGCGGTGTTTCTATGTCGAGGTCACCACCAAGCTTTTCGAGCTTAGGGGTTAATAGCTCTGCAACTGGGCGTATATCGGCTTTGCTGTATACCCGAATGCATAAATTACCACCGCGTTGAATCAACTCGAATTGACCACTTTCTTTATCGAGTTTCACTACATCGGCGCTAGCCAAACCCTTTACAAATGCCGGTGAGCGAACCAGTTGGCAGGCATCGTCATCGCGTACACGCACCTGTAGCTTTTCGGCTACCGACTTACCATCGGGCCCTATGCCCGCGTACATTTCAATCACACTTAAAGAAGACATAACACACTCTTTTGCCAAAACGGCGCATTATACGTCAAAGCGCCCGCTTACGTGCTGTAGCGCACCTTTTTACAATTTGTAACAGACGCTTTCGTACGCGCGCGCTAGGCTTGCTGCAGATCATAAAAATAGCAGGAGCGAAACTCATGAAAACCCGTAATGCCTTAAGCTTATTAACACTGAGCATCAGTGCTGTGCTCGTTGGTTGTGATGGCGCAACCATTACCATTGAGCCCAACCCAGAGCAATGCGATACACCAATGCCCGCGACCTGCTATATGGTCAAAACTAATCCTGGTGAGTGGGTTTACGACACCCTTAGCCAATGCGACGTTATTCCAGATGGCGCCGTTCAAGACGGCAAAGGCGCCTGCGCCGATGAAGATGCAGTAGTTGATATCTGCGATAGCCCCGAACCACCGCCGGGTGCCGCACCCACCTGCTTTGCCATAACCCCAGATGCCAGTGAATGCCCCCTTGGCAATTGTGCTGTGGAATACCGCTTCACTGATTTCTGCGGCGTACGCGACGAACAGGCCGAAATAGTCGAGCAAGGTTATTGCGATGGCACAATACAGCCGCCCGCACCAGAAACCTTATGCGCGCAAATCAATGGCAAGACCTATTATACCGAGACCCTTGAAGAAGGTGGCGCCACGCAAAACGGCATCAATAAAGCACACTGGAGCATTCACTTTGAAGATGGCGAATTAAACCTTTTTCAATCTGATTTTGGTATGGCGGGTAGCTATGTTTGCCGTGACGAACAAATGATTATCACCGTGAATGGCGGCGACATCTCTGAACATATCCTGACCTTTGAAAATGGCATTGAGAGTTTTGAATTCAACCCAGTTGGCGCAGAGCCGCTAACTTACATCTACAGCGAAAGAAAATACGACAGTGGCGCCTGCGGCAGGGTAAGCGGCAACCGCTACAGCACACCACCCGACCCGAACGCTCGCCCGCTAGAAGGCCCAACCTTTTTGGATTTTAACGATAGCCCAAATAGCGTGATTTTTGGTTATGGCGATATTCGAGAGGCTGGTCATTACGACTGCCAGCTTGGCGAGCTACACATTCACACACAAAATCGCATAAAACCTTTGGTTATAGAGGTTAACCGGCACGGCACCACTGCGACAATACTGGATGAGCATAACGTGAAGCTCCCCATTGTGGACGACAGCCCTGTAGCCTGCGATCAACGCTACAACCCCGTATGTGCCGCGTTTAATACAGGCATCCAGTGCGTTACCACACCATGCCCTACCGAGGTTTATAAGACCTACGGCAACCGCTGCCATGCGGAGGCCGATAAATCGGCGGTTTTATTTGATGGCGAATGCGGCAAACTAGAAGGTGAACTCGTCGGCGGGCAAAGTGTTGCATGCCCCGCTGTCTATATGCCGGTTTGTGCAAAACACGCCACCAACACCGTGTGCATTACATCGCCCTGCGAAAGCCACGAGTACAAAACCTTTGGCAATGCATGCGCTGCCGGCGCAGCTTTAGCAATGACGACCTTCGAAGGTAGCTGCGACACCTACGGCATAGAGGGCCTTGTATCTTTCCAGCAAGAGCCTATTCGCCTAGACATGCCACAGGCTGCAGGCTTCGAAGCTAATCTGGTGCGCGCCTCTATTGATGGCAATATTCTAACGGCCACAGTAAGCTATTC
This sequence comes from Marinagarivorans cellulosilyticus, assembly GCF_021655555.1. Taxonomy (NCBI): domain Bacteria; kingdom Pseudomonadati; phylum Pseudomonadota; class Gammaproteobacteria; order Cellvibrionales; family Cellvibrionaceae; genus Marinagarivorans; species Marinagarivorans cellulosilyticus. The sequence goes on along the minus strand of NZ_AP023086.1, from coordinate 3,212,489 downwards.
TGGCTGTAATCAACAGGCGGTTCACTTTAATGCCAGCACCGCTGGTATTAAAGCATCTGGCGAGCTAGTTGTTCAGGCAGAAAACTTTTTCACAAAAGACACTAACGACGCCTGCGAAGCGGTTTTCACTACCGAGCAAAGCTTTGACCTTGCGCCCATTGCAGCGGCTTACTTTACCCAATTCCCAGATCGCCCAGAGGGCTTTGTTAACTTCCCAGGCATCGGCACTTACAAGTTTTAGCCCGCCGCAGCCGGCGCCGACTCTATTGATTGGCGCCGGCACTGAGGATTTGCCCCTTTAAGGTGGTGCCTAGCCACACATTCCCCTAACATAGCGCCTCATTCTACCTGCAAGAGATTGAGGCGTTTTTTATGACTGCCGCTTTGGCCATTACAGGCCTTCAAAAAACCTACAGCAACAGCTTTACCGCATTAAAGGGTATCGACCTAACAGTGCAGCCCGGCGATTTTTTTGCCCTACTTGGCCCCAATGGCGCGGGTAAATCCACTACGATTGGCATTATTAGCTCGCTCGTAAAAAAAACGGCTGGCCAGGTTTCCATTTTTGGGTGCGACATAGACACCCAGTTCAGCGCTGCCAAACAACACCTAGGCTTGGTGCCACAAGAATTCAACTTTCACATGTTCGAAAAGGTTTCTGACATTGTGATTAATCAAGCCGGTTACTACGGCATCCCCAAGACGCAAGCCACGCGCCGCACACAAGAGCTACTCCAACAACTGGAACTTTGGGATAAACGCGACACCCCGGCGCGCATGTTATCTGGCGGCATGAAAAGGCGCTTAATGATTGCCCGCGCCTTGGTGCACGAGCCAAAACTTTTAGTACTCGACGAACCCACAGCAGGAGTAGATATTGAGCTGCGCCGTTCTATGTGGGAGTTTTTACAGCACATTAACCAAGCCGGTACAACTATTATATTAACCACCCATTACCTAGAGGAGGCAGAGCAACTGTGCCGCAATATCGCCATTATTAATAACGGTAATATTATTGAAAACACCAACACTAAAGAGCTACTTAAACGCTTGGATAAAGAAGTGTTTATTTTTGACAGCAACGCCTTACCCGCTGTTATTCCGGCACTAAACGGTTACGACATTACACGTGTCGACGCGCATACGCTCGAAGTAGTTATTCAAAAAGGGCAAGCGCTGAATACTGTTTTCGACCACTTAAGCGCACACCAAATTACAATATCGAGCATGCGTAATAAAGCTAATCGGCTCGAAGAGCTTTTCGTTAATTTGGTCAACAAGGGGGTAAAATGAACGCACAACAGACTTGGGTTGCCTTTGTCACGCTAGTTCGTAAAGAAGTAAAGCGCTTCACCCGCATTTGGGTGCAAACACTATTGCCACCTGTTATTACCATGAGCCTTTATTTTATTATTTTTGGCAAATTAATTGGTGAGCGCATTGGCGAAATGAGCGGCACACCCTATATCGCATTTGTCGTACCGGGCCTTGTGATGATGGCTGTTATTAACAATAGCTACGCCAATGTGGTTTCTTCTTTTTTTAGTGCTAAGTTGAATCGCAGTATTGAAGAACTGCAGGTCAGCCCTACCCCTAGCAGCGTAATTATTGCCGGCTATGTTGCCGGTGGTGCGCTGCGCGGATTAATTATTGGTTTATTAGTCACGGCGTTGTCATTCTTTTTTACCGACATTCACCTTCACAGTATTGCCATCACTCTTAGCGTGATTGTACTCGCGGCTATATTGTTTGCGCTTGCAGGTTTTATCAACGCCACTTTCGCCAATAGTTTTGATGATATTAATATTATTCCAACGTTTATACTGACCCCCCTCACCTATTTGGGCGGTGTATTTTACTCTATCGATATGCTCCCCACATTTGGCCAAGTGCTTTCACAATTCAACCCGATACTGTATTTAGTGAATAGCTTTCGCTACGGCATGCTAGGCATTAGCGACATAAACATTGCCGCGGCCCTTTCCGGCCTTATATTTACCGTTATTATTTTATACGCTGCGTGTTGGTATTTACTTGAGAAAAGCCAACGCTTAAGACAATAGGATTATGCAATGACAAACAACAACCGCTTTGGCCTTGAGCTTGGGTTAGGCAAGCAACAGGCGTATCAAGACCAATACAACCCAGCCTTATTGCAGCCTATTGCGCGTGACATTTGCCGGCAGCACCTTGCCGTCAATACATTTAATGGCGTAGACATATGGACAGGATACGAGCTTTCCTGGTTAGATCTTACCGGCAAACCCCGTGTGGCTATTGCCGAGTTTAGCTTTCCTGCTAATAGCAGCCACATTATTGAATCTAAATCGTTTAAATACTATTTAAACTCATTTAATCAAACACCGCTCAATGACGATGAGCTTGCACAAAAATTAAAACACGATTTATCACTTGCCGCCGGCGGCGAAGTGGGCATTAGCATTACCGCCGTAAACGACTACCAACACCCACCTACTCAGTTAACGCACTTTACCTGCGTAGACGATTTAGCTTTGGCCTCGCCCTGCTATACGCCGTCTCAAAACTTATTAATTGCGCAGCCAGCTTGCGTCGACAAAAACCTTTCCCAGCGCTTAAACAGTCATTTACTCAAAAGTAATTGCCCGGTGACAGGCCAACCAGACTGGGCGAGTGTATGGCTTGAAATTGAAGGGGCGCAGCTGCACGAAGAAAGCTTTTTAGCCTATATAGTGAGCTACCGGGGGCATCAAGATTTTCACGAAAATTGCGTAGAGCAAATGTACTGCGATATTTGGCAAGCACTAAAACCTACATCACTCTGGATTTATGCGCGCTACACGCGCCGCGGCGGGTTGGACATTAACCCCTTCCGCTGCAGCCATACGCAACAACCACCAGCAGTAAAAGCAGCGCGGCAATAACCGCGCTTAGCGCTTTTTAGTGGTGATGCCCGCCCAAACCATGCGCGTGACCATGAGACATCTCTTCAGGCGTTGCCTCTCGCACATCGCGCACAACAACATTAAACGTTAGCGTCTTGCCCGCAAAGGGGTGATTAGTATCGATCTGGACCATAAATTTACCAGCTTTTACAATGCGGGCATCTCGCGTTCCACGTTCGGTATTCACTTTAACTAACATGCCTGGCAGCAGGCGCTTATATTTACCCACCAAATGCTTGACTGGGACTTTTTGCACAGCATTGGGCTGAACAGCGCCATAGGCTTGCTCTGGCGCTAAAGTCACAGAAACCTCGTCACCTTCTTCGTGCCCTTCTAACGCCTCTTCTAAACCCGCCAAAATATTTTTATGGCCATGAAGATAAGCCATTGGAATGCCTTCGTCGCTTTGCTCTAGCAAAGCGCCACCGTCCTCGCTCAGTTGATAACTAATAGTGGCTACAGTATCTTGTGCAATTTTCATGAAAAACCTACATCGTTAAAAAGCGCAGAGTATAACGATTGTTTTTCATAGGGGCGAATATAGAAAAGCCATAAACCGATTTATTGCAATGTAAAAAAGGCACCCCACCCTACAGCACATCACCACGATTTTGCGAAGGCAAACCAAATTCACTTAAGTTCAAGCCCGCCAAGTTGCCTATGTCACGAAATAAATCCGCATTGGTACGACTACTCGCCGTAGTACTCCACCGCAACTGGGGCTGCAGGGCGCCATTGGCATCTTCACGCAGCAAGGCTCTCGCCTCGGTTTTACCCAGCCTTTCTGGCTTTATGACACGCCCTACATTTAAATGGTTACCGCCACCGACCATCAAATGCCCTTTATTAATGAGGTTGTGCTTACCATCACCCACCTCTCCAGTCATCACTATTAATGTGTTATCCAGCAAGCTGCTGCCATCAAAGTCTGTGATCTGATCCAGCGCATTCGCGAAATTTACGATCGATTGTGAAAATTCTCGACGCGTATCCCACCAAGTATCCGTCACCGCATGCGCGTGGGTGTGATGAAAGTCTGTAATACTGTGGATATCGCCAATACCAACAACCCCAGTGGTTGTCAGGCCGTTGGCGAATGCGACTTTCATCATATCAAGGTAATGGTCTAGGTCCTCTAGCCTGCTTTGCCCCTTAACCGGCATTGCACTTAAACGCTCTGAACCGCTATAGCCTGCCGCTGTTTCGTTTTTACTTTCCAAGTGCTCTACGGCTAATAGGTAGCGCTCAAGTTTATCTTTTTCGGCCAGCGGGACTGAATCTAACTGTCGCTGCGCAGGCGCCCGTACAAACTGAAAAACTTTCGACAGCATTTCAGCCTCTTGGCTTTGTACGCTCTCACCGCTTAACTCAGCATCGGTTAAGTTTTTAAATAGGCTGTCGTAAGCAGAAATGGCCGTTGTGTAAAACGGCAAGATTGTCGAGTTGTGATCAAAGCTGAGCGGATGGTATTGCACACCCCAAGAACGGTACCCGGCCGAAAAACGGTACGCTGGCAAGCCGCTTTTTTGTTCCAGCAAATAATCGATAGACGGGGTCACCGATAAGGGCATATGGCCATCAAACGCTGAGCTCGTCACACCATAAGGCACTCCACCGGTTAAAATATCGGCGTAGGACAGGTCATGATTATTGCCCCACTCACCAAGCCCCATGAGGCCATCAACAACGGTACACTGACTTTTAATACTATTAAAAGGGTCTAAGCCGTCTGGAAAGGCAAAATCTTCACCCTCGACCGTCATCGGGCGATTACTCGTCCCCCAACCATGCTGCAAAGCAACAAACAGTACCCTTAGCGGCGCCTCTGAAGTAGCCGCCAAGAGCTGATTGACTTTGGTCATAGGTAACAAACCCACAACACCCAAGCCTTTAATTAAATTGCGGCGGCTAACTGTCTTTTGTGTCTTGTTCATAAATCACCTATTGACCTTGCTTGCGCTTGCCGAAACTTTCGAGCTGAATCAATGTATTTAACAGCGCGCTTACGCTGCCGTCACCTTCACCCAAGTGGTGCTGGTATTTTTCCAGCTCACAGGCGTTGCGCTCGAGATCTTGCCCTAAAAAGTTTTCCAGGAAGCGGCGCGACACACACCCGCTCATTTGCGGTGACGCCATTAAGGCTTCGGAATATTCCGCACTGGTGCTGTACATCAAGACATGCTCGCCCACATTATCGAGCACGCCCGATGCGTCAATTGCAACAACGTCTTTTTCAACCGTGCGATAACGGCCAATAGAATCGAAGTTTTCAAATCCAAAGCCTGCTGGATCGATGACTTGGTGGCAGCTGATACACGCCGCCTGGGCGCTGTGTGTCATTTGCAGTAAGTTGCGCTCTGAGGTTAATAGCACATCAATGCCATCGGGCACGGGAACAGGCATAACATCATCAGGTGGATCGGGTAATTCCTGACACAGTAATTGCTCTAAGGCAAAGACGCCACGCTTCACAATACCGGATTTTGCCAATGTTGAGTGCACGGACAAAAAGGCTGGGTGATTCAATACCCCGCTACGCTCAGTCGCATCCAATGTGGTTTTTGCTAGCGCGGCATACTCAACATCGGCATTAAAGAGGTAGTCGATATTGCTGTTAAGGTAATAGTCACTCCCCCCAAAGACACCCACCACGCTGGCACCACTGGCAATGTTATCAATTAACATTTGCTCGGCACTGGCTAAAACATCTGCCCTGACGGTTTCGGTAAAGTTAAAGCTGTCATCTTTAGGCCGTGAAAGCACCAAGTCTAATTTGAGGTAATCTTTGTACACTTCCATCATGGCCGCACTGGCGCGATCATCATCAAGCAACCGCGTGACTTGCTGCTGCAGTTCTTGCACAGTCAGTGGTGAGGCTTTATCGGCCAATGCCAACAAGGTGTCGTCCGGCGTAGTATTTAATACCGCGTAAGATAATATGCTGACAATTTCGTAGTTCGTGAGTGCTTGCGCATTATTTTCAAGCACCCCAATCTCGCTGCGAAACAGGAAGTTGGCACTCATAAATAATGCATTAATGGCAAACTCTAATTGGCTTTCGTTGTCGGCAATATCTGCCAGTGCCGCGGTGAACTCCGTGACCTCGGCAGTCGACAACGGCCGGCGCCACAAGCGCTTACCGTAAGTTTGAACAACATCCAATACGCACGCATCGTTCGCCGCTTGCGCACACGCCAGCACAGTAGGCTCAGAGGCTAGCGCGGTACTTGCCACAGCCTTCGAGGTCTCGAGCAAGCGCTCCATATTAAGGTTGTTAACATTTAAGCGGTCGGCGGTGTTATTCATGCCAATCAGCTTAGCGCCATCTTCCATATCAGGCCAAATATCGGCAGCAAAACGATCGCCGAAAATATCGACGATTGAGTTTTTAATTTGCGTTTGCGACAACCGGCGCAGCTTGGGCTCTAATAGCTCATCTTGCAGCTCACAACTCGCCATTTCAGAAAACTCTTTCACTACCGAAGACGCCGCTACAAGGCTGTCGCCGCGGTAAAACTCGACGTGTAAACGCTCAAGATCGTCTAACCCGCTAGCGGCAATCGTGACATTGGCCGTGCCGTCCACACAAGTCACCGATTCTTCGTGAATCTTGGCGTATTTCCCCTCGTCAGAATACGCATCCATCAAGCCCAAGCGCGCTTGAATCATGCCTTCGGTATGCGAGGAGGCCACAATGTAAACCTGCTTAGGCTCAAAGTTGAGTGTTTTGGGGAGGCCCACCGCTGGCGTCTCGCAATCATAGCAGCCGCCTATTTTTAAGGTGTCGTTCTCGTAGGCAACCCGCAAGCGCGCAGGTGTTGGTGTCACCCCGCCTTCAACGGGGTTTGCCACAATACGGCGATAGCCATTCAATACACCTACACCACTATCTTCCGCTAAGCCTTGGCGACCAGACCAATGAATAAACACCATTTGCCCCGACAAATCATCACCATCAGTAACCAATAAGCCCACCTTGGCAAAATCGTGCTCGATTCCATTAACAGAAAGGACATCCAAGGTTAAATCTAAGGCGCCATCTTCAATCGGCATTGCTAGGGCGTTGAAAAAAATGCTGTCTTGCCAAAAATCGATACCTTCGCCAGCCAGTAAAAAAGTTCCATCATCAAGTACTGTTGCGATATCAGTAGCACCAACAAAATCAACGCCACTTTGTCGCGAAGCGATTCCCGAAAAGGCATTTACTGTTGTTAGTTCTATTTCGGCGGGATTACGTAAATGCAATTGCAGCTGATCGCCACTATCACATGCCAAGGTTAATTCAGCTCCATTTTCATTTAACGAAAAATGGTCAATAGAAACAGAACCATCAGTAATCACCTCAGGTTGTTTTTTACCCAATGATTTAACCCAAGCGAACACGGTGTTGTAATCATCACGCGTAAAAGCTTTAGTTTGCGCTGCATTATCGAGTGGCATATCAGCATCTTCACCACCGTAATACTTCATTCGTCGTAATAATAAAGAGTTCTCTGGGTTCAGCTGATTAATATAGCCTTCACCGCTACGCGCCTGAGCTAAACGCCAAGCTTCATCACTATCGTATTCTTGCCATTTTTTATGCAATCCAAAATGGCAATTGGTGCAATGCTCTTCAATAATTTTTAATGCTGCAACGGCATCAACAGTTGGCGCAGTCGCATCTGGGGCATCGCCTTCTATTGAATTTCCTGACGCAATACTGCTGGAAGAATTTACTTGACGATCTGAAGAGGCGCTTTCTATACCTACACCACCGCAAGCATAAAGCAATAAAGACAACACTGTAGACAGTTTTATGAGGCAATAAGCCCGTAATCACTCAGCTCCTCGTACACATTACAGACTTTAATCGATTTCAGGTTTACACCTAACCTCTCAAAAACTCTTGAGAGCAGATGCTGGTTGGACTTTCGTCGCTTCCAGCTCGCTATCGATATGACCGTTTTCTCAGCCGTTTGTTTTTTATCTCTATCCTCAATTTTTAATAGATTGAGAGCCGTTAATGATGCATTGACCTGATTATTGATGGCCTCCGAACGGCGTGATTGGCAATGTGTCAAGCCGGTGTATTGTTTAGCATCTCTGAATAAAAATTCTATTTGAAATCGAGCCCTGTAATACGTCAATACTGTCAGTGCGTCTAAATTTTTATCTGTCGAGAACAATATCGCTCTTGTCGATACAGCTGAATCCGACGATCGAAGAAGCACTACACGTACCTCACGCTTCAATGAAACGCTATACGCGATGGCGCTGTATATTTCAGTGTTATTTTCATAGAATCCAATGTACTGAAAGCGCGATAGATCATTTTCAAAATTGATTTTCCCTTCGTATTGTTTGGGCCGCCCGCAGCCCGAGTATTCTCCCTGATAAAGCCATTTTAAATTTGCATCGACTCGTAGCTTGCCGATCATGTGCAGCCCTGAATTCACAACGCTGTTCACAAATTTATACTTGCTATAAAAAGAATCAGCGGCTAGATACTGAATCTCTAAACGCTTCAATTCATCTGCCATATCGGCAGCATGATCAGCATAAAGATCAGTGCGTGTTTTACCTTCTGTATCGATGGTTTGCCGCGCATCAATCGAGTAAGCCGTATGACTTTTAATATTCACTGCGCTAATGAGTGACGTTTCTAGTCCTCGCTCACTAGCACCTTGCGCACCGTTATAAAACCAGCCTAGCCCCTCTGTCTTTTTACCTGACTTTTTCATGAAGCTAGCGTCAATGGCTGCAATATTTTCCTGCGACCGCCCCAATGAATGCAAGAGAAGCTCTGTGTTGAATTGCGCAAACGGAAAATCACGTCGATACCAACGCGCGAATCGCTTCTCACTCATGTCGCTATAGCGACTCATATTTCTGAAAGTCGCTCGACCGTGAAATACAACCAATGTGGCAAGCAGGCCAGTCATAAATACACGTTGAGGCTTATTGATACTAGGCATTAAACTGAAAATAGTGTTTACTAGGTCTGTCATGGGTAAATCTTGTGGGTTGTTTGATGTCAGAAACCAAATTATCTCAAAATTTATCCATGACACCTAATAACATAGCAAAATTCTATACCCTTCCTGCCGACCCTACATGACCACTTTGGGCCTATTTGGGTGCCTAAAACTGTCCGAAGTGTTGTAAAGAGATACACAGTAAAAAGGCGGTTCTATTTATTAATGCCATGCAAACCTCACAAGAAAATATTTTTATGGCCGCTAATATCAACACCACAACGCATACATAAAACACGAACATTACGACACACTACTTTTAACTAAGCTAGCAGCGAAGCACTGGCACCACAGCTTAATATTGACATGTCTTAAAAAAATGTGATGCAAGGCGTATTAATATAATCGTAGAAATTGAGACATATTTTAAATATTACGCTAAGCGCACAAAAAGGACGTAATACGTCAACAACGAATTAAAAGAATGAAAAAAGACGCTATGGTTATAGTCGAAAACACATTATTAAAAATTAGTGACAATGCGTTTTTTAATAAAAACACTAATTTCACAAACTGAATATCGAGACGTCGCGGATATCGTCAACCGCTTGAAGACACATTAACAATCTGTCTATCCCAAGAGCTATTCCTGCGCATTCAGGTAAGCCAGCCTCTAATGCCGACATTAAATGAGGGTCTATAGGAATCTTAGCTAACCCTCTTTTTTCACGCGCACGATTATCGTCTTCAAAGCGCCGCTTTTGCTCGACGGGACAGGTCAATTCCCAGTAACCATTGGCAAGCTCGATTCCTTGCCAATAAAGCTCGAAACGCTTCGCGACTTTTTCGCCGTGATCGTTAATATCCAATTTAGCCAATGCACACTGCGATGCAGGAAAATCATAGACAATCGTTAAGGGCTGCAAATGGGGCTCTATGCAGAAACTAAAAATAACATCAAGCCATGTGCTTATAGAGTCGTCGCCCCACGTTATCGCTAAATTTTCTTTAGCGTAGCGCGCTAACTCATCGATACTCGCAAGAGCTGGATTAATTCCGGTATAACGCAAAAAAATATCGCGATAGGCAACGCGCTCAACAACACTATTGCAACCTAAATATTGCAACAGCGATTCAAGGTCTGCCATCAATGCTGTGTCGTCAAAGCCTAGCCGATACCATTCAAGCATTGTGAATTCTGGCTGGTGCTTTTTTCCTGCTTCATCGGCCCTATAGGCTTTCGCCATACTATAAATGCTGCCACTACTTTGGGCCAACAAACGCTTCATATAAAACTCTGGCGATGTCTGCAAATAGTGCTGTGCACCATTCACCATGACCGATAAGCCTTGTAAGTGAAGATCTGTCACGGTGTATTGCGACAACGCGGGCACATCCACTTCCATCACTTGATGCCGAAAAAAGTAATCGCGTACTTTTCGAAGCAACTGTGCCCTAGCTTGCAAGCGCCTTACAACATCGCCCATCTTTTAACACCTAATTGATTGACCAAAACTTTTGCATCACAAACAGCAGCCACAAAAAAGGCCAGGGAAACCTGGCCTTTAACGCGCCGTAAAAAAACACTTACTTAGCGTTTGCGCGCCCCAAGTATTCACCCGTACGCGTATCGACTTTAATCACTTCACCCGTGGTTAAAAATAAGGGAACTTTAACAACAGCACCCGTTGTTAAAGTGGCAGGCTTAGTACCACCCTGGGCTGTATCACCTTTTAAACCAGGATCTGTTTCTGCAATTTCCAATTCAACATGGTTCGGCGCAGCAACAGCTAAAGGGGCACCGTTAAACAATGTCACAACGCACACATCTTGCTCTTTTAACCACTTAGCCGTATCGCCAACAGCTGTTAGGTCGGCTTGCACTTGCTCAAAACTTTGCGGGTCCATAAAGTGGAAGAACTCACCATCGTTATAGAGATACTCCATATCTTGATCCATTACATCAGCGGCTTCTAGCTTCTCCCCCGACTTAAAGGTACGCTCCCACACGCGGCCGGAACGCAAGTTACGCAAGCGAACACGGTTAAACGCCTGCCCCTTGCCCGGTTTTACAAATTCGTTCTCCACTATTGAGCATGGGTCGCCATCAAGCATAACTTTCAGCCCGCTGCGAAATTCGTTGGTAGAATAGTCCGCCATTTCACTTCCTCTTCCGGATTCGTTGCACAAATAAAAAGGCGCGTATGATACCCCGAACACAGCAGGCTGCGTATACCCCCAGCTGGCAAGATGAGCTAAAAAACCTAATAACTTGCCCAAAAGCACTTTTTGAAGCACTGGAACTGCCTGTAGAGCATCTCGCTAGCGCTTATAAAGGGGAGGCACTTTTTAGCGTACGCGTCACACGCCCTTTTCTTGCCCGCATGCAAAAAGGGGATCTTAACGACCCACTACTGTTGCAGATTCTACCCGTACAGGCAGAAAACAAAGAAATTGACGGCTACTCTGACGACCCACTAGCCGAGCACCAGCACAACCCGACCCAGGGTGTTATCCATAAATACCACGGCCGCGTGTTATTAATTGCCGCCGGCCAATGCGCCATCAATTGCCGCTATTGCTTCCGCCGTAACTTCGACTACCAAAGTAATAACCCCAGCCGCACACAATGGCTTGAGTCTCTTGATTACATACGCCAAAACACGACGATTAACGAGGTTATTCTTAGCGGCGGCGACCCCTTAGTGCTTGGTGATAGCCAGCTCAATTGGCTTATCGATCAAATTGAAGGTATCTCACACATCACACGTATTCGCTTCCATAGCCGGCTGCCCATTGTATTGCCGCAGCGTATAACCACAGCATTCATTAACAAACTCACTAGCAGCCGGCTTAATCCTATCGTGGTTATTCATTGCAATCACCCCAACGAAATTGACGACGACGTACGCGAAGCGCTGTGCAAGATCAAACAAGCCGGCATCACACTACTCAACCAATCTGTATTACTGGCAGGTATTAACGATACAAGCGACACTTTGGTTGAATTAAGCGAACAACTATTTGACGCAGGCGCCTTACCCTACTATCTACATTTAATGGACAAAGTAAAAGGTGCAGCGCACTTCGATTTGCCCGAAAAGCGCGCGGTAGCTATACATCAAGAGATGCAAGCAGCGTTACCGGGGTTTCTCGTTCCAAAACTGGTACGAGAAATACCTCACAAACCCAATAAAACAAGCATCTTTTAGTCAGAACAGATATCGCTATAATGGCCCACTTCTCAAAATCAGCACAACACACTTTACGCATACATAAAAAAGTGTTTTGCCGATACGGAATGGAATCACAAAAAGTTAGAACATGGCCTTTTGCCAACAGCAAAAAGAAGAAAGACTAATTAAGGCAGCTTATTAAATGACCCACGAGATAGACGTGCAACCACTATTCAAGGCTCTTGAGCTACCCGCGCAAGACATTGAATTACTGGCCTTTTGCGCAAGTAACAAATCTAACCGCGTCACTGAGTGGGTTGATAACCTAAAAACGACACAAACCGTTCAGACCTGTGGCCATTTATACCAAGCCATCCCACAAGTGCTACGCCTTAAAACGCTAGCCACTGAACGCAAAACCATGCTAGACAGCTTATTTCTGGTTGCCTACCCCTGCACACTGTCGCTGGGGAAGGCCTTTTTAAACCAGCCCCTCGCCTTGCCGCAAAACGCACAAAAGGCGGCGGTTTTAGGCCAAACCATTCTTAAAAGCCTCGCGACCGGCTATCTACTAGTACTGCAGAACTTATGCGCAGAAAAAAAGCTAAAGGCAGCACAGCAAGCTGTCGCGGCAGAGGCCACATTCAATGCGCTGCAATGCTTGGCACTAATGCAGCTTCGAAACCAACAGCTCTATAGCCAAGCGTCTCCTGTTATCTGGCGTTATGCCAATGCATTAATACAAGTTGCGGAACACCTAGAGATTGGGCAACTACTTGTTAAACCGCGCTTTTCTGGCCTTAACTCTGCAACACCGTCGCACTGCTACCTGCGCATGGTAGCGCTCGCAGGCGCCCGCCTTAATCAATTAACTCAAATTGATATGAGCCATACCTTTAACGCGCTCGAATTGTGGGCTCAGACGCTTAAATTTTCGCCGACGCCAACAACGTTCTGGATCGATCTTGATTCTAACAACCCACCCATGCTGACCGAGCGCAAAGCGCCGCCCGAAACAGGCCGGTTACTGCACATTGATTTCACAATGCTAACCCAACAATTGGCCAACTTACTCGAAGGCGAGGCCAATGTTATTGGACACGGCCTCGAAATTACCATACCACCCGAAATTAGCTCACCAACAACACTGCACCTCGAAAATGCGTGGGGCAGAAACATTGCCAGGACAAGCAACCGGCACAGCAGCGAACACACCGCCGAAATTGTTGTAGGCTTTCAACAGTGTCACAGCAAACTCAGCGGCTTTGATAACTTTAATGAATTCCTTGGCGAACAAACCCGTGTCGATAAAAACAAAAAGCCTAGCGGGCTATCTAATCTCCTTAGCGCCCTTACCCCTGCCGCCAGCGCCAAAAGCACATCGAACAACGGCGCCACAAGTACCGTTGCACCACTGCGCGTTACAACACAAAACATCAGTAAAGAGGGCTATTGTTTGCAATGGGAGGGCGTTCAGCCCGTTCGCATTGATGCAGGTGATGTTATTGCTATACGCGAGCACGCAAAACGCGACTGGAGCCTCGGTGTTATTCGCTGGATCCGAAAACTTAAAAGCCATTCGTTAATTGGGGTTCAGCTTGTCAGCACCAAAGCACAGGCTGTAGCGGCATCGTGTAATTACGACGATGGCGGCTACTCCGACTTTATGCGCGCCTTCACATTCCCCAATCAGCCGCCTCAAAAAGGCTCCGGGCTACTCACCGCCAACATACTCTTTAGTGAAAACACCAAGATTAAGCTCAAGCTCGATAGCTCAGCTAAGCCCGCGCTCGCCAAACTCACCACCAGCCAGCTCACCACAGGCAAGGTCAAAGCCTTTAATCTACAAGATATCAACGACAGCCAAACTCCAGGCCAAGCTCAACACAAACTTTAACAACCTAGAAACAAGCCAAACTAAAAGCACTTTGGTGCGCGGGCTTTGATACAACACTGGTCTGCCGGCCTGCAATTGAGTACACTCTGTGCCATTTCGTGCAGCGTGTACTATTGAGTACCCGCACCACAAGTAGAGCTAAACTGTAAACTGCATCGAACAATTTACAGACAACAAGACAAAAACACTCAAAGTCACAAGTGGCTTATAGCATTAGCTAAGCCAGAAACCAATTAAAGTAGAGCGGTATGAACGCCAACACTCCAATTCGTTTATTAATTTTGAATGACTCGCGCGACGAGGCTAATCGCCTTGCCAGCATGCTAACCAATGCAGGTAAAACCCCTGATGCACAACATGTAGAAAGCGAAGAAGCGCTTATTAAGGTATTGCAAGAACGCAGCTGGGACCTCCTTATTGGGCATGTGGATACCACCAACCTCACACCAGAAACCGCACTTAAGCAAATTAGAAAGCTCAATAAAGATGTCCCCATGGTGCTCCTTACGGATGAAGAAGGCAGCCTAGCCATTGTTGATGGCCTTAAAAAAGGCGCGTCCGATGTACTACTGGTCGATGAAGATCAACACTTGCTGCAAGTCATCACGCGTGAACTAGAAAACCGCGAATACCGAAGCCAAAGCCGATACGCTCAGCGCAAACTCAAAGATGTTGAACGCCGCAACCAACAATTATTAGATAGCTCAAAAGACGCTATCGCGTTCGTAGAAGACGGCATGTTCTTATACACCAACGACAGTTTTGCCCAGCTACTGGGTTACGCCGATAGAGACGATCTAGAGTGTACGCCCATCATCGATGTCATCGACCCTAGCGACCAAGAAACACTCAGGGACTTTCTCAAGGATGTTGCCACCAAAGGCAACATGCTAGACACACAAGTACTTGCCTTTAAAGTACTCAGCGAAGATGGCCAAAGCAAAACAATTAACGTAGATATCAGCCTTGCCAGCTACGACGACGAAACCTGCGTACAATTATTAGTGCCCGGCGTAGGCAAAAGCCAAGCAAGCGAAAGCAGCGCGCCAAGCACCAGCAAAAGCCCTGATTCAACAACCAACAACAGCAACCTGCTGGATCGCAATAGCTTTGTGGAGAAGCTTTACCGCTCGCTCGATGTCGCCGCCGAAAACGAACAAACCGGCGCGGTTATCCATATTGAAATCGACCAGTTTTTGCCCACAGTGGTACAAAAGGTTGGCGCCCTAGCCGCAGATCGCGTACTGAAAAACATTGGCAACTATTTAAAAACACTGTGCCCCGAAGGCTCAGTAGCTTGCCAGTTTAGCGGAAATGGTTTTCTTGTTTTGGTTGCCAACACACAAGCCAATGCCGCACTGGAAATAGCCGAAACTATTTGCGCTCGCTTGCGCGAGTACTACGTCGATATTGACGGCTCAAGCTTGCAGTTTCAGTTTTTCGTGGGTGCAGGCCTGTTTAGCGAAACCACAACAACGCCAGATACGCCCATTATGCACGCCCTTAAGGCTGGTGAACTTGCGCGGCAAAATGACAGCAAACTTGCCGAGCTTTACGAACCACCACAAGAAGAAGGCGAAGCCACCGCCCGCAGCGATAAAGATTTAGAGCGCTTAATTCAAAAAGCACTCGATAATGGCCGCTTCAAACTGTTATTCCAGCCCATTCTTAGCTTGCGCGGCTCAACGCAAGAGCATTACGAAGTACTTATGCGCATGCTAGATAGCAAGGGCAACGAAATAACACCGGATGAATTTTTGGAAGTGGCCGACAGCATTGGCATAACCGCCAAAATTGATCGCTGGGTTATTTTAGAGGCATTAAAAACACTCACCTCGCACCGCGCCAATGGCCACAATACCCGCTTAATTATCAACCTAAGCAATGCGTCCATCAAAGACAACACCCTTCCCGAATGGCTAGCGATTGCGTTTAAGGCTGCCAAATTGCCCAGCGACAGCCTTGTTTTTCAAATGGGTGAGCCCGAAGTTAATGACCATATTACGCAGGCGAAAACACTGAGCGAGAAACTCACCGACCTAGGCGCTGCTGTTTGCATTAGCCGCTTTGGCTGTGGCGTTAACCCTCTTAATGCGCTGCAGCATGTGCCTGCAAAATACATCAAGATAGACGGCACCTACACACAAGAGCTGCAAGAAGGAAATACTGCGCGCTTTGGCGAGCTGATCAAAGAGCTTCACACCATAGAAAAAGTGACGATTGTGCCCTTCGTTGAAAATGCCAGTGTACTTTCCAAACTTTGGCAGTCTGGCGTTCACTACATTCAGGGCTTTTATTTACAAGCCCCAACCGACAGCATGAATTACGAGTTCGACAGCGACAATTAAACACTAGCGGGTTGCAGCAACAATGTCACAGTAACCATGTCACAGCAACAATACAGTTGCCGCAACCCGCATATATCAAAGTTCAGGAATATAACGCTTACGCTTTGCTTGCTTTAGCCGCGTTACATCAGCCATACACAAGCCATCAAGACAATCACCAAAGTCAGGGTCGATACTAAAAACTAACGAAGCAAAACCGCCAGCCTCAAATATCGACATATACTGCTTAAATAACACGGGTAATTTATACCCCTTGCGCACAAATTCACTTTGCATCACGGCAAGCGCAGCCTCCGCGTCCTTCCCTGAAAACAGCGATTCACATAACGCCTGTGACTCTGGCGCCAACTGATAAGGTACATTAGCCGTCGCTAGCGTATCCTTAAATGCATAATAAGTGCGATAAAAATACACCAGCATATCCATAAGCTCGCGAGGGTAATCCGCACTCATACTCACAGGCCCAACAATGTAACGCGCAGGATAACGGGCCAAGTAAGCGCCTATGCCTTGCCATAAATAATCAAGGCTCGCCTTGCCCCAATAATTTGGACTTACAAAACTACGACCTAACTCAATTGCATCGGCTAAATAAGGCTTAAATTCAGGCTTAAAGGTGTAAAGCGAGCGCGTATAGAAGCCGCACTCCCCTTTTGACGCCAAAATTTTCGCGCCCTCGCCTATGCGATAAGCACCTGCAATTTGCAAGTTTTCTCGATCCCACAATACGAGATGACGATAAATAACATCGAATTTATCAACGTCACGCTTATTACCTGTTCCCTCGCCTACGCGCCGAAAAGCGACTTCCCTAAGGCGCCCAATTTCGCGCATAACAGCAGAATTAGGCCGGTAGTCGACCAAGTAAATACGGTTTCCGTCGCGTGTTTCACCTAGCAGTTCACAGGCTTTTAATTCATTTTGCAGGCACTCTCGTGACTCAGGGTGAGCAATGGTTTTTAGCGTCTGAAAAGGGGTGGACTTATTTTTTCCAACGTTATAAATATATTTACGCAAGCGCTTAACTAAAGCTTTATCGCGTAATTTATCTGTCGACAACGCGGCAGGCGATATAAGTGCGCCCACTTTAAATTTAATGGTTTGCGAGCGCTTGTTAAACATTTCGCGCGGTAGCAATGCTGTGCCAAATGGCTTAAATAGCATCGAAGCACTGTAGAACAATAATGAATTTTTGGCGCCAATATAAACCGGTAAAATAGGCGCACACGCTTTGCGCGAAAAGTGTAAAAAGCCAGACTTCCAAGCACCATCTTTCACCCCAGAAGGTCGCGCCCGGCTCACTTCACCCGAAGGAAAAACAATGACTGCCTGCTCTTGGGATAATGCGGCTTGTACGTTTTTATACGACAGAAGAGCACTACCACCGGCCATATTATCTAGCGGGATAATTAATTCAGCTAGAGCATCAATGCTGGCTAACACATCATTAGCCAAGACCTTTACATCCGACCTCACCTCCCCTATCAATTTGAGCAAAGCTAAGCCATCCAGCGTGCCAATGGGGTGGTTGGCAACAATCACCACGCGCCCTTCGGCAGGAATATTAGCCTTATCACGCGCCGATACACTGTAACTAAAATCGAAGTAGTCAAAAACAGCATCAATAAATTCAAAACCGCCCTTATCAATATTGGAAGCTAAAAAATCATTAACGCTATTCTGGTAGGCCATCCTTTTTAATAATCGCAGCGCCGACTTGCGCACGACAGAAGGCTTATTCGCTAAGAATAAAGGAAATCGGGAATTTACCGTTTGCTCTACATCTAACACTGCCTTTTACCCACAGCCGCTTAAGAAGCCTAAAGGGTAACCGGCAGATTTGACCATTAGATGACAGCAATCAAAGACTAAAGGTAACCATTTAGCCATAAAAAGTAGTGCTCACCCGGAGGGCTGATTGATTGTTTTCTAGGCATTCACGCTCAGGGAGCGCGTGCATAGCCCCTACGGATGGCTTGAGCGGCCGAGAAAAGGATCAATTAGCACGCAATTTCACAGGCTGCTGAAGAGTTACGACTAAAGCTACTTAAGTAACAGTTGCTCAACTTGCTTATCCAGTAGCTTTTGGTAAGCGATATCAAAGCTTTCTAATTGCCACCAATGCCCATCCAAAGGCACCATATTTAAACGTCTCGCCAACGCCTGGCGGTGCTCATCACTCGAAAAATACATCGCAAATGGTGAGGCCGGCCGGGACGTTAAATCATTAAATTCGTCTTGCAAGCCAATCATAGAATCGACCGAAGCCTTCACACAAGCGGGAACAAATGCCGCCTTTACTACCGCCGAGAAAAAAGCCGCCGTGCGAAGGGCGTCATCTTCCGATTGCGCACTGGGAAACAGCGCCACTAGCGCGCCGTCTTGGCTCGCAAGCTCCGGCGCTCGTGCCCACTGGCCTCCATATAAACTCAAAGCCAGCTCTGCCGTTTCGCAAAGTTGGTGCTTTATTTGGCAGGCCAAATCCGCACTTAAAGTTTGCATAAGCCGCGAATAATCGTGAATCTCTAAAACCGCTTGCGCTGTAGCCCGCACAACAAAAGCGTCTGCTGCTGGATCTTCATCCAAAGCCGATACATCGCCTTCCTCCTGCCAATCATCATCCGGCTCCTCTGGTATTTTTTTGCTATTAGGCTCGTATTCAAAAACTGATTCGCGCACCTCCCAAATAGACATCACCGCAACAATACACAACAAACCCGACACAATAATAAGGATCGTCACAATAAGCCCACCCACTAGAGGCGCCCTCATATGCACTGTAATGTAACCCGCTACATTTTGCTGAAAGCCAATGGGGGCCGAATAGGACAGCACGCTAGCCATTTGGTGAGGCGACACAGCATCGCCAGACTGGACAAGCAAATTGTTTTCCACATCATGAATGGTCGCAAATATCACATAAGGGCTTTGAGCCACATCCTGCAGCACAACCTGCAAACTCACCAAGTCGTGATTTAAAGTTGCATCAATAGCCGATTTGGCGGCCATTGATGCGAGATTTTCGCCATAAATAGCGCTCCAATGTTGGTGTGCTTTAGCTCCTTGATACCACCACAAGGCAGCGGCCAACAGCAAAGTTATTGCGGCACCAATTGCCACACAAAATAAAGGCGGCAAATACCGCCCGTGAATTTTAATTCCCATAATATCCTCGAAGGGGATTTTTGCGGCATCGCACATTAGTGACCTGTATAATGCCGCCTTACTTTGATTCTGGTAGTAAAAATCGTGCACGAACTTATTCTGATTACAATAGCCGGTAGCGACCGCCCTGCAGTTACATCAGCGGTTACAGGCATTTTAGCTCGCCATAGTGCCAACATTTTAGATATTGGACAGGCCGTCATACACGACACACTTTCACTTGGCCTTTTAGTTGAATTCTCTGCAGAGCAGGACTCCTCGCCTGCCGTCAAAGAAATTCTCTATGCCATGCACGATCTTGACATGCAGGTGAAATTTCAGCCAATCACCCTTGAGAGTTACGCCGAATGGGTAAGTCACCACGGGAAAAAGCGCCATATCGTCACCTTACTTGCACGGCAAATTACTGCTGAGCAACTGTCTTGCCTTACCGGCATTATGGCCGAACAAGGCTTGAACATCGACAACATTAGCCGCCTTTCAGGCCGAGTTCCACTCGAGTTCGAAGAATCGCACGCGCCACAAAAAGAACGCAATACTAAAGCCTGCGTCGAGTTTTCCGCCCGCGGAGAACCACTATCGCCAAGCAGCCTTAAAGCCGCCTTTACCGAAATGGCATCGCGACTCGATGTAGATATCGCCTTTCAGGCCGATAGTATGTATCGGCGAACCCGCCGATTAGTGTGCTTTGATATGGATTCAACGCTTATCGAAGCTGAGGTTATCGACGAGCTTGCTAAAGCCCAAGGCGTCGGCGATCAGGTTGCCGAAATTACAGAGCAAGCCATGACTGGGCAAATCGACTTTAACGAAAGCTTCGCAAGGAGAATGGCGCTGCTAAAAGGGCTAGACGAAAGCGTACTGGCCGATATCGCCGCCAACCTCCCCATCACCGAAGGCGCCGAGCACCTACTAAAAACCTTAAACAAGCTAGGCTATAAAACAGCGATTTTATCGGGCGGCTTTAATTATTTTGGCCGCTACCTGCAAAAGAAATTGGGCATCGACTACGTTTTTGCCAATGAACTCGAAATTGAAAACGGCAAGGTTACAGGCCGCGTAGTGGGCACTGTCGTCAACGGTGAACGCAAAGCCGAGCTACTTAAAGAGCTTGCCCAAAAAGAAAATATCTCGCTGGAGCAAGTGATTGCCGTTGGCGATGGTGCCAACGACCTTCCTATGCTCAGTATCGCGGGGCTAGGCATTGCTTTTCGCGCCAAACCGCTTGTTAAAGCTAGCGCAAAGCAAGCCATATCAACGCTCGGCTTGGACGCAATTTTGTATCTCATGGGCTTTAGAGACAGAGAAATCAGCTCCCCAGCCCCATCAAATTAGCCAGATTTTTCAGCCGACTCTGCTTTTTTATCAGCCGCCTTATCGGCGGCTTTTTCAGCGGTTTTATCTGCACTTACCAAGCCCAGCACTTGCCAACCCGGCTCCGGCTTTAAGTCACCGCCATCCACAAATAAATACAACCGGCCCTTAGAGTTTAACGCATAAAGCGGCGTTATTTGCCCTTCGCCCTGCGCAATATAATCTTCAAAACCAAACTCATCCGTCAGTTTCGTTTTGCGGATCTCCGCCCCTTTACTCAATAGGCTCGCCAGCTTGGCGTAGGTCATATCAGCATTAAATAAGGTGTTACCACGATGATCCGCAGAGATTTTATGCTTTTCTGTTGACTGCGCCTCTGCGCTGCTGCGCAACGTATAAAGCTCGTCTTTACCAAATTCAGAACGATACCGCATGCTAGCAACCACGTTTAGCTCGCGCTGAGGGGACAAACACAACAAGCGGCCAATACCCACCAATTCGAGCTTTCTGTCGGCGTACTCAGACACAGGGTTACCGTAAAAAGTATCCAGCCCATCCATCCGCGCAGCCCGAATATTATCCCAACTCGAATCCGTTAGTAACACGCGAAACCCCAAGCCACGAAGCGATTTAGCCAAGGTTCTGGCCACTGTATTAGCGCCAATAATAAGGTAACCCCGCGGCGCCGACTCCGCCACACCAAGGGCTTTCGCCACAAACCTAGCCGTTAAGCTTTGCAGTAAAACAGTCCCGATAATAATGCTAAAAGTTATGGGGACGAGTAATTCGGCCTCGGGAACACCGGCGCCCTCTAAACGCAAAGCAAATATGGCAGAAACTGCAGCCGCGACAATACCGCGAGGGGCAATCCAAGCTAATAGCGCCCTCTCGCGCCATGTGACTGGCGTTTTGACAGTGGCAACCAACACCGATAACGGCCGCGCAACAAATTGCAGCACCAGCAATAGCAATAAAACTGGCGTACCCAAAAGCAATAACTGGTTAAGATCAATTCGCGCCGCAAGAATAATAAATAGGCCACTGATTAACACGATAGTGAGGTTTTCTTTGAAGTTTAAAATTTCTTCAATATGAATACCGCGCGTATTGGCCAGCCACATTCCCATAACCGTAACCGCAAGCAAACCCGACTCGTGAGCTAACGCATTGGAACCGGTAAAAACTGCAAATACAAAGGTTAAGGTCGCTAAGTTCAACAGGTAGTTAGGCAATAACCGACGCTTTAAAATTTGCCCCAACAAAAACCCGCACAAACCGCCTAAAAACAACCCCCAAAACACCACTAAAAAAAACAGCTTCATACTATGAGCGAGCGCATGCCCCTCAGAAGCTGTAACAATAAATTCAAACACAACAACCGCGAATAGCGCACCAATGGGGTCGATAACGATACCTTCCCAGCGCAGTATGTTGGCCACTTGCGCGCGCGGCCTAACCGTTCTTAGCAGCGGTACAATTACCGTTGGCCCCGTCACAACCGTGATAGCCCCAAGTAATATACTAATACCCCAGCCAGCATCAAATAGGTAATGAACCGCTAAGCTCACAACAAGCCAGCTGACAAGCGCACCCAAGGTCACAAGCCTGTGAACAACCGTGCCTAACTGTCGCAACTCCTCGACACGCAGCGTTAAACTACCCTCAAACAAAATCACCGCTACGCTTAAAGAAATTAAAGGAAAAAGTAAATCACCAAAAATCTCATCGGGAGCCAACAGATTTAAACCCGGCCCCAATAGAATGCCCGCCAATAGCAAAAATAAAATAGCCGGCAACTTGGTGTACCAAGCGGTCCACTGCGAAGCAAGAGCAACAACAGCAATCATGGCCATAATCAGGGGGGTCGTCATGAAACATTCCTTAATAATGAATACTGAGCGCGATGGTAGCGGCTATCTAACTACGAAGATAGGTGTCTTTTTATTACGCTAGCCACGCATCAATTTGCACGCATATACGATTCAGCCCGAATGCGTCGCCCTGTCGCATACTCTCCACTTCCACAAGCGCTTTGACTGACAATAGCATACAAACTGACATCACCATCAGAACTCAAAGTGACATCACAAGAAACACTCACTTCACAACCTGACACCCCCTGCCCAGACAAGTTAAGCGTTGAGCCATCAACCGATGCGCAAGCCGCACTAACAGCAGCTTGATCCGTATTCGCATAGTAAAGCTCATGCATTGCCTTCTGCACCCCCGCATCAGCAGCATAAAGAGCCTGCGCGTTAAATGCCGAGTAAACCGCCGAAGAGCGGCTTCCCGCCGCCATTTGACTCATCGCTACAGCCAGTGTCGCCGCCCCAACCACAATGAAAAGCGCGAGCGGTATCAGAAAGCCCGACTGTTTATTGGCCGGCGTACACCCTAGAATTTGACGATTCGAATTAGGGCGCATTGCGCACCAACACTCTGCTATTTAGCAGTACACTCTCGCCCCTATCGGCAAACCGCAAAGAAATTAAAAGTGCAGCATTTCTATCTTCACTACCAGAAGTCAATACAAACGCGCTGCCCTCAGCCTCGAGGCTGGCCGACATAAGCACGGAAGTCCCACCTGGCGAAGCGCTGCTGATTCCCCCCGTATCCAAACCATAACCTTCATACCGAATTAGCTGAGAACCGACTATGCAAAAACGCTTAGGTTGCTCGGCCAATAAAAGTCGACGACTCGATGAGTTTCTAAGAAATCGGTGATTTCCCGAAAAAACAGCTTGCGAATACGGGGCAACACCGAAATCACCTGCCGCAATGCGCGCAGAAGGCACTGCAACGGTATATATTTCAGTGCTATCCAAGGGCGCAACCAAAATTTGACTCGGCGTACCGTCTAACAAACTAAATTCCACGGTATCAACACTATCTACGACCGCCTTGTTATTTTCGGCATCCGGAAGCTCTTCGGTATAAAAGGCACCACCAATCAACGGCATAAACTCGACGCAATCACCACCAGTACTCACCCGCAAAGAATTCGGAACAGACATGCGCAACTGCCGCGCCAACTGCTCCATTGTGACCGTGCCACGCTGAACCAATGTGGAGCGCAATTGCGCCTTCTGATACTGATCAACAACGCTAACGACAAAACCACCACCAACAACCGATGTAATAGCAAGCACAACGATCACTGCAATAAGCTCAACCAGCGTAAATCCGCCGTTGTCCTGCTGCACAGATCTAAACATGATCACTCAGTAATTCGCTTTGTAGGCAGCCAAAGCCACCTGATTACCGTCGGGCATACCGACGATAACAGTAATTTTTCTTGCCATCGAAGCGGCAAGCCCTAAATCGCCACCTGCCTCAGTAACAGTAATGGATATGGGATAGTTAGCATCGGAATTATCGGTATACCCGTTAAAATCACCAACATCATCATAGCCCGCATCAGCAGTAATCCCCACGCAAGCTTCTCCTTGCGCCGAACCGCACGCGGGAATGCCGCCTGAGGGCGTATTTTCATCAAAACGCCGAGCTAACACGTCGTCTAAAGCCGCTTTGGCTAATTCTGTGGCGCGCACACGCACAATAGGGTCAACAGTGTTCACCACCGCTTGCCCATATATCTGCATCACAGCAACAAATGCCAAGTTGATAACAACTATAAAAACAATAACCTCAATCAAGGTTACCCCGCGCTGGGCAGTTTTCAACGGACGCAAAGCAAAGAGGCTCATTGCGCAAACCCTGAAGCTGAGACAGCAATAGAAACGGACTTAGAAGATTTGCTAACAGAAATGTTAGCTGCAGTAGTTTCACCGAGGGAGTCATAATCTAACGTGTGGGTAGAGACCTGAACACTACTCACTAGTGTCAGAGGGTACTGCACAGCCCCCACACGAATGCTTTCAGAAGAAGGGAAAAGGCCATCTGCATTTTCATCCATTCGGACATCAACCACCCC
The DNA here is from genome assembly GCF_021655555.1 of Marinagarivorans cellulosilyticus. Classification (NCBI taxonomy): domain Bacteria; kingdom Pseudomonadati; phylum Pseudomonadota; class Gammaproteobacteria; order Cellvibrionales; family Cellvibrionaceae; genus Marinagarivorans; species Marinagarivorans cellulosilyticus. Next base: position 3,187,774 of record NZ_AP023086.1, on the reverse strand, counting down.
GCCCAGCAAAGTAACGCGAATATCGTAAGGCGTAAACAATGCCTTCTGCTGCGCATGGAACAAAGCCGCAACCACTTGATCCCGCGCCGATTGTAATTCGAACAAAGAGCTTGGCATCAACCTTACTATTGCTGTTGCCGATATAATCGACACAATCACCATCACTGCAATCAACTCTATGAGCGAAAAACCCTTTTGTCTTTTGCAGTGATTGATGAACATACGCCATCCTTGAGCATTTCAATTCACTATAGCGTATTAGTTACCACCAGTAGCGCCAATAATGACAAACGTAGCCGTTTTGCTATTTGTACCCGTTAACGTACAGGTGCGCGTTTCACCAGCTGTGAGATCTTCAGCGCCAGTAGCAATACTATAGCCCGTGGGCAAAGCACCATTCTGTAATAGCTTACCAGCATCGTCACAGTCATCAACAGTAAAGAACGGGTCTGCACCCACCGTCGTTAAACCCGCCGCTACCGCAACTGCGACCGCATGGTTTAGCGCCGAAGCACTTTCAATACTACCTGCCACACCGTTGACAGCAGCCTGTGAGGCCTCGTCTTGTAAATTTACAAAACGCGGAACCGCAGTTGCAGCCAAGATCCCCAAAATCACAATTACTGCGACCAACTCAATTAATGTAAAACCTGATTGTTGCTTACCCATGAATTTATCTCCAAAGTAAATCGTAAAACGTGCTAATAAGCCCATTTAACTTGGTGACAATTTTGTGCGAACCTTACATCGCTAAGTGCAATTCAAGGTAAACTCATCTAACCGTCATCCTAGGCATCGTCCTGATAGCACCACGTTCAACTTCCCTTTAATCCAAGCTTAGACGCAATTTAAGCAACGCCAAGTTAGGCAAAATCGGGGTGGCGACAAACGGCAACCGCGGGTAAGAACAAACAATCAAGCAGCATCAAGGAAAACTATACTTTGGTTATAAATGATAACTTTGGAGATCAAATAAAGCGGCAATAAGCACTAGCGCATATAAAAAAGCGTTCAAAATAACCAGAGATTAAAAAATGCTCAGACATAAGAACTTTTAACGCTATTGAAAAAAAATGCGCTATGACGACAAAAGGAGCATAAAAAAAACAAAAGGACTTAAAAACAGATAAATAACCAGCAGCTAATTAAGCTTTATAGGGTATTAACTAAAGAGTTTGAAAAAGGAAGGATAAAAAATGGCGGAGAGGGAGGGATTCGAACCCTCGATACCGGGTTAGGGTATACTCCCTTAGCAGGGGAGCGCCTTCGGCCACTCGGCCACCTCTCCGCGTACTTGATCAAAAACAACCAAGAATGTGATAAAGCTTATTAAAGGTAAGTCCCTGATTTGATAATCATTTCATTACCTTGCCGCCTTACCGACAATGGCGCGCATAATATCAAGATTTTCATAAAAATCAAATATTAACGTGCACTATAGATAAAAAAATTCCCCACTAGAGTTATCCAGTGAGGAATTTACGTAATGCAACTGCATTTTTTGATATTCAGCCAATAAAAACTATCGCGTCACACCAAAAAAACGCCTATTAACTATTACCAGGCTCTGGTGCCTGATCTTGTAAGGCTTTTTCACGCTGGATACGCTGATAGATCTCTTCACGGTGTACAGCAATCTCTTTCGGCGCGTTAACGCCGATACGCACCTGATTACCTTTAACACCCAAAACAGTCACAGTGACATCATCACCGACCATTAATGTTTCACCGATACGGCGAGTTAAAATTAACATAGTTGTTTCTCCTTTTGTTCATCCTGTGAGTTTGTCAGCTTTTACGGCTTGGCAGCTAACCACGGCCTTACTTGCCGACCCGTTATTTTGTTAGTATAGATAAGATCATTTTTTGATCAATTATTTTCGGATCAACAGCCTACCACCCCAAAGGGGAATCGCGGTATTAGCTACCGCGAATGCACGTTCTAAGCAGCATCCAAGTCGAATGCTGAATGCAAGCAGCGAACTGCCAGCTCTAAATACTTTTCTTCAATAATCACTGAAATCTTAATTTCCGATGTCGTAATCAATTGAATGTTGATATTTTCTGCCGCTAGCGCGTTAAACATTGTAGAGGCCACGCCAGCATGGGAACGCATGCCAACGCCCACAACAGATACTTTAACAATGGTGTCGTCACCCACTACTTCACGAGCATTTAAGTCTTTAGCTACGCTTTCGAGTACGGCTTTGGCTTTTTCTAACTCGTTACGGTGAACCGTAAAGGTAAGATCATTAGTATTATCGGCAGCCATATTTTGCACGATAACATCAACTTCTATATTAGCCTCACCGATTGGCGCTAGTATTTTAGACGCGACGCCCGGCGAGTCGGGAACTCCACGAATAGAAAGCTTCGCCTCATCACGGTTAAAAGCAATGCCAGATACTACCGGTTGCTCCATATCTGAAATTTCCTCATCAATTGTAATCAACGTGCCAGGGCCATCTTTAAAGCTTGATAGCACACGCAACGGCACTTGGTATTTACCCGCAAATTCAACGGCTCTAATCTGTAGCACCTTTGAACCTAAACTGGCCATTTCCAGCATTTCTTCAAAAGTAATTTTTTCTAGGCGACGCGCCTTTTCAACTACTCGAGGGTCTGTAGTATACACACCATCTACATCGGTATAGATCTGACACTCATCAGCCTTTAAAGCGGCGGCAAGTGCCACACCCGTAGTATCAGAGCCGCCGCGCCCCAAAGTTGTGATATTGCCGTCAAGGTCAACGCCTTGGAAGCCCGCAACGACAACCACGCGCCCAAGCTCAAGATCGGCACGCATATTAGCGTCGTCGATATCCTGAATGCGCGCTTTAGTATGGGAGTTGTCTGTAAGTATACGCACTTGGCCACCAGTGTAAGATCGCGCATCTTGCCCTTTAGCCTTTAATGCCATACACAACAACGCGATAGTGACCTGCTCACCCGTAGAGACGAGAACATCCAGCTCGCGAGCGTCAGGCGTCGACTGCATGGCACCAGCCAAGCCAATCAGCCGATTGGTTTCGCCGCTCATAGCCGACACAACAACAACAATGTCGTGACCGGCCTTACGGAAACCGATGACTTTATCAGCCACAGCCTGAATGCGCTCCACCGTACCTACCGAGGTGCCGCCGTATTTTTGAACAATTAAGCTCATTGCACTATAAACCTTTTTATTACACCACCCAGTGGATTCGTTAACGCTGCATTGGTACCGAACGGCGCTGCTTCACACAAACAGCGCTGCGCATGCAAAAAAACGCGCCAATTAAACACCAATTTCGACTGTTTGTTAATCTTTAATTACAAACACCAAAAATTCTTTAAGCCTGTTTTTCAACCCAATCAACCACGCCCGCAATGGCCTGATCCAAGTTGTCTGCAACAGGACACGCACCTCTGGCCATATCTGGCCGGCCACCACCTTTACCGCCCACTTTCTGCGCGAAATCACGAATTAAGTCACCCGCTTTATAGCGTTTTGATTCAGCTTTGGTGACCCCAGCAATCAAGCTCGCTTTATCGTCATCAACATTAACCAGCAGCACCACACCCGCACCTAATTTGTTTTTAAGCTGATCGACCGCATCTAACTGAGCATTAGCGTCCAAGCCCTCAGTGCGTTTAGCAAGCACCTTAATGCCATTAACCTCCACAGCCTCGCTCAACCACTCAGTCGCCGCATACCCCGCTAAGCGTCCCTTAAGGGAAGTAACTTCTTTCGTTAGATCTTTTTGAGCTTGTATTAAAGCTGAGAGTTTTTCAGATAATTGCTCTGGCGACGCTTTTAGTTGCGCAGAAGCCGCCGCCAGCTGACGATCCAATTGCGCAACATAGTCTAGCGCTTGCTCGCCAGTAACCGCTTCTATACGACGAACCCCCGCAGCAATGCCAGCTTCAGAAATAATTTTGAATAGCCCTATATCGCCCGTACGCTTAACGTGTGTACCACCACATAGCTCGATGGAGAAGTCTTCAACACCCATCGACAATACGCGAACCGTATCGCCATACTTCTCACCAAATAGCGCCATTGCACCTTTAGCCTTTGCCTCTTCCATATTACAAAGCTGCGTCTCAACCGGTGTGTTTGCACGAATCTGCTGATTCACTAAAAGCTCCACCGCCGATAGCTCGTCAGTCGTGAGCGCTTCGAAGTGAGCAAAGTCAAAGCGCAAACGCTTAGAGTCAACCAAAGACCCCTTCTGAGCAACATGCTCGCCTAGCACCTGCCGTAAAGCAGCATGCGCCAGGTGCGTGGCCGAATGGTTCAAGGCCGTTGCCTCGCGAACCGCAGCATCAACAATAGCTGTCGCAGTAGTACCTACCGCCAAGCTGCCCTTTTGCAGCACGCCAATATGCAGAAAATGATCGCCCGCTTTACGACAATCATGCACCTCGAAACGCGCATCACCGACCGTCAAATAACCAGTATCGCCAACTTGGCCACCAGAATTAGCGTAAAACGCCGTGCGATCTAGCACCACGCTCAAGCTATCGCCAGCCGTCGCAGACTCCGCGGGCTCACCATCAACTACTAAGGCAACAATTCGGCCATCTACCGCTAAATTTTCATATCCCTCGAACCGCGTTTGCCCTTCCAAGTTAAGCGTCTTGGTGTAATCCACCTGAAATTGATCTCCACCGGCAGACGCTTTTTGAGCTTTCATTAGCTCCTCATAGGCTGGCAAATCAATGCTCAAATCGCGCTCGCGCGCGATATCATTCGTTAAGTCGACAGGGAAACCAAATGTATCATGCAATTTAAAAACAAGATCGCCAGGAAGCACCGTTCCATCTAGCTTTGTAAGCTGCTCTTCAAGGATTTTCATCCCCTTATCTAACGTTTTAGCAAACTGCTCTTCTTCTGTGCGAAGCACCTTTTGCACCTGTGCTTGCGCCTTAACTAAATCGGGGTAAGCGCCGCCCATTTGCTCAACAAGCGCAGGCACCAAGTCAGCGAAGAACAAACCTTTTTGCCCCAACTTATGACCATGCCGAATAGCACGCCGAATAATCCGGCGCAGCACATACCCTCGCCCCTCATTAGAAGGAATAACACCGTCGGCAACTAAAAAGCCACACGAACGAATATGGTCCGCAATAACGCGTAACGATTTGTGCTGCAAATCGTTACAGTTGCAACGCTCCGCCGCCGCTTTAATCAAAGCTTGAAAAATATCGATTTCGTAGTTGGTGTGGACGCCTTGCTTAATCGCCGATATGCGCTCTAACCCCATGCCGGTATCAACAGATGGCTTTGGCAGCGCAATTAACTCGCCGCTTGCTTGGCGCTCGTACTGCATAAAAACGAGATTCCAAATCTCAATATAACGATCGAGATCATCGTTTTCGCTGCCAGGAGGCCCTCCAGGCACATCGGCGCCATGATCATAAAATATTTCAGAGCTGGGTCCACAAGGGCCGGTGTCACCCATTTGCCAAAAATTGTCTTCATCTAAGCGAGAGAACCGCTCAGGGCTAACGCCCACTTCTTTTTGCCAAATATCAGCAGCTTCGTCATCGCTAATATGTACCGTGACCCATAGCTTTTCGGGCGGTAACGCCATAACTTTTGTTAAAAATTCCCACGCAAAGAAAATAGCATCGCGCTTAAAGTAATCGCCAAAGCTAAAATTCCCTAGCATCTCAAAAAAGGTATGATGCCTTGCGGTATAACCAACGTTTTCTAGATCGTTATGCTTACCGCCAGCACGCACGCAACGCTGTGAGCTAGTTGCCCGCGAATAATCACGCTGCTCGCTACCGAGAAACACATCTTTAAACTGATTCATTCCGGCGTTGGTGAACAGCAATGTAGGGTCATTTCCAGGCACCAAAGAACTGCTCGCCACCACTTGGTGACCTTTACTAGCAAAAAAATCTAGGAATGCCTGACGAATTTCAGAACTCTGCATGAATAAAGTCTCGACTAAAGCTACTGCATAACCCGCCATAAACGCGGGCGCAAAAGGGCGACAGTATAAGGCTTAGATAAGCATTTCGCACTAGCCGCTCACACGCGATGGCGTGAGGCAGCCCAATTTAACGCTCACCGCAGCAAAGCCACATCAAATAGGCTATTTTCTATACAAGAAGCGCCGTTTTGGCGGGCCAATGCTTGCTTTTTAAGAAAAGCACGGTATTTTCGCCGCCTAATATTGGGGGTTCTGTATTTCAGGCTGGATATGCAACTTGCCGCGATGCACTTTCGCATTGTAATCGCCGCACTTTTTCGAAATGTTATGGAAGAAGTATTAAGGACACGAACAACTACCAACGCAACAACGACGCAACCTAGAGATATCGCAATGGCACAACCATCGCTACTTTCCGCATTTTGGCAAAATTTTTTAGGGCCATGCTCTAACTGGTACAAGCAAACCATTATTGCTTTTCTTCTTATTAACCCCGTTATCGTCGCAATAGACCCTTTTATTGCCGGCTGGGTTTTAATTATAGAATTTATTTTCACTCTTGCGATGGCGCTTAAATGCTACCCACTGCAGCCCGGAGGGCTACTCGCTATAGAGGCCGTTATACTCGGGCTTACCAGCGCAGAATCGGTATATCACGAAGTCGTTTCCAACTTCCCCGTCATCTTACTGTTGATGTTTATGGTTGCTGGCATCTACTTCATGAAGGATTTGCTGCTCTTTACGTTCACCAAAATCCTGCTCGGCGTCCGCTCAAAAATGCTGTTGTCGGCCATATTTTCTATTATGGCCGCCATACTATCGGCATTTTTAGATGCTTTAACTGTAACGGCTGTACTCATCAGTGTCGCTGTCGGCTTTTATGCGGTTTATCACCGCGCGGCCTCGGGTTTGAATAACCAAGCGGCCGATCACGACCACTCTGACGATAATAGTGTTGTGGAGTTACACCGTTCAGATCTTGATCAGTTTAGGGCCTTTTTAAGAAGCTTAATTATGCACGGCGCTGTCGGCACCGCTTTAGGTGGTGTTTGCACTTTGGTCGGCGAGCCACAAAATTTGCTCATCGCCGAAAAAGCCGGCTGGGACTTTGCCGAGTTTTTCCTCAGAATGGCGCCTGTTTCCATTCCATCAGCAATTGCCGGTGTCATGACATGCTTAATACTAGAAAAAACAAAAGCTTTTGGCTACGGCGCCGAGCTCCCTGACAGTGTGCGAACCATTCTTAATGATTTTGCCAAAAAACAAGATGCGCAACGCACCAATATCGATACGGCAAAACTTATCATTCAAGCCATTGGCGCCCTGATTTTGGTTGTAGGCTTAGCACTCCATTTAGCTGAGGTTGGCTTAATCGGATTGATGATTATTGTCATTTTGACCGCCTTTACAGGCGTTGTAGAGGAGCATCAAATTGGCCATGCTTTTGAGGAGGCCCTGCCCTTTACATCCCTGCTAGTCGTATTTTTTGCCGTTGTTGCTGTTATCCATGAGCAACATTTATTTTCCCCCATTACCCACGCAGTACTTGCACTAGAAGACAGCGCAGAGGCGCCAATGCTATTTATTGCAAATGGGGTCTTATCGATGATTAGCGATAACGTCTTCGTCGCCACGGTGTACATCAACGAGGTGCAAGAAGCACTAGAAGCAGGGGAAATTAGCCGAGATCACTTCGAGCATTTAGCGATAGCCATCAACACCGGTACCAACCTACCCAGCGTTGCCACCCCCAACGGCCAAGCGGCATTTCTATTCTTGCTAACGTCGGCACTTGCCCCGCTTATTAGGTTGTCCTACGGCCGTATGGTCTTAATGGCGCTGCCCTATACCGTCGTGCTAAGTGTTGTTGGGGTATCTTGCGTCACCTTACTGGTTAGCGGTTAAATCACTCGAATTTAATGGGCAGACCTAAAGCTCCTGCCCTTCATTTCGCAACCAAATGCACTGCTCACCAGAGGCTTTTTGAATCGCCTCGAGCTTTTTTTGATGCGCCTCGAGTTCAGTAGCATCAGCACGAATCACGGGCAACGCGATGCGGCTCATATCGAGTCGCTTGATGGTCTCGACATTATTACTACCACTGTCGTTATCGTCCTCGCCTTCATCCGCACTTAATGCAAGGGCCCGCTGGCCGCCCGTCATTAACAGGTAAACGTCGGCTAATATCTCTGCATCCAATAATGCGCCGTGCAAATCCCGCTGCGAGTTATCAACTCCGTAACGCTTACATAGTGCATCCAAGTTATTTTTTTGCCCTGGATGCTTGTAACGCGCCATCGCTAGCGTGTCTAAAATACTGCAAAAATCAGCAGTTTTGCCAAGCCCTCTATTAAGCAAAGCAAATTCGTGATCCATAAAGCCAACATCGAACGGCGCATTATGGATAACCAACTCTGCTCCAGCGATAAACTCGCGAAACTCATCGACTACTGCCGCAAAAACAGGTTTGGTCGCAACAAACTCGTTAGTGATGCCGTGCACCGCCATTGCACCTTCATCAATTTCCCGCTCGGGATTAATGTATTGATGATAGTGCCGCCCGGTTAACCGCCGATTAACCAGTTCCACACAACCTATTTCAATAATCCGGTGCCCCTGCTTGGGCTCCAAGCCTGTTGTTTCTGTATCTAATACTACCTGGCGAGACATTAACGCAACTCCTCAACGCCGCGATTCGCTAGCCGGTCGGCGAGCTCGTTTTCTGGGTGACCACTGTGGCCTTTAACCCAAAACCAGCTGACACTATGACGAGCGCACTGCTCGTCCAATGCTTGCCATAACTCAGCATTTTTTACAGGCTTTTTGGCTGCCGTTTTCCAGCCGTTTTTCTTCCAGTTTTTTAGCCACTCAGTAATACCTTTGCGAACATATTGCGAATCGGTCGTCAATTTAACTTCGCAAGGCTCACTTAAAGCTTTCAAGCCTTCAATCGCAGCCATTAGCTCCATTTGATTATTGGTCGTGTTTTTTTGGCCACCGTGCAGGTGCTTTTCATGCTCGCCAAAGCGCAACACTGCTCCCCAGCCACCGGGGCCTGGGTTCCCCTTGCAGGCACCGTCTGTATACATTTCAATTTTTTTCAAAAGTCACTTCTTAGAATATTATTTATAGAAAACCTGCAAAGCCCAACCCGCGCGACCCGCCCATTATGAGTCTCTAGGCGTATCGGCTGCTTGTTTGTTTGCAATGTCTCGAATCAAGCTCAGGCGGGCAGCACCTTTTGCAGTAATGGGCCGCGGCGCTATTTTAACCCCTTTCACACCATTGAGGATTTGCGTATCCCAAGCTGGCTTAATAGGCCGAATGCTAGCCACTGTTTTACGCGCGACAATACAGTAAAAGTGCCCAAAAGGCAGCTGGGTATTACGGTATAAGCTAGCCCCAATTTTGCTTTCTCTAGCAGACATCAACGGCGTTAGACTGTGCCCCAGATAGGTTTCTTTCGCCTCAAACCCTAACAGCTTTAACCAGTCGGTAATCCGGTGGCTTGCCAAGCTATGGCGAAGCCAGAATGGGCTAATGTTAGCAAGCTGAGCAAAAGGCTTTATTGCCCCCGTTAAACTGACAGGGTCAAAGCCCACAATGACTATATGGCCATGAGCAATAGTGACTCGACTTACTTCACTCAGTAGCTGGTGCGGGTTTTCAGAAAAGTCCAGCGCATGATGAATCAAAGTCACATCCACGCTTTCATCTGCAAGCGGTAAAGCTTCGAAATGGCTGGCCAATTCTGCTGGTTGCTTAGCATCGAAGCTCACTCGGCAACAGTGACAAATACGGCTGCTTTTGTAGAGCATTTCGTTGGGGAGTGCGCTCATTTGCAGTAAATGATAGCCAAACAAACAGCTTAGAGCCTTATCAATTTCTTGTTGCTCACGCGCCAAAATCCGCTGCCCCGTAGCGCTCGAAAACCATTTTTGCAAAGCCGCCGAGGTATGCGTGAGCCCCACCACTTGCTGCCGGCGACGCACTGTGTGCGCCAACTGCTTCGCCCAACGCATATGTCGAAATAACGGCATAATGCCTCCTCGCCATTGTTGACGTAGTGTGAGATAGACTCCAAGTTTAACGCGCTATATCGGTAAAGTCACAGACCGCAAGGTTGTTAAACACAACACTAGTATGCATGGCGGCTATAATAGCTGGCCAGCACAAGAGATAACTATGACAAATACATTAGCGTACACCAATGACGCGCAAAGCCTGCAGGTGAAAATTGTTCCACTCTACAAGGACAACTATGCTTGGCTACTGCATAACCAAAAGCACGCTTGGATTATAGACCCAGGGCAAGCAGAGCCTATTGTCACTTTACTCAAGCAACTCAACGTGACCCTAAAAGGCATGCTAATCACGCACTGTCACTGGGATCACGTCTCGGGTATAGAGGAATTGAAGCAAACTTTTAACGTGCCTGTTTATGGCACTGTGGGTAGCCACCCAGATATTAGCCACGGCGTGACCGAAGGCGACTTGCTAAGCCTAGACAACACAATCGTCGAGGTATGGCAAACCCCAGGGCACATGGCAGACCACCTAAGCTTTTATTGCGAAGGGCAAAACTGGCTATTCTGCGGTGACACACTGTTTTCAATAGGCTGCGGCCGACTAAAACAAACAGGGTCTATGCCTGAGCTTTACAATAGCCTACAGCGCTTCAAACAATTACCGCCGCAAACACAGGTATACTGCAGTCACGAATACACACTAAGCAATTTAGCCTTTGCCAAAGCGGTAGAAGCCAGCAACCTCGCCGTTATGGCGCATGAACGCAAGGTAATCGATTTACGCAACACCGGGAAGGCATCTATACCCAGCAGCATTGCGACAGAGCTGGCTTGCAACCCCTTTTTGCGACTAGAGCATCCAGCCATTATTAACAGCGTTGCAAACCAGCTGGGCACTAACACAACCCAAACGCACTACGACACCTTTAAAGCGCTGCGGGAATGGAAGGATAGGCTTTAACTAAACCTCAAAACTAAAGCCCTGTTCCGTTAATGCCTGATAGACAGATTCATCAAACCGGTACAGTGCGGCTGCACGGTGGGCAACATTTTGCTGCTTTTCGTTGCAATCAACTAAAAGCTTCATATTCATCATTTTGCGACGAAAATTAGGCTTGTCTAACTTCACATCTAATATCGATTCGTACAGCTCTTGAAGTTGTAACAAGGTGAATTTTTCGGGTAAAAGATTAAAGCCCACAGGCTCGTGGCGAACCTTGTGGCGCAAGGTTTTTAAACCGTGATTAAAAATATCACTGTGGTCATAAACCAGCTCTGGCACTTCATGAATATCCCACCATTTAACATCAGAGGCCGGCCCACCGGCAGCCACCTTGTACTCTTCCTGCTTCACAAGGGCGTAATAAGCAATTGTAATGACGCGCGCATCAGGGAACCGGCCTGCCGCGCCAAAGGCTCGCAGCTGCTCCAAAAAAAGATCCTGCGCGCCGGTCACTTCCTGCAAAATGCGAGACGCCGCGGAGTCCAAATCTTCAAGTTTGCCGATATGCCCGCCCGGCAAAGCCCACTGCCCTTGCCGAATACCGTCACGATGCTTGGCCAGCAATACATTAAGCCTGCCATTATCCAAGCCGAAGACTAAGCAATCGATAGAAATATCGGGCAGTTTTTCTTGTTGGGGCTCAGGGTTGTATATCGAACTAATGGTTTCCACTGTGCGGTCCTTTTATTTGAAACGGTTCAAAATAGTCGCCAAAGGCATCGCCAAAACCATAAGCTTCAACGTACAACATGCCCTTATAGTTAATAATAGTATAAGAATAGGCAAATTCACCACATATCATGGCTTCCACCGGATACCACAAAGCCCGCAACTACTGAGCTTGCAAAAAGCTCAGCAATAATTGCCCAACGTGATCGGGCTTTTCAGCATGAAGCCAATGGCCGGTACCCACGACAACGCGCGTTTTTGCGCGAGGAAAACGAGACAAAATAGCCCTGCGGTGCGATTGTAGAATATAGGGTGAATCACCGCCTTTAATAAACAAGACTTCACCCGCAAAAGGCTTTGCGGGTTCGCAATTGGCCGCGAGTAGCTCTGGGTAATCGCGGTAGATAACCGGCAAATTCATACGCCAAACAAAGCCGGCATCCTTCTTTTGGAGGTTTTTAAGTAAAAAGCTGCGCACTGCCAATTCTGGAACATACGCTTTAAGTGCTAAATCAGCCTCAGAGCGCGATACCAACTGTGCAGGCTCAATCGAAAGCAGCCCTTTAAACACATCAGCATGATGAGACTCGTAGCGTACTGGGGCAATGTCAATAACTGCCAACTTAACGCACCGCTGCGGCGCCATTAACGCCAGCTCCATGGCAGCTTTGCCACCCAAGGAGTGACCAATGAAAAAAGCACGATCCATCGCCTGCTCGTCCATCCATTGCAATAAAGCATTTGCAATACTCGACACGCTCATTGCATCCACATGCGCCGATCGCCCGTGATTCGGCAAATCAACGCTATACACCCTAAAGTGAGCAGATAACGACCGAGCTAACGCCCCGAGATTTTCCAACGAGCCAAATAACCCATGCACCAAAACAACCGGCGGGCAATCGGCATTAGGCTCGCCTTGAACACGATAATATAAAGCCATTTATTCTGGCTTAGGGTTCATAACGGGAAACGGCACCATATTGGATTTTTCCCCAGGCTTAAGATCAATCACCTTCACGGCCCCTTCGCTTTCAACCTCATCAATACGAATAATAGAATGCGCCGGAATATAAGAACGCGTCACGCCGGCAAACTCGTTTTTAAGTCTTTCTTCACTCGGATCAACAACCAATTGCGAGCGCTCACCAAAAACAAACTCTTCTACTTCAATAAAACCATACATTTCACTTTGAAAAATCGCACGGGCAAACACTTCGAACACTTGATTTTGATTATAAAAAACCACTTTATAAATAGGGGTACTAGCCATAAAAACTCTCAAAAACGCATTTAACCCCGAAATTGGGGTTACAGAACAAAAAACAAGCGCACATTACCAAGCTTACTGCATAAAACCAACGCCCATAGCACAAGCGCTTGTATTTAGCGGTATAAGTATTGACGTATCATCAGCAAGCCCGACGGGGCCGATTAGGCAAGCGCAGCCCTTGCATTTACCGACCTTGACTCTAGTTCACCTTTTAGCTGCAGCACACCATGCAAGACATGCGTAAGCCGCGTATAATGCGCGCTCATTTTTTTGTGTTACCAGAGCCATCTCCTATGTCAGAGCAAGCCACCGCGCCCGCCACCTCACAAACACCTGCCAAGCCCACTAAAAAGCTGTTTATCCAAACTCATGGCTGCCAGATGAACGAGTATGATTCTTCACGCATGCGAGATTTGCTCGGCGAATCGCACGAAATGGTGCCTACCGACAACCCAGAAGAAGCCGATGTGCTCCTTGTGAATACCTGCTCAATCCGTGAAAAAGCGCAAGAAAAACTGTTCCACCAGTTAGGTCGCTGGAAACACCTAAAGCAAAAGAATCCAGACGTTGTTATTGGTGTTGGTGGTTGCGTTGCCAGCCAAGAAGGCGAAGCTATTGCAGACCGGGCGCCGTTTGTTGACTTAGTCTTTGGCCCGCAAACACTCCACCGCCTACCCGAAATGATCGACAAGAAGCCGCAAGCCGACGGCACGGTTATGGTCGACATTAGCTTTCCTGAGATCGAAAAATTCGACAACTTGCCACAACCTGAAGCCGACGGCGCCAGCGCTTTTGTCTCTGTGATGGAAGGCTGCTCTAAATACTGCACTTTTTGTGTCGTCCCCTACACCCGAGGGGAAGAGGTTAGCCGCCCCGCTGCTGACGTACTGCAAGAAGTCTCACACCTTGCGAGCCAAAACGTGCGCGAAATCAACCTGCTCGGCCAAAACGTGAATGCTTACCGCGGCGAAAGCCCCGATGGCATTGTAGACCTCGCCGAACTCATTACGTTAGTTGCCCAAGTTGACGGCATAGACCGCATTCGCTTTACCACATCGCACCCCGTAGAGTTTAGCGACAGCCTAATCAACGTTTATGCAGAAGTGCCCGAGCTTGTCAGCCATATCCACTTACCAGTACAAAGCGGCTCAGACCGTATTTTAATGGCCATGAAACGCGGCCACACAGCGTTAGAGTACAAGTCCAAACTGCGCCGCATTAAAGCACTGCGCCCCAACATGAGCTTTAGTTCCGACTTTATCATCGGCTTTCCTGGCGAAACCGACAAAGACTTCGAGGCAACCATGAACTTGATTCAATCGGTAGGCTTTGATACTTCTTTCAGTTTTATTTACAGCCCTCGCCCAGGCACCCCAGCCGCTAGCTATGCCGATGAAATTACGGACGCGCAGAAAAAAGAGCGCTTACAAATTCTTCAACGCCGAATTATTCAGCAGGCACAAGATATTAGCCGCAAAATGGTCGGCAATACCGAGCGCGTTTTAGTAACAGGTTACTCCAAAAAAGACCCTGGCCAACTTTCAGGCCGAACGGAGAACAACCGTGTTGTTAACTTCCGTTGCGATCAGCCAGAGCTTATTGGCAAGTTCGCAGATATTTTAATTGAAGAGGCGCTACCAAACTCTTTGCGCGGTATATTGCTAGGCTCAGAACTCGACGACTAAACTACTAAGCATAAAAAACGCCGCAGATTAGCGGCGTTTTTTATGCTTAGCAGCTCGATTTTACAAGGCTAGGCGCCTGATACCACTGCGGATAAATGCTCAGGAAAGTAGCGCTGGTAATCTTGCTCATCGCGTAACACAATCTCGATATAGGCCTCACCTTCGTCAGGCACAGCAATAAGAGTGCCTTCTTTTATATCCAGAGCAACGCCATCGGCCGTAGTTACAGAAAAAGCATCAGTAAACACAACATAAACCGCTTCGCCATCCTCGGTACCGCCGTTGGACACTATCCAAGCACTTAACGCAATAGCGCCGCCAAGGTTATTAAAAGCGCCAGACACAGACTGCGTATCTGGATCACCACTTTCAAATAATGTTGTCCCTAACGACTCGCCTTCGTGCAATATTTTAAACATTGTTTTCTCCTTGGGGTCTTCTCCGCTTTAGTGAGGTAAAAAGAGATGCTAAGACCCGCCATATCCGTTGAAATGTAAGGTTCTCACGCCACTACACTTAAACGAATATATGAGCCTTAACATCTCCAGCAAAATTTTGAGCCTTCCTGGTCAGCGTGTCAAACAAGTTCAGCATGACTTGGCCCTGCAAAGATTGACTATACACTGCAAGCGAGACCGTCGTTATAGAGCGATTGACCCGTCAAGTAATGAGGCGGCCAACATCAACCGATACTTGCGCAGAACGATCCGTGATGTCCCTTTGTGTGGCTTCGAGTGCTATTTGGAAGTTGAGCTCGCTCAAGTTGTGACGACTTGCGGTAGGCGTCTAATGGAGGCTTGCGAATTTGTCGATACAGGCAATCGCTATACTCAAAGATTTTGCCAGTTGGTGAGCGGATTGTGTCGCCATATGAGTATCAGCACGGTCAGTCGGCACCTAAAGCTACGATGGGAAACGGTGAAAAATATGGATAAATTTCACCTAGAGAAAACGTTGCCTGCACTTAATCCTGAAAAATTAATTGACTTAAAATATCTTGGGGTCGATGAAGTCGCTAGAGCCAAAGGCCATGATTATATGACGGTGATTTATGACATGGAATCCGGTCATTTAATTGGCGTTGAGACAGGCCGTAAAGCCGAGGTGTTGACAGCGTTTCTAAAGCGCTTACCAGCACAAACCGCTGAAAACATAGAGGCGGTAGCCATGGATATGGGGCCAGCCTATCAAAAATCGGTACGCGAATGCTTGCCTAATGCTGACATTGTTTTCGATCGGTTTCATGTGATGCAAAACTACAGTAAAGCCATGAGCAATCAGCGTAGGATCGAGTTCAGAAAGGCGGATCGCGCAGGCAAAGAGCAGCTTAAAGGTACCCACTACCTGTTGTTAAAAAATGCCGACAAGTTAAATGATAAACAAGCCAATAAACTCCAGACATTGCTCGAAAATAATTCCAATATCAATACACTTTATATACTCAAAGAGCAGCTCCAAGCTTTGTGGAATGCAGGGAATTATGACGCCATGATGAATGCATTGGAGCAGTGGTGCGACATCGCGGAACAGACGAATATGCTCTATCTCAAGAAATTTGCAAAGTCACTAAGGAAGCATAGCGTAGGCATTTGTAACTACGGAAAACACGGGCTGACTAGCGCCAGAATTGAAGCCGGCAATGTCAGCATTGGCATGATTCGCAAGCGAGCAAGAGGCATCAAGGATACCGAGTACTTCAAGCTAAAAATAAGGCAATCATCGATGCCTGACGAGCAATCCATGTTCTATGGAAGCCACTAGATCACCTCACTAAAGCGGAGAAGAGCCTCTCCTTGATTAAACGGGTAGGCAGTGTAACCAATATCGAAGCAAAGGCCCAGTAAGAGCCGCCTCCTTTTTTACTGCCATGAAAACAGTATTTCACCCTAACCTGTAATAGTTACGGGTTAATACTATAAATATGGCTTCATATTCTGAGCCAAATCAAAGACGCAACCTTTCTTCAACATACCAAGATGATCTCCTTCAACAGTACGAACCGTTAACTTTGGGAGCACCTCAGCCCAGCCTAGGTCCTCGACCTTAGGCTCAAATTGAGATCGCTCTCGCGCCCGAAAAAGAACGACTGGGTCAGTAAACGGTTCTGGCTCATAAGTACTTGAGGCAAATTTTCGAGCCTGAGCCCGATAATCCACCACCAGCTCGCCGCCATTCGCGGACGTTTTGGGCTGCCCCTTAATTCTGGCTTGTAGCAATGGCAGGATATATGGAAGCCCCTGAGTTAAACATAATTTAGCGTGCACCCAAGCCCTATCGAGGGCTCCAAAGCGCTGTAAAAAATGAGGCCCAGAGGAATCAAGCATCCCTATAAAAGACACTTTTTCACCAACAGCAATCAATAAACGCGCGACCTCAAGCGCCACTATTCCACCGAAAGATTCCCCACATAAATAATAAGGGCCATTTTTCTGATGCTGCTTAATACAGTTTAAATATAGTGTGGCGATCTTTGTCACACTGATAAAATTTGGAGAATCTTCAACCGAAGCCATTTCATTAAAGAGCTCAGTTTCATACTCTAAGTAGACCCCACAAACACTTCTGGCAACACTTAATTCCAAAGCTAAATCACGGTAAAGAAAAATACCATAGAGGCAAAACAACGGAGGTAATTCGGGATCTCCCTGCTTTAGAACAACAACTTCATCACCGCTATCAATTTCTACATTTTGACGAATAAGCTCACCAGCCTCTGCAATGGTTGGATGGTGGTAAAACCATGATATAGGTATATGTTTGTCAAAAAAATCTTCAATTTTCTTCAAATATGTCACCGCAGCTAATGAGTCACCACCAACATCAAAAAAGCTATCATTCCGACTAATAGGCGAAGACAAATTTAATTCCAGCATGAAATCACTAAGCTGCTGTTCGACATCCCCTTGAGGCTCAATCGCTTCGCCAGCCGTAAGCACATCGGCGACTTTCGGGCTTGGAAGCTGAGAGCGATCGAGTTTTCCATTGTGGTTTAACGGCATCGACGCTAGCCTAACAAACAGGTTGGGCAACATGTATTCGGGAAGCTCGGATCTAAGCCGCTGTCTTATATAGCTAACACAGTCAGGCTTATATTCACTAAAAACGATGTAGGCAATTAAAATTGGGTCTCGGTTACCTGACATATCATCAAATAACTCAGAGCTCACAACAACGGCGTCTGCCACCTCACCCAGTAAAAGCAAATTTTTTTCAATTTCTTGAAGCTCAATCCTGACACCTTTTATCTTGACTTGAAAATCAGCACGCCCTAACACCTCCAAGTCTCCGTCGGCATCCAGCCGACCTAAATCACCGGTCGAATAATATCTGACACCATCGAACAGATGAAAACTTTTTCGTTCTTGTGAAGGTAAGTTTAGATAGCCTTTCGCGACTCCAGGGCCGGCAATATAGATAAATCCCGTCTCTCCCGTCGGCACATCACAGCACTCTTGATTTAAAATTTTAATTGCAACATTTTGATGTGCAAGCCCAACCCGACTCTTTTGTATGGCATCAAGATCCATAGAAACAAAAAAGGTGGCGGCCATGCAGTTCACTTCGCTACAACCATAAATCACATAAATCTCAGCGCGCGAGAACACACTACGAAGGTCGCTAAGTACGGCTAAGGGCACAAAATCGCCGCCAGAAGACGCATGCCGTATATTTGCATACTCGGCACTATCGTGCTGTTTAAGGTAAGGCAGTAATTTTTTTAATAGGCTTGGGCCAAAATGAAATACCGTTACGGTTTTTAAAATTTGAGCTAGAGCTTTTAAATCTAAAACTGTAGCCCGCGGAATCAATTGCACGCAAGCGCCAATAGACAACGGTATTAACAACTCAAACAAGCTTATACTAAACGTATATTTCGCCGCGCACAAAAAACAATCCTCAGCCTTAAACCCGTAACGATTCACAGCAGAGTCAACATAATGTATTAAATTTTTATGACTGGAAACCACACCCTTGGGATGACCTGTTGTACCCGAGGTAAAAAAGATATGTGATTCATCAGCCACACTCAATCCGACATCGGTAAAGTCTTCCAGCTGATCAATCGACCCAAGGTCTGCTCCGCATGAGACAACAGTAATTTTACTGGCGCTCTTATCCGCAAGATCTTGCGCTTTATTCCTTTGCGCCTCGGGTACAACAACAATGCTTTCGGTAAAATTACCCAGTATATTTAATAGGCGAGCCTCAGGAAATGATAAATCCGTCGGGACGTAAATGCCTCCGATGCTCATGATAGCGACGATATAAGGAAGAATTTCCAACCCAGGCTCTAGCGCAACAACAACCGGCGTGCCGCGTACAGCTCCACTAGCGCGCAGCTCTTTCGCTCTGAAGCGAACAATGCGCCATAACTGCCTATAACTGAGTGTCTGCCCTTGATAGCGGACTGCAATGTTGTTAGGTTGTCTGATCGAGTGATCATGAATCCTTTGATGTATCAAATTTTCTTGTTCGCCCACTATGGACACTGGGAGCTCGGATTTCATGTCTCATACCTCCTGCACTTTATTCATAAGCAGACAATGATTAGCTTTTTATAACTCCGGCAGCGGCCGAAGCAAGCTACCACCGTGTCCAACCTAATCACCGTAAGAGCTCTCTGAGAGCTGGCCCGCTTCCGGTCAATAAACGCCGCCGACAACCACGAGACTATCCGCGTAAATACGACAACAGCAACACAATGATGGATTAACCCAGCAATCGCAATAAAAAGCTTATATATTACTGTAGTTGGGCAGCTAGCACATAAAAAATGGCAAGCACGAGCCGAACACTAAACATTAAATCAGTGGAAGCCCCGAAACCTAGAGACCCAACATGATTGCAAGGCACTTCCCGCAGATCAAGGCATTCTTTATTAGTATCTCTTCACTATGCCTTGCCGCATGCTCACCAACAACGCTACTCAACAAACTCAATAGCGCTGAAAAATTCAAAACTGACAACAACATTGCTTACGGCCCACATGCTCGGCAAGCACTCGATATATACAGCCCCCCCGATAACAATAATGGTTGTGTCATTGTTTTTGCCTACGGCGGTAGCTGGGATAGTGGCGATAAAAACATGTACGGCTTTGTCGGCGCCGCATTGGGGCGCAAGGGGCATACCGTTGTTATCCCCAACTACCGTCTTTACCCGGAAGTAAAATTTCCCACATTTGTAGAAGACTTTGCTTTAAGTATTGCGCAGCCTAAAGTACAGCAGCTAATTCAACAAAAACCGTTAATCTTGATGGGGCATTCAGCCGGTGCAATGCTGGCAGGACTGGTGAGTTTTGATACCACCTACTTAGAGGCGGCCGGTTTAAATAAAGAAAAAGTCGCCGGTTATATCTCGCTATCGGGCCCGCACGATTTCTTCTTGCCCTCACAAAAGCCGCGCTGGCTCGATATGTTTGGCGAAAAGCCAGAACAACAAATACAGGCGCTTACGGTTAACCACATTCACCCAGACAACCCGCCCACATTACTGTTGCACGGCGAGGACGATACTATTGTAGTGCCGGAATCCGCCACTGTACTGCAACAAAAACTCCAAAGCGCCGGTGTGCCGGCGACAGCACATATTTACACCAACGTAAGCCACAAAGACATTATTGTAGCGACAAGCCGCGGGCTAAACTTTCTCGCACCAACACTAAGAGATATCGAGCAGTTTTTAAAGCCCATTTGCCAAGCAGCTAACCGTTAAATTGTTAATTCGTTAAAAGCGCGCAGCGTAAGCTGTGCAGCTAGAACCTTACTCGCTGTCCATCTCTGCCGGTTCGCCCCATAGATCGTACTCGTCCGCATCAGTAATACGTACATTCAAACGATGACCAGGCTGTAAACCATAATCATCATCCAACGTGATAATGCCGTCAATTTCGGGGGCGTCTGCCGCTGTTCTGCCTATTGCGACTCCCGGCTCAACAGAATCAATTAGCACCTCACGTACACTGCCAATTTTTTGCTGCAAGCGCTTGGCCGAGATCTCTTGTTGCTTTGCCATAAAGCGCTCCCAGCGCTCCTTTTTAACTTCGTCTGGGACATGGTCAGCCAGCTTGTTGGCGCTCGCACCGTCAACGGGAGAATATTCAAAGCACCCAACACGATCCAGCTGGGCCTCATCCAGCCAATCCAGCAAGTATTCAAAATCGTTTTCTGTCTCACCAGGAAACCCCACAATAAAGGTGGAACGCAAGGTGATATCCGGGCAAATATTCCGCCATGCACGAATGCGCTCAATCGTTTTTTCTTGCTGGCCCGGCCGTTTCATCGCTTTAAGCACGCTGGGGCTTGCGTGCTGCAACGGCATATCGAGGTAAGGCAGCACTTTGCCTTCAGCCATTAAAGGGATGATGTCATCGACATTCGGGTATGGGTAAACATAGTGTAAGCGCACCCACGCACCCAAATCGCCAAGGGCATTGCACAAGTCGTACATTTTTGTTTTGACCGGCCGACCTTGCCAAAAGCCGGTGCGGTATTTCATATCCACGCCATAAGCGCTGGTATCTTGCGACACCACGAGTAGCTCTTGCGTACCAGCCTTAACTAAACGCTCAGCCTCATCCAGCACATCGCCTACCGGGCGGCTAACCAACTTACCGCGCATAGAAGGAATAATGCAGAAAGAACAACTGTGATTACAGCCTTCAGATATTTTCAAATACGCGTAGTGCCGAGGTGTTAATTTAATACCTTGCGGCGGCACCAAATCCAAAAAAGGGTCATGCTCACGCGAAGGAGGAATGACCTCATGCACCGCACCCACGACCTGCTCGTATTGCTGGGGACCAGTAACAGACAGCACATTGGGGTGAACCTCGCGAATAGCCTCTTCTTCGACACCCATACAACCAGTTACGATAACTCGGCCGTTTTCTTTCATGGCTTCCCCAATGGCATCTAGCGACTCCTGTTTAGCGCTATCGATAAAGCCACATGTATTCACCACCACCACATCAGCATCATGATAACTGGGCACCACATCATAACCGTCGGTACGCAGCTGCGTCAGAATGCGCTCTGAATCCACTAATGCTTTCGGACACCCGAGCGATACAAAGCCTACCTTACCGTTTTTATCTGTCATAACTGCGCTACCGCCTACCAATCCAAGATGTCGAAAAGGCGCGATTCTACCAGAAACCGTCGGCTGCGGCGTAGCTGCCGTTATTTACACGCCCGCAGACATGCATTAGGCTACTCGCCCCGTTAACCTTGATAGAAAGACCATGGGCACAAAGAAGAAAAAACAGCCGTCGAGCAACACTATTGCGACTAACCGCCGCGCCAGACACGATTACTTTATTGAAGACCGCTTTGAGGCGGGCCTAGCGCTAACCGGCTGGGAAGTTAAAAGTCTGCGTGAAGGCAAAGGTCAGCTCACCGAAAGCTACGTGTATTTTCAAAATGACGAGGCTTGGCTAATGGGCGCACAAATCCAGCCCCTAGGCACCGCTTGCACGCACTTTGTCACCGAACCCACCCGTTATCGCAAGCTACTACTTAAACGTAAAGAGCTAGATCGCCTACAAGCAGCGGTTAACCAAAAGGGTTACACCGTTGTGGCTACCAGCCTTTACTGGAAGCGCCATATGGTGAAGTGCGAAATTGCACTGGCCAAAGGTAAGCAAATGCACGACAAACGCAATACCGAAAAAGAACGCGACTGGTCCCAGCAAAAACAACGCGCCATGCGCGCCCATAACCGAGAGGGCTAAGGGTGTCTGAGTTTATTGGACTAGGCGTAGAGCCTGCACTACTTGCTCAAGCGATAGAAACCAACGCAAAAGCTGCACTGCAAGAAGACATTAACACCGGCGATATTACCGCAGCGCTCATTCCCCAAGACAAGAGCATACGAGCACGCGTCATTACCCGCGAAAAAGCCGTAGTTTGTGGCAGCGCATGGGTCGATGCTATTTTTTCCTTTCTAGATGTCCAGTATGGCGGTAAAACCAACATACAATGGTTAAAGAGCGATGGCGATACCGCAAACGCCAACGATACCTTATTTGAAATTAGCGGCAATGCCCGCACCCTACTCACTGGTGAGCGCGCAGCACTTAACTTGCTGCAAACATTAAGCGCCACGGCAACCCTTGCCCGCCAATACGCCGACCTCGTCAAAGGCACAGCAATTACCTTGCTCGACACCCGTAAAACACTACCGGGGTTACGCATCGCACAAAAGTATGCTGTAGCTGTTGGCGGCTGCCACAATCATCGCATTGGCTTGTGGGATGCATTCTTAATAAAAGAAAATCACATTTGTGCTTGTGGCGGCATCAGCGCAGCTATTACACAAGCTAGAACAATGGCGCCAGGCAAGCCTGTTCAAGTAGAAGTCGAAACGCGAGCAGAGCTTGAGGAAGCGCTCAGCGCTAAAGCAGACATTATTATGCTCGACAACTTTAGCCGCGAAGATACACTCGAGATTCTAAACACTCCAGCGCCAAACAGTGTTTTTGAAGTTTCTGGCAACGTTGAACTCGATAATTTTGAAGCACTACCAAGCTGCCAACCCTACCGCATCTCCGTGGGCGCTCTAACCAAACACCTTGAGGCAATTGATTTATCATTTAGGGTGATAGCTTAAGTCAAATAAGAGCAGCCAAAAAAAACAAGCCTCGAGCTGCCTGGGCAATTAACAACTGCCCACTTAAGCCCATCGGCTTTGTTCTAAAGGGCGCGCTTATCAAAAGCCGACCCCAACGACTAAGGCGCAAGATGCCAAGCCGTTCTGGCTAAGTAAAGGCCAGTCACAAAACACCGGATATAAAAAAAGAAGGGATTATAAACCACTCACACGTCTAATTGTGTAGACGATTACGAGCGCGCAATATTTGTAGAGCCTTTCGAGAGAATCCTAGCTGCCTCGAGAACAGTTAGACAGTGCTACCAAAGTACCACGTAGCCAATACCACAGGGCGAAGGCAAATGTTTAGCATTGAAATTTTACGGCACAGGTCAATAGGATCGGCTTTGCTCCTGCTTGGGAGCAAGTCAATCCAGCCAATCCTAAGAATAAGCTTCAATCCTCACTAACCACATACTGCAAACCCAAGCCGTCACCCTCCATGCGTACTATTTTCATTCGTACAATGGGGGCTTCATCCGCCATACCTTGCACCTGACCATCAACAAACTCCCCCACCGGTGGTAGCTCAGAGGGTTCAGCCAGAATAAACAGGCCGCCTTCTGAAAAGTTTTTGGTTGTTACGACTTTCTCACCAAACAGTGGGTGTGAAATTTTCACATCGATAGACAAAGGAAGTCGCGAGTGCTCTCGTCGGTTTTTCATCTTAAAGCCTTGATTTATCAAGTAGTCTCTACAACTTTAGATGCTATGTGGGTATCTATCAACGCTGCACGTAAAAGCTAGCGCAGGAAGAATCAACATGCTAGCGCCGCAGCCTCTCTAGCATGTTGATTTCTCTAAAGTTACTCCTTAGGCTCAGGTGATTCTGGTGCCACCTCCGGTGCTGCTTGTAGTGGCTCTAAACTAGCATTAACCAAGCCTTCATAGTCGTGCTGCGATATCGTAAATGCTACCTCACCTATATCTGCACGTTTGACATAATAACGGCTGTCTTTTTGCATGAAGTGATAGCTAAATGCTTCGCCTGATGCGACCGTCAGCGTCTTCACCTCGCCACCATCAAAGGCCGGTGCATTATCCGCAACTGCAATAACATTAAGCGTTGTCAAAGCGTCTGCCAACGCTTGCGCTTTTTCTTGATCCAGGGCTTGTTGGGTGGTATCAGCGAACTCCCACGCCTTTTGAGCTTCATCAAGCTTGATTTCAAAATTGTCACCCTTGATCGACAAAAGCTTCGGTACCGCCAGCAGCGATTTATCGAGCCAATCACTCGCGTTGGTTGCCAGTTCATAAGCATTAATTTCAAGAGCATACACTTCGTCAGCGCCTTCAACGCGGACATGCGACTTTTTAAAGCTCGGAGACGTGCCCAAATACAATTGCGCCATAGTCTCGTCGCCGTTATATAGCGTAATACGTTTATTGAAGGCGCTACTCGCCACCTCAAAACGCTGATGGCTGCTGGTAGTTGATGTTACCGGCCACTGCGTCTGTAAACTCGCCAAGGTGTCAAGTAAACCCTCAAGCTTAGCTTGATTAACAGGCAGATTGTGTAATGTGGAGATTTTCCAAGCGTTACCTTTGCGCTCTAACACAACATCCGCGTCACCATCAGAAATAGAGACCTTACTCAATGCTGTTTTATCAAAGTTAATAAGCGGCTTACTCTCCAGCTTAGGCGATGCATTTTGCCCTAATACATAAAACACCAGCACCAATAAAATTTGTGCGCCCAAAATTCCCGTAAGCCATACTATTTTTTGTTTCATTATTTACTACCTCCTTTACACTGCAAGCAAGTCAAAATAACGTTTATGCTTCATTGCCCGCCGGCGTCGTTCCCACACAGCAATCACAATAATTGCCAAAGCGGCTAAAGCGTAATTCAAATACTCCCAAAACATTTGCTCGTCTTTTTCCATGGGCGGTAATGTGCGATTAAAGTGCCCACGCGAGCGAATACTGAGCAAACCCGAATCCTCCAAAGACCAATCGATGGCATTAGCTAACATTTGTATAGAATTCACATAACTCGTTTGCTGCGCGCTACCCAGCATTTGTAGCACTTGATCATTTAAAAACTCATTAGAGCTAAAGAGAATAATGCGTGCAGAATCTGGCGAACGTTCAATCACACTGCTTACATCGAGAGTATTGTCCTGACCACTATCATCCTGAGCGGCACCCTCCTCTTGTGTAGCAGCTTCGTTTTTACTTTCTGCGTCAATCAGCGGTGAGTTTTTACCCGCGAAATAAGAATCAAAACGGCCCGCATTAACAAGCCCTAGCAAATGCGACTTTTGTTCGCCTTCAGGCGTAAAAGCACTCACACCTTGGCGCGTCATTTTAGGCATAACATCTGTCGACGAAGACAACCAAGATTGGCTCGAAGAACGCAATAGTGGCGTAATTGTTCGCGCTGAATTTTTCTGCTCGTTTATTTCAACAGGCGATGCCCAAGCCATTGTTAACTGCGGCAATTCAGAGGTGATCAGATTGTCATCATTTAAGCCTTTACCGCGAATATCAGTAAAATACGGGTAATCAAGCATTCGCATTTCTTGCACTTGAAAGCCGCCAAGGTTCCGCGTAATAGGTGCAGGGAAAGCGGCATTTTGCGGATCAAGCACAAGCGACGCTTGCTGCTCAATACCGTGGTGCTTTAACCAATCATCCAAACCACTATTGTGCTTTCGTATCGCCAAACTGCGATTGCTAAAATTAGCGCTGAAAGGCGATGTGGCCGCAATCACTGTACCGCCTTTCATTAAGAACTGATCTACAGCAAATAATTGTTTGTCATCAAGATCTTTAGGAGCCGCCAACAATAAAATATCGGCCACCCCTGAGACACTGCCATCAGAAAGATCTTCTTGTACAACATTCAACTCAGCGCTTAAGAATGATTCTAGCGTGGCAAAGCGAGCAGCAGCGCTGCCGGGGCCATAATGCGAAGAGTAATCAGGTTTAGGCGCAACCAGAGCAACAGTTTTAGTAAAGCCAGCTGCAAAACGTTTAATTCCCGCCTCTAAATTTCGCTTGAACTCGTCTTTGCCAAAATCACCGAGCGGCAACTGAACAACTTGATCACCACCTTGTAATGTGACATAAAAATAAAACGACTCATTACTCAACAAACTGGTTGCCATGGGCTGAAAGCCATAATCGCCAGCAATTTGTTTTGCAACTTGGCCACCATTATCTTCGGGGTCAATAAAAGATACTTTGAAGCGCCCCGACGATCGCCCCACATAATCGCCAGCAACCTCCTCTATAGCTTGGCGAAATCCAACTAATTGGGCAGGTAGTTTTTGTGCTTGCGATACATAGGCTGTCAAACTTAACTCTGCCTTAACGGTATCAAAAAGGTTTCCGCCTGCTTGGTAAGCGTGTAACACTTTTTTAATCGAGCGCGTTAAATCATGCTCTGGATTGCGCAATTGCACATCAATATCACTTTCGCTCCGCGCCTTAACTTCGATAAGTTCTCTAAACCCAAGTACTTGATGCTCATCACCATATTGCACAACCACGTTAAAATAAGAGCTAACAATAGAAGATTGGTAACGGTCGGCCACCTGAAAAGGCACTGGCTGAATGCTGTACTTTTGGTTGGCCTCCTCTTCTAAAGCCGGGTTCGATTGTGGGTCAATAAATTCAATACGCACCCGCCCCTTGCCAGAAACCTCATACTCCTTAATCAAATCACGCATTTGTGGCACCAACGGCGCTAATAGCGGGTGTGTTTTCGCGCTGAAATAGCCACGAATAAGCAGTGGTTCTTGTAATTGATCAAGATAATTTTCAGTCGCTTCGCTGATCGAATATTGATTACCATCGGTAACATCAATGCGTAAACTATCGGCTTGCCCCAACCATAAGTTTGCACCAACCGCATTAGCAACCAGTAGCGCCGTTAAAGCTTGCCACTGCCGATGTAAAGGCCTACGCCCACTTTTCACCCACCGCTCTTTTTCTAACGAGTAAATATTCAACACTAAAAAAGCAACTATCAAGCTTAAGTAGTAGTAATAATCTCTAATATCTAAAACCCCGCGGGTAATGGCTTCGAAGCGTGAACCTGTGCCGATAGCTCGCAACCAATCCCCTGCCGTATTACCAAAAAAGTCGGTAATTAGTGGTGTTCCTAGTACATAAAATACCCCACATACTGCCGAAGCGGATATCAAACTAACAATTTGATTATCACTGCGTGAGGAAACAAACAAACCAATACTCAGGTAAGCGGCACCTATAAATAAAGTCGCCGTGTAGCCCGCAACAACCGGCCCCCAATCAAGATCACCGATCAGTGATACTGTGATAGGTAGCGGCAAAGTAATAAACAAAGCTATAGCCAAAAGTACTAAACAACCTAAAAACTTACCGAGCACAAAATGCCAAAGCGGTATTGCTTGGGTATGGACATATTCTAAGGTACCGCTTCGCCGCTCATCGCTCCATAAACGCATAGTGAGCGTAGCACTTAAGAAAATAAGCAATACTGGCATCCATTCAAATAACGGCCTAACATCGGCAATATTGCGCGCAAAAAAAGACTCGCCCCAAAAAAATACAAATAGCGAAATAGCCGCAAACGAGGCTAAAAATAAATATGCAATGGGCGATGCAAAGAATAAGGTAATTTCTTTTAGCGCAATGCGCTTTACTGTGGCATTAGCATCTACATGATTACGCGGCATGGTTTAGCCCCTCCTTTTTATAACCTTGATTCACCTCCTTAAACAGCGTTTCTAAATTGCGTTGCTCTGGCTGCAAGGCATAAAGCTCAGCGTTTTGAGCCACAATAAAGGCCGCAATTCTAGCCGCTACAAGCTTCGGCTTAGCGCTATTATCCAAGGCAACCCTAAACTCACTACCGCCTTCTACTGTATGCAATAACTTCACCGAATCGATTTCGCCCCAGTCGGCCATTGCTAAGACGTCATTCTTATTAAGCGATGTTTGCAATAACAAGTGGTGGCTCGCACGTAGCTCATCAAGCTTGGCATCAAGCGCCAAACTACCCGCATTCAACATTAATACTCGGCTACATATCGCTTCAACTTCCTGCATAATATGAGTAGATAAAATAACAGTCGCGTCTTTAGCCACTTCGCAAATTAAATCGCGCATGTGTTGTGTTTGCTCTGGGTCGAGCCCATTGGTGGGTTCATCAAGAATGAGTAATTTAGGGCGGCCAAGAATCGCTTGTGCTACACCAACACGCTGTTTATAACCACGCGAAAGCGTAGCAATGGGAACTAATAATTTTTCAGTAATGTCTGTTGCTTTAATCGCTCGCCGCAGCTCGCTGGCCTTCTCTTCACCTTTTAACCCCTTAAGGTCAGCCGCATAATCAAGGTAATCTGCCACTGTCATCTCGGGGTATACCGGCAAACTTTCCGGTAAATAGCCCAAGCTTTTCTGTACTAATTTGGGGCTATTTTGCAAATCCACACCATCGACGGTGACACGCCCAGTATCGGCTTCCAAGTAGCCGCTAATCACCTTCATAATGCTGGTCTTTCCCGCTCCGTTATGCCCTAGCAGGCCAACTATTTCGCCTTTATTTATCGAAAAGCTCACATTATCGACAGCCACAAACGAGCCGTAGGTTCTGGATAACTGGTGAACGCTCAGCATAGATTCCTCCTAATATTTACAAAGAGTAATGATTAAAATTTGTTCAAACTATGCCGCAATAAGAGGTATCGCGTAAAAAGGTGAGGTAGCGCCAACATGAAGGTGCGAATCAATCGAAAAAAACATTGCTTGGTCTCCTAGTTACAGGGGGAAGCTCCCCATACAAAGCTGTTTACGAGTGCGCAAGATTAGGTAGGGCCAGTTTTAAAAAGTTCAAGGCTAAAAAGTAGAATTCCGTTGCATTTATAGCCCGCATTGGCGCAAGGGCAGCAAATTCGGCTACTTGAGCAATGCACCATTAACGATACGTTAGCATCAATTTCCGCACTATTAACGCCATTTACGCGCCATTTAAGAACATAAAGAAGCGCCTGCGCTCGGGATCAGACAAAACCACAATGCTAGTACTACTGCGATGAAAAAAGCTCTCACACAAAAAAACGCCCTTTTCTACAGCAGCTTTCTTGACCGGAAGCCAAATAAGGATGCTAAGCGGCCCAACTTCAGCCATCGCTTATAGCGCTACGCACCGAAAAGAAATCGAACGCACAGCATTGGTGAGAAAACCGATCTTGTTGGCTCAAAATTAAACTAAAGGCGAGCTAGGCATTGTGTGCGGCTTATTTTTTGCGAGCCAATCCACCACGAAGACCTTTAACCTAAACGCAGCTAAGCATCAAAAAAAGCGCGCATCCTCTAGCTTGCGCAGGCTCGATGGTTTTACTGCTGCTGTTATCCACTATTGCAAACTCATGCCCCAGAGGTACTTTTTTATGTCCGTTAGCGAATCACGATTTCTTGCCATTAGCGAAATCACTTCAACACCGCCCGCCGAAGTGGAAATACCCAAACCGCTCAGTGAAATATGGGCCTGCGATGTGTTTAATCTCAGCACCATGGAAGAGTGTTTATCAAAGAATGCTTTTAAGGCAATGAAGAAAACCGTGCAGACGGGCGCTCCTTTGGGCGCTGCAACGGCAGATGTTGTAGCAGCTGCAATGAAAGATTGGGCTATGAAAAAAGGCGCGAAATTCTTTTCCCACATTTTTTACCCAATGACCAATGCCACCGCCGAAAAGCATGATGGCTTTATTGTGACTAACGCCGATGGCAATGCCATTACCGAGTTTACCGGCAGCCTGTTAATTAAAGGCGAACCCGATGGCTCATCGTTCCCTAACGGTAGTTTGCGCATGACCAATGCTGCCCGCGGTTACACCGCCTGGGACCCCACCAGCCCTGCGTACATTATGCATACCGCCAATGGCGCCACATTAATGATCCCCAGTGTATTTATGTCTTGGACGGGTGAAGCTTTAGATAAAAAAATCCCCCTACTGCGCTCGAATGCGGCGATGAATAGTGCCGCACAAAAAGTCTTAGCGCTAATGGGAGAGACCGATATAACAACGCTGAATTCTAGCTGTGGCGCAGAACAAGAATACTTTTTAATTGACGAAAACTTTGCCAACAGCCGCCCAGATTTACTCTTAGCTGGGCGCACGCTATTTGGCGCAGCCCCCGCAAAAGGCCAGCAGTTCGACGACCACTACTTTGGCGCCATTCCCGAGCGCGTCCAAGTTTTTATGCAAGACTTTGAAGACCAACTATACCGTTTGGGTATTCCAGCAAAAACACACCACAACGAAGTTGCCCCAGGCCAATTTGAAATAGCCCCTTACTTCGAAGCGGCCAACGTAGCGGCCGACCACCAGCAGCTGTTAATGACGGTAATGAAAAACACCGCAAAAAAACACGGTTTTTTAGCCTTACTGCACGAAAAACCCTTTGCTGGCGTTAATGGTTCAGGCAAACACGTGAATTGGTCGGTCGGTAATTCTACTCAAGGTAATTTATTGGACCCTGGTAATACCCCTGAAAAAAACCTGAACTTCTTATTGTTTTGCGGAGCGGTTATTCGCGGCGTTCATCTATTTGGGCCGCTATTGCGCGCGGTGATTGCTTCTGCGGCAAACGACCATCGATTAGGGGCTAACGAAGCACCACCGGCTATTTTGTCGGTGTATTTAGGTGACCAACTCGAAAAAGTGTTTATGGACATCAAAGAAGGCAACCTTAGCCCTACCGAGTGTGGTGGCGATATGGACTTAGGCCTTTCGCAAATTTTAACGTTTAAGCGCGACCCCGGCGATCGCAATCGCACATCGCCTTTTGCTTTTACCGGTAACCGTTTTGAATTTCGCGCGGTAGGATCCTCACAATCGGTTTCCGGCCCATTGGTTGCCATGAATACCATTTTGGCCGACTCCCTTGAGTGGGTTGCATCAAAGTTAGAGGCGCGCTTAGCCGATGGCTTAGAGCAAACCGCCGCCGTCATTGCAGTATTGAAAGAGCTAATGGATGAACACAGCAATGTGATTTTTGGCGGTGACGGTTACTCAAGCGAATGGCATAAGGCTGCGGTTGAGCAGCGCGGCCTTAAAAACATTCCCACAACGGCAGATGCCCTGCCCGCGTTTTTAGACCCCGCCGTAGAAGCTTTGTTTAACAGCACCAAAGTACTATCGCCCAAAGAGCTAAAAAGCCGGTACGAGGTGTATGCCGAGCAATATATTTTGTCCATTGAAGTGGAGGCCAAATTAGTGATTGATATGGCAACCACAGCCATCTACCCAGCAACAATGAGCTACTTAACCGAACTAACCGATAGCCTATCAGCCGCCAGCGCACTAGGCTTAGAAGCCAATAAAGACGTGGCCAGCAAAATCGTGACTGAATCCAACAGCATGATGGCCACCGTAAGCGAACTAAGTGCTGCCATTGCCAACCACGATTTTGATTCTACCGAAATACACATGCAACACTGTGCTAGCACCATAAGAGACTTAATGGATAAAGTCCGCGAACATGCAGACACATTAGAGGGTTATGTCGCCAATAAGGTATGGCCTTACCCTAAATATTCAGAGATGCTGTTCATTAAATAAACAGCAGGAGAAGATGCGTTATTAAAATGTAGTAAATAACGCAAACAGAATTACGGCTCCGTAAAGCCGCTTTTGGCCGCATTTATGCGGCCTTTTTTGTCTGTTTGGCAGTGAAATTTTTATGCTGTGGGCTTAAACGCCCACATTAAAAATTATTTCTTTTTAACGCCTAACTTATCGTGGTACTTCTTACGCGCATCACCTAATTTACCCATCAGCTCTTTAGCTACCGGTAAGTTGTTAGCGGCAACAGCAGCCTCGATGCTCACAACCAGGATATTTAACTCTTCAATACCCTCGTCAAACGTAGCTTGATCTTCCGGTCTTACTGGCTGATCTTTGGCGATATTCAAACCAGCCTTAAATAGCGCAACCTGCTCTTTAATCGCAGGAATGCTGTCACTGTCTTTCATGGCATTGAAAGCGCCGCCCATGTCTTCCATGGATTGGTGAAGCGGGCTAGGTTTTGAACAGCCTGCCAATAGCGCGACAGCAAGTGCAATAGGGAACAACTTTTTCATAAAACAACTCTACTTAGTGAAATAAAGGGCTAATATAATGATCGCAATCAACTATGGCAAATAGATGATAAAACGCCCCTAGAAACCCAATTATTTCACACCGTGGTTTTGCATAGTCGGCGGCACTATGTTACCGCGAGCTTGCAGATCAATCGCAGCAGGAAACTGTTTGTAAAATACTCGCACAGCATTCGCCAACTGTAATTTCACTTCATCGTCAACCTCAACCACACTTTGTGTCGGTAAGATGGTCAAAAATGCGTTGAGCAAAGATTCTTGCGGTGCCGGCACCTTATCAACCCAACTGGCCAATAAATCGCGATTAATATGCTTAGGAATAGAGCCCAAAGTCCCTACATCGTTATGGCTATGCGACAACAACCCCGATGTAGTCCCTCGGTCTAGCGTTAATACCTGCAAAAAATACAGCGTGTGGTAATCCAACTGCTGCTGCTTTTCTTCTGCTGTAATCGGCGCGCTTTCTTGCTGAGCACTGTAAAACAATGTGCAATAGGCATCGATTGCCGCGCGACCAAAGCGCTGGGCCAGCTCGCAATCACTCTGCCAATCGCCAGAATCAAATTGCTCGAGGTAGAAATGCGTAACGCCACGATGGCGCTCTAAGGCAGGTATATAAAAATAGCGATCACCTTGATTCGAACCCTCTGCATACAAGCTGCCACTGGCATTTTGCAAGGCTTGAGCAAAAAGCTGCTTGTCGTTCTCGTTGCCTATAGCAGGGTTAAGATCAGCCATTAAGCGCCAATACCCCTCACCCGATTTCAGCTCTGTCCAGCTG
The DNA here is from genome assembly GCF_021655555.1 of Marinagarivorans cellulosilyticus. NCBI lineage: Bacteria > Pseudomonadati > Pseudomonadota > Gammaproteobacteria > Cellvibrionales > Cellvibrionaceae > Marinagarivorans > Marinagarivorans cellulosilyticus. The sequence goes on along the minus strand of NZ_AP023086.1, from coordinate 3,154,662 downwards.
ATATGCATATGGATCGATGGAGTACGTGCATGCTCAGGGTGAATAATCGTCGATATTGCCGTTGCGCTATTAAGCGGTTTATCGTCAAGATCTTCATAAAAAACCTGCGACATATTCACCGACGCGCGGTTAAACAACGCATCTTGTGCCATGTAGCGCACCCCGCCACCGTGTAAACCCTCATCCCTCAACCATTCAACGGGCTTGAATGCAGCGAAGTCGGTGCTTAATCGCTCACCTTGCAGGCTCAATTCACTGACAAAATAACGCTGTAAACCCTCAATAATCTCTCGGGCAGTATTGGCTTTTGGGTTACTCGCGGTTTTACGTTGGCTCACGGCGGCCTCTCTTAACTGAAAATAAAAAAGGATTATGCCAGCTAAAACCAAACCTAACCTAGAGCTAGATCAAAAGCAGCGGATAAACCCTTGCCCTAATCACGAGCTAAATGGACCAATCCCTAGCCCTAGGCTCATTACATATGCACCCTTTTGAGTCTCAATTACGGATATTAACTTTGACCAAAAATTAAGAGGGAAAGAAGCTTAGGCTTATGACGCTAAAAAAGTCGCAGCTTTCGTAAGATGAAGCACTTTGGTGCAACATTACCGTGCCTCGGCCGGTAATTTACGAACTTATTCTGTAACCCTCTAATTTTTATAACATTTATTATTTTGGTTCGTCACTTGCTAAAGCGAAGGCTCAACTTCCATTGATATGAGATGAGTTATGTCCTACTTAGAACCAAGTGAGTTTGCCACCAAAATGGTGGATGCTGGTGAATCCAAAATTTTTATGTCAACCAAAGATACCTTCATTCGCGCATTTATGGCGGGTGCCATTTTGGCGCTTGCTGCGTTTTTTGCGATTACCGTCATGGTTAAAACTGGCAACCCGTTAATTGGAGCCATTTTATTTCCTGTTGGCTTTATCATGCTGTATTTAATGAAGTTTGATTTGTTGACAGGGGTATTCACTTTAGTGCCGCTGGCCGTAATCGATAAACGCGCAGGTTGTACTTGGTCCACAATGCTACGCAACTGGGGCTGGGTATTTTTAGGTAACTTAGCGGGCGCATTAACCGTTGCGGTAATGGCATCTTTCATTCTTACCTACGGCTACAATACCGATGGCGGCGCCTTGGCCGCCAAGGTGGGCAGCATCGGCGAGTCACGTACCCTGGGCTATAAAGAGCACGGCTTAGACGGCTGGATTACCATTTTTATTCGTGGAATGTTGTGTAACTGGATGGTATCTATGGGCGTTGTTGGTGCGATGATATCCACTTCAGCCTCAAGTAAAATGATGGCTATGTGGATGCCCATTATGCTGTTCTTTTTTATGGCATTTGAGCACTCAATTGTAAATATGTTCCTATTCCCATTTTCTATGATAATGGGTGGCGATTTCACAGTAGTGGACTACCTAGTCTGGAATGAATTGCCGACCGTTTTGGGCAACCTTGTGGGAGGCTTTTTGTTTGTTGGCTTGCCGCTTTATTTAACACATGTTAAAACAAGCCCAGAGCGTCGTTCAGCTTAACCGCTATTGACACATTAACTCGCTATTAATGGAACCTCGCTTGTAAAAGCGGGGTTTTTTTATGACTAAAGATTCACTAAAAATAACGGTCGGGCAATACAGTGACGCTGGCCGAAAAAAAATTAACCAAGATTGCTATGGCGTGATGGTACCCAACGAACCCCAACTAACCTCCAAAGGTATTGCTGTGGCGTTGGCCGATGGTATTAGCAGTAGTAATGTGAGTCAGGTTGCGAGCGAAGCATCAGTGAAGGGCTTTTTATCGGACTATTACTGCACCTCAGATGCTTGGTCTGTTAAACATTCAGCGCAAGCTGTGTTGAAAGCAATAAATTCTTGGTTATATGCCCAAACCCAACAAAGTGCCCATCGGTTCAATAAAGACAAAGGCTACGTGTGTACGTTTAGCGGCATTATTTTTAAATCGAATACAGCGCATATTTTTCACAGTGGTGATTCACGTGTTTATCGCTTAAGTCAGGGAGCGTTAGAGCAGTTAACACAGGACCATCGGCATCAGCTATCGGAAGAAACAAGCTATTTAACGCGCGCACTGGGTATTCATGACTACCTAGAAATTGATTATGTTGCCGTCGCCATTAAAGTTGACGATATTTTTA